>NZ_CP060038.1:0-20017 GCF_015074805.1 Sphingobium fuliginis | reverse complement strand
GTTTGAGCGCGATCTGATCCGGGAGCGCACCCATGCAGGCCTCAAGGCCGCTCGCGAGCGAGGTCGCCCCGGTGGGCGGCGGCCAGTGGTCACACCTGACAAGCTCCGCAAGGCGCGCGAACATATCGCTTCCGGCCTCACAGTTCGCGAGGCCGCCGCGCGCCTCAAGATCGGCAAAACCGCCCTCTACAAAGCCCTCGAAGCCACGGAGAAGAACACAAAGTCCCAGCGTTCCCGGTCCGTTCGCTCTTAGCGTGCAGATAAGTCACTTTCGTGCAGTCACCCCTAGGAGCCTTTCCAATGCGCGAGCCCCCTTCCCTGTCCAACGGCGACAATCACGCTGAGCGGGCCGGAAATCGTGCCTATGGGGACATTTCAGCCCGCCCCACCCTCTCCGAAGAAACGCACCGCCAGCCGCATGGCTTTCTGGAAAGCCAATGGACAGGAGATCTAGGCGATGGTCGTGACGGTGTGCGGAGCCTTACCGCACCCACCAAACAAAAGCGCGTCGGCGTAGCCGACACATCATCATCCTGGGGGATGCCGGGTGGGAGGATCGCGTTAGCGATCCGGGGCGGCCGTAGGCCGCGAGCCGGCGGGGGCGAAGCCCCCAAGAGGCGGCGCTTCTTCTTTTGCACCGTGGAACGGTCCTGCTGTCGAAAGTTATCCACAGGGTCGGTGTGGTGTTAATATATGGGTTTAGAGATGTGTTACGCGAAATCGCCATTTTGATAAACTACTGATCTTGTTGGGAAAATTGGGCAATTTTGTTCTCTCGGTGAATCAGCTCTGACGAAAAAGCGAATCCAGAGTGACGATAGGGTGAATCCACTCTGACGAAGCGCGATGCTCCCTTGAGCGTAATCGAAATGACGAAAGCGGGGCGTCTGAATCTGAAATGACGATAAGCCGCTTGCGTATGTGAAATGACGATAGTAGCTCTCTGTCACTGAATGACGATAGAACCCTCCCCTTCGCTGTTTGACGTGATGCCGGCCGGCGCGGCCGAGGGCGACGATCGCACGCCGCTCCTGCCGGTGCGCCATCCCAACCAAGACCTGTTCATCTGCGATGTTCTCGATGCCATCCCTAAAGACGACATGGCCTCGATGGAGCATCCGGTCTTTTCGCTCTCGACCAAGCCCGACAATCGGATGCGGCGCTACGAGCACAACGGGAGCGTCATCGAGATCATCCCCTCGGGCAAAGGCCTGGCGACGATCCACGACAAGGACATCCTGATCTACTGCATCTCGCAGCTCGTCGCGAAGATGAACCAGGGTGGTACCCCGAGCCGCACCGTCCGCCTGCAAGCCTATGACATGCTCGTCGCCACCAATCGACAGACCAGTGGCGAAGGCTATCGGCTGATGGCCGACGCCCTCACTCGCCTGCGCGGAACGACCGTGCGGACCAATATCCAGACCGGCGGTGTCGAGGAGACGCGAATTTTCGGCTTGATCGAGGAAGCCAAGATCACGCGCAAGACGTTCGATGGCCGGATGCTCGATCTCGAAATCACCCTGTCAGACTGGGTGTATCGCTCCGTCATCAGCAAGAACGTCCTCACCCTCCATCGCGACTATTTCCGGCTCCGCAAGCCGTTCGAGCGGCGCATGTACGAGCTGGCCCGCAAGCATTGCGGGATGAAGGACGAATGGAAGATCGGGCTGGAGCTGCTCCAGAAGAAATGCGGCTCCAACAGCCCGCTCCGGGTCTTCCGAGCGCTCGTCAAGAAGGTCTGCGAGCATGACGCGGACCACGGCCATTTCCCGGATTATGCGGTGGCGATCGAGGATGATGTCGTCCTGTTCCGCAACCGCTCCGGCCTCAAGGCGAAGCCCGATCCCGTCGCTGTCGGCCGCGATGCCCCCTTCATCGATCCCGAAACTATGCACGACGCCAAAACCGCTGCGCCGGGATATGACATCTACGCCCTCTATGACGAATGGGTGTCGTGGTGGCACGACATGGGCAAACCCGAGCTGAAAAGCCCTGCCGGCGCCTTCCTTGGCTTCTGCAAAAAGCGGCACGAACGCAAGCCAATGCGGTAACTGGACGTGTGTGAACATGCTTGCATGTTCACATGCAAGCATCGTGAGTCATGCTCGTGCATGGTAGATAGCGCCCGGCTCGCTATCGGGCGCAAAGGCCCGACAGCGACCATGAGTAGTTAGTGGGTAATCCCCCAAATTGCTGCCCGGTCACGAGCCAGTTTCGTCATGAAGCTGTCCAGATCGGCAAGGCGACGATCGACGTCTGAAGCGGAGACTCCATTCCAAACGGAATGGTCATATCCCGCCCGGGCCGATTTGAGGTCATCGCCGGCGCGATAGCGCTCGGTGATGTAAAGCGTTTCCAGCAAATCGGTCGGCCGGTTCTGCCTGCTCGCCTTAAGCGCCCCATACTTCACGAGGTATTCGGTCATGATGCCGTCGTTGGATGTGCTCACCATCGCCGTCTCCTTTTGGGGCTGGAACATGGGTAGCAGACGACGGCGAGTCTAGGGTTAGCGTCCACTCTCGGAGGATCGCGCCTCCACTGCTCACCTTTAGCTCTTAGAGCGTTAGCGGTCATGTTTGCATGTGGACATGCTCACTTGCCGACAGGGCTCTCCCCCATCTTGCGGAGCCAGTCGTTGAACGCCTCGGCCATCGCATCCTGCAAGCTCTTCCCGTGCTTGCGCGCGGTCATGTGCATGGCGAAGGACATCTCCGGGCTGAAATAGCCCGTCATGGCCTTCTTGCCTTGGCGGCTTGGTGCAACCGGGCTGCTGCCGGCACCGCTGGCGACCGGCGCCCTGCTCTGCCCTTCCGGCTCGACGGGTGCCGGCGACGACGCGGGTTCACGATCCCGCAACGCAAGCAACGATCCTTTCCGGCTCATGCCTTGGCCCTCCGCTTCTTAGATGCTTGCATGTTTACATGCTGGCATGTCCACTTGTAAAGCTGCTGCACCTCGTCGGCCGCCTTGCCGTTCGGCTCGATCTCCATCGCGGTTTTGCCCTCGGCCGCTGCATGGCGGAAAGCCGCGCGATCCGAGATGCGATGGGGACAAGCCTCTAGCCCGTAATCCTGCACGAGCTGCGCGGCCTCGTCATACATGCGGGGTGCGGTCGGGCTCCCGGCGGTGAAGATCACGAATGCGGGCTTACCGCGCATCTTCACGAGGCTGGCGGTCGTCTTGATCGCGGCCAGGTCGAACGCGCTCGGCCGACAGGGGATAAGCACCAGGTCGGCCGCCTCCACGGCCGCACTGGCGGCGCTGTCGGCATGGGGAGGGGTATCGATCACGATGAACTCGGCACCTTGCCCGGTCGCCTGCTCGATCTTGGCCGTGAGGCGAGGGGGCGCGCTATCGATGACGACCGGGGGTGCATCCTGCCGCCACGCTGCCCATTGGCTCGCCGTCGCTTGTGGGTCCAAGTCGATCAGCAGGGCGGTATGCCCGGAATCTTCGGCCGCAGCGGCCAGATGCAAGGCAAGGGTGGTCTTACCCGCGCCGCCCTTCTGGCTGATGATCGCGATTGTTGGCATGTGGGTATCCTTGCATGACCGCATGTTTGCATGTGGTCATAACGAATTACTTGGTTGGATAAAAGGTCTGCCCCTTGGCCCGCGTCATGCTAATTCGTTTTTGGAAGGGGGTTCTGATGCCTACGGTCGATTACCGAACTGCAACGGCTGAAGATGCGTCGGCGATCGGCGCGCTGCACGTCACGTCATGGCACGAAACCTATGCGGGGCTACTCCCCCAGGAGATGCTGGATGGCTTATCTGTAGAAAGCCGGACCGCTATGTGGACTACGGTTCTCCACGCCACGGCCAGCCTCAACGGAACGCGAGTATATGTCGCGGAGAGGGCAGACGAGATCGTAGGCTTCGGGGCGTGTGGCGGCCAGCGCGATGATGGGATGCGCGAGCGCGGTTTCATCGGCGAGATCGGCGCGATCTACATCCTGCGCTCGCAACAAGGTGCTGGTGTGGGGCGCTCTCTTATGGGCCTGATGGCACGGGATCTGGTGGCGCGGCCGATGCCTAGCGCGAGCCTTTGGGTGCTGCGGGAGAATGAGCGCGCACGCCGTTTCTATGAAGGGCTGGGCGGAACGGTCATCGCTGAAAAGGAAGTCACGGAAGGCGATACGATCTTGCGTGAGGTCGCATATGGTTGGCTGGACCTCTCGCACCTGGTCTAATCGGAACGGCTTTCCTGACCGCAACGGGGAGGGGCCTGTTATCCCCGAAGGCGTGAAATCGTCGCCTGACTGACGTTGAACAGCGCAGCGACAGAACGCTGTGTGTCGCCAGCATCGAGCTTGCGTAGTGCCTCGGCTTGCTGGTGCGGGGTGAGGGCGCTCTTGCGGCCGGACTTGACCCCGCGCGCTCTCGCCTGGGTGCGGCCAGCGCTGGTGGGCGTCACCTCAAGGTTTGTGCGCCAGACAACGATTTGGCGGACATAATGAGAACAAAGGCTATGCCACGCGTTTGAGGCGCGCCATGGGATCGTTGAGGGCGCGGAATTCGCCGGGGGCGAGCGGTTTTGCCCGTTGCCAGAGATAGTCTCCGGTCAAGCTGATATGCGCCCAGCCCATTGGGGAAAGGTGGGCGAGGAGCGCGTCATCGAAAAGGACGCCGGATGTTGTGAGGTGCTGGGCGGCCCTGTCCAGATAGATGGTATTCCAATATGCTATCGCCGCGATCAGCAGGTTCAAACCCGATGCCCGATATTCCTGGTTCTCGATCGACCGGTCCGTGAACCGACCCTGCCGGTTGGTGTAGATGGCGGCGGCGAGGGTATGGCGTGCTTCCCCCTTGTTGAGGCCGGCCTGGCAGGCCCGGCGTAAGTCGGGCTGCTCCAGCCAGTCGATCGTGAACAGCGTCCGCTCGATGCGGCCGAGTTCGGCCAGCGCGAAATCCAGCCTGTTCTGGCGTTTGTAAGCGGCCAGCTTGCGCAGGATCGCGGAGGGCGCGACGGCTCCCTCCTTGATAGAGGCGACGATCCTGACGATGTCATCCCAATCGGCTTCGATCGCCGCGGTCTTGATCGTGCGCCCCATGAGGCTTTCGATGCCCTTGTAGGTCGAGGGCACGGCGATGGAGCCGAGTTTCCTGTCCGCAATGTCGCGCAGACGGGGCACGAAACGGAAGCCGAGAAGATGGCAAAGGGCAAAGACATGATCTGTCGCGCCGCCGGTATCGGTGTAATGTTCATGCAGCGGCAGCGCACCGGCACCCAGCATCAGGCCGTCGAGCACATAGGGGGCTTCGCCGGCAGTGGCCGACATGATCCGCGATCCGAACGAGGCGAAATGGTCGGACAGGTGGGAGTAGATCTTCAGGCCCGGCTCGCCGCCATATTTTGCATTGATGTCGGCCGCCGCCGATCGACTGCGGCCGGTGCGGAAGAACTGCCCATCGGAGGATGAGCTGGTGCCGGCGCCCCAATGGCGCGTGAACGAAAGATCATGGTGTGCGGCAACGATCATGGCCAACGCGGCCTGGTAGTTGTCGGGCGACAGATACCAGTTATGTGTCCAGGCAAGCTGGGCGTAGCTCACTCCGTCACTGGCATTGGCCATCCGCTCAAGGCCCAGATTCGATCCATCGGCCAGGATGGCCGCAAGGATAGCATGCGGGTTGTCATGCTCCTTGCCGGAACGAAGATCGCGAAACGCGCTCAGAAACCCGGTGCGCTCGGCCACCTCGACCAAGAGTTCGGTGATCCGCACGCGCGGTAGCAGCGCGTCGAGCCTGCGATCGAGGGCCTCCGCCTCGGGCGGCGTGATCGCTTGCATCGGTTGCAGCTTGAGCCGGTCGCGCTCGATCGCCACGCCCACTAGCCTGTTCGCCTTGAGCTGCTTGGCGAAACGGCGCAGCCGCCAATCAAGCGTCCTCGCCCGCTCCTCCAGATAGGCGGCTGCATCGGTCTGGAATGGCAGGCTGTCGGCCATCTTACTGGCCTCGCGCCGACTTAGCAGATAGGCGTAGAAGCGACGATAATTGCGGGTTCCTTCGACCCAAATGTCGCCCGCGCGCAACCGATCGCGCAGCGTGGCCATGACCGCTGTCTCATAGCGCCGGCGGTCGACCTGGCCGCCCTCGGTGATGAGGTGTTTCCACTGCCGGTTGGCAAATGGCAGGGGAACGTCATCGGGCAGGCTGCGCGTTTTACGCGCATTGGCATCGCGGATGATATCGATGGCTTTGACCAGTTGCGACCCGCTTCCCGTTGCTTTGAACGTGAATGCGTCGAGAAAAGCCGGGCTGAACCGCCGCAACGTCGCATAACGCCCGGTTGCAGCGACAAGGGCATCCTCCCCCGCCAAGTCGGCCAAGGCATCGACCTGCGCCTTTGCCGCGACCAGCCTGTGCCAGCCCACTGCCTCGTCGATCAGTTCCAGCGGATTGCCGCCATGCTCGACCGCCTCTCCCAGCGCCGCGATCGTGGCGCCAAACAACCGCATGAGTTCGCCGACCGAGCGGATGCTGTCCTGATAGCGCCTTTCACGGCCGCGCCGCGCGCGGGTGAATAGGCTCCCGACAAGCCTATCGAACATCTGGATCGCCGCATCGGCGAGCCGGACCTCGAGATCGATCACAGCCGCGACCAAGGTCGCGCGTCGCCTGCCGAGACTATAGTCGGAAAGCAGAAATGCCGGCGCCGCGCCACCTTCGCGCATGAATTGCGCTAACCGGAAATCGGGGATTCTGGCACCGATCGCGGGGTCGATGCCGATCTCGCGCACATAGCGCAGCCGTTCCAGCAGGCCGTTGATATTGGCTGTCGTCGGCGCCTCCTCGAAATTGCGCAGCCATGCCAGCGGCGTCATGCCGAAGTCGCTGCTGTTGGCGATCAAATCGTCGATGCGGGCCAGTTCGGCGTGGCTCAGGCTTGCAACGATGGTGGCTGCCGCGGCTTTGCGTGCGCGCGCCCTGCCTGCGAGACCGGCACGTTCGAGCGTGTCAGCCGATGGGAGAATGAATCGTTCCCGCTTCAATCCCTCCATCAATGCGCGAACGATTGGTTCGCCCCGATCGGTCCGGTCGGCCGCCTCCGCGGCAAGATCAAGCGCTAGCGGAATATCCCCTCGCCGGAAAGGGCGTAACCCGAGGTGCCGTGCGGCGATGTCGGCATGATCGTTACGCGTCTGGGGACGCTGACTATAATCGGCGAAAACCTCCGCTTCGACAAATATCTGGGCAGCGAGGTAATGAAGGATGGCATCCGGGACGCCGATAGCCGGCTGTAAGCCGAAACCGGGATGCCGCATCAATGCAATCTGCACTGCCAGGCCGAGACGATTAGGGGAGCGATGACGGCGGCCGATCAGGTCGAGATCCTCGACGGCAAGCGTATAGTGGCTGACGATCGCAGTTTCGTCATGGGGCGCATCGAACAGGCGTCGCCGTTCTTCCCCGGTCAATAATCGCCGCCGCGCCATACTGCCTCCCGCCGACTCCTGGGCAGCAGGCTAGCGTCAATCTGGAATATAGCCTAACCGGACGTCAGGAAAGCGCAGCAATTTCTGTCAGGATAGGGTTGAGACAAGCATTTGTTGACGCCTGTCTCGTCGTATTATAGATTTCAACCTGACAGATTGGCCGGGGGTGACGATGAAAGGTCAAAGGATCGGGTACATCCGGGTGAGCACATTCGATCAGAATGTCGATCGCCAGTTGGAAGGTCAGTCGCTCACCGGGTCTTTACCGACAAAGCATCGGGCAAGGACGTCAATCGGCCCCAGCTCGACGCCATGCTCGCCTTCGCCCGTGAGGGCGATACCGTCCTGGTGCACAGCATGGATAGACTGGCGCGCAATCTCGACGATCTGCGCAAGCTGGTCCAGTCTCTCACGAAGAGAGGCATCCGCATCGAGTTCGTGAAGGAGAGCCTTGCCTTTTCCGGCGAGGATTCCCCCATGGCCAATCTGATGCTTTCGGTCATGGGCGCGTTCGCCGAATTTGAGCGTGCCTTGATCCGGGAACGGCAGCGCGAAGGAATTGCGCTTGCCAGGCAACGCGGCGCTTATCGCGGACGGAAACGGTCCCTCTCTGACGATAAGGTCGCCGAGCTACTCCGCCGTATTGCCGCCGGCGAACGTAAGGCCACCATCGCCCGCGACCTGGGGATCAGCCGTGAAACCCTATACCAGTATCTCCGCGTCGCGGCCTGACGCCTATGTTCCCACAATGTCCGGCAAATCGTTGTCTGGCGCACAAACCTTGAGGTGACGCCCGATAGGTGTAGGCGCTTGCAATCATCGAGGCTTGTGCTCGCAAACATCGCCGATTTCTGCTCGAATTAGCTGACAATGGGCGAGGCGCTGTGCTCACATTATCTGCCAATGTGCTCGCCATCATCGCTTCGTGCTCGCCATCGTAGTGTTCTGCTCACGCTTTGTGCCAACGAGGCTGGCAAGGCGGGCTATATCTGCCCCGCCGCGACCAATTTCCCCAGCAGTGCATTGACCCGCGTCTGCCATCCTGGCCCGCTGTGGCGCAGGTGATCGACGGTGCTGACCCTGGCATAGCCGACTCGCACGCCCACCCCCTTCTTGAAACCCGTTGAAGGAGTAGCTTTTTGAGACAATGCTATCAAGAACAGTTTTGAGAGATTGCACGCGGCGGATTCCGGTCAGCACCATCCGGCGCTCGGGCGACCCTCAAAAACGTTCGTTTTGAAGAATGCCACCTCGGCCGCAGATTTGACCGTGCCTTACATTTATCGGGTGCACGCTATTGCGCCGCCCATTTGTTGGGTGTACAAGATTGCCATGGAAGTCGAGTCCGACCCAGCCAAGGATGCGACCAACATCGCCAAGCATGGCGTGTCGCTTCAGGCTGCGGAACGGTTCGACTGGGATACCGCCCTCGTGGTCGAGGATGACCGTTTCGACTACGGCGAGATGCGTTTCTACGCTGTCGGCTATATCGGCGATCGGCTTCACACGCTGATCTATGCCGATGGCTCACACGAGGACGCAGTCCGGGCGATCAGTCTCTGGCCATCCACTCGAGCCGAGGTGAAGCGATATGAAGCCTAAGTATGATCCGGCGATCCACGGCGATCCGCCACCCCTGACCGACGAGATGCTGGGCAAGATGCGTTCAGCGAGCGAAGTCCACGGCACCGATTGGGTGGACCACGCCATGGGGCGCAAGCGGGGGCGCCCCAAATTGGCGGCTCCCAAGGTGGAAGTGAAGATCCGCCTCGATGCCGCAACCGTCGAGCACCTGCGCCACAGCGGGCCAGGATGGCAGACGCGGGTCAATGCACTGCTGGGGAAATTGGTCGCGGCGGGGCAGATATAGCCCGCCTTGCCAGCCTCGTTGGCACAAAGCGTGAGCAGAACGCTACGATGGCGAGCACGAAGCGATGATGGCGAGCACATTGGCAGATAATGTGAGCACAGCGCCTCGCCCATTGTCAGCTAATTCGAGCAGAAATCGGCGATGTTTGCGAGCACGAGCCCCGATGATTGCAAGCCGCTACAGATAGGCGACGCCGATCCGCGTCTCGGCCGTGCCGCGCCGACGCAAGGTCGCGGCGATATGGCGCTCGGCCGCCGCCTGATCGGCAAAGGCGTGGCGCTGCACCTGGCCGGCCGCGCCGATCCGTCCCCAACGGGTTTCGACCACGATCATGCCGAACAGATCGACGCTGGCGACAATCGCATAGCGCCGACGAATGTTGCGGGCGGGATCGAGCGCCACCAGCTCGACGGGCAAGGGAAGGTCCGCACCATTCATGGCGCACAGCCTACAAAATTGCGGGGCCAAAGTCCGGCGACTATTCTGAATCATCGGAGCGGTATTGATTCACGAAACCGATGATTACGGCTTGTCGTCGGCCTTCACGTCGATCGTGCAGCGCACCGCTTTCCTGGCCTCGGCCGCCTGCTCACGGCATCCGTCGATCGCCTCGCGGTTGCCATCGGCGAGTGGAGCCGCCGCGACGATCACGCCCCAACTCTCCGGCGCAGCCGTCTGCATGAGATGCTGGCCGGCATCCCAGGGAGTGCGCTCGGCGAGCACGCGCGTCGCCACCTTTTCGGGCCATTGCCAGCTCGCCGGCGCGAGCCGCGCGATCGGCCCCGCCATCACCGCATAGAGTAGCAGGCCGAGCACCAGGCCGCCGCCGCCGAACAGATAGACACGGCGGTCCTGATCGTCGGCATGGCGCGCCGATCGCACGATGGCGCGCAGCTCGTTGACCGTGCCGTCCAGCGCCGATTTCGATGCCTGGGCATGGCTGCGCAGCGTGTTCACGCTCTCGGCGACGGCGGCGTTTAAACGTGCGCCCATATTTTCCGGTGTAAGCGTCATCGCGGGGCTTTGGCGCATGAGGCCAAACTGCTCGGCGAGCACCGTCAACACCTTCTCGGTGCGCGCCAGTGTCGGCTCATAGTCAGGTATGTCGATCGACTCGCGTGCGGCGGTCAGTCCCTCGATCGCGCTGCGCAGCAATGATACCTCGCCGCGCAGTCGTTCGAACGCCGCTGCCGGATCGTCCTGGGGTTCATCACGATAGTCGTTGTCATCCGTCATGGGCGCTCATCCCCGGGCAGGCGCCCATATGCCGTGAGGAAGGTGCGCACAGTGACGATCCGCCCGCCCTCATAGCGGACCATCCCCAGCAAATCCCGCTTGTCGCCCGTCACCAGGCAATCGGCGCGGCCCGCCTCTATCATCGCCAACAGGTAATTGTCGTAAGGATCGGCGCAGGCCGTGACGTGCGGAAGGTCCGACACCAGCACCGCGACATCGCGCAATTCATTGATGAGCTGGCCCGCCAGCGCCGGCGACAGCCGCTCGCGGATTTTGGGGTAGCGGGTCACCCGCATCAACTCGTCGAGCTGCTCGGCCGAGGTCAGCAGGCCGAACCGGCCTTCACGCCAAAGCTCGATCAGCTCCGCCGGCAGCGAGCGGGCGGACAGAAGCGCGCTGATGAGGATATTGGTATCGACGACGACGCGCACGCGGTCACGCCGGTTGACGTGCCGCCGTCACCGCCTCGTCGATCAGCGCGTCCAGCTCCTCGGGGTCCATGTCGTCGAACTTGCCCCGCGCCTCGGCGACGGTCTGGTCAAGCACCCGCCATTTGACCGCTTCCTCGATGAAGCGGGACAAGTCGCCCTTCTTCATGCCCCGCTGGGCCAGGAAACTGCGCACGGCAATGTCCGTGTTGCGCGACACGGATACGGTCCAGCGGGTGGTGTCCGTCATGGGAAAGCGACTCCTACAATCGTAACCTACATAGCATGATATGCACTTATCCGCAAAAGCATCAACGGCTCATCCCGCGATCCCGGCTGATTTCGAGCTGCTGCACCAACTCGGCGCCGATCGTTCGGGCACGCCCCATCTCCATCTGTAAGCCAAGCTCCTGGCGGCGGCCCTTGAGCAGCGATTCCACCTGGGGATCGCGCTCAAGCCCCTTCGCCATGCCGCGCATCGCCCCGCCGGCCTTCTCCGCACCGGCATGGTCGCCAGCGCGTTCGGCGGCGCCGCGCTGATGGCGCAGGCCCTGCCAGCGTTCGACGAACCGATCGGCGCGCATGGCGGGATCGGCGCGCACCTTCGCCTCGTGCGCCATAGCGTCGATCATCGGCCTGCTGCGCCCCGCCGCCGCCTCGTGGAGCAAGCCGGGATCGCGCTGGAACGCCGATGCCATATCGCGCGAGGCCCCCGCCCTGATCTGATCCAGCGCCTCGGTCGCGCGCTCGAGCGCGACCTTCTGATGTTCCAGCACCGGCCCGCCCGATGCCCGCGCCTGCAACACCGTCTCGGCCGAACGCGAGGCCCGCTCGACCGCGCGCCGGTAATCGCGATCCTGACCGCGCTCGGCCGCCTTCTCCGGCGGCGGCGCGGCCGATAGCTTCAACCCGTCGAACATGCCCCGTTTGGGCTTGTCGCCCTGGCCGCGTTCGGCCGCCGGCGACGGCGGTTCGGCGGAGCGGATCTCGCCCGACAGCCCGCGTCGATCGGCGAACGCGCGGACCTCGGCGTCGCGGTCCACCGGATAATCCGATGCCATATCCTTCGCCCGCTCGCGTGAGAGCGTCCGGGTGAGCTGGCGCTGATCGGCGAAGTCGTCACGGCCATAATGGAGCTGCACGCCTTCGCGGTGCCGCGACAACGCCACATAGGCCGAATGGCGGTCCATGCCGGGGGTGGCGAGGACGTGGGCGCGATCGACCGTCACGCCCTGCGATTTGTGGATGGTCGCGGCATAGCCATGATCGACATGGGCATAGTCTTTCAGGTCGAACGCGACGCTCCGGCCATCGTCAAGGCGGACGGACATGCGCTCAGGGCTGACCTGCTCGATCTCGCCCAATGTCCCGTTCTTCACGCCAAGGCCGCGCTCATTCTTGAGGAACATGATGCGGTCGCCCTGGGCGAAGTCGCGCGCGCCCCGCTCTGCCGACACGCGCACGTCGTCTCCCAGCTCGCCGGCGTCGCGTAAGCACTCGCGCGCCGCCTCGTTCAAATCGCGGACCTCGGCATTGGTATGGGTGAGGATGATCCGGCTCTTGTCCGGATCGGCGCGGCGCTGCGCGTCCCATGTGTCGATCAACTCGGCCCGCGCCAGCTCGCGCGTGTCGGCCGCCTGGACCATGCCATGCTGGTCATAGGCGTGGACAGCCTCGCCCGTCCTGCCGGTAGCGAGCGCCCTGGTCGCGTCGCGCTGCCACTCCTCGCGCTGCCGGCGTATCTCGCCGATCTCGGCCGCGCCGTGGCGCTCGGCGAGGCTGCGGAACGCCGCGCCGGCCTCGATCGCCTGTAGCTGCTCGGGGTCGCCGACCATCACCACCTTCGCACCGGCCTGCTGCGCATGGGACAGCACCCGCTCCATCTGGCGGGTGCCGATCATGCCGGCCTCGTCGATCACCAGCACGTCACGGGAACCAAGCTGCTCGCGGCCCTGCTCCCACTGATATTCGAGGCTGGCGAGGGTGCGCGAGGGGATCGCTGAGCCGCCTTCCAGATTCTCCGCCGCTATCCCCGACAAGGCCGCGCCGCGCACGGTGTAGCCCTCGGCCTCCCACGCCTCGCGCGCGACGCCCAGCATCGCCGACTTGCCGCTGCCGGCATAGCCGACGACGGACGCCAGCCCGTCGCGGCCGGTGATATGATCGAGCGCACCGCGCTGCTCGGCCGAGAGGGTGAGCCCCTTGGCGCTGGCCGCCGCCACGGCACGCTCCCGATGGCGATCGGAGACGCCATGCCGATCGTCGCCGGCAAGCCCGTCAGCGGCTTGGCTTAGCCGATGCTCGACCGCGATCATGTCGCGGGAGGTAAACCGCTCCTCGCCCTTCCCGTCCGTCCCCAGCGCCACCAACTCGGGGCTGGTCCGCACCGCGCTCATGGCCTGGTCGAACTGCTCCTTGCCGTCGCTGTGACGGTGAACGAACATCGCAAGGTCGTGCCGGGTGAACGTGGCCTGTTGCCGGGTGATCGCGTCCAGCGCGATCTCCGGCCTGGCGATGATCTTCTCGCCATTCTCATGCGCGATGCGCAAATGATCGTCGGCGCGCTCGGCATCCTCGCCGCGTGTCAGCCGGCGCGACCCTGCAGGGCCGATCTTGTGCTGGGGCTCAAGCTCGATCCCCTGCGCCTCCAAGGTGCGATGATCTATGCGCGCGTCGATGTCGAGCGACGCCAACCGCTCGTTGACATGATCGGCCCAGGCTTCGCGCCATCCCTTCAAAAGTTCGGTGCTGTTCCAATCGCGGACCTTCTGCCCGAACCCCTCCGGTCCTACCTCGCGCATCGACAGCATGACATGCGCGTGGGGCTTGGGACTGCCATCCTCGGCATAGTCCCAATGCACATTGAGGTCCGCGACCATGCCGCGTTCGACGAACTGCTTTTCGACGAAATCGCGGGCGAGCTGGACGCCCTGTTCCTGATTAAGCTCGCGCGGGATCGAAAACTCCACCTCGCGGGCAAGCTGCGCGTCCTTGCGTTTCTCGCCCGCCTCGACCTCATTCCAGAGCGTTGCGCGATCGTACAGATGCTCAGGTGCGCCCTCGGGCAACATGATCTCCGAATGGACGACGCCGGCCTTGTTCGAGAAATCATGATGCCGCCCTAGCCGCTCGTCGGGAAGGCGTTGCGCGGCGCGATAGGCGGCCGACGCGACGGCGCTAGAGCCGTTCGCACGGCTGATGACCTTGGCAGAGAAATGATAGATCGCCATCGCATCGATCATTCTGCCCTCATAAGCGCACGTCGGCAACGACGTATAAGCGCGCACTCACAAAATCTGACGATTTCATGATTGACCCGGCGGGGCGTTATCAAATCTACTATCTGTGCTACGCTACCGGCGCTTGGAGGTTAGAGAAGCAATATGGCGCGAGTGCCGGACTATCCATCGCCCAATGCGGAGAAGTGGCTGGCGGTCGATACCTACTTTGCCAGCCTGCTCGCTCCGCATGATGCGGCGCTGGATGATGTGCTGGCTGCCAACCAGGAGGCCGGCCTTCCGACGCATGATGTTTCACCGGCACAAGGCAAGATGCTCGCGCTGTTCGTCGCAATGACCAAGGCGCGGCACATTCTCGAAATCGGCACGCTGGGCGGCTACAGCACGATATGGCTCGCGCGCGCCCTGCCCGCCTCGGGTCGGATCGTGACCATCGAGGCAAGCGCCGTACATGCCGATGTGGCACGCGCCAATTTCGATCGCGCTGGTGTCGCCGATCGCGTCGAGCTGCGCGTCGGCAAAGCACTCGACGTGCTGCCCTCATTGGAGGTGGACGCGGCCAGCCCCTTCGATCTGATCTTCATCGACGCCGATAAGCCGAACAACCCGGCCTATCTCGATTGGGCGCTCCGCCTCTCTCGACCCGGCACCGTCATCATCGGTGACAATGTGGTGCGGGGCGGTGCTGTCACCGATCCGGATTCTACCGATCCGAACGTGCGTGGCGTGCGAGCGTTTCTTGAGCGGATCGCGGCCGATCCCAGGCTCGACGCAACCGCGATCCAGACCGTGGGCGAAAAGGGCTGGGACGGCTTCGCGCTCGCGATCGTCAAAGACGTTGACGAAGGAGAAAAGGGATGAAGGTGCGGGACTATGACGCGGAGCTGAAAGCGCTCGGCGACAAGGCCAAGGCGCTCAAGGCGAAAAAGGTCCAGCAGCTCGGCGAGCTGGTGGCGGCGACTGGCGCCGACGCGCTCGATCTCAACGTGCTGACCGGCGCGCTTCTCTCCGCCGTGCAGGAATCGGCCACGCCGGAGAAACTGGAGGCGTGGCGTTCCGAGGGCGCGGCCTTCTTTCAGCAGCGCGGCAAAAAGCCTCGCGCGTGACATCACCGACACCGGCAAGGCGATCGAGCGGACGCATCGCGCCGCGCTTAGGATCGAGGCTAGCCGGCGCCGCACTGATACGAGAGGATGGGTCGTGCACCGTCGCGAACGTACCCGCCACCTGATCGAGCTGGGTGGCCTCGTCCAGAAGGCCGGCCTGGTCGATCTCACCGACGACGATCGCGCCACCCTCTACGGCGCGATGCTCGATCTCGCGGCGAAGGCGCGCGAGGATGGCAATGCCCTGGAGCTATGGAAGCGGCGCGGCAAGCGCGCGTTCGATGTGGAGGCCGGCGAGACGGACGCATCACCGTCGCGCGAGACGGGGCCGCTCAAACGCTCTGGAGGATTGGGCCGGCGCGAACCTTCCGCCGGCGGAAGGTTTCGTGTTTCGAGGACCGATTAGACAAGGCCGAGCTGGACGCGCCGGCCAACCACGGCCGCAGCCCGTTGCAACGTCTCGATCGTCACATTGCCGTCGTTGGGATCGAGAACGCGATCAACCTGGGTCCGGCTGGTATGCATCATCGTCGCGAGCCGGCTCTTGCTCAATTTGCGCGCCTTCATCGCCTCGGCGAGCTGCCAGGCGATAACCTCCTTGATCGCCCGCGCCTGGAACTCGGCAAGGTCGCCCTGCTCTTCAAGGAAGCTGTCGAGTGTGTCGCCCCGGTGCTTGTTGTCAGCCATTGTCGATCTCCTTCTGCCGCTTGCGCGCGATGTCCAAATCCCCTGCCGGCGTTTTCTGCGCCTTCTTGATGAAGCCGTGCAGCGCATAGAGTTCGCCGCCGTGGAAACAGAACAACACCCGCGCGATCGTGCCGTCCGGCAACGACGTGCGGACCTCGAACAGCCCCTTCCCCATCGGCCGCACCAGCGGCATACCCACTGGCCAGCGGAATTGGACCCGCTGCAAGTCCTGCCCGATCTCGCGACGATGGGCTTCGTCCAAGCCGAGAAGCCAATCGCGGACCGGCATATTCCCGGCCTCGGTCCGGTAGAAAACCAGTTCGATACGTTGCGGCGTCTCGTCGCTCATCGGGCCGCAACCTGCACTATATATGGTGCAGCGTCAACCTTGCCACTCTTCCGCCGGCGGAAGGAATTTGCCCCCTCAATGTGCCCGGATGATTGGCAGCGTCGATCGGCGCCGGGGATTTGGCCGCGCGGCGGATCGGAAGCGCTCCGGAGGAAGGCGCGTAGGAGGGGTGACTACACGAAAGTGACGCATCCGCACGCTAAGCGCGAACGTATGGTGAACGTTACGCGGCGAGCAACGAACTGATGGCGCGCAGTGGCCGCAGGACATCCGGATCGGGCCGATCTTCAACATTCCAGCTATAGTCGCCGGTGAGCGAGATATGTTCCCAGCCCAATGGCGCGACGTGACGTGCGATTTCGTCGGGCGTGCCGATATCAGCCAGCGCCACTTCGAGATAGCGGGTGTTCCACAGGATGATGGCGGCGACGAGCAGGTTGAGGCCGGAGGCGCGATAGGTCTGGTTCTCGAACCGCCGATCACGCAATTCGCCGAGCTGGTTGAAGAAGAGCGCGCGTGCGAGCGCGTTGCGGGCCTCGCCCTTGTTGAGGCCCGCCTGGGTACGCCGGCGCAGATCAATGTCGCGCAGCCAGTCGAGCATGAAGATCGAGCGTTCGAGGCGGCCCAGCTCGCGCATCGCGAGGGCCAGTCCGTTCTGTCGCGGATAGGCGGACAGGCGGCGAAGCATCGCCGAAGCGGTGGCGGTGCCGGTGCGTATCGATGTGGCGAACCGCAGCAGTTCATCCCAATGCGCCGCGACATGACCCAATGCGATCGGTTCGGCCGTCATGCCGGCAAGCAAGGGGCCGGCTTCCTGGCCGGGAAGGAGGTGCAAACGACGCTGCTTGATGTCGCGCAGGCGCGGCGCGAAGCGGTAGCCGAAGAAGGGCATAAGGCCGAACACATGGTCCGATGCACCGCCTGTATCGGTGTAGTGCTCCTCGATTGTCAGGCCGGTCTGCTGATACAGCAAGCCATCCAGCACATAGGGAGCTTCGCCGGCGGTCGCCGCGATTACCCGGGTCGCGAAGGGGTCATATCGATCCGAGACATGGGTGTAGAAGGCAACGCCCGGTTCGTTGCCGCTGCGCGCGTTGATGTCGCCGATTGCGGCGCCACGGCCCCCGGCATGGAATTGCTGTCCGTCGCTCGACGAGGTGGTGCCGTCTCCCCACAGCGCGGCGAGCGGCATGGCGCGATGGGCGTCGATCAGCCTTCCCAGCGCTTCACCATAGGCGGCCTCGCTGATGTGCCAGTCGTGGAGATGGGCGAGCTGGCGCAGGCTTGCGCCTCGGCAGGTTTCCGCCATGCGTGTGAGGCCGAGATTGATGCCATCGGCAAGGATGACGGTGAGCAGCGCATTGCGGTCGTCGGCCTCCCGGCCCGAACGCCGATGGATGAAGCATTCGCTGAACCCGGTCCAGGCATCGACCTCAAGCAGGAGATCGGTGATCTTCACGCGCGGCAGTCGGTCATAGGCAGCGCGACGGGCAATCTCGGTGGCGGGTGGCGTTGCCGCTTTCAGCGGCGAGATGATAAGGCCGCTTTCGTCAAGCCTGACCTGGGGCAGCTCGCCCTGTCGGGCGAGGACCGTCACCTGTTCGATCGCCGTGTCGAGCCTGGCGCGCCTTTCCTCGATATGACGATCGAAGTCCGTTTCGATGGCGAGCGGCAACGGCCCCTTCTCGCGAAGCGCGTCGAAGGTGGCCGGCGGGATGAGGTAGCTATCGAAATCGCGGAACTGGCGGCTTCCCGAGACCCATATGTCTCCCGCTCGCAACCGCTCCCGTAGCTGGGACAAGGCGCATAGTTCATAGGCGGCGCGATCGACGATGCCGTCCCGCAGGACGAACGGCCGCCATGCGGAGGGCACAAAGCGCAGCGGCACGCGATCAGGCAAGCGCCGTTTGCCGGTCCGGTATAGCTCCGCGATGATGGTAAGCGCCGACAGGAGTCCCTGCACCGCACCGGCGCCGCGAAATTCGAAGGTGTTGAGAAAGGCACCGGCAAAGAGCTTCACCGTGCGATGCCGCTCGATCAATTCAGCGGTGCGATCGACGGTTTCCGGTCGCCCGAGTACTTCGGCCCGCGCGACCGCCACGGCGAAGCGCTGCCAATCCAGCGCCTCGATCTGCGCCAGAGAGTCCACACCGTTGGTGCGCGCTTCGATGAGAATGCGGCAAGACCCTGTGAGCGTCCGGAGATGGCCTTGCAACTCGCGCACCGTCTTGAGGGCTTTGTCACGGGTCCGGTTCTCGGCGCGACGCGACATGCTGCCCAACAGCTTGTCGAACATCGTCAGGGTGGCATCGGTCAGGCTTTCCTCAAGACGGATGCCCTGCGCCGCCAGCGTCGCATGGCGGCGCAGGGCATTGAGTTCGCCAAGGTGCTGGGGTGTGATCCGGCTGCCTTCGTCCGCCAGCCTGTCAAAAGTCAAAGCCGGGATCATGTCGGCACGGGCGCGATCGAGATCCAGCGCGCGGATATGAGTGAGCCGTTCGATCAGGCGTAGGATGTTGCGCGCTGCCGGCGACTGTGGTGCATTGCGCAGCCAGGATAGCCATGTCGCGGCTTGCCCTGTTCGTCGGGCCAGCAGATCGTCCAGCCCCTGCAGCGTATCGGGCCGCAGGCCGTTCGTGAGCACTTCATAGGTAAGCTGTTCGGCCTGCTGGCGAGCACGCCGGAGTACCGCTTCGAGAACCGATGAAGAAGGCAGGAGGATCTGCCGGCGCCGAAGTTCGTCAACGATGACCCCCGCCATCTGGCCGGGGTGGACGATGGTCTGTGCGATCGGGATCGAGAATGCGACAACTTCGTGGAAAGCCTTGCGGTCGAAAATCCTGAACCCGTGCGATCGTCGGATTTCAACGAGATGTTCGCGACGGGTCTGGTCCCGATGGGCATAGTCCGCGAAGGCTTCGGGCGCGACGCCGAGTTGCTGCGCCACATAGGCGAGCACAGGAGCGGGCGGGACTTCACCCGCTTCCAGCGCACGGCCAGGCCATCTCATATAGAGTAGGAGCATCGCGTAGCCGAGCCGGGTGGCATCGCCGCGACGGCGGCCGACAATTTCCAGGTCGTCACCGGTCAGCGTATAGTGCCGCGCAATCTCGCGCTCATCGAGCGGCGCGCCATAATGCCCTGCCCAGATTTCCGCGCTCACCAGTCGCCGTCTCGCCAAGCACTATCTCCTTCCGCGTCCTTGTCCGTCAGACGGTCCTCTGGCGGCCAGCAGGAATATGTCCGTTAACTCTGGACCTATAACGGCGATTCGGACAAGATCAGATAATGATGGGAAAACGGACAGGATTGGGCTGCATGTGGCGTTGATCGGCTATGCGCGCGTCTCGACGGCAGACCAGAAGCTCTCACTCCAGCTCGACGCGCTGAACGCGGCCGGGTGCGACCGGATATTCGACGATCACGCATCTGGTGCAAAAGCCGATCGGCCCGGCCTGGCCGAGGCGCTCGCCTATCTGCGCAGCGGCGACACGCTGGTGGTTTGGAAACTCGACCGTCTTGGGCGCTCGATGAGCCATCTGATTGAGAAGGTCGGCGAGCTAGCGACGCGAGGTATCGGGTTCCGCTCGCTCACCGAGAACATCGACACCACCACTTCGGGCGGGATGCTGGTGTTCAACATCTTCGGCTCGCTTGCCCA
>NZ_CP060037.1:0-387592 GCF_015074805.1 Sphingobium fuliginis | reverse complement strand
GATAGGCCCCCTTGCGAAACTGTAGGGGCCATAGCTCAATTTGCACTTTTAGGTCAATGAAAGGCTTATTTTCGCAAGTGAGTAGGCCCGGTCGGCCCAATTGCCTCGAATTGCGTCGCCAGCCTTTCGTGCGCACGCCTACAACCTGACCTCTTGGGGGCTAGCCACCCTGAAATTGCACCGGTGCAATTTCGGCTCAAGGGCGCCCGCGCCGCGCCAGGAAGCTCTCGCAAAAGCCGGTCCAGGACGCGATCAGCTTGGCGCCCTTCAGCTTCGCCAGCCTCTCACCCATCTGCGCGCGATAGGCGTCGGCAATCAGGTCGATGTCCCAACCACCGCCGGCCGAACGGCCAATGGCCGCGAGCGTGTCCGACCCAAATCGGATCGTGCCGTTTGGGAAGGTAACCTCCCCTGCCCCAGTCTTATCCTTTGACACCAAGGCCGCCACCGCCGCCTGCGTGACGGCTTCGACGGCCACAGTCTCGACCTCGTCCTCGCGCCTCGCCTTCCTCCCCGCAGAGTGTCGGGCAATTTCATCCACGGTCGCTATCTGCTCAGGCGCATCCTTTGGCTCAAAACGAAATTCGATCTCGGTGACGGTTCGACCCTGACGGATTTCCCGCCACTCCACACGGAAATGAGCGAGCTGGTCGATTTCGGCCTTCGCCTTTTCGAGAACCTTGCGGCGCAGCTGCGCAAAGTCCTTGTAAACGTCTGGCGCGATGCCGAGCAGCGCACGCAGTGCCGTCATGTCGCCCTTCCATAGCGACTGGCGTCGATGCAACCGCAATGCCCCGATCTCGTACAGCTTTAGCGCATAGGTCGACCGAAAGCCGAGCACCGCCTGCCGGTTCAGGACCGCATAGGTCTCCGATTCCTGAATCAGTTTCCGAGCGTCGGGCGTGAACTCCCACTCGATCCACCCTGCCTCAGCGCCCTCCTCGTCCTCCACTTCTTCGCGCGATGATGAGATCAGAGAAAAGCGCAGCGTCGCCTTCTTGCCGCGCCAGGACTTATCATCGACCGCAAAAAGCGTGCGATGCAGTTCCTCGAGCATATCCGAGATGCGCTCATTGCCCTTGTGGCCGCGGCGAATATCCGCCTTTCGCATCTTGTGCGGGCGGTCCTCCCAGGCATCACCGCCCGCAGTCAAAATCATCAGCGCAAGCAAACGCGAAGCGGTCAGGCTCAGCGACTGGCCTTTGACGAACTTGACCTCAACGATGCTGCCGGGCTTGGCGAACTCGTCGCCGCCCTTGGCCTGCAGGGCGGCAGCCACCCGCATCGCCCGCCCCGGAGAAGCATCATCACCGGCGGGGGAGGGCGTTACAGCGTGGTCTAGGGCTTGTTCGTCATCCATGCCATGAAGTCTGCACCGATTCGTCCGGCGTGGAAGAAAATCTGCCTGACCTGTCCTCTTGCGTCAAGTCAGGGCAGGATAGACGGCGGTTTCGGCCCCCAAGAGGTCAGGATGGAACTTCACCCCGAAACGACAAAACACAAGGAAGTACGCCGAGTCGCGTTTCAAAGCGATCTGACCCTCGCAAACGGCCGCGGGGAGGGCGAAGAACGTCCCTGACGAGCGATATGACGAGCGAATCGCGCCCAACAGAGCCTGGCCCCCATGCGGTCAGGAAAGCCCCAACCGGTCAGGTTGCATCCCCCGATCGGTCAGGAATGAGCCCCCACAAGGGCAGGCAAAATCCCCCGTCCGGTCAGGATAGGCTTGCTCAAGCCCGCAGAAACGCTGGGCTTTCGGCTTCCCGAATCTGAATCCTTTTGAATCGGAAAAGCTTCCGCTGCGAGCAGCGGCGTTTTGATATTTTTATTTTGAGAAAGAGATTGGCGCTGCGCTTGAAGCAAACCTTCAATCCCCCTGCCTGGAGGGATACGCGAAGTTGGCCGTCCACGATAGGCTTCCTCACCAAAGGACGTCACGAATGGAGGGTGCATGATCAACTTCGCCAAGTTCGAGATCATCGGCCGGATCGGCGAAATCGATGCGCGACCGAAAGTCACCCTGCTGTCGGTCTGCGCGAATTACCGCCGCAAGGGTGACGATGACGAATGGCAGGAAGACAGTCACTGGAACCGCGTGAGCGTCTTCAGCGAGGGCCAGCGCAAGCATATCGCCGACCGAGCCCAAGTCGGGGATCTGGTGCGGATTGCCGGGCGGCTCAAGGACAGCTCCTATGAACGCGACGGCGTGACCCATTACACAACCGATCGCATCGTCGAGGAATTCGGTATCCTCGCAGCCAAGGGCATGCCTGGCTGAATTGGCGGAGAGGGGAGGGCGCAACCGGCAGCGGCGCTCCACCACTTTGCAAGGATTAGTTGATGCCCCTAGCTGCTTCCCATCGCGCCAAAGCCATTGTCGAAGCCCTCGGCGGAACGTGGCGCGGGACGTGCGGCGAATGCCGTTGCCCGGCTCATGACGATCATGGCCCCAGCCTGTCAGTGCGCCTGGGCGAACGGGCGATCTTGTTCCACTGCTTTGCTGGCTGCGATACGCGCGACGTTCTGACTGCCCTGCGCCGGCGGAAACTTCACGATGCGGTGCCGCTCACCATGCCGCGCCCGAAGGCGATGGCCGACCATCGCGCTCTCGCGCTTCGGCTATGGAAGGCAAGCCAGCCCATAGCCGGCTCGCCAGCGGCCGATTACCTTGCCGCACGCGGTCTTGCTCCTCCCTATCCGCGTTGTCTGCGCTACAATCCGCGCACCATCGTCGGGGCCGGTGAGCGTCGCCGGTACTTTCCGGCGATGATCGCCGCGGTCGAGAATGATCTGGGAGTTGTCGCCGTCCAGCGGACCTGCCTCGATCTCGCCGACATCCTGCACAAACCCTTGCCAAAACCGAAGATTGCCCTTGGCCTTCTCGGCGACGCGGCCATTCGTCTGGCGCCGGCCGACGAGGAGCTTGGCCTTGCCGAAGGCATCGAGGACGCCCTTTCAGCAATGGCCTGGTTCGGAACGCCGACCTGGGCACTGGGCGGGGTCGAACGCCTTGGGCTTGTCGCCATCCCCGAACGGGTCAAGCGTATCATCGTCTATGGCGATCGCGGTGCCGCCGCTGCCGCCATGCTCAAAAAAGCTCGGCCGCATCTCACAGCCCATGGACGCGAACTGGTGCTCCGCCTCCCGGAACGGCACGCGGACTGGAATGATGCTTGGCGTGTCCGCCGGGCCACCGAGGCGGCCTGAGAGGGGAGGGGGCCTTCAGGCTGATGACCTGGCGCTGATGCCAGGTGTCAGACCCGGAGATACCCCATGGCCACACAACCCCTCGCGCTCACGCTGCCGCTCGATGATCCCGCCCGGACCGCTGCTCAAGGCATAGCCGACCGGCTGTCCGAAGGCCGTTCGGTTGCACGTAACGACCTCCTTGCCGGGATGACCTCCGCCTTCGGTGGCTCGAGCGCGGATGGCTCATGGTCATTGCGCGACGCCTATGATGTGCTCGAACTCGCGCAGATACTCCATCTGAAGAACACAACACTCCCGGCAGATGCGAATGTGCGGCTCGCCCAGCTGATCGCCATGACGGCGGCGCTTCCGACGCACAGCGTGCGTAGCGAAACGCAGGTCGCGTTCCAGCAATTCTCGACACCGGCACCGATCGGCTTCCTTGCCGCCAGGGCAGCCGCGATCACGGCAAGCGATATCGTACTCGAGCCCTCGGCCGGGACCGGGCTCTTGGCCGTACACGGTCATTTTGCCGGCGCTCGCCTTCTCCTCAATGAGATCGATGCCTGGCGCGCGCGTTTGCTGCGTCATGCCCTTCCCGAGGGCACATTGAGCACGCATGACGGCGAATTGATCGACGACATGCTCGATCCGCAACTGGTGCCGAGCGTCGTGCTCATCAACCCGCCCTTCTCGCGGAGCCAGGGACGGGGGCGCGACCGCCACGCTGCGCTTCGCCACCTGCGCTCCGCGCTCTTGCGCCTCGCACCAGGCGGGCGCTGCGCCGTCATTCTTCCCGATCGCATCGAGACAGGGGACGCGGATTGGCTGCACGCCACCGCGGGCGCACATCTCCGGCTGCATCTCGACCTGCCGCCCAATGCCTATACCAAGCACGGCACCGGGCAAGCGGTTCAGCTCATTCTCCTCGAAAAGGGCGGGGCAGGGGATTGCGTCTCACGCCAGACCTGTACGACGTTCGGCGCTGCGCTCGCGGCCGTCGATGCGATGGCGACCCCGTGCGCCCCCACGCCGCAACCGATCTCCCGCCCCAGCGGATTGTTCCGGGGCCTTACGCGGCGGACCCGCCCCGTAAGCTCGCGTGTGGCGGTAACCCTGCCCACGATCCGCGCGGTCGCCTATCACCGTCTCGACGCGCCGGCGCCCGCGGGCGAACCGCAAGGGATTTACCTGCCCTATCGGCCGAGCCGTCTGCTGATTGCCGATGCCCGTGAGCACCCAAGCGCGCTGGTCGAATCGCAGGCAATGGGATCGATTGCCGCACCCTCGGTCGCTTATGAACCCGTGCTGCCGGCCAGGATCTTGGACGACGGCCTGCTCTCGGACGCGCAGCTCGAAACGCTGATCTACGCTGGCGCGGCGTTCGAGCGTGACCTTCCGGGCCGGTTCGTATCTAGCGAGGAGGGGCTTTCGCTGTTGCCGGCAGAGGCCGGCAATGCCTATCGGACGGGCTTTTTCCTTGGCGATGGCACGGGCGCCGGCAAGGGGCGGCAGGTGGCGGGCGTCATCCTCGACCAGTGGTTGCGCGGCAACCGCCGCCACCTCTGGATATCCAAGAGCGAGACGCTGATCGAAGACGCGCGGCGCGACTGGTCGGCGCTTGGCGGCTTGCCGCTCGACATCCAGCATCTCAACCAGTGGAAGCTCGGCACCCCGATCGCGCTGGGCGATGGGATCCTCTTCCTGACCTATGCCACCCTGCGCTCCAACCGCGGTGACAGGGGCACGCGGCTGCGCCAGCTGATCGAATGGATGGGTGAGGATTTCAGCGGCGTCATCGTCTTCGACGAGGCGCATGAGATGGCCGGGGTGGCCGGTGGCGAGGGCCGGTTCGGCGCCACGAAAGGATCCGAACAGGGCATCGCCGGCGTCCGCCTCCAAAATCTCGCTCCGCGCGCCCGGATTCTCTACGCTTCGGCGACGGGCGCCTCGGACGTCAGCAACCTCGCTTATGCGACACGCCTCGGATTGTGGGGACCGCAGACGGCCTTCGCCGACCGGCGGGCCTTCGTGGAATCGCTTCGCCGCGGCGGCATCGCAGCGATGGAGTTGATCGCCCGCGACCTCAAGGCGCAGGGCCTCTATGCCGCGCGGGCGCTCAGCTTCGCCGGCGTCGAATATGACATCCTCGAGCATCGGCTCAGCGAAGAACAGATCGCCGTATACAATGCCTATGCCGATGCCTGGGCGATCATTCACAACAATCTGCAGGCCGCGCTCGCCGCCACGCGCGTCACCGACGGTTTCAGCGGTGCCACCTACAATAGCGGCGCGAAGGCCGCGGCATTGTCGATCTTCGAATCGACCAAGCAACGCTTCTTCGGCCAGATCCTGCTGTCGATGAAGCTGCCGTCGCTGATCCCGGCGATCGCCGCCGATCTCGCGCGGGGCGACTGCGCCGTGGTCCAGCTCGTGTCGACGTCGGAAGCGATGCTCGATCGTGCCCTTGCCGACCTGTCCCCTGAGGAGCGCGCCTGGCTCGACATCGAGCTGTCCCCGCGCGAATTCCTGGTCGACTATCTGACGGCGGCCTTTCCGGTGCGCCGGATGCGCACCTATACCGACGATAGCGGCACGGTGCGCTCGGAACCGATGATCGACGAGGCTGGGCAGCCCGTGCTGTGCCGGGAAGCGATGGCCATGCGCGACCAGCTCCTCGAGCAACTCTGTGCGCTGCCGGTGGTCGGCTCGGCGCTCGATCATATCATCGGGCATTTCGGGACGGAGGCAGTGGCCGAGGTGACGGGTCGCAGCCGGCGGATCATCGTCGATGCCGAGGGCCGTCAGCGGATCGAACGGCGCAGCGCGCGCACGAACCTCGCGGAGACCGACAGCTTCATGCGCGGCGAAAAGCGTATCCTGATCTTTTCCGACGCCGGCGGCACGGGACGGAGCTATCATGCCAGCCTCGACGCGCTCAATCAGAGGCGCCGCATTCACTATCTCCTCGAGCCCGGTTGGCGTGCTGACGCGGCGATCCAGGGGCTGGGCCGCACGCACCGCACCCACCAAGCCAGCCCACCCCTGTTTCGGCCCGTTTCCACCGATTGCCGCGGCGAACGGCGGTTCATCTCGACCATCGCCCGGCGCCTCGACAGCTTGGGCGCCCTGACCCGCGGCCAACGCCAGACCGGCGGGCAGGGACTTTTCGACCCCCGCGACAATCTGGAGTCCGACTTCGCGCGGGAATCGCTCGACCAGTGGTTTCGCCTACTGTTCCAGGGAAAGCTCCAATCGGTGCGCTTTGATCAATTCCAGTCGCTCACCGGTTTGAACCTGGCCGGGGAGGGTGGGGGGCTCACTGAGACCTTGCCCACGATCCAGCGGTGGTTGAACCGCATCCTGGCACTGCGCATCGACCTGCAGAACGCGATCTTCGACGAATATCTGGGCTTGATCGAAGCACGGGTGGAAAAGGCCCGCGAGGCTGGCACCCTCGATCTTGGCGTCGAAACGATCGCGGCCGACCGAATTTCGATCCTCGACCGCACGGTGATCCGGCGCGATCCCGTGAGCGGCGCCGAAACCGAGATCCTGCGTATCGAAACCGAGGAACGATATCGGCCGCTGACTCTGGAACGAGCGCATTGGCTTCTGGCCGACCCGGAAGCGCGCGGGTTGATCAACCCGCGTTCCGGCAAGGCCGCCATTTGCCGGCCGACCTTCTCGCTGACGGACGAAGAGGGGCGGACCGTGCGCCGCTACGAGCTGGTGCGTCCAACGCGCACCGAACGGCACCGGCAGGACCTCTTCGCCGAAACCCATTGGACCGACGTGGACCGCGCGAGCTTCGACGAAGCCTGGCAGGCCGAATGCGACGCGATGGCCGCGCAGACGCGTACGCAGATCATCTATCTGGTCACGGGCCTGCTGCTCCCGGTCTGGGGAAAGCTGCCCGACGATCATGTCCAGGTCTGGCGGTTGACGAGCGATGACGGCCAGTCGCTTCTCGGGCGTCTTATTCCGGCGCCGCTGGTGGAGCGGATCGCCAGCGCATTCGGCATCGCCGCCCATGTCGCGATCGATCTAGGCGCGCGGGTCGAGCACGTTCGCACCTCGGGCGAGATCATGCCGATCGGGTCGCTCCGGCTGAAGCGGGCCTTGGTCGCCGGCGACCAACGCCTCGAATTGCTCGACTGGAAGTCCGACGCCCTTCCTCATCTCAAGGCGGCGGGCTGCTTCACCGAGATCATCCAACACCGCACGCGGCTCTTCGTCCCACCGAGCCGCGCCGTCGAGATCCTTGGCGAGATAGCAGGCTGAGCAGCGGCAGCGTCAAGCGATCGAAGAGAGGGGAGGGGGCCTTCGGCCGGGTGGGCCTGAGTGGCTCAAGCCGGCCGACGACGTCGGCGCAACCCTCGAAGGAGACAACCGATGATCCAGTCCGTGAAGGTCAAGAACCTCTCGCTCTCCAAGGATAATGTCCGCAAATCCAATCGCGATGCCGACCTCGACAGTCTGGCCGAGAATATCGCTGCGCATGGCCTGTTGCAGAATCTCGTGGTCACGCCGCTAAAAAAAGCGGGGCACTTCACCGTCAAGGCGGGCGGCCGCCGCTTGCGGGCGCTCCAACGCCTGATTGAGACGAACCGGCTTGCCGCGGACCATGAGGTTCAGGTGCTGGTGCTCGAGGATGATGCCGGATCGGCCGAAGCGAGCCTTGCCGAGAATTTCCATCGCGTCGCGATGAACCCGGCGGATGAATGCTCGGCCTTCAAGCACTTCCTCGACCGGGGGGCGAGCGCCGAGGATGTGGCGAAACGCTTCGGGGTCACGACCCGCTTCGTCGAGCAGCGGGTCCGGCTTGCCGAACTGGCTCCGGTAGTCTTCGCGGCGCTGGCGGCGGGCGAGATCACGCTGGGGGTCGCCCAGGCTTATGCCGTCACGCCCGACGTCGATCGCCAGGCGCGCGTGTTCGAGAGCATGAGCCGGTCCTATTATGGTGACAATCCCGACAATGTCCGCCGTGCGCTCCTCAACGGGACGGTGAAGGCGACCGATGCGAAGGCGCGGTTCGTTGGCCGCGATGCCTATGTCGGTGCGGGCGGCCGGATCGAGCGCGACCTGTTCGGCGATGATGCGGACGAGAGCTGGATCGACGTGGAGATCATCGAGCAGCTTGCCGCCCAGAAGCTCGAAGCAGCGGCACAAATACTCGCTGCCGAGCAGAAGCTGGCATTCGTGACACCGGTCCTCGCGACCCATGTGCCCTATGACATGGAGTGCCAGCTCTACGAATATCATCCGGCGCTGCGCGAATTGAGCGAGGACGAGCAGGATCGCGTCGACAGTCTTTCCGATGAGGGCGATGCGCTCATCCGTGAACTGGAAACCGAACTTGAGGACGGCACACCAGAGGCCGAGGCGGCTTCGGTGCGGCTCGCCGACATCGAGCGGGAACTCGATGCGATCGAGGCGGCGCGCACGATGGTCGACGATGCGATCAAGGACCAGCTGGGCACCTTCATCTATCTGGCGCCCGATGGCAGTCCGCGGGTGCACAGCCGCATGTTCAGCGAGCGCGCCATTCGTCAGGCGGGCGCGGACGCAGAACCCGAAGCACCGTCCGGCAAGGTCGCGGCCTCCCGGCTCAGCGCGACGCTGGTTGACGAACTCGCGACCCAGCGGCGGCAGATCCTGGCGTCCCATGTCGCCTCGGACGCGGGGTTCGCGCTCGACCTCGCGATATTCCTGATCGCGCACCGGACCGTGTTCGCCAGCGGCTATGTCCGGGACCACTCGACGCTGCAAGCGGCCGCCGCGAGCTTCCCGATCGTCGGCTTCCGCGACGAAGGCAGCGCGGCCAGCAACGTCCTGGCCGAACAGCGCCAGGGGCTCGATGTGAGCTGGGCAGGCGGGAACACGCTGTCGTCGCGTTTCGATGCCTTCCGGCAACTGGATGAACAGGCGCGCGCCGATTGGCTTGCCCATGTCGTGGCGCAGACGCTCGAACCGACGCTCAACGTCGACGATGGCGGGCGCCGCAACGGCTTCCACGATCATCTCGGACGTCTGCTCGACATTGATGTCGCGCAATGGTGGCGGCCCGATGCCCAGAACTTTTTCGGACGCGTGAAGAAGGACGTCATGCTCGAAGCGCTTGAAGAGATCGGCGGGCCAGTACTGCGCGGCCGCTACAAGGACGCCAAGAAGGGTGACCTTGCCAATGCCTGCGCGGCGCTCTGTTCCGGGCAGGGCATCGTCGAGGCCGAAGTCCGGGAAAAGGCGCTCTGCTGGCTGCCCGATGAGATGCGGTTTGGCGCGGTGGAGAAGCCCGAAAGCTTCCGTAGCTATTCCGCCTTCCTCAGCGACGAAGACGACAGCGACGGCGGGGCAGGGGAGATCGCCCCCGATGGCGATGCTGATGACCTCGACGAGGCGGCCTGAGACCAACGCGTAATGGCCGGCGGCGCTCTTGCGTCGCCCGCAGTCCTTCATCGGCGGCGCTGGCCGCCGCTCTTTCGTGGAGTATCCACCATGACTCGATCATCGGGCCGGCCCTCGCCGGCCGAGACCATCACGTGCGCCATCATCGACCGGCTCGAGGCCGGTGTGCGACCCTGGGTGCGGCCCTGGCGTTCGTGTGCGGCGCAGGGGCGTCCGCTGCGGGCCAATGGCGAGCCGTATCGCGGCATGAACACCTTTTGGCTGTGGCTGGCTGCCGAGCAATGCGGCTATCGGTCACGGCATTGGATGACCTACCGCCAGGCGCAGACCCTTGGCGGGCAGGTCCGTGCCGGTGAGCAGGCGCAATTTGCAATCTTCTACAAGGCCTATTCGAAGAAGGTCGATTCCAGCGAACGTCCCGGCGAGCTGGTCGATGAGCATCGCCGGGTGATGCGGTCCTATGCGGTCTTCAATGCAGACCAGATCGACGCGCTGCCGTCCGATTTCTATCCAGAACCGCTATCGCTCGTCCCACCGGGCGACCGGCTCGGTGCGCGGGCACAACGCTTCGTCGATCGCCTGCCGGCGCGGCTGCGGACTGGAGGCGATCGCGCCTATTATAACCTGCGCGCAGACCTCATCACGATGCCGCCCGTCGAACAGTTCGACACGCGTGCTGCATGGGCGGCCACGCTCGCGCATGAGGCTGGTCATTGGACGGGTCATCCAGACCGGCTTGCCCGATCCTTCGGCAAGCGCTTCGGCGATCAGGCCTATGCGTTCGAGGAGTTGGTGGCTGAACTGTCGGCAGCGCTGGTTGGCGCCGATGTGGGTCTCCCAACCACCCATCTCGACGATCATGCGGCCTATATCGGTTCCTGGCTTTCGATCCTGCGCAGGGATAATCGTGCTCTGCTCACGGCGGCGGCGCGGGCAGAGGAGGCCGCAGGCTACTTGCTGCGCGCAACGGGTCTTGCCCGCGAGGATGTGGATGAGCAGGCCGCCGCTTGAGCCGGTCGATAGTATTGCCTGTTCATGTGATCATCGCGATGACGGATCCAATGACCACAGTCCGCGTCTTTCCGGGAGGGGTCGGCAAACGCCAGATGTCTGCTCCCGACCAAACTCAGTCATCCACTCGAACCGGCGCGAACGCCTGAGTCGGAGCGGAGCCGCCATTCGGCGAAAGCATGCCCATGCGCGGAAATAAGCGATGGCGCGGTGGGCGATAGGGAGAGGCAGCGTTCTGTTTTGGGATGAGCGAGTCAGAACTGCGTTTTGGAGAAACGGTGCAATCTGTCTCAATCGCGTTGGGTGGTCCCGCTGATCGACCACACGGCGAGCACATCGCCCGTCTTTGGATTTTCGACGCGCAACTCAGCAAAGTCGCCGACGATCATACATTGTGGTCTTTGCTGCCATCCCGTTCGCTGAAGACATTGTACCGGCCCGCCCGCCTCGACCGACTGCATGCGTCCGATGATCCTCAGCGCAAAGCCGCGCGCCGGATCAAAATCACCCGGCTCCATCCGCTTGACGATCTCGAGCCTGCGCGCACTTTTATCCGCGTCGCCTTCAATGAAGCGCGCGATCGCAACCTCGCCTTGAGACTGGCTGGGTACGGCGACGTGCGCCGCACCGCCCGGCGCGGACGCCGGACAATGTGTTGCCTTCGACCAGGGCCTGGCGATCCAGAAGCCTTCGAGCGCGGCCTTGTCTGCCTCGGTCTCTGCCGACAACCATGCGCTGCGTGCCCATCGCGTGGGATTAATCCACACGCGTAGCGTGGTCTTTGCTGCGTCATATTGCCATCCGAACGGCGCCGTCCGGTCGCTATCGACGAGCCCCTCGCAGCCGAACGGGAGCACCAGATCGAAGCGCCGGCCCGCCGCTGATCGTACTGCCTCCGGCAGAGGACGTGAAGCACTGGCAGCATCTACTGCGTCGGCGACTAGGTCGATCAAGCCTGCGCGTTCCAGAGTCGGTGGCGGCGCTATGGCTGCTGGCGGCGGCGGCGGTGCGGGCTGGGGCGTCGTAGCGGTCGACGTTGGAGCGGGGGGCTTAGGCGCCGTTGTGCGGCCGATCAAAAAGCCACCGCCGCCCACGAGCAGCAGCGCGATGAGCCCGCCGGCCAACGCCAATCGACTGGAATGAGGGGTCGGCTCCTGCATAGGACCCTCCTAGCAAAGCATCCGCTGCTCTCCCACCCCGAAGACCTGTTGGCGCGTCTTCCGTTGACAGACGGCGACCTTGGACCGAGGCAGAGACGCAATGACGCTCGATCAACTTCTTACTCTCCTGGTTCTGGCCACGGTCGTTGCCGCGCTCATCTGGGACAAGGTGCGTGCGGACGTAGTAGCGCTGAGCGGCGCGGCCTTTTTGCTGATTACCGGGGTGGTGAGGCCGGTCGAGGTGCAGAGCGCTTTCGCCAGCCCAGCAATCATGGCGCTCGCCTCGCTCTTTGTCATCGCTTACGCGCTGGAGCTTAGCGGCCTGCTCGACCGGGCGATCGCTTTAGGGGTGAGCCTGTGCAAGCGCATGGGGTCTAAGGGGATCTGGCTGCTCCTGAGCATGATTGGCTGCGCCTCATGCTTTCTTAACTCGACGCCCATTGTTGTGCTGGGCGCTCCTGTTATCCGCGATATCGCCCAGTCGCTGGGTCAGTCGCCCAAGCGCTATCTGATGCCGCTTTCCTATATCACCGTGCTGACCGGTTGCTGCACGTTGATTGGTACCTCCACCAACCTGCTTGTCGACGACATGGCGCGCGTCGCGGGACAGCCGCGCTTCGGCTTCTTCGAGATCACCCCTGTGGGACTGCCCGTTGCGATCGTCGGCGGTCTCTATCTTCTCCTGGTGAGCGGGCGCATGCTTGCCCGGCCCGAAGAGGAAACGCCGATACGCCCCAAGGCGATCGACCCGCATGCGATCCACAGCGCGCAGATCGGAGACGCCACTCTATTCGCAGAGCCGCGCGCCTTGCAACCACGCAAGGCCGCACTGGCGGCCGGTATATTCGTAGCCGTGATCACGCTTGCGGCCTTCAACATTGCACCGATCGCCGCAACGGCGCTTACAGGCGCTGTCGCGCTCATCCTGCTTCGCGTGATCAGCCCGGATGAAGCCTATGCTGGTCTCAAACCGGAAATCCTTATCCTGATCGCCGGGATGGTCGTGCTGGGCATAGCCATGGACCAGAGCGGATTGGCATCGCAGGCCTCGCGACTGCTTATCGCCAGCGTTGAGGGGCTGAGCCCGCTCGTTGCACTCATCGTGCTCTACGGCGTCACCATGGTGCTGACCGAACTGCTCTCCAACGCCACGGTCGCGGTGTTGGTGACGCCTGTTGCTGTTGCGCTGGCCGACAGTCTGGGGGTCAGTCCACGTCCGTTTCTTATTGCCGTCATGATGGCGGCCAGCGCGGCGTTCGCGACACCCTTTGGTTATCAGACCAATGTCATCGTCTACCAGATGGCGGGCTACCGCTATATGGACTTCGTCCGCGTCGGGCTACCGCTCAATCTGATCACGTTTGCAGTGGCGATCCTAGCGATCCAGGCGGCCTTTCCTTTTTAATGCCGCTCTCTTGAGCCGCTTAGGCTTCGAAAGGCCAAGCAGCTCAACTTGTGCGCTCACGCCATGGATGCAATAGCGTCCCTGGGTGTTCGCCCCCGATAAGGGACGGGCAGGACTTCGTGCTGGTCGGGCCGCCAGCACGATAGCTGTGCCTGGAGCCCCGTCTCATGAAGACTTTCCGTGTCTTACACCCCAGCGCCATTCGCGCCTTTCTCAACAGCCAGTCTTCTGCGGGCCTGGTGTTGATGGCGGCCGCTGCGCTGGCACTCATCATCGCGAACTCGCCCTTGCGCTCCGGATATGAGGCGGTCCTTCATTCAAACCTCGGTCCGCTTTCGCTGGCGCACTGGATCAACGATGGCCTGATGGCCCTCTTCTTCCTGCTCGTCGGGCTGGAAATTAAGCGTGAGATGCTGGACGGCCAGCTATCCACCTGGCCGAGGCGCGTCCTGCCGGGCATCGCTGCCGCCGGCGGCATGGCCGTGCCCGCGCTCGTCTACCTTGCTTTCAACCAGGGGCCAACTGCGGCAGGCTGGGCGATCCCTGCCGCTACCGACATCGCTTTCGCGCTCGGCGTGATCGCGCTCCTGGGCAATCGCGTCCCCGCATCGCTCAGGATATTCCTCGCGGCGCTGGCGATCATCGATGACCTGGGTGCTGTCCTTATCATCGCGCTTTTCTATACCGCTGACCTGTCTCTGCCTGACCTTGCCGGTGCCGGCATATTCACCGGCATGCTTTACGGCCTGAATCGCCTCCGTGTGCATCGCCTCCTACCCTATCTGATCCTGGGCGGAGCCCTGTGGTTCTTCGTCTATCGCTCGGGCATCCATGCCACGCTCGCCGGGGTTATTCTCGCGTTCACCATCCTTATGGACCGCACACCCGCGCGGCCTGATGGCGACGCGCGCAGTCCACTTCATCGTCTCGAACATGGGCTTCATTTGCCGGTTGGCTACCTGGTCGTGCCGATCTTGGGCCTCGCCAATGCCGGTGTGCCGGTGCTAGCACTCCCGGCGGGCGCCTTTGCCGCACCGGTGACGCTTGGGGCAGCGCTGGGTCTGCTGCTTGGCAAGGTCGCTGGCGTGCTCGGGGTTTCGATACTCGCGATCCGGCTTGGCATCGCGCATATGCCAGCCCATGCGACCCGTTTGCATATGCTCGGCGTCGCTCTCTTATGCGGGATTGGCTTTACGATGAGCATTTTCATCACGCTCCTGGCCTTTCCGGGCGCGCCGATGCTTCAGGCGGAGGCGAAGCTTGGCGTTCTCATTGGATCACTTGTCTCCGGACTCCTGGGGTATGGCGTGCTGGCCCTCGCCATCCGCCGGCAAAAATCCGACGCGGTCTGAGCAGCCCCACCGCATCGCACGCCGCCCGCAGAGGGCATGGGATCGATCTGAAGCCGAGAGGCACCACCAGCGATCACTGGATCGATGAACTCATCGGGTGGTGCAATCTCGCGGCTTGGTGCGGTATTTGAAGGGCCGATGGGCTTGGATCGCTAAGTTGGAAATGACGGGTTTCGGCAAAACCTGTCATCCAAGGACGCGCTTGGGAACGGCAGAAACGTCCCAAGCTCTGCCTGTTCGGGAGGCGTCGATCATGATGCGACGAGATCCAGCATCCGAGATTTGACACGATCGCTGGAAAATCGCTGCTCCTTGATTCCATGAAGCCTCAGCCCCTCGCCAGAGAATGCGCATGCTTGGGCCATCGCGCTGGCTGCCGCAATCCGGGGCCAATCCGGCCGTGTTGGCGCTTGCGCGCCTGCCCGCTCCACCCGGCATTGTCCCGGGTTTCCCTTGGGCTTTGCCCGGCGGTGCTGCCGCCGCTTCCTTCGATGGCCCGGAGGCTGCGCATCCGGCGGATGGGCCGCCGGCCCCAAGTGGAACGAAAGGCAAAGCTCATGACCAGCACTCTCTCGGCGATACTCTCCGCCCTCGAACTTGGTCATCTTGATCACACTGGCGACCTGCGCACCCTGGAGGCGCCGCCCCCCGCCGAAGCCATGGAACAAACCGTCAGCGCTGTCTGGAGCGATCTTTTCGCGCTTTTCCCCTTTAGTGCGCTCGAGCGCGACATCGAGGATCTGGGCTGGGGCCTGGTCAATCTCTTCCACCGCGCCGCCGCCAAGAAGCACCAGATGATCGACCGGCTGACGGACGAGATTCGGCTTCTGCTCGCCGAGCAGGATGGCTCGGAAGTCGCGACCGCCGACCTTGAGGACAAGATCGATCTCGCCCGCAAGATCGAACAGTCCGCCGAGGCCTATGAGACCATGCGCGACACGGCGGCCCGCCATTATCTCCACGAGACGGGCCGTTCCTGGGTGCCGGCGTCGGGCAACCGCATTTCGCTCGGCACGACCGCGGCGATCGTCGATGGCCGGTCCTATCTCCAGGCGCGGCGAGAAAAGGTGCGCGATGCCAATATGGTCCATGGCACGCCCGTGATCTTCGCCGGCGGGCGGCTGCGTTTCGCCAGCGACGACAACGCCAAGCAGTTTGCGGATAACCTGCTGCGAACGCTCAATGCCGTCCGCGAGCGGGTGGGCGACATGTATCTCGTCCATGGCGGTGACATGAAAGGCATTGAGCGCCTGGCCGCGTCTTGGGCCGAGCAGAACGGTATCCAGCAGCTGCGGTTCGGGCTCGATCGCAAGCTCGGCGATCGCGCCGGGTTCCGCCGCAATGAGCAGATGCTAGCGGTCAAGCCGCGCTACGTCATCGCCTTTCAAGGCAATGGTGTCACCGAAAGGCTGGTGATCGAGGCCAAGGCGCGCGGCATCCACGTCGTTGATCGTCGCGGACCGCTTGGCACACCGCCAGCGTCGCGACCCTGCGGCTGATCCGCCGCGCCGGCCGCTTCGGCGGCCGGCTTTCCCCGTTTCGAAATGCTGCGAATGCCGGAGGGGAGGATGGCAGGGCGGGTGCGTCCTGTTTCCCGGAGGTTTGCATCATGTTCATGCCCGATCATCCCACGGCGCGCGCACTCCTTGCCTTTCGCGCGGCGCATGGCCACCGCTGGAAAGCGAAGCTGCTATTCTTGTGGTCGACCGGCCGCGACGTCGAAGAGGCCAATGGCGCCTGCCTGCGCCAGTTGCGCAACCAAGGCGGCCCGGCATGGCTCGGCCAGCTGTCGCCACGCCGCTGGCGCGCGATCGAGAGATTGGCGGAGCCCGGCGATCGGCAGACCGCCTTGATCTTCCTTGATCGCGCGCGCGAGTTTCACGAAGGGGCATGCTTTGGAGCCACCGTTGCTCTTGCTCCCGCGCTGCACCTGCTGGCGATATCCTGCGAGCTGGGGCTCAAAGCCTATCTTATGAGCTGGGTCTGGTCGCACGAGGAGGTCGCGCGCGATATTCGTCACGACCTCATCGCCGCCTTCGACGAAGCGCGGCGGCTTGGCCTCCCGTCCCCTGGCCGTATTCTCGTCGATTTGCTTACAAGCCTCGGTCCCGCCTATGCCGGGCATCGTATCGACGCGCTGGTGGCGGATGGTTATGTTTGCGATTTCGCGGCCGTGCTGCGCGCGACTGGCTCGTTCCTCGATGCCGTGGCGGCCGGACTGAGCCTGCCGATGCCGACGCCGTAACTGCGCCTTCTTGCCCGTCCCCTAGCATGAGCATGCCATGGTTTGGGTTCCGCCGGACGGCGGCGCGGGATATGGTCCGTTTCGCCGCGCGGCTTGGGCGGCGGGCGGGGCAAAGTCGAGCTTGAGGTTCGCCAAGGCATTGGACCGGCGTGGCCCTATAGGTCGGGGATGCCCGTGATTACCATGAGGGGTTCCTGGCACGGCCAAGCGACGAGCCGTCTTTCTCCTCATCTGACCCCTAAGTCGGCCGTCCGGTCCATCCAACCCGCGATCCTTCGGGCCGAGTTGCCGTGTACCACGGCTGCCCGCACCACCCCTTGTCTCGGGGTTTCCCGGCGCTGCGCCTGCCGGTGGATGATCCGTCCTGTCCGCCTTGGCCGGGGATCAGTCGAAGGGACGGTCCCTTGGACCCAGTTCGAAGGAACTCCAGCCATGCAGAATCTCGTCATCCTCGCCGGCAATGTCGGCGCCACGCCCGAAGCCCGCACCACCCAGGGCGGCACCCGTATCACGCATTTCAGCCTCGCCACCTCGCGTCCGAAGCGCGACAGCAACGGCAAGATCCTCCGCGACGACAACAACCGCCGGCTCGAGGATACCGAATGGCACCGGATCACCTGCTTCAACGGGGTCGGCAAGACGGTCGAGCAGTATGTCGACAAAGGCATGAAGGTCATGGTCCGTGGCCGCATTCACTACACCCGCTGGACCGACAACGAGAATATCGAGCGCTACGGCGTCGAGATCATCGCCGATGAGGTGACCTTCCTCACCCGCGCCAAGGCGAACGACAATGCGGGCGGCGGCCACGAGCCCGAGGATGATGAAATCCCATTCTGAAATCGGTCCCATCAGGCCCGGCGGCCTCGCCGCCGGGCCTATTTCCCTGCTCGGGCGGGAAAGGAGGCAAGCGGATCAGCGGGATCGGCATCGCCCTTGGGCATAGCGATCCCAGCGCAGCACGGTGCCGGTGCGGATCATGGCGCAGCTCAGGTCGCCGATAGAGGGCGCGGCGCACCAGGCACCGGTCCTGTTGCCGCGTGCGTTGCCGGTTGAAAGGCAGCGCATGGTGGGACCATCGACCAGAATGTGGCCCGTGCTGGTCCGCCCCTGAGCGCCGCCGAGCAGATTAACAAGAGCGTCACGGGCGGCGAGGGCGCTCGCCTCGGGGCAGGGCTGACCTGGCCGGCAACTGCCGTCCATCTCGCGGGCCGCAATTCCGGCGAGACGGACATGCACACCTTCGCGGCACCAGATCGGCCCGTCTCCATCCCAGACGCGCGTCGGTGTGCAGGTGAAGACCTGGCCATCGGGAATGACGGTGGCGGCAAGCAGGAGTGCGAACAGCATCGCGGCGACGCTAGCCCAGCGGCGCGTGCTTGTCATGGGTATGCCATCGTCGGACCGGCGGGGCGGGGTGACCGCCGGGGCAAAAGTCGGCGGGATCATGGGGGTCATGGCCGGCGGGTCCACCCGCTCTCAATCAGGCGCGATCCTTGGTCCGACCGGCGGCCTATTGCGATCAACCCGCAAGGGGTCCGGTCGCTGCGCTACGGCTTTTTGGGCTGCGCCAAAAAAGTGATCGCGGCCGCCGGCTGGACACATCGGGCGCCAGTCGAGCGGGACGGACCCGCCGGCGCGCAAAGGAACCCCGACATGTTCACCGACATTGCAACCGCTCGTCGTCACGCCTTCAGTCTCTCGCGCAGCCTCATGGTGGTCACCTTCGTCATCGCGATCGGGCAGCAATATGGGGTCATCACCGCAGAGGATGCGGACGGCAGCGTTGCCCTGGTGGCCGAATATGATCCATTCGCCTGATGGCTTCTCCGGGAGCCTACGGCTCCCGGCTTTGCCATGGAGGGCGTGTCATTGATTCAAGGAAAATAAAGGCGGCAGCGCTAGGCGTTTGGCATGGATGAAGGTGCGCCAATCGAAATTGCCAACGATGATCCCTTGTGGAACCAGGCGATCCAAGATGTGAACGCGTGGCGAGGCGCGTGTTTGCAGCATTTCTCGGCGGCTGAAGCGGCCGTCACCGAAACGCTGCTCCTTCTCAAGGCCATTCCGGGTCGAGGGGAGACAGTACGGCTGCGGCATTTGATCGGTCAGCGGTTCGATGACCTCAGCAAACTTATCGAGGCAGAAGGCGCTTTCGCTCAAGAAGGCAAGGCGGCCGCCAAGGCCCTTTCGAATCTCCGCACACTCGAGGGCCTACGGTCGTTTCTTGCCCATGGTCAGGCGAAGATCGCGCTTGAACGAACCGGCAAATGGATCGTGATCTTGCGCCATGTCTCGATCCGCGGACAGCAGGCTGAACGCCTTATGCTGCTTTGCGAGCAAGCCGAAGCGGAAGAAAGGCTCGCTGATCTGAAGCGTAAAAGCCAGAAGCTGTGCTCTGTTCTCGGCAATTTCCGGAGAACCGTGAAGAGCTGAACGGGCGGCTCCGGCGAACCCGGATCGGGCTCTAGGCTTCGCCCTGAGACTTGGATTTCCAAGTCTCAGCCCATTAGGGTGACGATCCCTGCCGTGAGCGGTGGTGGCATCATTTGCCTGCTGCTTCGGCATTCCCACCGATCTCGAACTTCGGCTTGAGATGGGCGTAATCGAGAGGGTGAGTCTCCTGCAGTCCGAGAGCGCCAATCACACGGGTGCGACACCGGACAGGTGTCCACGCCATTGGGTCCTTTTCCGTTGTCGGCTTCCTGGTCGGCGCGCGGGGCCGAGCAAGCCCGCATAGGCGGGCTTCTCCACTGCGTTGCGACCCTCCGGGTGCACGACCCCGCTATGACGCCGCCCTTTGGGGCGCCTGTCGGAAGGCCCCGATGGGCGGGGCTGATCCAGACCGGAGTCACAGCCATGTCGCAGCCTTCTCAACAATCGGCAGACCGAGCCGAGCGGATCGACCGCATCGCCGCACTGAATGACAGCCTGCGGAGATCTATTTGCAGCCCTGGCCGAAACCAGATCGTCATGACCGCAGGCGTTGCCGCGCTGGTCGGGGATGTGTCCCTCTTCCGCGGATTTCGCAGACGCGCTGAGATCCTGCGCACGGTGCGAAACTATGACAGCTTCAATTCCGACAACGATCCATTGGGCGAGCATGATTTTGGTCGCTTCGAATATGACAGCGCCATTCTCTACTGGAAGATCGATTATTATGATCTCGAGCTTGCCTGGGGCTCACCCGATCCAGCCAATCCCGACGTCACCACTCGGGTTCTGACGATCCTACTCGCCGAAGAATACTGATCGGCACGGCCATCCCCCTGACCGGGGGGATGGCCGTGAAAAGTCTGCTTGAGCAGACTGCGCGCAAAGGATGTCCACGCACCAAGTGCGCTCGGGGAGGGGAGGGTGCACCGGAGCATCGCCCCCGGGCCGGTGCAAAGCCGTGAACCGCCGCGGGATCAGACCATTTGAGGAGTTAACGCCATGTCCGCTTATTTCGCCGCCCATCCCGATCACGCGATCCTCTTTGCGTTCGGCTGTTTTGCGCTCACCGTCTACCTGTTCCGCTATGTCGGTCCGGGCATTGGCGGTGGCGGCGACTGGTCATCGCGTGACCATTATGAGCGCAATCTGCGCGACGGTCCGGAAGACTATTGTTGAGCTGGCCGCCCCGATGAGGACGATCGCTGTGAGCCTTCTCAAGGGCGGGGTAGGCAAGACCTTCCTCGCCACGCATCTCGCCTGGTATCTGGCCGAAGCGGCGGGACGCAGGGTTGTGTTCGTTGACCTGGACCCGCAAGGTAGTTCCTCGCGCCGTCTGGCCGGCGAGCGGCCGGGTGGCTTCGCGGCCGATCTCTTCGATCCATCGGCGGCGCTTGCCGCCGATGGCCAGGTCGGGCTCACTTTGCTCGCTGCCGACCAGCGTTTGCAGATGATCAAGGCGGCACAGGATGTGCGCGACTTTCTCGGCCGCTTTCCTGCGCTCGCGCCTCATTTCGACCTGTGCGTGATCGATACCGGTCCCAAATGGGACGAGCTTACCCTGAGCGCTCTCGCGGTCGCCGACGCAGTGATCGCGCCGGTCCAGGTCGCCGAAGATTCAGTCGAATGCGCCAAGATGCTGCTGACCGCGCTGCGCAAGGCCGAGGCGGCGAGGGCAGGGCGCAAGATCGATTTCCTCGGATTGCTGCCATCAATGGTCAACCCGTTCGACCGGCGCGAAATAGACAATGCCGTCAAGCTCGCCCACGCGGTGGGCGAGCGGCTGATGTTCCCTGCCTTCATCAAGGCGCGACCGACCTATAAGCATGCCGCGGAAAATCATCGACCGGTCTGGATGGAAGGGGGTGGCGGCGCCAAGGCGGCGGCCGAGGAAATTCGGCCGATCCTCGCCGAGATCGAACGGCGACTGGGTTCAGCGCCAGCGGCCGCCGCCTGATGGGTAAGTTCGATGAACGCATCGAGGAGTTTGGCCTGTTGGTCGGCGCGCATGAAATGGCGCGCCGGGTCGAGGATATTCCTTTGGAGCGGGTCATCCCCGACCCCGGCAATCCCCGGCGCAGTTTCGACGACGACGCCCTGGCCGAGCTTGCGGCGTCCATAGCGGCCCGCGGGGTCTTGCAGCCGATCACGGTTGCTCCCGCCGACGCCGCTGGCCTGTATCGCATCCGGTTGGGCGAGCGGCGCTTTCGTGCCTCCGAGCTCGCGGGCCGGGTGACGATCCCGGCGATTATCGTGGCCGAGGGCGAGGGAACCCATCTGCTGGCCGATCAGATCGTTGAAAACGATCAGCGTGCGAACCTGTCTTCGGTCGAGCTCGCTCATGCGATTGCCCGTATGCTCAAGGGCGGCATGAGCCAGGTCGAAATCGCTGCTGCGCTGGGACGCTCCAAGCAGTTCGTCTCGCTCTATGCGGCCTATGGTGACATGCCTGCCTATCTCAGGGAGGCGCTCCCGCGCGCGCCGATCCGGCTGCTCTATGACCTGCATCGCACAGCCAGGGATTATCCTGCGGAAGTCGAGGCCTATGTGGGCGCCTGGGATGAGAGCGGCGCGACATTGGCGGAAGGCGCGCGGTTCATTGCCGGGCTGAAGGGTAAGGCGGACATTCCCAGCATCGAGGCAACGCCGATGCAGGCCGCGGCAGTGACCGTCGCTCGTCCGGAACCGCGGGGAGGGACTGAGCCAGTCGCGCGACCAGGGGAGCAAACGCCAGAGGCCAGCCTTGCCGTTGAAGTTGATGGCCGTCCCGCGCGTCTTGTCCTTGGCCCGCGTGTCGTCGTGATCTTCGGCGATGGTTCTCGGCAAGAGGTGGCGACCGAACGACTTTGCTCCGCGTCTGAGGGACGCCCCGACGCCGCGATGCTCTGACCCTCTTCCTCCGCGTTCGCATATCCTGTTCGTGTGTATGTCGGCCGTGCCCCTTTCGGGGTGCGGCCTTTTGCGCAGGTCCGAGCTGGGGCGGCGCCGTTGGCGCCGCCCTTCGTGGATCAGGCGTGAATGATAGGCGCATTTTCCCAAATATGGTCGAAGTCTGCTCAAGCAGACTATCAGATGAGTTGAGTGAAGGTGAGGGCCGGATAGGCGTGACGCCGGGGATGTATGACAATAGCCTTTGATGCATGCCCGTCTTCACCTTCCGTCTCGACGATGACATCGCCCAGCGCTTCGATGCTGTGGCGGAGAGCGCCGGTGGCCGCTCGGTTTTGCTGCGGCGCCTCGTCATGAATGCAGTGGACGCGGAGGAGGGCGAGAGGTCGGGGCCAGTCCGCCGGCGGGAGCGAGCAACACGGCGGTTTGAGATCCGGCTGACCGAAGCGGAAATTGCCGCGCTGGATGCCGAGGCCGATGCTTTGGGTATGAAGCGAACCGACTGGGTGACGAGGCTGGTGCGCTGCCGGCTGCATTCGGCGGCACCGCTGCCGCTTGAAGAACGGGCGGCAGTGGCCCAGGCGTGGCGCGAGCTCAACCGGATCGGCATCAATCTCAATCAGGCGACGCGGGCGCTCAACGCATCGGTGATGGTCGAATCCGGGCTCGATGTCGCGCGCGAGGCGGCACGGGTGGCAAGCTTTCAGACGGAAATCCGGATGGCGCTTGCCGGTCTCGGCACCGCGCTCAAGGGCGATCTTGCCTATTGGGATAGCCTCGATGCTTGAGGAGGAGGGCATCCTGCCGCTGCCCAGCCTCATGGAGGCATGGCGGCCGCCCACCGGCGGTAAACGGACACTGCGGGGGGCCTATGTCCGCATCGGACGAGGCGCACCGGGCCGGGGAGGGCAGGGGCGGTCCGTGCCGCTGAGCCAGGCCGAGGCTCGGGCCAAGCTCGAGCGGATCGTGCGCAAGGCCCCGGAGGTCATGGTCAAGGTCTCGGGCAAGCAATATGGCGCGCATCATCTATCGGAGCATTTCGGCTATGTTGCGCGGCACGGGAAGCTTGCGGTGCGCTCGAGCGAGGGTGAGATCATCAATGATCCCAAACGGCTGAAGGAGATCGCGCAGGACTGGGCCATGCTCGACGAGGCGATGAACGAGCATGGCCGCGACCGGCCGACCTCGCTGTCGCTGGTCCTTTCCATGCCCGGCGGTTCGACCGATCCCGAGACGCTGCAGGATGCCGCCCAGGCGTTCGCCCGCATCCTGTTTGAGGACAATCACGCCTATATGCTGGCGCTCCACACCGATACCGATCATCCGCACATCCATCTGGCGGTGGCCACCGAAGGTGCGGACGGCACGCGGTTCAATCCGCGCAAGGCCGACCTCCATCATATGCGAGAGACATTCGCGCATGAGCTACGGGCGCGCGGCATCGCGGCTGAGGCGACGCCCAGACGCGCACGCGGTCACGTTCAAAAGCGTGTGCGCTCTGCAGCGCTGCATCTCGATGCTCGGATCGGTCAGGAGGGGCGCCGGCTCAATATGGATGAACTCAACGTGCTGCGCGCCCGGGCCTTTGCGCACGCGCGCGATGAGGAACGGCGGCCGCAAGACGTGATGGCGCTGGTTCGCCAGAAGCAGATACGCGGTGCTTATGCGGAGGCGGCGGTGGCGCTTGCACGTACCGGCGAGGCCGACGACCAGGCGCTTTCCGACGAAATTGCGGGTTTCCTGGCGGCTATGCCGCCGGCGGTCTCCCGACGTCTGGCCCTGGCCCGCGAGATGATGCAGGGGCGGCAAGCGACACAGCCGGCGCGCGAGCTGGAGGGTGGAGCTGGTCCCGAGCGGCCAGTGCCGGAGCGTGGGCGGGAGCGTTGATTCGCATGGGTGGTTGATCTTGCGAAGGGATGCTCCCACTACCATGTGCTAGAATGTCTTGGAAAGTCGAGGGAACTGGCGCTTTCTGTGGTCATGGCTTGTTAGAAAAAACCATGCTATTATCTAACAGACAGGAGCATGGACATGTCTGCGGTGGCTGATCGGATTATGAAGCGTGTGCGCGGCAAGGGCCGTGGCTGGGTGTTTACGCCCAAGCAGTTTGTCGACTTCGGCACGCGCGGCTCGGTCGACATGGCGCTGTCGCGTCTCGCGCATGCCGGTGACATCCGTCGGATCGGCCGTGGTCTCTACGACTATCCCCGCCAGCATGACAAGCTTGGTGCCCTGAGCCCGGATCCCGGGCAGGTGGCCCAGGCGCTCTCCGCGCAGAGCGGCGATGCGCTCGCGCCGTCGGGAGCGGCGGCGGCCAATAGCCTTGGTCTCTCGACGCAGGTGCCCGCCCGGGCGAGCTACGCCACCAGCGGTCGCACCCGCACCGCCAAGGCTGGCGGCCGCAGCGTTACCTTGAAGCACAGCCGCGCGCCGGTGCTCGACGCGCCGGAGTCTGTGAATGCGATCGTTCAGGCGCTCGCGCATCTGGGGAAGGGCAATATCGACGCGGATGCGATCGGGCGCTTCGCCGCGCGGCTCGACGATGCCGGTACGCGTGCGCTCGTCGCGGGCCGCCCGGCCATGCCGGGCTGGATGGGCGACATTGTCCTGAAGATTCAGGCGTCGCGGAGAGATAGGTCATGCAGGGAGAAAGGGTAGCGCCGCTGGCGCCACCAGCAAATCTCCAGATGCAGGGTCGGGCACAAGGATGGGTACGGCCGGATAAAGTGTCGGCCATGTCGAATACTTGGCGATCCATGTCGCGGCGCTTGGCGACAGCCAGCCCGTCAAGGTCGTGATACTCGCATAGCGCTGCGCGAGCGGAAGCGCGATGATGGGTTCATAGTGGGCGACGCGGTTGCGCAATATACGCAGGTCGCGCAAGTCCCGCGCGATCACACCGCGCTGTACGCCTTTGGCCTGAAAGATGGGTCGCAGGCTTTGCCAGAGGTGGTGTGACTTGGGGCCGAAGAGTGACGCCCAGAAGCCGAAGTTCAACTCCGCTACGATCTGCGGACGGGTCGCTGCCTTCCCGTCTTTCTGTAGCGTTTGCCGTGCTTTTGCGATTGCGCCCGTCTGATAGTTCGTCACAAGGATCGCAGGATCGTCGATCCAGGCGGCGCCATGTTGGGCCGCAAGCCGCGCGTCCGCCATGTTACGCAGCACGACCTCGAGCATGTGTAGAGGGCCATAGAGGGCTGCGGAAAGCTGCACATTATAGGTGTACAGGCGCTCTGCGAGCGTCTGATCGGCTCCGGCCCACTTCAGATAAGTGTCGAAGCGGTCAGCGGACAAGGCATGAACGAACGTTGGCACGGGAACCTTTTCACTTGATTTTTAGGCACCCTTGCGCCATATGAACTGGGTATCCCCCGGCGGTCCCTGCTTTGCAAACCGTCGGGGCACTTTATTTCTAGACATCGTCGATTCGATCTTCAATGCCGTTGCTGGAGCAGCGCAGCGTGAATGAACTCGCGCGCCGCCGGCATGCGACGAGATTTTGCGTGATCACAGCGAAATACATCCCGTGGGACCCGATTGGCGCGATGCCCGACGACCGAAAGGACGGTCGCCTCATGCTGCTCTGGGAAGGAGATCGCCCCGTAATCGGCCGATGGGATGACGGGCGTAAGGGATGGGAAGCTCCGGAAGGCATGCACCTTTTCGAGGAGATCACCTATTGGGCGGATATCAATTCACCGGAATGACCCTTGCTCTTTCAGATGATAAATGATTGATATAAAACGATAAAAGTTTGATAATATATCTTATGTTAAATTGCCGTAGTTTGAGCTTCAGTAGTGGGGTGCCCACGTTCGACGGCTGCCAGCTTTCTTGCACGGCCGCGATAACGCAGGGCGTTCACAAGCCTGACATCAATTCTCGCGCGTCGCTTTTGCCATTGCGATAGCAGCTTCAAACCGCTTCCTCGTAGGCTCCCGCAATCGAGCCAAGCTGAAAGTCCGTGCAAAATGGGCAAGGACATCGGCTTCCGCCTTGCCTCTTCGGACAAGAGGCAACGCCAGGCTCGCGAGTTCAATGAGAGGAATGTCGCGGTGAGATCGCCAATCTGATCGGGCCGGTCGATACGCAACCAACTGGCCAGTATCCATCGTTTCGTGGAATACCACGTTCCGGCCATCTTCTTGCACCGATGGATGACGATCGGAAATTGCCTGTGTAACGATATCCTGAATAATCCGGCCTGCTCGCTCCTTTTTGTGAGCGCGGGCGATCCTTTCAATCAGGATGTCTTCATACATTGGCCCCTCGGCCTGAAGTGTGGCGTCGATCAGCCTTTCAAGTCTTGGCTTATACTCTGGCTGATAGATCTGTTCGATCTCTTCCAATGGAACAACCAGAGAGGCGATTTGGTATTCGGTGCCGATTTCGATTGCAGGAGGCGAATAACTTTTCTCGCCATCCTCGGGGCTGGAGGGGCGGACCACGGCGGCTTTGTCGACGGGCCCTGCCATATCGTCATCAGACAGGACATGCAGGCCGCGCCCTGCGCTCTTGACCAAGCCCTTTGAATGAAGCGAATTTCCACGAGAAGGGGAAAGGGCATTGTTTACCAGTTCTTCCCACTTTTCCTCGCCCGGGCGAAAGTTGGCGGGTGCCCGATCAGCATCGGACAGAGCCAAGACGTCCACGAGCGCCCTTTTTAACTCACCATTGGACCAAACGAGCTTATCAGACATCAGATTGAGAATGGCATCCTGAACTTGTGACTCGGTGACACGCGTCAAGTTCATATTGAAATCAGGCGCTTCGGCGGCGCTGAGGACACCCGTATTTTGAGCTGGCGCCGGCCAAGCATCATCGGTTTCACCATCATCAGGCGGTGATTGCCCTACGGCAGGTGCAGGCTCAGCATCTTCAGGCGACGGAAGCCGCCAAGTCCGCAATTCTGTATGGCGGCTTATCCATTCTTCGCCATCGTTGATCGGTTCAATTCCCCGCGCGGCAAGAAATGCGGCAACTTCATCGACTACTACCTGCCGATTGCGAACGAAACGCGAGGCAAAACAACGCCAGATCGTCCAACCGGCACGCTCAAGGATACGCTGGCGCATCATGTCATCTGGCCACTTGTCGGGCCCGTGGTAGCGATCCCCGTCGCATTCGATGGCAATGCGCTGGTCGTTGTCACCCTCGACCACGAGATCGATTCTGAAGTTTCCGACACGAACCTGAGTGTTGACCCGGAAGCCGCGTTCGCAAAGCAAGTCGAACATTTCCCGCTCGAAATCGGATTCGCACCGATCACGCCGATCCTTCAGATCAGAAGTTTCAGCCGGGTAGGGGCATCGAAAATGCTCCAGGAGGGATCGACGCAGTTGATCGCTCGTGCGCAGCTGATCGAGCTCAACCGAGCGAACAAGGTAGGTTCGATCTCGAGCCCGCGACAAGGCGACGTTGAAGCGCTGTTCATATCGATTGCCTGAGAGCGGGCTATCCTCCCGCTGTGCCACCAACGAGACGAACATGATGTCCCGTTCATCACCCTGGAAAGCGGTCGGATCACCAACCCGAATTGTGTGGCGCTCCATCACCTCAGTTCCGAGACGCTGCTCGATCTCCTTGTAAATGTGCGCGGCCTGGTTCTGACCCAGCAATGTGGTGACGCCGATCGTTCGCTTCGACATCCTTTCGTCTTCCGCGATCGCCGCGATCTCAGAGACGATGAATTCCGCCTCGGGAACATTCACGTCTCCCTTGCGGAAGCCGTCCTCCACGAAAACGTCAATCAAAGGCGGATCCAGCCGCTCGGATGCCATCGGCAAAGTCCCATCCCTGAGCGGCTGCAACCGCGCCAGGAGAACACCATCGAGGCTCTGGAAATCGCCGCTCGCGCAGCCCGTGATGAGAACCGGCTCCGCCATGCCCGTGCGCTGGAAGATCTAAGAGACAGCCTGATCACGCGCCTCTCCCCGCGCGACGCGCTGCGCTCGGAAGCCGATGCGGAGGCGGTGCTATCGGCTTTGAGCCAAGTGGCGCGGCCAGGCCCAAAGGTCGCGATGAGACCTGAGGTCACCGACGTTCTGATCGAGGCGCTGCGCGGACCGTTCAAGATGCGCATTGTCTATGGCGACACCGATGCAGAAACCCGGACGGTCGAGCCGCATGGGCTCTTGCTGGGATTGCGCAGCTATCTCGTTGCTCGCCAGGCTGATCGAGGCGAGAATCTCCGCCATTTTCGCCTGGACCGCATTCACAGCGCCGAATGTCTCGATGAGAGTTTTCCCATCCAATCCGGCTTTTCCTTGAACGATCATGCGGCGCAGGCCTTCGGCGCTTATCAGGACCCCGCCCAATATGGCGAGATCGTCTGGCGGTTTCTTCCCGAGGCAGCCTCGCGTGCGGCGGAATTCCAGTTCCACCCCAACCAGTCGGCCGAATATCGGGACGACGGCAGTCTGATTGTCCGGTTTAAAGCCGCAGGCTGGCTGGAAATGGCCTGGCATCTCTATCAATGGGGCGACAAGGTCGAGGTGCTGGAACCGGCGGGGTTGCGGGCGCTGGTCGAAGGCCACGCGCGTCCCGACTTCCCGGCCCTGCCCTGATTGACCGATTTGTATCGCCCTTCGTGGCGGCGGTTTTCAATTGAGCTCGGCGAGGAAGCTGGTCGCCGTCAATTGTGCGTGATCGCTCAGGGGCGAGCGCAGCGTGAAGGCGCTTGGCGCACGGGCGAAATTCCACAGCCGCATGAGGCACCATTCCTCGCGCCTCGTATCGGCGACGGCCAGCTCATTGCGAGAGATATGAAAAGGCGTGCGCTCCCATCCGTTGGTGGTCTTGACCTCGATCAGCTTCTCGCGCCCGTCCGCCTCAAAGCTCCGGATATCGAAGCCAAAACCATCGCCATCCTGCACAGATGTCCAGCGGACTTTGTCCGCGAGATCGTCGCGGCCCGCGGCAGATAAATGACGGCGCTCGTGATGCAGCACACATTCTTCACCCGCCTTGCCAAGCGCCCGGTTGCGCGCGTCGCGCTCGGCGACATCATATTTGCGGCCGATCGCGGCCATGAACGCTGGATCGATCGGCGACGGTTCGTTGCGCACCGTGGGCGGCGGCCCGATCCGCAGTGATCCTTGCGCTTCCGGTACGTTCAGGGCAGCTCGTGAGAGCCTGTCGGGAGCCAGCCATTCGGTCCGCGCCTCCAACCACCGCAGGACGCCATCGACCAGCGCATTCTGGAAATTGGCGGCCGGCTTATAGCCCTCGATCCAAGGCTGACCAAGGCCGAGCAAGACCGCGCTGATGTTCTGATGCTTGAACTCGATTGAGCCCTTGCTACGGTCGATCACGGCTTGAAGATCGCGGTTTCGCGCCGCTTTATTGAAGGAGCGACCAACCAGCTCGTCGGTGAGCATGGCGAAATAGTCGGCGACGATGTGATCAATTTCCTGATCGGACCAGACTTCCGCCACGCCCTACTCCACCACCGGGTAGTTCGGCATCGGCCATTCATGCCCGGCATTGTCCATCATGAGATCGATGAAGATCGGCAGCAAGCAGCCGAGCAGCGCGGCGCCATCCCTGACCTGGGCGCGATTGACATCGCTGTTCCATGTCGAGCCACCATGCACCAGTTGGTTGCGCAGCACATAAAGCCGGTCGAACAGGATCGAGAGTATCCTGGCCGTGTCATGATCGCGCAGTGCGGCGCCTATCGCTGTCCGCGACCGCTCGAGCCTGTCAGCCCAGTCGGCATAGCCGGACGCACCATTGTGATGCTGCCAAAAGGGATGGAAGACATAGCGGTTTGCGAGCAGCACCCGGATTTCCTGAGGGAAGCGCTGCCAGACCATGTCGTAGATGCGATGTTTGCCATCAAAGCCCACAAGGGTTGCGAAAAAGGCCTGGAACAATCCCCGCTCACCCTCGGGGATACCAATCACCCGCGATGCTTCAACGTCGCCGGCATAGGCAGCGTTGAAGCCGATCCAGAGCAGGATGAAACGTACATCCTCATCGGCCTGCTCGGCCTCGGCACGGCGCAGCCACGACAGCGCGCGATGCACCCTGAGCGTCAGCGGCTCCGGAAAATCGCCACGCAGCTCGCGCTGCTTGGCCTTCAAGATCTCATGGTGCAGCGGGCTGCCGGGCGGATAGCGATAGGCCATGACCGATATGGTAAAGCCTTGCTGGTCAGGCTCAATCCCTCTCGATCAACGGCCTCGAGATCGTTGCAGCGGCGCTCGTTCCTTGCCGGGTTCCTGCCGGTTCCGGCCTGACGGCTCAACCGCCCGGACCGAGGTGTCCCGCACCTTGGCTGCCTGAAACTGCCGACCTGCCTGCAGATGCGTTTGCACCTTGTCGTTTGCCACCTTCATTACCCTGGCAACGGCATCGGGATTGTCGAACAAGGCCGCGCGCACCACCGTCTCAATCACGCGAAGCTGGCTCTGGGCCGCCCGCGCATTCTTCACCCGGCTTTGCTCCGACGATGTTTGCCTAGACGCCTCATCGGGCTGGCGTCGATCCCGCCCAGGTTCGCGCGACGCCGGCGCAGTGACGGCAGGGGCGATGCTGTTGCGACTAGCATCGCGCCGCACGCGATCCAGCTCCTGCAAATCCCGTTCGCTCGGCCGATATCCCCGTACTTCCAAACCTTGGCGACTGGCTTCGAGCCACGCTGCCCTTCGGAACGTCTCACTGCCGGTAACATGGACGTGTGACCACCCGCGATGGCGAGCGATGGCAACGAGATCGCGCACAACTTCGTCGCTCTCGCTGGAGGTGATGAGCCGTCTGCCCTGGTCACGGAACGCCGGTTCCTTAGCCTGCGCACTCGTGAAATAAGCAGGCTCGCCCGACCATTTGTTCGTCGTGGAGAAATAGCGCTTTCGCAAGGCATCAGGAATGTCACCAGACGACGCCGCCTGGAGAACGGACGGATCGATCGACTTCCCCTTCTTGGTTGCTTCGGGCGACGATTGCGCCGCGTTCGCCGACTTGGCTGCCGCGTCCTGAGCGATCGTATTGCTACGCTTGCTCATACCGCGTGGCACCACAGGTTTTTCAGCGGCCATGATCTGTCCTTTCCTGGATGAGGGGTGAAGATGACGCCCCTTCCGTCTGCACGAGCGCCCGCTCGATCATCGATGACACAAAAGCGATGGCCGCTGCCTCATCGCCGGGCGGCGGCAAGTCGGTCAGGTTGCCCAGGACCAACATATCATCGGTAATCTTAGCCGCCCCCGCCAGTTCACCATCGGTCATTTCCCGCATCTTGGTCTCTTCCAGCAAGGCCCCGCCCGTGCTCTTCGCCGTTGATTTCTCCGCGTCATTGTAAGGGGACACCACCTGATGCTTGCCTGGCGGCAGAACAGTTGGGGGCTGAGCAGCGGGGATAGGCCGCGACGGCAGAATGGGCGGCGCCAACACGCGCCTTGTGAAGCGCGGCATTCGATAAAAGGCGATCTTCCTGCCACGAACCGGCGCGATCCCGCCGCGCAGCAACAAGAGCTCGGTCTTGGGCATCTGCATCAGCTCCTGCGGCAGCAGGAGGGCGCGGCGCTGATCGGATTCCGATATGCTGCGATTGGCCAACAGCCCATGAATCGTTCGGCTGCGCGATTTTACATTCATCGTGAAGAAGCCGAGCCGCTCTGAAAGCTCGTTCGCGACCTTCAGCTCCTTGGGCGTGAACACCACCTCAAGCCCGCAATTGGCGATGATTTCGTCGGTAACATCGGGACCATAAATGGCCCGCAGCTGCGCCCGGCTCTGGATCACCGGCAGCAGGCGCAAGCCGTATCCAGCGACATAGGAAAAGCCGCCCGCGATGACCGAGGCCTTCCCCAGCCTTGCGAATTCATCGAGCAGGATCAGGACTGGGACATTGCTGGCAGCGTCGGGCAAATCGCGCGTGTTGAGATCCACCAGCTGCTGCAGGAAGAGGCTGTAAACCGGCGCGATCCGGTCGATATTGTCGGGCGAGACACCGAGATAGATCGACATGCGCCGCGCCCGGACTTCGCGCAGGTCGAAATCGCTTGCCGAGGTCGCGGCATCGACCACGGGGTTGAGCCAGAGATTGAGCCGCGCCGTGATCGTCTGCTTGATCCCGGAAAAGGTGTTGTCCGAAGCCGAGGCGAAATCCTGGATTGCCGAGACGCATGCCTGACTTAGGCGCTGTCCTGCCCCCCTCGCCTCTTCCAGGGCCTTGGGAAGATCGCTCTTGGGATCCCCAGTGGTCAGCCGTCGATAGATCTCGCCGATCGTGAAGGGCATGCCAGGATTGGCAGCAACGAGCGCGCCGACGCCGATGAAGGCCGCCCGCGCCGCTTCGGCCCAAAACGGGTCCGATCGTTCCGGCGCGGGGAAGAGCATGACTGCGATTTTCTGAAGCTCGTTGACGACTTCGGTGTCATCGGCTCGCCGGATATGCGCCAGGGGATTGTACCGTGCCGTCCGCCCTTCAGGGTCCAACGGATCGAAGAGGTAAACCGATTGACCGGCACGTTGGCGATAACCGGCGCTGGTACTCCAATTCTCCCGCTTCACATCGAGCACGACGACCGAATCCGGCCAGGTCAGCAGATTGGGGATGACAACACCGACGCCCTTCCCGGCGCGCGTCGGCGCTTCGAGCAGGACATGCTCGTTTCCGCCGAAAATGAGGAAACGCCCTGCTTTGCGTCCAACGACAATGCCAGACGGGGCACGCAGCCCCTCGCGTCGGATTTCGCCCTCGCGTGCAAACCGAGCCCTGCCGTGCAAGGATGGGCCTCGCCGCAGGATCGTGAGGACAAGAAGCGCGATTACGGCGGCGCCGGCCATCGCACCCCGCTTGATCCAATCCCCGAGCAGTGGATCACCACGATAATACCAGAGCCAGGCCGGCAGAGTGCCGAGATCGATATTAGGTCCGATCTGCCCGAGTCCGAACAAGGCAACGAACAGGGTAATGACAGCCCACAACAGAATTGCGCCGATCACGCACAGGCCAATCGCCCAGGGACTACGCTGCGCCAGCATCGCCCATCCTCGGCTCGAAATAGATCTCGTCGACCTCAAACCGCCCGCCGTGACGGCGTGTCTGCACAACGACGTCGACGAGCATGCGAAGGAGTCCGCGAATATCGTCGCGGGCGAGATCGCGGCCGCCTTCCGATTCCTTGACGAGCAGCGTCAGCTGTTCGAACGCGCCGGCGGGTGAACCGGCGTGGACGGTCGTGATCGATCCGGGATGCCCGGAATTGACGTTCCTTAGATAGAAGAAGGCGGTGCCGTCACGCAGCTCCTGGAGCAGGATGCGGTCGGGCCGCATGCGCAGCGCGCTTTCGAGCAGCTGCTTGGCGCCAACCTTGGCCAGGCCCTGCCCCTCGCTCGAATAGACCATATGGACGACATTGCGATGAGGCACGACCAGCTCACGGGTGTCTTCGATGGTGAGCAACCGCTCCTCCGGTGGGATAAGCTGGATGAGCGCTTTCGCGAGGGTCGTCTTTCCCGAACCCGTGGCGCCACTGACCAGAATGTTCTTGCGTGCCGGAACGGCGACCTTGAAGAATTCCGGCCAGTCGCCCGCGTCGCGCAGCGCCACTAACCGCGCATCGACATCGGTGAGACCCTTGGCGCTGGCGCGCGTCATCCGGAACAGCCCGGCCCCAGCCAGTTGGTCGATCGGCAGGGTCACGGTCGACGGTTTGCGGATCGTGAAGGAAGGGCAACCGCTTGGGGTGACCGACGGTATGACGATCTGGCAGCGCTCGCCGCCCGGCAGGACTGTCGAACAGATCGGAGACTGACCATCGATATCCTGGTGCGTGAAGCTCGCCGCGGCAACAGCCAGGGTAGAAAGCCAGTCGCTGTCCAGCTCCGGCATCTCCTGCCAGCGCCACCCTTGGCGGTCCTCGATCCCCGCTTCTCCCGGGCGGTTGACCACCAGCTCCGTGACATCCTCCGGTTCCAGGAGGGGCAGGAGCGGCGCGAGATAGTGGCGCAGGACGGCGGTATCGCGCATGGCTTACCGCCGCAGTTCCAGATTGTAGACGTCGGCGAAGTTGAAATCCTTGGCGACGAAGATGCCGACCTCCTCGCCCTGATTCTTCTTCAGGACCGGCCGGATATTGATATTGTTCTGCAAGGCAATCGCCGCGCCTTCGCTGGGCGCCCGGGTCACATTGTTGAAATTGCCATTGCCGCTCGAGGCGGCCTGTCCGGCGATATAGGCGGCATCATCGACGAGTGAGAGGAGCAGGGCGCCGCCAAAACGCGCCCAGAAGAAGCTGTCGACCGCGCCTGCAAGCCCGGCTCGGCCGAGTGCATCGGAGCCAGGCGAGGCAAGATCGATCCGCACGCCCTGGGGCGTTACCGCTCGCGTCCAGAGGACGAACAGGCGATTTTGCCCTTGCTGGATGCCGCCGCGATATTCGCCGAGAACGCGCGTGCCCTTTTCCATGAGTACGACCCGGCCATTCTCGGAATAGACGTCTCGCGGGATCAGGCAGGACGTGTAACCGGGCTGCGCGGAATTGATGGCGGTTTGCAGAATGCAGGGGATCAATGTGCCCGCCGTAATCAGAAAATTGCGGTTCGGCAGCATCGAGGCCCGCGCTTCCCCGGTCGAGGAGCTTTGCCGCAAAAGATCGAGCGCGTTGGGCGCCCTGCCCTCGCCGCTCTCTGGCGCTCCGGCAGCGTTGTCGGGCGCTTCCCCGGCAGCCCCTGCAGCTGTGGGCGCGCCGGCCTCGCGGCCAAGATCGCGACCTCCATAGGCGATCAGCGTGGACCGCCGCGCCTGCTCGGCAAGCGTTGGCCGAGCGGCACTGGTCCCGCTCGGTGCCGCGCCCGGCTGCATGGCGGGCACAATTTGGCCTTCAGGTCCGGGAACGCCAGCGGCAGGATTGAGCACCGGCGCGTTGGGGTCCGCGCGGGCAGCCCCGAGCGGTCGGCGTTGAGGGGCGACCGCGGCATAATCGACTGTTTCCCGAGCGACGATATCGGGTCGTTCCCGGGCTGCACCTGCCGGCGCGGTGAGGTCACGAGACGAGGATTGCTGGCCCGTGCCGGAATTCACCCAGAGAATGCCCAGGACCATTGCCGTGCCGGCGAAGATCAGCGCGGTGTTGCGCCGCGCGGGCGTCGTGCCGCCGATCGGCTCGATTCCACGCTCGTGAAGAATTTCGTGCCTTTCGGGCGTTGGATCGGCACCGGGCAGCGGGCGCACGACAGGGGACGGTTCATCGGCCATGGTTCATTCCTGCGGATGGGAGATGGTGCGCTCGACGTGAGACGATCCGGTATTCGTTCCATGATCGACGCCATAAGGTTCGGGCGCCTGGTTATAGATGCACAGCACCTCGCCGCCCCGGCGCAGGCGCAGTTGGCGCGCCACCAAATGAACGACGACGAATTCATCGCGAACGTCGAAGGGAACCAGGGTTTCGGACCCGTCTGGCCTCACCAGATAAATGGCAGGAACTTCCCGGTTCGCCGGAAACCGCAAAACCGTGAATTGGCCATTGTCGGAGACCTCCGACGGCTGCAAATCGCTCGAACCCTGCACCTTATAATTCATGTTGCGCGGACCCTCGATCACCGCATGGTCGAGGGCACCGCGAACAGCCTGGGCCTCCAGCGCCGCCGCTTGCATCGCGATCTGTGCCGCTCTCAGGCGTTCGGCCCGCGCCACCTCGTCCCGCGGATAGCGGAAGCGGACCTGGAAATAGGCCTGGCCGTTGCGGCCGATGATCGGACCACTACGAGCCGTGAGTTCAAAGGCATAGCTTCTTAAGGTTCCGCCGCGAGACGTGGTGACGATAAGGTTGGTCGGTCCAGCGCGTTCGCGCGGCTTGAGGAACAAGATGTGGCCGGCCACCGCCACCTCCCAGGAGACGGTGTCGCCCAGCGCTACGTGCTGAATCGTTTCGTCCTCGCTGAGGACAATCTGGGTTGCTGTCCGGAAGGTCCCGACGATGCGATAGACCTGCGCTTCCTCATAATCGACGAACTTGACGCGTGGGTCAGACGCAGCGCCACGCGGGACCTCAACCGCATGGGCAGCAGAAAGGGATGCAAACGCGATGAAAACCGCAGCGACCAATGTTTTCATCGGACTACCTCCGGGTCGGAGCGGTAATTCTCGACCTGGAAGCCGAGCGGGTTCCGATAGCGATCACCTTCGGCCATCGGCGCGTTGGCATAGGCGAAAGTGACCGTGGCGATCCAATCGCTGCTCTGCGTATCCGTCTCGGTCTGGACGATCCGTGTGAATCGCACATTGGCAACCCGATCATTGATGAAGGCGATGTTGCGCACCCGCGCCTGGACGACTGCGTTTTTCCCCCAGGCGTTCTGGGGACTGGCAGCATTGTTGTTGCTGAAGAAGCGTGCCCAGCGCTGCTGCTCCGCCGGCTGCGACAGGATTGTCACGAAGCGGAAATTCTCCTCGGCAGCCGCCGGTATCCAGCTTTCACGCGTCCGGACATATTGCGCGAGAAAGTATTTGGTGACCGCTTCATCATAGCGCATCGGCCGCTGGGTCAGCGCCGTCTGGACATCCACCGCGCCCGTAGTCTGATTGACCCGAATGACATAGGGCACGACGGTCTTGAGCGGGGCCAGCGCGGCGACAGCAAAAATGGATGCGGCCGCAAGGATCGAGGTTACCGTCGCCACGGTCCAAGCAATACGCGTCGATCGCAATGCCGATCGAACCCTGTCCTGGTCCCAGCTTCGCGCTTCCTGGAAATAGCGTTTGAGCCCGGAAGTAGGCACCGCCTCCGCGTCATCGTCAGCAACTCGCATAACGAATGTCCTTTGGCGCAAAGGAAACCTTGTCGTCCGGAGGCGCTGGCACTGCGGGCGGAGGCGGTGGATCGCCCACCTGCGGATGAGACAAGGGAGGAATGGGCGGCGCAGGGCGCGGCGCTGTAGTCGCCCGCACCGGCGATCCGGGCAGAACGCTCCCATAGATGTTCACGTCACGCAGATGGTGCCCGTTGCAAACGGCCAGCTTCTTGGGTCCGGACGCGCATGCCGCGAGGCCCAGCAGTGGAAGGCTGCCGATCAGGCAGAAAGTAACCTGGCGGATGGTGAACGTCGATTTTTGAGGACAGGGCAAGGTCATGGTGATGTCTCACTATGCCGCTTCGATGGAGCCGCCCCGACGAGCGGCGCGCTCCAGATTGCGGCTGTTGCGCGCAATGCGGCGTTGTCGGAGGGGAGATGCCATCGTCCCCCAGGCGGTCCCGGCGAAGGCACCAACCCCCGCAGCGGCGCCGCCCGCAATGCCGGTGGCAATGGCCGGAGCCTGGAAAAAGAAAATGGTCCCGAGGAAGAGATAAACGGCGAAAAGAACCGCACCGATTGTCACATCAGCTTTTGATTCTGCAGCCGCGATTGCGATGCTGCCCAAATCAGAAATGAGCGTCGTGATCGCGATGATCACTCCCATGAGGACTATGTAGTTGAAGACCTGCCCGAGCCATCCATGAAAGAAGCGGCGCGTAGGTTCGAACAATGCAAGTGCAATGAAAATTGGCCCGAGAGCTATAATAATGGCCAGCGCTATTTTGGCAAAAATAGTAATTGAAAAACCGATCGCGGCAGACAATCCTGCCAGCGCGTAGAGGCAAACGGCTAGAGCGATCAGCACCAAACGCATCGGATTAATTTCAATATACGTCGCAGCTTTGGCGCGAATTATGAGAACTATGCTGTCGACTTGATTGAAGTAGTCATCAAATGCAGCGCCCACGCTGGTGATGGTCCGCCCGGAGAGTGCCTGCGAGAGTGCGTCCGGCATCCCATGAAAAAGAGGCGTGGTGATCCACTCGGAATAGGCGACCGTCGTTGCGGCAATATACAGCAGGCAGAGCTTGACCATTCGGTAGAATAGTTCGCCCCAGGGTTCGCTAATAATGCCGCGCATCACCATGTAGCCGAACAAAGCGATATAAATAACAAGCCCAACGGCGAGCGGCCCGCGAACAACCTCAACGACGTTTTGAAGACGCTCGTTGAGGAACAGGTCTAACTGATTGTCGACCTGCATATAGAAATCGTTGAACAGTGTAGAGGCCATTGCGGGTCAGCTCGCCGTCAAAGTGACCGCTTCAGGTCATCGAGATCTTTAACGTCCTGAGCATTGACGCACTCGCGGGAACTTGGATGGGTTCCGTTCGCGCAATCCCTGAGCGTTTGATTCCGCAGATCGGAGTTACTGCGATACTCATCTTTTCCGGTCGGCGGTTTGCACCCGAGCAAGCCAACCAAAGTAACGCTTACGACAATGGCCCGGAGCATTACGAGCCTCCCAAACTTGCCGATAGGTCGGCTAAATCCTGCTCATCGTCGCGCTGCATCTGAAGACGACGTCCTGACTCCTGCCGCATCCGCAGCGCCTGCAACTGCAGGGCATCATTTTGGATATGGGCGTTTTCGACCCCTACCCTTGCCTGGATGTCCATGACCTGTTTGGCGTCCGAAGCCGTATCGAGCGAGGTGCGCAGTTCTTCCAAGCCTGCGGTGCGCTGGGCCGAGACGCCGTAGGCCGACTCCGCTATCGCAGCATCGCGGGCGGCCAGATCGCCGTTTCGCAACAGGTTGTCGCGCGACGCCCGTTCATAAGCGGATGCGCCAGGCCGCAGCTCCGGCAGTGCAATGCGGTTGGCATCGCGAATGCGGGTCGCGGCACTGCCAAGCGATCCCAGGCTGGCATTTTCCGACGACATCAGCCTGCCGAGGTCGCGGGCCTCAGGCGGCAGAAGATGGCGCATGGCATCGGTCGATAGCGACGGGGCAATGCCATTGACGTCGGTGACCTGATTGAAGCTACCGTAGAGCTGCTTGGCCTCGGCGATCTGCTCCTTGCCCTGGTCGATCATGGACAGGGTGTTCTTGACCGTGGCGAGCGCCTGCAAATAGCCGGAGCTGTCATAGACCGGTATGCCCTGGGCGGCGGCCGGACCCGCCGTTCCCAGGATAATCGCACCGATCGCTGCGAATCCGCCTTTACGCATAGCTCATCCTTTCCTGCTCGATGGAGATCGACGCTGCTGGTGAAAGAGGGGCAGCCAGTATTCGGGATCGTCGCCGACCTCGGCGCGGATGGCATCGAGCAGCGTCACCGTTTCCGTGGTGCCCGAGAGAACTGCCAGCTCGTCGGAGAGACCGCCAAGATCGAGCTCGACGACGATTGAGTCATGGCCTTGCTTGACCAGGAACCGGCGGGATTCCGGATTCAGATCGTGGCGGATGAGCTTGAATTCCGCCTGGGTCAGACCCAGTCCATCGACATAGTCCGTTTCGCGGCCATAGGGGTTGGGAAGCAGTATCTTGGTCGCAACCTGCTCCATGATGCTGTGCGAAATGTCCGAACGCAGCGCATCCGCAGGGCTTTGCGTGCCGAAGACAAGAAAGGCATTCTGCTTGCGGTAGGTCTTGAGGCCGTCCTGCGCGAAGGCGCGGAACGCATCGTCCCCCAAGGCTTTCCAGAATTCGTCGATATCGATCACAAGCCGCCGGCCGTCGAGGAGACCGTCGATCCGGTGGAACATGTACATCATGAGCGGCGTGCGCACTTCGGGGTTGTCGAGAAAATCGGTCATGTCGAAGCCGACGAACGGCGCCTCCAGCGACAAAGCGTCGATCTCATTGTCGAACACCCAGCCGAGCGAACCGCCCCGCGCCCATTTCTCCAGCCGGGCACCGATGCCTTCCGGGTCGCGCTGACCGAGCAGCTGGCGAAGCGCGAGAATGGAGCGGTCCTCCGGCGCAAGGCGTCCGAGCGAGGCCAGCCCCTCATCGATCATGCGCTCCTGCGTGACGCCGAGTTGGCCTCCAACCGGCGTCACCAGCTGCCGGATCAGGCGCCCCAGGAAGACAAGATTGCGCGGACCATAGTCGAGTGCCCGCAGCGGAGCGAAACCCGTAGGCTCACCATTCTTCAGCGTCAGATAGATCCCGCCCGCGGATCGGACATAGATCTCCGCGCCGCGGTCCTTGTCGATGAAGATCTGCTGCGCGCCCGTCTTCTCGAGCTGCGCCATCAGAAAATTCTGGACGACGGTCTTGCCCGCGCCGGAAGGACCGATGATCAGTGTGTGACCCAAGTCGCCAACATGGAAGTTGAAATAATAGGGCGATTGCGCGGCCGTCTTCATCATGGCGATCGCAGGCCCCCAATGGTTCCCCTTGGCCCGGCCTGCGGGATAGGTATGGAACGGCGCCAAGGCAGCAAAATTGCGCGAGGTGATCGCCGCTGGCCGCGCCCGCCATGCGAAATTTCCGGGCAGCTGCGCCCAAAACGCTGCTTCGAGCGCTGGTCCTTCGCGCGCCGCCACCAAACCAGCATCGGCCAGTGCCGCGCGCGCGGCCGAGAGATTGTCGGCAAGTCGCCTTTGGCTGTCGGCGAAGACCGCCAGCGAGAAATGATGCTCCCCGAGCACGAACCGGTTGCTTTGCAGATCGTCGGCTGCATCGGCGAGATCGAGCGCCTGGCTCGCTGCGGCATCCTCGGTCGAGGCCATCTGGTTTTGCCGGCGGCGCAGACGTTCGGCTGCCCGCGCTTTGCCCATGAAGGTGAAGGATTGCGAGACGACGAAGGCGAAATCCTGGCCGAGCAAGGCATTCATCTGTCCCGGGCGCGTCAGCGCGGGATATTCCCTGATGCCGAAGATTCCCTGCCAGCGGCTCGTGTCATGGGCACGGATCTCGACCGTCTCACGTCCGAAGATCACGCGCTCGCCGTAAAGCGCGGATCCCAGATGCCCGCGGACGAGCGGAACCCTGGATCGCGCACCCATCATCACTTGCTCGAGCACCTCAAGCGGGGCGGAGAAGATCAGGCCATTATGCTCGTAGAGAGCAAGGCGCGCCGGACTGCAGCGGCGGAGCAGCTTCTCGATGTCGCGCGCCTTCTCCTCGAAGCGCGCCAGTTCATCGGGATCGACCTCCTCCTCTGCGGCCTTGGCTTTCGCGATCCGCTTGAGCAGCAGCCCGGTCCGGTCGGCCGATCCGACTGCCGGACGCATGAGAAGCGTCAGATAATGCTCATTGACGAACATCCGCTTGGCGGTGACGCGCGCCCGATATTTAGCGTCGAGCTCGGCGGCGAACTTTGAGCGGAACTGCCCTTCGGGATAGTCCCCTACGGCTGAGCGGACGATGTGGGTCCAGATCGCAAGCCGATCGTCGGCGATGTTGCGCCAAGTGCCGTTGAGCTTCTCGTGCCAATCATTGAGGTGGATCGGATCAGCCGTCTCGAAAGCCATGCCTTCGAGGCGGAACATCATCATGAGATCGCCGCTATCAAGCGCAATCACATCGGGCGTCACATGGCGGGCATAGGGAAGATAGCGCCCGGGCTCCGCTTCTCGGGTCAGAACCCGCCAAGGCGTCTTGCGCGGCGGCAGCTGGGCGGCGGCGCTAGCCACGCGCGAAACCCTTGCGCTTCATCCCCGCGACCGGCAGCGGCGAATAGGAACTGCCGCCCCACCAGCCGCGGTTCCGGCAGCGCGCCTTGGTCAAAGTCCATAACCATAGCAGGCGAAAGGCATTGGCGTCGTGGCGCACGATGAGGCGCGCCACCGCGAGGCACGCGCCGCCGATCGCCCCCGCGTAAAGCGGATTGCCGCTGACGATCAGGGTGAGACAGGCAGCAAGCGCAATCGGCAAGGATGCTTCGAGCGGCACGCCCAGCCACATCGTCGGCCGGGTCACCGCAAGGAAAAGCGTTTCCTCGCGCAGCCGCTCGTTCGAGGGCGCGGCCTCCTTCACGCGCCACCGGTGATGGTATCGACGATCCACTGCGCGCTGAAGACGATGAAAATGCCGACGATGACCGTCACCAAAAGGCCGAGGCTCGCCCGTCCGGTGAAGAACATGAAGCCGACGATGACGACGGCGATCACCGCAATCGTCTTGGCAAAGGTTCCCGTTAGCCAGGTCTTGATGTTCTCGGCCATGGAGGTGATGCCGTCCGCACCTTGCGCATGAGCAGGATCACTCAGCAGCAACGAGAGAAGCATCGCCAGGCCGACGATGCCGGCGATGCGCAGCAGAAGACGCGCCCATTGGGGCTGGGAGCCCAGGCGGGCGGTGATCGCTGTCATGGATGCTGTCCTTTCTGAGAAGTTGTCCCGTCCCCGAAGACCATGAGCGAGGCTTGCCGGGCATCTGCGGCGATGTTCCAACCAGCGGCCTGCGTCGCAGCGAGCGCAGTGGGTTGCGGTTTGGCGATCACCGCATCGGCAAGCCGGACAGGCGCGGTCATCACCGACGCTGGGTGCCTGCCGCGGATCAGGGGAATGACGGTTGACGCGCTGGCATAGACCCGGGCGACATAACCATTGCGAAAGCCGCGCCGCCGATCGCCAGTATTGTAGAGCGAGAGCGCTGTTGCGATCGCATGGTCCGAACTCTGGGCGGAGTGCGCCACCGACTGATAGTTGGTCGTCAACACCCGCGCGGCGGCGGCAAGGTTGCGGCACGGCTCGAAGGCATCCTCCACCGACAGACCCAGCCATCCGAGGTTGGCGCTGTTGATCTGCCCCAAGCCCAAATCGATGTTGTAGCCTTGGCGAATGAGGCGACGCGCGGCGGCAATCGCCTGTGCCCTCGTCGCCGGCACCGGCTTGCGCGCACCCGGACTGTTGACCCCGATCGCCAGCGTGTTGAATCGGCTTTCCGTGTGAACGATCGAGATCAGCGTCTCAGGCGCCACGCTTGGCGCGCATGAGCCTGCAAGGGCGAGAAGACTGGCGACGTCGAGGATCATCGAGCGAGATCCTGCAGCCGCTCGATATGGGCCAGCGAGTAGGTCTCGCGGCGTCCATCGCTGAAAGTCATGACAACCCGGCGCCGCGTTGCGGAATCGCGATCGTGGACCTTGGTACGAGCAACACCGCCGCCGCTACAGCCGGGAAAAGAGCCGCCGGTGGCCAAGCGCTGCCACAACTTGGTCATGGGCGCGACGCACTGGGCATATTGCGTCGCGCCACCAGGATTAGAAAGGCACAGGAGAACCTGGCAGCCCAAGTCATTCGCTCGCGCGGGAGTCGGTTGAAGGGCGGTGCCCATGGCGAGCACCGCCAGGCTGAGAGTCACGCGTTGCATCGGGTCATTCCCCCGTGAGAGACACCTCCCGCGTCGGGAATTGGCGTCAGCTATCCGTTGGATTTCACCTCTCTTTTGTTCCGCCCGGCCCCGATTTCGGCAATCCCCCCAGCCGGGGGGAGTAGGCTCGTGCGTTGCTGGTCCAGAAATTCGGCCAGCGCACTTTCCTGATCGGGTCGCAGAGCATCGGTGGCAGCCAGATATTCCGGCGGTTCGCCCCGAAGCAGGACGGACGGACACTGGCCATCATAATTGCCGAGATTGGGACGGTGCTGCTGGTAGCCGACCAGCGCGGCAAGGTCTGGATCGAACGCACGGGCCGCATTGGGCGGATAGGTCAGCCATTTATTTTCGTAGGGCTTCAGCCAGCCCAGGCAATAGCTGACGATGATGCCACGCCGGATCGCGCCGGTCATGTTGGCGCCGGCACCATGCAGCGTAGAACCGAGGAAGAGGATCGCCGAGCCCGGCTCCGCCTCAACCGCCATGGGCTGCGCGTCCTTGACCATGGAGCCGGCATTATGGCTCCCGGACCAGATCAATGTGGCGCCGTTTTCAGCCTTGAACGGAGAAATCGGCCACATCACGTTGACGAGATATTCGAGCTCGCCGGCCGGGCCGCGCCACATATCCTGGTCCCTGTGAGGAAACTGCGCCGGCGCTCCTGGATGCAGTTCGAGCGCCTGCGTGAGGTTGAGCTGGATGGTATCGCACCAGGGGTCGAGAACCGACCGCACCAGGCGCATGATCGCAGGATGGCGCACGAGTCGCTCGACAGTGGGTACGCGTTTCAAAAGGCCGCCAAAGCGCTTGGTGAGCGGACCGTAGAAGCCGCCCTGGCAAAAGGGTGTGGCGGCAAACCGCGGATCGAGGGCCTGATCGATCTCCGCGACCTCTGTCTTGGATGCGATGTCCCGCAACACGCAGAAGCCGTGCCGCTGTAAATCGTCATCGACCGCAGGTTCGGCAGCTGGGCGATAGGGGGAGAGATTTGTCATGGTGCCCTCTTCAAGCAGCCTTGGCAAGATCGGCAAGGCCGACCGAGCGCCAGATGCCGCTGGCCTGCAGCTGCTCGCGGGTGCTGCCATTGATGTCGATCTGTAAGGCGATAAGGCAGCGGCTGCTTGTTGAGGCGGGCAGGCCGAGGGGACGGCATGCCCAGCCAAAGCTCAGGATCTGTTGGAACCAGAACCACTCAGCAACGCCGGTGTAACTGTCGATATGATTGCCGAGCGCATATTCGACGAGCGCGGACACCAGCCGATTGCGCACCTCCAGGCGCTCTCGTGCGCGCAATCGTCGTGCAAGACAAAAGCGCGTGATCTCGAGGATCGCACCACCCCGGGGAGGCACTTGTTCGCACAGCTCGGGGAAAATGGTGCCGAGAATATGGTCACCGGTCGTCGGAAGCAGCCGCGCCGAGGCAAGATGCTCGCCCTCGGCGTCGGCTATCACGATGTAGACGGCACGGTCATTGTCGAACTGGTCGATTTCATAACGACCGGCAAAGACCGGCACGTCCCAGCGCAGAAGATCGACGAATACCCGTTTGCGTTCCTCGAACATCGAACAGAACAGGCGGTTTTCCATGGCGCGGGCAGCGCCGGTTGCGATATGCATGACAGCCTCCTTTGGTGAGGCGGTCAGTCGATCAGGCCCGCGTTCTTTCGGTTATCCCCTGTCCTGGGGAGATCATCGCCCGAAAACATCTGCGAAGCTGATCTGTCCATCGAACAATGCGCGGATCGCCAGCAGCGTGCGCTTCGTCACGCCGTAGCGGTCGCGTGCATCCTTGACATGCTGGATCACCGTTTCCTGCCCAATGCCGAGGATTTGGCTAATCTCCCAGTCGGTTTTCCCGCGTGCTACCAGCGCCACACATTCGGCCTGCCGCTCAGTCAGGCACGGGCCTTCGCATGGAGCTGGGGTTTGACGGGAAAGCCTGCGCGCGGCTTCGAATGCGAAGCTGCCGATCAGCTGGACGAGCGGGAGCTGTCGTTGATCGAGCACGTCGCCTGACCCCATGGCGAATGAGCAGGACCCATTCACTTCCCCCGGAATATGGGCAGGAACCGTGAAACCATCGCCCAGCCCGGCGTCGTGCGCCTCCGCCAGGATCGACCGATCAGCAGCACTAAGCGTGATAAGGGATTGCACTGCCGACCAGGCAAAGCCGATATTAGTGCGATGGCTGGCCCGGTGGATCGGATCACTGGCATAGAGGCGACGCGCCTGGAAACGCTCCACCCATTCTGGTGGATAATCGACGATATGGACAGAGCTCACCGCTGGCTTGAGGTCGATATGGTGGACCAGAGAAACGTACCGAAAGCCCATCGCACGCGTAATTTCGGCCATCAGGCCGGCCAGTGCTTGGCTGTCCTTGATTATCGCGGCGACCGCGCAGAAGTCCTGAACTTGCCCAAGCCCGATCATCACGGCCCGAGCGAGATCACAGGAGCGCGTCCATATTGAGATGACCGTCGCGAACCGCGCGCAGCACCAGCTGCGTTCGGCGCCGCACACCGTAGCGCCGACGCGCGGATTCAACATATTCATGCACGGTGTCGCGGCTAAGCCCGAGAATCTGGGCAATCTCCCAATCGCTCTTACCCTGGGCCACGAACGCGATGCACTCGACCTGGCGCGGACTGAGGGAAACGAACGCCAAGGTCCTTATCTCTTCGCCGAGCAGTTCGCGCGCCCGGTCATAAGCGACCGATCCCAGCAACCGGGCGGTGAGAATTTCCGCCGCATCCAGCGGTTCATCACGCGGTCGGGCGACGGTGAAAATCGCCTCAGGCTCACCCGGCGTCCTGATCGGCAAGCTATAGCCCGCTGCAAGGTCATGATCCCTGGCGCGTTTCAGGATGCTTCGCTGGCGCGACGAAAGCTCAAGCACGTCGCCCACCCGATCCCAGGCGAGCCCCGATGGCGTGCGGGCGCAGGCCGCGTGGATGGGGTCCTCGATATAGTGGCGCTCCTCGAGCACCTCTTCGAGCCAGGCCGGCGGATAGGTGGTGAGGAACAGGCGCTGCCCGCCTCCGTGCCGAAGATCGACATTGTGGAGCAGCGTGAACCAGCGGAAGCCGAGTTCGCGCACGGCCGCATCGATCGTGCCTTGCAAATCGCCGAGGTTTCCAGCACGCGCACATTCCTGTGCGAAACGCGTGAGGTCGTCCAGGCGGCCGCAGTCTCTTATCCTGTTCGCCATAGACGGTCGAAGCTCGTCGCCAAAAGAACTTCTCGTCCAGCGTTAAGCGGCCAGCTCCGCGATTATCACGGTGAGTTGAGAACGATTCGCAACAAACCTGCTTGGATGAATCGCCTATGACACTTTGCCTGCTGGTAAAGTGTCATAGGCGACAAAGGACGCTCCACGGTGCGAATTTCGGATTCACATTGATCCTCGTCTGTGCTTGATTCAGTCGCGTTATGTTTCATCCCGGCGCTCCTCTCCAATCTTCCAGCAGCTGCGATATCGCAGCCGTGCTCGAGAGATTGGCGCAGGTCTCAAGCCGTCCCCGCTATGCCTTCATGCTGCTCAACTTGATTGCGCAGGTCGCCGGCCCCGACGGGAGCGCCGGTCCCTGGATCAAGCGGGACAACGAGCTTGTTTCGCTGCGCGACTGGCTCTGCGACGCGCTCACACCGATGTCTCATCGAGTATCCCGCAGCGCAGCGTTGGCAGATCGCGTTCGTAGGGATCTGGACAGAAGTGGAATGCTCACCGGCGATGCACAGGAAACGCAACGAACGATCGCAGAGGAAATGCGCGCACGCATGCGAACCACCGGGAAGAGTAACCTCAGCCGCGCCGTCTCCGAATTGGTGAACGCCGATCTCATGCGCCGTCATTATCAGGGCTATCACGTCGACCATCGAAACCGCGGCGGGCAGCGCCACGCCGTCTATACCTTGATCGGCGACGCCCGGGGCCTCGTGTCTGCGACCAGTCTCACGAAACATGCCGCACAGGGCGAACTCGCTCTTATGAGGTGAGGATACGCCAGTCCGCCCTGCACCACCGGCAGAGATCCTGCCGATGGCTTGGAGTTTTCAGAGCTAACTGTCGTCGTGCTGTTACAACGGCAATCCGCGAAGCAAAGCGCGCCCGCTTCATTAGAAAAGCCAAGATTGCTTTGCTCATGCCGAGTTGGCTTGCCTGAAAACAAGCGGACGGTTAGTGACTCAATGTGCAAACCAGCGAAACCTCCATCGTAAAGCGGTTGACCGCGATGCTCTGCATCGCGCTCGTCTTCGTGTTTGCGGGGATGTCGCTGTCTAACTCCATGGACCGAATCCAGCATGCGCCGGGCGCGCCGATCGCCCATGAGCACATGCTCCTGGGCGATCTTTCGCTCGAGCTGGATCATGCCGACGATCATCACAGCCCGCAGCCGGACGACAGCGACGACGATCCTGTCGGGCATCTTGCCGGCGGTCATCACCACCATGCCGATGGCGGCTCCGGCCTGATCGTCCCCGATCAGGCGCCGGCGGCGATACTCGCGCTGGCCGCCAGCGCGGGCACTTTCGAGCCGCAGCGACGGCCGCTCGGCGTGAAGGCGCGCGGCCCCGAACGACCTCCCAAGGATCTCGGCCCAAACGCCTGAGCCCCGCGTCGCAGGTTCGGCGCGGATGTGTCGTGCCGTCTTGCGAGGCCTTTCATGTTTTCATTCGATCGCGCGCGTGCCCACGCGCGCCTTGCCAAGATGCCGGTGCTCTGCGCCGTGCTTCCACTTTTCCTCTACGCGCAGGCGGCTTCGGCCCAAAACCTGACGCTTTCCGATGCGCTGGCCCGGGTGGCGAGCGGCGATCCCGTCGTCGCGGCCACTGCGGCCCAACTCCAGGCGGCGAACGCCGCTATTGCCCAGGCCGATGTCCGTCCCCGCGACGTGATCGGCGTCGACGTCGAGGATTTCGCCGGCACAGGCCCCTATTCGCCGATCGACCGTTCGCAGACCACGGCCTGGTACGAGCGCACCTGGGAACGCGGCGGCAAGCGCGAAGCCCGCATCGGCGCCGCCCGCTCGTCGGTAGGCGTGACGTCGGCGCGTACGCGGCTACGGATGCTCGACCTTCTCGCCCAGGTGCAGGCGGCATGGGTCGAGGCGCTTTCCGCCGAGGCGGCGGTGGCGGTCGCCGGACAGCGGCTCGCCGAGGCCGAGCGGGTTGAAACCGAAGTCCGTCGCCGGGTCGCCGCTGCGCTCGATCCGCTGTTCGCGGCCGAGCGCGCGAAAACGTCGGTGGCGCAGGCGCGGATCGCGCTCGACCAGGCCCAGGCGGCCGCCCGCATCGCCCGCGCCTATCTCGCCGCCTGGTGGGGCGGCACGGCGGACTATCGGCTCGACACCGCGCCGTTCACCAATCTCGCCGCCGCTCCCGCCGCCGAGGGCGATCTTCCCGATCTCGCCTTGCTCGACGCCGAGCGCGCCGCAGCTGATGCGCGCGTTCGCCTTGCCGAGACCGGCAATGCGGGGGATCCGACCGCGCGGGTCGGCGTGCGGCATTTCGGCCAGGGCAACGACGTCGCGCTGGTGGTCGGCGGCTCTATCCCGCTCGGCAACCGTTCCGCCAATCGCGGCAATGTCGAGCGCGCACGTGCCGATGCCCAAGCGGCCGAAGCCGAGATCGCGGTGGCACGGGTCGAACGGCGACGCGAGATCGACCGGCTCACGGCCGAACGCGCCGCGCTCGCGACCGAAATCGTTCGGCTCGACCGCGAAGTGCTGCCGGGCGCCGAACGTGCGGTGGTCATGGTGCGCGACGGCTTCCGGCGCGGCGGCACCGCCTTCACCTTTCTCGAGGTGAGCCAGGCGAGCCAGGCGGTGATCGAGCTGCGCTCGCGCCGCATCGACCTGCTGCGCCGCTTCCATCTCATCGGCGCCCGGCTCGACCGGCTAACCGGCCGCCATCTTCCCCTCATCGCCAGCGCGGAGAACCGCTGATGAAGACCTCCTTCCTTGTACGCGGCGGCATCCTCGCCGCTTGCGCCTTGCTGGCCGCCTGCAGCGGCAGCCCCGCCGCCAACGAAACCGGGGAAGAACCCGCCGCCAAGGCCGCCGACTATGAGCGCGGCCCGCATCGCGGACGAATGCTGCGCGATGGCGATTTCGCGGTCGAGATGACCATCTTCGAGGATGGCGTCGAACCCGAGTTCCACGTCTACGCCTATCGCGGCGGCAAGCCCGTGACGCCGGGCGAAGTGCAACTCGGCGTCGAACTCACGCGGCTCGGCGGCCGGATCGACCGCTTCGCCTTCACGCCGCGCGAGGACTATCTGCTGGGAGGCGGCGTCGTGCATGAGCCGCATTCGTTCGACGTCAAGGTGCGCGCGGTCGAGGGCGGGCGCACACATAGCTGGTCCTATGCCTCCTACGAGGGCCGCACGACGATTTCCGCCGAGGCGGCGCGCGCCGGCGGTGTGAAGTCCGAACGGGCAGGACCCGTCGCCATCGCCGAGCTCATCGACATGGCCGGACGGATCGAGATCACGCCCGAAGGCAAGGCCGATGTCCGGGCGCGGCTGCCGGGGCAGATCGTCTGGATGAGCGGGCAGCTCGGCCAGCAGGTCCGCAAGGGTCAGGCCCTGCTCCGCGTCGAATCCAGCCACTCGCTCCAGACCTACGCGGTGCCGGCGCCGATCAGCGGCACGATCATCGAAAAGAACGCCAATGTCGGCGACGTAACCGGCGATCGCGCGCTGTTCGTGATCGCCGACCCGGCGAAGCTCCACGCCGAGTTCTTCGTGTATCCGCGCGATGCCGAGCGCGTCCGTGTCGGGCAGACGGTGCGCGTGCGCAGTCTTTCCGGAGAGGCGCGGATCGAGGCCGCGGTCGAGGCGGTCCTGCCGACCGCCGATCTCGCCAGCCAGACGCTGATGGCCCATGTCCACCTACCGGAATCGGCGGCGCGCATGTTCCGTCCCGGCATGGGCGTCGAGGGACAGTTCGCAGTCGCGTCGGCGAATGTCCCGCTCGCGGTCAGGACCAAGGCGATCCAGCGCTTCCGCGACTTCGAGGTGGTCTATGCCAAAGTCGGCAACACCTATGAGGTGCGGATGCTCGAGATCGGGCGGCGCACGCCCGAGTGGACCGAGATCCTCGGCGGGCTCGAACCCGGCACCGAATATGTGACCGACGGCGCCTTCCTGATCCGCGCGGATGTCGAGAAGTCGGGGGCGAGCCATGACCATTGAGGCTCCCGCCCGTCCGCCGCTGTTCGAACGCCCACCGATTCTGGAAAGGCTCGTCGCCGGCGCGATCCGGTTCCGCTGGGCGGTACTGGCCGCCGTCGCGCTGCTCTGCGCCATCGGCATCTGGGCGTTCCAGCGCCTGCCCATCGACGCGACTCCGGACATCACCAACGTCCAGGTCCAGATCAACAGCGAAGCGGCGGGCTTCTCGCCGCTCGAGGCCGAGCAGCGCGTGACCTTCCCGGTCGAGACCGCAATTGCGGGTCTGCCGGGGCTGCAATATACCCGCTCGGTCTCGCGTTACGGGCTCTCCCAGGTGACTGCGGTCTTCGCCGATGGCACCGACATCTATTTCGCGCGGCAACTCGTCAACGAACGGCTGCAGAACGCGCGCGACCAGTTGCCCGAAGGGGTGGTGCCCGAGATGGGGCCGATCGCGACGGGCCTGGGCGAGATTTTCATGTACACGCTGGAGGCGCAGCCGGGTGCGCGCAAACCCGACGGCAGCGCCTACAGTCCCGAGGATCTACGCACGCTCCAGGACTGGGTGATCCGCCCGCAGCTCAGGAACACGCCCGGCGTCACCGAGGTCAACAGCATTGGAGGCTACGAGCGGCAATATCATGTGACGCCGCTGCCCGAGCGGCTCTCCGCCTACGGCCTCACCCTGAACGATGTCGTGCAGGCGCTTGGACGCAACAACGCCAATGTCGGTGCTGGTTATGTCGAGCGCTATGGCGAGCAGTATCTCATCCGCGTGCCCGGCCAGGCGTCGGGTATCGACGATTTGAAGTCGATCATCGTCACCAATCGCGGCGGCGTGCCGATCCGCATCGCCGATGTCGCCGACGTGGGCCTGGGAGAGGAGCTGCGCACGGGCGCCGCCACCGAGAACGGCCGCGAGGTTGTGCTCGGCACCGTGTTCATGCTCGCGGGCGAGAACAGCCGGATCGTTGCCCGCGCAGCAGCCGAACGGCTTGCCGAGGCGGCCAAAGCGCTGCCGGCCGGCGTCAAAGCCGAGGCGATCTACGACCGCACCGAGCTCGTCGAGCGCGCGATCGGCACGGTCGAGAAGAACCTCGCCGAGGGCGCGCTGCTCGTCATCGTCGTACTGTTCCTGCTGCTCGGCAATATCCGCGCGGCGCTGATCACCGCCGCGGTCATCCCGATCACGATGCTGATGACGATCACCGGGATGCTCCAGGCGGGCGTGTCGGGGAACCTGATGAGCCTCGGTGCGCTGGACTTCGGCCTGATCGTCGATGGCGCGGTCATCATCGTCGAGAATTGCCTGCGCCGATTCGGCGAGGCGCAGCATGGGCATGGCCGGCTGCTGACGCGCACGGAGCGGTTCGATCTCGCGGCATCCGCCACATCCGAGGTGATCCGCCCGTCTTTGTTCGGCGTGCTGATCATCGCGCTCGTCTATGTGCCGATCTTCGCGCTGACCGGCGTCGAGGGAAAGATGTTCCATCCCATGGCAATCACCGTGGTCATGGCGCTCAGCGCCGCCTTGATCCTGTCGCTGTCCTTCGTGCCGGCGGCGGTCGCGCTGTTCGTCACGGGCAGGGTCGAGGAGAAGGAAAGCCGGCTCATGGTTCTCGCGCGCAAGGCCTATGCCCCCGCGCTCGACATGGCGCTCCGGCTGCGCGTCGCGGTCGTGGTCGGCGCGGTGGCGCTGGTCGCGCTCGCCGGCCTCGCCGCCAGCCGCATGGGATCGGAGTTCGTGCCCAATCTCGATGAAGGCGACATCGCGCTCCATGCGCTGCGTATTCCCGGCACCAGCCTCAGCCAGGCAATCGAGATGCAGAGAGCGCTGGAGGCGCGGCTCAAGCGCTTCCCCGAGGTCGAGCGGATCGTCGCCAAGATCGGCACCGCCGAGGTCGCGACCGACCCGATGCCGCCTTCGGTCGCCGATACCTTCGTGATGCTAAAGCCTCGCGACGAATGGCCCGACCCGCGCAAGCCCCGGACCCAGCTCGTCACCGAGATGCACGCGGCGGCCCGGACCATCCCCGGCAACAACTACGAGTTCACCCAGCCCATCCAGATGCGGTTCAACGAGCTCCTGTCGGGGGTGCGCGCCGATGTCGCGGTCAAGGTGTTCGGCGACGATCTCGACCGGCTGCACGAAATCGGCCAGGCGATCGAGAAGGTCGTGGCGGGCATCGATGGCGCGCAGGACGTGAGCGTCGAGCAGGTCACAGGCCTTCCAGTGCTGCAGATCACGCCCGACCGAGCCGCGCTCGCCCGGCTCGGTCTCAATGTCGGCGACGTGCAGGACGTGGTCGCGGTGTCGATCGGCGGCGCGCCCGCCGGACAGATTTTCGAGGGCGACCGCCGCTTCGCGATTATCGTTCGCCTGCCCGAAGATCTTCGCACGCGGGTCGACGAGATCGGCCGGCTGCGCATCCCGCTGGGAGCCGGCGGCGGCGAACCACGCGGCTTCGTGCCGCTCGAGGACGTCGCCAAGGTCGAGGTGGTCATCGGCCCCAACCAGGTCAGCCGCGAAGACGGCAAGCGCCGCGTCGTCGTCACCGCCAATGTCCGCGGCCGCGACCTCGGTTCGTTCGTCGAGGAGCTCCGCAGCAAGGTCGGGGCGCAGGTCGAGATGCCCGCCGGCTACTGGGTGAGCTACGGCGGCACCTTCGAACAGCTGATCTCCGCTGCCAAGCGGCTGCAGCTGGTGGTGCCGGCGGCGATGCTGTTGATCTTCGGCCTGCTCTATGCGCTGTTCCGCTCGGGTCGGGACGCCGCGATCGTCTTCTCCGGGGTGCCGCTGGCACTCACCGGCGGCGTTGCGGCGCTGTTGATCCGGGGGCTGCCGCTCTCCATCTCGGCAGGCATCGGGTTCATCGCGCTCTCGGGCGTGGCGGTGCTGAACGGAGTGGTGATGCTGAGCTTCATCCGGTCGCTGCTGGCCGAAGGCCGCAGCCTTGAGGACGCGATCCGCGAGGGCGCGCTGACGCGCCTGCGGCCGGTGCTGATGACCGCGCTGGTTGCGAGCCTCGGCTTCGTGCCGATGGCGTTCAACGTCGGCGCGGGGGCCGAGGTGCAACGGCCGCTGGCGACGGTGGTCATCGGCGGTGTCATCTCGTCGACGCTGCTCACCCTGTTGGTGCTGCCCACGCTCTATCGGCTCGTCCGCCGCAAGGAAGGCGAAGCGGATCGGCCTTTGGTGACGGAGGCGACAGCATGAGCCTCAGATCCTGGGTCGCCTGGCCGGGCGCGCCGTTCGGCATTGCCTCGGCGGCATTGTTCGGGGCGAGCACGCCGCTCGCCAAGGCGCTCCTGGGCGAAGGCGTGAACCCCTGGCTGCTGGCGAGCCTGCTCTATCTGGGATCGGGGTTAGGGCTGGCGTTCGTCTGGGTGCTGCGAAGACGGGTGAGCAACGAAGCGCCGCTCGTTCGTGGCGACTGGGGCTGGATGGCACTCGTGGTGCTTGCCGGGGGCGTTGCCGGCCCGCTGCTGCTGATGCTTGGCCTGACGACCACGCCAGCCTCCTCGGCCGCACTACTTCTCAACCTCGAGGGCCTCGCGACGATGGGCATTGCCTGGGCGGTGTTCCGCGAGAATGTTGATCGCCGACTGCTGCTCGGGGCGTTAGCGATCCTGGCGGGCGCGGCGCTGCTGGCCTGGCAGGGCACCGGCAGCGGATTCGGACTGGGCGCGGTCGCCATCGCCGGCGCCTGCCTCGCCTGGGGGATCGACAACAACCTCACACGCGGCAAGGGTACGAAACTCACGCTCACCGCTGGGCGCATGACGCTCAACCTGGGATCGCGCCGGCTGGTCGCGGCTGACGACTATCGCAACACGACCAATGGCTACACCGGCCTGCGCGCCGACATCGCCGCGCCGCAGGGCTGGAAGACGACGCTGATCTACACTCTGCCGCAAGTCCGTCTGCCCGACGACACCCAAGGCATTCGCGATGCCAAAGTGCGACTCGACAGGGAAAGCTTCGATCTCGTGCTGTGGGGCGGGCAGGTCAGCAAGGCCAAGGCGATCGGGGCAGCAATGGCGGAGCTAAGCTATTTCCATCTCGGCGAGCGCGATGCACCCGGGCGGCCCACACGGGACCGCTCGCTCGACACGTTCGGTGGGCGGATCATTGCCGAGCCGCGGGCCAGCAAGTTCGACTACGAGATCGAGGCCTTCTACCAGACCGGCCATGTCAGCGCGTCACCGGCGCCCACTGCGGCGCGGCAAAGCGTCGGCGCGAGCTTCATCCATGCCGACGTCGGCTACAGCTTCGCCGGCCCTTGGAAGCCGCGCCTATCGGTCGAGTTCGACCGGGCCAGCGGCGACAAACCCGGCGGCAGGTTCGGCCGCTTCGACACACTGTTCGGCATGCGCCGCGCCGATCTCGCGCCGGCCGGGCTCTACAATGCCATCGCCCGGACCAATATCATGACGCCCGGCATTCGCATCGAAGCGACACCGAGCAAGCGGCTCGACTGGTTCGCCTCTTATCGGCCGATGTGGCTGGCAGCGGATCAGGACAGCTTCTCCTCCACCAGCGTGCGCGACGCCTCGGGGCGCTCCGGTGATTTTGCCGGTCACCAGATCGAGGCACGCATTCGCTACTGGCTCGTGCCCACGCGGCTGCGCTTCGAACTCGACGGCCTGCTGCTCGCCAAGGGGCGCTTCCTCCGCGACGCACCCAATGCGCCGCCGGGAGAATGGACGCGCTATGGTTCGTTCAACTTGACGGCGAGCTTCTGACGGGCGGTCGGCTTGCGATCGCGTGTATTGGACGCCCACCCAACCTGACGAAGGTCATTTTGAGAGCAGGCAAATAGGGTTCTGTCAGCTCATCTTGGAAACGGACTTCCTGGAAAGTTCGCGCAGCGATGCTCACGGTAGCCGACGGCGGTCCCGCAACCTGTAGTAACGATGTACTGCCCAAAAGACTAAGCCGCGAGTGCGTCATCCGCCAAAGAGAAGTCCTCAGGACTTAATTTTCGGCCCACTTCATCAAAGGCGTAGACGGCCGAAATACGCGATCCGTCCCATGCAAAACGATAGTGAACCGTCTGGATGGTTCGCCCCAGCCTGTCGCCTCGCAAAACCGCGTAGCAGCGGTGCGACGGTCGCTCAGGGGGGCAGTAGATGATGCCATCCGCCGCTTCTGGCAAATCTCTTGCTATCTCCCAGCGTTTTTCCCGCTCCAGGTTGGGCGAAACTTCCGAGAGGTCCGCAAACTTTCCCGCCACCGGGGTCTTGAGCATCCGCATGTCCAAGCCAAGGGCGGCCTCACTCGTTCGCCGCAGGAATCCTTCGCGCCGAGCGACCGCTACAGCAAGCGCCGTCTGTTGATCGTCGGAAAGTTCCAACGCTGGCCAGGTAGACGGGAAGAAGCGGCTCCCCTCAGGGTTGAGGTATTTGAACGGAGCGAGATTCCAGTTTTGAAGCTGCGGCGACCCGCTATCACCATATAAGGCTCGTAGCCGCTCATCTGACTGTAAACGCGGATTGGTGCGCGCCTCGATCTCCGCGAGTTGATCGAGCCTGTCGTTTGCCACGAGGCCGTCGAAAACTGAAACGGGCGGGAAACGCGAGGGAATAAGCCTGTAAAGCTCACATTCGATGTCGACCAACTCCATTGCGATCAACCCCCGCGCTGAGCATCCAAATATTGCCGAACTCGATATATGTCTGCGACTCCCCCTCGCAACATGATAGCCAGGGCAGACTGACCATCAAAAAATTCGTTGGGCTTTTGCATCCACGCGTCGCCGCGTTCGTCGACCGTGAACAGGATACGCAGGGCCTTCCAGATGGCCAAGATGTGAGAGAGGCGTTCTGTCGTATCATTCGGAAGCGTTCCGCCCTCTTTCTTCCATTTGAAGAATGTCGACCTGCCCGGTGAGCCCAAGAGCCTGATCTGATCGTCAGTGGTCAACTCCCAGCGTTCCGCGATCTGGAAAAAGGCCTCTAGCTCCACCGGAATCCGGGTCGTTCCCATGCCCGCGCGAGCATCGGCTTGCGAATTGCCCATAAAAAGCTCCCCGGTCCATTTCTGGACTTGATTTGCAAATCAGTCCTAATACATACAGTTCAAATCAGGACTCGAACGCGATTCTAGTCCATGATGACACGGCGTCAAGAGTCCTCTCAGGAGATCATGATGAACAGCAACAATGGAAATCCGCCGGGCCACCCGGATCATCCGCAGCACCCCGATGTGCCCAAAGGCCCGCCGAGCCATACACCCGGCCGTCCGGATGGTCCGCCGGTGCCGTCCAACCCGCCACCCCACCGCCCGGTTGGTTGAACAGATGACCGCAACCGAGGGCTGGTGGGACTCGTGGGACGGCCTGTACCGGGCCGAATTGGCCGCGTTTGAACGCCACGGCGCTGCGGTTTTGGTTAAGCACAAGTCAGATGGCTTCCTCCTGTTGGAAGCTATCTGGCCGGCCAAGGAGCGAGGAGATATTCGGCTACTTGTCGGGTTCTCCTCGTTACACCCCTATTGCCGCCCCGAAGTGACGGCACCCGATCTTGAACTCGATCGCCATCAAAATCCGCACAGCAAGGCCCTTTGCCTTTTGATCCAAGGCAATGACCAGTGGGACCCGAACGAACTTGTGGCTGACATGATCGACCGCCAGTTGCAGCAGCTGTTCGATGCCATCGGCCACCGCAATGCTGGTTCTTGGGAAGAAGCGGCCAAGGCGGAGGAGCCTTATCCAGATCCGCTCTCGACCTATTTTAACGGCCAGGGTGAAACCAACTCTGCCGTGTACTTTGGACAGGGGCGCACCGCTCCAACCGGCAAATTCGGCCCAGCGACCGCCGTCAGCCAGGAACGCCCGATAGCCGGCCCTAAGAAGGACGGCGCAGCTTTCGAAGCGATCATGACGCAGACGAGACCTGCTAAAGGGGTTTGGCTCGCAGAGCCATTTGAACTGCCGCAGCGAACAGGAAAGTGGTCGCCACTGCCAGCCCGATGGGTGCGCATGAAACCGACCCTTGGACGGGACGCGGCAGCCCTCCTAGCCGAAGCGGAAGCACTGGTCGCAGCTGAGGCGAACCTGTTCCAAGGGGAAGCAAGCGGCTGGACGAAGATCGGGAAAGCCCCCTTGAGCATCACGGCGATTCTCATCGAGGAGGAGGTCGCTTATGGGCCGAATGGTCTTGGTGACGGATGGATTTTCCTGGCTAATCGTTGGGTCGGCAAGCGTCGCCATGTCAGCTTCATCCGGGGCTACGGCATTTCCGACGACATGTTCAGTCGATTGCCGGTCGCCAGCGCACTGCGCGGTAAGAAGGCCCTGCTCATAGGATGTGGTGCGATCGGAAGCTTCGCCGCTATTGAGCTGGCGCGAGCCGGTTTCAAGGAAATCAGCCTGTTCGATCCCGACCTGGTCGAGCCCGGCAATTATGTTCGCTGGCCGCTCGGTCGCGCGGTATGGGGTGTTTCCAAGTCCGAAGTGCTCGCAGCGTTCATCCAGCAAAACTACCCGTGGACGCAGGCGTCCAGCGGCCAAACCAAAGTCGGCGCGGCGCTTTCTGACTCGCAAGACCTTGGACAACTCAAAGGGAACCCGTTGCAGCAATTGCGATCGCTGATCGGCTCAGTTGACGTCGTGATCGACACGTCGGCGTCAACCGAATGCCAGCAGGCGCTGGCGTTTCATTGCAAAGATATCGGAACCCCTCTTGTGATCGGCTATGCAACCCTGGGCGCCGCAGGCGGCGTGGTCGCGAAGTTCGCGACCGATCATCCAGCATGCTTCCTATGCGTCCAATCTCAATGGCTTGACGGCACGTTACCGCAGCCCGCGGAAGACACCGGCGGCACCGTACTTCCTGTCGGATGCAATGCGCCGACATTCACGGGGGGCTCGTTCGATCTGCAGGAAGTGTCGCTACAAGTTGTTCGCGGTGTGCTTGCCGTCACCATTCCGGATGTTTTCGACGCGGGGGATTGGGACGTTGCCGTCCTCTCGCACTTCAAGGACGGGAGGCGGATCCTACCGACCTGGGAGGTCGGGCATGCCCGCGCGCACCCCGTCTGCTGTGGCCGGGAGGTTGCGTGACTCTCTGGCTCAGCGCCGCCGCAAATCGTCGAATTCTTCAACTGGGCACCGCATTCCATCCGCTGGAAACAGGCGGCGTGATGCTCGGTTGGCACGATGGCGACGATCGGATCGTGGCCCGGGTCATCGGTCCCGGACCACGCGCAATGCACGGGCGGCACGCCTTCATACCGGATCATGTTTGGCAACTGGAGCAAATAGGTCAGGCATTTTCGGCCAGCGCTGGCGATTTGGATTATCTTGGAGACTGGCACACGCATCCGGATACCCCGGCAGTGATGAGCAATGAGGACCATATGACCCTGCGCCGCATCGGCAAGCGGGTCCCCAGGGCCGCGATGCTCATCGCCTCGCTGAGTGAGAAACGCTACGAGAGCCGGGCCTGGACCTATAACAAGCCGGGCCTGCTGGCACGGGCGCGGTCCGTCGAGACTGACGTCCGGATCTTTGAACCGCCTGAAGAGTGGGGTTTGGAGAAGATCGGCGGACCTTCTGCAATTCAGGGGGCTCAGCCTGATTTCTAATGTGATTGTATCATGCCGTTTCGCCGCGACAGACCTAGCCCCGTCACCCAATCTTCGCCATTAGTCGGCCAGCCGCGCCCTGCTCGGCCGCGAGATTCCGGTTGTAAGCGAGAGGCATGCGCGGGCTCTTCCAGCGCAGGGCGTCCATGATCCCGGCGAGATCCTCCCCGACGACGAACAAGTCCTGATTGAGGCCCACTCGAGTCGAATGCGCGCTGATCCCCTTGAGCAGCCGTTCCAGATCGTCCTTGGTCAAATCCGGTAGTGCGCCGCGCTCGAAAGCTTGATTGATGATGGCGCGCCAGATCGGCCCGATCGAGCCGGGATGCAGCGCCGCCGTGCCGATATCATATTCCACACGCGCCGCCACAGCTGGCTTCGGTAGCGTCTTGCGCAAGTCCCAGGTCTCGCGACTCGAGATGCTATCGATGCGCCGCCCCGGGACCGCCTTGCGGGCCTTGTAGCGCCGTACCTGCACCCGGCGGAACAAGGGGCCGGCCTCAATGCCCGAGGCAGCACGCCAGGCCGCAATGGCGCGCACGGATCGCCGCGACAGATAAGCGGTCGCCCCCTCTCCTTCCGGATCTCCCTTGCTGCGCGCAATAGTCAGTAGCCGCGCCTCCGGGTCAAGCGCCTCCGTGATGTCCGTGACGTCGATCACCACCAGCTCGGAGGCGCGAACGCGCCGCTCGCGAACCACAAAAGAAGCTGCGCGCCGACAATGATCGCGAGCCACTTGTGAGTGCGGCTCGCGAGAAGGTGCAGCCGAAGTTTGGTGCTTCTCAGGGTCGAATCTCCATCCTTGCGTGTCTCATTTCGTGCCTGCCAGATTCTTCATCATCCCGCGTGGCCGACAGGTGCGCCCGCGACCAGCGCTTGTACGGCTCAGCCGTCATCCCCGAGAGTTAGCGCACGAACGCCACCGTGTCCCAGACAGGGGATCCGGTGCGTCTTGCCCCCCGCCGGCTCGGCCGTCAGCTTACACCATGCTTGATAATCCAGGGCTGCTGAGCGGGCGTGAGGCGTTGCGCCACCCCTCGCCAGTTCGGGGCTTGCCGTTAAGGGCCTTGGCTCACCTCCGATTCCTCCGCGCCGGGGCGATAGATGACAGCCGCTGCACATCTCTCCGTAGAGGCCGACACCGACTGACACCCGTTGCGCCGACGCAAAATCCGGCCGCGCCCTTGGCAATCAGCCCGCTGGCACGGCGGTCGAACAGGTCAGTTGCTTGTCCGGCTTACAGATAGCGCCCGATCGCACTGCCCGGGCTCGGTCACGTCCTGAACTTCGGTGACGTTCAGGACGTGGCTGCGATCTCGATCGGTGGGCGGCCCAGCTTTTCGAGGGCGATCGCGTGACGGGCTAACCAACGACGGGATCTTTGACCCACCCCAAGGCATCGTGCAGCTCTGATATGTCGGCGTCGATGATCGCGTACAGGTCTTTATCTTCCTCGCGAAAGAACATGCGCGCCTTCGCTTCGTCTTCGGCAGGGGGAAGCATCGCTCCCAGGCGCTCCGGCCATTTCGCGTCTATGAATCTCATGAGCCGCTTCCAGGCCGCGGATCGGGTCTGATGGAGGCTCAGGACGGGAACGCCGTTTACTACAATCGCAAGGATCGTCACCTGCATGGTCACATACGCCCCCTCGATTTCGTCATGTTCGTGATGATCTTGCGGAGGAGGACAACGTCTAACCTCCTGGCAGCATGTTGTCGTGTTCTCGAGAACCCTCGCTAACCGGCCCGTCCGTCTGATGGCCTGCCATTCGAGCATTTCCTGTGAAGGCCAGTCCTGCAATCTCCCGCTTCCAACGCAAGCTGGGGAAGAAGGCGGGAACATGGGCCATGTACTGGCGGTAGCTATCGCCGTAGGTCGCGAGCGCGTATCTCTCCTCATGCTTAGCCAAACGAATGTACATCACCACCAGCACTGGAAACATGGCAAGCGTCAGAAGCGTCGGCCATTGTAGCAAGAAACCGAGCATGACGAGGATGAACCCTACGTATTGAGGGTGCCGCACCCGGGCGTAGACCCCCGTCATTGCCAATTCGTGTTTGCGCTGACTCGTGTGAAGCGCCGTCCACGCGATCGAGATTAGCCAAAAGCCTACACCAATCAGCACAAAGCTGGCGATGTGGAACGGGCCGAAATGCGGATTGATGCGCCAGCCGAACATCATTTCCAGGATGTGGCCAGCATCGTGGCTCCACCAGTCGACGCCGGGGAAATGCGACTGGAGCCACCCCGACAGCAGGAAGATGGTGAGCGGGAAGCCATACATTTCGGCGAAGAGCGCGACGATGAACGCACTGAACGCGCCGAAGCTGCGCCAGTCGCGCCGCGTTGCCGGCTTGAAGAAGCTGAACGCAAAGAGGATGAAAACGGCGGCATTGACCAGCGCGAGCCCCCACAGACCATAGCCATAGTCGGCGTGCGTCATCGCGACTCTCCTTCGATGCGGCCGTTGGGATTGGCCGGCAAGCCGGCGGGTGCCTGGCCGGGCTCATGGCCATGCTGATGCCCACCTTGGCCGTGGTGCATGAACAGGTGCATGAGCGGGCAGGCGAGCAGGATGAGATAGGGCAGCACACCCAGGAAGTGCGCGGTATGCTCGGTAATGAGGAAGAAGCTGGCGACGAGCAGGAAGCCGATCAGAACGATCTTGCCGCGCTTGCGCATGCGATGGTCATGTTCGCCCATATGCCGTTCTCTTCTAGTCAACGTCCAGCCTGCATAGGCTCGAGTCCAAGGAGCAAGGTATAAGTAGAGACCGAAGTCCGAAGGGCATCGCGCAAGCATGGGTAAGGTGATCGATCGGATCGGCCACCGGTGTTCGCGCGACGCAACTGTCGGGAGCAGCAGTCGTGCTGCGGCTTTTGCGTATAGGCGTGCGGCGTCCGCGAATCAAAGCTGCGCTCACGAACATAATCGTGAGAGGCAGGCCCGCGTCCATGCACAAGAGAAAGAAACGGCACCATTCCCGCAACCAGTCCGGCGTGACCGTCCTCGAGCGCGAAGCAAGGATCGATCTGGCTAAGCGCCCGGCCGATGGTCTCGGCGTCGCCTTTCTCGGCGCATCGGGAACGGTCACAGGGTCGCGTTATCTGGTGGACGATGGTGAAACTCAGATCGTTGTCGATTCCGGCCTGTTTCAAGGACCCAGGGATCTGCGCCGCCTTAATTGGGCGCCAATTCCACCCGAAGTCGCCGATGTCGGCCAAGTCCTGCTGACCCACGCTCATCTCGATCACTCGGGCGCGCTACCGCGCATGGCGCGCCTGGGCTGGGACGGTACCGTCCTTGCCACCCGGGCGACCGCGGCCCTGTGCGAGCTCCTTCTTCCCGACAGCGGTCATCTGCAGGAAAAGGATGCGGAGTTCGCCAACCGGCACGGCTTCTCCAGGCACCAGCCGGCGCTGCCGCTCTACACCCAGGCTGACGCGCGTCTGGCATTGCAGCTCTTCCGGCCGATCGAGTTCGGAGCGTGGCATGCAGTCACGGACGGCATCAGGGTGCGCTATCATCGCGCCGGCCACATCCTCGGCGCGGCGTCGATCGAGATCGACTGGAAGGGGCGGACAATCCTCTTCTCAGGCGACATCGGCCGTTACGGCGATTCGGTGATGAAAGATCCCGAGCCGCCCGCGCGCGCCGACTATGTCCTGGTGGAATCGACCTATGGCGATCGGCGCCACGAGCAGGTCGATCCGACAAAGACGCTTGGAGATCATGTCGAACGATGCGTCGAGAGAGGAGGGACGGTGGTGATCCCGGCCTTCGCCGTGGGACGGGTCCAGTCGCTTCTCTATCATTTCTCGCGTCTGCGCGCGCAGGGACGCCTCCGCGACATCCCGATCTTCCTCGACAGCCCGATGGCGATCAACGCGAGCGGGCTGATGTGCGATTTCATGGACGAGCATCGCCTGGCCCGCGCCGAGTGCGAAGCGGCGTGCAGCGTCGCGCACTATGTGCGCGAAGTGGAGGAATCCAAGGAACTCACCGCCAACCCCGCCCCAAAGGTCATCATCTCGGCCAGCGGAATGGCAACGGGCGGCCGCGTGCTCCACCATCTCAAGCGCTTCGCGCCGGATGGGAAGAACCTCATCCTCTTCTCGGGCTTCCAGGCGGCGGGCACCCGCGGCGCCGCCATGATCGGCGGCGCCCGGACGATCAAGATCCACGGCGAGTATATCCCGGTCGAAGCCGAGGTCGCCAACCTGACGATGCTCTCGGCGCATGCCGACAGCGACGAGCTCATGCGCTGGCTCGGCTCGCTGCACGAGGCCCCGCGCCACGTCTATGTCACCCATGGCGAGCCGACCGGCGCCCACGTCCTGGCGAAGCGTGTCTCGGAGGAACTGGGCTGGGCATGCAGCGTACCGGCGCTGGGTAGCTGGGGCATGCTCGCGTGAAGCCCGGGATCATCGAGAACGCCGAAGCAGAGTCTGTCGCGACGACGCTGCGGGCACGCCGCATCGGCCTGTCGGGTGCCGGTAGCGATCTGATCGCGGTCATGCGCCACGACTGTCCCGTCTGCCGCTCGGAAGGTCTTGCGTCCCGCGCGCAGGTCGCGCTGCGCGCCGGCGGGCGGGAAATCGTCGTCTCGCTGCTGCACAGTTCCGCGGAGACTCCAGCGCCCGGCGAGATCGGCCTCTCGGAATCCGCATGGCAGCGGCTCGGCGTCAGCGAGGGCGATCCGGTCGAGATCGCGCACGCCCAGCCTCTCGCCTCGCTCGCCGAAGTGCGTCGGCGTATCTATGGCAATCGTCTCAGTGACGGGGCTTTTTCAGCGATCATCACCGACATCGCCGAGCGACGCTATAGCGATGTCCATCTCTCGGCATTCGTCACGGCCTGCTCAGCGGTCCCGCTCGATACGGACGAAACGATCAGCCTGACCAGGGCGATGGTCGATGTCGGCGAGCGATTGCAGTGGCCCGGAACGGTCATCGTCGACAAGCATAGCGTCGGTGGATTGCCGGGCAATCGCACCACGCCGATCATCGTCTCGATCATGGCCGCGGAGGGCCTGATCATGCCCAAGACATCGTCGCGGGCGATCACCTCGCCGGCCGGCACGGCGGACACGATGGAGGTGCTGGCACCTGTCGACCTCGACGTTTCCGCAATCCGCAAGGTGGTCGAGCGCGAAGGCGGCTGCATCGCCTGGGGCGGCGCCGTCAACCTCAGCCCTGCCGACGATGTGATCATCGGCGTGGAACGGGTGCTCGATATCGATGCCGTCGGGCAGATGGTCGCCTCGGTGCTGTCCAAGAAAATCGCGGCCGGTGCGACCCATCTGGTCATCGACATCCCGGTCGGGCCGACCGCCAAGGTACGCGGAGCCGATGCCGCCGACACGCTCGAGCGGGCGCTGAGCTCTGTCGCCCAAGCCTTCGGGCTTCGCACGCGCGTGATGCGCGGCCCCGGCGCCGAGCCGATCGGACGGGGCATCGGTCCGGCGCTCGAGGCGCAGGATATCCTTGCCGTGCTCCAGGGGCAGCCGGGCGCCGAGGATCTCGCCCACCGGGCCTGCGAGCTGGCGGGAGGACTGCTTGAGCTCGCGGACGCAGCCCCGGCCGGCGAAGGCTATGCGCGTGCGCGGGCGTGCCTCGAAAGCGGCCGGGCCTGGGCCAAGTTCCAACGTATCTGCGAAGCGCAGGGCGGCATGCGGGCTCCACCGGTCGCCCGGTTCCAACAGGATATGATCGCTCCCTATAGCGGCCGCCTGGTGAGTATCGACAATCGCAAGCTCGCGACGGTCGCGAAGCTTGCCGGCGCGCCGATGGCCAAGGCCGCCGGCGTCGCGCTGCAGTGTCGGCTGAACCAGATGGTGGATGCCGGGGCTCCCTTGTGCACCATTCATGCCGAGAGCCCGGGCGAGCTCGATTATGCGGCGGCCTATGCGGTGAGCGACGGGCCGATCTTCGGGATTGAAGCGCTATGAACCGTCCCGTGCTGTTCGCGCTGCCTGGCAGCGAGGCCCTGGCACAGCCGCTATCCGCCGCGCTCGATGCAGAGGTCGGCACGATCGAGCATCGTCAGTTTCCTGACGGGGAAACCTATCTCAGGGTCGTAAGCGACGTCAGCGACCGCGAGGTCATCCTGCTGTCGAGTCTCGATCATCCGGACGCCAAGCTGTTGCCGCTGCTGTTCGCAGCCGACACCGCGCGCGATCTGGGCGCTCGCAGGATCGGGCTCGTCGCCCCCTACCTCGCTTACATGCGCCAGGACATACGCTTCCATGCCGGCGAGGCGGTGACGTCGCGAACCTTTGCCGCGATTCTGTCCCGCCATCTCGACTGGCTGGTGACGGTCGATCCGCATCTCCATCGCTATCATGCGTTGTCGGAAATCTACCGCATCCCGACCCAGGTTGTTCATGCCGCGCCACTTCTGGCCTCGTGGATCAAGCGCAATGTCGCTCGTCCGCTGATCATCGGTCCGGACCTGGAAAGCGAACAGTGGGTCTCGCAGGTGGCGGCCGATGCCGATGCTCCGTTTCTCGTGTGCGAGAAAATCCGGTCCGGCGACCGTGACGTCACCATCTCGATTCCGAATGCCCCAGCGTTTCTCGATCGCCAGCCGGTGCTGGTCGACGATATCGCCTCATCCGGCCGGACCCTCGCCGAGGCGGCGCGCCAGCTGGTCGGCATGGGGTTCGCGCGACCGGATTGCGTGGTCGTGCATCCGCTTTTCGCCGGCGATGCAGCGCAAGTCCTGGGTGGGCTCGTCGAGAGGATCGTCAGCACGAACGCTGTTGCGCATACCTCTAATGATATCGACGTGATGCCGGCGATTGCGGAGGCCGTTCGTCACGGAATTTGAACGGTGCGCTGCGCGTCAGTTCTTCAGTACTCAATGCTCAATGCACGATGAAAACGAACGCCCGGCAAACGCCGGGCGCATTCCCATCCATTGACCCTACACGAGCCCGAACCAATCTTCCGGGAACTTCGCTTTCGGAGAAAGTCGCGGCAGGAAAGGAGGATATGTCATGTCGCACACACGCTCTTTCCTTGATCCCTTCATCGTTGCTCGGACCCGCAGCTTGAGCCCGAAGTGAAGCCCGCCATCCTTGCATCCTGGGCGTCCGATCGCTCCGCCGTCGAGGGCCAACCGGCCCTCCGTCGCCCGCCAGCATCCCGGTGCCGGTCGACGATGTGATGGCAGCGCTGCGCTGGCTCGATCGCGCTGAGCGCGGCGCGGGCCTGGCATCCTTGGTTCGTCAGGAACAACCCGGTATCGGTGCCATCCTCGCCGGGAATATCGAAACTGCGACACGGAAGGCGGGCGATCTCTGCGATGATCAGCCTTCGATCTCAAAACCCTATGATCACCGGTTCGTGCTGAATCGGATTCGCCGTGCCGTAGCGGCGCGCGAGCGGAGCTGCGATCCGCCCCGGACATCGGCGTTACGGCGCGCTGCTGACACAGAATAGCGATTATCAGCTTCTTGCCATGACAACATGACGCGTCGAGCTTAGGAGCAACCAGCGCGCTCATCCCCCAAGAGGCGTGCCCACTCCCGGCGGCAGCGTCTTGCGGCGCCTTGCCGCCGGGAGACCAGAGGGAGCGCCGCCCCGTTCGCAAGAGCGGTCATCTCGCAAAGTTCGGCACATGATGCCGGGTCGCTTACCCCCCTCTCGCCGAGCACCTGCCTTGCCTGTTGTGATGCGGCGGTATTTCGGCCTTGACCTTGGACCATGGTCCTACCCGTAGAAGGTCTCCCCTTTGAAGCTGTGCCCGCTGGGGTGCGCAGCAATGCCAACACGTCCGGGGGGCCATGGAGAGCAAGCGCGTCGTTCATGTCATTGATGACGAAGAAACAATCAGGAAAGCTGTAGGATTCACATTAAGGACAGCGGGATTTGCCGTCGAGACCTATGGCTCGGGAGTCGACTTTCTGAAAATTGCAGATGAAGCTGAAAGAGGTAGCATCGTTCTCGACATGCACATGCCGGACATGAACGGTCTACAGGTTCAGGCAGCGCTGACGCAGATGGATATAAGCATGCCAGTCGTGATGCTGACCGGCAACGGAGACATTGCGCTTGCTGTCCAAGCGATGAAGGCGGGTGCTGTCGATTTCCTGGCCAAACCTATCGAACGGCCGCTGCTGCTCGATGCGATAGACCGAGCGTTCGCGCGCATCGACACGGCCGAGGGGCGCGCTCTCGAAGAAGCCGAGGCATGCCGACAGGTCGATCTACTGACACCGCGCGAACGGGATGTTCTCGAAGGCCTTGCGCAAGGCCTTCCGAACAAGACCATCGCCTATGATCTGGGCATTTCTTCACGGACGGTCGAAGTCCATCGCGCGAGCATCATGTCCAAGCTTGGAGTCCGTACCCTTGCCGAAACCTTGCGGATCGCCTTTGCGGCTGGAATGGGAAGGCCGCTGTAGGTAAAGGCGGCCAGGGCTGCTGCGGTTGAATCTCTGCGTGTCACCTGATGGCGCGGACATAGTGCCTGCTGGGATGCATCGACGGTGTTCATCAGCTTTTGGCGGAATTTTCGTGAGCCCAGGCGAAGGGTCGCGCTTGATTGCTATCGCGAAAGGAGATGAAACTCTTCCAACAGCTGGGCGATCTCTGTGCCTTCAAGCTTCGTCATCAACAGCTTGCGCAGGAAGGACGGGCCGGGAATGTCGATCCCTTTGCCATCCCTGAGCGGCCCGATTGCGGCCAGAAGCGTGCGGATATCATAGGTTGAGTTGAACACTTCGGGCACGCCGCGTTCGACCTTCATCAGCGTGTAGACGGCCTCCATCGGCGTGCGCACCGAATATTCCGTCGTGAAGATACAATCACGCTGCTTCGACTCGGCAAACTGGCCGACAAAGGCGAAGTTGACCGCGCCCTCGGGCACCACGTCCGGCCGGTCGCCGGCCTGGCGCGGCATGAAGAAGGCGGTGATGTAGGGCATCATCACCGGCACGGTCTTCGCCCCCGTCGCGGCGAGGCCGGGGATGTCCTCGACCGGCACGCCGAGATGATAAAGCCATTCCTGCGTGATCTCCTCGCCCGTACAGTCCTGCATCGGCTTCTTCACATAGTCGCCGGGTCGGTCGACGAACAAGGCATAGAACCAGGCGACGATCTGGTCCTTCGGCTGTTTCCTGAAGTGGGGTTGCCGGCTCACCGTCCAGCTCAGCAGCCAGCTCGAGTCCTTGACCGTGATGATGCCGCCGGTCACCACCGTGCCGCTGAACGGATCGCGCTTGGCAATCTTGCGAATGTACGCCGGAATGCGCGCGTCGAGCGTGGTGATGGTCGCCGACGCCCATTTGGTTTCCGGGATATGGGATCCAAACACGTCGGGACGACCAAAGGCCGGGTCCTTGGCCGCGATCCGGCGCCACAGGTCCCAGGCCGGCGCCGGCCCCTCATTCAGCCTGGCCGGTGTATGATGATCGCCATTGTCGGAATTTTCGGTCAGCGATCCGATAGTGATGAAGACGAGATCATCGGCGCCGAGATCGACGCCGCCTTCGACGCCGTTTTCGATCCAGGCAATCCGGGTCGCCTGCTTGCGGCCGGGCTGGATGTCGAAATCGACGTCGGTGACCTCGACGCCGTAGCGAAATCTCACACCGCGATCCTGCAACCATTTGACCAACGGCAGGACCATCGATTCATATTGGTTGTAGCGGTTGAACTTGAGCGAGGAAAAATCCGCCAGACTGCCGATATGGTGGATGAAGCGATGCAGATAGAGCTTCATCTCGAGCGCGGAATGCCATTCCTCGAAGGCGAACATGGTGCGCCAGTAGAGCCAGAAGTTGCTCCTGAGGAAATCATCGCCGAAGACTTCGTTGATCCGCTTGTTCTCCATCTCCTCCCGCGTCGCGAGGAAGACGGAGATCAGATCTCTTCGCGCGCGATCGCCGAGTGTCAGCAAAGCCTTGTCGGGCACATCCTGGCCCTGGTTCTGCGTGACGCGCTGCAGCGAGAAATTCGGATCGTCCTTGTTGAGCCGGTAGAATTCGTCGAGCACACTCGCATCCTCGATCTCCAGCGACGGGATCGAGCGATAGAGATCCCAGAGGCATTCGAAATGCTCCTCCATCTCGCGCCCTCCGCGGATGACGAACCCCTTTTCGGGGACGTCGAGGCCGTCGAGCGCGCCGCCGGGAATATGCAACTCCTCAAGGATGGTAATATGCTCGCCGGCGACGCCGCCGTCGCGGATCAGGAACGCCGCGCCTGCCAGTCCCGCAAGACCCGAGCCGACGAACCAGGCCGTCTTCCTGTCAGCGCCCTCAGGTTTGCGGGGCCGCACGAAAGCTTCGTAGTTCCCGCTACTATAGTGCATGCTCAACTCCATCCTTGATCCCGACGACAATGGCGGTTCTGCGGTTTCTTGCTGAACAGCAGAAATGCCTGCCCTGCATTCATTCTCGCCGATGTCGCCCGCCGCTCAGTTCGACGACTTCACTGGTGATCTGATCCTGACGCGTGAGGCGCTCCTCGAGGCGCAGGGCCTCGCCCTTGCGATCGATGTGGCTGCGGGCGGTCGCCATGGTGCGCAGCCGTGCCTCATTCTCGGCGACGAACGTCTCGACCGCAGCCGCGCAGATGTGGGCGAAGACATATTCCGCGGTCAGGTCGCCGATAAGGTCCGCCGCGTTGATATTGACGAGCGGCGGCAAATCCGCCGTGGACGCGGGGAAAGTGTCGAGGTCGAGCGGCAGGAGGCTCGCGCGCACGATCGAGACGCCCTTGCCGCTGCTCCAGACCGGATAAGCCATGGTGATGGGCACCGCGCCGACCTCGTCCAGATAGTCGTACAGCGCGTCGATGATGCTTGTCGCGAGTGCGGGCAGCGCATCGGCCTTGCTCGGCATGCTCGCGCTCCATGCGATGCGCAGACCGCGCTCGGCCGCAAGCGTGGCCGTGCGCGCGCCAATCAGAAGAATATGCCTGTCCTGCATGTCGGCCGCGGCGCCGTCGAGCAGCTGCTCCGGAAAGGCCCCGGCAAAGCCTTGCTCCGCACCGAACAGGATAAGGCCGCCTCTCGCACCACCGACCGCCCGCGCCGGAAAACGCGCCAGTGGCTCGTCAAGGCGGCGCGCCTGGCCAATGGCGGTGCGGGCGGTCTCCGCATAGCGTCGCACCGCAGGCAGCAGCGCGCGCGCCTGATGCGCCCGCTGCGCGGCGATGCCCTGCATGGCGTTGACCACCGCACCGAGCTGGCGGACGGTCTCGATCCGCTGGCCGATCTCGGCGAGGCGATCGCTCATGATGCAGAACCGGCCGGCTGGCTTTCGATCAGCGCTTTCACCGTCGTCATCAGAGCGGACCGCTGCGCGGTGTCGATCTGTCCAGTCCGCTCGATCTGCGCGCATAGATCGGGGACGTGATCGTCGATCCAGGCGGGCAGCCGCGTGCGGAGCGACGATATCTCCGAGACCGCCATGCCATCGAGCAACCCTTCGCCGAGCGCCACGACCAGCGCCACCTGGTCGACGACCCGTAGTGGACTCGACAGCGGTTGCACGAGCAAGGCGCGCAAGCGCTTGCCGCGTTCGATCTGGGCGCGGACACGCGGCTCGGGCTGCTCGCCGAAGCGGGTGAACATCTCGAGCTCGAGGAACTGCGCATAGTCGAGGCGCATGGTCCCGCTCGCGTCGCGCAGGACGCGAAGCTGCGTCTTGCCGCCGACCCGGCTCACGCTCGTGCCCACATCGATGGCGGGCTTGTGCCCCTGCGCGAACAGCTTCGCGTCGAGAATAATCTGACCGTCGGTGATCGAGATCAGATTGGTCGGGATATAGGCGCTGACGTTGCCGGCATCGGTCTCCGCGATCGGCAGAGCCGTGAGCGAACCGCCCCCCTTCTCCGTCGAGAGACGCGCCGCACGTTCGAGCAGGCGGGAATGGAGGAAAAAGACGTCGCCGGGATAGGCCTCGCGCCCGGGCGGCTGTCCGGTCAGCAGGGCGATCTCGCGATGGGTCGCGGCATGCTTGGTGAGATCGTCGAGCACCACCACCGCATGGCCGCCACCATCCCGAAAATACTCGGCCATCGTGAAGCCCGCGAACGGCGCGATCCATTGCAGCCCCGGCGCCGCGGCGGGGCTCGCCACGACGAAGATGGTGCGGTCCGGCGCGCCATGCCGCCGCACCTGGTCGACCACGCGCGCGACCGCCGAGCTTTTCTGGCCGATCGCGACATAGACGCAGATCATGTCGCTGGTGCGCTGGTTGATGATCGTGTCGACCGCGAGCGCCGTCTTGCCTGTGGCGCGGTCGCCGAGAATGAGTTCGCGCTGCCCCCGGCCGATGGCGAACATCGCATCGATTGCGAGCGTGCCGGTCTGCACCGGCTGGACGACGAGGTCGCGTTCGATGATCGCCGGCGCCGGCCGTTCGACAGGATCGAAGCGCCTGGCCCGGATCGGCGCGCCCCCATCGAGCGGACGGCCGAGCGGATCGACGACTCGGCCAAGCAATGCCTCGCCAACCGGCACGCGCACCACCTCGCCCGAGCCGGTTACGGTGTCTCCTGCCTCCACCTGGGCGGCATCGTCGAGCAGCACGCAGCCGATCCGGTCCCGGTCGAGCGTGTGGACGAATCCGGTCTGGCCCCGGGCGAAATAGAGCAATTCGTCGAGGCGCGCGTCCGGAAGGCCCGAGACCATGGCAACGCCGTCGCCGATCGATTCCACCCGGCCAATTGCATCGACACGCGGCCCGAGATTGGCGCGCGTGATGCAGCTCTGGGCCTGCGTCAGCCAGTCTTCAGGCGATCCGGGCATGATCGTCTTCATTGAGGCTCTCAACCATGGCGTCGAGATCGGCGCGCCAGCTGTTGCGCACGACGGCGTGGGGCGTGCGAAGCTCCGCGCCGGCGATGAGATCTGGATCGACTGCGAAGATCGGGGTCGCGGTATCCGGCAGGATTTCGCCAAGCGCGCGCGCTACCTGCGTCTGCAGATCGGCCGTCAGCGGCGCGGGCGTCGCGACGGTGACGGGCCCGGCGGCCGCCAGGCTGCGGCGATCCGCCTCGGAAAGGTCTCCGAGCCGCGCCTTGAGCGCGTCGACCATGGCCTGCACCGTCTGCTCGGGCGGGAGACGAGCGAGCAACGTGCCTGCCATCGAGGCGGCGAGGTTCGCTGCCTTTTCCCGCCACTGCGCCGCCACCCGCCCGCGTTCGGCATCGATCGCCGCATGGCCTTGCTCGACGACGGCGTCCGCCTCGAGCCTGGCCTGCGCGAGGAGGCGCTGGCGCTCCGCTTCGGCCTCGGTCCGGATCTCGGCGCGGCGAGCCGCCGCATCCGCGACGAAGCCGTCATTCTGCGTTTTGAGCGCCTGCGCTTCGGCCTGTGCCCGGTCCTTTGCCTCCCGCGCTTCGTCGAGCAGCGCCTGGGCCGATGCCTGGCGGGCAGCGATGGCATCCATCACCGGACGGAACAGGAAGCGTCCGAGCAGCCACACGAGGATGAGGACATTGACCGCCTGCAGCGCGAGCGTCCACCAGTCGATCCGCATGTCAGGCGAACGGGTTGGCGAAGAGCAGCAGCAGCGCGATCACGAGGCAGTAGATCGCCATCGTCTCGATCATCGCGAGGCCCACGAACAGCGTGCGCGAGACGGTGTTGGCGGCTTCGGGCTGGCGCGCGATCGCGTCCATCGCGGCGGCGACGGCCCTGCCCTGCCCGAGCGCCGGGGCGATTGCGCCGATCGAGATCGCGAAAGCGGCTCCGAGGATGCTGGCGAGATGGATCCAGTTCATGCGGGGGACTCCTGTTTGGATGGCGGGCGGGCGCCGTTCTCGCTGATAGCGCTCCCGATAAAGACCATGGCGAGCGCGCCGAAAATGTAGGCCTGGACCGCGCCGGTCAGCATTTCGAGCGCCATGAGCGGGATCGGGACGAGCAGCCCGGCGAGGCTCAGCACGACGCCGATCATGAAGACGCCGCTCATGACGTTGCCGAACAGGCGCACCATCAGCGAGAAGCTGCGGGTGAAGAGCTCGACGATATTGAGCGGGGCGAGCAGGATCGAGGGGCGCGCGAAGGTCGCGAGATAGGCCCTGGGCCCGAGCGCGCGGACGCCGAACCAGAGCGTCGCGCCGAAGACGATCAGCGCCAGCGCCGCGTCGGTTTCGAGGGTCGCGGTCGGCGGCTCGACGCCGGGGATCAGCGACGACCAGTTGGCGACCAGCAGGAACAGGAACAGCGTGCCGATCAGCGGCAGATAACGCTGCGGTTCCGCCTCCATCGTCTCGCGGATCTGGCCGGCGACGGTCTCGACGACCAGCTCGAGCGCCGCTTGGGCTCGGGTTGGGCGTAACGCAAGGCGGCGGGTCAGCAGCCAGCTTCCGATTGTAAGGAAGGCCATGATGCCCCAGGTCGTGGCGACCGGCTGGCTGATCGGCACCGGACCGATCGGGAACAGCACATGGCTTTCAAGTGGTGACGCGAATTTCATCGGGCGCCTCCGAGCCGGTGGAGCATGATCTGGCGCCCGCCCATGAAGCCGGTTGTAGCGGCAAGAAGCGCCGGCCACCCTTGCCGGCTGGCGATGACGAGAACCAGAATAGTGACGGCGAGACGCCCGAGCCTGAGCAGGATCGCGCGCGATGCCGGGCCGCCATGGGTGACGAGGTCGGCTTCTCTGGCGATGGCCGCGAAATGGGCGAGGCCGACCGCAAATCCGAGGGCCAGGAACAGGATGGGGGAGAGCTGGCTCATTGCCGGTGCATCCAGCGCCAGCCCGACCAGCAGCCGAGGGCGAGCCCGACGAGCAGGAGCGGCGCGGTCCAGAAGATGCCGCTATCCAGCCGGTGGTCGAGCCAGCGGCCGATCGCGAGACCGACCAGCGCGGGCAGGACGATCTGCCAGCCGAGCACGCCGATCTGGCCGAGATTGCGGGCGACGGAAGGAAGCCGCTGCGCAAGCCGCCGCCGTTCCGCGCGGGTCCGGATGGCTTCGACGATCGGCTGCTCGGGCTTGTCCGCGGTCACAGACCAAGCTCCCGGCCACCACCCTGCAGGGCCTCGACCATATGGCGGATCGCCTGCATCCTGAGTTTCGCCGACGCGGTCCGTTCGGATCGTTCGCCCTCGTCGCGCTCGCGGTAGCGCGCGAGCACGTCATGCTCGAGCGTTCCGAGGTCATCGCCGACATGGCCTTCGCGCGTCGCGACCGCGACCTCCGTGCCGTGGCTCACGGTCAGAATGCCGTTGCGCACCGCGCAATAGCCGGGAGCGCCATCGAGGCCCCGCCAGGAGACGATCGAGACGCCAAGCGCGGTCAGGAAATCGGCGTGGCCCGACAGGATGCCGAAACTGCCGCTGGCATCCTCGGCGCGAACCGACCTGACGTCCGTGTCGACGAGGATCGCGGTCGGATCGGTGATCCGCAGCTTCATGCGCCCTCCCCCACGCGAGAGCGTGCCTCTTCAATATCGCCCACCATGTAGAAGGCGCTCTCGGGCCAGTCGTCGGTCTCGCCGGCCAGGATGGCCGCGACGCCCTGCAGCGTATCGGCCAGCGCCACAGAACGGCCGGCTTGCCCGGTGAAGGCCTGGGTCACCATGAAGGGCTGGGTCAGGAAGCGCTGCAGCCGCCGCGCCCTGCCGACGATCAGCCGATCCTCGCGGCCCAGTTCCTCGATACCGAGCAGCGAGATGATGTCCTGAAGCTCGCGATAATGCGCGATCGTCTCCCGGACCTGCTGGGCGAGCGCGTAATGATGATCGCCCACGACCTGCGGATCGAGCAGGATCGACGACGATCCCAGCGGATCGACCGCGGGATAGATGCCTTCGGCCGCCATGGCGCGCGAGAGCAGAATGGAACTGTCGAGATGGGCGGAGATGGCGGTGACCGCAGGGTCGGTGAAATCGTCGGCGGGCACATAGACCGCCTCGATCGCGGTCACCGCCGCCCCATGCACCGAGGCGATGCGCTCCTGCAGCGCGGCCACTTCGCTGGCCAGCGTCGGCTGGTAGCCGACGCGCGAAGGCATGCGTCCGAGCAGGCCGGAGACTTCGCTGCCGGCCTGGACGAAGCGGAACACATTATCCATGAGCAGCAGGACATTGCGCTTCTGCTCGTCGCGGAAATGTTCGGCGATGGTGAGCGCGGTCAGCCCTACCCGCCAGCGCGCGCCCGGCGGCTCGTTCATCTGCCCGAAAACGAGCACGGTCTTGTCGATCACGCCCGAGCCGCGCATGTCCGTGAGCAGCTCATGGCCCTCGCGCGATCGCTCGCCGATGCCGGCAAAGACGGAAACACCTTCATAGCGCGCGACCATCGCGTTGATGAGTTCCATCACCAGCACGGTCTTCCCCACCCCCGCGCCCCCGAACATTGCCGCCTTGCCACCCTGGGCGAGCGGCGCGAGCAGATCGATGACCTTGATGCCAGTCTCGAACATCGCCGTCGCCGCGCTCTGCTCGTCGAGCGGCGGGGGGGCGCGGTGAATGGGCCTCAATGGGACATCCGGCCCAAGCGGCGCGCCGCCGTCACCCACCTGCCCGGTCGGCGTAAGGAGCCGCCCCAGAACCTTGTCTCCGACCGGGACCGCGATGGGGGCGCCCAAGGCCATCACGCCGACATTCCGAGCGAGACCGGAGGTCGGCTGAAGCGCGACGGCGCGGACGGTGCGGTCATCGATATGGCTCTGCACTTCCGCGACCAGCGGGCCTGACGACGCATCGACGCGCAGCGCTTCATTGACCGCGGGCAGCGGCCCTTCGTCGAACTCGACGTCGAGGACGGGACCGCGCAGCGCCGCAATCCGGCCGAGCCTGGCTATGGACGGTATCACGCCCATGCCGGTTGCCGGGTCAGACCATAATCATGCCCGACCGTGCCGCGATCATGACGGGACGGGTAGAAGTCGCTGCCCGCGGGCACGACATGGACGACAAGCCAAAAGTGCATTGGCTGAGCGTCGCAGGCAAGCCGCAGATTCGGCATACGTAGAGTTACCGATTCTCTCTGATTCAGCCTCGCCGAATAACGGCGGCGCGACGCGATGGGCCTCAGGCCAGGGCGCTATGCCCGATATGCCAGAGCTCAAACGCGAAGAGAAAGGTTCACCGTTTCATGCCCTATCCCGTTGATCAACTCGCCGCGCTCGCCAAAGCGAATGTCGGCCTGATGCTGAAGCTCGCCGAAGTCGCCCGGAAAGGTGGCGAAGAGTCGCTCGAGGTCGGCAACCGCGCCGCCGGCCGCTTCGCCGAAGAGGCGCGTGCCTCGATTGCGGGCGCGACGGACAAGACGTCGGACGCCGGCGCGGTCAGCCCGGCCGGACCGCGGGCACTGTTCGAGGACATGGCCACGGTCCGCGAGCATATGATTGCCGGCACAAGATCGGCGTTCGAGGAATGGCAGCAGGCCTGGCAGGCCGTCGCGAGCGCTCCGACGGCTCCCGGGGCGCTGGATGCCTTTGCTGCCATTGTCGGACCATGGTTCGGGCAGAAAAGCCCGGGCGACGGCGAGAAGCAGGCCACCAGCGACAAATAGGATAGCCCCCGATCGCGGCGAGCCGCCCTAGCCGAGCAGGTGCTGACCGCCATCGACCGGAATGATCGTGCCGGTGATATGGCGGCCGGCATCGCTCACCAGAAAGGCGGCGAGCCCTCCGACATCCTCGATGGTCACGAGCTGGTGCTGCGGGACCGTCGCCGCGGCCCGTTCGAGCAGCTCGTCGAAGCGGTCGATGCCGCTGGCAGCGCGGGTCGCGATCGGGCCTGGCGAGATCGCATGGGCGCGAATGCCCTTGGGGCCAAGCTCAGCCGCGACATAGCGGGTCGCGCTTTCGAGGGCCGCTTTGACCGGCCCCATCAGGTTGTAGTGCTCGACCACCCGCTCCGACCCGTAGAAGGTGACGCACAGCAGGCAGCCGCCATCCGACATCAGCGGCTCGGCGAGACGCGCCATGCGCAGGAAGCTGTGGCACGAGACGTCCATCGCCAGCGCGAGGCCTTCGGCCGAGCTGTCGACGACGCGGCCGTGCAAATCCTCCTTCGGCGCGAAAGCGATCGAGTGAAGCAGGAAATCGAGGCCGCCCCATTCGGACTTCACCCGCTCGAACAGGGCCTCCAGTTCGCCCGGCACCCGGACATCGCACGCGGCGAGCCATTCGACTCCCAGGGTCTCCGCGACGGGCGCCACGAACGGCTCGGCCTTTCCGTTGAGATAGGTCGCCGCCAGTCTCGCGCCACAGTCGTGAAAGGCCTGGGCGCAACCCGCCGCGATGCTATGCGCGTTGGCGATACCGATCACCAGGCCGCGCTTGCCAGTAAGATCGACGAGAGGTTTCATGCTTTCGGCTCCTCACGCAGCAGATCGGCGGTGTGGATGGCGATCATCCTTTCCTCATCGGTCGGGATGACGCGGACGGCGACACGGCTGGACGGCGCGCTGATGACTGCATCTCCTCGGAGGTTCGCGTCCGCGTCGAGGTCCACGCCGAGCCAGCCGAGCCGACCGGCGACGCGGGCGCGAATTTCAGGCGAATTCTCGCCGATCCCGGCAGTGAACACGAATGTGTCGAGACCCCCGAGCGAGGACGCGAGAGCGCCGGCCTGGCGCGCGATCTGCCAGACGAAGAGCTCGATCGCTTCCCCAGCGGCGGGCGTTTCGCTGCCGAGAAGCGCGCGCATGTCGCTGGAGACGCCGGACACGCCCAAAAGGCCGGACTCACTGTAGAGGAGATGCTCGACTTCACGCGCCGTCATGCCCCTCTGCTGGAAAAGATAGAGCACCGCGCCCGGGTCGAGCGCGCCGCAGCGCGTACCCATCACCAGCCCGTCGAGCGCGGTGAACCCCATCGTCGTGTCGATGCTGCGCCCCCCGGCCATCGCGCAAAGGCTGGCCCCGTTGCCGAGATGCGCGGCGATCGTGCGGCCACCGCCTGTATCGGGATCGATCGAACGCAGCTGCCGCGCGATATATTCGTAGGAGATGCCGTGAAAACCGTAGCGCCGCATGCCCTCTTCGCCAAGCGCGCGCGGCAGCGCGAGGCGCGTCGCGATCGGGGGCTGGCCATGATGGAAGCCGGTGTCGAAGCAGGCGACTTGCAGCACAGCGGGGCGCAGCCTGGAGACGGCGCGGACCGCGGCGAGATTATGGGGCTGATGCAATGGCGCCAGTGGGCAAAGCGCCTCGAGCGCGGCGAGGAGTGGCGCGTCGACCCGCGCCGGCGCTGAATAGTCGGTGCCGCCATGAACGATCCGATGGCCGACCGCGATCAGATCGTCGCCGACCGAGGCTTCGATCTCCCGCAGCAAATCCTCGAGCAGCGTCTCGTGCGTGATCGTGCCGTCTTTCGTCCAGCGCCGCTCGGCAAGGACATCCCCCTTCGCATCGCGCGCGATCAGGTGCGGCTCAAGGCCGATATTCTCGATCTTGCCGCTCGCCAGCAAAGAGGGCTCATCAGTGCCCGGCTCGGCGTAGAGCGCGAACTTAAGGCTCGACGAACCGGCGTTGAGGCACAGGATTTCAGCCATCGCGGCGCTGTCCCGCAACGCCGGGAGCCGCCTTGGTCGCAGCCCGCGCCAGCAGCACCGCGAGCGCGCAGGAGGCGAGGCGCGTGCGCACGCTGTCTGCCCGGCTGGTGAGGATGATCGGAGCGCGCGCGCCGAGCACCACGCCTGCGGCATCGGCGCCGCCCAGGAAGGTCAGCTGCTTTGCGAGCATGTTGCCGGCCTCCAGATCGGGCACCAGCAGGATGTCCGCCTGGCCGGCGACCGGCGAGACGATACTTTTCTCGCGCACGGCCGCCTCGCTGATCGCATTATCGAGGGCGAGCGGGCCATCGAGCAGCGCGCCTTCGATCTGGCCCCGGTCCGCCATCTTGCAGAGCGCCGCGGCATCCAATGTGGTGCGCATTTTCGGATTGACCGTTTCGACGGCGGCGAGGATCGCGACCCTGGGCTGTTCGATCCCGATCACATGGGCAAGGTCGATCGCGTTGCGCGCGATGTCGGCCTTGTCCTCAAGCGTCGGCTCGATGTTGATCGCGGCGTCGGTGATGATGAGCGGGCGCGGATAGCCGGGCACGTCCATCACATAGGCGTGGCTGATCCTGCGTTCGGTCCGAAGGCCCGTGTCGGACGATACGACCGCGCCCATGAGCTCGTCAGTATGAAGCGAGCCCTTCATCAGCAGCGCGGCTTCGCCGGCCCGCACGCGCGCGACGGCTTCGGCGGCGGCGGCGTGGCTGTGCGGGACGTCGATCACCCGGAAGGCCGCAATATCGACACCGGCGTCCTTCGCCGCATTCGTCATACGCGCCGCAGGGCCGATGAGAATCGGAACGACGATGCCGGCGTCGGCGGCCTCAGCCACTGCGCGCATGGCGTCGGCGCTGCACGGATGGACCACGGCCGTGACGCACGCAGATCCGTCCTTGGCGCGCGCCATCAACTGGCGGAAGCGGTCGTGGCTGGCGATCCGCACGTCGGGAAGCGGCATGCGGGGCCGGCTGACTTTCTCGGTGGGCGCCTTGACCTCGGCCTGGCCGCTGATGACGGTCTCGCCCTTCTGGTTCACACAGGTGCAGTCGAGAACGATGACATGATGCTCGGCGCGCTTCTGCGCGACGGTGACGCAGGCCGTGATGGTGTCGCCGACGCCCACCGGGCGGGTGAAGCGAAGCGATTGGCCGAGATAGATCGCACCGGGCCCTGGCAGCTCGGTTCCCAGGATCGCCGAGATGAGCCCCGCGCCCCACATGCCATGAGCGATGACCCTGTGGAACATGTCCGTTTCGGCATAGACAGGGTCGAGATGCGCCGGATTCACGTCGCCTGACACCGCCGCGAAGAGCTGGATGTCGTCGGCGGTCAGCGTGCGGGTGAGGCTGGCCGTATCGCCGACGGCGATCTCGTCGAACGTGCGGTTCTCGATGAGGTTGGCGGCGGCCATGGCTCAGCGCTCCAGCACGTAGCGCCCGGGGGCATCACCGAGCGGCGGATAGTTCCGTTCGGGCGCGCCCATCGCCGGTGGGGCCGCCGCCTCGCCCGAGTGCGATCCAAGCCATGAACTCCATTCCGGCCACCACGACCCTTCGCGCACCTCGGCCCGCTCCAGCCAGGCATCGGGACCTGGCGCCGGGCCATCCTGCATCCGTGTCGCGATGCGATAATGGCGATGAGGATGCCCGGGCTCGGAGACGATCCCGGCATTGTGGCCACCGCTCGTCAGCACGAAGCGGATCTCCGCGCCCGTCAGCATGTGGAGCTTGTGGGTCGAGCGCCACGGCGCGACATGGTCGGTTTCCGTGCCCACCATGAAGATCGGCATGCGCAGCCCCGAGAGCGAGACCGGGTGGCCGCCGGCCTCGTAGCGCCCTTCGGACAGGTCATTGTCGAGGAACAGGCGCCGAAGATATTGCGCGTGCATGGCATAGGGCATGCGGGTGCCGTCGGCGTTCCATGCCATGAGGTCGGTCATCGGCTCGCGCTCGCCCATGAGATAGGTCGAGAGGATGCGCGACCAGAGCAGATCGTTGGACCGCAGCATCTGGAAGGCGCCGCCCATATGGCTGCTGTCGAGAAAGCCGCGCGCCCACATCATCGCATCGATCAGGTTGATCTCCGCCTCGTCGATGAACAGACCAAGTTCGCCCGGCTCGCTGAACTCGGTCTGGGCGGCGAACAGCGTGACGCTCGCCAGACGCTCATCTTCATCGCGCGCCATCGCGGCCGCGGTGATGGCGAGCAGCGTGCCGCCGATACAATAGCCGGCCGCGTGGATCTTCTCGGTGCCGGTAATCGCCTGGATGACATCAACGGCGGCCATCGGCCCAAGCAGGCGATAATCCTCCATGTCGAGATCGCGGTCGGCGCTGTCGGGATTGTGCCAGGAGATGCAGAACACGGTGTAGCCCTGCCCTACCAGCCAGCGGATGAGCGAATTTTCCGGCGACAGGTCGAGGATGTAATATTTCATGATCCATGCCGGCACGATCAATATCGGCTCCGGACGCACCGTCTCGGTTGCGGGCGCATATTGGATCAGTTCCATGACCCTGTTGCGAAACACGACCTTGCCAGCCGTGGCTGCGACCTTCTCGCCGACCCGATAGGCCTCCGTGCCCGCTGCGGGCTCCCCGCGTACCAGGCGTTCCAGGTCGTCGCAAAAAAATCGCGCACCCTCGACAAGGCATTGTCCTCCGGTTTCGAGGATGCGCTGCTGGAGCACGGGGTTGGTCGGGATGAAATTGGTCGGGGACACCATGTCGAGCATCTGGCGGGTCGCGAACTCGACGATCGCTTCGTGGTGCCCGGTGACGCCGCTCACGCCGGTCGTCGCGGCATGCCACCATTGCTGCTGGAGCAGGAAGGCCTGCTCGATCAGGTCGAACGGATGGCGCTTCCAGGCTGCGTCGGCGAAGCGCCGATCCTGGGGCAGCGGATCGATCGCCGGCTCGGGATCGCTGCCGGATGCGCTGCGCATGGCATAGTCGGCGAGCCGCATCAGCTTGCGCCCGCCCTTGGCGGCGAGCTGCAGCTGCCTGCCTGGCGAGCAGAGAATGTGCGTCCACCAGTCGGAAAAAGACTGCGCCAAAGTGGCGGGCGACTGGCCTGAAGTCAGCTGCGCGATGGCGGCGAAGCTCGACCGATCCAGCGTCGTGGCCAGACCGTCCAACGGGTCAGGGATATTGCTTCGACTCTGCACATTTTCGCTCCTGCTGCGGTGCAACAAGCCCTGAAGCGCAGGAAGCCTCTGCGCACTCCGTAGTCCTACGGAGGGATTGCCTCGCATATGCCAGCCCCAGAAGTCAGAGCTCAGCACGACATTGCTGTATGAAAAGCGGCCAAATACGATCAGGAGGCTCAGTGCGGTCGCACGGGCGAGCCAGCTATCCCGCCGAACCAGTCCCGCAATACCGGCGAAAGGGTCTGCGGGTTGCCGCCGATATGGCGAAGATCCTCCGCCAGCAGTGGCGGGCGGACTGCGAGGAAATATATCGCGAGGCCCGTCGTGAGAATGCCAAGTGCGATCAGCACCCCGGCCGCCAGAGCGGGTCTGGTCCGAGAGGCGGCCGGCGCTAACATTTTCTGTCGAGACTCAGTTCGGCGATGATGGGACAATCTGGCCGCTCGTCGCCATGACAGCGCTCGGCGAGATCGACGAGGGTCTCGCGCAGGGTCGTCAGCGCTTCGGCCTTGCGCTGCAATTCCTCCGCCCGCGCCAACGCGACCCGCTTTACATCGGCGCTGCTGCGGCCCGTGTCGGCCCACAGGCCGAGCAGGGTCCGGATCTCCTCGATCGGAAAACCGAGATCGCGGGCATTGGCGATGAACCGCAGGCGATGGAGGTCACTCTCGCCATAGTCGCGATAACCCGCTCCCCGGCGCGGCGGCGCCGGGATGAGGCCGATCTTCTCATAATGGCGGATCATCCGCTCCGAGACCCCGCTTTGCTTCGACGCCTCCCCGATGTTCACAGCGCTTTCCGGTTGAGGCGCAGCGCGTTGGTGACCACGCTGACCGAGGAGAGCGCCATGGCGGCGGCCGCGATGATCGGCGAGAGCAGGATGCCGAACAGCGGATAGAGCGCGCCCGCCGCCACCGGCACCCCGGCGACATTGTAGATGAAGGCGAAGACCAGGTTCTGGCGAATGTTGGACATGGTCGCCTGGCTCAGCCGCCGTGCCCGCACGATGCCCATGAGATCGCCCTTGAGCAGCGTCACGCCCGCGCTCTCGATCGCGACGTCGGTGCCCGAGCCCATGGCAATACCGACATCGGCGGCAGCCAGTGCGGGGGCGTCGTTGACCCCGTCGCCGGCCATCGCCACCACGCGCCCCTCGCTTTTCAACCGCGCGACGACGGCACTCTTCTGGTCGGGCAGTACCTCGGCTTCGACATCGTCAATGCCGAGCCGCCTTGCCACCGCCTCTGCTGTGGTGCGGTTGTCGCCGGTCAACATCACCACGCGAATGCCTTCGGCCTTGAGTGCGGCCAGGGCCTCCGGCGTCGTCTGCTTCACGGGATCGGCGATTGCAAAGGCGCCGCCGACGGTGCCGTCGACGCCGATGAAGATCGCGGTGGCGCCATCCCGGCGCAGGGCGTCGGCCTGCTCCGCCAGCGCGTCGGTTGCTATGCCCTCTTCCGAGAGGAACCGCGCATTACCGAGCACGATCCGGCGGCCGTCGACGGTGCCGAGCGCGCCGCGTCCGGTGGGGGAATCGAAGTCGGTGACGTCGCTCGTGGGGATGCCGCGATCCTTGGCGGCCTCGACGATCGCCAGCGCGAGCGGATGCTCGGAGGCCCGCTCGACCGAGGCGGCAAGCCGCAGCAGTTCGGCTTCGTCGAAGCCGGGCGCCGGCACGATCTGGGTGACGGCAGGCCGGCCTTCGGTCAGCGTGCCGGTCTTGTCGACGACGAGCGTGTCGACTTTTTCCATATGCTCGAGCGCTTCGGCATTCTTGATGAGGACGCCGAGCCCGGCGCCGCGGCCAACCCCGACCATGATCGACATCGGCGTGGCGAGACCCAGTGCGCAGGGACAGGCGATGATCAGCACGGCGACCGCCGCAACCAGCCCGTAGGCGAAGCGCGGCTCGGGGCCCCAGATGCCCCAGGCGATGAACGCGACCACCGCGACCGCGATGACCACGGGCACGAACCAGCCCGACACCTGATCGGCCATGCGCTGGATCGGCGCGCGCGAGCGCTGCGCCTCGGCGACCATCTGGACGATGCGCGCCAGCATGGTGTCCCGGCCAACCTTGTCGGCGACGATAACGAGCGCGCCGGTCTGGTTGAGCGTGCCGCCGATCACCGTGTCGGCCTTGGCCTTGGTGACGGGCATGGACTCACCGGTGACCATCGACTCGTCGAGCGAGGAACGGCCGTCCTCGACCACGCCATCGACCGGCACCTTCTCGCCGGGACGCACACGCAGGCGGTCGCCGACCGCAACGAGATCGAGGCTGATTTCCTCTTCACTGCCATCGGAACCGATCCGGCGCGCGGTCTTTGGCGCAAGGTTAAGCAGCGCCTTGATCGCGCCCGAGGTCCGCTCGCGCGCGCGCAGTTCGAGCATCTGGCCGAGCAGCACGAGGACAGTGATCACCGCGGCCGCCTCGAAATAGACGGCAACCATGCCGTCCTCTCCGCGGAAGGCGGGCGGGAACAGCTGGGGCGCGAGCGTCGCGACGACGCTGTAGATCCAGGCGACCCCGGTCCCCATCGCGATCAGGGTGAACATGTTGAGGTTGCGGGTCTTGAGCGAGGCCCAGCCACGCTCGAAGAAGGGCCAGCCCGCCCAGAGCACGACGGGTGTCGCCAGCACGAACTGGATCCATACCGAGATCGACATCGGCACGAGGCGATGGATCGCGGGAAAGAGATGCGCGCCCATCTCGAGGATCAGCACCGGGAGGGCCAGCATCAGGCCGACCCGGAAGCGCCGTGTGAAATCGACCAGCTCATGGCTGGGGCCGCTGTCGGCAGTCACGGTCGCGGGCTCGAGCGCCATGCCGCAGATCGGACAGGACCCGGGATGGTCCTGCCGAATCTCGGGATGCATAGGGCAGGTCCAGATCGTGCCTTCTGGCACCGCGACTGGCGGTGCCGGCGGGCCGAGATAGCGCTCGGGATCGGCGATGAATTTTGCCCGGCAGCCCGCGCTGCAGAAATGATAGCTTTCACCGCCATGCTCGGCATGGTGCGCAGTGATCGCAGGATCGACGGTCATGCCGCAGACCGGGTCCTTGACGCCAGCCGCTGGTTTCGCAGCGCCGTGGCTGCCGCAGCAACCGCCGCCATGCGCCGCTCCATGTGTCTCGTTCATCGCCTTGCTCCTTTCGACGCCTGACGATCTAGGGTCTGACACCGTGTCAGGGTCAATACGTAATCGCCTAAGCGGACAAATCGGCGGGCCCGTTCGCCTGGCCGCCATCAGCCAAGGTCATTGGCAACCGTAAGGCCGTGGTCCTGCGCCGGTCGATGCGCCGTAAACAAGTCGATCGCGCCGGTGATGGTCAAAAGCCGAAACGTCTCGGCCACATGCCTGAAGCCGGCCGCCGCGATCAGGCCGGGGAGCACGCCGTCGGCATTGGGCCGGGTATCATCGATGCCATCGAGCCGCTGCACGGTCAGGCGGAAGGCAAGCCGCATGAAACCCTGCTGGCGGCCATAATCGGCGATCACCAGGCGCCCACCCGGGCGCAGCATGGCGAACATGGCGCGCAGGGTTGCCGCCTTCTCCCTGACCGGCATCTGATGCAGCACGAGACTCGACACGACAGCGTCGGCGGTACCCGGGGCCACGTCCCTGGCAAATCCCTGACGCCAGTCGATATCGGCCCGCCGCACAGCGGCCTTGTGCCGCGCGATGTCGAGCGCCTCGGCATCGGGATCGAGACCGATCACCTGCGTCCTGGGCTCGGCTTGCTTGAGCATCAGCGCGAAGCTGCCGGTGCCACAGCCGACGTCGACGACCGTCTCACCGGCTTTGGGCGCCAGGGCGGCGAGCATGGCGGCACGCCACCGCTTCTCCCGCGTCCACAGGCGGATCGCGCGATCATAGTCTTTCGTCGATCCGGTCCCGAGCGGCGGGGTGTAGGATTGCATTGGCTTCTCCCAACGCGAGGCGTCCGAAACGATAAGCTACATCGACATGGGCGGCGATAGTGTCCCCAGCCAGGCGACGAGCCCGAGAATGACGATCGCAAGACCGCCTTCGACGACGAGGCTCGCGCGCAGCAGCGCCTGCGCCCGTGGCGCGTCCTCTTCCTCGATCGCCTGCGCAAGTGCCGGGGTCAGGCGATAACGGTTGAGCGCGGCCAGGCCCAGCATGCCGGCGAACAGCAGCAGCTTGGCGATGAGCAGCAGGCCGTAGGTCGACTGCCCGAGCGAGGCGATGTTGCCCGGACCGACGAGGAACCAGCCGTTCACCGTCCCGGTCAGGATCAGCAGGGCGACGATGATCGTGCCGACGAGGGAGAAGCCCCGCAACGCTTCCTCGGCGAGCGTGACCCGGTCCATGTCTTGAGCGGCGAGATCGTCGGTTGCGAGCCTGGGAAGTACCAGCGCGAGGAATGCGGCAAGCGCGCCGACCCAGGCGCCGGCGGCGAGCAGATGGATGAGATCGGCCCCCAGTTGCAGCCAGCCCGCCTCGCCTTCGCCAGCCGCGCCATGCCCACTCCAGGCGAGGGTCGCGAGTGCGACCGCGCCTGCCAGAGTGGAGGCGATGAAGGCAGGACGGGATTGCCGGCGATAGAAGGGGATGGAGAGCAGAAGAACGAGGAGCGCGACGAGGCGCGCCTTCAGCGCCGTTCCCATGGACGTGCCGTTGAACAGCTCTGCGACCATGGAAAGATCAGGCTGGGTGAGCGGCAGCCCGGTCATGGCCGCTGCCTGCAACGCGAACCCCAGCGCCGACAGCAGGAGGGCGAGACAGGCGAGACCGGCCACCATTGCTACCATCGGCAGATGCCGCTGTACCATCCGGCCGCCGCCGGGCGCATAGAGCGCGAACAGCGGCAGGCCGAACAACAGGCCGAGATCGACGTAGAGCGCCCAGCGGACGGCGACGAGTGCCACGTCGTTCATGGCGTCACTTGACGGTAAAGGCGAGATTGCCCTGGATGCGGTGCGTGTCGGTCGAGACGACGTGCCAGGCGACCTGATAGCTGCCCGCCATGAGCGGCTTGGCGAGCGTCAGCACGAGCGTCTTGTCGCCTTCGACGGACGTCTTGAAGCCGGTTACCGCCATGCGGTGGTTGGGCATGCCGGGCATGCCGGTCATCACGATCTCGGCGCCCGACAGCTTCGGCATCAGACCTTCACTGAAGGTGAGCGTTATACGCGACGGCGCCGGGACGCTGGCGTTGGCGGCGGGCGTCGAGGACACGAGCTTGGGATGGGCGTAGGCCGGAGCCGAAACACTCAGGCCGACGGCGGCGATGGCTGCGAGCGGCGAAAAGAAGCGCATTTGGACATTCTCCTGTCAGTGACATGAGAGAATACGCAGCCGCGACCTGCACCCCTCGCAATTTTCTTTTTGTTCCCGGACAAGGGTTGCCGGACCATCCTGCGTATTGAGAAGTGAAGACGGAGAAACATCATGGACCACCTCGACGACATGCTCAGCCGGTTGCGGGAAGCGCCGCTCGATCCCCGGCTTGCCGGGCTGGACAGCCGCGTCATGGCCGAGATCGCCCGGCTCCAGGCCATGCCCCGCCTGAGCGCCACGACATTCGGTATCGCCGCGGCAGCAGCCTTGTTCCTGGGAATTGCCGGCTCGGCCGTGCCTGTGCGGTCGACCGAAGCCGGGCCGATATCGCCCTTTGACGCGCGGCTCGCGCTCGCTCCTTCGACGCTGCTGAGTTCACAATGATGCGCGACCGCCGGCTCCTGCTCCTCGTCCTGCTGACCTTTGCCGCGGCGATCGCCGGTGTGGTCATCGGCCGCGTCTATGTGGTTCCGGTGCGCCCGGTCGAAAATGAGTTGCACGACCTGCTCCATCGCGATCTGAAGCTGGACACCGCGCAACATAGCCGTCTCGAGACGATCGAGAAGAACTATGCGATCCGGCGTCAGGCACTGGAGGCCGAACTGCGCGCCGATAACGCGCGGCTCGCCGAGGCGATCGAGGCGGAGCATGGCTATGGTCCTCGGGTTGCAGGGGCGGTGGATCGCTCGCACCAGGCGATGGGCGCGCTGCAGAAGGAAACACTCGAGCATATCTTCGCGATGCGGGCCGTGCTGCGCCCGGATCAGACGGACAAGTTCGACGACGCCGTGGTGAAAGCGCTGACGGCCAAGTCCAAATGACCGCGTGCCTCCCCGACTGCTCGGACGGGGAGCTCGCGGCTCTGGCGCTTGGAGGCCGGCAAGCGGCCTATGGCGAGCTGGTCCGCCGGCATCAGGGCTGGGTGCACCGCCTCGTGCGCAGCCATGTCGGGAACCGCGACGAAGCGCTCGACGTGACCCAGGCGAGCTTCGTCGCCGCCTTCGCCGCACTCAACCGCTATGACGCTGCGCGACCCTTCCAGGTCTGGATGTCCCGGATCGTCATCAACAAATGCCATGACTGGCGGCGCCGGCGCGCGGTCCGGAACTTCTTCTCCATGGCCCTGCCGCTGGGCGAGGCGGATGACGTCGCCGATGAGGCGCCGCTACCCGACCAGGCAATCGGCGCCGAGCAGCAACTGGCAGAGGCGATGAAAGCGATCGCCGCCCTGCCCGCCTCTCTCAAAGACACGCTCATCCTGCGGACGATCGACGAGAAATCGGAAGCCGAAACCGCCGAGATTCTCGGCATCAGCCAGAAGGCAGTCGAGACCCGCCTCTACCGCGCCCGCGCACGCCTCGCGGAAATGTTGAAGAAAGTTTGAGGGGGATGAGGCCACGCTGCGTATTTCCAATAGGTCCGCCCTCTTTCTTAAAGCTGAGACAACCGAATGATTTCTGCTCTCGACCGCCGCCAGTTCCTCCGCGGCGCGGCCCTCGCCGGCGGCGGCGCCGCCTTGTCAGCCTGGCTGCCGGCCTGGGCGCAGACGATCTCGCCGGGGATGCGACCGACGCTGCCGACCGTGTCGGGCGAAGACATCACGCTCACCATCGCCCGGCAGTCGATGACCATCGACGGGCGCAAGTTCCGGGCAATCGGCCTCAACGGCACGGTCCCCGCCCCGCTGATCCGGCTGCGCGAGGGCCAGCGCGTGCGGCTCAACGTCATCAATCAGCTGGAGGAGGACAGCTCGATCCACTGGCACGGGCTGATCCTGCCGGCCAATATGGACGGTGTGCCGGGCGTGTCTTTTCCGGGCATCAAGCCGGGCTCGAACTACCTCTACCAGTTCTCCGTCGTGCAAAGCGGCACCTACTGGTACCACAGCCATTCAGGCCTGCAGGAACAGGAAGGCCATTACGGCCCGATCATCATCGATCCCGCCGGTGCCGATCCGGTCGCCTATGACCGCGAGCATGTCATCGTGCTCGCCGATCACAGCGCGCTCTCGCCGCAGGCGATCTTCCGGCGCCTCAAGGTCAACCCCGGCCATTTCAATTTCCAGCGCCAGACCCTGGCCGGGCTCCTGTCGGGCAAGGATCAGCCGCTCAAGGACCGGCTCGACTGGGGCCAGATGCGGATGGACCCGGCCGACATCTCCGATGTGACCGGATCCACCTACACCTATCTCGTCAACGGCCATGGTCCGATGGACAACTGGACCGCGCTCTTCACCCCGGGCGAACGGGTGCGGCTGCGGGTCATCAATGCGTCGGCGATGACCACCTTCAACGTCCGCATCCCCGGCCTGCCGCTGACCATCGTCCAGGCCGACGGGCAGAATGTGGTGCCGGTCACCGTCGACGAGTTCCAGATTGGTGTTGCCGAGACCTACGACGTCGTTGTCAGCCCAGGCGATGACAAGGCCTACACCCTTGTCGGCGAGGCGATCGACCGCTCGGGCATGGCGCGTGCCACGCTCGCGCCGAGGGCCGGCATGGCCGGCGAGGTTCCCCCCTTACGCAAACGGCCGCTCGCCGACATGAAGGACATGGGCATGGACATGTCCTCGATGCCGGGCATGGAAGGCATGGACATGTCGGGCGGCGCTATGCGGGGCGTCGATCCGACGGCCGAGAAGAACGCGTCCGCGCGCCTCGCGACCGGCGCGGCGGCAGCGATGGCGACCATGGACAATAGCGCCATGGCAGGCATGGATCATTCGGGGATGGATCATGGATCGATGGCCGGCATGGACCACGGCGCGATGGGCGCCGATGGCCAGATGGCGGGCATGGATCATGGCGGGCACGCGATGGGCTCGATGAAGATGCGCGACTTCTCGAACGCGCCGCAGGTGAAGCGCGACCCGAGCGTCCAGACCATCTCGCCGATGCCCGTAGACCGCACCGGCGAGCCCGGCCAGGGCCTCGCCGACGTCGGCCACAAGGTGCTTGTCTACAGGGACCTGATGGCGCTCGATCGCAATCCGGACGTGCGCGCGCCGAGCCGCAGCATCGACATTCACCTCACCGGCAACATGGAGCGGTTCATGTGGTCGTTCGACGGCGAAAAAATGTCGGACCATCACGAGCCGATCCCCTTCATCGAAGGCGAGCGGGTGCGCGTCAATCTCATCAACGACACGATGATGGGGCATCCGATCCATATTCACGGGCATTTTTTCGAGCTGGTGACGGGGCATGGCGATCATGCGCCGCGCAAGCATACGGTGATCGTCCAGCCCGGCGGCAAGGTGACCTGGGACTTCACCGCCGACGCGGTCGGCGACTGGGCCTTCCACTGTCATCTCCTCTACCACATGCATGCAGGGATGATGCGGGTCGTGAGCGTCCGTCCGAAGGGAGACGCGCAATGACCCGCATCCTCACGCCGCTGGTGAGCGCGATCGCCCTTCTCTCCGCCGCGCCCGCCTTTGCCCAGGATCATTCGATGCACGACATGCCCGGCATGGCGCCGCCGGGCGGGGCGCGGCCGGCGCAGGAGAAAAAGAAGGACAAGGCCGCCGCGCCGCGCCCCAAGCCCGCTATCAGGCCGCGCGCTCAGAAACCAGCGCCGGGCACCATGCCGGCAATGGACCATTCGCAGGACCAGGCCAGTCCTGCGCCACAGGCAGATGCCGCCGGTCAACCGCAACCCGCTGCTCCCGCGATGGCGGAGATGCCGGGCATGGACCACTCCCGGCATCAGGACGGCGCGATGCCGGACATGCCCGGGATGGACCATTCGCAGCATGGCCAGACCGCCATGCCCGGAACCTCCGCCATGCCCGGCATGCAAATGACCGGCACGGCGCTTCCGGCCGGCAATGCGCCCCCGCCGCCCCCCCCCAGCGACCACTTCGCCGATCGGGATTTTCCCGGCGGCGAGATGGCGCGCTCGCGCGACATCATGATGAAGGACAGCGGCGGCAACAATTTCGGGCAGGTGCTGCTCAACCTGTTCGAGTATCAGGCGCATAGCGGCCGCGATGGCTATCGCTGGGATGGCGAAGGCTTTTACGGCGGCGACATCAACCGCCTCTGGCTCAAGAGCGAGGGGGAAGGCGAGTTTGGCCGCGGGATCGACAGCGCAGACGTCCAGGCCCTCTATAGCCGCGCCATCGACCCCTATTTCAACCTTCAGGCCGGCGTCCGCCAGGACTTCGGCCGCGGGCCCAACCGCACCTATGCGACCGTTGGCGTCGAGGGTCTGGCTCCCGGCATGTTCGAGGTCGAAGGCGCGCTGTTCCTCTCGACCAAGGGCGACCTTCTGGGCCGGGTCGAGGGCTATTACGACCAGCGCATCACCCAGCGCCTGATCTTGCAGCCGCGCGCCGAGGTCAATTTCGCCGCGCAGGATATTCCGGAGAACGACATCGGTTCGGGGCTGGTCAACATAGAGCTCGGCGCGCGCCTGCGCTACGAATTCAGCCGCCAGTTCGCACCTTACATCGGCGTTTCCTATCTGCGCAAAGCCGGAGACACGGCGCGGCTGTCGAGGCTTGCGGGCGAGGACGTCCATGCCACCAGCTTCGTCGCCGGCATCCGCTTCTGGTTCTAGGATCGGGACAGCTGATGGCGGGGGCGAACAAGAGAGCGGGGCGTTACACTCATACCCAGGTCGGCCGGCGCCGAGCGAAGGAGATACGCCATGGACCATTCGTCCCACATGAACACCCGGAAGATGGGTGCCTATTGGAGCCTTGCCGTTCAGACCGTCATCAGCGGCGTCATCATGTATCTGGTGATGTTCGTCATGATCGACGGGCTCGACAGCTTCTACAACAACCTCAACATGCTCTACATGACGCTGATGATGGTCGCACCGATGGTGGTGCTGATGATCCTCGCCATGCGACACATGTTCGTGTCGAAGGCCGCCAACATCGCGCTGATCGCCGCGTCGCTGGTCGCCTTCTTCGGCAGCTTTGCACTCATCCGCACCCAGACCACGATCGGCGACACGGCCTTTCTGCGCTCGATGATCCCGCATCATTCCGGGGCGATCCTGATGTGCCAGGAAGCAAAGCTCAGCGATCCGGAAGTCATCCGGCTTTGCGAAGCGATCAAGCGCTCGCAGCGGCAGGAAATCGACGAGATGAAGGCCATACTCGCGCGGCGCTGAGTGGCACGGTCGGGCTACGCCCGGATACGTGCGCCCGGCCAGGCATGTGAGCCGGGACGATGGTCGACACGAGGCGCGGGCCGGACGAGATTGCCAGGGAGGTGGTGCGGCTTGCGCCGTTGTTCCTGCGACAGGCTGGCGGCCATGTCCTGACGCTGCTCGATCCTGCCGGGATCGTGCTGAGCTATAATGAAGAAGGCGAGCGTGCCGAATGCTGGCCGCTCGACCGCGTCCTGGGACAGCCCCACGACCTGTTCTACCCGCCCGACGAGATTACGGCCGGCCGGCCGTGCGCAGACCTGGCGGCCGCCCTTCACGAGGGCACGCTGGAGCGCGAAGCGTGGCGGGTCTGCGAGAATGGAGCGGAGTATCTCGCGCGCCTGACGATCAGCGCCCTGTTCGAAGGCGACGCACATCGAGGCTTTGCCTGCATCAGTCGCGATGTCACCGACGAGGCGGCGGTCCGGGCGTCGATCGAGACCCGCGAGCAGCATCTCCAGTCGATCCTGGCGACGGTGCCGGATGCGATGATCATCATCGACGAGACCGGCGCCATCACATCCTTCAGCGCAGCGGCACAACGCCTTTTCGGCTACAGCGAAGCCGAGCTCGTCGGCCGCAACGTCTCCTGCCTTATGCCCCAGCCCGATCGCGACCGGCATGACGAATATCTCGCGCATTATCTCCAGACCGGCGAGCGCCGGATCATCGGCCTCGGCCGCGTCGTGGTCGGCCAGCGCCGCGACGGCTCGACCTTCCCGATGCAGCTGTCGGTCGGCGAGGCCGGTGAAGACGGGCAGCGGTTGTTCACGGGCTTCATCCGGGATCTCACCGCCAAGGAGCAGGATGAGCTCAGGCTCAAGGAACTGCAGGCAGAGCTGGTCCATGTCTCCCGGCTGAGCGCGATGGGCACGATGGCTTCGACTCTTGCCCACGAACTCAACCAGCCGCTTGCCGCGGTCGCGCTCTATCTCGAGACGATCCGCGACATGCTCGACGAGCGGGACGACGAACCCTTCGTGTCGCTGCGGTCGGTGATGGATGATGCCGCCCAGGAAACGCTGCGGGCCGGCCATATCGTCCGGCGCCTTCGCGATTTCGTCGCCCGCGGCGAGGTCGACAAGAGCCTCCACGAGCTGCCGCAGGTCATCGCCGAGGCGAGCCAGCTCGCGCTGGTCGGCGCACGCGAGCGCGGCATCCGCAGCTTCTTTGCGGTCGAGCACGCCGCGACGCCGGTCCTCGTCGACAGGGTGCAGATCCAGCAGGTGCTGGTCAACCTGATGCGCAATGCCATCGAGGCGATGGCGGAGTGTCCGGTTCGCGACCTCAAGGTGGCGACCAGGTTGCGCCCTGACGGGCTGATCGAGGTGACCGTGGCGGATACCGGCCCCGGCATCGCCGACGAGGTCCGGGAGCAGCTCTTCACGGCGTTCAAGTCGACAAAGGCCGACGGCATGGGCCTCGGCCTTTCGATCTGCCGGACCATCATCGAAGCGCATGGGGGCCGTATCTGGATGGAGCGCCCCGACCGCGGCGGCGCGCGCTTTCATTTTACCTTGATCCATGCGCGGGCGGAGGAGGAACATGGGGGATAGACGCGTCATCCATCTGGTCGACGACGAGGAGAGCATCCGCAAGGCGGCGAGCTTTGCGCTCAAGACCGCGGGCTACGACGTCGTGACCTATGCCTCGGGCGTGGAGTTTCTCAAGGAGGCGAAGTCGGCGGCCGTCGGCTGCGTCATCCTCGACGTGCGCATGCCCGAGATGGACGGTCTCGAGGTTCAGGCCGCCATGGCAGCACGCGGGGTCAACATGCCGGTCATCGTCCTGACCGGCCATGGCGACGTGTCGGTTGCGGTGCAGGCCATGAAAGGCGGCGCGGTCGACTTTCTCGAGAAACCCTTCGAGAAAGCCGCCCTGCTCGGCGCCGTCAGCCGCGCGTTCGCGCGTCTCGACGATGTCGACCTTCGTACCCTGGAAACGTCCGAAGCAGGGGTGCGGGTCGCTGCACTGACGCCCCGGGAGCGGGAAGTGCTCGAAAGGCTGGCCAACGGCCTGCCCAACAAGACGATCGCCTATGACCTGGGCTGTTCATCGCGAACGGTCGAGGTCCATCGCGCGAGCCTGATGGCCAAGCTCGAGGTCCGCAATCTGTCCGAAGCCCTGCGGATCGCCTTTGCCGCGGGCATGGGCCGCAAGCCGAAGTGACTGCGACCTCTACGTAGCGACGGGACGAGGCGCGATATGCGATCGATGGTGCAATCGTCACACGGGTGTCCGCTTCTCGCAATGCCATCGGTCCGTTCCACCCAGCATGATGGCAGATACACCATCCTCGTCTCCGACGACGATCCCGGCGTGCGGCGTGGCCTCCAGCTGCTGCTGAGATCGCGCGGCTATGCCGTGTGGGGATATACGACCGGCCGCGCGCTGTTGGCCGACCCCCGCGCGAAGGAGGCGGACTGCGTCATCCTCGACTATCGCATGCCCGACATCGACGGATTCGCGATGCTGCGTCACCTTCGCGAGATCGGATGGTCGGGACGGGCCATCATGATCTCAGGCTTTCACGACACGCTGCTGGCCTCGCGGGCCGCCGAGGCGGGCTTCGATCACGTTCTCGCAAAGCCGTTGATCGGCAGGGCTTTGCTCGATGCGTTGGACCGGCACCGCGCCGAGACGCTTCGAAAGCATTGAACTGTGGCAACCTGCCCCCGGCGGCCTCAGCCCTGCGCGATGTGGACAGCGGTCAGCGACGTCAAAGCCAGTGGTTGCGTTTGAACCGGATGTAGAGTCCGATGCAGACCGCAGCGATGACGCCGAGGATGACGAAATATCCCCACTGCGTCTTCAGTTCGGGCATATTCTCGAAGTTCATCCCGTAGATCCCGGCAATCGCGGTAGGCACCGCGAGGATCGCGGCCCAGGCGGCGAGCTGACGCGTGATCGCACCCTGGCGCTGCTGTTCGAGCAGGTGACTCGCCTCGAACACCGAGATCAGGATGTCGCGGATGCCGGTGATGGCGCTCTCAACCCGGAGCATGTGATCGAGCAAATCACGGAAATAGGGTTTGGAGGCCTCATCAAGCCGCGGAAGCTGCAGGTTCACCAGCTTGCGACCGACCTCGAGCATGGGTCCGAGCACGCGTTGGAAGCGGACGAGCTCACGCCGCAGCGTGAAAATCCGGGTCACCTCCTCGCGGGTGAGAAAGGCTGCAAGCATGCGCTGCTCCATCTTGAGGACGTCCTCCTCGATCGCCTCGACGATCGGGAAATAGCCATCGACGATGAAGTCCAGAATGGCATGGAGCACATAGTCCGGGCCCTCGCGCAGCAGGTCCGGCGTGATTTCGAGATGCGCGCGAAGCTCGCTGTGCGAGCGTGCCGAACCCTGCCGAACGGTGATGAGGAAATTCTTGCCCAGGAAAATCGCGGTGGAGCCGTAGGCGATATGATCGCCTTCAAGATGTGCCGTCCTGGCGACGATGAACAACTGGTCACCGTAGACGTCGAGCTTGGAAATCTGGTGGCCGTTGCCGGCATCTTCCACGGCAAGCGGGTGAAGGCCGTAATTTCCGGCGATGTCGGCAAGTTCTGTTTCGCTGGGCTGGGAGAGGCCGATCCACACAAAGTCATCCTTGGCGATATGCTCGCACGCCGGATCGATCAGGGTCACCGGCCGCAGCCGTTTGCCCTCGTGATAAAGAAAGGCGGCGACGACGCTCATGGCACTTTCCGGTGCCGCCACCTGCGGCGGCGACCGGAAGCCGTGTGCCTCGCCCATTGAGACGCGTGCACAAGCAGGCGCGCCTCGCCCTTTAACCCCAGTCGCAGGAAGACGAAGGCGGCGCGCAGCAATTCGAGCGAGAGCTTATAGAAGATGCGGCGGAGCGTTGGGTTTCGCAGAAGGCCGCTCCCGTTCATGACGCGCGTGGCTGGGCGGCGCGCTGCCACATCAAGGGCACGCAGACTGCGAAGGTCCGCGCACCCTTGATTGGCGACCGCGAAGGTTTTCCTCTCTTGCGATGGTACCAAGCGATTGCCCGTTTGGCGCTTCGGCAATCGTGTCGGATGGCTATACCTAAGTATCGGATAGCGGCGCTGACGACAGGGGTTGCCGGGCCCCGGTGAGGCGCATCGCACCGCGCGGAGACGAAAGCTGGAAGACGGGAAAGCTCAACTGTCGAAAGCGACCGAGCGCGCGAGCGCTTCCTGGGACTGCAGAAAGGCGAGCCGCGATTGCAGCGCCGCCTGGACAACGCCGAAAGCGTCACCCCCCAGAGTCACGCGCAGCGGCGGATGGTCGCTGGTTGCGACATCGACGATCGCTTGCGCGATCTTTTGCGGGTCGAGCGTGTAGAGCTCGTTTCCGGCGGTCTCGAACATCTTGCGGATATCGCCGGCGGGCGTATCGCGATAGGCGGCGATCTCGCTGGCGAATTGCAGGTTGTGGCTGAAGCTGGTGCGCGCGCCACCCGGCTCGATCAGCGTCACGAACAGGTTGAAGGGTTCAAGCTCCTGGCGGAGGCATTCGCTGAAGCCCTCCAGGCCCCATTTGGCCGCATGATAGAGACTGCTCGTCGGAAGCGAGCCCTGACCGCTGGCGCTGGAGATCTGGATGATCCGGCCGCTCCCGCGCAGGCGCATCGCGGGGACAAAGGCGCGGGTGATGTGGATGGGCGCCATGAGATTGAGCGCGATCTGGCCTTCGACCTCGGCGTCCGACATCTCTTCGGTGGCGCCGATCACGCCGCCGCCGGCGTTGTTGACCAGAATATCGACGGGTCGACGCGCCTGCGCCCGGGCCACGACCGCAGCAATATCGTCCTTGACCGTGACGTCGAGCGCTTCGACGCGCAGCTGGCTCGGATATTTCGCCGCAAGGTCGTCGAGGCTTTCGGGCCTGCGAGCCGTCGCGGTAAGGTCGTCGCCCGCGGCCAGGATCAGTTCGGCCAGATGGCGGCCAATGCCGCTGGACGCGCCCGTGAGAAACCAGTGATTGGACATATGCTGCTCCATATATTACCAACTGGTAGGTAACTTCATATGTGGAATGCGTCAATGCCGGGAGGTGTGATGAAGGAACGAACCAGGCGGAATGCCGCACAGAGCCGCGAGACGCTCCTGGCTGCAGCGACCGAGGAGTTCGCGTCCCATGGGCTGGCGGGCGCGCGGATCGATCGCATTGCGCAGGCGGCGGGTATCAGCAAGCCGATGCTCTACACCTATTTCGGGGACAAGGAGGCGCTCTTCGATGCCGCGCTGACGCAGGAAGTGATGGACGCGGCGCAGGCCGATCGCTTCGATCCCAATGATCTTGAGGGTTATGCGGGGCGCACCTATGACTTGCTGGTCGAGCGCCCGCGCTTGTGGAGGCTGCTGACCTGGCATCATTTGGAGCGTGGCCAGGATGTTCTGATGCTCCCGGCCGGCGAGGTCCTTCTCGGGGAGAAGCTGGACGGGATCGCAGCGGCGCAGGCCGAGGGGCGGATCGTCGCCGACTTCACGCCCATGGACGTCGTCCGGCTTGTCGCCGCCCTCACCCAGCTCTGGTGCATGACCGGAGCCGCACGCGACGCTACCGAGCATGCGGCGCGCAGGGCGACGATCATGCGGGCGGTGGGGCGACTGCTGCGCGTGTGATCGTGCGAGGCGCGCGTTGCCCGCCCGCGCGCCGATCAGGACACAGCAAGCTCCATCGCACCCCGCGACATTACCCGACCGCTAAGATACGGCGGCTCATCTGCTCGCGCTGCCCGTGGGCACGGCGGGCCGAGCGACGATCAGAATTGCGCGGCCACAGCCGAACCGGAGTGGATCGGCAAGTGAGCCCGTCGCAGCGCGATGACCTCAGGTCGCAGGCCTTGATGCGCGACGTTTCGTCAGCAGTCGTTTGAGATCCTTCGCAAGGCGATAAAACAGAATGACGATCCCGGTGACCACGATGAGCAACGTCGCCGATGCAGCGACAACGATCAGTGGATGGTTGTAACTGCGCGAGGCGCCAAGGTTCATGATATGGATTTTGTAAAAGAAATCATAGAAGTCCCACAGGTCCGAACGGCGACTGAGCACCTCTCCGGTGAACGGATCCAGATAGAGGCGACTATGCTCCTTGTCGGCGAAGCTGGCGCGCCACAGCGGCCCGCCGACCTGCGCTTCCTCGGGCGCCGTTTCCTGATAGTCGACCGCCTGCAGCCTGCCGGATCCTTTGTAGGACATCAGAGCATAGCGCCGAGCGTCTGCCAGACTGATCTCATCGACATTTTCGCCAGTGTAGGCGTTCCACCAGCTTTCGCTTCCGCCCCGCGCCTTGAGGACCCATATCGGACCGCGCGGCGTATTTTTGAGCGTGGCCTCGTTGAGGTCGGTGTGGCATGCGATCTTCGATCCCATGCGACGGAAAGCGGATAGTGCAGACGCCCCCGCCTGCAAAATCCCTCGCGAGCTATGGCAAATCCGGCTCGCCGCTGGATGCCCCCGCGCGCCACAAGCGCGCGGGGATCCGGGGGTCAGAAGGGCACGTCGTCGTCGAGCTCAGGATCAGGGTCGCCGGCCTCGTCGGACTTCGATTTCGCCCGGCTGAGGAAGTCGATCGTCTCGGCGATGATCTCGGTGCCGTAGCGCTCGACGCCGTCGCCATCGGTCCATTCGCTGTAATGGATGCGGCCGCGCACCAGCAGCTTCATGCCCTTGGTGCAATGCTCCTGCACGGTCTTGCCGAGGCCATTGAACGCGGTGATCCGATGCCATTCGGTGTCCTGGACGCGGTAGCCTTTCTCATCGCGAACGACCTTGCCTTCCGAATAGCGGGGACGCGAGGTCGCCAGGGTGAAGTGGGTGATGCGGGTCCCGCCCTGGGTGGTGCGGCTCTCCGGATCCATGCCGATATTGCCGGCAAGAATGACGATGTTCTGCATGATCAAATCTCCGTTGCTTCCGTCCGAGGGACCGTCCCTCCGACGAGACCCGGCCAAGACCGGCGGGAGACGAGGGCATCGACGCGCAAGCGGCGACCCGACCCACAAGGGCCGGAGTGGTGCGGGCAGGCGCGCGAGCGACAACCCGGTCCGGCACCGCGGGGGTTGCCCCACGGCAACCGTCCGGGCTTAGGGGATCAGTCAGGCGGAGGGCGCTTTCCCTCGGCGCCAGGCAACGGCAGAGCCATGTCGCAACATCGCGATGGGCCGAGCTCAGGACATGGACTGCCCGCAATGACTGGTCCGGTTGTGTAGTTAGTTGATCTGCGCCTCTGATACCAGCCTGGGCGGGAGGCGGAGCGTAGCGGAGCCGAGCGGCCAGGCTGGCATCTTGATCGTCTCCGGGGCCGGTGGTCGATATCCGAGACTGCTGTGGGGCCGTGCTCGGTTGTAATGATCGCGCCACCAGCCGGTGACGATCCGCACCTCCTCAAGGCTGTAGAAGATTTCGCCGTTGAGCAGTTCATCTCGCAGACGGGCATTGAAGCTTTCGATATAGCCGTTCTCCCATGGGCTGCCGGGCTCGATATAGAGGGTAATGACGCCAAGCCTGCCGAGTCACTCGCGCACCGCATTAGCGACGAACTCGGGGCCGTTATCGGATCTGATATGCTCGGGCGGCCCATGCTCGATGAACAGATCGGTCAGCACGTCAATCACGTCGTTCGACCGGAAGCGCCGCAGCGGCACCATCGCCAGGCATTCCCGGCTGAACTCGTCGATAATGTTGAGCATTCGGAACTTGCGACCGTTGTGCGTCTGATCCTCGACGAAGTCGTAGGACCACACATGCCGCGATGCTCCGGGCGCAGCCGGATGCACGATCCGTCGCCGAGCCAGAGCCGCCGCCGTTTCGGTTGCCGCTTCGGCACTTTAAGACCCTCCCGCCGCCAGATACGCTCAACCACTGACAGGCTGACCTGCCAGCCCGCCTGGCCCAGCAAGACATGGATGCGGCGATAGCCATACCGGCCATAGTCCTTGGCCAGCGCGATGATGTCGGCTGTTAGCCGCCGCTCGTCGGTATCGCTCCGGTGAGGGCCACCTTGCGGTGATTGGCTGATATTTCGAGATGGCACCGGTGCAAGCACTGGTGTTTGCACCGGTACTAAGGACGGTGCGATGAGTCAGATCACGGTAATTTCGGGGCCGGAGCGGCGGCGGGTATGGACTGATCAACAGAAGCGGGAGTTGGTCGCGGCTGTTTCGGCGCCCGGCGCGAACGTGGCGGAGATTGCCCGCCGTGCTGATCTGCGGCCGAACCAGATCTACAGATGGCGGCGGCAGATGGAGCAGGCCGCCCAGGGCTTTGCAGAGGTGCAGGTGCACCTTGATCCGGCACCGGCCGTTGGGACAGCGATCATCGTGGAGTTCGAGCGGGCGATTGTGCGCATTCCTGCTGGCGCCTCGCCCGGGCTGGTGTCGGCAGTGCTGCGGTCGGTCAAGTCGTGATCCCAGTTCCCTCCGGCGTTCGGATATGGATCGCAACGGGGCATACGGACATGCGGCGCGGCATGCGCAGCCTGGCCCTGCAGGTGCAACAGAGTTTCGGCCGCGATCCGTTCGCGGGCGATCTCTACATTTTCAGGGGACGCCGCGGCGACCTATGCAAGGTGATCTGGCATGATGGCGTGGGCATGTCTCTTTATGCCAAGCGCTTGGAGCGCGGGAAGTACATCTGGCCCTCGGCCGTGGACGGCGTGATTGCTATTTCCCCCTCGCAGATGGCCTGCATGTTGGAGGCGATCGATTGGCGTAATCCGCAGGCCACATGGCGCCCGACATTGGCCGGATAAAAGGTCGATATTGCCTAAAAAGCTAGGGATTCCGGCGCCTTTCTGCTATACGCGCCGGCATGGGGGACGAGGCGCAAGCACAGATCGACAGCCTTCGCGAGCGGCTCGCGGCTGCCGAGGCTGTCGCCGCTGAAGTCGCCCGCATCAAGGCGATCAACGCCGACCTGGAAGCCCGCAACGCCCTTCTCGAACTGCAGAACGAGAAGATGCGCCGCACCCTTTTTGGCCAGCGATCCGAACGTACGCGCCATCTGCTCGACCAGATGGAACTGACCTTCGAGGAGTGCGAGACCGCTGCCAGCGAAGATGAGCTCCTTGCTGCCCTGGCAGCGGCGAAGACCAACGTTGCTCCGTTCGAGCGCAAGCGGCCCGCCCGCAAGCCCTTGCCCGAGCACCTGCCGCGCGAGCGCGTTGTCATCGCCGCGCCAGAGGCCTGCCCCTGCTGCGGCTCGGAACGGCTGTGCAAGCTGGGCGAGGATATTACCGAGACGCTTGAGGTCGTGCCGCGCCAGTGGAAGGTGGTCCAGACCGTGCGGGAGAAGTTCTCCTGCCGGGATTGTGAGAAGATCACCCAACCACCGGCGCCTTTCCACGTCACGCCCCGCGGGCTCTTTGGCCCCAGCTTCCTGGCGATGCTGCTGTTCGAGAAGTTCGGGGCGCATCAGCCGCTCAACCGCCAGCGTGACCGCTATGCCCGCGAGGGCGTGGAGCTGAGCCTTTCCACCCTGGCCGATCAGGTCGGCGCCTGCACCGCCGCGCTCATGCCGCTCTATCTGCTGATTGAAGCCCATGTCCTGGCCGCGGAGCGGCTGCATGGCGATGATACGACGGTGCCGGTGCTGGCAAAGACCAAGACCGATACGGGCCGGATCTGGACCTATGTCCGGGATGATCGACCTTTTGGCGGGCCCGCGCCGCCGGCAGCGATCTTCCATTACTCCCGCGACCGGCGGGGCGAGCATCCTGTGGGCCATCTGCGCAGTTGGAGAGGCATTCTTCAGGCCGATGCCTATGCCGGCTACAACGCGCTGTTCCATGCCGACCGCCTGCCGGCGCCGCTGACCCGCGCCCTGTGCTGGAGCCATGCGCGCCGCTATTTCTTCGAGCTGGCCGATGTCGCCGCGCAGCTCAAGAAGCGCCGCAAAAAGGCTGTCATCTCGCCGCTGGCGGTGGAGGCCGTCCGCCGCATCGACGCGATCTTCGACATCGAGCGCGCCATCAACGGCAGACCGGCCCAGGAGCGTCTCGCCCATCGGCAGGAACTCAGCGCACCGCTGGTCGCCGATCTGGAAGAATGGATGCGCGACAGCCGGTCGAAGCTATCGAAGAACAGCGATGTGGCCGAGGCCATGGATTACATGCTCAAGGCATGGCCTGCCTTCGCCGCGTTTCTCGACGACGGCCGCATATGCCTCTCGAACAACGCGGCGGAACGCGCGCTCAGGGGTATAGCATTGGGCAGAAAATCGTGGCTTTTCGCCGGTTCAGACCGCGGTGGCCAACGCACGGCCTTCATGCTCAGCCTCATCGGTACGGCGAAGCTCAATGACATCGATCCGCAGGCCTGGCTTGCCGACGTTCTCGCGCGCATCGCCGACATTCCCCAGAACCGTCTCCATGAACTGCTGCCATGGAATTGGCGCGCCGCCGAAGATCAACGCGAAGCAGCCTGAGCCGCGGCCCTCACCGGAAGCTTACGCTCGTCGGCATCATCCTTCGGTGGATGGCGCTGTGTCGAACGATGCTGGCCCAGAACACGGCAGGTCCGTCGCTCCGATACCGGCAACGCGCGACGGATCTGCTCGATCGCCTCACGGCGACGGGAGGGACTCAAAAAGTCAGCTTCGACGCCTCTTGCAGGATCGCCTTGTCGAGCGCGAGGTCGGCCACCAGCTTCTTCAGCCGCGCATTCTGGCGCTCCAGATCCTTCATTCGCCGCGCCTGGTCGACCTTCAGCCCGCCATATTCCTTGCGCCACCGATATAGCGTCTGCTCCGCGATCCCGATCTGGCGGCAAGCCTCCACCGCTGTGCCGCCTCGCCCCACAATCACCTCTACTTCACGCAGCTTCGCTATGATCTGCTCCGGCGTAAACCTCTGACGTCCCATACATTTCTCCAATTCTCATGCCCAAATGGGCTCTCTTCAGAATTGGACCAGTTTTTCCAAGGTAGACCACTATCCCTCCGTCAGACCGATGCCAGCCTCACAGGAGGTTTCGGGCAACAGCGGCAAGACTGAGTGCAAGCGCGACAAGGCTGGGAATGATGACCGCCGCCCCGCAGATGAAGGCAAGGACGCCCACCCAATTCCAACTCGGTGCCTGCATCATCACTTCGTCCTTTGCCCAATGGTGTCCACACCACCATCCTTATCGCAAACGATTTGCCTCGCCCTCGGTTTCGGGTCGCCAATCATCAGGTTCGACAAGAGGCTGGTCTGACTTGGCGTCGGTCACGACTCGCTCGGCCGCTCCATCCAGATCATCATACTGCCCGGTGCGCATCGACCAAAGAAAGGCGCCCAGCCCAGCAAGGCCCATCAGCAGCGCGACCGGCACCAGCCACAGGATCCCGCTCATCGGGTAGCGGCCAGGGGAACGAGGGTCGGTGCCGGCGCTCGCCTGCTAAGCCGTGATCCGCGTGCTGCGGGAATTCGCAGAGAGTTCGCAACGACCGAAATCGACGAAAGCGACATGGCGACGGCAGCAAGCAGTGGGGTGACATAGCCCGCCATGGCCACAGGAATCACCAAAAGGTTATAACCGACGGAAAGCGCCAGGTTCTGGCGGACACGTTGCCGGGCCGCGCGCGCGATCTGCACAGCGCGCGGAACCGCATCGAGATCCTGGCCGAGATAAACAATATCCGCGGCCGCCCGACCGATGTCGGCGGCATTGGAAGGAGCCATCGAAACGTGCGCCGCCGCCAGTGCCGGTCCATCGTTCAGCCCATCACCCACCATCAAGGTCAGGCGCTGACTGTCCGCCAGCGCCTGAAGCCGCTCCACCTTATGCTGCGGCAGCAATCCGGCACGCCAGTGGGCGATACCGATCGCGTTCGCGAACCCCGACACAGAAGCAATGTGATCGCCCGAAAGCAGTTCGATAGGCAGCCCAAGCGCGTCAAGCTTGGCCACCGCTTCCCGCGCACTCGTCTTTTCAACGTCCAAGAAGGCAAAATGGCCGGCAAGCTCACCATCGACCGAGAACACGGTCTGGAAACCGCCACTCTCGCCCGTGCCTGGATTCAAAGCCCAATCGGCACGCCCCAGGCGAAACAGATGGCCGTTCCGCTGGCCCTCCAAACCCCGGCCCGGCAGCTCGGAAAAACTGTCCAGATCGAGGCCGGACAAGGCGCCGCCGTTGGCGGCAATCGCGCGTGCGACGGGATGGTTGGAACGCGACGCCAGCGCCATCACGATTGCGCGATAGGGTTCATCGATGGCGATCTTGCTCACTCGCAAATCGCCATGAGTGAGCGTGCCGGTCTTGTCGAAAATCACGGTATCGACCTGTGCAAGCCGCTCGAGCGCGCTTCCATCCTTGAGCGCGATGCCGTGCTCGAACAAGCGCTTCGCCGCGGCGACCTGAACCATGGGTATGGCGAGACCAAGCGCGCAGGGACAGGTCACAATGAGCACCGAAATGGCAATGGTCAGCGCCCGATGCCAATCGCCTGTGTCAAGGAACCACCCGGCAAACACGGCCAAGGCCAGCGAATGGATGATCGGCGAGTAATAGGCCGCAACACGGTCGGCGAGACGGCGATAGCGTGCTCTGCCCTGCTCGGCCGCTTCCATCATTCGCACCATTTCGGATAGAAAGGACCGCGCGTGGCTGTTGGTCACACGCACCTTGAGCGAACCATTGAGATTCAGCATGCCCGAAACGAGCGTGCTTCCCGGTCGTACCGGCACCGGCATCGCCTCGCCCGTGACCGCGGCAGTGTCGAGATCGCCCTCGCCCGCAAGGACAAGACCATCCAGCGGAACACGCTCGCCTGGCGCGACGAGGATGACATCACCCACCGAGACATCCTCGAGCGGTCTAAAAGCGCGCGATCCATCCGTGCCGATTACATTCGCGCCCGCAGGCGTCATTCGCGTCAGCCCGAGCACGGCCGAACGGGCCTTGTCACGCATGGCATGGTCGAGCGTTCGTCCGACAAGCAGGAAAAAGATCAGCGTCACGACCGCGTCGAAATAGGCATGGCGTCCGAAATGCAGCGTGTCGTAGATGCTGAGACCCAGTGTCAGGACGATGCCGATCGAGATGGGCACATCCATATTGGTGCGTCCCGCGCGCAATGCCGACCATGCCGACAAGAAGAAGATGCGCCCCGAAAAGAATACCGCGGGAAGCGCGAGCAGCGCCGAGATGAGATGGAACAGCTGCCGCGTAGCGGGGTCGGCGCCTGACCAGACCGACACCGAAAGCAGCATGATGTTCATCGCCGCGAAGCCGGCGACCGCTGTCGCGACGATCAGCCGGCGCTTTTCGGGATCGGCGCGTTCGTCCGGTTGGCTGAGAAGATTTGCCTCGAAGCCCGCCTCGTTCAGCGTTGCCAGCAAAGGCGGTGCACTCGCGGTTTGCGCTTGCCGCCATGTGACGGTCACACGCCGCGTCGATAGATTGACCCGAGCCGCTACGACGCCCTCGAGGTTACCAAGGATGCGCTCGATCTTCGCCATGCATCCGCCGCAATGCGCGGTCGGGACCGACAGTTGCGTCCTCATCGTTCCGTCATCCAGCGATTGGCTGGCGAAGATGAGTTCATCGACCGATTGCCCGGTCAATGATGTCGGCGCCTGGACGGCAGGCATGGCATGGCTGGCCATGTCTAGGCCTGCGTGTCTGAGACCGCGCGATAGGCATGCCATGTGGCATGTCCAAGCCACGGGAAGATGACGATGAGGCCGATCAAGCCCGTAGCCGCGCAGAGTATGAAAAGCGCAAGGACGATGGCGCCCCAGACGATCATCGGCGCAAGGTTGTTCCAGACGAGCGCCGTGCTTGTTCCCATCGCCGTGAGCGCATCGACCTTGCGATCGAGGAGCATCGGAATGGCAAAAACACTGATCGCAAAAGCGAATGAGGCGAACAGGCCGCCCACCGCCGTGCCGACGCCGAGAATAATCCATCCCACCGGCTCGGTCAGCAGGAAGGCGGTTATGTGAGGCAGGCCGGGAAAGGGGCGCACGCCGAAGAACAACGCATAGATGAGCACCGCGGATCGCATCCACAGTAGCATCAGCAGGCTGAGCAGGACCCCGGTGAAAAGCACCTGCGGGCCCGCCGCCGGTTTCACCAGGAGCATTTCGCGCAGCGACGTATCGCGTCCCGCTTCTCGGTTGCGGCTTTTCTCATAGAGTCCGATGGCCAGCAGCGGGGCAATGATCATGAAGCCGGCGAGCGCGGGAAAAAGAATATAGTCGCGGCCATACAGCGCGAGCATCGCGACAGCAGCGAGAGACAGAAGGAAAATGCCCAGACCGTAGGCCAGGCTCGGCATCGGCCGATGGAAAAGATCCTGCCATCCGGCCTTGAGCCATTGGAAGCCGATGGAAGCGGGAAGATGGCGCTGAAACCGCGCGCTCTTCGTCTCCTCGATGCCCGAGGTCTGGCTCAGCAAGCCATAAGAGGGGCTTTTATCGCTCATGTCCCGCTACCTTTCAGCATGCCGATTTCGCCGCGCGATACTGCCCGCTCCCGTTCGCGCGTTCCTTCAAATGTCCCACGCATTCGGGCTGCGAGCGAAAGGCGACGTAGAAAAAATGCGCGTTCGCAAGAACGAACAGCAAAAGGCCTGCTGCCACCAGCGTCCAGACCAGCCACCGGGATCGGGATCGCATGGCCGTCATCGCTGAGGCGCGCTCAGCGAATGAACATAGAGCGCCAATATCTTGATATCCGAGTCCGTAAGCCGCTCGTCCCATGTCGGCATATGCCCCTGGCGTCCGCCATGGACGGTCTCCACGATCTGATCGATGTCTCCTCCATAGATCCAACGCGCGTCCGTCAGATTGGGAGCGCCGACATCGCGCTTCCCGCGCGCATCCTCGCCATGGCAAATCGCGCAATTGGCCATGAAGACCTCGCGCCCCGATACAATCGACGTCCGATTGGCATTCGTCACGAACTTGGGATGCGACAAGGCGTAGACATAGTTGGCCGCCAGACTGACCTGATCGGCATCGAGTATCCCGTCGCGTCCGAACGAGGGCATCTGCGAGACGCGCCCCTGCGGATGCTCCACATTGACCCCAACGCGCATGGTCTGCGCGATCGTCTCAAGGTCGCCGCCCCAGATCCAGTCGTCATCGGTCAGATCGGGATAACCATAACCCCCCTTGGCATTAATGCCGTGGCAGGCGGCGCAGTTGTCGCCGAACAACCGGTGGCCGGTGCTACGCACGATGGTCATGAGCCGGGGGTCGGCCGCGATCTGCTCGAGGTTCTCGCTTTCGATCCGCTTTATCCAGTCGGCCCGTCCCGCCTGCGAATCGACCAGGTGCTTTTCGACCGAGGTGCGCTGGTCGATGTTGAGAATTCCCTTGGTGTAGGTGTCGCCCAAGGGCCAAGTCGGCATGAGAATCCACCAGGCGAAAGCGAAGAGATGGGTGACGATCAGAAAAATCAGCACACCCTTGGGGACCGGCGTATCGAGCTCCTTGATGCCATTCCAGACATGGCCGGTCGTTTCATGACCGCTGACGGGATCGCGCTCTACGTCCATGGCTTGTCGTCCTGATCGAGAACGCTTTGTTTGGCTCGGTTGAACTTGCCACGATTGGACGGCCGGAACGTATAAATGAGGACACCGATCATCAGACCGATGAGGTAGAACAGCCCCCAGCTTTTCGAGAATGCAACAAGAGCCTCGTGGCTTATGTCCATGCCTGCCTCCTCATGTCATTTCACCGGCTCTGGCGGCTTCTGCGGCGCGGCCGTATTCTTGTACGGCACGTCGGTCAGCCGGCCGAGAACCTGAAGATAGGCGACGAGCGCGTCCATCTCGGTGACCTCGGTCGCCACATCGTCGAACACGCGAACCTGCGTTTCTTCGCCATACCGCTCGGTGATACCGGACGAGGTCGAGCTTTCCGGTGTCGCCTGGTCGAAGGCATCGACGCTCGCATTCTCGATCATGGCATCGGTGTAGGGCACCCCCGCGGCCCGCAGCGCCTTGAGGTGCAAGGGCAGATCAGCGAGGCGCAAGGGCGTCCGCGCCAGCCAGGGATAGGCCGGCATATTGGAATCGGGCACCACATCGCGCGGATTGGTCAGATGGGCGACGTGCCAGAAATCGGAATATTTGCCGCCAACGCGGGCGAGGTCGGGTCCGGTGCGCTTCGAACCCCAGAGCATCGGATGGTCATATTTGGATTCGACCGCGAGCGAATAGGGACCATAGCGCTCAACTTCGTCCTGCAGCGTCCGGATCATCTGGCTGTGACAGGCATAGCATCCTTCGCGCACATAGATGTTTCGCCCCGCCAGTTCGAGCGGCGTGTAGAGCCGCATGTCTGGCGCCTCCTCGACCGTCTCGTCGATCGTGAAAAGCGGAGCGATCTCGACGAGGCCGCCGACACTGGCAGCCGCGATGATGGCGAGCACGAAGCCGATCGCCGAACGTTCGAGCTTGCGATGAAACAGTTCCGCCACGGCTCAGGCCCTCCCCGCCGCCGTCGCGGCCTGTAGCGGGACGTCGCCTTCGAACGGCGCCTGGGCCGAGGCGGCGCGAATGGTCCTCCACATATTGTAGGCGCCGATCACAGCACCGATCAGGAACAGAAGGCCGCCGAGCGTACGCGCGATGTAATAGGGATACATGGCTCTGAGCGAATCCAGGAAGGAGTAGGCTAGCGTGCCTTCCTCCGTATAGGTCCGCCACATCAGGCCCTGGATGATGCCCGAGTTCCACATGGCAAAAATGTAGACAAGAGTGCCGGCAAGCGAGAGCCAGAAGTGCCACTCGACCAAGGCGGGCGAATACATCGCCTCGCGCTTCCACAAGGACGGCACCAGCGTGTAGAGCGAGCCGAAGGTGATGAGCGCCACCCAGCCGAGCGCGCCGGCGTGAACATGGCCAACCGTCCAGTCGGTGTAATGCGAAAGCGAATTGACGGGCCGGATGGCGAGGAACGAACCTTCAAAGGTCGAGATGCCATAAAACACCGCCGCGACCATCATGAAGCGGAGCGTCGCATCATCGCGCACGCGGTGCCAGGCGCCGTTCAATGTTAGCAAGGCGTTGCCAGCCGAAGCCCATGACGGCACGAGGAGCATCACCGAGAAGGTCATGCCCAGCGTCTGAACCCAGTGCGGTAGGGCGGTATAATGAAGGTGGTGGGAACCCGCCCACATGTAGAAGAAGGTAATGCCCCAAAAGCTCAGGATCGAGAGACGGTAGGAGAAGATCGGCCGCTGGGCCCGGATGGGCAGGTAGTAATAGAGCATGCCCAGGAAGCCCGCCGTCAGGAAGAAGGCGACGGCGTTATGACCATACCACCACTGCACCATAGCATCCTGGACGCCCGACCAGATGGTGTAGCTCTTCGCATGGCCCAGCGAGACCGGAATCGCGAGATTGTTGATGATATGGAGTATCGCGACGACGAGAATGAAGGCCATGAAGTACCAGTTGGCCACATAAATGTGTGGTTCCTTGCGGCGTGCGAGCGTCCGGATGTAGAGGATGAAGTAGGTCACCCAGACGATCACCAGCCAGATGTCGGCATACCATTCGGCCTCGGCATATTCCTTCGATTGGGTAACCCCGAGCAGATAACCGCTGGCCGCGAGGATGCAGAACAGGTTGTAGCCCACCAGCACGAACCAGGCCGAAAGCTGATCGGGAAGACGCGCCCGCGAGGTCCGCTGCACGACATGCAGCGAGGTGGCGATGAGCGCGTTGCCGCCAAAGCCGAAGATCACGCCGCTGGTGTGCACCGGTCGCAAGCGGCCGAAGCTCGCCCAGGCACTGTCAAACGTCAGGTCAGGGAATGCCAGCAGCGCGGCGACCCAGACCCCCACGAACATCGCCACCACCGCCCAAGCCATGCTGGCGATGATGCCGGCCTTGATGGGCTCGTCATAGTAGCTTTGCAAACGGGATTTTGGCGGTTCCGGTCCCCAGATGCCGCGGATTACGATGATGGCGCAAATGGCGGCAATGGCCAGGATCAGCCAGCCGTGGATTTCCATTGTGTCCTGATTGCCTGCCGCTGCGAGAACGAGGCCGCACAGACCGACGGCAACGGAAATGGCGAGCGCGATCTGGCGTTCGGTCTCGGTCAAGGTCAGTATCATGGCCGATCTATTTCCCCCCTCATCGGTCATCGCCACGGGCTGACAGCGCAGCAGCAGGTTCGCTCCCGATGGGAACACAGCTCGCGCCGAACCAGCAACACGCGGGTCGGACGGAAGTTCCCAACTATTGCCCTGCCGTCTCCCGCGGTAAACACCAAAAAATCAGTGGTCAGCGTCGCTCGCCACGCATCGCGGCCGAATTTGAACCTGTGTTTGGCGACGGCGCAATGGACTTTTGCCGATCAAGCTCTTGGACCGTTAAGCCTGTGTCCAAGACTGGCTCGACCTCCGTCTCCGATCGGTCAGGACTGAGCGGCAGCCGCTCTTCAGCATACTGCGGTCGAATCAGCGTATCGCCGCCAGGTATCGTCCGTCGTCGGCACGGAAGAGCACTGACCCATTGCTGTTGACGGACCATGAGGTCACATCCTGCAGAATGGCCAGGAACCTGGTTTCCTGGTTCCCGAGCGCCGGCACGCAAGCCCGGCGCGTCACGGCGAGCCGTCCGATCCGAAGCGACTGTTCCTCGATCGAATAGTCGCCGGTGAACCTGTTGCAGCCGGCCGATCCGCTCACTCGGCCGTCTTGCGAAAACTGCACCGTCACATTGGATTTGTCGATCAGACCGGTCTGATTGATGTCCTCCACCTTGAATTGCGGGCCGATCAAGCCTGAAGCCGCCGGGCGGTCACCAACGCGAACCATATTGAGCGTCCCCAGATCCTGCTCGAACCGCGTGGGATCGACCGAATGAACCGTATCCGTGGTCCATATCGGGTTGCCCTCGGGATCGGTAATCGTCGCACGGACTGCGTAACGCATGTTGGTCTTCAAGTCCTGTTCCTTCACCCTAATCGAAAATGGCAAAGGAACCTGCTGCCCTGCTGTCTCGCGCGTTTCCTTGGCAATGATCACCGATCTCGCATCGGCGCGCGAAACGTCCAGCAGTCTCACGTTGAATTTCGCGCGGGCGGGCAGAGCGATGCGCTGTCGATAGGATGCGTTGCCGGTTACGACCTTGTCTCTCAGCTCCGCAATGGGGGCTTGGGGATCGACGTATCGCGCGCCTGTCGCGCAGCCGCCGAGCGCGAGCATGGTCATCGCCAGTACGGCTGTGAATGGCTTGTTGAACATGGCGTTTCACTTTGCTGTGCGATTGGAGCGGAAGAGAGCAGGTCAGGCGGAACCCATGGCATCGGCAATAATGGGAGGGCTTCGAGCGGCAGTCCTGTGGGAATCGACTTCGCATAGGATGGTTCCGAACCACGAACGTCCGATGGCGGGCGGAAGATTGGGCTGGATTGGCGCGGGCGGCCCCGGCGGATATCTGATCCCCTCTTGGGAGACAGCCACTGAATTTTGGAACCACACGAAAAGCGCAGTCTAGAACCCGTGGCTTCCCGCCACTGCGCCGAGAACCGTGACAGCCGCGATACCCAGCAATATTCGGTGAAGTGTCTCCATTCGGGCAAAATCTGCGGCGGGCTTGACCGATGTCATCATTCGGCGGTGGAGAAACAGCGGCTCGATCACGAAAAGCATCGCGGCGAACACGGCCCACAGCCCTACCATCGCATGCATCCACCAGAAGCGAAGATCGAAAAAGCGGTCCCACATCTGCGCGCGATAGATCATCCAGAAGCCGCTCAGTCCTGCCAATAGCACCCAGATGCGCGCCTGCGCCGCAAAGCGCCCCTCCAGTCGATGAAAGGCCGCCAGCCGCTCCGCCGGCGGATTGGCGGCGCGCACGGACGGCATCACCACAAGCGTCACGAACGCCACGCCGCCGATCCAGACAAGGACCGCCAGGACATGAACGGCCCGGGCCAGGATGATGTCGTCCATGCCTCCGCTCCCTCAGGCCGCGAGCAGTTCGTCGGCCGGGCCGAAGAACTCATAGTGGATCCTGTCCGACGGCACACCCGCCAGCGACAGGGTCGAGACCGCATGACGCAGGAACGGACGCGGCCCGCAGATGTAATAGTCCGCTTGTGCGACCGGTGTGCTGGCGACCAACCATTCATCGGTAATTATGCCGGCCACATCGTAGTCGCTGCCCTCTGTTTCATCCTCGAGCGGGGTCTGGTGAAAATCGGTGATCGCGATCGATTGGCCATGGCTCGCCACAGCGCGGACATGGTCGCGCATCGCATGGGTGTCGCGGTCATGCGTGCCGTGGATGTAATGAACCGGCACTTCGGCGCCGTTCTGAACGAGGGCTTCGAGCATCGCCACCATCGGCGTCAGGCCCACGCCGCCCGACAGCAGTACGACCGGCCGTTCGACATGATCGGCGAGGAAGAATTCGCCAGCAGGCGCGGCCACCTTCAGGATCGTCCCGGGTTTCGCCTCGTCGTGCAACCAGCCCGACGCGAGCCCTTGCGGCTCGCGCTTGACCGAAATGCGATAGGTTTCGCCATTGGCGGCGGCCGAAATCGAGTAGTTGCGCTTGACCGGCGGATGTCCGGGAATTTCGAGCCAGAAGGTAAGATACTGGCCCGGCTTGTGGCGCATGACGGGGCCGCCGTCGACGGGGCGAAGGACAAAGGAATTGATGACGCTGCTTTCGCGCACAACGTCTTCGACGCGGAAATCGCGCCAGCCGTTCCAGCCGCCGGCCGCGTCCTTCTGTTCGGTGTAGACGCGCTGTTCCCGCGCGATCAGGATATTGGCGAGAAACCAGTAAGCTTCCCCCCAGGCCCCGAGGATTTCGTCGGTCGCCGCATCGCCCAGCACCGCCTTGATCGCACCGAGCAGTGCTTCGGCGACGTGCGGATAGTGCTCCGGCAGTATCTGGAGACCGACATGCTTTTGCGCGATGCGCTCGACCGCGGGAGCCAGCGCGCCGAGATTGTCGATATTGCTGGCATAGGCGAGAATGGCGCCGGTGAGCGCGCGCGGCTGCGAACCGGCGTCACCATGATGCGACTGGTTGAAAAGATCGCGAATGTCCGGGTTCTGGAACATCCTGGAATACATTTCATGCACGATATCCAGACCATGCGCTTCGAGCGCGGGGACCGTCGCCTTGACGAGCGCGATGGTCTGATCGCTGAGGGGCTGCGACATAAACTTCTCCTTGTTGGAAGGGATTCGAGTTTCCCGGCGATCAGGCGCCGGGCGGCTGATCATAGAAATCGACCCGCATTTTCATGGCGCCGATGGGCGTCACGAAGTGCGGCTGCTGCGGCAAGATCAATCCGGGCCGTTCGGGCGTCAGGACAACCTCCGACGGTGGATCGAGATAGGTCAGCCGAAGCTCACCCTCCAGAACGCGGATCAAACCCCAGACACCCGCCTTGGTATCATGGCGTGCCCGCAGGGCGGCCGGGAGCGTGTCCTGATCGAACACCGGCGTCGAACGATAGGGTAGAATGTCAGGCATGGGTGGGTACTCGCCGTTCGCAATGAATGGACCCGGCCTCGCCGTCAGCGACGCTTGGCCGATCGAGCCGAAAAAACATGGCAAGCTGCAGGCTCTCGGCAATCCGCTTCGCTTTCGCCTGCAGAGCCGCAGCTGCGTCGGGCGCCATCATCTCGTTTGTCGTACAGTCCCACAGCGCGAGCCAGCGGTCGAAAAGCGCTGGCGTTATCCTCGACCTGTGCTTCAGGTGCGCTGGCACGGGCTGGCCCTTGTATCGGCCACTGGCGAGCATGACGGATGACCAGAACGCCGCCAGCTTTTCGAGATGTTCCGGCCAGTCATCGATCGCGTCGTTGAAAATCGGCCCCAGGTCGGCATCTGCGCGAACGCGCGCGTAGAAGGCGTCGACAAGCTGCTTGAGCGCCTCATCCTTCAGTTCCAGCTCGGTCATTCGCCCGACTCCAATCATGTATCCCGAATGCATCTATACTTTTCCCTGAAAACATGCAAGATGAATACATCTTAATGCGACGAGCTGAGGAAGAGAGTGGGAACGCCCCATGAAACTGACCCTGTTCACCGACTATTCGATGCGCGTGCTGCTCTATCTGGGCGCGCGGCCTGACCGCCTGTGCTCGATCGGTGAGGTCGCGCAGGCCTACGGAATCTCGCAGAATCACTTGATGAAGGTGGTGAACCAACTCGCACGCAGTGGTGATGTGGAGAGTGTGCGTGGACGGTCGGGCGGCATCCGCCTGGGGCGGCCGCCCGAAGAGATCAACATCGGCGCACTCATACGCCAGACCGAGGACGGCTTCGATCTCGTTGACTGCGGCGGATGCGTGGTCGCGCCTGCATGTGGGCTGACGGGCGTGCTGAAGGAGGCGCTCGGCGCGTTCCTGGCGGTACTTGACCGCTATACGCTTGCCGACCTGCTGACGAAGCGGCGAGATCTCGCGTCGCTCTTCGAGCGTAACGCGGCCGATCGGTTCGAAACCCCTGCGGCGCCAGATGGATGATTGACGTCTTGGCGCATCGAAGCCGAAAAGGAGGAACGTGACATGTTCTGTCCAGAATGTGGTGAACCGGTCGATCCCGCTCCCTTTGACGGTCGTCGCCGCGCGTCGCGGTCATGGATCGCCGCAGGACTCCAAATCGGCGCGCGATGGGTAAAGGTATTGCGCGCTGGACGCTCCAAGCCGGACCGCACGCGGCAGTCCGCTTGCCCGTCTTGCTCCAATCATAAAACCACGAACACGGAAAGGAATTGAACGATATGGCCCTTCACCACGCAGCGCCCGGAGAAGTCGTCGATCTCTTGCCCGAGAACGTGACGACACATGAAGAACATTCCACAGCGATCGTGAAGGCGGACCATTTCGAAACCATCCGGCTGGTGATCCCGAGCGGCACCGAAATGCGCCAGCATCAGGTGCCGGGCAGCATCATGCTGCATTGCCTCGAGGGCCATGTGAAAGTCGAGCTCAGCGCAAGCTCGATCGAACTGCGGCGTAACCAGTGGGTCTATCTCGAAGGAGGCGCGCCGCACTCGGTCAAGGGCGCGGAAAACTCTGTGCTGCTTCTGACGATCCTCTTTCCGCCTGTAGAAGGATCACAGGCAAAAGCCGGCGCCGAGACCTTGGCGGTCGATGCCTATGACGATTGCGACTGTGTCGACCGGTGGGAAGCGGAAGGCGGTCCGGTCGTTCAATCGGATCAGCCTGCCCCCAGGAAGAATTGATCACGGGCGGCATGATGGCACGGCGCGCAGCGCGCTAGTCGCTTTGCTGTACCGCCTCGTAGCCCATAGGGGAGAACCATGGATCGAACACGTCAGCTCTGGATTTGGCTTCTATCATTGCTGGCAGTCTCTTTTGCCGTCCTGCTTCTGGTTGGCCGCGACATCAGCATTCAGGCGCCGCCGCTTCCCGCCAAGGTCGTGACCGCAAACGGCGAAACCGTCTTCACCCGTGCCGAGATGCAGCGTGGCCGCCAGGTCTGGCAATCTATGGGCGGCATGCAACTGGGCTCGATCTGGGGACACGGCGGCTACGTAGCGCCCGATTGGTCAGCCGACTGGTTGCACCGGGAATCACTGGCACTTCTCGATCTCTGGGCACAGCGGGATCTGGGCGGCGCCTTTGAGAGTTTAAACGAGGAACACAAGGCGCTCCTCCAGCGGCGGCTGCAAACGGAAATGCGCCGAAACACGTTTGAAGCGAGCACGGATACCATCACGATCAGCAACGATCGCGCGGTGGCAATCGAGCGGGTGGCAAAGCACTACGTCAATCTGTTCGGCAACGACCCCGCCACGGCCGAGCTGCGCGAAAACTATGCCATGAAGAACGATACGGTCCCCGACGCAGGGCACCGAGCCGCCATGACCTCCTTCTTCTGGTGGACGGCCTGGGCGGCCACAACGGAACGACAAGGGCGGACGACAACGTATACGAACAACTGGCCGAGCGAGCCGCTGGTCGGGAATCGCCCACCATCAAGTACATTCATCTGGTCGGCCTTCAGCGTCACCTTCCTGCTTGCCGGCATCGCGCTGTTGGGTTGGCACCATGCGGTGACGCACGGACGAAGGGAGAAGGAGCACGACCTCCCCGCGAAAGATCCGCTGCGCGAGATCGCGGTGACGCCTTCGATGCGGGCGACAGCCAAATATTTCTGGGTCGTTCTCGCACTGTTTCTCGCGCAGATCATGCTGGGTGCAATGACGGCCCACTATCAGGTCGAGGGGCAGCTGGTTTATGGCTATGAAGCGGCCGAGATCCTGCCTTATTCGATCACCCGCACCTGGCACACGCAGCTTGCCGTGCTGTGGATCGCGACAGCCTGGCTGGGAACGGGCCTCTACATAGCTCCTGCGATCTCGGGCCATGAACCGAGGTTCCAGGCTCTGGGTGCCAACATCCTCTGGGCCTGCCTCCTGATTATCGTCGTGGGCTCCTTTGCCGGGCAATGGCTCGCGGTGATGCAGAAACTGGGACTGGAGAGGAACTTCTGGTTCGGACACCAGGGCTGGGAATATGTCGATATGGGGCGCTTCTGGCAGTGGTTTCTCTTCATCGGCCTGATGCTCTGGCTTGTGCTCGTCGGCCGGGCGCTCTGGCCTGCGCTCAAAGAGAAGTCCGAATCCCGCCACATCACGATGCTGTTTTTCCTATCCGCCGTAGCCATCGGACTCTTCTACGGTGCCGGGCTGTTCTGGAATGAGCATACAGCGCTCTCCATGATTGAATATTGGCGTTGGTGGGTGGTCCATCTGTGGGTCGAAGGCTTTTTCGAGGTGTTCGCCACCGCGGTCATCGCCTTCCTCTTCACGCGCCTCGGCCTCATTCCGACACCCACCGCCACGGTCGCCGTCTTGTTTGCCACGATCATCTTCATGGCAGGCGGAGTGCTGGGAACGTTGCACCATCTCTACTTCGCGGGAACCTCGATCGCGGTGCTGGCGCTTGGCGCGAGCTTCTCAGCGCTCGAGGTCGTGCCGCTCGCCTATATTGGCTTCGAAGCTTATGAACACTGGAAGCTGAGCAGCGCGACACCCTGGATGCAGCGTTATAAATGGCCCGTCATGTTCTTCCTGGCGGTATCCTTCTGGAATCTCGTCGGAGCAGGCCTGTTCGGCTTCCTCATCAATCCGCCGCTGTCGCTCTATTACATGCAGGGTCTCAATCTGACGCCGCTGCACGGACACACCGCATTGTTCGGCGTATACGGCATGTTGGGCGTCGGGCTCGTCCTGTTCTGCCTGCGTGGCATGTTGCCGAACCTGATCTGGAACGAAGGCGTGCTGAAGACGAGCTTTTGGTGCTTCAACATCGGCCTTGCGTTGATGGCGCTCCTGACCTTGCTGCCACTTGGTACGCTTCAGCTGACCGCCGCGATTGACAAGGGCTACTGGTACGCTCGCTCGGCCGAGTTCATGCAGCAACCGGTGGTCGATCTGCTGGTGTGGCTGAGGGTTCCTGGAGATATCGTCTTTTCTGCCGGGGCGGTAGCGCTCGCCTGGTTTGTCGCCAGTCTTTGGCTCAGACCCCGGTCTGACGACAGCGAGGCGCAAATTGCACAGTGATCGATCGAGGAGTCCGATGCCGCGCAGTCCCAGCCAACCCTTGCTCGTGGGCTAGCCACGTTCTGTCGACAAACGCCACACTTGGATGCGAGTTTCGGTGAACCTTTTGTCCATGCGCACCAAACTTCTGTTCGCAGGTCTGGCAGCCGGGTCGATGGCTGCTCTATCCTCGCCCGCGATTGCTCAGATGCCGCCCGGCTCACGGGACTGTTCATTCCAGTCGCTATCGCCGGAGGAAAAGTCTCGGTACCAATCCCGTTACCGGCGCCGCGTGCGCGTCGATGGGCAAGCTTTTGCTGATAATGGCTGTATGAACAGGTGTGCATGACAGCCTCTGAGCGCAAAGCCCTCCGGCGTCCCCGCAAGGGCAAAAACTGCCGCGCCGTTTCGCGCCCCGTCACCAGCTTGGACGGATCCATGACAGTTGGCATCGGGCGCAAATGCGACTGACGCGCTCGATGCCGCACATGGCGATCATGGTGCGTTTCCAGGAGGGGACCAAATCCTACGCTAAGAATTTTGGCCAGCGATATTCTTCGCCGGTCAGGGTTATGTGCTCCCACCCCGCTCCTTACGGAGATCGAATCCACTGATCACTGAATTCTGACTTTAGAAACGTTTCTTGAATCGGGATCCATGGATGAAAAGGGGCCGACTCTCTGCATTCAGCGAATATTCGAACGCGAAGGCAGAAGGCCGGCCTGATCGATCAGAAGCTGATCGTTGCCGTGCCCCAAAAGCGGCGCCCTTCATCGAGCATCCAGTTGCCGTCGAGACCATCAAACCGGCCGCGGTCATCGACCGGCACGATCTTGTCGGTGACGTTGAGCACCGCCGCCCTCAGCGCGAAATTCTCATTGATCGTGAAATTGATGCCGACATCGAAGGTCGTGCTCCCTTCACGGGTGCGGGTGTTGAGCGCGCCGTTGCGGAACCCGCTGAAAGTCTGCTTGCCCGAGTAGTAGCCGAGCACATAGGCCGCGATCTGCTCGGTCGCTTGCCAGTCCAGGCGAACGTTGGCCATGTGCCTGGGCGTCTTGTCGAGCGGCGTTCCGTCAAGCGAACTGCCGTCGAAAGCGGGCTCGCCGCCACCCTTCCGGACGGAATCGGTGTAGGTATAATTCGCGGTCAGCAGCAATGCCGGGGTGATCGGCAGTCTGCCATTCACTTTGTCAAACGGCGCGCAAACGGGACCCCGTATAGGCGTTGAAGGGGGACCCCCTTTTCGAGATTGAGCGGAGGGTTGATGCCCTGCGCTGTGTGCGGCGGAGGTCGGGCGTAGCCCGGCCGGAGGCGTACACAGCGCAAGTTCGTTTTGAAGCTGGGGTGAGAGTGGCGGCTAACTGCGGTTTTTGAAGCGCCAGCTGTCGTTGCCGGTCTCGACGATATCGCAGTGATGAGTGACGCGGTCGAGCAGAGCCGTGGTCATTTTGGGATCCCCGAACACGGTAGGCCATTCGCCGAAGGCGAGGTTGGTCGTGATAACGACGCTGGTGCGTTCGTAGAGCTTGCTGATCAGGTGGAACAGGAGCTGGCCACCAGAGCGCGCGAACGGCAGATATCCCAACTCATCGAGCACCACCAGGTCGAGCCGTGAGAGCTGTCCCGCCAGGGTCCCGCCCTTGCCGATCCGGGCCTCCTCTTCGAGGCGTGTCACCAGATCGACGGTGTTGAAGTATCGTGCCCGAGCCCCTTTGCGCACGACGTTGGCGGTAATCGCGATGGCGAGGTGGGTCTTGCCGGTGCCCGTGCCGCCGACGAGCACGATGTTGCGACGCGCCGGTAGGAAGGAGCCATCATGCAGGGAGCGGATCAGTCCCTCGTTGATCGGCGTCCCTTCGAAGCTGAACCGCTCCAGGTCCTTCACCACCGGCAGCCGCGCGGCCGTCATGCGATATCGGATCGAGGCGGCGTCGCGATGGGTGGCTTCCGCGCGGAGCAGATCGGTCAGGATCTCCATGGTGGTGCGCTGGCGCTGGAGGCCGGTGGTGACGGCCTCGTCGAACGCGGCCACCATGCCCTTGAGGCCCAGGCCGCGCATTGTGTCGATCATCTCATGCCGCTGCATCATAGCCTCGCAGTCGGTCATAGCTGGCACAGTCGGCGATCGGCGGGTGACTCAGCATCCGGTCTTCCGAAGTGACGATGCTATGGGGCGTCGCCGGCTCGCGGCGACGGGAGAGGATGTTGAGGATCAGGTCGTCGCTGACCGTTCCGCTCGCCAGCGCTTCGCGCACCGCCGCCTCGACCTGCTCCAGCCATCGGTGAGCACGGCCGAGAGCACCCGCACGAACCTGCGATCCGCCTCATCCCCGTGCCCCAGCCTGCGTCGCAGGCGATGGAGGGATGGCGGCAACTCCCAGTCCTGGAACGGCGCGCCGTTGCGCAGGGCACCGGGCTTGTGGGCCAGAACCGGCAGATAATGCCAGGGATCGTAAATGGTGCGGTTCCGCCCGAAGTGACGCTCATGTTCCCCGACGATCTCTTCGCCGCAGCGGATGACCATCCGGCCCGCATAGGCGCGCACCTGCACCGTGCGCCGCGCCGCCCTGGACATGACCGAGTAGCGGTTGCGGTCGAAGCTGATGAGGCAGGTGCCGGTGACGGCATGCTCGCTCTCATGGAAGCCATCGAAGGGCGCCAGGATCGGCTGCAGGACAGGCCGCTCCATCTCCAGCGCCTAGGCCACGGTGATATCGCCGCGCTCGGGATGGGTGTGGTGCTCGGCCCAGCGCCGGCACTCCGCCTTCCTTCTCACGATCTGGCTTTTGAGCCATTCGAGCATGGAATCTTTTGCCATCATGGGCGTCGTCGTCGCTCTCGGCAGCATCGTCTACCGGGCCAGCATCCGCCGGTCATCAACGTAGGGGTCACGACGGTGGAGCGAGCGGTCGGCTCTTCAAGCCCAACGCGATCGGCTCATTTCTCGCTCACCAGTCGTGAACTAACGGCAAATTTGTCAGAATTTGAGGGTGAAAGTGATTTATGGCCCTCATTTTTGTTTCAAGCAGCGCCTGCCGAATGCATCTCTGCGATTGATGTCTTCTGCAAAAGCTTGTTGGCATCGGATGCTCGCTGATCACACCTAACCCGTAATCGTGCCTCTGGCTGACATACCCGACAAACGTATAAGCTCGCCATGCGCGGGCGTCACCAACCCAATTCCGCGTGCGATCCCAAGCGCACAAGCTGCAAGGTGTCGTCATCGGGCTTGCGGTAAATCAGCACGAGGTCGGGCTTTATGTGGCAATCGCGATGGTCGCGCCAGTCGCCGGTCAGCGCATGGTCGCGGTGGCGCGGTTCAAGCGGCTCGTCGGATGCCAGCGCCTCGATGATCGGGATCAGGTCAGCGTCCAGCGTCTTGGCGTGCTGCCCCTTCTTCTCCCGCTTGTAGTCGCGCTTGAACCGCCCGAAGCGTTCAATCGTCCGCATTGAGGTCGGCCATCAGGTCGACCACCGTGGCGAACCGCTTGCCCTTTCCCTCGCGCGCTTCCTTCATGGCCTCGATCGTCTCGGCATTGGGCACCAGCGGTTCAAACGGCAAGGCCTTGTCGCGGGCAACGCGGGTCAGCATCAGGCGCACGGCATCGGAGACGGTCAGCCCCATAGCAGCCAGCACGGTCGCGGCTTCCTCCTTCACCGCTCCGTCGATCCGGGTCTGCACAAGAGCGTTTGCGGCCATGTCGATTTCCTTTCTGCATGACGATGTAATGCAAGCGAACGCAAAGTGCAATCAGGCAAAGCCCCGGCTATCGACATGGCGACCGGGCTTCGCGTTTTTCACCTTCAATGCTGTGAGTGCCATCGGTTCGGGGCCCTGATCGGGAATGTTGGGGCCGTTCTCACACTTTCGGTGGGCAAACGGTCCCACAATCGTTCCACATTTTGGGCCAAATTCAGGCAAATCAGGGAGACGACCGCGAACAACTTACAAGACAAATCGTTGCTTTTTCAGTGTAGGTAGGGGTAGGGACGCCATCAGCTCGCTTGACACAAGGTTCTACACTCGACAGCGGGGTCCTCTACCACCGGGCAATTCTGCAGGATGCTGCAAACCGCGCGATATCAATGGCGGGCGAAAATTCGCTGACCGGCGCTGCCGAAGGCCACCACCGTATAGGGTTGGCGGGCAGCGCCTGCCACTTCCATGCCCTCCGAACCGATCGGCATCCCCGCAACCGCAATGCCTTTGACGCCCGCAGGACGGGTCGCCAGCAAGCGCTTGACGTCGGATATCGGGACATGGCCCTCGATCATATAGCCATCGACGATCGCGCTGTGGCAAGATGCCAGCGTCCGGGGCATGCCGGCCTTGCGCTGAAGCTCGCTGCGCGACGCATCGTCACGCATGACGACCTTGCGTCCCAGCTTCGCGCGCACGGCCTGCGCCCACTTCTCGCAACATCCACATCCCGGATCCCGGTGGACGACGATATCACTGGCCGCAAGCGCTACGCCGGGCATGGCGAGGAACAGCAAGGCGACGAATAGGCGGGTCTTCATGAAATGACTCCCGGAAGAACGATAAGCATGGGGCAGAGGCCCCTTCTTTTCTATACGCATCAATGCGCCCCTCCCCTCATCACGCAGATGATTTTACGATGGCGGGCGGCCTCCAGGCTAGCGGCAGGGACACAAGCAGCGCTAGCGATAGACCACCAATCCCCCACAGAACGAGCGGCTGCGCCCCGGGAGCGACGATGGCTATCGCCAGCGGCGCGAGCGCCTGCCCGATGCTGGCGGCGGAATGCTGGAAACCGAGCTTCACGCCTGAAGGGGCCCCGCCGCCGCTGATCCAGAAGCTGGTGACCAATCGAAGGGTTGCCGAGCTCCAGCCGGCAGCAACGATGATCCCACTGAGCTCGGCCATACTCGCGGCGACAGGAAACATGAAAAGTGCCACAGCCAGCAGGCCCAGCGTCAATCCGGCAAGCCGCCTCGGCACAGTGACCAGCCAATCCAGCTTTGCATGGAAGATCTGTGCCGCCAGCATGCCCAATCCGCAGAGACTGAGCATCCAGGCGATCTCTTCGCGGCTCAGCGAAATGGCGCTCCGCGTCACCAGGAGATTGACATGCATCGCCGCCAGCCCGCCGCCCGCGACGATCGTGATAAAAAGCAGGATCAACGTCGCGCCGAGCGTAGGCGCGGGCAGGTCTCCGCCATCGATGCAAGGTGCACACCAGCGCGGCAGACGCACGGCGCAAAGCGCCGCCCCGACGGCACCGATGCCGAGAGCGAGGATCATGAGGGGAGCGCGGGGCAGGATCGCGGCCGAGACCTCCGCCACCAGCGGACCGGCGAGATCGCCCAGAAACACGAAGGCGGTCAGCCAGGTGAAGCGGCGCGCCTGGTCCGCGCGCCCGCTTGCGGCAAAGCTCGCGCAGAGCAAGCCCAACGGTATGATGGCGGCCGACGCCATCCCCGCCACCAGACGCAATGCATAAAGCTCAGGCAACCCGACGAGGCCGATCGGCGCGGTCACCAGCGCGAGGATGACCAGCGCTGCGCGCAACATCGCCCGATAGTCGACCCGGTCCGCGATCCAGCCCCAGAGCGGCGCCGCCAGCAAGGCTGCCAGGGGATGGACCGCGGTCAGGCTCGCGACGTGAAAATCATGAGCGCTTGACGATAGCGCGCCACGAGCCGGGTCGACCAGTGCCGGAAGGAAGGCGAGAATGGCCGTCTGTCCCGCCGACGCCGCAGCCGCCGCGAGCAACAAGACGAAAAAGGAGGCCGGCCAGCGACCGTTGGCTTGCGATCCAGCCTTGTCACGCGGCGCGTTCGCGGTCGATCCCTCGAGTGGCCATCCGCGGATCACCACCAGGCGCGCAAGCCGATCACCAGCCTGTGTTCGGAAGGCCCTTCCCTGCGCAGGCGACGGAAATCGGCCGTGCCGTCAAATGCGCGCTCCCAGACGAAGCCGATATAGGGCGCGAACTTGCGCGACACCTCGTAGCGCAACCGTCCGCTCAGCTCGACATTGCTGAAGCCGCTGCCGAGCTGCCGATCGCTCGACCGCTTCGAATAGATATTGGTCTCTACCTGCGGTGTGAGGATCAACCGATTGGTGAACAGGACCTCATAGGAGGCCTTGGCGCGCGCCGCGAGACGCCCATCGGTCCCTACATAGCCGGTGAGCTGGACGTCGAACCAATAAGGCGCCAGTCCCTCGACGCCGGCGGCCAGCCATGTCGTCGCGCCCTTGCCGAGATCCTGCCTGACCCCGAGCAGCGTGCCCCAGAACGGGTTCTTGCTGTGCCACCACAGCGCCTCGACGCTGCTCTCCGGATCGAGACGTTGGTCGCGGGAGTTCTTGAGGCCCTGGCTGCGCAGCCAGAGCTTGTCATTGTCCTGACCCTTGGTGACGAGCACGGTCCAACCCACGCCCTGACCCTCGTTGCCGCTGGCGAATTCGAGCTCATCGACAAGTATCTTGGGGATCGAGAGCTTGTCGGCCATCTCATAGCCCGGCAGCGTCGAGTTGCGATAGCCGTCGGCATAATCGTCCGAGTTGCGCGCGTCCGGCGGGGCCTTGCCACCCTGCATCGAGCCCATGTCCATCGTGGCGCCGTTACCGGACGCCTTCGTGTCGGTCATATCCATGCCCGGCATGTCCATGCCCGCATGGTCCTGAGAGCCTTGCGCGGAAGGGGTGTGCTGAGCGGGAGTGGCCGTTTGGGCAGGGGTGGCGGCGGGCGACGGGGGCGAGGCATCCTGCGCGAGGGCGGGAGCCGTGATCGCCGGCGCCAGGAAGAGGGCAGCGCCAAGAGCGATGCCGCGCGAGGGGAAAATCCGGATCATGCGACCACCACCTCCCGGAACATGCCGGCCGCCATGTGATAGAGCAGATGGCAGTGGAAGGCCCATCGGCCCATGGCGTCGGCGGTGACGCGGAAGCTCACCCGCTGGGCGGGCTGGACCACGACCGTATGCTTGCGGACCTGGAAGGCGCCGTCCGGGCCTTCGACATCGCTCCACATGCCGTGCAGATGCATCGGATGCGCCATCATCGTGTCGTTGACGAAGGTGACGCGCAGCCGCTCGTTTGGCTTGAAATGAAGCGGCCTGGAATCGTTGAGCTTGATGCCGTCGAGCGACCAGATGAACCGTTCCATATTGCCCGTCAGATGCAGCTCGATGTCGCGCTCGGGCTCGCGCGGGTCGGGATCGCCGCCCGGCGTGCGCAGATCGGCCAGCGTCAGCACGCGCCAGCCGCGCCCGCGCAGCCCGGCGCCGGGATCGTCGAGATTGGTGCGCGGATAGTCGACGCGCATGTCGGTATTGGCGCCATATTCGGTGCGGGCGTGCCGTGCCCTGGCCGGCATCTCGGTCATGCCGTGCCCGGCATGCGCGTCGCCTCCCATTGCGCCCATCGTCGCCATCGCGCCCATCATGTCGACCGGCTCGAGCCAGGTCCGGGCATCGAGCGGCGGCACGGCTGCCGCCATGCCCGGGGCCGGTGCGATCGTGCCACGCGCATAGCCGCTCCGATCGATCGCCTGCGCGAAGATGGTGCGGGCGCCGCCCTCGGGCATGGTGAACTCGACGTCGTAGGTCTCGCCCGGGCCGATCCGGAATTCCTCGACCGTGACCGGCTCGACCGGCTGCCCGTCGGTCGATACGACCGTCAGCTCGACCCCGGGGATCCGCACGTCGAAGAACGTCGCCGTCCCCGCGCCGACGAAGCGCAGGCGCACGCGCTCGCCGGGCGCGGCGATACCGGTCCAGTTGCCGGCGGGCGGCGCGCCGTTCATCAGATAGGTGTAGGTCGCGGCAGAGACATCGCTGTAGTCGGTCGGGTTCATCCGCGAGCTGTTCCACATCCGCCGCCGCTCGAGCGCCTTGCCCAAGCCCATGGTGCCGACATCCTTGAGGAAATCGCCGGCGGTCGGCTGCGCAAAATTATAGTAGCTGCTCTGCTTCTTGAGATTGAGGAAGATCTGCAACGGCGGCTCGTCCGACCAGTCGCTGAGCACGATGCAATAGTCGCGATCGGGCGCCCGCGCCGTCGGCACCTGTTTTGGCTCCACGATGATCGCTCCATAGAGTCCCGTCTGCTCGGCGAGCGTGTGAGCGTGATACCAGTAGGTTCCGCTCTGGCGGACCTCGAAGCGATAGGTGAAGGTCTCGCCCGGCGCGATGCCGGCAAAGCTGATGCCGGGCACGCCGTCCATCTCCGCCGGCACGATGATGCCGTGCCAATGGATGCTCGACATCTCCTTGAGGCCGTTGCGCACACGGAGCGTGACCGTGTCGCCTTCGCGCAGGCGCAGGACCGGCGCGGGCACGCTGCCGTTCACGGCGGTCGCGATACGGCGTTTGCCGGTGAAGTTGACTGGCAGCTCGGCGATCTCGAGGTCGAACTCGGTCCCGCTAAGCTCGGCGGGCGAGACTGGGGCGGATCGCGCGAGAAGCGCCGGGGCGAAGCCGGCAACCGCGCCGCCGATCGCCAGCCCCTGGACGAAACGGCGCCGTGCGATCGGCCGGATATGTAAGGGAGACATGAACTGTACTTTCGCGAAGTCGGGTTCAGGCGAGGTCGAGGACGATCCGGCCCTCGATGTCGCCATGGTGCATGCGGGAGAAGACGTCGTTGATGTTCTCCAGCTTGTCTGCATGGACCGTGGCCTTGACCTTGCCGTCGCCGGCGAACGCCAGTGCCTCGAGCAGATCGAGCCGCGTGCCGACGATCGAGCCTCGCACGGTAATGCCGTTCAGCACGGTGTCGAAGATCGACAGCGGGAAGTCGCCCGGCGGCAGACCATTGAGCGCGACCGTGCCGCCGCGCCGGACCATGCCGAGCGCCTGCTGGAACGCCTTGGGCGAAACGGCGGTGACGAGCGCTCCGTGCGCGCCGCCTATCGCCTTCTTGAGCGCTGCCGAAGGGTCCTCGCTGTGCGCGTTGACCGTCAGTGTGGCGCCAAGGCGTGTAGCGAGGTCGAGCTTGCTATCGTCGATGTCGACCGCGGCCACATTGAGACCCATGGCACGGGCATATTGCACCGCCATGTGGCCGAGCCCGCCGATCCCTGAGACGACCACCCACTCGCCGGGTCGGGCCTCGGTGGCCTTCAATCCCTTGTAGACGGTGACGCCCGCGCAGAGGATCGGCGCAATGTCGAGGAAGTCGACATTGTCGGGAAGGTGACCAACATAGTTGGGATCGGCGAGGACATATTCGGCAAAGCTGCCATTGACCGAATAGCCGGTGTTCTGCTGTTCGTGGCAAAGCGTCTCCCAGCCACCCAGGCAATGCACGCAATGCCCGCAGGCGGTGTAGAGCCAGGGCACACCGACCCGGTCGCCTTCCTTCACATGGGTGACGCCCGCACCGACGGCGGCGACATGCCCGACGCCTTCATGGCCAGGAATGAAGGGCGGGTTGGGTTTGACCGGCCAGTCCCCTTCTGCCGCGTGCAGGTCGGTATGGCACACGCCGGTTGCCGCAATCTTGACCAGGATCTGCCCGGGGCCGACCGTCGGGATCGGCGCGTCCTCGATGACCAGGGGCTTGCCGAATTCGCGGACGACCGCCGCCTTCATGGTTTTCGCCATGTCCGTTTCTCCTTTTGAGCGAGGGGTCAGAACAGGCCGAGCGCGTGCTCGTCATAGGAGACGAGCAGGTTCTTGGTCTGCTGATAATGGTCGAGCATCATCCGGTGATTTTCACGCCCGAAGCCCGACGCCTTGTATCCGCCGAAGGCGGCATTGTCAACGGGCACCGAAGATTCCGCAAAAGTGGGCATCTAAAATTCCCTAGTTTGGCGGGACGGTCTGTGCCGGTGATCAGCCGTGATGGAGATCTGGCTTTTCCTTTGCTGGTGGTCGGCCGCGCCGTTTCGGCAAGGGCGGTGGGTTGATGGATGGAGTTGCGCGCGCATGCTCAGGCAGCAGGTCGGCGTGCTGTCGCATACGATAGCTCGAGCCCTCGATCTGGATGACAACGGCATGGTGAAGGAGGCGGTCCAACAAGGCCGTCGCCACCACAGGATCGCCAAAGACATCCCCCCATTCCGCAAAGCCGCGGTTGGATGTGAGGATCATGGCGCCCTTTTCGTATCGGGCGTTGACGAGCTGGAAGAACAGGTTGCCGCCGCCCGGCGTGACAGGGAGATATCCGATCTCATCGACGACGAGCAGGGAGGAGCGGCACAGGAAGCGGATCCTTTCGCGCAACGTTCCTTCGCGTTCAGCCTTGGCCAGCGCAGCGATCAGATCGGCAAGCGGGATGAAGTAGACGCTTTTGCCTGCCTTCACGGCTTCGACTGCGAGGGCGGTCGCGATGTGGCTTTTCCCGGTGCCCGGCGGCCCCAGCAGATGCACGACCTCGGCCCGGTTGATGAAGTCGAGGCCGGCCAGCGCCAGGATCCGGTTGCGGTCGAGCGATGGCTGGAAGGAGAAGTCATATCCGTCCAGCGTCTTGATGATCGGCAGCCTGGCCATGCGCAGGGCCGCCTTGATCCTGCGGTTCTCCCGCAGCGACAGTTCTTCGTTCAGCAATATGTCGATCGCCTCAACGCCATCGATCTTGCCCTGCTCGATCCCGCGCAGGGTGGCGTCGAGCATTTCCAGGGCGCGCGGCATTTTAAGATGGACCAGACTGCGGCGGATATTATCAACGCGAGACGCAGCACCCCCATGGCTCATGGCCGTTCTCCTCGGGCCAGTTGGCTGCCGATCGCCTGATAGATCGCCAGGGAGCGCACAGCGACATGCTCGCCGATACGGCCAATGGTGATTGCATCCTTTGCGTGGTGACGACGCTTGGCCCCGCTGCCTCCGGTTCGATGCACAGGATCGATCCTGTACTGTCGGCGCCCCTCCAGGACAGGATGCTCGGCAATGACCTGGCCCAGGTCGATGATCCGGATCTTGTCGGGCAACTGCTGGATTTCGACGACGCGGCGGGTGCGATCGGGAACGCTGTAATAGTTGCCGCCGACGGAGACCATGCCGTCGTGGCTGACGCGGCGCTCCAGCTTCAGCACGGCATCGAAGCGCTCTGCTGGGAGCAGTTGCAGCTCAGGCTGCTCGGCGGCAAAGGCTTCGAGAATGATCCGCTGCGTCGTGCCATGGACACGGACGTTGGCGACGGTATCGAGCCAGTCTATCAGCTGGACATTGAGATCTTCCAGATTGCGGAAGCTTCGGCCCAGGAAGAAGTCCTTGCGGATATAGCTGAACGGCCGCTCGACCTTTCCCTTGGTCTTGGCCCGATAGGGGCGGCAGGCGCGGGGTACGAAGCGGTAATGCCGCGCCAGGGCCAGCAATGATCGATTGTAGATGATATGGCCCTGATCATCCTCCCCCGTCACGGCGGTTTTCATGCGATCGTAGAGGATCTCGATCGGAACACCGCCGATCGTTTCAAAAGCCTGCATATGGCAGCGCAACAGGGTTTGGAGATCCTGGTGCATGACATAGCGTGCAAACAGGAAGCGCGAATGCCCCAGCACCAGGCTGAACAGCCAGACGATCCGGCTGACGCCAGGCTCATCGGTAAAATCAACGACGAACCGGGCGAAGTCGATCTGCGCCTGCACGCCTGGCGGCGTCTCGAACCGCACCTCGAAGGGCTTGGGGCCGTTTTCCGGCCGGATCGCGGCCAGGAACCGCTTCACGGCAGTATAGGCGCCCATATAACCCAGCTCACGGATTTCCCGCGTCAGGCGCGCCGCTGTCAGATCGGGAAAGGCCGCCACCCGCTCGCGCAGAAATTCCAGATAGGGCGCCAGCTTGTTCGGCCGTCCCAATGCGCGTGGGCCATAGACCGGAGCTTCGACGCCCCGTTCGATATATTTGCGGATGGTCTTGGGATCGCGGCCAGTGCGTCGGGCGATGGCTGATATGGATACGCCCTGCCGATGTAGCTCGAGGATCATCATCAATTCTCCAAGTCGGATCATCGGCCCCGTCTCCGCGTCTGCAAAGGAGATGAGGACGATGTCGGCTCATCTCATTCTGCCGGGGCTAGCCCCGGCAGAATGAGATGAAGGGGCCACCAACTAGGGAATTTTCAAAGCCCACTTTTGCGGAGAATTGCAGGACCGATGACACAGGCCAAGGCGAGCGTCGCCAAAGTCATCGAGCGCAATCTTCACCAGCTCTCCCGGACGCGCGGCTTCCTCGCGGCGGAGCCGGGATTCGCCGTCATCGATGGCACGCTCGTCCGCGAGCCGGCGATCGTCGCCTATGTGCGCCGCTGGCTGCCGCCGGAAAGCCTGCTGCCGGAGGAACGGCTGCCGGAAGCGGTCGAAGGCGTCCGCATTGATGTCGTCCAGGCTGACCCGTGGAAGGCGCTGGAGCTCGCGCAGGACCGCCTGCCCGTTGCGGCCGGCCTCGATGCCGCCGCTGCCTCGGCCCTGCGCTATGAAGGAATCGAGGGCGATCCCATCGACGAAGAGGTGACCTTCCATGGAACACTGGTCTGTCATGCCGGCCCCGACACCGGCTGGACGACGCTGCAAGGCTTCCTCGGCGGCGTCGAGGAGCGGCTCACCGTTGCAATGTACGACTTCTCGGCCGACTACATCGCCAATGCCCTGATCGACGCCGTTACGGCGGCCAACGCTGAGGTTGCCCTCACTATTGACGATGACCTGCGCGAGAACCTCGGAGACGGGGAGGAAAGCATTCAGGAGCGGCTCGAAAGCCGTCTCGGCGCCCGCTACAGCGCCTCGATCATCTTCTGCAACTCCAGCCGCCGCTTCCCCTCCGCCTACCATCCCAAGGTCGCGGTCCGCGACGACACGGTGATGTGGCTATCGAGCGGCAACTGGTCCCCGGCGAGTCAGCCTCCACTCGACCCGCTCGGCAAGCCCGCCGATGCCCGCACAATGTTCCGGCGCGGTAACCGCGAATGGCATGTTATCGCTGAGGATGCGGGGCTCGCCCAGCTGTTCCAGCGCTACATCCTCCACGACAAGGCCATGGCTGACTCCGACAATGCCGCAGAGCCCGGCACCTCGCTCGCGATGCCCGACCTCTTCGTCTCGATCGACGAGCTGGCAGATCGCGCAGCGCTCGATCTGGCCGCTCCGCCCGAGCCGGTCGCGCCAGCCAGGCTTCCCTCGGCGCCCCGCCCGATCCGTATTCAGCCTCTGCTGTCACCCGATAACTATGCGCGGCGTATAACCGAATGGATCGAGGGCGCTGAGCGCAGCCTCTATCTTCAATACTCCTATATCAAATGGAGCGACCTCGGCATCGACGCAGGCCTGAAGCACGTGCTCGCGCACCTTGCCGAGCGCTCGCAGGACGAAGATTTCGACCTGCGCATAATCATCGGCGACAGCTCGGCGCGCGAGAATGCGCGGCTGCTCGCGCAGAACGGCTTCGACGAGAGCTGCCTTCGCGCGCAATCCAAGATTCACAACAATGTTATCGAATATCTGCGCGATTTCATAACTTTACGCCCAACCGCGCACAGGTCTCCCTAGAGCGTTTGGCGTGAAATAGGAATCGGCGGGGATTCCCATGCCAGGCAAATTATGATTCATTCGCTGCTGGAGGTGGATGATTGGAAAAGCCTATTCGAGCGATCTTCGGGAACGGATTTCAGCGCATGTATCAGCGGGTTATTCGCGGCGTGATGCAGCGCGGCGTTTTGGGGTTAGTCCAAGCTGTGCCGTTAAACTCGCACAGAGGGTTTCAAAGACGGCCCAGCTTCCCCTGCCAAACAGGGACGCCCACCAGGTGCCGGTAAGCTCGCTCCGTACGCCAGCATATTGAGCCGCTGGGTTGATGAAAAGTCAGACATCGCGATGGCCGAACTGGCTCCGAAGCTAAAAGCCCATAGTGGTCTTGAAGTTCATCCGGCATCGCTGTCACGGGCGCTCCTTGCTGCGGGCTTTCGATATAAAAAAGCCCTGATGGCGTCGGAATGCGGACGCGATGATGTGGCCCAAGCCCGTCGGCGTTGGCGCCTGGATCGACAACCACGCATGCGCGAGGAGCGGCATCGGCTTCACTTCATTGATGAGACAGCTACCACGACGGAGATGACAAGGTTACGTGGCCGTGCCCTGCATGGCAGGCGTCTCAAGTGTCAATCGGCGTGCAAACGGGACCCCCTTTCAAGGATGGCACGACTGTCAAGGAACGCGCCTTGCGCTGCGCGCGGCGTAGGGAGGGCGGAGCCCGACCGGAGGCGCGCGCAGCGCAAAGCATCTTCATCCTGACCTGCGGCGAGGATCAGTTTCGGTTCTTGAAGCGCCAGCTGTCATTGCCGGTTTCGATGATGTCGCAATGATGGGTGACGCGATCGAGGAGAGCGGTGGTCATCTTGGGATCGCCGAACACGGTCGGCCATTCCCCGAACGCCAGGTTGGTCGTGATGATGACGCTGGTTTGCTCGTAAAGCTTGCTGACGAGATGGAACAGCAACTGCCCGCCTGAACGGGCGAATGGCAGATAGCCAAGCTCGTCCAGAACCACGAGATCGAGCCGAGAGAGCTGGGCGGCAAGCGCGCCGCTTTTGCCGATCCGGGCTTCCTCTTCGAGGCGGGTCACCAGATCCACGGTGTTGAAGTAACGCCCCCGCGCCCCGGCGCGAACGACATTGGCGGTGATGGCGATGGCCAGATGGGTCTTGCCGGTGCCGGTGCCGCCGACCAGGACAATATTGCGCCGTGCGGGCAGGAACGCGCCACCGTGCAGCGAACGGACCAGCCCCTCGTTGATCGGCGTCCCTTCGAAGCGGAACGCATCGATATCCTTCACCACCGGCAGCTTGGCGGCCGCCATCCGGTATCGGATCGAGGCCGCGTGGCGGTGCGTTGCTTCCGCGCGCAGCAGATCGGTCAGTATCTCCATCGTTGTGCGCTGACGCTGGAGGCCCGTGGTGACGGCCTCATCGAACGCGCCGGCCATCCCCTTGAGCCTAAGCCCGCGCATCGCGTCGATCATGTCATGCCGCTGCATGGAAGTTCCTCAGTTGGTCGTAACGGGCACAGTCAGCGATCGGCGGATGCCGCAGGGTATTGTCCTCTGAAGTGACGATCGTCAGCGGTCGCGGCGGTTCGCGGCGCCGTGCCAGGATATTGAGGATCAGATCGTCGCTCGCCGTGCCGGTCGCCAGCGCCTCCCGCACGGCGGCCTCGACGAGTTCCAGGCCGTCGGTCAGCACGGCCGCCAGCACGCGCACGAACCGCCGGTCAGAATCATCGCCGTTGCCCAGCTTGCGTCGCAACCGCGCCAAGGCTGGCGGCAACTCCCAGTCCTGGAAAGGGGCGCCGTTGCGTAAAGCGCCGGGCTTGCGGGCCAGCACCGGCAGATAGTGCCAGGGATCATAGATGGTGCGGTTCCGCCCGAAGAAGCGGGGATGCTCGGCGACGACCTCATCGCCGCATCGCACGACAATGCGGTCGGCATAGGCCCGAACCTGCACCGTGCGCCGCGCCACCGTCGAGAGGACCGAGTATCGGTTGCGATCGTAGCTGATCAGGCAGGTGCCCGACACGCCGTGCTCGCTCTCGTTGAAGCCATCGAACGGCCCCAGCATCGACTGTAATGCAGGGCGTTCCATCTCCAGCATCTGCGCCACGGTCTGGTCGCCCTGCTCAGGATGGGCTTGTCGTTCGGCCCAGCGCCGGCACTCAGCTTCCAGCCAGCCATTGAGCTCCTCGAGGCTGGCGAACCGCAGACGGGGCTGGAAGAAGCGCCCTCGGATGGTCTGCACCTGGTTCTCGACCTGGCCCTTCTCCCAGCCCGCCGCCGGCGAGCAGGCCGTGGGCTCGACCATGTAATGGTCGGCCATGATCAGGGACCGCCGGTTGAACACCCGGTCCTTACCGGTGAACACGCTCGTCACCGCCGTCTTCATATTATCGTAGATGCCGCGCCTGGGCACGCCGCCGAAAAAGGCAAAGCCGCGCGCATGCGCGTCAAACAGCATCTCCTGGGTCTCGCGTGGATAGGCTCGGACATACACCGCCCGCGACGCGCACAGCCGCATGTGCGCGACCTTTACCCGCATCGGCTTGCCGGCGATCTCGACATCCTCGTGGCTCCAGTCGAACTGGTAGGCCTCGCCGGGCTGGAACAGCATCGGAATAAAGGCCGTCGTCCCGTCGCCGACATCCCTGCGCCGCTCGATCTTCCACCGTGCCGCATAGCGGCGCACGGCATCGTAAGAGCCCTCGAAACCCTCATGCACCAGAAGGTCGTGGATATGGGGCATCCGAAGCCGGTCACGCCGGCCCCGTACCTCGTTCTCTTCCAACAGCACATCCAGCCGATCCTGAAACGGACCGATCCGCGGCAGCGGCTGAACCTTGCGTCGATAATCAAATGCGCCTTCAGGCGCTCGGATCGCCTTGCGGATTACCTACCGCGACACATGCAGATCACGCGCGATCGCCTTGATCGCCTTCCCGCCGGCATACTCACGCCGGATACGAACCACTGTCTCCAAAACCAACATCCCGATCTCGCCGCATGAACTTCCACGCGACTGTGTAAGCTATCGAAATATGGAGTGGGCCCCTGGGGTCGGACAGGTATCAGGCCGCGGATTTGACCATAGTTTTGGTGTGTAACTCCTCAAACTGCACCGGGCTCAAATAGCCCAGAGCGGAATGCAGTCGGCGTTCATTGTAGACGCGGTCGATGAACGGTGGAAGATGGGTGGCGACATCCTCGAAAGTCTCGAACGCCATCGGGTAGACCGCCTCGACCTTGAGCGTTTTCATGAAGCTTTCCGCCTTGGCGTTATCGTAAGGATTTCCGCGCCGGCTCATCGATCCGGTAATGCCATTGGCTGCCAGCAGCGCACGGTAGGAAGCGGCTGCGTACTGGGATCCACGGTCCGAATGATGAATGAGGCCCGGTGAGGGCTGCCGACTTGCGATAGCAGTTTCAAGCGCGGCAATGGCGAGGCGGGCATCGATCGACCGACCGATGGCATAGCCAACCACCCGCCTTGACCATGCGTCTAGGATGATCGCCACATAAGCAAAGCCACTCGCAATCGCGACATAGGTCAGATCTGCGACCCAGAGCTGATCCGCACCTGTCAGAGCGACGTCCTTTGCCAGGTCCGGGAAGATCGGCAGATCGTGATCACTGTCAGTCGTTGCGACATATCTCCGCCGTCTCCGCGGCTGAAGGCTGTGTTCCCGCATCAAACGCTTGATGCGCTTATGATTTGCGCAGATGCCCTGGTGCTGAAGGGCCGCCCGTACGCGTCGCCAGCCATAAGCCTCAAACTCATCGCAGATCGCCATGATTGCGGCCAGCAGATCGGCTTCGTCAACCCGCTTCACCCGCCCATGATAATAGGTTGAACGTGCGATACCCATCAGTCTGCACCCCTGGGAGACGGAGATGCCAAGGGGCCGGTGATGACGGATGTAGTCCCGTTTCTCGGCCGCGGTGCGCTTTGCAGAGCCCCCTTTAGAAACTCCAGTTCGAGAGCCTGCTTGCCTACCAGGCGTTCCAGCGCGGCGATGCGGGCCTCATATTGCTGGATGAGATCAGCCGCTTGCGCGTCATCGTCGAACTCGCCCGCCTCATACTTCTCAATCCAGACCCGGATCAATTGGCGAGAAACGTCATGACGCTTGGCCAGCCCATGCAATGTTTCGCCGCCCAGATATTCCTGAACGACCTGACGTTTGAACTCCATGCTGTGGGAACGGTGTCGCATTGGCTTTTCTCCAAAAGCCAAACCCACGGTCAATCATTATGGTCCCACCTGTCCGACCCCAGGGGCCCACTCCATAACGGGGTTCTTTTTTGCACGCCGATCCACACTAAACGGTCAAAAAATCGTGATGCGGGTCAATCACTTGCCGGAGTTTGGCGGATGAGGGTCATTAAATCCACATTTTTCCCGATAAACAACCGCAATCTTGGCCGGCGTTTCTGGCTCGTCAATTGTCGCGGGGATATCAAAGGGTTCGCGGTTCACAATCTTGCGGAGCAGGCTACGCAAGATCTTGCCAGAACGGGTCTTGGGCAATTGCTCGACGACCAGCACCGCCTTCATCGCCGCGATCGCACCAAGCTCGCTACGCACGGCAAGGACAGAGCGCTCGGCTATGCCCTTATCTGCCGCAAAACCAATCTGCGGGGTGACGAAAGCAATCGGTACCATACCTTTGAGGTCATCGTCCGCACCGACGACGGCGCATTCAGCGACACCTGGTTGCCGCGACACGATCTCTTCCATTTGTCCGGTCGACAGCCGATGACCGGCGATGTTGATGATGTCGTCGGTTCGTCCCATGATGTGCATGAAGCCCTCACTGTCGCGAAAGCCTGCATCACCGGTTTCGTAGTATCCAGGGAACGTCTCGAAATTCCGGACAAACGTGGCGTTGTTGTTCCACAGCGAACGGAAAGTGCCGGGCGGCAGCGGGGTCTTGATCACAATATTGCCGCTTGCCTTGTCGGGCAGAGCAAATCCTTCGTCGTCGAGGATGGCGAACTGATATCCTGGCACCGGAAAGCCAGCGCTGCCAGGCTTGCGGCGCAAATCCCCCATCGCGAAGCACGAGGCGATGGCCGGCCAGCCCAGCTCGGTCTGCCACCAATGATCGATCACCGGCAAAATGCTTTCCCGCTCCAACCAGGCGATCGTTTCCGGGTCCGCGCGTTCGCCGGCCAGAAACACCGCACGGCACGCGCCGACGCCGATCTCCTTCAGGTACCGGGCATCGGGATCCTCCTTGCGGATCGCCCGAATCGCGGTCGGCGCGGTGAAGAAACTCTTGACATTATGGCGCGCTATGGTCCGCCAGAACGTGCCGGGATCGGGTGTGCCGACAGGCTTGCCTTCGAACAGGACAGTCGTGGCCCCAACCAGCAGCGGGGCATAGACGATGTAGCTATGCCCCACCACCCAACCGACGTCCGAGGCTGCCCAGAACGTGTCCCCTGCCCCGATGCCATAGATGTTGGCCATCGACCACGCCAGGGCCACGGCGTGTCCGCCATTGTCGCGCACCACTCCCTTGGGAGTTCCTGTGGTGCCCGAAGTGTAGAGGATGTAGAGCGGATCGCCGGAGGCGAGAGGAACGCACGGAGGCGCCGGCATATCGGCGGTCCTCCGCCGCAGATCGTGCCAGTCAATGTCACGGACGGGCATCAAGTCCGCGGTTAGCTGTTCGCGCTGGACGAGGACGACATGCTCGACCGAGTGGGCGGCAAGGACCAGCGCTTCATCGACCATCGGCTTGTAGGCAATGGTGCGGCTGCCTTCGATTCCGCACGAAGCGGTGAGCACCAGTTTGGGAGTGGCATCGTCGATCCGCTTGGCCAGTTCGGGTGGGGCGAACCCGCCGAACACAACGGAATGGATCACACCGAGCCGCGCGCAAGCCAGCATCGCGAAAACCGTCTCGGGGATCATCGGCATGTAGAGGATTACCCGATCCCCTTTTTTCGCGCCGAGGCTCGCCAGCATCGCCGCCGTACGTTCGGTTTCATGCAGCAGTTCGCGGTAGGAGTAGCGGCGGATGGTTTCGGTCACGGGGCTATCATAGGCTAGCGCCACCGCATCGCCGCGTCCGGCCTGGACATGCCGGTCGAGGCAATTGTGGCATGTGTTCATGATGCCTTCGGGAAACCAGCCCATGCTTTGGTCGTACGCGCGCGGCGGATTTTCGACCCAGTCGATCGCCTTTGCGGCCTCGAGCCAGAATTGGTCAGGGCGCCCCGCAGCCCACCGCACCGCGCCATCGTAGGCCACCGCCCCGGTCTCATCACTCATGGTTTCCGCTCTCCCCTCTTTTCTGTCTGCCCCGCCGCTACTCGGCGCGAAACGAATATCGCGGCCACCACAATGGCCGCACCGACCATGTGATAGGTTTCAAGTCTCTCTCCCAACAGCAGCACCGCCAGGAAAACGCCGAACACCGTGGGGAGGTTCATGTAGACGCCAGCCCTTACTGAACCGATCAGCACCACCACGCGGTTGAAGAAAGCATAAGCAATCAGCGAGGGAAAGATGCCGACATACAGCACCGCGGCAACCACTTCAATTTGCGGCACGGCGATTCCACTATCGGCCAGGCTGACGAGGAAAGGGACAGCCAATGTTCCTATGCCGACGGCGAACAGCACCGCGAGCAGAGTCATGTGGTGTATGGCGGGCACCTTGCGCAAGAACGTCGCGTAGGCCGAGTAAAGGAAGACCCCGGTCAGGGCGAGCAAATCGCCATGGTTGAGCCCGCCAAGATGCAACGCGAAAGGCTGCCCTCTGGTCACGATCCAGACGACTCCGGTAAAAGACAGCGCCGCACTGGAAGCCAGCAGCGGTCTGATCCGCTCCCCGAACAGAATGCTCGGCATGACCAGAGTCATGATCGGCATGGTCGATTGCAGCAGCAGGCTGTTGGTGGCTGTGGTGAGTTGCAGGCTCCAGTAAACGATAAAGGCGAACACCCCCACGCCGAACACGCCCAGCACCGCCAGCAAGCGCCAGGACTCGCGCAGGACCCGACGATCGGCCACGACGTGCCGCCAGGCAAAGGGCAGAACGAACAGCAACGCGACCACCCAACGCCAAAAGGCCAGCGACAGGGGAGAAAGCAAGTCGCGCGCCGCCCGGCCGACGATGGGGTTCAAGGCCCAGAACAGCGAAGCAAGCGAAAGCAGCAAGAATGGTGAATTCCACAGGTAACGCGGGGCACGCCGCCAGCCTGGAGAACCGTTGGCAGCACCCATCAGAACGAGCGGCCCGGCTGTCTCAATCCCACTTGCGCAGTATCGGCATTTTGCATATCGTGCATCGCATTGCCCTTAGCGCACGGATCTGCCGAATACAATCGCAGGTCGTGAAAACCGGAGAAAGAGCCATGAGCGGCGACACCACACTCGTAGACACGGTCAATTCCAGCCAGTCCCGCCAGGTTTTCTGGGACAAGGATGTCTACGATCTTGAAATTGAGCGGATTTTTTCCCGCGCATGGCTGATGCTCGGCCACGAATCGCTTGTGCCCAAGCCGGGCGACTTCATCACGACATACATGGCCGAAGACAAGGTCATCCTCTCGCACCAAAGCGACGGGACGTTTCGCGCCTTCATCAACTCTTGCAGCCATCGCGGCAACCAGATCTGTCACGCCGACAGCGGAAATGCCAAGGCGTTCGTCTGCAACTATCATGGCTGGGTGTTCGGACAGGATGGATCGCTGGTCGATGTCCCGCTTGAGTCGCGTTGCTACCACAACAGCCTCGACAAGGATGCGTTGGCGGCAAAGTCAGTTCGAGTCGAAACCTATAAGGGTTTTATTTTCGGTTGCCACGATCCCGAAGCGCCTAGCCTCGAGGACTATCTTGGTGAGTTCCGCTTCTATCTCGATACCATCTGGGAAGGCGCCGGCGGCGGCCTGGAATTGCTCGGACCTCCGATGAAGAGCCTGCTCCAGTGCAACTGGAAGGTACCGACCGAGAACTTCATCGGCGACGGTTATCACGTCGGCTGGACACATGCCGCCGCGCTCGGCCAGATCGGCGGCGAGCTGGCAGGCCTTTCGGGCAATCGCGCGGACATTCCCTTCGACGATCTTGGGCTGCAGTTCACGACCCGTCATGGCCACGGCTTCGGGGTGATCGACAACGCAGCGGCCGCAATCCACGTCAAGCGCGAGGGCTGGACCAAATATCTCGAGGATACGCGCGGCGAAGTGCGCCGCAAGTTCGGTCCGGAGCGCGAACGGCTCTATATGGGGCATTGGAACTGCTCGATCTTCCCCAACTGCTCGTTCCTCTACGGGACCAACACCTTCAAGATTTGGCATCCGCGCGGACCGCATGAAATCGAGGTATGGACCTATACCATGGTGCCACGTGATGCCGATCCAGCTACCAAGAGCATGATCCAGCGCGAAGCGATCCGCACCTTCGGCACCGCCGGAACGCTGGAAAGCGATGACGGCGAAAACATGTCTTCGGCAACCTACATGAACCGTGGCGTGATCACGCGCGATGGCAGAATGAACTCCACGATGGGGGCCGGCTACGAAGGACCGCATCCGGTCTATCCCGGCATCGTCGGAATCAGCTTCATCGGCGAAACCTCCTACCGGGGCTTCTACCGGTTCTGGAAGGAAATGATCGATGCCCCGGATTGGGCGAGCGTGAAAGCAAACGACGACACTTGGGATTCGGTCTTCCCGAACCGCACTTTCTGGACTGAAAAGCTCGACGCCGCCGAGTGAGCGCCAGCGCCGATCCAAAAATCGAGAATTACGGAGAGAACATGTCGTCCGAACAAATACCGGTGACGCCGGATGTGCACTATGCCGTCGAGGCACACTATCGCGCCGAGGTCAGACTGTTGCAGACCGGGCAGTACCGGGAATGGCTGCACGGAATGGTCGCCGAAGACATCCATTACTGGATGCCGATCTACGAACAGCGCTTCGCAAGGGACCGGCGCCCGGACCCGACGCCGGACGATGCGGCGATCTACAATGATGATTTCGGAGAGCTCAAGCAGCGCGTCGAGCGGCTTTATTCAGGCCAGGTCTGGATGGAGGATCCGCCATCCAAGATCCGGTACTTCGTTTCGAATGTCGAAGCTTTCGAAGCCGGCAACGGTGAACTGGACGTCCTGTCGAACATCCTTGTCTACCGCAACCGCCGCCAGACCGAGGTCACGGTCCATACGTTGGGGCGCGAGGACAAGCTGCGCCGGGACGGCAATGGTTTCAAGGTCTTCCGGCGCAAACTGATCCTCGATGCGAGAGTCACGCAAGACAAGAATCTCTATTTCTTTTGCTGATAACGCGCGATTTGGCGCAAAACCGGGAGAAAATGCATGGAAGCCTACGCCGCGATCATCGAACGCCAAGGCGGGGAATTCGTCCTCGATGACGTATCGATCGAGGACCCCCGCGATGGTGAGGTGCTCGTAAAGGTTGCCGCGGCGGGCATGTGCCACACCGACCTGACTGTCCGCGACCAATACTATCCGACCCCGCTGCCGGCTGTGCTCGGCCACGAGGGCGCGGGCGTTGTCGAAAAGGTCGGACGCGGCGTTTCCACTGTCAAGCCAGGTGACAAGGTGGTCCTGTCGTTCAGCTACTGCGGCACCTGCCCGTCATGCCTCAAGGGGCATCAGGCCTATTGCCCCAGCCTGTTCCCGCTCAATTTCATGGGCCGCAGGCTCGACGGATCGACCCCGATCACGCGCAACGGCGAGGACGTGAACGCCTGCTTCTTCGGCCAGTCCTCGTTCGCGACCTATTCGATCGCGAGCGAGAACAATTGCGTCAAGGTTGCCGACGACGCGCAGATCGAATTGCTCGGCCCGCTGGGCTGCGGCATCCAGACCGGGGCGGGCGCAATCCTCAATTCGCTGCAGCCGGCTCCGGGTTCGTCGATCGCCATTTTCGGCGTCGGCTCGGTCGGTCTCAGCGCGCTGATGGCCGCCAAGTCTTCGGGCTGTCTCAAGATCATCGCGGTCGATCGCAATCCGGCTCGGCTCGAAGTCGCGCGCGAACTCGGCGCAACCGATGTCATCGATGCCTCGACCACAAATGCCCAGGAAGCGATTGTCGCAATGACGGGCGGCGGCGCGGACTATGCGATGGATACGACCGCGATCCCGCAAGTGCTGCGTTCGGCGGTTGAAAGCACCCACAACATGGGGGAAACCGCAGTCGTGGGCGGCGCCAAGATGGGCACCGAATTTTCGCTTGATATGAACAACATCCTGTTCGGCCGCAAGCTGCGCGGGGTAGTGGAAGGCTCCAGCACGCCGCAGGTGTTCATCCCGCAGCTGATCGCGATGCAGAAGGCCGGCCTGTTCCCATTCGAGAAGCTCTGCTCGTTCTACGATTTCGATCAGATCAACCAGGCTGTCGAAGACACCGAAAAAACCGGCAGCGCGATCAAGGCCATCCTCCGGATGTAACGACCGCGTTCGCCAGCCGCCTTGCCGCCCGTGTGGCGGCAAGGCGCGGCATGCCCGGGGACATGTTTGGCAAGAGCGGCACATTCCGCGGGGAAACTAGCAGCAAATGAAAACCGTCTACACGTTCGGCCCCGGCATTTCCCATGATGACTCGCGCGCCCGCGACAAGGCGGTAGTGGGCGGCAAAGGCGCCAATCTCGGCGAGATGGCGCGAATCGGGTTGCCTGTCCCACCCGGCTTCACCATCACAACCGAAGAATGCCTTCATTTCCTGCGCGATCGCCACAGCCAGTCAGCGCGCCTCGATGGCGAAGTCAGGTCGGCGCTGACCCATATCGAGCGCACGGTGGGCAAGAGGTTCGGCGATCGGCACGATCCCTTGCTGGTATCGGTTCGTTCCGGCGCCCGGGTCTCGATGCCGGGCATGATGGACACGATCCTCAACCTGGGCCTCAACGACCAAACGGTGCGTGGCTTGGCTGCTTCGTCTGGCGACGAGCGGTTTGCCTGGGACAGCTATCGCCGCTTCGTCCAGATGTACGCAAGCGTTGTGCTCGGGATCGATCACGCGCGGTTCGAGGACGCGCTGGAAAAGGCCAAGGAAGATCGCGGCGTCTCGCAGGACGTGGACCTGAGCGCCACCGATCTTCGTGACTTGATCGGCGAGTTCTTCGGCATCGTCGAGGCCGAACGCGGCGCTCCCTTTCCGCAGGACGTCGACGAGCAGCTTGCTTCCGCAATCGCTGCTGTATTCGAATCCTGGGAATCCGATCGCGCCAAGGTCTATCGCCGCCTCAACGGCATCCCTGGCGAATGGGGAACGGCGGTCAACGTCCAGGCGATGGTATTCGGCAATCTCGGCGAAACCAGCGCGACGGGCGTCGCCTTCACCCGCAATCCGGCAACCGGGGACAAGGCCTATTACGGAGAATGGCTGGTCAACGCCCAGGGCGAGGATGTGGTCGCCGGGATCCGGACGCCGCAATATCTGACGCTCGCAGCCCGCACGGCCGCCGGTGCCAAGCTGCCGTCGATGGAAGAGGCGATGCCCGCGGTCTTCACGGAGCTCGCCCGCCTGTTCGAGCTGCTCGAGCTGCACTATCAGGACATGCAGGACATCGAATTCACGGTCGAGCGCGGCAAGCTCTATATCCTGCAGACCCGCTCCGGAAAGCGCACGGCCAAAGCCGCGCTGAAGATCGCCGTCGATATGGTCGAGGAAGGCCTGATCGCCGAGGAAGCGGCGATCAGGCGGATCGATCCGGCCTCGCTCGATCAGCTTCTGCATCCCACGCTCGATCCCGACGCGCCACGGACCCTGCTGGGATCGGGGCTTCCGGCTTCGCCGGGGGCTGCATCGGGCGCGGTCGTGTTCGACGCCGATACGGCTGCGGTGCGCGCCGAACTGGGGGAAAACGTCATCCTGGTCCGGCAGGAAACTTCGCCGGACGACATCCATGGCATGCATGTCGCTCGCGGAATTCTGACTGCCAGGGGCGGCATGACCAGCCATGCGGCGGTCGTCGCGCGGGGCATGGGGCGCCCTTGTGTCTCGGGGGCGTCGAGCCTGGCGATCGATTACCAGGCGCGCTCGGCGGAGATTGACGGCGTACGCTTCGCCGAAGGTGACCTGATCACGATCGACGGCAGCACCGGCGAGATTTTCCAGGGCGCCCTGCCAACCGTGATGCCTGCGCTTGACCGCGAATTTGCGACGGTGATGGCCTGGGCCGATCGGCATCGCCGCATGAAGGTGCGCACCAATGCCGAAACCCCGGCCGATTGCCAAGTCGCCCGCCAGTTCGGGGCAGAAGGCATCGGCCTGTGCCGCACCGAACACATGTTCTTCGACGGCGAACGCATCAACTTCATGCGCCAGATGATCCTGGCCACGAACGGGGCTGAGCGGCTCGTCGCGCTCGATCGGTTGTTGCCTGAACAGCGCAGCGATTTCGCCCGGATTTTCGAGATCATGCAGGGGCTTCCCGTTACGGTGCGGCTGCTCGATCCCCCACTCCATGAGTTTCTTCCCCATTCCGAATCGGAATTCACCGAGCTGTCCTCCGCGGTCGGCATCGGCGTGGATCAGCTCAGGCGCCGGGCCGAGGAACTGGCCGAGTCCAATCCGATGCTCGGCCACCGCGGCTGCCGCTTGGGCGTGGTCTATCCGGAAATCTACGAGATGCAGGCCCGCGCAATCTTCGAAGCGGCCTGCGCGGTGAGCCGGGAGACCGGCCAACCGGTCGTGCCGGAAATCATGATCCCCCTCGTCGGCACGGCCCGCGAACTCGACATGCTCAAGCAGATTGTGATCGGTGTGTCGGAAGCGGTCTTCGCGGAGCAGGGATTGACGGTTGAATTCACCGTCGGGACCATGATCGAATTGCCTCGCGCCGCGCTGGTGGCGGACGAAATCGCCAAGGTTGGCGAGTTCTTTTCGTTTGGCACCAACGATCTTACCCAGACCACGCTGGGCATCAGCCGGGACGATGCCGGACGGTTTCTTGGCAGCTACATCGACAAGGGCATCTATGCCACGGACCCATTCGTTAGCATCGATGTCGACGGGGTCGGCAAGCTGATTGCGATGGCCGCCGGTCTGGGCCGCGAGGCCCGCGCCGACATCAAGCTGGGGATCTGCGGTGAACACGGTGGCGATCCGGCCTCGATCGCATTCTGCGACCGGGTCGGCCTCGATTATGTCAGCGCCTCTCCGTTCCGCGTTCCCATCGCGCGCCTTGCCGCTGCTCAATCGGCGCTGGCCGCTACCCAGCGTGGCACACAACCAACAGCACAACAAGACAAAGGGTGAAGGAGACGAACTGTGGACTACGATCGCAAGGACGCCAAGAAGTGGGCCACCGAGAAAGTCCGGGGGTTCTACCAGTGCCCGATCACCCCGATGACCGCCGACCACAAGTTCGACATCGACGGGATTCGCTACAACATCGACAAATACGTCGAAATGGGCCTTGATGGCCTGGTTGTCGGCGGCTTCATCGCCGAATGCTGGAACGTCACCCCGTCCGAATGGATGCGCTATCACGAGATCGTCGCCGAGGCCAACGCCGGGCGGCTCGACCTCTGGACGATCATCCTCGACCCGTCGGTCCACCTCGCGCTCGAAAAGATGCAGTTCGTCGAGAAGCTGGGTTTCAACGGCGCCGAGGTCATCAACCCGGTCGTCCAGCTGCGCACCGACGACGAGATTTTCGCCTGGTTCCTGTATCTGACCGATCGCAGCAACATGGCGGTCTGCCTCTACCGCACCCCGGTTTCGGGCACGGTGCTGAGCTGGAACCTGATGCGCCGCCTGGCCGATCTCGAAACCGTGATCGGGGTCAAGCAGGGTGCGCTCAACCGCGCCGAGACGATCAAGATCCGCAGCCTGATGCCCGAAGGCTTCAACACCATGGAGCCGTTCGAGTATTTCTTCCTCGAAGACCTCCGGCTGGGCGGGACGGTGTGCTGGGGCGAACTGTCGTTCATGCTCTATGGCAAAAAGCGCCACCTCGCGCGCGACTACATCAACCTCGCCCACCAGGGCAAATGGGAAGAGGCCCGCACCAAGTGGGAAGGCCTGCACGACGTCCGCGAATATTACCATGACCAGTTCGTCTGGGATATCGCGCGCACCGCGACCTATGCTTCGGCGCTGGCGAACATCAAGGCATGGTATGAGGCGATCGGCCTCAAGGCCGGCCCGATCCTGCCGCCGGTCGCGGACGTGACCCCGCAGAAGAAGGAAGAGATCAGGGCCAAGCTCATCGAGCTCGGCATCGCCTGATCGGACGCGGGACATCGGCAATGACCAGGCAACTGCACTTCTGCATCCACGGCGCGGGCGGACTTGGTTCCGTCAGCGGCGGCTTCCTGGCCCGCGGCGGGCACAAAGTGACGCTGATCGCGCGCAAACCGCATGTCGAGGCAATCCGCCAGGGCGGTCTGCAAATCGAAGGGGTGCGGGCGCAGTTCGTGCAGCGCGACAACCTGATCGCGGTCGAAACCCCGGCCGAGGTCGAGGACGCGATCGACTATTACATCCTGCTGACCAAGGCGAAGGGCACCGATCAGGCGCTAGCCGACGCGGCGGTGCTGGTTGACCGGACAGCCTGCGCCCTCACCTTGCAGAACGGGGTTGGCAAGGAAGGTAGGCTGCAGGCCGTGTTCGGCAAGGACAAGGTGATCGGCGGGTCGATCATGGACGGCGCAACCCTGCTCGGACCCGGCCGCGCGCTCAACCACATGGCCGTCCCGGTAACCGCCTATTTCGGCGAACTGGGAGGCGGGGAAAGCGATCGCACCCGGACAATGGCCGAGGCGCTCGACTCGGCCGGGATGGGGTCCCGCTCGACTGCCGACATCACCCATGTCCATTGGGAAAAACTGGTCCAGGTCGGAAGTGCTTCATCGTGGAGCGCCAGCACCCTGGGCGGCATCAAAGAGCTCGATTTTATCGACGGTGTGGCGGTGCGCGAAGGCGCAGCCCAGTATGTCCTGATCGTCAAGGACCTGCTGGCGATCTACAAGGCGCTGGGGTACGAACCGCAAAATTTCTTCGCGCCCGTCTCACGGCTCGTCGAGATCAACGGAGAAAGCTTCGACGAAGCGCTCGCCGGGGTGATGGCCATGGTCGGCCGGTTCAAGCCGGAGAATCGCCCGGTGCGAACCTCGATGCACGATGACCTGGTGGCAGGACGGCGCATGGAGGTCGACGAAATTCTGGGACCGCTCGCCGAGGCCGCCGAACGCCTCGGCGTCGATGCGCCGACATTCCTGGGGGCTTACCGGGTCCTCAAGACCCTGAACACCTACCTTTGACCTTTCGGCACGGGAAGCCCGCTTGAACCGCTATACCATAGCCAATATTCCCGGCGACGGCATCGGCCGCGAGGTTCTGCCCGCCGGGGTGCAGGTCTTGTCGGCGGTCGCGCAGCGATGCGGCTTCGCGCTCGAGTTTCGCGACTTCGACTGGAGCTGCGAAACCTATCTCGCCACCGGGAAAATGATGCCCGATGACGGGCTCACCCGGCTTGCCGATCATGACGCAATCTTCCTTGGCGCGGTCGGTTACCCGGGGGTGCCCGATCACGTCTCGCTGTGGGGCCTGCTGCTGCCGATCCGGCGCGAATTCGATCAATATGTCAATCTCCGACCGGTGCGGTTGCTGCCCGGCATTCGCTCGCCGCTGCGCGACAAGAGCACCGGCGATATCGACTTCTGGGTGGTGCGGGAAAATTCGGAAGGCGAATATTCCCAGATCGGCGGCCGCACCGGCACCGGCGAGGATGAAATCGTCATCCAGCAGGCAGTATTCACCCGCCGCGGCACCGACCGGATCCTGCGTTACGCCTTCGATTTCGCGCGCAAGCTTGGCCGGCCGCATGTCACCTCGGCCACCAAGTCGAACGGGCTCTACCATTCGATGCCGTTCTGGGACGAGCGTTTCGCGGCGATCGGCGCGGAATATCCCGGGATCGCCACCGACCAGTACCATATCGACATTCTGGCCGCCCGCTTCGTGATGTCACCCGAACGGTTCGACGTGGTGGTCGGATCCAATCTGTTCGGCGACATCCTGTCCGATCTCGGTCCCGGCGTAACCGGGACGATAGCGGTCGCGCCGTCGGCCAATCTCAATCCGTCGCGGCGCTATCCGTCGATGTTCGAACCGGTGCACGGATCGGCTCCGGACATTGCCGGCCAGGGCATTGCCAATCCGATCGGACAGATCTGGTCGGGGGCGATGATGCTCGACCATCTGGGAGAAGCGGAAGCCGCAGCGATGGTGCTGGCCGCGATCGAAGCGGTCCTGCGCGATCCGCAAGCAGTCCTGACCCCCGATCTGGGCGGCAACGGCAGTACAGCGGTCCTGACCCGCCAAATATTGGAAAAGCTGCAGGGAAGGTGATCCCCGGCAGTCTTCGCGAGCCTGAAGGAACAAAACGCATGAGCCTGCAACGTCAGCTTCACCTCGGCGCGTTCATGCGGCCGGTCAGCATCCATACCGGCGCCTGGCGCTACCCCGGGGCAATCCCGGATGCGAATTTCAACTTCGCCGCGATCCGGCAATTCGCGCGCAAGCTGGAAGCAGGCAAGTTCGACGCCTTTTTCATGGCTGATCATCTCGGGGTCCTGAACATGCCGGTCGAGGCGCTGCGGCGCAGCCACACCGTCACCTCGTTCGAACCCTTCACCCTGCTGTCGGCGCTGGCTGGCGCCACCGAACGGATCGGGCTGGTCGCCACTGCCTCCACCACCTTCGACGAACCCTTTCACGTCGCGCGCCGCTTTGCCTCGCTCGATCACCTCAGCGGCGGGCGGGCCGGCTGGAACGTCGTCACCACGTCCAACCCCGAGAGCGCCAAGAATTTCGGGTTCGAGGTGCAGCCCGATCATTCCGGCCGCTACGGGCGCGCCCGCGAATTCTACGACGTCGTGACTGGCCTGTGGGACAGCTTCGCGGAAGACGCCTTCGTCTGCGATGCGGAAAGCGGCATCTATTTCAATCCCGCGCGGATGCACGTGCTCGATCACAAGGGCCCGCATTTCTCCGTTCGCGGGCCGCTCAACATTGCCCGCCCTCCGCAAGGCTGGCCGGTCATCTTCCAGGCCGGTGCGTCGGATCCTGGACGCCAACTTGCCGCCGAAACCGCCGAAGTCGTCTTTGCCGCCGGTTCGAATCTTGCCGCCGCCAAGAGCTTTTATTCCGATGTGAAAGGGCGGATGATCCCGATCGGACGCAATCCCGATCATCTCAAGATCCTGCCCGCCGCGCTCGTCGTTGTCGGCGACACGGTCGAGCAGGCCAAGGCCAAGCGCGCTCACCTGGACAGCCTGGTTCACTATGAAAGCGGGATTCACTCGCTGTGCGGCATGCTCGATCACGATGTTTCGGGGTTCGACCCCGATGGCCCCCTCCCCGAAATACCCGATACCAACGCCAGCAAGACCTCTCGTGAAATGCTGGTCACGCAAGCCCGACAGTACAACCTCACCATCCGCCAGCTCGCCGCGAAAGCCGGCAGCTATGCCGGGCTCGCCTTCGTCGGCACTCCGGCTTCGATCGCCGACGAGATGGAGCAATGGCTGGAGGAGCGCGGTTCGGACGGGTTCGTCGTGATGTTCCCCTATCTGCCGGAGGGGCTCGACGATTTCGTCGATCGGGTCGTGCCCGAATTGCAGCGCCGGGGCATTTTCCGCAAGGACTACCAAGGCACGACCCTGCGCGATCATTTCGGGTTGCCGCGCCCCGGCAATCGATTTTTTTGACGCGGCGAACCGAAAGCCGCAGACCAGACCGCTAACGACACGGAGGGAACAACCATGGCCGCCTATTTCATCGCTTCCGTCACCTCGCACGACGATGGCTGGGTTGCGGACTACCAAGCCAATGTTCCGCCGATGGTTGCGCGGTTCGGCGGCGAACTGATCTGCCGCTCCAACCAGTTCGAACGCTTCGAAGGCGAAGGCGCGGCGCCGCACTATACGGTGATCATCCGCTTCCCTGCGATGGCGGATGTCCAAGCGTTCATGGCCTGCCCCGACTATGCGCCGTTCAAGGTTGCACGGATCGCCGGCGCAACGTCCGACATTTTCGCGGTCGCCGACTGACCGGCGCAGCCTTTGGAGATCGAACCATGCAAAGCCTGCGCATCTTCTTCATCGCCAGCGGAATCTGGTACCTGTGCAATCTGGTCCTGCTCTGGCCGCCGGTCTATGCAGGGGCCCTGTCCCTGATCTATCCGGGAATCGATCTGGGCCAGGGCCAGCCGGTGTTCGATCTGCTGCTCGATGCCTGGCTGATCGTCGGGATACAGCTGGCCGCGATCGGTATCGTCGCCCTGTGGGGCGCGCGGCAGCCGTGGAAATACATCGCGCTGGTCCCGGTGATCGTGCTAACCGAAGCGGTCGGCGCGGCATGGGACATCTACAGCCTGTTGTGCAGCGGCGAGGCGGAATGGGTCGTCTTCACAACGCTGGCGGCTCATGCTGTGATCGTACTCGGAGCCTGGTACACCTGGACTGCGGCGCACCGGGAAAAGGCGCAACAAGGCGCAGTGACCTCATAGGTTGAAAAACGGCCAAGGCGAAGAACGGACGCGGAACGTTATGGAGTTCGCGCGGCGTCTTTGACGGCGAAGTTGTTGACGATGCGACTGATGGTGGCGCGATGGACGCGGAAGAGGCGGGCGATATCGGCTGTCGATCTGCCAGCGGTGAGCATGGTGATGACCTCGGTCTGTTGGTGGGGCGAGAGCTTGGGTTGTCGGCCGCCACTGCGCCCCTGGGCACGCGCCGAGCGCAGGCCAGCCTGCGTTCGTTCGCGCACCATGGCGCGCTCGAACTCGGCGAACGAGCCCAGCATTTGCATCATCATGCGACCGGATGCCGTTGTGCTGTCGATATTTTCGGTCAGCGAGCGGAATCCGGCGCCGGCCTTTTCGACGCGGTCGAGGATAAGCAGCAGATCTTTCAGCGACCGCGACAGCCGGTCAAGTTTCCAGGCTGCGAGAACATCACCGGGCTCGAGACGGTCGAGCAGTCGGTGGAGTTCCGGTCGATCCCAGCGGCCGCCCGAGGCATGTTCTTCGTAGACCCGGGTGCAGCCCGCGGCTTCGAGTGCTTCGATCTGCGGGGCGGTATCCTGGTCTTCGGCCTTGGACACGCGAGCATAGCCAGCAGCTTGGGTGATGCTGCATTTATCTGTTGCTTTTGCATGTCGTTTGGCAACAGCTTTGTGCGACGAATAGCGCGTTGTTTTTGCTGGACCGGTCTGGATGCTGCGCAAACGACCGTTTGCGCGCGTTCGTTCCTCATGACTGGCATCCGCGATGTCGCGGCTTCAGCCCCGTGCTTCTTTCGGCCAGCCAGTCGATGGCGCCCGGGATGGCACGCCAGGCGGCGCCGTTTTCCTCGACATAAGCGGTCGCCTCATCCTCTCCGCCCATACTGATGTAGCCGTCGCGAGAAGGAACGAGGCGTTTGAGGCCGGCCAACATGGCAGGCACATGCGAGTTGCTCTCCCAGGCTTCCCGGACAATCGCCGGACCGCGCGGGTCCTGTTCGCGATAGGCTATCAGCGCCAGCGTGTAGGCCCAGGCGGCACTTCCATCTCCTTCATACTGGCGCAGTAGCACCTTCAGCCCAGCGAGATCGTCGCGCTGGAGCAAGGCGCTTGCCAGCAGGTAGCGGATGCCCTGATTGTCATTGGGATTGAGGATCAGCATCGCGCGATAATGGTCGATCGCCGCCTGCTGCTCGCCCGTGAGCCATAATGTCATCGCCAGTCCTGCTCGCGCCCGCATATAGGGTCTGGTCTGTCAATCGGCGTGCAAACGGGACCCCCGATTGGAGTGGGCCCCTGGGGTCGGACAGGTGGGACCATAATGATTGACCGTGGGTTTGGCTTTTGGAGAAAAGCCAATGCGACACCGTTCCCACAGCATGGAGTTCAAACGTCAGGTCGTTCAGGAATATCTGGGCGGCGAAACATTGCATGGGCTGGCCAAGCGTCATGACGTTTCTCGCCAATTGATCCGGGTCTGGATTGAGAAGTATGAGGCGGGCGAGTTCGACGATGACGCGCAAGCGGCTGATCTCATCCAGCAATATGAGGCCCGCATCGCCGCGCTGGAACGCCTGGTAGGCAAGCAGGCTCTCGAACTGGAGTTTCTAAAGGGGGCTCTGCAAAGCGCACCGCGGCCGAGAAACGGGACTACATCCGTCATCACCGGCCCCTTGGCATCTCCGTCTCCCAGGGGTGCAGACTGATGGGTATCGCACGTTCAACCTATTATCATGGGCGGGTGAAGCGGGTTGACGAAGCCGATCTGCTGGCCGCAATCATGGCGATCTGCGATGAGTTTGAGGCTTATGGCTGGCGACGCGTACGGGCGGCCCTTCAGCACCAGGGCATCTGCGCAAATCATAAGCGCATCAAGCGTTTGATGCGGGAACACAGCCTTCAGCCGCGGAGACGGCGGAGATATGTCGCAACGACTGACAGTGATCACGATCTGCCGATCTTCCCGGACCTGGCAAAGGACGTCGCTCTGACAGGTGCGGATCAGCTCTGGGTCGCAGATCTGACCTATGTCGCGATTGCGAGTGGCTTTGCTTATGTGGCGATCATCCTAGACGCATGGTCAAGGCGGGTGGTTGGCTATGCCATCGGTCGGTCGATCGATGCCCGCCTCGCCATTGCCGCGCTTGAAACTGCTATCGCAAGTCGGCAGCCCTCACCGGGCCTCATTCATCATTCGGACCGTGGATCCCAGTACGCAGCCGCTTCCTACCGTGCGCTGCTGGCAGCCAATGGCATTACCGGATCGATGAGCCGGCGCGGAAATCCTTACGATAACGCCAAGGCGGAAAGCTTCATGAAAACGCTCAAGGTCGAGGCGGTCTACCCGATGGCGTTCGAGACTTTCGAGGATGTCGCCACCCATCTTCCACCGTTCATCGACCGCGTCTACAATGAACGCCGACTGCATTCCGCTCTGGGCTATTTGAGCCCGGTGCAGTTTGAGGAGTTACACACCAAAACTATGGTCAAATCCGCGGCCTGATACCTGTCCGACCCCAGGGGCCCACTCCATAACGGGGTCCTTTTTGCACGCCGATCCACAATCCACGACATCGAACTGATGCTAGATCGCGAGCGCCAAGGGCGGGAGGCCAGTCCGAGCGCAGCAGTGATCGACAGCCAGTCGATTAAGGCGCCATCGGCAGAAAAGCGTGGGTTCGACGCAGGCAAGAGGGTTGTCGGGCGCAAGCGGCATATCGCCGTCGATACCGATGGACGGCTGCTGATGGTCAACCTGACCACTGCGGACATTTCGGACAGCGCGGGCGCCCAGACCATCCTCGATGGCATCCGCAAACGCTGGCCCTGGATCAAACATCTCTTCGCCGATGGCGCCTATGACCGCCTCAAACTCATGGACAAAGCAAGCTATCTGGATTTCGTCGTCGAGGTCATTCGACGCAGCGATCAGCAGCAGGGCTTCAAGGTTCTGCCCCGGCGTTGGGTCGTTGAGCGGACCTTTGGCTGGATGATCCGATGGCGCCGATTGGTCCGCGATTACGAGAAGCGCATTGACGTCTCGCAGGCCATGATCCTCGTCGCCATGGGCGGCAATCTCCTACGCCGAAACGCTCACCCCTGATTTTCCAAACAGACTCTAAGCCGATCCACAAAAGGAACCAACCGGTTTCCTTTTCGTTTGCGGACTTGAATTCAAATTATCAAGATAAGCCACCAGAAAGGAAAATGATGAAGATCGTGATCTCCGCCGCGCTGCTTTCTTTGGTGTCGGTGCCGGCTTTCGCCCAAGCAGTTGCCCCATCCACGTCAGGAACGATGACCAGCGCGGATGTCGGGGTAGAGCCGATTGCCAGCCAAAGCGGCCCAAACTACGTTCTCGCCGCGTCGGACGCGAACGTCTATCAGATAAAGGCTGCCCAGCTTGCCGCAACGCGCGCGCAGCGGGACGACGTCAAATCCTACGCCAAGCGCGTCCTAGCCGAGGCACAAAGCAGCCAGAAAGCACTGATGGCAGCGCTCAAAAACGATCAGCGCACGATCAAGGCACCATCGTCAGCGTTGTCGGCCGACCGCGCTGCTCTTGTCAAGTTGCTGCAAAAAGGCACCGAAGAGCGCTTTCGATAACCTTTATCTCACCCAGTCGGCGAAGGTGCAACAAGCGGCGTGGGCAATCCACAAGGGATACGCCCAAGACGGCACCGACCCAGCGCTGCAGCAGATCGCCGGCACGGCTGTTCCCGTGCTGGAAAACGAACTCACCACCGGCAAGTCACTCACACCCTCCGGGCTTGCGGGAAGGTGAACCTAGCTGGGCCGGGCCGCATAGCTCCCGGCGGCCTGGCCCAGCGTTTTGAACACCTTTTTATGATGGCATAAGTCGATGAGGATACAACCAGTAAAATCTATCGATTTCTAGTAAGTGCCAATATGACCACAGCAATTCCCCATGAAGCTAGCGATATGTATATTTGTTGACTAAAGAGAACCGCTCCGCCTACGATCAGACCGGCAGCGAGTATATCTCTTTGGGGCGACGGCCTCTCCTTGTTCGGTGATGGTAATGACACGTGAACCGGGATTGTACCTGACTTTGCTACTTTCTCCACCAGTCCAATCAGGTCGGGAGAGGCTGCGGCCAAGCGGCCGATCCCTGTTGCCAGGCGGCGCCCACCTTTTCTCAGTTCGGCAGGACTAATTCGCTCGCGCGCAAGCTCGCGGGCGATCGGCATCGCCCTAGCCGCGATATCGAACTCTGGGTCTAGAGTCCGTACCAATCCCTCGGCGGTCAGTAATGTGCGCAGGAGCAAAGCAAGGTCGGGCGGCAATGCCAGACGGTATTGGCGCAGTAACGTGAACACGCGCGAGAATATCTCGGACAGATCAACCTGTTTCAAGACAGCGCCACGAAATTGACCGATCAAAGACTCAAGATCCCTTTGCAACCCATCCACCTCAACGGTCCGGTCGCCTGACCAGTTTATCAGCACATCCGCGACCGCGCGCGGATTTTCTCCCGCGATAGCTAGGACCAAGGTAACCAGCTCCGAGCGACGGTTTGGAGTCAGCGTTCCGGTGGCACCGAAGTCGATGAAAGCGATCTTTCGGCTTGGAAGCACGAATACGTTCCCCGGATGGGGATCTGCGTGAAACCGGCCGTAAAAGATGATCATGCGCAATATGGCGTCCGCGTAGGCGCCTGCAATTGCGGCCGCGTCTGTTACCTCGTCTGCTGCTATAAGGACGCCGCGCACCGAGACTCCTTCAAGCCGCTCCTGGACGTTGACGCGGCGGCCGACATAGTCCCAAAAGAATTTCGGTGTCCTCACGCCTAGCGTGTCGAGAAATGACCCAATCCCCTCACATGCTGCCGCTTCGGCGCTCAGATCCATTTCTTGAGACAGGCTCTCGGCGAAGAAGCGAAGCAGTTCGTCAATCTTGAGCCGCCGCAGTTCCGGCGAGCGCCGTTCGGCCAGACGCGCAAGTCGTCGTAGCAATCTCAGGTCGGCGTCGACGCGGGTCGCTATTCCCGGGCGGCGCACCTTGACGACAACTTCGGTTCCATCGGAAAGGGCTGCACCGTGCACCTGGGCAATCGACGCCGCGGCGATTGGTATCCGATCGAAGCGCGCGAAAACATCAGCAACGGGCGCACCGAGAGACGAGACGAGTTCGGGTTCGATCTCGTGGAATGGTACCGCAGGAACTTGATCCTGTAATGTCGATAGCGCATTCACCCACTCCGGCCCCAGAAGATCGCCACGTGTGGCGAGAAGCTGGCCCAGCTTTATTGCGACCGGGCCTAGGTCGCGAAGAAGCGCGACTACCCGAGTTGATGCGTCCGGCTCGACGGACCATGTCAGCGGACCGCTCGCCAACCCAACGCGTGAGGCGAGGCCGCCGAGTCCGTGACGTGCGAAGATTCGCGCGAGCTCTCCAAATCTTTCCCGCTCACTCAACGGAATATCATCTGCGACCTCGGTCATTGCATATTCTCGGTTCCGAGTGCGGGAGGTAGACAGCCAATAATAAAAAGCTCGATGCCCCGTCTGACTCGGGCGCGGGCGTTTTCATCATAGGCCGGGGGGGCGAGGCCGAGTGCCGCGCGGCGCATCGGTGCTACGACCACGAGGGTCACGAACTGTTCAGCGGCGAAAACGGGATCCGGTAGATCGAGTTCACCCTTGGCGGCAGCAGCCCCGAGAATGCTCGCCACCCACTGAGCGGCGCGCTGAAAGCCGAACTCGTGAATGTTGGCGGCAAGCGCAGGAAAGCGCACGGCCTGCGCGATCACGACACGTTCCATTGAAGCGATACGTGGCGTAAGCAGCCACTCGAGAAGCACATCGGCTATCGACTGCAGCCTGTCCACGACAGCAAGATCCGCATCGACGGCCGGCTCCAGCGCCCGAAGTTGCGTGTCAATCTCGTCGAGGATCACAGCTTCGAACACACGCGCTTTGCTGCCGAACCTGGCGTAAAGGGTCCGCTTCGAGATCTTTGCACGCTCGGCGATCATATCAGCGCTCGCGCCGTCAAAGCCATGTTCGAAGAACATTTCACGAGCGCTTTGCAGAATATGGGAGGTGAGGCGGATCGCTGCCTCTGCCGTTGGCCTGCCAGTCCGACCGCCCCGCTTGCCGCTCCCCGATCGCACCTTCATTTCAATCTCGCCTCCGCCATGCCTGATAGTCGCTGAAGCTGAAATCGGCGACCGGTTGCCAAGATGCGCCACCATGTCCTGCTCACGCGCTCACGGCCACCGCCTTGTTCAATATGGGGAGGTCCCTGAATACAATCGGGGGCGGTCCCGAGGATGAACGTCACTCGTACCACGAAACGCTGGCGCTAGCGCGATGGTGGTGGCGACTGTTTTGCTGAATTGTAATCGGGCAACTTTGGCGCCCCGAACAGCTGGAGTCCTTCGCGATCAACGCGCTCGACCTGGTCGCCGAGGCGCTGTGTCGTGGATCGCGCCGAGCGAACGGACTCTGTGACCTCACGGCTTCGGCCTTCGAGGGCGCGAACGGCCGGGCGCAGCGCCTCCACATCGCCACGAAACTCTTCCGCCGCGCGCTGAGCGCTGCTCAGCTTGTCATCGATTCCAAGGCTGGCATCGCGACGCGCTTCCAGCTTGGCACGGATGCGGCCCGCTCGCTCGCCAGCGCGAGCGATTGAAGCGCCAGTGCTGAGGATCCGTCCGCGCGACCCGGTTAGCGTTTCAGATAACCGCGTCGCCCTGTCCGGCCACGCCGAGGAGGCGGCGCTGAGCGCTGCCAGTCGCTCGCGCGTATGCTGCTGTCCCCGGGCATCCAGATTGCTGGAAACATTGTCGACGGAACGGCTGATCTTTTCGATGAGTGCCATCGGGTCTCCGCCGGAACCCAGGAGCCCTCCCTCCTTCGCGGGGATGACGGGCAAGCCGCCATCGGTGGAAGCCGTGATCGCCGCGGCGCCCTTCACACTGCCGTCGATCGTGATCGTGGCGTCATCCCCGAGAAGCGACCGCACTATTTCGGCCTTAGCTCCATCCAAGATCGGGATGTCTGGATCTAGCCGCACCGTGACGAGGGCTACTGACGGATCTTGAAGGTCGAGACGGACATCGGTCACAACGCCCGCCCGAACCCCGGCATATGTCACGGAAGCGCCGCCCTTCAGCCCCCGGACGTCGTCGCTGAACCGGATCACGAAGTCTTGGCCATCGGGACTTTTGGCCGTCATCAGCCAGAAGGCGAAAACCGCGAGGGTCGCAAGCAGCGTGCCGACGACCAAGAAAACCAACAAGCGGTTTGAGCGCGTCTCCATACCTCCACGCAACTTAGCCAAGCAGCCATCAGATGTAAACCGTCCGGTGTATTTCCATATTTGCTGTTGACGCCTCATTGGTGCTGGGAAAGATTGCGCCACCGTGAGGAGAGCGATTTGGCCGACGTTCCGGGTTTCGCAGGCATAATCATTCCATGGAGTGCCGAACTGGATCTTGTGACGATCTCGGCGGACGATGGGTTGTGTTCGATGAGATTGCCCAGTCGGGCCGCCTTGGCGGACCATGCCGACGGGATCGCGCCCGGTGCGGTGGCAAGCCTCATCGACCATGTGTGCGGAGCCGCCATCATGTCGCGGCAGATGCCGATCTCGATCTCGACGCTGAACCTGAAGATCGACCATATTCGACCGGCGACGCCTGGGTCCGATGTGACGGCCTGGGGACATTGCTACCGGATGACCGACGCATTCGCCTTCGTGCGCGTAGAGGTCTGGGACCAAGACCCTTCAGATGTATTCGCCACGGCACAAGCCGTCTTTTCGGTGAAACACCGGGCAGCGGCATGAGCGCCGACGCGAAGATACAAGCGATCCTTGCCTCGTCGGGGTTCAGCTCGAAGCTCGCCAAGATGATTTCGGTCGAGGAGGCTGGCGCGCTCTGGAAGCTGTCTCCGACCGCGGAACTCGTCGGCAATCCGTTGGCTCAGGCGCTTCACGGCGGCGCCATCACGGCGTTTCTCGAACTGGCATGCAGCGCTGTCCTGTCACACCGGCTCGACCGAAACTGTCTGCCCCAACTCATTAGCATCAATGTGCAGTTTCTTGCCCCGATGCGGCTCGCCCCGGTCACGGCGCGGCCAAATCTGCGCAGGATCGGGCGGCGCGTCGCGGTCGCCCACGTTGATGCATGGCAGGATAGCCCGGACACGATTGTATGTGCGGCACAGTGCGAATTTCTGTGTGAATTCGCCTGACGCTGATTGGTCTCGCCGCGCGTCGATATCGGGGGGTATAGGTTAGCCCGGCGGCGACCGAAAACTGATCGGCTTCGCCAACGTCGACGACGGCGGGGCTCTGCTTATGTCTTGCGAGCATTCGGCCGTAGGCACTCCAGTCCCTATCCCGAACCCACGGCGGAGATCCCTGCTCAGGTTCTGGAAAGCGAATGCTGTCAAGTTGAAGCGCTTCCAGCCGGGATTATGGTGGAATACGCCCACACGCTTGCAGCCGCGACCGCAGGCGTCATGTTGGATGGGTGCGTCAGCCGGCCAATCGCTTTTTTCCGATCAAAATCGAAGGTAGAAAACAGCCGCATCAATTACTATGATACGATACGGTTTACATATTACAAGGTTGAAGAGTGGCAGATCGCAACGAACCCGAGACAGATGCGAGCGGGCATGACGACGAAGGGGAAGAGCGCGGCGACCGACCGACTGGCACTGATGGGGATGCGCCAGATAAACCGGGTCTCCTGACGCGATATCCCGTTATCCGCTACGCGCTGATCGCGGCGCTGGTGGCCGGGATCGTCGCGGCCGCCATGTGGTATGTCAATTATCGGGAACGCGGGCAGTATCGTCAATCGACGAACAATGCGTATGTGCGGGCCGACTTCGTGACCGTTTCTCCCAAACTGGGCGGTTATGTCGAACGGGTTCTCGTGCGTGACAACCAGCCCGTGAGACGCGGGCAGCTTCTGGCAGTGCTTGATCCGCGGGACTATCGTGCAAGCGTCGCACAGGCGCAGGCGCAGGTCGCCTCGGCCGTTGCCGGCATCCGGACAGCACGCAGCACGCTCGACGAGCAGCGCGCGGCCATCGCGCAGTCGGCGGCGCAAGTGTCCGCAGCCGAAGTCGCCGCCGAGGCCGCAGCCGCGGAGGTCCGGCGGTACGAGCCGCTCGCGCAGTCCGGGGCGGAGTCGCGCGAGCGGCTGGCGGCCTTGGTGCTCGAGCGCGATCGCGCGGTCGCCAACCTGCGCGCCCAACGCGCCACCTATCTGGCGGCAAGGCGCGGGCTGGAAACGCAGAGTGCCCGCATCGGCCAGGCTCTGGCTCAACGGGAAACCGCGCAAGCGCAACTCGACCGCGCCTCGACCGACCTTGGCGCTGTCGAGCTTCGCAGTAGCATTGACGGCGTGGTTGCCGACAAGGCGGTGCGGGTGGGGCAGTTCGTCCAGCCCGCGACCCGGCTCATGTCGATCGTGCCGGCGAACCAGCTCTATATCGAGGCGAACTTCAAGGAGACCCAGGTCGCCCTCATGCGCGTCGGCCAGCCGGCGACCATCAAGGTCGATGCGCTGGACGGGGCCGAACTGCGCGGCCGGATCGACAGCTTCGCACCCGGCACCGGTGCGCAATTCTCGGTGCTGCCGCCCGAGAACGCGACCGGCAACTTCACCAAGATCGTCCAGCGTGTGCCGGTGAGGATCAGCATCGAGGCCGGACCCGAAGCGCGCAAGGTCCTGCGGCCCGGACTATCGGTGGAGGTCACGATCGACACCATCGGTGCGAAGGGCAGCCGCAAGCGGATCGAGGAGGAGAGCGAGCGGCTTGGGCGCGACGAGGCGCAGGTCCAGCGACGATGACCCGTGAACGCGCAAGCGCGCGGGACTGGCTTGCGGTCGCCGCGGGCACGATCGGGTCCTTCATGGCGCTGCTCGACATCTCGATCGTCAACGCGGCGCTGCCGACAATTCAGGGGGAAATCGGCGCCAGCGGGACCGAGGGGACCTGGGTGGCAACGTCATACCTGGTCGCCGAGATCGTCATGATCCCGCTCAGCCCCTTCCTTGTACGGCTACTGGGCCTCCGAAATTTCCTGCTCGCCGCCGCCGTTTCGTTCACCGGCTTCTCGGTGATCTGCGGCCTCTCGACGACGCTGCCCATGATGATCGCCGGTCGCGTCGGTCAGGGATTCACCGGCGGCGCGCTCATTCCGACCGCCATGACGATCATCGCCACGCGGCTGCCACCCTCACAGCAGCCGATCGGGACCGCGGCCTTCGGCGGGACAGCCATCCTAGGACCCGTGCTCGGCCCGATCATCGGCGGATGGCTGACCGACAATTACAGCTGGCACTATGCGTTCTTCCTGAACGTGCCCGTGTGCGCCGGCCTGGCTGTGCTGCTGCTCGTCGGCCTCGATCACGAGCGCCTGCGCCTCAATCAACTGCGGAACGCCGATTGGCTGGGCATCGCTGGGCTGGCGATCGGGCTCGGCTCGCTTACCGTCATGCTGGAGGAGGGGCAGCGGGAGATGTGGTTTGAATCGGCGATGATTATCAAGCTCGCCATCGCCACGGTCTTTGGGTTCACACTCATCGCCATCGGCCAGGTGAGGTCGCCGCAGCCGGTCCTGAAACTGTCGTTGATCTTCAGCCGCACCTTCGGCAGCGTGTTCGTGCTGAGCCTCGTAATCGGCGTCGTTCTCTACGGGGTGACCTTCCTGATTCCTCAGTTTCTGGCGGTAATGGCCGGCTACAGCGCGCTGCAGTCGGGGCAGGTCGTGTTCGTGTCGGGCGTCCCCGCGCTGCTGCTGATGCCGTTCCTCCCGCTCGCCTTCAAATATCTCGATGTCCGCGTGGCCGTCATCATCGGCATGGTCGCCATCGGGATCAGTTGCGCGATGGATTGGAGCATGACGGCGGATACCGCTGGCGGCGACCTCGTCGGATCGCAACTGGTAAGGGGTTTCGGCCAGATCTTCGCGATGATGTTCCTCAACCAGGCGGCGATCAGCGCCGTCGCGCCCGAGGACGCGGGCGATGCGTCCGCCCTCTTCAATGCTGGCCGCAACCTGGGCGGGTCCATCGGTCTCGCGATGATGGCAACCCTTCAGGATCGTCAAACCTTCCTGCATTTCAATCGGATCGCCGAATCAGCGTCGGCGAACGCGGCGGCGACGCAGGAATGGTTCGGTCGCGCGATGGCGGGGGCGGCCGGCGAAGCCGGGGCGTATCGTCAACTGGCGGGCCAGATGCTCCAGCAGGCGACCGTGATGGCCTATAACGACCTCTATGTCGTCCTCGCGATTGCGATCGCCGTCACGACCCCGCTGGCGCTGTTCCTTCGCCCCATCCCCTCCGGCACCCAGATGGCCATGCATTGATGATCCGCTTCCTGATCCCTGTACCGCTTCTGCTTGCCGGCTGCACGGTCGGACCCGACTATGAGGGGCCACGCCCCGTCGCGAGTGCCGAAAGAACTGGTGCGACGTTCCGCCGCGCCGACCCTGCCCAAACCGTCGCCGATCCCCCGCTGGCGCGGTGGTGGGAGGCGATGGCCGACCCGCGCCTCAACGCGCTCGTCGAGCGTGGGCTCGCCGCCAGTCCCGATGTCGCGATCGCGGAGGCGAGAGTGCGCAAGGCCCGCGCCGCCGCGCGTGAGCAACGGGCCAACCGCTTGCCCTCGATATCAGCCACTGGGACCGCCATCATTGCGGACCTCCCCGCCGGATCTCTCGCCCTCCCATCGCAGGGAGAGCAGGACGACCGGATCAAGGCCGAGTTCTACAACGCGGGCCTCGACGCCTCCTGGGAGATCGACCTGTTCGGCGGGCGCCGCCGCGCCGCGGAAGCCGCCTCCGCGCAGGCCGACGCGGCGCGTGCAAACGTGGCGGACGCGCAGGTCCGCCTCTCCGCCGAGATCGCCGATAATTACGTGACGTTGCGAGAACTCCAGCAGCGCCTGGTGCTGGTGCGCCGATCCGCCGCGCTGCTGGCGCAGTCGCTTGCGCTTCTCGAACAGCGCGAGCGGCGCGGCGCGTCGTCGCGCGACGACGTCGTCCGCCTGCGCACCGAACTCAACCGGACGCAAGGCGGCCTGTTACCGCTCGAAGGCCAAATCGCGGTGACGCTCGACCAGCTTGCGCTGCTCACGGGCGACGAGCCGGGTGCGCATGATGCTACCCTCTCCTCCCCCGGGGCCATCCCCTCCGTCCCCGCGAGCGTCGCGATCGGCGATCCTGAGACGATGCTGCGGCGCCGGCCCGACGTCCGGGCCGCCGAACGGCAACTGGCCGCTGGCACCGCGCAGATCGGCGTCGACGTCGCGCGCCAATTTCCCTCGGTCAGCATCATGGGAATCATCGGCCTTGGCGGCCCGAGTATCGGCGACGTCGTGGATACCGACAATGTGTCGAGCCTGTTGTTGCCGCGGATAAACTGGAGCTTTCTCGACTTCGGCCGCAATCGCGCCCGGGTGGAGCAGTCCCGCGCCGGACGGGACGAGGCGGAGGCGCAGTATCGCAAGTCCGTCCTTGCCGCCCTGTCCGATGCCGAGACGAGCCTGTCGCGCTTCGGCAATCTGCGCGCGACCCTCCTGTCGAGCTACCGGAGCGCCGAGGGCGCCCGGCAGTCTTCTCGCTTCGCAGCCCAGCGGTTCGAGCGCGGAGCTGCACCGCTGACATCATCCATAGACGCAGAACGCGCGGCGCTGACGGCGGACATCTCCGCGGTGGAAGCACAGGGGCAGTTCGTTCGTGCGTTTGTGGGCCTCCACAAGGCGCTCGGGCTCGGCTGGGAGGGGTCCAAAGAACGCTAGTCCATGTCATCCGTCAGTGTCTGCTGAAGGAGACGACTAGCGTCGCTGCTAACGATAATGTCTTGCGTGCAATCTAATTGCCAGCGATAGGACTGCGTATAGGAATCGCAAGTCTGGCAGGAGAACCTATGGGCCATCTCTATACTACCAAGGTCACGGCTATTGGAGGTCGCAGCGGGACCGTTCGCAGCGAAGACGGGATCCTCGATCTGCAACTGGCGATGCCAAAGGAACTTGGCGGCAAGGGCGGTGCCACCAACCCCGAACAGCTCTTCGCGGCCGGCTATGCCGCGTGCTTCGAGAATGCGGTCATTCATGTGACCCGTGCGCAGGCCGACAGGGTTCGCGACGAGGATGTCGAGGTGACCGGCGAAGTGGGGCTGCTCCCCGACGACCGGGGTGGCTTCAGGCTCGCCGTAACGCTTGGCATTACGATCAGGGGCGTGGATCAGGCGGCAGCCGAGAAAATCGTTCAGGCTGCTCATGCCGTCTGTCCCTATTCGAACGCGGTGAAAGGCAATGTCGACGTTCAACTCGACGTGACCACGCGGTGAGCGACGCGGGGCTGACCTTGGGGTTGGAGGAAGACCCGCTCCTGCTCGACCGCCAGATCTGCTTCCCGCTCTATGCAGCGACCAATCTGTTGGGCCGCCTCTATGGCCCGGTGTTGGGGAAGTTGAACCTCACCTATCCACAATATCTCGTCATGCTGGTTTTGTGGGAACAGCAGCCGCAGACGATCGGGGCTCTGGGTGCGCGACTCTATCTCGACAGCGGCACGCTGACGCCGCTGCTTAAGCGGATGGAGGGTGCGGGTTTGCTTTCCCGCGCCCGCGACCAGAATGATGAGCGGCGCGTTGTGGTCACGCTGACCAAACGGGGCAAGACGCTTCGGAACCAGGCCTTGCACGTTCCTGAGACTATGGCGAACGGCTACAATGCTGAAGGCGTCGATGCGCTGCGCGAGAGCGTGCGCGATCTGGTTTCCATTCTGGCGCAGCACAGCACGCGTTCCCGAGGGTCAAAGACCGCTTGAAAAAAACCCCTCGTTCCTTGATCGGAGAATTCATATGCTACGCTCCTTCCTTATCGGTCTGGTGGCGGGCCAGCGCGGCATGACCCCGCTGACCGTGATTGCCACGGCCACCCGCCGGCAGGAGATCGCGCCCCAACTCCCGCTCCAGCAGTTGATGCTGAACCCGATCATCGCCGCCGGTAATGCTGTCATGGCGGCAGCCGAGATGTAAGCGGTAAAAATCCCCCACATTTTCAAGCTGACAGGAGTTGGTAGTTTCGCCGTGTTGGATGGCGAGGTGACCGATGAGCGATGAAACTGATTTCGAAACAAGTTTCGAAACGAGCGTGACGGGCCGGGCGGAACGGCTTGATGTGATCGAAACTCCCGGTGGCAAGCGCCGGTGGACACCCGAGGCCCGGACGCGGATCATCGCTGAAAGCCTGGAGCCGGGAGTGAATGTGTCGGAGGTGGCGCGCCGACATGGGATGTATCCGCAGCAGCTGTACACATGGCGGCGTGGATTGCGGGAGCGGGCCGAGGCCATGAGCTTCGTGCCGGCGATGGTCGACCGGGAGAATGCAGGCCTGTTGCCCGGCGTGCCGTCGCAATCGGTGGGCGGGCAGATCGTCATCGAGACCGGCGCGTTGTCGATCCGTATCCCGTCCGACGTGAGCGCGGATCACATCGAGCGGGTGCTGCTGGCGGTGCAGGTGAACTCATGATCATCCCGCCTGGACCGCTCAAGGTGCTGGTGGCGACGCGGCCCGTGGACTTCAGGAAGGGAATGATAGGGCTCGCCTCTCTGGTCGAGCGCGAACTCCGGCTCAATCCCTTCTCTGGCGTGCTGTTCATCTTCCGGGCGCGTCGGGCAGATCGGATAAAACTCCTGGTCTGGGACGGCACCGGGCTCGTGCTTGTGACGAAGCGTCTGCACGATGGAAAGTTCCGGTGGCCGCGTCCGGGAGACGGCGTGATGAAGCTGTCGGCGGCGCAAGCTTCGGCCCTGATCGAGGGGTTGGACTGGTCGCGCGTGCACGTGCCGCGAGTGCCCAAACCGCTTCATGCGCAGTAGGTCGCATGCCTGATTCTGCCTGGCGCAAGGCCGTTCCTATCGAGGTAAATCCGGCTAGGATGCAGGCGTGGCGGCGCATCCCGAACTCCCCGCAGCGACTGGCCCGGAGGCCGGATACGACGAGCTCCCCGACGACGTCGAGCAGCTCAAGGCGATGCTGCTGGCCGAGCGCGCCCGCGAGCATATCCTCAAGCTGATCAACCGCACGACCTTCGGCAAGCGTTCGGAGAAGCTTCCCGCCGATCAGCTCGCACTGGCGCTGGAAGACCAGGCTGTTGCCCTTGGCGAAGCCCAGGGCCTGCAGGACAAGACGGACGAGGAAACCGAGCGTTATGGCCTCGTGCCTCGCAAGCACCGGCCTGCCGATGCACAGCGCGCATCGCTGCCGGCGCATCTACCGCGCTTCGAGGTGGTGATCGAGCCCGACAGCCTGGAATGCGCCTGCGGCGGCGCGCTGCACAAGATCGGTGAGGACCGTTCGGAACGGCTCGACATCATCCCGGCGCAGCACCGCGTCATGGTGACGATCCGGCCGCGCTATGCCTGCCGCTGCTGCACCGATGGCGTGCACCAGGCATCGGCACCGGCGCACGTGGTGCCCGGCGGCTTGCCGACCGAGGCACTGATCGCAGATGTGCTCATCAACAAATACTGCGACCACCTTCCGCTTTACCGCCAGTCGAAGATCTTCGCGCGGCAGGGCATCGAGATCAGCCGCGCCACGCTCGCCAACTGGGTCGGCCGGGGCATTGCGGCGCTGATGCCGATCGTCACCCGGATGCGCGTGGATGCCCTTGCCCGATCACGGCTGTTCGTAGACGAAACCACGGTCAAGGTGCTGGCACCGGGAACCGGTAAGACCAAAACTGGCTACATGTGGGTCATCGTCTGTGACGAGAGGGCCCATGGCGGTGCCGACCCGCCTCTGGCGCTCTACACCTACCTGCCGGGCCGCGGAAAGATGTGGGCGAAACAGTTGCTGGGGGCCTACCAGGGCATCCTGCAGGTCGATGCCTGGCAAGCCTACGACCAGTTCGGGCAGGAAGAAGGCGCCAACGTCGGCGTCCGGAAGTCCTACTGCTGGGCCCATCTGCGCCGCAAGTTTATCGACGCGGGCGGCGATGCTCCGGTCGCGCAGGATGCCTTGCAGCGCATCGCCGAAATCTATCGCATCGAAAAGGAAATCCGCGGTCGCCATGCCGAGGAGCGCCTCGCTATCCGGCAGAAGCGAAGCCGTCCGCTGATCGATAAGCTCCACGAGTGGTTCGCCGCCACCAGCCCACGCATCATGGCCGGCTCGGCGACGAGCGACGCGATGAAATACGCGCTGAAGCGCTGGGCGGGCTTCACCCGCTTCCTCGACGACGGCCGCATCGAGATCGACAACAACACCGCCGAACGCGCCATCAGGCCGGTGACTCTCCAGAGAAAAAATGCGCTCTTCGCCGGCCACCGACTTGGCGCCGAAAACTGGGCGGCGATCGCCTCGCTGGTCGAAACCTGCAAGATGCTGGACATCGAGCCCTACGCCTACCTCTCCGATGTGCTTGCCCGGATCATCACGCGCTCCGACACCGATGCGATCGACGATTTGCTGCCGTACAACTGGGTCGATACAAACGCCGGACAAACCGCGTTCGAAATGAGCAATCTCGCCAGCGCCGCCTGATCGCCGAAATTACTCCGCCGACCTCGCCGTAGTCGCTCAGCCAGCCAGTGGGGGATTTTTACCGCTTACGCCGAGATGGCGGGCGACAAGATGAAGACCGCGCCCGATCGCACGGTGTCCATCGGTCTGGCCGTGCGCAGTGTTAACGCAGCCTACGCGGGTGCCGCACTGGCCCCGCGCGACAAGCGCGTGTTGGGTGCTGTCATTGCAGTTGGCGCAGCGCTGACTTCCTCCCATGCCGGCCTTGCAGCGCGCAAGTGGTCGATGCGGCGCTATGGGCAGGTTCCGACTGGCTTTGTCGAGGATGCAATCGTCTTCGGCAGCGGCTTGGCCGCTGTCAGTCCTTCACTGGGTTCGCATGAGGCCTGATCATTCCGAGTGTACCTGGCGCCAGATCGAAAAGACCCGGAACCTCGGCAAATATTTCATTTTCTAGGGTTGGTCGCCTTCCCTCTCTGCTCCCATTGCGTCCTGCACAGACGCCGGAAAATGTCGGTAGAGCGTGGGCACCGAGACGCCGATCGCTGGCGCCACTTCGCGGACCGTCATTCCCCCCGCGAGCAGCTTGCGGGCCGCCTCGATCCGCTTGGGCGTCATCACCGTCTTTCGGCCGCCTACCCTGCCATCGCGCTTCGCCACCATCAAGGCGGCGGTCGTGCGCTCGCGGATGAGATCGCGTTCCATTTCCGCCAGCGCGGCGAGGATGCGGAAGACGAACTTGCCCGCGGTCCCCGATGTGTCGATCCCATCGGTTATCGAGCGGAGGCCGATATTGCGGGCTTCCAGCTCCGCCCCGAGATCGATCAAGCCCTTGGAGGTTCGGCCGAGCCGATCCAGCTTCCAGATCACCAGCACGTCGCCTGCGCGCGCATGCGACAGAGCTTCAGCCAGGCCGGCGCGGTTGGCCTTGGCGCCGCTCGCCTTATCGGTGAAGGACCGCTCGCACCCCGCCTCGCGGAGCGCGTCGAGCTGGGGCGTCAAATCCTGTTCGGGCGTCGACACCCGCGCATAACCGATCAGCATGAACCGTTCTCAAAACTCACCTTCCGCGCCTATCACGAGGCACCCCAATCGAGAAAGTGTTTTGATACGCGCTGCCTGCCTGCTACACGTTCTCACATGGTCCCGCTTCATAATCGATCGTTTGTGAGAAGGCCGCGGGGGCTGTCCCGTCCGTCGGTTTCCGAAAGCACGAATGGCGATGCCAACGCCGTCGTCCGGTTATCGAAAGCACGAACTTTGACCGTAAAATCGGCCATCACAGGGGAGCGCCACCGGGCAGCAGCCCTAATCTTCGTGCTTTCGACAACCGGCCGGAACCCGATGGGGCTGCGGACCACATGAGCTTGCCTATCCAACAGGGCGACCTGTTTTCGCTCGATAGCCCGCTGTTGAAGGAGGTTCGCGGCGAACGGTCGCTGATGGCGTTCCCGTTCTTTGCGTTGAGCAAGGGTAAGTGGACCAAGCCGCTCGCCTACAAGACCGACGCGGTTTCGATCGAGATCGTCGCCACCGCGAAGGGCGTTGCGACGATCTACGACAAAGAGGTGTTGCTTTACATCGCGAGCCTCATGGTGGCGAAGCTGGAGGCCGGCGTGGACGTCTCCCAGGACTTCTATTTTACCGCTCACGACCTATTCCGCGTCACCGGCGTCAACGGCTCGGCCCGCTCCTATACGCGCCTGTCGGACGCGCTGGAACGGCTACAGGGCACGAAGACCGGCGCTTCCGAACGAGGTGTTGCCGGAAGACGACCGTCAGCCTCGAACTGCTTCCGCAAATCCCGTCGCCAGGCATAGACTTGCGACGGATCCAACCCGTGACGGCGCGCGACGGCGCTGACACCTTCACCTACGTAACACTCGGCGACAATCGAGGCCTTTACCTCAGGCGGCCAGTCCCGTCGCTTGCCCGCGCCCGTGAATACCTCAAACCGCTGCGCGCCCTTGCTCACAGGATCATCACTCGTGATCATCATAGTAGCAGCGCACCCCAGTCCGTCAGGGCGCGGAGACTCGGCGCTGCTTCCTACGACCGCAAGGTGGGGTCAGGGCTCCGCTTACGGACAAGCCAAACTCGAGCGGGCCACAATTGCCACGGTGACGAGCTGGGTGCGCCACCGAGATTTACCAGCATGATCGGAAGCCTGTTGACTATGAACACCATGCGGCCGGCAAAGTTGATATAGCGCCGCCTTAAAACTACGCTGTCTAGAATCGTTCCTACTCGGCAGGAACCGCTATCGCATCCTTCATCCGCCGGAAAGCCCGGTGCGATTCGATATTTTCCGGTGCCAGCCCAAAAGCAGTCTGCCGCGGAATGTCCTGCGCGTTGATCTCATCGTAGCGCAGGTAATAGGCCTTGTGCATCCGGTAGAAGGGTATCTCCGGATAGAGGTGATGGATCAGGTGATAGTTCTGATAGACCAGCAGGGGGGTCAGCAGCCATTCGAACCCGAATCGCATCGTCGTCGCCATGTAAGGATCTTCATCCTGGGCTACCACGGCGGGATAATGCGGCAGAATGACGAACACGATCGCGATCATGAACAAGGAGATTCGCGATGGGACAAACCACAGCATGAACAGCTCCAGCCCGTAGCCGAAATAGAGCGCTCCCGCGAACAGCGCCACCAGGAAGGAGTAAAAGACGACAAGCTGCATTCCGTGCCGCTTGCGCACAGACTGGCCGTATTTGATGAAGTAATAGATGTAGGCGCCATCGAAGAACGTCCAGCGGAATGGCACCTGCCACCACGGCGATTCGTGTTCGAACAAATCCGGGTCCATCGGGCCATTGGCAAAACTGTGATGCTTGTTGTGAACCCACCGCAAAAGCACCATCGGCGCATAGGGAAAGAGAAAGAACAGGCCGATCGCCCCAATCGATTCGTTCAGCCAGCCGACGCGCGACAGCGAACAATGCGACGCATCGTGAATGACGCTGAACAGCAGGTAAGTGAGCAGTCCGTTGGCGATTGCGCCTTGCCAAAGCGCAATTTGCTCTGTCAGCGCCAGGTACCAGACGGTGCCGATCCCCAGCATCGACACGACAAACAGGATCGCCGTTGGCCATGCGAGCAACGGCGGCTGCCGCAATAGCTCGAAATATTCGTCTTTGCTCGACGGAAAAACGCTCGTAGCCACTGGCAATCCCTCTCCACGCCAAGGTTGCCGCCTTATCAGCCGACCTCTGGCTCCCCGCACACGGCCTTGACGAATCAGGCCGGTTTGTAACTCGTCGACTCATATCCCATCATTGCATAATGTGCAAATATTATCCCGTTAGGCCGTTTGCCGCGACCGGAACGGCGGTCGCCACTCGGTCTGGAAAGAGGCCTGTTCGGAGGCATCAAACCGCACGCGACTGAAGCGCGTGATATCCACCGGCGCGCCGGGCTTCGTCCAGGCGCATTCCCGCATCAACGGCAGCGAGAATTGCCCTTTCGGCGGCTTCCACTTCTTCGGCGATCGCGACGACTTCCTCAACCCGACCCGCCGGAATCGCGACGACCCCATCGGAATCCCCCACCAGCCAATCGCCGGGATCGATCCGCACCTCTACAAGTTGAATCGGCACATCATAAGCATGCGCGGTGGATCTGTCTTTGGCAGTCCGCATTGTGACGCTGTGGGAGAATACAGGGTATTTCAGCGAAACACAGCAATCGCTGTCTCGGCAGACACCATCGATCACCGTGCCTGCGACGCCCTTCTTGTGCGCCACTCGGGTCAAGATATCGCCCCAGACGGTCTGATCCAATTTACCGCCGTTGTCGATTGCGACCACTGCCCCTTCAGGCACGTCGTCGATATAGTCTCCGACTATTCCCTGAGTCAGTCCGACCGGAAGCATCTGAACCGTGAAGGCTGGTCCCGCAAACTTCATCCCCCGTGCTACCGGCAGGATTCCAATCGCCTGGCCGCTGATCGCCAGGCGATCCAGTGCATCGGACAAGGCGGTTACACCCACTGCATTCAACCGCCTAACGAGTGTTTCCTTGCTCATCGCTTTCCCTGCCTATTTCAACATGTCTTCGTAGTTCGCGCCCATCACCTGATCAATTGGAGCGCCTTGCTCAAGGGCAGCGATCATGGCTGTTTCACGGCAAAGGATGCGCTCCGCCTCCGCCAGCACATCGTCCAGGTGTTGCTGTTCGAAGAACACGACGCCGCTTCCATCCGCCACAACCCAGTCCCCGGGGTTGACCACAATGCTGCCGATTGTAACGGGGCAGTTCCAGTCATGCTCGGCGACCCGACCGCGCGCTGTAAGCGGAACAACTGCGCGGCCGAAGACTGGGAAACCAAGCTCGCTGCTTTCATCCAGATCGCGACAAGCGCCGTCGACGATCACGCCGGCAATGCCTTTCCGAGCCGCTCCCCGGCTCAGCAGGCCACCCCAGCCAGAGGCATCGGTCCTTCCGCGATGCTCGACGACCACGATCTCACCCGGTTGTGCCGCCATGATGGCAGAGGCACCCAGGTGCCGTTTGGGTAGTCCTTCGATAGCCGGTCCGAGTTTCACGGTCACAACCCTGCCGGAAATGCGCTGCCTGTTTGCGGTCAACCGGACGAGACCTGGGACGGCTCCGCGGAGACCAAGTTTGTCGAGTGCGTCTGAAATGGTGCAAGTGTCAAAGGCGGCGACACGCTGAGTAGCTGCCAAATAAGACGTTGGTGAGATGTCTTCAGGCATTGTCCGGCACCATCGCTATCGCTTCGCACTGCACCAGGATGTTGCCCGGGAGGTCACCGTAAACCAGCATATGCCGGGCTGGCCGCGACGAGGGATCGGGAAAGTGCGTAAGCCACAATTCATTGATTGCCGGCCTAAGCTCTTTCGTCTTCACGTAGAAGGTCAGTTTGGCAACGTCGTCGAAACGCGCGCCGGCTGCTTCCAAGATCCGGCCCAGCTGCCAGAAGGTCAGGCGGACTTGATCGCCAGCGTCTGCCGCCACTTCACCAGTTGCCGGATCCAAACCGTAGACCCCACCTGTCACGACAAGACGGTCCACCCGGCTCGCGGCAGGGATCGGATTGCCGGAATGGTGAAGGCCTTCAACTTCGATGCTGCGTCGTGTCACGATCCCAATCCTTGAGCGCGACCTGTCGAATTACCCGAAGTCGCGGAAACTCTGCATCGTCGCCAGGCACGTAATCAAACGTCGAGACGCGAAAACAATCGACGGGCATTGCCTTCGAAAACACAGTTTAGCGCAGCCTGGTCAAGTGAAGGAAGCGCCTCGATCACGGGCTTGAGATCGTCGTAGTGGCGGCCTGAAACAGGATCGATGCCGTCTCCCGATCCGGGCCTTTCCGTTCCGAAACAGCATCGGTCATGTCCCACGGTCTTGAACAGAAGCGCGAGCGAATCTGGGTTATGAACTACCGTATCAAACCAGAATTTTCGTAGAATTTCATCGAATTGGGGTGCATCGGCAGCGATACGCCCCTGGGCCCGGGCCATTTCCCGATGCGAGCGCCACCGTCCGATCTGGTAGGGGATGGGACCGCCGCCATGGCTAATCATCAACTTGAGGTCGGGGAACCGGTCGAACACGTCGGCCCGGTAGATCGGATCGAGGTAATCGCCAGTCCCTCTTCAGCGATGAAATGCTCATCATAGGTCTCGCGCCCATTGCAGCATTGTCCCGAATGGATATGGGCAGGAAGATCCAACTCACACAATTTCTCGTACAGCGGGTACCAATAGGGATCGCCGAGCGGAGGCAATCCGTTCATCCCCTCACTGGGGTCAGGGTTCAGCAAGACTCCCACGAAACCGAGCTCATCCACCACTCGCTCGATTTCATCGAACAACGAGGTGATCGGCCGATCGACTTGCTGCGGCAAGGCTCCCACTCCCCGGAAGCGATTCGGATGCATCCGAACTGTCCGGGCAATCATGTCGTTTGTGTCACTTGTCCAGTCGACGATGTCATTCCACCGGGCAGTTCCATTCAAGGTCAGGAAAGGTCGAGGGGAAAGCAACTGCAGGTCAGTCCCCACCGCATCCATGATCCTGACGTTCTGGTCCGCGCTTTCTTCCAGCAGACGATCGGACACCTGCGCACGATAGCTGCTGCCATATTGCCCCCCTGAAACCACAAGATTGCTCCTGTGCGCGTACAGCGCTGCAGGCGCGACAAGGTGAGCATGGGCGTCGATTATCATCGCTTTGCGATCTTTCAGAGAGGTCCTGCCCCGGCTGGAAATTTCAGCAATGTTCAGCAGCGGATATCAAATCGGATATACCAGATACCGGGGCAGAACGGACGTATCGAGCTCGGCCCGTCTGGACAGCAGCTTCAACGCACCGGCTTTTTCCAAACGGATGGTATCAAGATATTGACCCGCAGCCAGAACCTGGGTGATGCCGCTATCGGTGGGCGTCATGAAGACCGAGAAATTCGATCGCATCGAGATAGTAGATGCATCGACGCGTTGATACGCGACGCGCTGGACGAAGTGACGGGTGCGATAGTCCTGGAACGTACCGACCCAGATATCGTTCACGAAAGTGACGCGATCCTCAAGCCTGGATCGGCAATCGTCGTACATGAACCCCAGGGCGAGACCATTTTCCGAATTTTCGGCGGAACGGCAGATGTAGGAAGCCTCGTCTTCCTCGGCATAGTTGGCGAGCCAGCCCTCCATGTCCTTGCCATCAAGCGCGCTGGAGTCAGCCAGCAGAAGGGCGTCGAGCGCGGCCTCAAGCGCAGTGTCGGTCTGCGTCATGCCTCGGCCCTCTCGAAACCCATCACCGACCGGTAATACTCCCAGCGGGGAAGATTGCCGCTCTCGTCGTTCTGGAGGAACTCCGACTCCAGCTTCGACTGGTCGTGCACGCCCTTCTGGAAAATCGCATTGCCGGGCGTGTGGTTGCCAATATGGATGCGATGGAAGATCGATGCGTCCTCCATGCTGATCAGGCCGCAGGGTCCCAGGAGGTTGGAGCTTTGCCGCAGACGATGGAGGACCATGTCCTCATCGTCGTCCTGGTGCGCGAAATAGGCGTAGTGGACCTCAACCGTCTCTTCATCGACCGGGGTTGCGAAGCGCAAATTGATGACATCGAGATGCTTGGTCGAAACGAAGGTCGGGAAGAGCGAAACGATGCGCGACCCGACCGAGGGGTCCTGCCCCTTGAATGCGATCAGCGAAGCGTCCTTGAGCACTGTGGGGCCACTGACCACCGACAGCGCCGATTCGAAACAGATGTGGCCATGTTTCGTCGCGGCGAACTGGCGTCCCTTACCGCCTTGCCAATTGAGCAGCTTGAATGCCTGGTGGAGCAATGGCGCATGGTAGCCATCATTGTCGGTATAGGACTTCCAGTTGCTGTCGTAGCGCACCTTCTGATAGCCCAGCAGCTTGAGCCTGCCGTCCCCTCCCAGCAGTTCGCGCAAGGTGTTCTGCGAATCGCCGAGGAATTCCGTCAACGTTTCGGTTTCAGCCGAAAGGGTCACGAAAATCAGGCCGTAGAAACTGTCGAACCGGGGCTGCGCCAAGGGATAGTCGGACTTGTCGAAGCCGGGCAGGAAATCGCGATGGTTGGGGCAACCGACCAGATCGCCCTTCGCATCGAACAGCCAGCGGTGATAGGGGCATTCGAATTCGGTCTTGTTCCCCATCACCGCGGTTTCGAGCTGGTTGCCGCGATGCGAACAGGCGTTGTAAAACACCCGCACCACGCCTTCCCTGTCGCGGGCGATGAGCAGCGGAACGCCGGCCAAGCGGAAGGTCTTGAAATCGCCTGGATTGGGCAACTCGCTTTCATGCGCGACCGGGTGCCATTCCTGCCCGAAAAAGATGCGCTTCATCTCTTCGGCGTAAATATCCTTGCGGGTGAACGCCGCCTTTGGAACCTCGTTGAAATTCTTGGGCCAGGTCAAGCCAATTTCGGTCATCGCAATCCTCCTAGGCAGCAGCCCCCAATGCTTCGGCTTCGAGCGCCTTGCCCAGTTCGGCCCACATCTGACCGGACTTGCGCGCGCCCGCCAGATAGGGCTCCGGACAGAGATGGTAGGGCGGACGCACAGGCCCGGCCTTCATCCAGCCACCGGCGTCCATCCGCGCCTTTTCAAGCGCAATATTGTAGGTCGAGAATTCCTTGAAGCTGCCGTTCGGGAACAAGGGTGCCGCGGTCGGGCCGAGGCGGCCCATGAACGCCTTGGCCGCGCTCCAGTCGCCGCTTGCGCGCGCCTGGGCGACCAGGTCGCGCAGGGTGGTCGTCACCAGCGGGTGGCAGACCGCTCCGCTCGACCAGAAAGCGTCGACCGAATCATCCATCCGCGCCGCGCCATAATAGTCGAAGTCGATCGGCAGCAGCTTGATCCGGCCCCGGATCGCGGCCAGATCGGGCAAGAGGTTGGCGACGCCGATATATTTGGCGGTCACGACCTGCGGAATTTCAGCCACTTGAGCCCAGAACGGACGCGGGAAATCGAATTTGAAGGCTTCCGGGTTCGCGTAGATCGCGATGTTCATTTCCGGCACGGCTTCGGCAACGTCCTTGTAAAACTGGACAGCGACGTCGAGGCTAGGCGCGCACCACATCGGCACGCCAAGCATCGTGCCGTCGGCACCGAGCGCGAGCGCTTCCCGCGTCAGCGCCACCGTATCGCGGGTGTTGATGCAGGTCGTGCCGACGAAAACCGGGACTCGGCCGGCCGCCGCGTCGATCAGCGCACGCATGAAATCCAGCTTTTCGTCATGGGTCATGGTCGCGGCTTCGCCCAGCGTTCCCATGCTCAAGATGCCGTCGATCCCGGCATCGATCAGCCCGTTGACCACGCGAGCAGTTTCATCGAGATCGACGGTCTTGGTCGCACGCCAGTCCGACGCGTTATCCTTGGACGGGGTCGGAATGATTGCCCAAGCGCCCTTGACATCGGCGGCGCTCAACAACGGCTTGGCCATGACTCATACTCTCCCAATGGAAATTGCCCGCCTCGAGCGGGACGTTCGCTATTGTGTAATGCTTTTCCTTATGTCACTTCAAGTCCTAATATCGGGCTCTTGCCGCTAATGGCAAGATTTGCCGAAGATCGAATAGGTCTCGTTCGCTGGGGCGGACGACGGGGAGAATGTGGACGTGACTTTGCTGAATCGATTCCATGACAAGGTGGCCGTGGTCACGGGTGGAGCGCAAGGTATTGGCTTGGCGACCGCAAGGCGCCTGGCCGAGGAAGGCGCCAGCGTGGTCATCGCCGACCGCGCAGCGGAGGCGGCCGAGGCTTCGGCCGCACAGCTCCAGGCGGAAGGCAGCAATGCCCTGGCAGTCGCGGTGGACCTGGAACACTGCGAAGGCGCTGTTGAACTGTATCAGACGGTCATTGACCGATTCGGGCGAATCGACGTCGCCGTTCACAACGTCGGCGGCACAATCTGGGCCAAGCCCTACTGGGACTACACCCCGCAGGAAATCACCGCGGAAATCAACCGGTCGCTGTGGCCGACACTGTGGTGCTGCCACGCGGTTCTGCCCCACATGCTGGCGGCAGGGCGCGGGGCGATCGTCAACATCGGCTCGGTTGCGACACGCGGCGTCAACCGCGTCCCCTATGCCGCCGCAAAGGGCGGGGTCGCCGCGTTGACTACTGCCCTTTCGCTTGAACTCGAAGCTAGTGGCATCCGGGTCAACTGTGTCGCGCCAGGCGGAGTAAACGTGACCAGGGTCACCCCCCGCAATCCGGCTGCGCCCACCGAAGCGGATCGCCTCGGCTTCAGCCAGGTGATCGAACAGACGCTGCGCGATACGCCGATGGCCCGCTTTGGCGAGCCCGAGGAACTGGCCGCGGCGATCTGCTTTTTCGCCTCCGACGATGCGTCCTACGTCACAGGCCAGACACTTTTCGTCGCCGGGGGCGGCATCGGCTGACCGCACCGCGGGCTAATCAGCCCGCCTGCTTGAGCAGATCCCGCAAGGACACACCGGCGTCGGCCAGGCTCGCAGCGCTGGCGCGGGCCCGGCGTTCAACGAGCCGTTTTCCCACCCCCATGTCGGGCGCGCGGTTGACTGTCAGCACACCTTCGATCGCCTCGCCGGCCAGGAAGAAGGCGACGAAGGCGTTGCTGTCCATCTCGCCGCGGATCGCCACCTCGGCTTCCAGCGGAATCTGCCCGCAGAACTGGATGTTGAGATCGAACTGGTCGCTCCAGTACCACATCGGCTTGCAGTAGGAGACCTCCTGCCCCAGCATCGCCAGAGCAGCCGCCTGCGCCTGGTCCGCCGCATTCTGGTAGGTTTCCTGCCTGAACCGTCCGCCGAAAAACCCGTCCTGCTCGGCCACGTCGCCCGCCGCGAATACCGCCGGGTTGCTGGTCTGGCAGCGCCGGTCGACGATGATCCCGTTGTTGACCTCGATCCCGGCATCGCGGGCCAGCGAGGTGGCCGGCACGATCCCCACCCCCACGATCACGGCATCGCACGGAATCACGGTGCCATCGTCTGCCTCGACCGCGCTGACACGGTTGCCGGCAAACCTGAAGCCGGTCACGCCGCAGTTGAAATGGGTCGCTACTCCCCGCCTGCGATGCTCCTCGCCCAGCCATTGCCCAAAGCGCCGGCCGAGCGCTCTTTCCATCGGCACTGGCATCGGCTCGACGACGGTGACCTTGCAGCCGAGTTTTACCGCACTGGCGGCGACTTCGGCGCCGATCACGCCCATCCCGACGATCACGATGCCGGCCCCTTCGCGCAGGTCGAGGGCCATGCGGGTCGCATCGTCGCGGGTGCGCAGATAGTGGACGTTGGCGCAATCGGCCCCGGCAAGGTTGAGCTTGCGGGCGTGGCCGCCCGTGGCGAGCAGGATCCGGTCCGCCTGAACCAATTCGCCGCCCGACAGACGCACCCCGCCGCCCGCAAGGTCGATCGCTTCGGCGCGGGTGCCCAGCCGCATGTCGATACGGTTGTCATCGTACCAGGCATCGTCCTGGAGGAAGAAATTGTCCGGGACGTTGGCCGGGTCCCACAGCACTTCCTTGGACAGCGGCGGACGTTCATAGGGACGCCAGGGTTCTTCGCCGATCAAGGTGATCCGCCCGTCGAACCCTGCCTGCCGCAGGGCTTCGACTGCGCGCCCCCCCGCCAGATTCGCACCAACAATCGCAATCGAGCGCACTTGGTTCTCTCCCCACCTTCTGTTTGCCGGGCTGCTCACGGCAGCCCCAATTCACTGGTTTCTGTTGCACATTATACAATTCGTTTCAAGTGATGGATACCAAGGCTCTCGCTACCGTCCAATCTTTTCCAGGCGCGATGCAAGCTGCCGCCGGGTCAGGCCCAGGTCTCGAGCTGCCTGAGCGACATTACCCCGCGCAGCTTCCAGCGCGGCTTTTATGATCATGCTCTCAACGGCTTTCAGCCCTTCCCCGTTCTGTCGCAGCAGTCCGAGCAAGTGACCTATCGACTGAGCCTTTTCTCCACCAACCTCGGCACCAGACACCCGTCCATCGTTGGTCAAGGCCAGACCGACCCTGATACACGCGCGATCCGAGCCGAGGAACAGGTGCCGAAGGTCGATCGCCTCGCCATCGTTCACCAGCAACACCGCGCGTTCCACCATTCGTTCGAGTTCCCTGACATTGCCGGGGTATTCATGCATCAGCAGGGCATTGATCGATCTCGTCGTGAATCCGGCGACCTTGCGCCGATGACGCTGTGCGTACTTCGCGCGGAAGTGTTCCATCAAGCCGGGAATGTCCTCGCGGCGCTGGCGCAAGGGAGGAACCTGGATCGGCAAGGTTGCGAGCCGGAAGAACAGATCGGCGCGGAAATGGCCTGCTTCCATTGCCGTTTCCAGGTCGATGTTGGACGCCGCGAGCAACCTCACATCGACCCTCGTGGTCCTGGTATCGCCGACTCTCTCGAATTCGCCCTCCTGAATGACCCGCAGAACCTTGCTCTGGGCCAGCGGGGACAGCATCGAGATTTCGTCAAGGAACAGTGTGCCGCCATGCGCCAGCTCGAACCGTCCCGGTCGGCTTGCCACCGCGCCCGTGTAGGCACCCTTCGCCACGCCAAACAGTTCCGCCTCGATCAGTCCTTCGGGTATGGCGGCACAATTGAGCGCCACGAACGGCGCACCCTTCCGGAGACTGGCGCGATGCGCCATCTTGGCGAACACTTCCTTGCCGACGCCGGTCTCGCCCAGGAACAGTAGGCTGGCATCGGTCCCGGCGGCGCGTTCAATCATGTTCCGGACGGCGTGATACCCGGCTGAAACGCCGGGGACGAATTCGTGCCGATCGGCCTGCGAGTTCGCCAACATCAGCGGCGGCACCGATTTCTCGACGTCGTCGAGTTCGGGCCATTCCGCTTCTGGTCTGGCGTGCAGCAGACAGGCACCGTCTCCCATCCCCTGGCATTCGATCTCCCGCATGACGATCGGCTGGCCCGCGAAGGAACTGGCAAAGCCGCTCGCAAAGCCGGTTTGCAACCAGCAGACCGGATCGGCGCTGACGCCATCCGTTGCCAGATGGACCGCGGCCTCGATCGAATCGTGGACGACAAAGCTGCCGTGGAAATGGCCGCTCGCCGAATCGCTGTCCAAGGTCTCGATCTCGGTCCAGCCAAACCCGGTCAGCGCATGGGCTTGGGGCCCAACCGCAAAGGCTTCGAGAAACCCGCGATCGGGGCGCAGTTCCTTCGCCTCGACCGCGCACCTCGCGCCTTCCGCAAAGCCCATGTCCCAGAACAGGCGTCGCGCCCGCGCCAGTCCGAGTTGCGCCACCAGCTGGCTGCGCAGCGTGGTCAGCGCCGATTGGCTCAAAAGCACGCATCGTTCGCTGTCGCGCCAGATGCGGCCCTGCTCGGGCGAAAAGCGCAAGCGTTTGGTAAGGTCGGCGTAGCCGGGAAGCTGTTTCATCGCCATCCCTTTTACCAATATGTCAATCCTGCACCACGATTTTCTGAACAATTGACGAAAATGACAATCCCTGCAAGCAATCGAGCGTGAGCCGATCCCCCTTTTCGAGCATGTTTGCGCCATTTTTCATCTTGGCATGATCTTTGCTTTATTCATGACTACGTGGAACCGCCCGCTCCAAGCCGGGAGGTCCAACGGAGGAGAGGAGAAGGGCAATATGGATGTTGCAGATCTGGTCGATACGAGCACAGGCCGCCAATCACGCTCGATCTATTCCAGCGAGCCCGTCTACCGCCAGGAGCTTGAGCGCGTCTTTGGCCGATGCTGGCTGTTCCTTGCCCACATCAGCCAGATTCCGCAACCCAATGACTTCTTCCGCACCTACATGGGCGAAGACGACGTCATCGTCATCCGGCAGAAGGACGGCTCGGTAAAGGCCTTCCTCAACACCTGCACTCACCGCGGCAACCGCATCTGCCGCGCCGATCGCGGCAATGCCCGGTCCTTCACCTGCAACTACCACGGCTGGTCATTTGCTCCCGATGGCGCGCTGGCAGGCGTCCCGCTCGAAAACGAAGCCTATTTCGGCGAACTCGACCGCAGCAAGTTCGGGCTAGTGCCGGTGGCGCAGGTCGCCGAATACAAAGGGCTGATCTTCGGCAATTTCGATCCCGCCGCGCCGTCGCTCGAAGACTATCTCGGAGATGCCAAATTCTATCTCGACGTCTGGCTCGATGCTCTGCCCGGCGGCACCTCGCTGGTCGGCGAAACCCAGAAGATGGTATTGAACACCAACTGGAAGCTGCCGGTCGAGAATGTCTGCGGGGATGGCTATCATCTGGGCTGGGCCCATGCCGGGGCAATGATGGCGGTTCAATCGATGGACCTGTCCGGCCTCAGCGTCGGCAATGCCAGCGCCAATCTTGAAGGCGGCCTGTCGGTGGCGGGGCTCAACGGCCACATGGCGCTGACCTCGCTCGACGGGGTCTCGGGCTATGCCTTCTATCCCGAGCCCAAACCTATGCTCGACTATCTGGAGGCCAACCGGCCAACCGCGATCGAACGCCTCGGCAAGCTGCGAGGCGAGCAACTGTGGGGTTCGCAGATCAACATCACGATCTTTCCCAACCTCCAGTTCCTGCCCGGTCTCAACTGGTTCCGGGTCTATCACCCCAAGGGGCCGGGACAGATAGAGCAATGGACCTGGGCCATGGTCGAAAACGACATGCCCGAGGAAATCAAGACCACCATCCTCGACAACCAGTGCCTGACCTTCGGGCTGGCTGGGCTGTTCGACAACGACGATGGCGACAATCTGGCCGCCTGCACCGAACAGTCGCGCGGCTGGCGCACTTCGCAGATGGATGTCTACACCAACATGGCGCTGGGCCGCTCCGGCGCGCGCGAAGGCTTTCCGGGCGACATTGCCGCCGGCCTGGTCAGCGAACACAACCAGCGCTACTTCTACCGCCGCTGGCAAGAACACATGCAGGCCTCGAGCTGGAGCGACGTTCCCGCCTACAATCTCAATTCGCTGGCATCGCGGGAGGCTGTCGATGCTTGACGTACGCCCCCAACCCGCCCTGCATGACACGGTAACCGCCCTTACCCAGCGCCTCTTCCATGAGGCGCGGCTGCTCGACGACGAGCGCTTCGAGGAGTGGCTGGAGTTGCTGTGCGAGGACGTGTCCTACCATATGGCGCTCAAGAGCCGTCGCTTCCGGGCCGATCGTTCCGCCCCGATCGCGGTCGGCGCGGGGAATGTCTTCAACGACAATCTCGCCCGGCTGAAGTTGCGGATCGATCGCCTGCGCTCCGGCTTTGTCTGGGCTGAGGATCCGCCGAACTTCGTGCGCCGGGTGGTCTCGAACGTCGAGGTTTTGGACGCGGACGAGCCGAACGAAGCGGTGGTTCATTCGGTGGTGGTGATCCACCGGAACCGGATCGACGGGCAGACCCGGTTGCTCACCGCCGGACGCACGGATCGCTGGCGCAAGGGGGGCGAAAGCTGGCTTCTCGCTGCGCGCGAAATCGCGCTCGACCATTCGGTGCTGCCAGACAGCAACGTCAACGTATTTTTCTAAATCAACACAACGGGAGACGATGACCATGCGTTTGGAACGGATCGGCCGCGAGCCGGAATTTTCGCGTTACATGGACCTCAAAGAAGGCTGGCTCGACCGCCGCATCTTCAGCGACGCGGAAATCTACGAGGAAGAGCTGTACCGCATCTTTGCGCGATCCTGGCTGTTCGTCGCCCATGAAAGCCAGCTGCCCAAGGCCGGCGATTTCCTGACCACACATATGGGCGAGGACGCGGTGATCGTCACCCGCCAGCCTGACGGCTCGATCAAAGTCTACCTCAATTCCTGCCCGCATCGCGGCAACAAGGTCTGCTTCGCGGATGCCGGCAACACCCGCCGGTTCGTCTGCAATTATCACGGCTGGGCCTTCAACACCGCCGGAGAACTGCAGGGCATGCACGAGGAATACTGCTACGACGAAGGCGACATCGACCGCAAGAAGAACGGACTGCGGCAGGTCGCCCGTGTCGGCAGCTACAAGGGGCTGGTGTTCGCCACCTTTGCCCAGGACGGACCCAGCCTCGACGCCTGGCTCGGCGATTTCCGCTGGTATCTCGACATGCTGCTCGACAACGAGGAAGGCGGAACCGAACTGGTCGGCGGCTGCATCAAGTCGGTGATCAGCGCAAACTGGAAGTTCGGGGTCGAGAACTTCATCGGCGATGCCTACCACGCGGGCTGGACCCACGATTCGGGCTGCCGGTCGATGAACGACGGCCAGCCCTTCCCGCCGATCGACATGGAAAATTCCTACCATGCCAGCGTCAATGGGCACGGCTGGGAATTCGGCACCGAGGGCGTGGGCGACCTGTTCCTGCTCGGCCGCCCCAAGGTGATGGAATATTACGAGAAGATCCGCCCGAAGATGGCCGATCGGCTGGGCACCATGCGCTCGCAGATCTTCGGCTCGGTGGCCTCCGCCTCGATCTTCCCGAACGTCTCGTTCCTGCCGGGCATTTCAACCTTCCGGCAGTGGCAGCCCAAGGGTCCGATGCAGTTCGAGCTCAAAACCTGGGTGATCGTCAACAAGGCGATGCCCGACGACATCAAGGACGAAGTGACCAAGGGCGTGATGCAGACCTTCGGCCCCGGCGGTACATTCGAGATGGACGATGGCGAAAACTGGGAAAACTGCACCACGGTCAACCGCGGCGTCGTCACCCGCCACGAAAGGTTGCACTACCGCTGCGGAATCGGACGCCAGATCGATCACGATACCCTGCCGGGGATCGTCTATCGCGGCCAGTACAACGACGCGAACCAGCGCGGCTTTTACCAGCGGTGGCTGGACATGATGGAGGCCACCGATCTCGGCGCGATGCCGCCGCGGCCCGAACCCCGCCTGACCGGGGTGGCCGAAACGCGCGACCTTCCCGGCCTGTTCGCGCTTTGAGAGGATATTAGACCATGAACCAGACCACCACTCTCGAGCGCCCCCGCACTGGCGCAACCGCTTCGCTGGAAGTGACCCATGCCTTGACCCAGACCCTCTATCGCGAAGCGCGCTGCCTGGACGATGAGGACTATGCTGGCTGGGTGGCGATGCTGGCCGACGACCTGCATTATCACATGCCGGGAATCGAAACCCGCTATCGCCGCGACAAGACAGATCAAGTCACCGACCTGACGCGGATGGCTTATTACAACGACAGTCTCGACGAGATCAAAAAGCGCCTCCTGCGCCTGGAAACGGGCACGGCCTGGTCGGAAGATCCGGCCACGCGCTACACCCACATCATCACCAATGTCGAAGTGGAACACACCGACAAGGCGGATGAATTCCGGGTGTTCTCAAACTTCTACGCCTATCGCAACCGCAACGAGCGCGACGAGGATTCGCTGATCGGCAGCCGGATCGACATCTGGCGCGAGACTGGCGGTGCCTATCAGCTGGTCAGGCGCCGGATCATCCTCAAGCACAACGTGATGCTCAGCAAGAACCTGAACATTTACCTCTAGTAATTCCCGGCGCGACATCGGGTGAACCCATCTGTCGCGCCGTTCAATCAAAAGACAATCGGACGCTTCCCGCATTCGCGGGCAGGTGCCTAAAATCGGAGAGAAGCCATGGATGCTCTGCGCTATTTTCTGGTCCCCGCCATGACCCTCACCGGCGTTGCGGGTTTCATCCTCGGCGGCCCGTTCGTCTGGCTTGGCATCGCCACCTTCGTGGTGCTGATGCTGCTGGATATCGTCCTGCCGAGCGATCACAAGGCGCGCTCGCGCGGGATTGCGCCGGTTGCGGATATCGCGATCTTCCTGCAGTTGCCGTTGATCGTGGCGCTTTATCTAGCTTTCGCCAATTCGGTGACGAGCGGAACCAACCCGATCTGGGGAACCGATGGTTCGGCATGGCAACTGATCGGTTCGATCGCCAGCCTGGCCTGGCTTTCGGCTGTCCCGACCCTGCCGGTGGCGCATGAGCTGATGCACCGCCGCCACTGGTTTCCGCGGGCCGTGGCCAAGGGCCTGAGCGCCTTTTACGGCGATCCCAACCGCGATGTTGCTCATATTGTCACCCACCATGTCCATCTCGACACCGGAAAGGACAGCGACACCCCGCGACGCGGCCAGACGATCTACAGCTTCGTGTTCCAGGCGACCTGGGGTTCTTACAAGGACACCTGGGAAAAGCAGGGCGAAATCCTGTCGCGTCTCGGACATTCGCCGTGGAGCTGGCGCAATGCCATGTGGCTCCAGCTGGTGCTAGTCGGCGCGATCATCCTGGGAGTTGCGGCGGCGGCAGGGCCGATCGCCGGATTCGCCACGGTTTGCGCAATGTTCTTTGCCAAGATGTTCGTCGAAGGCTTCAATTATTTCCAGCACTATGGCCTGCTGCGCGTGGAAGGCGTTCCCATCGCGAAACACCACGCCTGGAACCATCTTGGCATGATCGTGCGTCCGATCGGCGTGGAAATTACCAACCACATCAACCACCATCTCGACGGCCACATTCCCTTCTACGAACTTCAGCCCGAGCCGAAGGCGCCGCAGATGCCTTCGCTGTTCCTTTGCTTCCTGTGCGGCCTTGTCCCGCCCGTCTGGCACCGGTTCATCGCACAGCCGCGGTTGAAAGACTGGGATCTGCATTTCGCTTCGCCAAGCGAGCGCAAACTAGCGATGGCGGCCAACGCCCAGGCTGGTTGGCCCGCCTGGGCCACCACCGACTGACGGTTCCACCCGCATAGGGGTTTTCCTCTCCGATTGCCCCCATGTAACCTTTGGCGGGATCCCTTTAACGGGGATCCCGCTTCTTTTTCACAATTTCTTCATGTCCATGCAAGGCGACCCATGCAATGTTCTCAATTCTCAAGAAGCAGCGATCAAGCAAGGTCAGTATTGCCGGAGAACCGGCAATCCTGGAGATCCCACGAGGCAAAACGCTGCTTGAAGCGATGCTGGCAGAGGGGCTGGCCATGCCGCACGACTGCAAGGTCGGTTCATGCGGCACTTGCCGGTTCAAACTGATGGACGGCAAGATCGGGGAACTGAGTCCTTCGGCCCTGGTTCTCGAACGCGATGCGCTTTCACAAGGGTACCGCCTGGCATGCCAGGCGATGCCGCGCTCGGACCTGGTCATCGCACTTGATGCCCCTTTATCCCGCCAGCAGGCTGTGGAAAGTTTCACTGCAACCATCGTTGCCACGTCCCGGCTTTGCCCGGACATCATCAATCTTGTCGTCGAAATCGATCGCCCGATGCAGTTCTCGCCGGGCCAATATGCCGACCTCACGGGACCGGGCATGGCCGAACCGCGCAGCTATTCCTTCGCATTCGCCCCCGAACGAGGAGAGGCACAGCGGCTCGAATTCCATGTCCGGCACGTCCCCGGCGGCCTCTTCACCGATTGGCTGTTCGGTGAAGATCGCATTGGCCAGACGCTTGATCTCTCAGGTCCCTTTGGTCAATTTCGCCTCAATGACAGCTCAGCGCCGATGCTGTGCCTGGCAGGCGGCAGCGGCCTTGCCCCCATCATGGCGATCTTGCAGCAAGCCCAGTCCATGGGTGCGAACCGTCCGGTAACCCTGCTCTACGGGGCCCGGACCCGCCAACACCTCTATTGTCTGGACGAGATCGAAGCGCTTAGCGCGGCCTGGGATGCGCCCTTCGAATTTGTTCCGGTACTTTCGGAAGAGGATGCGGGCAGCGACTGGACCGGGGGCCGAGGGTTGGTCACCGAGCCGATCGCACGGCTTCCCGGCCTGACCCGCACCGAGGCTTATTTGTGCGGACCTCCAGCCATGATCGACGCCGCCGAAGCCCAGCTTATACAACACGGCGTGTTGCCGGAAATGATCGCCGCGGATCGCTTTCTCGACAAGAGCACGATGCGCTGAACCCCGGACTTCGGATGCGGTTCGAAGATTGAACGGATCCGTTCCTGGCCTCGGTCCGATACGCCGGAACCGGACCGAGGCCGGCCCGGGCGCGCAGTGCTCAGTTGTCGACCAGAACCATCTTTCGCACCATGTCCTGAACATCCACTTTTGCCTTGTTGTCCAGCAGCACAGCAACCCGGTTGAGGGTCGCGATCACCGAGGTGTACTGGCCATGCGCGTAATAGGCATCGATCGGGTAGACGACTGTCTTGTCGACCGGCGCCCGCTGGTAGCTGAGCTGGCCGATGCCATAGATCGCAAGCCCGCCTGCTTCGGCATGCCCCATCATGCGTTCGGCCCGATCCCGAGTGATATCGCCGCCGAATTCGACCAGTTCCGGCGGAGCAATCGTTGGTCCCACATGGGTTGGCTTCCACCGCGCGGCGCCGATCACACCCGCCACGTTCAGCAGTTCCTTGAACTCGAATTTTTCGGCCATGGTTCTCGATCCTCCACATTCGGATACAGGGTGTCGTTCCTGCGGTGTTTGCCGTCTGGCCGAACCAGCGGATCAGGCGTCGGGACGCTTGCCGATGCCGACGCCGCCGTCGCTGAGCAGAACCGTTCCGGTCATGTATGCGGAATCGCGACGCGAAGCCAAAAGCGCGTAGAGACCTGCATGATCGTCCGGCTCGGCGATCCGCGCCAGTGGCGTCATGCCCGCGATCATTCCGTCCAGGCCAGGCATCTCCTCCATCTTGGTTTCGGAAAACCCGCCAGTCTTGGTGCCGCTGAGCGGAGTTCGGGTGCCGCCCGGCGCGACGCCATTGACCCTGATATCGGGTGTCAGTTCCCAGGCCAGCTGCCGGATCAGGCCAAGCACCGCGTGCTTCGATGCGACATACAGTGTCCCGCCGCCGCCAGTGTAGTAGCTCGACGTCGAGGCGGTAAAGACGATGCTGCCTTTGGTTTTCCTCAGTTCGGGAATCGCGGCGCGCGCACCGAAGAAATACCCCTTCAGGTTGACGTCAAAGATTTCGTCGAATGTCTTTTCCAGAAGCTCGGGATCCTGCTGCTCAAGGGGCACCATGAAATCCCAGATCCCGACATTGCCGACAAAGACATCCAGCTTGCCGAATGCCCCGACTGTCTCGGCGACGGCCCGGGCATTGTCTGCAAAGGAACGGACGTCGCCCGCGACCACGGCGACCTTGTCACCGTGGCGCGAACGCACCAGCTGGGCCTGCTCGTCGTCTCGGACGAGCACACCAACCCTGGCCCCTTCTTCAATATAGCGGGCGACCACCGCCGCACCAATTCCGGTTGCGCCGCCAGTCAGCAGCGCAACCTGTCCTTCAAGCCTTGCAGACAATGCCACTCTCCTCTTCAAGCCGGTTGTGCGGGGTTGCTCGGCCTTACTGGTCGAACATCCCCACGCGACCTTCCTGCAGATTGATGACCACCGACTTCGTCTGCGTATAGTGGTGCAGCACCTCATGGCTGAATTCACGGCCGAAACCGCTCTGCTTGTATCCGCCCAGCGGCATGTTGGGCTTGAGGTTGTAGTAACGGTTGACCCACACGGTTCCGGTTTCGAGCTTGCGGGCAATCCGGTGCGCGCGGGAGATGTCCCTGGTCCAGACGCCACCGGCCAGGCCATAGGTCGTATCATTCGCCAGCGCCATCATATCGTCTTCGTCGTTCCAGGTCAGCACGCTGGTGACCGGGCCGAAGATTTCCTCGCGGGCGATACGCATCGAGTTGCTGACGTTGGTGAAGACCGTTGGCTTGATGAAATGCCCGTCGGCGAGGCTTTCGTTGCGACTGCCTCCGGTGAGGACCGTGGCACCTTCCTCGGTAGCCAGCTGAAGATAGCTCTGGACCTTGTCCATCTGCATCTGCGAAGCCTGCGCACCAAGCTGGGTGGCAAAGTCCAGAGGATCGCCCTGGCGGATGCCTTCGAGGGCCACCTTGAACTTGGCGAGGAACTCGTCCTGGATCGATTGGTGCAGGAACAGCCGCGAACCGGCCAGGCAGACCTCACCCTTGTTCAGCACCGTCGACATCGTGGCGCTCTCCACTGCCGCATCGATATCGGCATCCGCGCAAACGATGTGCGCCGACTTGCCGCCCAATTCCAGAGTCTGGGGAATGATGTTCGAGGAAGCATACTGGATGATCCGGCGAGCCGTCGCCACCGAACCGGTGAACGCGACCTTGCGGACATCCTCGTGGGTCACCAGCGCTTCACCGACGTCGGCGCCGTAACCGGTCACGACGTTGATTACGCCCGGGGGCAGAAGGTCGGCCATTTCGACGAAGAATTCGATAACCGAAAGGCAGACGGTTTCCGCGGGCTTGAGCACCACCGTGTTGCCTGAAGCCAGGGCTGGCGCGATCTTGCAGGCCATCATCAGGATCGGGACGTTCCATGGAATGATCTGCGCGCAAACGCCCAGCGGCTCGCGGTGGACGATGCCGATCGCATCGGGATAGTCCAGCGTCTGGCCGTGTAGGCCATAGGCTGCGCCGGCGAACACTTCGAATTGGCTTATAGCCTGCGGCATGTCAAAGTACATCGATTCGCGGATCGGCTTGCCGTTGTTCAGAGTTTCGAGCGTTGCGTAATGTTGGTGGCGCGCCTTGAGCCGACGGGCGACCTCGATCAGGATTTCCTGGCGCTCGGCGGGCGAGCTTTCCGACCACTTCGGGAAGGCGGCCTTGGCCGCCGCGACCGCGCGCTGAATGTCCTTGGCGTTGCCCGCCTGGATCTTGGTGAGCACCGCCCCGGTCGCCGGATTGATCAGGTCGATCGTCTTGCCGCTGTCACCCGAAACCCATTCACCGCCAATGAAGTGGCCGTATTCCGGCTTGATGCCGTATTCGTTTTCCGCGCTTTTCAGTTGAGTAGCCATCTTAAAACTCCTTCCAATCTTATTCCACTGCAATGACCAGATCTTCGGCCGGGAACAGACGGCAAGCCAAGGCATAACCTGCCTGGCGATCGCTATCCGACACCTTCGCCGCACTCATCTTGCCGGTCCGGTAATCGCCTTCGACTACCCTCACCCGGCAAATTCCGCATCCGCCGCCCCGGCAACCAACCCCGATATCGCCGGCACCACAACGTTCCATTGCGAGGAGGACCCGCTCGTCCCCGCCGCAGGTGAACTCGCCGCCGCCGACCACGCGGATTTGATAGAGGCCGGTCACGGTCCTAGCCTTGTCGAGCCGCCTTCGCGGCCGCTTTGGCAGCGAAGGTCTCTCCACCCACCGCGAAATGGCCCGGCGGCATCTCGCGCAGGATGATGCGAACCGATTCGCGCGGCGCACCGATCGCTTCGATGGCGGCAGCGGTCAAAGCCTGGATCAACCGCTCCTTGTCGTCGGAAGTCCTCCCTTCGAGCAAGTTGACCTCGATGATCGGCATTCAGGCCTCCACCTGGAACATGACCGAACCCAGCCCCTGGACGGTCGTGCGCACCGTTTGACCAGGTGCCAGATTGGGCGCGGCGGTAATCCCGCCCGCCATCACGATGTCTCCGGCCGAAATCTCCTCACCAGCTTCGGAAACAAGCCTGGCTGCCGCGACCAGCGAGCGCAGGGGGTGGCCGAGAATCGCGGCGGTCGAGCCGATTTGCTTCACTTCCCCGTCGATTTCGAGGTAAACGCCGAGGTTCGAGAAATCCATCGCGGGATCGTTCCAGGAACCGATCACCAGCCCGGACGACGAGGTATTGTCGGCGATGACATCGGACAACGCGAACTTGAAGTTCTCATAGCGGCTGTCGATGATTTCCATGGCTGGGGCAATCGCCTCGACCGCCGCCAGCGCGGCCGCCGCCGTCACTTTGCCGGCCAGCGTCGCCTTCATCAGGAAGGCGACTTCAGGCTCGACCCGCGGATGGACAAAACGCGCCCGCGACATGGCCGTGCCCTCCTCGATCAGCATGGCATCGGTCAATCGCCCCCAGGCGACCTCGTCGACCCCGACCTGCAGCATCTTGGCGCGGCTCGTCAGCCCCATCTTGACGCCGATGCGGCGTTCGCCCCGCGCCAGCCGCCGATCGACCGACAGCTGCTGGACCCGGTAGGCATCCGCGACGCTCAGGTCGGGATCGGTATGGGTGAGCTGCGGTGTGGCACGCGCGTGCAAAGCGGCGCTGTCGAGGATTTCGGCGTATCGCTCAAGTTTGTCCATTGCCTTGGCCTATGCTGCACGTGCGGAAACAAGATCGAGCGCGACATCGACGATCATGTCTTCCTGCCCCCCGACCATCCGGCGCTTGCCCAGTTCGATCAGGATTTCGCGCGTATCCAGCCCATACTGTTCGGCGGCCTTTTCCGCGTGACGCAGGAAGCTCGAATAGACCCCGGCATAGCCCAGGCTCAGCGTTTCGCGATCCACCCGCACCGGGCGATCCTGCAACGGACGGATGATGTCCTCCGCCGCGTCCATCAGCGACATGACATCGCAGCCATGGTTCCAGCCCTTGCGATCAGCGGCGGCGACGAACACCTCGAGCGGCGCATTGCCGGCCCCTGCCCCCATTCCGGCAAGGCTCGCATCGATCCGCACCGCGCCTTCCTGAGCCGCGACGATAGAATTGGCCACACCGAGCGAAAGGTTATGGTGGGCGTGGATGCCGCGCTGGGTTTCCGGCTTGAGGACGCGGTCATAGGCCCGCAGGCGATCGCGCACCCCGTCCATGTCGAGCGCGCCGCCGCTGTCGGTCACATAGACGCAATGCGCCCCATAGCTTTCCATCAGCAGGGCCTGCTGCGCCAGCGCCTCGGCATCGATCATGTGGCTCATCATCAGGAAGCCCGAGACATCCATGCCGAGGTCGCGGGCAATGCCGATGTGCTGCTTGGCGACGTCGGCCTCGGTGCAATGGGTCGCCACCCGCACCGAGCGCACGCCGAGCGCATAGGCGCGGCGGAGTTCCTCGACCGTGCCGATACCCGGCACCAGCAATGTGGTCAGCACGGCGTTCTTGATCACGTCGGCGGCGGCCTCGATCCACTCCCAGTCGGTATGCGCACCGAACCCGTAGTTGAACGACGTGCCGTTGAGGCCATCGCCGTGCGACACCTCGATCGCATCGACGCCGGCATCGTCCAGCGCCTTGGCAATGGTGCGGACACTTTCGGTGCCGTACATGTGAAGAATGGCATGCATGCCGTCACGCAGGGTGACGTCCTGGATGTAGAGCTTTCCGGTTTCGGGATTGAAGGTCATGCTGCCACCTTTTCAAGGCGTTGTTGGGCCAGACGCTCACCCGCTGCCTTGGCGGCGGCGGTCATGATGTCGAGGTTGCCGGAATACTTCGGAAGATAGTCGCCAGCGCCCTCGACCTCGAGGAACACGCTGGTCTTCAGGCCGACGAATTCGCCGTATCCGGGGATCTTCAGCGGCCGGTTCGAGCCGAACCGTTCGAACTGCACTTCCTGCTTGAGGCGATAGCCGGGCACATAGGCTTGCACGGTTTCGACCATTTCCTTGACCGAGGCGCGGATGGCGTCCTCGTCCACCTGATCGGTCAGCGTGAAGATCGTGTCACGCATGATCATCGGCGGTTCGGCGGGATTGAGGATGATGATCGCCCGGCCGCGGCCGGCACCGCCCACTATCTCGATCGCCTTCGCGGTGGTCCGGGTGAATTCGTCGATGTTCGCGCGGGTGCCGGGCCCGGCAGAACGCGAGGACACCGACGCGACGATTTCAGCGTAATGAACCGGGGTCACCCGAGAAACCGCGGCGACAATGGGAATGGTCGCCTGACCGCCGCAGGTGACCATGTTGACATTGCGGATTTCGCTGTCGAGCACTCCGCCGACCGGCGGGACAAAAAACGGCCCGATCGCGGCAGGGGTCAGATCGACAACCAGCTTGCCGTCGGCTTGCAGGGCCGCATCGTGTTCCTTGTGGGCGTAGGCCGAAGTCGCATCGAATGCGATGCCAATCTCGGGATAGGCCGGCAGCTTACGCAGCCCTTCAATACCCTCATGGGTTGTCGCCACGCCGCGTTCGCGGGCCATGGCGAGGCCTTCCGAGGCCGGGTCGATCCCGACCACCGCCGCCAGTTCAAGGGTATCGGACCCCTTGAGCAGCTTGATCATCAAATCGGTACCAATATTTCCGGAGCCGATGATGGCGCATTTCATCTTGGTCATTCTTCGATCTCTCCGTTCATCTGCGTCAGCCGGCCTCGGCAGCGAAAGCCGCCCGCACCGTTCCGACGCCATTGATTCTCGCTTCCACGACATCGCCGCGCGCGATCCCGGCCATGGGCCCGAGCGCGCCGGACAGGATCACGTCGCCTTCAAGCAGCGGGCGTCCGACCCGGGCCATCACCCGCGCCAGCCACAGCGATGCGGTGATCGGGCTGCCGAGGCAGGCAATCCCCGCCCCCACCGAGATCGGCTCGCCCTTTACCTCCATCACCATGCCGCATTCGCGCAGGTCGAGCGCTTCGAGCTTGCGCGGCACCGCACCCAGCACGAACAGCCCGCTCGAGGCGTTGTCGGCGACGGTGTCCCAGATGCGGATGTCCCAGTTGGCAACGCGGCTATCGACGATCTCGATCGCGGGTACGACATATTCGACCGCGCGGATCATCTCGGCGGTGGTGAGATCGGGATAGGGCAGATCCCGGCCGACCACGATCGCGATTTCGGCCTCGACCTTGGGCTGGATGACCTGATCGAGCGAGATCGGAATCCCCTCGGGCACGTCCATGTCCGAAAACAGCATGCCGTAATCGGGCTGGTCGACGCCAAGCTGGCGCTGGACCGCCAGCGAGGTCAGGCCGATCTTGCGGCCGACCAGGCGCCGTCCGCTGTCAAGGGCGTGCCGAGTGTTGATTTCCTGCACGGCGTAGGCGGCATCCACGCCGCCGGCCGAAATGAGATCGCGAATCGGCGCCACCGGCTTGCCGCTGGCAGCCGCGCCCCGCAATTGCTCGGCCGCCTGTTGGATGGCAGTGGGATCGATAGTGGTTTCAGTCGTCATGGTCTCAAAGCTTCACGCAGATGTTTTCGGTTTCCGTGTAGAATTCGAGGCTGTGCACGCCGCCTTCGCGGCCGATCCCGGAATGTCCCGAACCGCCGAATGCGGTGCGCAGATCCCGCAGGAACCAGCAATTGACCCAGCAGACGCCAACCTGCATCGAGGCGGCGACCCGGTGCGCCCGCGAGAGGTTTTCGGTCCAGATCGTCGCGCACAATCCGTAGTCGGTGTCGTTGGCCAGGCCGATCACCTCGTCTTCGGCATCGAAGGGAATGACCCCGCAGCACGGGCCGAAGATTTCTTCGCGCATCACCGAACTGTCGTGCGCCAGGCCTGTCCACAACGTTGGCTCGACATAAAAGCCGCCCGCTTCATCCCCAGAAATCGCGGGAACCCCGCCCCCGGTGACGACAGTGGCGCCTTCGGCCACCGCGCGCGCATAGTATCCCAGCACCTTTTCCTGATGCTCGGCACTGATCAGCGGACCAAGATAGGCTGGATCGCCGGTCGCTCCTGGTTTGAACGCCTTGGCCGCCACCGTCATCCGCTTCACGAATTCGTCGAAAACCGGCCGTTCGACATAGACCCGCTCGGTCCCGAGGCAGACCTGCCCGGTGTTCAGAAATACCGAACGCGACAATCCTTCGACCACCTTGTCGAGATCGGCGTCGGCAAACACGACGGCCGGATTCTTACCGCCCAGCTCGAACGAAATGTCGCGCACCCCGACCGCGGCCTTCTGCATGATCGCCTGGCCGGTGCCGGTTTCGCCGGTGAATGTGATTGCATCGATGTCGGGGTTCGAGGTCAGGAATTCACCGGCCGAACCCGCCCCGAAACCGTGCACCACGTTGTAGACCCCTTCGGGCATCCCGACCGCGTTCATGACCTCACCGAGCAGCGCCGCGGTCCGCGGCGTCTCTTCGGATGGCTTGACCACAACCGTGTTGCCGCAAGCCAGGGCAGGTCCAACCTTCCAGGTCATCAGCAGCAGGGGAAAGTTCCACGGGCAGATCACCGCGATCACACCCTTGGGCTTGCGCACCGCGTAGTTGAGCGCCTGCCCGCCATCGGGCGTTGCCGTTGCAAAGGATTCGGTCGGGGTCGTCGAAATGACGTCGGCAAACATCCGGAAGTTCGCAGCACCGCGCGGAATGTCGATATGCGAGGCGACATGGCGCGGCTTGCCGGTATCCGCCACTTCGGCTGCGAGGAAATCGTCCGCGCGGCGCTCGATCTCGGTGGCGACCGCGGAGATGAGCTTGACCCGTTCCGCCGTGGTCATCTTGCCCCAGGGGCCGTTGAGCGCCGCCTTGGCCGCGGCAACCGCATCGGCCACATCGGCCTCGCTCGCCTCGTGGACAGTACCGATCCGAAGGCCGGTCGCAGGAGCGAAATTGTCGAAGGTCTTGCCGGTGCTTCCACGGCGATATGCGCCCCCGATGAAATTCAGGATGGTGTCGGTAACGGCCGGGGTAATCTCATTTGCCATGGGCTCTTCAATTCTCCGTAGCGTCTTGTTTCAGTGCGGCGATGGCCGGACGCTCAATATTCCGTCGCCCCGATCGAGATGAGGGCTGCGTTTGCGCACTGCGTATCCAGTTCTTCGGTTCCGCCCGACACTCCGATCGCGCCGACGATTTCGCCGGCGATCGCGATCGGCAGCCCGCCGCCGAACATGGCGATTCCGGGCTTCGCGGCGATACCTCCGCTTAGCGCGGGATTGCCTGCGACCATCTTGTAGACGTCCGGCGACGGAACCTTGAAGCTGGCAGCGGTATAGGCCTTGTCCTGCGCGATCTGAGAGGAGGGAAACGGGGCCCCGGTGGCGCGCAACAGGGCGACCAGTTCCCCGGTGGCGCCAACCACTGCGGCGACGAGGGGACAGCCCGCCTCGCCGCCTTTCGCCACCGCGACCTGCACCGCCTTGGCGGCAAGATCGTGTCCCACCGACCGGATTGTCGCCACTCCATTCATGCTCAGGTGTTCACCGTCATGAAGCGGTCGTTGAGCGCCTTCTCGTAATAGAAGATCGCCTTGCCGGCATTCTCGGCCTGCCACATCCGGCGCGGATTATCGGGATAATAGGTGTAGCCGCCGCTGAACGTCTCGTTGCGGTTGCCCGAGGGGTCGAAGAAGTAGATCGTCTGCCCGCGTGTGATCCCATGGCGGGTCGGGCCGATATCGAGCGAAATGTCGTAGCGGCTGATGATGTCCGCCGCATGACCGACATCGTGCCAGGATTCGAGGTTGAACGATGTGTGATGGATCCGTCCGTCCTCGGGATAGCCCAGAAACGCCACGTCATGCGCCTTGTTGCTGCATGACAGGAAGATGCCCAGCCGAGTGCCGGACCCTTCGTCCACCAATTCCTCGGCCACCGAAAAATCGAGAGCCTCGACAAAAATCTTCGCGCTCGCCGAAATATCGACACCATTGAGGGCGCAGTGATCGAACCTGGTCGCGCGCATACCGCGCGGTTCGGCGATCCAGACGTCCGGATTGCGCACGGCCGGACCGGTCTCGGACAGCTCCATCTCGGCATAGAGATCGAACACGTGGGAGGTTGGCGTATTGAAGCGGATCTTGCGGCCAACACCAGGATCCTCTCCGGCCGCAATCACGTCGACATGAACCCCGATGTCAAGCAGGCGTTCGGCAAAGTGGTCGAGATCGGCATCCCTGGCGACCTTGAAGGCCATCCGGTCGAGCCCGGCAGAATCGGCTTCGCGCAGAATGATGCTGTGGCGATCGAACTCGTCGAAGGCCTGGAAGAAAGCCCTGCCTCCCTCGACGCTCACCAGGTTGAGGCCGATACGGTCACGATAGTGCTGGATTGCCTCATCCAGATCGAGGACGCGCAACTGGACATAGCCAGGGCGAAGTACACCGGTCAGCGCCATTTCAGTTCTCCTTGTCCCTTCAGGCCTTGAGGCCGTTCTCGAAAAATTCGGCCACCATGCGGTTGAAGCTCGTCATCCGTTCGATCTGAACCCAGTGGCCGCATTCCGCGAACACGTGCAGGTCGGCGCGCGGCAACAGGCTGGCCAGGCGAACGGTCGATTCCAGCGGAATCACCTGGTCGAACAGGCCATGCAGGATGAGCGTTTCGTGCTTTAGCGCCGCCACGTCTTCCTCGCGGCTTGCCAGCATCGCGATGTTGCGCTGCCGGTCAGCCCCGCCGAACGTCGCGTGATACGGCTCATGCGCTTCGGGACGCGCACTCGCTTCATAGCGCGACTGGACCAGGTCTTCGGTCAGCCGGCTGTGATCCCAGGCGAGGTACTTGAGCGAGGTGCGCATTTCCTCTAGCGAAGGCTGATAGCCCCAGACCAGGTCGAGCGCAGGCGTGATCGGGAAATCGAGCCCGGCCGGACCCATCAGCACCGCCCTTTCGACTCGATCGGGATGCGCGATCATGAACGCCAGGGTTATGCCGCCGCCGAAGGAATTGCCGACCATCGAGACCTTGTCGATCCCGAGGCCATCCAGCAGGGATGCGACCTGATCGACCCACACCCGCTTATCTTCGATCCGCCCCTTCGAATCCGAATAGCCAAACCCGAACATGTCGGGCGCGATGACGCGGAAGCGCTTCGCTAGCTCGGGCATGTTGAGCCGCCAATTGGCCCATGCAGTCACCCCGGGTCCCGATCCGTGAATCAGCAGGACCGGTGCGCCATCGCCCACATCGTGGTAGTTCGTGACGCTGCCATCAACCGTGATGGACTTGCCAATCTCCGGGCGTGCGATGTCGTTGGCTACGGCAGTCATGGCTCTCCCAATCGATTTTCAACTGTTTTTTGACGCTAGCATTGCCTGTGTTCGCGCCAGGTCATGCACACAGCTTTCGCGTCCATCCAATTTCTCGTTACTATTGCACCAAACAGAACGCATTTGCAAATGGAGAATGATTCAGCTCCATCGCATAATGCCGGAAGTCGGACTGTCCGGCTCACGCCAAGCCTTCGGCCTTGAGCGCGGCACCCACGGCGGCACGCTGCGCGATCTTGCCGGCATAGGCGCCGAGCACGGGGTAGGCGGCCATGTCGATACCGACGTAGGCTGGCCAACCCAGCATCACGAACAGATAGATGTCGGCAACACTGAAAGCATTGCCGGCATAGTGGTCCCGCCCGGCCAATTCCTTGTCGAGCGCGGCGAGGTGGTTCTTGACCGATTCCGCGGCCGCCGCCTTCGCTTCGTCGGAAGTGCCGGGGGCGAACAGCGGAACGAATGCCTTGTGGAATTCGGAACCGAGGAAGCTGAGACGGCTCAGCAGTCGGTAACGATCGAGGCTGCCTTCGGCCGGCGCCAGGCCAGACGCGGGGTTCTGGTCGGCAATGTACAGCAGGATGGCGGGGTTCTCGGTCAGGGTCTCGCCGCTGTCCAGGGTGAGGGCCGGGACCTTGCCGGACGGATTGACGGTGAGGAAATCCTCGCCCGCCTCGGTCTTGCGCACGGCCAGATCGACCTTGACGGCTTCGAAATCGGCTCCGGTTTCGCGCAGGGCAATGTGCGGGGCGAGGGAACATGCGCCGGGGCTGATGAACAGTTTCATGGTATTTCTCCTCTAGATTTCTTTTCGACGCCAGACGATGGTCGGCCGTCAGATTGGGGTCGCCAGCAGCGTCGCGATCCTGTGTGTGTCATAGACGCACATTCGGCTCACCAGCTTGGCTACGCCGTCATTGATTAGCAGGCGGTCGGCATATTTCCCGGCGTTGTAGATGCGAGTCTCACCGTCGTTGCGCGTCTGCAGCAAGGCATAACTTGCTTCGGCCGACACGGTATCCCCGTCGATCCCGGTCAAGACCGCTCGCGAAATCAGGTGACGGCTGAAATGCTCCGGAAAGACGTTGGCTCGGCGCAGCGCTACCACCCGATCGACCAGCATGCCCTTGCTGTCGCAATACATCACCGCGGCCGGCAGCCCGTTATCGACATTTTCGCGGGCGATCACCTGATAGAGACAATCGTCCACGAAGAACTCGGGCCACTCCTCAAGCCGGCCGTCATCCAGACACAGTCCGTAAGCGGCGTTCAGGGAATCCACGAGGCCTTGCAATAGAGGATCGACCACGCTCATGCCGATGCCTCGGCGCTAATGGCAAGAGCATCGCCCATCAGGCTCAGATAGCCTTTCCAAAAGCCGCGCACCGCGTTCTCGTCCATGCCCATCGGCGCGTAATAGCCGCGCACGTCGTCGCCGCCCATTTCGATGAAACTGTGCTTGCCTTCGGCCCCAATAGTCCCTTGCTGGCAAAGCTCAACAGCTTCGCCGTCTTCCATCGAGATCAGGCCGGAGGGGCCGACAAGGTTCAGGTTGCGCAGGCGGTGACGCGTGGTTTCCTCATCGTCGTCGGCATAGCCGAAATAGGTCCAGACCAATTCGGTCTTGTCGACGCCGTGAGTCACGATCTGGCGTGTAGCCAGGGTGTTCTGGATCTGCTGCAGCACGACCGAGGGAAACAGCGACTGGATGTGCAAGCCGACATCGTCCTCGATCTCGGGCCGGAACTGCAACAGGCTTTCGTCCTGCAATTTGGCAGCGCCTTGCATTTCGCGGTTGGCTTCATCGCCGAACGAGCCGTAATCGATGTCGCCCTTGGGCTTGGAGACGGTAAAGACGTTGTGAAAACCCTGCTCGGCCAATTCTCCGGCGCTGTCCTGGCTTTGCCGGTAAATGCCGAAGGTCGGATAGAACAGGTGGAGCAAGGCGCCGTGGTAGCTGTCACGGCTGTTTTCGGAGTAGAGCTTCCAGTTGCCCGCCATATATTGCCGGGAGTAACCGAGCACCCTGATCGGGCGGTGGAAAACGCGGTTGATATACTTGCGCATCACCGGGCCGAGAAAATCTTCGAGCGGCTCGATCTCGGCTGAAAAGGTGCCGAACACCATGCCTTTGTAACTCTCCACCCGGAGCTTTTCGAGCGAGTGATTTGCGGGGTCGAAGTCTTTGTCGTACCCCCCTACTCCCTTGAGGCCGCGCCGGAACGGCACGCCAACCAGTGTGCCTTCCGAATCGTAGGCCCATTGATGGTAGACGCAGACAAACGCGCCGTCGGCCTGGTTGCCGCGCAGCGAGCGACACACCGTTGCGCCCTTGTGCGCGCACCGGTTGACCCAGGCATGGATCTTGCCTTCCTGCCCGCGCACGAGGACCACCGGCGTTTCACCGACATGGGTCGCGCGAAAATCTCCGGCGTTGGGAATCTCGGCCTCAAGCCCAAGGTAGCACCAGGTGCGACCCTTGAAGACACTGCGCTGCTCGGAGGCGAAAATCTGCGTATCGTGGTAAACCTTGTAGTCCACCGCCGTTGGGAGCGAGGGCGCCCCCACTGGTGCCATGGCATTCATTGTGCGTCTCCCGAAAAACCCTGGCCCGATGCAAGCTGGCCGCAGGTGCGCATCGCGCTGAGCATCATCGCCGCGTCCGCCTGTCCGGTGCCGACGATGTCATAGGCGGTGCCGTGCGCAACCGACATGTGCAGATAGGGCGGCCCCATCATGATCACACAGTTGCCCGAAAAGCCCCAGGTCTTGACCGCAATGTGCCCCTGATCGTGGAACATCGCGAGGACCATGTCGTAACGCCCCTCGATGCACTGCCGGAACACCGAATCGGGCGCAATCGGGCCTTCCACGGCAATGCCCGCTGCCCGCGCCCGCTCGACCCCGGGAGCAATCGCAAGCCGGTCCTCGTCGCCCATGGCGTGCGGGTTCAGCCCGGCCACGGCGATCCGCGGACGGGCGATACCCCACGACCGCATGGCATCGTTGACCTGCCCGATCGCCTTGGCCACGAGATCGGCGGTTATCACGTCGATCACCTGGCGCAGCGACATGTGATCGGTGAGATGCGCGACCCGCAAGGGTCCGGTCAGCAAGACCAGGTAGCTTTCGCCAGGGGTCGGACTGATGACCTTGTCAAGTTTTCCGGCCATCTTGAGCGAACCGGTGCTGATCGGTCCCATGATCGTCGCGGCAAAGGACCCGTCCCGGGCCAGCGCGTCGAGTTCGTCCAGCCATTGCGCCGAGGCATGACCGGCCACTTCGGTATCCTCGCCCAGCGGCAAAACGCCCTCCGGCAAGGCGCCGGTGTCGATCACGTCGATCACCCGGACATCGTCGCTCGGCCGTTCGAACGAACGCATCCGGCGCACCCGGGCCTTGACCCCGGTCATGTCGAGCGCACGCTCCACCGCCGCTGCCGAGCCAAGCAGCACCGGAATCGACACCTCGTGTACCGAACCGTCCGCGAGGGCCTTGACCGTCACTTCGGGTCCGATTCCCGCAGGATCGCCGATCATGGTCCCGACAACGGGACGCCCTGCTGTTGCTGCCATGGGTGGGTCAGATGCTGTAGACATCGAGCATGGTCTGCGCGAGGTCGTTGATGATCACGGTCTTCTTGCGCTTGATCACATAACTCCTGCCGGCAGGCTCGAGATCATAGAAGGCCGATCCGCTGTAGACAGTTACCGCCCCATCGAGCACGGATGTCACCGTCCACGATGTGCGCGCCCGCACCAGGCCATCGCCTTCTTCCGTCGATAGCAGCGTGAACACGTGCGAAGTGCGCGGCCCGGGCGTGCTTGCCGAGGACCGCCCGGTGCGAATGCGGAAAACCCGATCCTCTAGGCCGCCGCGATTGTGATAATAGATCAGCGAGATTTCGCGCTGCGGATCGGCGGTCAGGCGCTCGCGGTCATCCCACGCCGGCGCCCAGTATTCCGCGTCTTCGGCATAGAGCGACAGCCAGGTGTCCCAGTCCTTGTCGTCGAGCGCAACTGCCTCGCGGCCAAGAAAACGGTGAACGGCAAGCCATTGCGTATCGGCAGCCGTCATCGCGCCAACTCCAGGTCGCCCTTGGCAAGTAATTCTGCGGTCTCCTGGTCGATTGCGGTGTTCATCCGGCTGATCCATTCGTCGTGGATTGCGACATAAAGTCCCTCGTCGGCCACCGCCGGGCTGCTCATCACCGCATCCACGGCGAGACCCGCGCCGAATTGACCGGCGTCTTTCTCCCACCGGGTCGCACCGCGCGACATGTCGTTCATCCGGCCTTCGCCGGCACCAAACCCGGCCTGACAGTTGTTGAATTCGGTCAGATCGTCCGGCGTCGCCATGCCGCTGGCATTGAAGAAGTCCTCGTATTGCCGGATCCTCAGGGCCCGTGCCGAGGCGCTTTCACCCACCGGAGCGATGCAATAGGTCGTGACTTCGGTCTCGTCGACGGAGATCGGCTGGATGATCCTGATCTGGGTGCTGGTCTGATCCATCAGGAAGACGTTGGGGAACAGCTGAAGATTCCGGATGCGTTTGTTCATCCACAGCGCCTTTTCCTCGCCATGGGTTTCCTCGATCCAGTCGAGGGCCTCGAAGTTCGGCCGATCCCGGAAATTGGCGTAGTCGGCCCAGAGCACTGAATGCCCGTTATGGAAGGAAAACGAGCCGCCGTCCTGCCGGTTGAAATTTGAAAAGTCGATCGCCTTGGTGTCGTTCTTGGAGGCCCCCTCGACCCGACGCATCACCGTCATGAAGTAATTGGCATGGACCGTTCCGACGTGATACCCGTCCAGACCGTTTTCCACTTGCATCTTCCAGTTGCCGCGATAGCGGTACCGGGTAGCGCCCGGCAGCACCTCCATTTCGCCTTGCTGAGACTGGTCGACCAACAGGTCGATGAACGCCTTCGAACCGGCCAGATATTCCTCGAGCGGCAAGACATCGGGAGACAGGCTGCCGAAGATAAAGCCGCGGTAAATTTCGAGACGGGCGATCCGGGGAAGTCCGAAATCGGCGCGGTTGAAACCAGGCGCATAACCCCCTGCACCTTCTTCCGTGACGTCAAGAAGGTCGCCTGCAGACGAGTAGGTCCAGCCGTGGAAGGGGCACATGAAATTCTTCTTGTTGCCGGCCTTTTCGCGGCAGACCTTGGCGCCGCGGTGGGCGCAGGCGTTGACCAATCCGCAGACAGTGCCCGTCCTGTCCCGAGTAATGATGACGGGCGTCCGTCCGATCTTGGTCGTCAGGAAATCGTGGGGCTTGGCGACCTGGCTTTCATGCGCGAGAAAAATCCAGTTGCGCTCGAAAATATACTTCATCTCGATATCGAACAGCTCGGCATCGGTGAAGGCGGCGCGGTCGATCTGGAAGATTCCCCTAGCCTGGTCTTTCACGAGCCACGACTTCAGTCGCCGTTTGATCGCTTGCAAATCGGCAATCCGACCGACGCGCTTTTCTGCGGCTTCCATAACGCTCCACTCCCAATATGCGAAAGCCGGATCGGTCGGCTGTCGCTGGATGACCGGGCACCTTGGCGGTGCTCCCAAACGCTGCCCCGCGCCGCCGCCCATCACGGGCGAATCGCTGGTTTGACGTTCTGCTGCGCATTTCCTACACCAACAAATTTCCCGGTGCAACGTATTGCACCATGGAGAATTATCCACTAACTAGGTCGAGTCGGTCGGGTAAACCCGACTACAACACAATTCGGTGATGACGGTCCCGCGCGATGCGAGCCGCGTCTTGGGAGAGAAGGCAAATGGTAGCAGTCACGGAACTCGGTTACCTCGGGTTGACCGTAACAAATCTCGATGCATGGCGCAGTTATGCTGCCGAAGTGGCCGGCATGGAGATTGTCGACGAGGGCGAAGGCGACCGCCTCTACCTGCGCATGGACCAGTGGCATCATCGCATCGTGTTGCATGCCTCCGACTCCGACGATCTTGCCTATCTGGGCTGGCGCGTTGCCGATCCGGTGGAATTCGACGCCATGGTGGCAAAGCTGACCGCCGCCGGAATCTCCTTGACGGTGGCAAGCGAGGCCGAAGCTCGGGAGCGGCGCGTGCTCGGTCTTGCCAAGCTGGCTGATCCGGGTGGGAACCCCACCGAAATTTTTTACGGGCCGCAAGTCGACACCCACAAGCCTTTCCATCCTGGGCGCCCCATGTACGGAAAATTCGTGACCGGATCGGAAGGAATCGGGCATTGCATCCTGCGTCAGGACGATGTTCCCGCGGCGGCGGCGTTCTACGGACTGCTGGGGCTGCGCGGGTCGGTCGAGTATCACCTGCAGCTGCCCAACGGGATGGTGGCGCAGCCGTACTTCATGCACTGCAACGAGCGGCAGCATTCGGTCGCTTTCGGGCTTGGCCCGATGGAAAAGCGCATCAACCACCTGATGTTCGAATATACCGACCTCGACGATCTCGGCCTCGCGCACGACATTGTGCGGGCGCGCAAGATCGACGTCGCGCTCCAGCTCGGCAAGCATGCAAACGACCAGGCGCTGACCTTCTACTGCGCCAACCCGTCGGGCTGGCTGTGGGAGTTCGGCTGGGGTGCCCGCAAGGCCCCAAGCCAGCAGGAATACTACACCCGCGATATATTCGGTCACGGCAACGAAGCCGCGGGCTACGGAATGGATATTCCCCTCGGCTGATCATCCATTTGATCGCCGGTCCATAACCTAGATTGGAATTGCCAGACGCCATGTCGAACAAATTGCGCCTTTGCCAAGTAGCGTCCGTCAAGGACGGTGAACCGGTCGCGGTCTACCAGGAAAAAATGCCTGCGCTTGCAGTCTACAACGTCGATGGCGAAGTGTTCGTCACCGACAATCTTTGCACCCATGGCAATGCCATGCTGACCGATGGCTACCAGGACGGCACAATTATCGAGTGCCCGTTTCACGGTGGTTCGTTCGACATCGCCACCGGAGCTGCCAAGGCCTTTCCCTGCCAGATCCCCATCAAGACATACCCCGTCACGATCGAAGACGGCTGGGTGTGCATCGATCAACCGAAAGAGAGCGCCTGAATGCTCCTCGACACCCCTTCCCGCTATGAGCTGCAGCAGCTCACTTCCGAGCTCAACGCGCTCTACGCCGAACTCATTGACGATGATCGCTTGGAAGAGTGGCCCGAACTCTTTGTTTCGGACTGCGTTTATACCGTGATCTCGCGCGAGAACTTCGAGCGAAACATGGATTCAGCGGCGATCTATTGCGACAGCCGCGGAATGCTTGTGGATCGCATTGTTTCACTGCGCAAAGCCAATATCTTCCCGGTGCATGCCTACCGTCATATTCTCGGTCCGACCCGGATGGTTTCCACAACGGGAGCACTTGCAAAGACGCAAACCAATTATGCGGTCCTTATGACCCGTACCGACGGACACACAACAATCTACAATTCGGGCAAGTATATAGACGAGATCGACTTGTCGGGCGAGCGCCCCTTGTTTCGTTCGAAGATCGCCGTTTTCGATACCAACCTCATCGACACGATGATGGTTCGCCCGATTTAGTTCGCGACCAGGATTTTGATCATGACCGACACAGCTCTGCCAGACGAAAATACCTCGAGAACCGCAAACGGAACTGGTCGCCGGATTCCCTACCGGGTTTTCACCGATCCGGAGTATCACGCGCGCGAGCAGGAAAAGATCTTCCAGGGCGAGGCCTGGTCCTTCGTCGCGCTCGAGGCAGAAGTGCCCGAGGCTGGCGATTTCAAATCAACCTTCATCGGAGAAACCCCGGTCATCGTCACCAGGGCCGCTGATGGCGCCGTTCATGTCGTGGTCAATCGCTGCGCTCATCGCGGGGCACTGGTATGCCGCGAACTGCGCGGCAATCGCCCCAATCTCGAATGTGTTTACCACCAATGGGCCTATGACCTCGCCGGCAATCTGATCGGGGTGCCGTTCCGCCGCGGTCTCAAGGGCCAGGGCGGAATGCCCGGCGATTTCGACATGAAACAGCATGGCCTCAAGCAGTTGCGCGTCGGGATCGTCGGCGGGCTTGTCTTCGCCAGCTTTTCTCAAAGCGTGGTGCCACTGAACGATTTCCTCGGCCCGTTGGTTGTCGAGCATATCGAACGGATCATGCACAAACCGATCAAGGTGCTGGGCGATCAGCGGCAATATGTTCACGGCAACTGGAAGCTTTATGCGGAGAATACCCGCGATCCCTATCACGCCAGCCTTCTGCACCTGTTCCACAACACATTCGGGCTCTACCGGTCGACCCAGACCGGCAAGGCACTGATGGACAGCGAGAAGCGGCATTCGCTGCTTTATTCCATCGCCGCCAGCAACGACGATGCCGCCGACAAACAGGCCTATGGCGATTCCAGGACGTTCGATACCGAGTTCAAGCTTCAGGACATGTCGCTGCTCAAGGGCCGCCAGGAATTCGATGACGGCATCACCCTGGTTATCCTCGCGGTTTTCCCGAACCTGGTCCTCCAGCAGATTCAGAACACGCTCGCCGTGCGGCAAATCGTGCCAAAGGGACAGGAAGCGTTCGAGCTGGTCTGGACCCACTTCGGTTACGCCGACGACGATGCAGAAATGCAGGCAATCCGGCGCAAGCAGACCAACCTGATCGGTCCGGCCGGCCTGATCTCGATGGAAGACGGCGAAGCGGTGGAAATCGTCCAGAACGCCATTGTCGGCGAACAGCAGGCAACCTCGTTCATCGCGATGGGCGGTGGCCGCGCCGAGGATGCCGACCACCTTGTCACCGAAGGCGCCATTGTCGGCTTCTGGGACAGTTACGAGAAGCTCGTCGGCTTCGGGACCGCACGATGAGCCGCAAGATCGACTTCTATTTCGACTTCATCAGTCCCTTCAGTTACCTCGCGCAGCTGAAGCTCCCGGAAATAGCCCGCAAGGCCGGTTGCGAACTCGAATATTGGCCGATCGATATCCCCGAGGCGAAGATCGCGGCGGGGAACTACGGCCCGTCCAATCGCGAGGTGGTTCCGAAAATCAAGGTGATGATGGCGGACCTCAACCGGTGGGCCCACAAATATGACGCTCCCTTGCGTTTTCCGGCCAGCTTTGCCTGCAAGGACTGGAACTGCGCCACGCTCTACGCGCGCGAGCAGGGCAAAGCGGAAGCATACGTCGCTGCCGCTTACAATCTGATCTGGGGACAGGGAATCGACCCAAGCGACCGCGGAGAACTGCGCGCCTGTGCAACAGAAGCTGGACTCGATCCAGAGGCGTTGACAGCCTTCGTGGACTCTTCACTTGGCCAGAATGAATATCGCAAGGCTCGCAGCCTAGCCTATCAGCGGGGAGTCTTCGGCGCGCCGTTAATGTTTGTCGACGATCAAATATTCTGGGGCAATGATCGTCTCGACTTTCTGCAGGAGTATCTATCTCAACAGAAGTAATTCTTAGAATTAAAAATATGCGGCGGGGGGAGAGGAAATGAAAGAACTTCAGATTAACTTGTTTGTAACTGCGGCTGCCGTCCTTGCGCAATCGCTTGTTCCTAGTGTCGCGCTCGCTCAGGATACAACAGCCGAGCAGCCCAAAGATGAGCAGGCGTCGACCGGTATCGAAGATATCGTTGTCACTGCGACCCGCCGCGAAGCAAGATTGCAGCAGGTGCCCGTGGCCGTCACAGCGCTGGGCGCAGATGCCCTGCAATCGGCCGACGTCTCAACAGTAAGGACGCTGACCCAGCTGGTGCCTGGCTTTGTAGGCAGCCGCAACATGGGTGTCTTCCAGCCCGTGGTTCGCGGTGTCGGCTCAACCGGCATCTCGATTGGCGACGAACCCAATATCGCCACCTACATCGACGGTGTCTATCAGCCCGAATCTGCCGCAAACTGGATCGATCTCGTCGAGGTCGAGCGGGTTGAGGTGCTGCGCGGTCCGCAAGGCACCACTTTTGGTCGCAATGCGACGGGCGGGCTGATCAATGTGATCACGCCGGACCCCAGCTTCGATTTCCGGGGCAAGGCTTCCTTACGGGTCGGCCGGATGCGGCGCGAAGCGGGCGACTATGACGCGCGGCTCTATGTGACCGGCCCTATCAGCGAAAAGGCCGCGATCGATCTTTCCGGCCTTTTCCGCAAGAACGATGGCTATATCGATGATCTGGTGCGTGGTGGAACGCTGGGCGACCAGCGGGTCATCGATTTGCGCAGCAAGTTTCTGTTCAAGCCGGCGGACAATTTCAAGGTTGTCCTGACCGGCGAATTCTTCGACCAAAAAAGCACTAGCAATTCGCCGCAACCGGTCGATGGCAACACTGTCGCGCGGCGCTTCCCCGGAGCCATCTTGCCTACCGGAGCCTGGCAAGCGTCGCTCACCGATGTTCCTCGCCTCGACTTGCGGCGCTGGACTTTCGCCTTGCACACCAAGCTCGAACTCGATGATTTCAACATCGAGACCACCAGCGGCTTCATGAACCTCCGCTGGAATCAGATCACCGATTCAGACGCTTCTAACCTGCGGCTAGGGAATTTTCCGGCGATCTTCCGTTCCGAGTCGGGCAGTCAGGAAATCAAGCTCAGTTCCGCCAACCCCGGCCCGCTCCAGTGGCTGGTGGGTGGATATTTCTACCAATTTGGTGGAAGTGCTTTTCTTCAGCCCTGGACAGCCCCTAGTCCCACGGCAGGTTTGTCCGGACCGACGCTCGAACCTGATCTGGGCGGCCGGTCCTTTGCCGGCTTCGCGGATATCACGTACGAGGCGGTACCGGGCCTGTTCGTCAACCTCGGCGGGCGTTACACGACCGAAAAACGGGAATTTTCACAGACACTAAACGGCAGTCTGGTGGTTAACAACGTTCACAGGTCCTTCAATAAGTTCAACTACAAGATCGGCGTACGTTACGAAATCGACGACAAAACGAATGTCTACGCTAGCTGGAGCACCGCTTTCAAAAGCGGCGTCTTCAATATGGCTAGCACACGTAACATCCCTGTCGAACCCGAAGAAATCAAGGCTGCTGAATTTGGGTTAAAATCAGATCCTTTCGACTGGTTCCGAGCTAATCTCGCGATATATTATTATGACTACACCAACCTGCAACTGCAGTCTAAGGATTCGGCCGGGGCTGGCTATATTCTCCAGAATGCAGCAAATGCCGAAATCTATGGCGGCGAACTCGAGACAACGATCGTCCCAACCGCTGGCCTGAAATTGCGGGCGGCGCTCGCCTATACTCACGCACAGTACAAGGATTTCCCGCTGGCTCAGGGTTTCTTCCCTCAGCCGGACGGGGGCAATACCGTCGTGACCCTGGATGCCTCCGGGTTCGTCATGACCCGGGCGCCGAAATGGTCGGGAAATGTCGGGTTCGAATGGGAACACGACCTTGGGGCCGGACGCATGGCACTAAACGGAAATGTCTCGTTCAGTTCGCGTCTCTATTACGACTTTGCGAACAACTTCTCGCAGAAACCATACACTCTTTCTAACGCATCGTTGTCCTGGACACCCGAAAACGAGAATTGGAAAGTAGCAGTGTGGGCCACCAATCTTACAAACGAAAAGGTTTTCCAGACGATGCGGCCGGGCCCGCTGTCGAACGATGGATTTTACGAACAGCCACGGAAAATCGGAGCGACCTTTGAGGTAAAATTCTAGCACTAAGGCGAAAAGCCTGTGATCGATGAGGGAGAGAAACTATGCCTGGAATTACATCTTTCTACAACGCCAAACGCATGCTGATAACTACGACCGGCCTGACTATGGCCAGTTTCGCACTTGCTCCGAATTCTGCTCATGCGCAAGATGTCGATCCGGGCGCACAGCAAGAAGCCTCGAGAGGCGGTCTCGACGACATTGTGGTCACGGCCCGCAAGCGGGAAGAGAACGCGCAGGAAACGCCGATCGCGGTTACCGCGATGAGCGGTGCCATGATCGAAGACCGCCAGATTGCCAACGTCGCGCAGGTGGCGTCCTTCGCGCCCAACGTCAACATTCAACCCGTCGGCAACATCTCTGGCTCCAGCGCATCGCTCACCGCTTTCATCCGCGGCGTCGGCCAGACTGACTTCAACATCACCGTCGATCCCGGTGTCGGCATCTATGTTGATGGCGTCTATGTTGCCCGTTCGGTCGGGGGCCTGCTCGACATGGCGGACATTTCGAACGTCCAGATCCTGCGCGGTCCGCAGGGCACCCTGTTCGGCAAGAACACGATTGGCGGCGCGATCATCGTCAATACCAACGAACCCGGGAACGAATTTGATTTGAAACTTGAAGCCGCGACCGGTCGCTTCAACCGCGCCGATATCAAGGGCATCGTCAATATCCCGATCAGCGATACGCTGGCGATGCGCGCCGTAGCGTCCTACGAAACCCGCGACGGCTACCAGCGCCGCCTGTTCGACGGCGGACGGCAGGGCAACAAGGACAGCTTCTCTGGCCGCGTGGCCTTCAAGTGGGAACCGACCGACAACTTCAAGGCAATTCTCGCCGCCGACGTCAACATTCGTCGCGAAGAACAGGCAGCTATCTATCTCATCGAAAACCGGGACTCACCCGATCTTCTGCAAATCGTGAATCTGCCTGACGGCCGTCAAGTTGCCTTCCCTAGCTCAAACTTCGGTTACAACAAGCTGGGCGGTGGCGCTGGACAATGTGGCGCCCCGGGTGAACTGGCACCGGTCAGCAATCCGAACTGCGTTTCTTCCCGATGGGTTACAGGCGATATCGATACGACTTGGGCCGGAGGTCCGAACCGTTCCGACTTCGACCTTTGGGGTACTAATCTGACGCTCGAGTATGATTTCGGCGGCGTGACACTCAAGTCGATCAGTGCGTACCGCGACCAGAAGTCGGTCATCGAATACGACTTCGACGTGACTCCGCACGAAGTGCTGCAGCTGACCAACAACATCGACCTTTGGCAAGCTTCGCAGGAATTGCAGCTCAACGGTAACCTGTTCGACGACAGGCTCAAGTTCGCTCTGGGCGCCTATTACTTGAAGGAAAAGGGCCAGGACATCGAACCGCTGCGGTTCGGTTTCGCGAACTTTTTTAGCGGTGGCAAAATCAACAACGACAGCTACGCAGCTTACATGCAGTTCACCTACAAGGTCACCGACAAGTTTTCGATCACTCCAGGTATCCGCTACACCGACGAAACCAAGCGTTTCGACCCTTCGGCCCAGGTAATCTATCGCGATTTCACCGCGGGTCTTCTCCCACCCTATCCTGATGGCGTGTTCATTCAGTACAGCCGCTGTCTGGTCGGCCAGCCAGCGCCGCAGCTGCTGCCGAACGGGTTCCCTGACCCGGCATGTGTTCCGTCGGCGACCAATCCTGGCGGCAACCACAATCTGCCCGCGGTCGAGGTGTCCGCCAAGGCCAAGGAATGGACCCCGGCGGTCTCGGTGAACTATCAGTTCACCGACGACATCATGGGCTATGCGTCCTATTCCAAGGGCTTCAAGAATGGCGGCTTCAGCCAGCGTATATTCCCGGGCGAACTCGTCACCCCTGCTTTCACCCCGGAATTCGTCGAATCCTACGAAGTCGGCCTCAAGACCGAATTGTTCGACCGGCGCCTGCGCATGAACATCGCGCTGTTCCAATCCGACTACAGCGACATCCAAATCGTCGTGAACGAGGGTATCGCGCCCAAGGTTCGCAACGGGGGTGAGGGCCGGATCAAGGGCTTCGAGATCGAAGGCCAGGCCGCCCCGACCGACTGGCTAAGGATCGACTATGGTGTCGGTTACCTCGATGCCTATTATCGTTCGGTGGATCCAAGTGCTTTCCCGGTAACCGTGAACTCCAAGTTTGCGTTCGTGCCCGAATGGACAGCGACGATCGCCGCGAATGCGACCGTTTACGAGAGCGACAAGGGCAAGTTCGTTCTTCGCGGCGACTGGTACCATCAGAGCGGCACCTTCAAGGATGCCATCAACAGCCCGCAGCTGTATCAACCCGCCTATAGCGTGTTCGGCGCCAGCGCTTCGTTCACCGACGCCAGCGACCACTTCACGGTAACGGCAGGTGTCACGAACCTAACCGACAAGCGCTACATCCAGGGCGGCTATGTGGATTTGGACGTTGGCGGCGTCGCCGAGGCAACCTATTCGCGGCCGCGCGAATGGTTCCTCAAGGTCGCCTACAAGTACTGACGGCTCTGCCTGGGGTGACCGAAAGGTCACCCCATCGATTGGGGGGGATCCGCTCCGGCGGTTCCGCCCCGTTTCGTTTGCATCCCTTGAACTTCCCAACCGACTGCCAAGGTTTCGCTCCATGCCTGTTTCCCAGCCATCCTTGTCCCGGCCCGAATTCGCTGCAGGCCTGCCGATCGTCGATGGCGAGGCCATAGCCACTACCGAGCGGGCGATTGCCGTGATCAATCCTGCGACGGGGATGGCGCTGACGGAAATCCCCCTCCTAGGTGCGGTCGAGGCGAACCGCGCCGTCGAAAGCAACGCCAGAGCCTTCGGGGAATGGCGGGCCCATTCGGCCGCCGAACGCGCCGCCATTCTGCACGCTTGGTTCGCGCTTGTTCGCGAAAACCGCAACGATCTGGCAATACTGCTCACGGCCGAACAGGGCAAGCCGCTCGCCGAAGCGCTGGGCGAGATCGACTATGCGGCCAGTTTCATCCAATGGTTCGCGGAAGAAGCCCGGCGCATCAATGGCGAGATCATCCCCGCCCAACGCGATCGCCGGGTCCTGGTTCTCAAGCAGCCGGTGGGCCTGGTCGGCGCGATTACGCCATGGAATTTTCCCGCAGCGATGATCACGCGCAAGGTCGCGCCCGCCCTGGCCGCAGGATGCACCGTTACACTCAAACCCGCCGAACTGACCCCGCTCACGGCCTTCGCGCTGGCCCGGCTGGCACTCGAGGCCGGTGTTCCGGCGGGCACTTTCAACGTCATCGCAGGCGATGCGCCGGCGATCGGATCGGTCCTGACCAGCCATCCCGGCGTTGCCAAATTCACCTTCACCGGCTCCACCACGGTTGGCAAGCTGCTGACCGCGCAGTGCGCGACGACGCTCAAGCGGGTGTCGATGGAGCTGGGCGGCAACGCTCCGCTGATCGTGTTCGACGATGCCGATATCGACGTCGCCGTGGCGGGCACGATCGCTTCAAAGTTCCGAAACACCGGCCAGACCTGCGTCTGCGCCAACCGCATCCTGGTGCAGAACGGCATCCATGACCGGTTCGCCGAAGCGCTGGCCGCCAGAGTCGCGGCTTTCCGCGTCGGCAACGGCCTGGAAGGCGAGACCGATCAGGGCCCGCTGATCACCGCCGCGGCATTGCAGAAGGTGCGCGAACATGTCGGCGATGCCGTCGGGCGCGGTGCCCGGATCGTCACGGGAGGCGAAGGCCATGAAGCCGGCGAGCTGTTCCACCAGCCCACGGTCCTGACCGGCGCCAACCCGGACATGCGGCTGGCGCTGGAAGAGACCTTCGGACCGGTCGCTCCCCTCTTCCGTTTCGAAACCGAGGCCGAAGCCCTGACCCTGGCCAACAGCACCCGCTCGGGCCTGGCCGCCTACGCATTCACCCGCGACATGGACCGGTTCTGGCGCCTTGCCGAAGGTCTCGAGGTCGGCATGGTCGGCGTCAACAACGGCATCATTTCTTCGGAAACCATGCCTTTCGGCGGGGTCAAGGAATCGGGACTGGGGCGCGAGGGATCGCGTCACGGGATCGACGAATTCCTGGAACTCAAGGCCATAAGTCTCGGCTTGCCGCCGCAGCCTGCGATTGAAGCGGAGAAGCCCCGAAGGACATAGCTTCAAGGTGCTCTTACATGTTGCTTATAGTACAATTTGTTGCATAATGGTTGAGGGAGAAGGATTCGGCCATGAACGTTGCGACGGGAGTACGCAGGGAACGCGCGGGCGGCGCAGTCCGCCCATGAAGCGCGTGGTCGTTGCCATAACCGGAGCGACGGGCTCGGTTTACGGGCAGCGCCTGCTCGAAATGCTCCGCGAACAAGGTGGCTGGGAAACTCACCTCGTCATGTCGCAAGCCGCCTTGCTCAACATCCGCGAAGAAATTCCGGACGGCCGTCGCCTGATCGAAGGTGCGGCCGATGTGGTGCACAGCGTCCGCAATGTCGGCGCCAGCATCGCCAGCGGTTCGTTCCTGTGCGACGGCATGGTGATAGCGCCCTGCTCGATGCGCACTCTGGCAGCGGTGGCCCACGGTCTGTCCGACAATCTGATCACGCGCGCCGCCGATGTGATGCTGAAGGAGCGGCGCAAGCTGGTGCTGATGACCCGCGAGACGCCGCTCAACCTGGCTCACCTGCGCAACATGGTCGCCTGCACCGAAATGGGCGCGGTCATTTTTCCACCGGTCCCGGCATTCTACGCCCGTCCTGCAGGCCTTCAGGACATCGTCGATCACAGCTGCACACGGGTGCTGGATCACTTCGACATACATCGCAACGCAGCGGGCCGCTGGCAGGGACTTTCCACCGAGAGTGCGGTCGCCGAACCGGCGCCGCTGAAGATCGAAAGGCAAGCATGATGGCTTGGGATATCAAGCGACGCGAGCTCCTGGGAGCCGGAGCGCTGGGCGCAGCCGTGGCCGGGCTTGGCGTATTGCCCGGAGCGGCGGCGGCCCGCGCACGCAGGGTGACGGTGATCGAGGAAAGCGCGTCGCCGGAAAGCCGGATGTTCGCGGCGACGCTTGCCGAAAGCGGCGTGGTTGGCCGGACCATCCGGCTTGACCGGTCGCTCAATGTCCTTCTGCACGAACTGGACGATGCCGATGGCCTGATCGTTGGCCTGACTTCGGATCCCGCAGCCATGATCGCCGGACAGGTCCTGGTTGAGCGCGGCGCCCGCCCGGCGTTGCTGTGGCGGCACCATTACACGGGCGGACGCTGGCAGCATCGGACCGAGGGCGCGGCGCAACTGCTCCAAGGCGCCGCGGCGGCATGGCCGGTGGCCGTCGCGCACCTGGTTCGCGACGCGCTCGGCGCCCCAACCGAAGCTCGCTTGAACACCTGTCAGTCGGGTTCGTGCGATATCGCGGCCAGCAGCCCCGGACTGCTGGCCTCCTGGGTTTATGAAATCGGGGGAGACCTGTCTTGAGCCGCATTGTTCCCCAGGGTGTCGACGCATCCACCTTCAACAAGGCGCTCGACGAGCTTGCCGCGGTTGTCGGCAAGCAATGGGTATTCCTCGACGAGCTTCCGCTTTCGGCTTACCGGGACGCCTATTCTCCGCTGGCCGATGGCGAAATGCTGCCGTCCGCCGCTGTTGCGCCCGACGGTGTCGAGCAAATCCAGAAGATCCTGGCAGTCGTCAACGCCTACAAGATCCCTGTCTGGACCATCGGGACCGGCCGCAATTTTGCCTATGGTGGCCCGGCTCCGCGCAAATCCGGTTATGTCATGCTCGACTTGCGGCGGATGAACCGCGTGATCGAGGTCAACGAGAAATATGGCTACGCGCTGGTCGAGCCGGGCGTATCCTACATGCAGCTGTACCGCCATCTGCGCCAGATCGGCAGCAAGCTGTGGATCGATCCTGCCGCACCAGCCTGGGGCGGCGTGATCGGCAATGCGCTGGAGCATGGCGCCGGCTATACCCCCTATGGCGACCATTTTGTCATGCAGTGCGGCATGGAAGTGGTGCTGGCCGATGGTGAAATCGTCCGCACCGGCCAGGGCGCGCTTGCCGGATCGAAGCATTGGCAGGTCACCAAGCACGTGGCCGGCCCGCATTTCGACGGCATGTTCACCCAATCCAATTTCGGCGTGGTGACCAAGATGGGCATCTGGCTGATGCCGGAACCGCCGAGCTACAAGCCCTTCATGATCACCTACCAGAAGGAGGAGGATCTTGAGGCGATCTTCGAGGTCACCCGGGCGCTCAAGGTCAACCAGATCATCCCGAATGCGGCGGTTGCGGTTGATCTGCTGTGGGAGGCCTCGGCCAAGACCACGCGGCGCCACTATTACGATGGCAAGGGCCCGCTGCCGCCGTCGATCCGTGCCAAGATCGCCGCGGACCACGATCTGGGAATGTGGAACTATTACGGTGCGCTGTACGGCCCGCCGCCGGTGATCGAGAACAACTGGAAGGTGGTGGAGGATGCCTTGATGAGCATTCCCGGCGCCAAGGTCCATTTCGATCGCAAGAACGATCCGGCCTGGGACTATCGCGTACGGCTGATGCGCGGCGAGCCGAACATGACCGAATTCAGCATCATGAACTGGATCGGCGGCGGCGGGCACATCAACTTTTCGCCGATCTCGGCGCCCAGTGGTTCCGAAGCACTTGCCCAATACAAGCTGATCAAGCAGCGCTGCAACGATCACGGCTTCGACTACATCGGCGAATTCCTGGTCGGCTGGCGCGACATGCATCACATCCTGATGATCATGTACGACCGCGCCGACGAGACGATGCGCAAGAGCGCCTACGACCTGTTCGGCCTGCTGGTTGACGAGGCTGCGGAGGCGGGGTTCGGCGAATACCGCACGCACCTCGCCTTCATGGATCAGATCGCCAGGACCTACAAACACAACGACGGCGCACTCTGGGATCTCCACCACCGCCTCAAGGATGTTCTCGATCCCAACGGCATTCTCTCTCCGGGCAAGCAGGGCATCTGGCCGAAGGCGATGCGCACAAGCGCGTAACGGCGCCGGATTCAGACCCAAGGAAAGCAGCAAGATGAAGAACCTCGATCACTGGATTGGCGGCTTGGCGGTAGCGCCTGGAAGTGGCACCTATTTCGACGACCTTAATCCGGTCGACGACAGCGTCTACGCCAGGGTTGCGGCGGGCACCGCCGCCGACGTCGATCATGCTGTCGAGACCGCCGACAAGGCGTTTCGCCAGCACCGCGATCTGCCCGCTGCGGTGCGCGAAGGCTGGATGGTCAAGGCCGCTGAAATCATGGAGCGCGACGCCGCGCTGTTCAGCGAGGTATTGATCGACGAAATCGGTTCGCCCGCTGCCAAGGCCGGGTTCGAGACGCGGTTCGCGTTGAGCTTCCTGCGCGCCGCCGCCGGGGTGCCGCGGCGGGTCCGCGGCGAGACAATTCCCTCCGACACGCCGGGACGCTTCAGCATGAGCCTCCGTCAGCCGGTGGGGGTAGTCGCCGGGATTACCCCGTTCAACGTGCCGCTGATCAAGGGCATCAAGCAATCTGCGATGGCACTGGCGACCGGCAACGCCTTCGTTCTGCTGCCGTCCGAAGCCGCACCCAAGGTCGCCGATCTGCTCGCCGCCTTGTGGCGCGAGGCCGGCGTGCCCGATGGGCTGTTCAACATCGTCTACGGCAATGGCGCGGAAATCGGAGATGCCCTGACCGGCCATCCCAAGGTTGCCTCGATAACCTTCACCGGGTCGTCGCGAGTCGGCAAACACATCGCCGGGATCGCCGCCCGGAACCTCAAGAAGTACACACTCGAACTTGGCGGCAAGAGCCCGTTGATCGTGTGCGCCGATGCCGATCTCGAAAAGGCCGTCGGTGCCGCGCTGTTTAGCATCTTCATGTATCAGGGCCAGGTCTGCATGGGGGCATCGCGGATCTACGTCGAACGACCGATCTTCGACGCCTTTGCCAAGGCCTTCGCCGCCGCGACGGCCAAGGCCAAGGGCGGCGACCTGCGCGAGCCCACCACCATGCTCGGACCGATCATTTCCGAACGCCAACGCGATCGCGTCCGCCGGCATATCGACGACGCCCGCACCAAGGGCGCTGCAGTTCTCGCAGGTGCGGAATGGAATGGCAACAGTTGCTCCGCCACGGTGCTGAGCGGCGTGACGCCAGAGATGACGGTCTTTGCCGAAGAAACCTTCGGCCCGGTCACTTCGCTCTATCCATTCGACTCGCTCGACGAAGCGATCGACCTGGCGAACGACACCGAATACGGCCTGAGCGCGTCGATCTTCACCCGCGATATCGACAAGGCCCTGCGCTTTGCCCAGCAGGCCGAAGCGGGAATGGTCCATATCAACGCTCCGACCCTGCACGACGAACCGCACGTCCCGTTTGGCGGCACCAAGGCTTCGGGGTTCGGGCGCGAAGGCACCGAGGCCGATCTGGAAATCATGACCGAGTGGAAATGGGTGACCGTCCAGACGGCCACCGCCGGCCACGGCGGCCATTGAGCTGGTCTGACTGAAGGGAACTGATGATGCAGGATCTGGCCAAGCGATCGCGGTCAATCACCTCGCTGCGGGACTTCCTCGAACTGCTAGGCGATGCGGGCCAGGCGATCACCTGGAGCGAGCGGGTGATGCCCGAGCCCGACGTGCGCAACATCGCGGTCGCCGCATCGCGCGACGCCAACGGTGCGCCAGCGATCGTGTTCGACAATATTGCCGGATACCCCGGAAAGCGCACCGCGGTCGGCGTGCACGGTTCGTGGGATAATATTGCGCTGTTGCTCGGCCGCCCCAAAGGCACGACAATCCGCGAATTGTTCTTCGAGATCGCCGGCCGCTGGGGCGATGCGGCGGCGCAGATCAGCATCGTTCCCGAAGGCCAAGCGCCGGTTCACGAATGCCGGATCGAAAGCGGGATCAACCTCTACGACGTGCTGCCGGTCTTCCGCATCAACGAATACGATGGCGGCTTCTACCTCGGCAAGGCGTCGGTGGCGTCGCGCGATCCGGAAGACCCGGACAATTTCGGCAAGCAGAACGTCGGCATCTACCGGCTGCAACTGCAAGGTCCCGACAGCTTCACCCTGATGACCATCCCGTCGCACGACATGGGCAGGCAGATCATGGCGGCCGAACGTACCGGCCTGCCGCTCAAGATCGCGGTCATGCTGGGCAACCATCCGGGCTTGGCGGTGTTCGCGGCGACACCGATCGGTTACGAAGAATCGGAATATTCCTATGCCTCGGCGATGATGGGCGCGCCGATCCGGCTGACCAAGTCGGGCAATGGCATCGACATCCTCGCCGACAGCGAAATCGTGATCGAAGCCGAAATGCAACTGGGCGAACGGGTCCTGGAAGGTCCGTTCGGAGAGTTTCCCGGTTCCTACAGCGGGGTCCGCAAGGCGCCGATCTTCAAGGTGACGGCCATCTCGCACCGCAAGAACCCGATCTTCGAGAACATCTATATCGGCCGCGGCTGGACCGAACACGATACCTTGATCGGCCTGCATACCTCGGCGCCGATCTATGCGCAGCTGCGCCAGAATTTTCCGGAAGTCACCGCGGTCAACGCGCTGTACCAGCACGGGCTGACCGGGATCATTTCGGTCAAGAACCGGATGGCGGGCTTTGCCAAGACCGTCGCGCTGCGCGCGCTGAGCACTCCGCACGGGGTGATGTATCTCAAGAACCTGATCATGGTCGATGCCGATGTCGATCCGTTCGATCTCAACCAGGTGATGTGGGCGCTTTCCACCCGCACCCGCGCCGACGACATCATTGTCCTGCTCAACATGCCGGCGGTGCCGATCGACCCCTCGGCCGTCGTTCCCGGCAAGGGTCACCGCCTGATCATCGACGCGACCAGCTACCTGCCCCCCGACCCCGTCGGCGAAGCCCATCTGGTCACCCCTCCGACCGGGCCGGACATCGACGAGCTGAGCAAGAAGATCCGGGCCATGCAACTGGGAGCTTTGCAATGAGCAAGACGGTCTGTCCGCGCTGCGCGACCGGCGGCGCCCTCGATGACTATCAAGGCAAGGAAGGCGGCAAGGTGGTGTGGACCATCCACCGCTGCCCGACTTGCTGTTTTTCGTGGCGCGACAGCGAACCGGCCAGCGCCATCGGCATCGGGATTCGTTCGGCGGACTTTGCCGTCGATGCAGCCAATCTCGATCGTTACGTGAAGATTCTCCAGCAATAGACAGGCGGAACAGGACCCATGACAGACCAAGCTCGCCAGATGGCCGCGCTGACCGCGGTGGAAGCTGCGATCGGCGCTGCGGCAGTCGATCGCACCCCTCAGGCGCTGGCCCGCTTTGCAATCAGCGGCGCGGCACCGCTTGGCATCGTGTTGCCGGCGGATGAAACCCAGCTCGCCAAGGCGCTGGAGGCGGCGCGAACCGCCGGCGGTGTGCTGCAACCCGTGTGCAACGGCGCCCACGGCCTCGAAAAGGCCGGGCTGGACAAGGTCATCATCCTCGATCTGCAGCGCATGAACAAAATTCTCGAGGTTAACGAGGCCCTGGCCTATTGCCTGGTCGAACCTGGGGTGACCTTCCGCCAGCTCGATGCCCATATCAAGGAAAAGGGCATCAAGCTGTGGATCGACCATTGTGGCAATCCCGACGCCAGCGTGGCCGCAAGTTTCGTCCAGCGTCAGCCCGGCTATACGCCCTATTCCGACCACTTCCTGATGCAGTGCGGGCTCGAAGTCATGCTTGCGGACGGAAAGCTGGTGCGGACCGGCATGGGCGCCATGCCCAAGAGCACCTGCTGGCAACTGTTCAAGTTCGGCTATGGCCCCTGGGTCGATGGCCTGTTCACGCAATCGGATTTCGCCGTGCCGACCAAGGTCGGCATGTGGATGATGCCGCAACCGCCGGCCCACCAGACCTTCATGGTCACCGTGCCCAAGGAAGACCAGCTGGCCGATCTGCTCGACGTGCTCGGGCCGCTCAAGCTCAACATGGTCGTGGCCAATGGCGTCGCGGTCGGCAGCGCGCTGCACGAAACCGCCCTGCTCGGAAAGAAGCGCGGCGACTATGATGGCAAGGGACCGATGGCGGCCAGCGCGGTAGCCGCTGCTGGCGAGGCGCTGGGCCTGGGCCACTGGAATCTCTATGGCGCGCTCTATGGCTTGCCAGGCAATGTCCCGATCCTGTGGGATATGGTCAAGGGAGCGTTTTCGTCGATCTCCGGTGCGCGGGTGATCGCCGACGGCAAGGGCATCGATCCCCGCCTGTGGGCGTGGCGCATGGGCGCGATGACCGGCGTGGTGGCCGATGCGCCAGCATTCGTTCCGGCATGGAGCGGCGATCAGGCGGTTGCCGCCAACCCGGTGAGCCCCGTAGACGGTGAGGAGGCGATGCGGCTCTACGAACTGTCGCGCGACATCTGCGCCAAGCATGAATTCGACTATCTCGGCGAAACCGTCGCGATCTGGCGTTCGGCCAATCATCGCCAGCTTTTGCCTTTTTCCACCGCGCAGTCTGAAAGCGCTGCCCTAGCACGCGCGTGTGCCGCTGCGCTTATCGCGGGCCAGGCCGAAGCTGGTTTCGGACAGGCAGTCGCAGAACCCGGAATGCGTGAAGCGGTTGGCAAGACCTTCGAAACCAAGGGGCTTTCAACCTTGCATGAGCGAGTCAAGAAGGCGCTCGACCCGACGGCCCTGTTCGCATCCGCCTGAGCCGTCCCGCAATTATTCAAGTTGGAGACACGATGAAAAAGCTAGCTGTCTTATCGCTCCTCGCTGTCCTCGGTGCTTGCAGCAAGGCAAATGCCGAAAAGCCCGATGGCGCTGAGAATTACGTCCTCAAGTGCGCTGGGTGCCATAATCCAGGGCCCGGCCATCCCGGCACGATGTTGCTCAAGCAGCTAGGACGTCCGGTCCCGGCACTGATCGGCCGCAAGGATCTTGAGCTCGACTACCTGAAGGCAGTGGTGCGCCAGGGTCTGATCGAAATGCCGCCATTTCGTCCGACCGAACTGAGCGACGACGAGATCGCGGAAATCTACGCATATATCAAGGATGCGAACCCGCCCGTCCAGACCCCGGCAATGCCGGCTAAGAAAGCGCCCTGACGATCAGCTGCGCAAGCGGCACGGCGGCGGCATCGGGCGCTTCAAGGAACTGCCGGTATCGCTCCAGGCTCGCCCTCGCCGCGGCTTGAGGCGTTGGCATTTCATCGACCCGCGCCAAACCTGGCCTTAATGCTTCCACCAGCGCCGCCTGGACAAGACGTTCGGCGTTCAATTCCACTTGCTTGAGAGCTCCGTAAAGCTTGTATCGCGCAGTTACGATAACGGGATCGGAGGGCTTGGCCCAGCGCCTGACCCGGCGCAGCGGCTGCACCAGGTTGTCGTTGAGCGGCGCGACGGCTTCGCGCAGTTCACGAATCCGTTCGGCATCAAGCGCCTTCCGCTGCGTCACCGCTACCCACAAACCCAGCAGCAGCAGGTTGACGTCGAAACCGCATTCGTCCTGCAAGGCAATGCACAGTTCCGCCACCTGCGGCTTGGCATAGACCTCGAGCGAAAACGCCCAGAAGGCCTCGGCATCGATTGCTGGTTCATTCATGCGCGGCACCTTCAAACCAAAAAGGTGGCCAGGCAAGACGCCCGACCACCCCCTCGCTTCCTTGGTTGCCCAGCCCTGCTGCGCACAGCAAGCGCCCGGCGCTTCTGCCGTCGGCTGCGCTCAGAACGAACGCGCGCCGAAGTGAATCTCCAGCATCGGCCGCATCACGTCCCAGCGTTCGAGCTGCGACCAGTGGCCGGAGCGATCGAGCACGTAGAGCTCGGCATGTTTGAGGTGTTCGATCAGGTAGAGGCTGGTATCGAGCGGAACAATGCGATCCTGCCGGCCATGGAAGATCAGCACCTTGTGCGGCAGCTTGCACAGGATCGACGGCGGCATGTTGAGCGTATCGACGCCCTGCTTCATCGAATCGATCATCTTGACCGCGGTCTTCATGATCTCGGGATCGGTGGCGATCTTGTAGCGGTTGTTGACGATTTCTTCCATGCCTTCGAACTTGTCGGGATCGTAGGCAAAACTGTGCATCAACTGGCGATAGCGCGATGGCCGCGGATCAGAATAGAACGACAGCAGCCGCACCAGTTCGGGCGTCTTCGGACCCGGTGCCCCGATCGAGCCCATCAGCACCACCCGGTCGATCCGGTCCGGCTCCTCGCTCATCATTTGCAGGGTCAACGCACCGCCCATCGAATTGCCGACGACATGGGCTTTATCGATGCCCAGCGTGTCCAACAACCCGAAGCACTGGTCAACCCGGGTGCCGATCCAGGCCATGACATTGCCCGGCCAGGGTTCGGGGATGACCGACTGTCCGAAGCCGATCAGGTCCGGCGCGATGACGAAGAAGTTTTCCGCCAGGTCGGGCATCAGGTGCAGCCAGTTCGATCCGGCATGGGCTCCCGGTCCTGCCCCGTGCAGCAGCAACACCGCCGGCTTGCTCGGATCGCCGGCCAGAAGGGTATGCGAAGTCAGGCCCCGCCCCGTAATCTTTTCTTCCCGCACGTTTGTGTCGATGGTCATCCTCTGTCTCCGCAGGTTTGCTCTTGTGCCCATTCGCCGCCGCCTTTGCGATCAAGGCCGGGGTCGTTGGGAGGGCGCAAGATGTGGTAGACGACCATTCGTTATTGTGCAATGCATTTGGCTTAGAGCTTAAGTTGTGGGGAGAGGATATGACAAGCCCGAAACGTGGCGCTCGACCCGGTCAATCGCAGCCGACGCTTGATCCAGCGGTAGTCACGGACCTCGCTCGGGAACTCGATGCCGCCGAGCAGGAGCGCAAGCCGATCCGCCAATTCACCGCACGCTATCCGGACATGACGATTGCCGATGGCTACCGGATCAGCAAGCAATGGGTCGATCTCAAACTCGCACGCGGGCGAACGGTCCATGGCCACAAGATCGGCCTCACCTCGCGCGCCATGCAGCAGGTCGCCGGGATCACCGAGCCGGATTATGGCACCTTGCTCGACGACATGGTGTTCGAACAGGGCGGCGACATCCCCTGCGACCGTTTCATCGCCCCCAAGGTCGAGGTCGAACTGGCCTTTGTCCTTGCCCGCCGGATCGAAGGCCCAAATGTCACCGTGTTCGACGTCCTGCGGGCAACCGAATATGTCATTCCGTCGGTTGAAATCATCGACAGCCGAACGACAGTGGTGGATGCCGAAACCGGCGCCCGCCGCAAGGTGCAGGACACGATCAGCGACAATGCGGCCAACGCCGGCATCATCGTCGGCGGCCTGCCGATGCGGCCCGACAAGGTCGACATGCGCTGGATTGGCGCGATGCTGAGCCGCAACGCGGTGGTCGAGGAAACCGGGATCGCGGCGGGCGTGCTCAACAACCCCGCCAATGGCATTGCCTGGCTGGCCAACCGGCTGGCGCCTTGGGGTCAGGCGCTGGAACCCGGCGAGGTCGTGCTGGGCGGCTCGTTCACCCGTCCGGTCGAAGCGCGGCCGGGCGACGTTTTCAACGCCGATTTCGGGCCGATGGGCGCGATCGGTTTCCGGTTCGTTTGAGGCAGCCACGCAGATGAAAACTCCTGCGAACCGCTTCAAGCAAGGCCTGGGCGAAGGCCCGGTGCAGCTCGGCTTCTGGCTCGCGCTGGCAAGCCCGAACATCGCCGAAATCTGCACCGGGCTTGGCTACGACTGGCTGCTGGTGGATGCCGAGCACGGCGCCCAGACCTTGCCGGGCATCGCCGATCAGCTCCGCGCGGTGGACGCCAATCCGCCCTGCTCGGCGGTCGTGCGCGTTCCGAGCGACGATCCGATCGCGATCCGCCAAATTCTCGATCTCGGCGCCCAGACGATCATGGTGCCGATGGTCGAAACCGCAGAACAGGCTGCGGCGATGGTCAAGGCTGCGCGCTATCCACCGCAAGGCGAGCGCGGTATCGGCGGTGCCCGGGCCGCGCGCTGGGGGCGCTACCCGGCCTATGTCGCCGATGCCAACCGGCAGCTGTGCATCATCGTCCAGATCGAGACCGCGCTGGCGCTGGAAAACATCGAGGCGATCGCCTCCGTCGACGGCATCGATGCGCTGTTCGTCGGCCCGGTCGATCTGGCCGCGTCGCTGGGTCTGCTGGGCGAAAGCAATTTCGCCGCGCTGTACGAAGTGACCGCGGGCGCTCTGGCCCGAATCCGGGCAACCGGCAAACCTTGCGGCATCCTGTCGCGCGACCAGCGCCTGGTGCAGCAATTCCTCGATGGCGGAGCGCGCTTCATCGCGGTCGGCATCGACGCCTTCGCGATGGCCAAGGCGGCCGGCGACATGGCCAAGGAATGGGCGGCCCGGATCGCCGGGCAAGCGGTGGACTGAAGCGATGACGACGACAGGATGGCAGAGGCAATCTCCCGCCGACGGCATGGCCAAGCCGCTGAGCGGGGTTCGCGTGCTGGAGCTGGCCCGGATCCTGGCCGGCCCATGGTGCGGACAGCTGCTGGCCGATCTTGGCGCCGAAGTGATCAAAATTGAGCGGCCGGTCAGCGGCGATGATACCCGTCACTGGGGCCCGCCATTTGTCATCTCGGAAAACGGCGAAAACCTCGGCGCGGCCTATTACCACTCCACCAACCGCGGCAAGCGATCGATTGCGATCGATATCGCCAGCCCGGCCGGACAGCGGTTTGTCCGCGAACTGGCCGCCTCGGCCGATGTCGTGATCGAAAACTACAAGGTCGGCGGGCTGAAGAAATACGGGCTCGATCATCCCGCGTTGAGCGCGCTCAACCCTCGACTGATCACCTGCTCGATCACCGGCTTCGGCCAGACCGGGCCCTATGCCCACCGTCCCGGCTATGACTATATCGCCCAGGCCTTGGGCGGCTTGATGTCGATGACCGGAGAAGCCGGGCGCCAGCCGCAGAAGGCCGGGATCGCCGTGGCCGACCTATGCACCGGGGTCTACAGCGCAGTCGCGATCCTGGCCGCAATCAACCGGCGGCACGAAGCCGGACTGGGCGCCCATATCGACATGGCCCTGCTCGATACCCAGGTAAGCGTCATGGCGAACCAGGCGCTGAACTGGATGACCTCGGGTACCGTGCCGCGCCGGGTCGGCAACGGCCACGCCAATCTGGTGCCCTATCAGGCCTTCCCGACCAGCGACGGGGATCTGGTCATCGCAGTGGGCAACGATGGCCAGTTCGCCAGCCTGTGCCGGGTGCTCAGCACCGGGCTTGATAGCGAAGCCCGCTTTGCCACCAACCCAGGCCGGGTTCGCCACCGCGAGGACTTGCTCGCCGCGCTCGAAGCGCTGACCGCAACCTGGACCCGGCAGGAGCTGGCCGACGCGCTCGAGGACGCCGGCGTTCCGGCGGGTCCGATCAACGAACTCAACGATGTCTTCGCCAACCCGCAGGTCGTCGCGCGGGGCATGGCAATCACGCGCGACCAGCGCACGGGAGTCGCCAGTCCGATCGTGATCGACGGGGTGCGGATGGTCTCGGATATTGCGGCGCCCGGCATCCCCGAAACGCTTGAGAAGCCATTGACCTCGTCCTGAGGCAAGCGTCTATCGGCTCGACGGATTGAGGCGCTGGAACAGCTTGCCCCGTTCGCTATAAAGCACAAGGGCCAAGGTCAGCGACCCGACCAGGACCAGCGCAATCGCGAGCGGCCGCGGTGTGCCATCGTAGACATAACCGATTAGGCCGCCCAGCCCTGCCCCCAGAACCAGCCGGAAGAATGCCTGGACCGATGCGGCCGCGCCGGCAATATGCCCGAAAGGCTGCAAGGCAATTGCAGTGAAATTGACGAAGACGGTGATCAGCAGGCACATATTGAGAGACATGAGGACGACAAACTGGACCAGGGTTTCGCCGGGAGCAGAGGCCAAGAGCAATTGTCCCACCGATGCCGCAAGGTGGCAGAAAATTGCGGCATGGCCGATCCGCCGGGTGCCGAAGCGCTCGACGATAGCCGAATTGACCAGGCTGGCCAGCGCCATGGTCGCTGCCATCGAGCCGAAGATCAGTGGATAGGCCGAGCCTGCGCCGAAATGTTCGCCAATCAGTTGCTGCGAACTGTTGATGAACCCGAAGTGCCCGCCGAAAATCAGCGACATGCCAATGACATAGCCGATCGACGCCCGGTTCCCGAGCACGGTCGCGACGTTGCCCAGCAAGTTGCCCGAGCGCTGCGCTTGCCGGTTCTGCTTCGGATTGGTTTCCTCCATTCTGAGCAGGAACCAGCCGGTCACTGCCAGCGCCAAAGCACCGATCACCAGGAAGATCGCGCGCCATCCCGCAAACTCGAGGATCGCATAGCCAAGGCTGGGCGCGAAGGTCGGCACCGCCATGAACAGCATCGCCACCACCGCCTGCAGCTTGGCCATGCCGGCACCTTCATAGCGATCGCGGATGATCGCCAACGGCAGCACCGTCAGCCCGGACGACGCGAACCCCAGTATCGCGCGCAGCGCCAGAAGCACGTGGAAGTCGCGCACCAGAGCTGACACCGCATTGACGGCCACGAACAACGCCATGTAGCCGAGCAGGACCGGCTTGCGCCCATAGCGATCGGAGATTGTACCGGGAACCAGCGAACTCAATCCCGAACTCACCAGGAAAACGCTGATGATCAGTTGGCGCTGGTTCGACTGAGCAACCTCAAAATCGGCAGCGATATGTCCGAGCGCCGGCAGCAGCGAGGTGAAGGCCAGCGACTGTAGCGCCTGTATCATCGCCATCATGGCGATGAATTCCCGTCGGCCTATGCCGGATTCCGTCGCGGGATTTTGAAGGTTCACTGAACCGCGCTCTCCTGAAGCTGCCACAGGGCCGGATCGAACCCACAACACACTGTCAGGAGTTAAGGAAGTCGCAGCCCTTATTGTGCAACGCGTTACGCATTTCGATACAAAGGGTCAAGCTGGGCCTGGCCAACCGATCGCTTCGCCTGCTTGCTGCGCCACCTTTACAATTTGTGCGATCTTTGCTTGGCTAAAATAAGCCTTGTCCTGTGAACGGGCAAGAACGCTCATCGTTGCGACTAAGCAATTCTGCGAGTCGAAAACCGGAACTGACACTGCTGCAAGACCTGGCACTACCGAGCCGTATGTTCTCGCATATCCAAGTTTGCGCACAGATTCGATTTCCTTGGATAGATCAGCATCTTTAACGATTATCCCCTCGGCTCTTTCCCTCTCAATACGCCCTCTAGTCTGCGCAGGTGGGCAATAGGTTAGGAAAAGACTGCCGGTAGACGAGCCCTGCAACGGCAAAATAGATCCAACATGCATTGAAGTAAATAGTGGGATGCCACCGTCAATCCAGCGAATCACCGTGGGCCCATAGTCGCCCCAAACGCTGAGTAACCCGGTCGTGTGCAACTCCTTCAGCAGTCCCTCAAGGTGTCTGGTGGCGATTCGCACAGGGTCGAGCGTTGCAATCGCCGCCAGCCCCAAGCGTACTGCAAGTGTACCAAGTGAATACCGCCCGCTGGACGCATCCTGCTCAACCATTCCGGCATTGACGAAGGCAAGCAAATATCGATGTGCTTGACTGCGGGAGAGCCCAGAATGGGACGCAACATCGCGAAGAAAAGATCCACCAGGATCTGTTTTCAATAGAGAAATTAGGACCCGTGCACCAATTTCTACGGATTGAATTGATTTCCTTTGGCTAATAACCTCCGGCATGTCGCCACCCGACACCATATTCCGGTCAGTTTCTTGCAAACTCAATTTTTTCACCTTTTCATATGAATATCGACCGTTGTCCTGAGGCCACGCTAGGGAGCGAGCCACGATTTTGCAAGCGATATGGAACCGCCCCTAGCTGTCTGGTTGCGACCCGTCACTGGGACATGGTAAGCTGCGCCATCGCCGATTAGGCGTGACGCTTTGTCGCTGTCGCGCCTGAGGTTTGGTGACAGTGCAGATACAGGCCAAGCCGGAACCATGCCTGCTGTGCGGGCGGAAATTGTCCTTTCTGCCGAGCTGGCCAGTCTCGCGGCCAAACGCTGTGGCATGAGCGACGAGACGGTCCGCAAGTGGCGCAAGCGCGGCGAGTAGGCTGTGCAGGATCGATCATGCTGCCCCACATCCTGAACGAGGAAGGTTAGCGTCCGCGCACGTAGTGTAATTTCCGGTGCAGATTGAGGAGATCACATGGGGTGGGGCATGCCTCACCCCATGGAATTTCGATCTCGGTGGCCACCGGGCTCATCGGTAAGGTGGAGTTACCACACTTCACAGCCCACCGACGAGTTGATCCCGATGACCGACAACAGATTTATGATATGCCACATAGCGATCGCCCGCATCCGTAGTCAGCGGCCTCTCACTCAAACCGAGTGATCATGAAGGGGGCAGGTCAGTGAGACAGCCAAAGGGGCATCCGGATGTGTGACTTTCCCAATTGGGATCGCGTTTCGGGAACGGCCCCCCTTCCTGATCGACGCCTATGCCTGCCTTCGGATATTCACTTGCTCGCGGGCATGGCAGGCTAGGACGGTTCTGCTATCAATCCGGGATGATCAAGATGCTTCTGCTCGCCGGTCGGGACCGAAACCGCCTTGGGGAGATCCTTCATGTCGCCTCCCGTTTCGGACTCGGCGTCATCCTCCAGCGACTGGGAATCGAAAGGAGTGCGGATGTCAGAGACGATGGCCCCGACGCGGACGCGATGCCCCTGCCGCGGCGCACGCGGCTTGCGCTCGAGGAACTCGGGCCGACCTTCGTCAAACTTGGGCAAATCCTGGCGACGCGGGGCGACCTGTTGCCCGAGGATTGGATCACCGAACTGGAGCAGTTGCACAGCCGCGCACCGACCGTGGCGTTCGAGCACTTGCGCCCCGCGGTCGAAGATGCGCTCGGCCAACCGCCGGAAACAGCCTTCGCCAGGTTTGATCCCGCGCCCCTCGCGGCCGCCTCGATGGCGCAAGTCCACCGTGCCACCCTGACGGATGGGCGCGAGGTGGTGCTCAAGATCCGGCGCCCCGGCATCCGTCCGCGTATGGAGGCCGACCTGCGTCTGATCGCGCAACTGGCGGCGATCGTCGAGAAGGCCAGTGCGGAAGCGCGCCGTTTCGCGCCGACCGCGATGATGCGACAGCTTGCGGAAGCCATATCGGAGGAATTGGACTTCACCACCGAGGGTCGGAACGCCGATCGGCTCCGCGCGGACTTCGCACATGAGGCACGCGTGGTAGTCCCCGACATCCACTGGGCCTGGACGTCCGAAACACTGTTGGTGATGGACTACATAGACGGCGTCCCGCCCCGCGATCGGGAGGAGTTGCGCGCCTCGGGGATCGATCCCGCCGCGATCGCGGCGCTCGGTGCCGATATGGTTCTCGACATGGTTCTGATGAACGGCCGGTTCCACGGCGATCCCCATCCCGGCAACCTGTTATGCGTGGCCGGCAACCGGATCGCGCTCCTCGATCTGGGCATGATCGGCCACGTATCGCCACGTCGACGAGAAGAGTTCATCAGCTTCGTCCAGGCCCTGAACGCAGGCGATCCTGCACAGCTAGCCGACGTTCTCGCGACGTGGTCGGCGGGCAGCGGCACGTCGCGCGAGCAGATCCAGGCTGCTGCCGAGCGGCTTATCGTCCGGCATGGCGGCGGGCGACTGGTATTGAGCGCGATGGTGGCTGACTTTTTTCCGCTTTTGCGGGAGGAAGGCATGACGATGCCCGCCGACCTTCTGCTAATATTCAAGGCACTGGTCACGGTCGATGGCGTTCTGTCGCGTATCGAGCCGGACTTCGATTTATCGGCCGCCATGCAACGATCCTCGGTTCGGATACTCGCGGCGAGGCTGGCGCCCGATTATTGGACGCCAACGCTACAGGCACTGGCGTGGGAACTCGGCAAGATCGGTGACGATGCCCCCCGGCTGCTGCGCGCGGCGATACGTCGCCTTGAGGACGCGCGCCCGACAAGGTCACCAAACAACGGACAGGCCGACGCCATCTTGACCTCCGGCCATCGGATAGCCGCTGCGATTATCGCCGGATCGCTGCTGATCGCCGGCGCGCGCTTCCTGGCATAGCCTCCGCTCGGGGCAGTCTGATGGTGAAGATAGGTAAAGGATAGCCGCATTCCCGCTGGGATAGTATTCCGGGAAAGGTGACGACTTATCCATTTTTCCAATCGCTCCACGATCGTCACGAGCATTCGCGCCTCATCGTCGCTGATATGTCGCAGGATGTATTTGCGAACAGCGTCCGCATGGATCGGTCGTGCCCTATCCACCCGCTCCTTCCCTTCCGACGACGATTGCACCGTAACTCCGCGCCGGCGTCCAGCTTCGCCAGCAAAAGGCTCGCGATATAACGCAGAACCTCCTTGTCGTAGATCGAAACCGTGTCGGTCTTGTAGGCGAGCGGCTTGGTCCCCTTGCCCTTGCTCAAGAAGGGGAACGCCATCAACGAACGCTCGCCACGAACCCCAGTCAGCAACGGGCTGTCGAGGGCGAACAGGTCGCCTTGGGTCAAGGCAGGCTCGCTCACGCGGCCCCCGATCGGGGCTCATGCGGTTCAGTCGCCGAAGGCACGAAGATGGGGCGGATCGCGGCCCGCTCTATAAGGGAAAGCGCCGATCGGAGGCGGGGGCGTTCGTGCTTTCGGCGACCCTACGCCGCCAGCTCTCCGGCATGTCTCGCAAACGATCGTTCTGTGGACGCTCTGAAGGGCGACTGCTTCACCCCTTCCATATCCGTTCTCACACTATGTTTCTTTACTCCTCGCTGTCCATAGGCGCAGATGAACTTTTTTGGACGGGAATCGGCATGACAAAGAGCAAGAAACAACCCAGCATATACGATCAACCTCGGTCGCGGTGCCTGATGATCTCTCCGCCCATACGTCTCCGGTAGGCTGGGAGCATATTGCATTCTCCGGCGATTTCCTATGGAAGCGAGCCGCCGCTTCCGCTGGCAGCAAGGCCCTCAATCTGCCGAAAGATAGCCGCGCCGCGTAAGCGTTCGCCGATTGTTCGCCCTTAGCTTATTTAGCGTACTTTCCACACTATGCCCTCAGGGAACGAAGATTTCCTGCGTACGATCGCAGAGAGCGTATGCAGATCATCATAGAGGCCGATGTCGACGGCATCGTCTGCGCTGGCCGGCATGAGCGTTCCGGGGACCTGCCGACCTAAGGTTTGTGGGGATTTAGGATTCCCATTTTGCTGGAGTTGTGATTCACACTCCGGACGGAACGCTTTGTCCTGACGGAAGCGCAATGGGCGCAGATAAAACCACACTGCCTAGGGAAGATCAGCGATCCCGGACGCAGTGGCAGGAACAACCGGCTATTCATGGAGGCGGTGCTGTGGATTGTCCGAACGGCCAGTCCATGGCGCGACCTGCCGGCGATGTTCGGCAACTGGAGCACGGCGTTCCGGCGGTTTCGTGATTGGCGAGAAACCGATGTTTTCAAGCGGATTTTCGATGCCCTGTCGGACGAACCGGACATGGAATACGCAATGATTGACGCTACCATCGTCAAGGTTCACCGGCACGGCCAGGGCGCAAACGTATGGCCCGCCCCGTCGGCAAGAGGGTTACGATCGATGGTCTGATCAGTCTGCGAAAACGTATCCGGCCTTTGGGCACCGACCCTCGGCCAAGATGGAGATCCGCGCGTCCTGGTCCTCATAAAGGAGCCGGCATCGAGTGCCATTTTGCGCCATAGGGTTCCGGGACACCGGTTGACTGTCAGGCCATCTATCGCTCGCCCCCCGCAGACATCTGGGACCAGCATTTATCGCCGATCGATCTTCTTAGGCCGACAGTGCCGGCATGTGGTAGGTACGCTCGTGGCGCAGCAGAGCCCAAACGATCCGAGCGAGTTTGGCGGCAAGCGCGACCACAGCGGTATTGGGATGCGCGCGGGCGAGCAGGCCGCGCAACCAGGCGCCGAGCCGGGTATCAGTCTTGCGCAGCGTCGGCATGGCTGATCTGGCGCCCTGGATCAGGAGCTTACGCAGGTAGCGGCTGCCGCGCTTGGTGATGCCGAGAAGCTTGGGCTTGCCGCCCGTCGTCGCCTGGCGTGGCACGAGGCCGAGCCAGGCGGCGAGATCACGACCACGCGCGAATGTGCCGGCATCGCCGACCGCGGCCACCAGCGCGGTTGCGTTGAGTGCGCCGATCCCGGGAATGGTCAGCAGTCGGCGCGCCTGCCCGTCCTGTTCCGCGGCTTGGGCAAACTCGCGGTCGAAGGTGGCGATCCTCTCATCCAGCGATCGCCAACGGTCACGCATATCGCCGACCAGCATCGCCATGCGCGTGCTCAGCCTCGGCTCCAGGCCGTCCAGCAGGTCGACCAGCGCTGCCGCCAGTCGAGCGCGTCCCTGGGGGACAACATGACCGCGCTCGAGCAACAGGCTTCGGATCTGGTTCATCAGCGAGGTGCGTTCGGCGACGAGCCGGTCACGCACGCGGTGCAACGTCTGCATGTCGAGTTGCTCCTCACTCTTGAGCGTTACAAACCGCATCGTCGGCCGTGTTGCCGCCTCCGCAATCGCCTCTGCATCGCGGTCGTCGTTCTTCTGCGCCTTCACGTAGGGCCGGACATATTCCGGCGACATCAGTCGGACCTCGTGTCCCTGGCCTGCCAGGATGCGCCCCATATGATGCGCCCCACAACAGGCCTCCATGGCGACCACGCAGGTCGGCAACTTGCCGGCGAACGCGATCACCGTCTCGCGCCGCATCCGGCGGCGAAGCACTACCTTGCCAGCCTCATCCAGCCCGACCAGGCTGCAGCTGTTCTTCCCCAAATCCACACCGAGCATCGCAATACGCATCATCCGTCCCTCCAAGTCAGCCAGATCGCAGCGTACTGCACCTAGCTTCGGTAAGGGGCGGGCCATCCATAACGGGGGACTCAGAGCCAGGCCATTGGTCGTTCCAAAGGGGGCATGACGACCAAGATCCTGGCCCTTACCGATGCGCTGGGCAATCTTGTCCGCTTCCGCCTGATGCCCGGCCATCGCTTCGACACGGTTGGCGTTGCTCCACTCATCAAAGGTGTCGAGTTCGGCGCACTGCTGGCTGACAAGGCTTTCGCCAGCAACGTTATCGTCGCCGATCTCAACAAGCGGGGCGCAAAAGTCGTCATCTCACAGCACCCGCGACGCGCCAAACCCATTCCGCTCGACGCAGAAATGTACAAATGGCGCCACCTCATCGAGAACTTCTTCTGCAAGCTCAAGGAATTCAAACGCTTCGCCATGCGCGCCTGCAAAACAGACCGCAGCTTCGAGGCCATGATCTACCTCGCCGCAGCCATCATCAATTCCCGATGAATTCCCACAAACCTTAGCGCAATGGCTATCGCGACCGCAGCCTCGACACCCGGCTCGGCAGGCTCAATCTGAAGATCCCAAAGCTGCGGACCGGCGCCTGCGATCTCCATGCGGATCACTCCAACTTACTTGACAGGCGACCCACTGCCCCCGCCTCAGCGGCGAGATTGCGATTGTAGCTCAACGGCATCCGCGGACTTTTCCAGCGGAGCGCATCCATGATCCCCGCCAGATCCTCCCCAACCACGAAGAGATCCTGGTTGAGCCCCACCCGCGTCGAATGCGCGCTCACGCCCTTGAGCAACTGCGCCAGATCATCGGCGGTGAGGTCGCTCAGCGCGCCCTTGTCGAAGGCACGCCGGATCATTGCCCGCCAGATCGGCCCGATCGAACCCGGGTGCAACGCCCCCTCTCCCACATCATATTCGGTGCGCGCCGGCACCGCCGACTTCGGCAACGTCTTGCGCAGATCCCAGCTTTCGCGGCCAGAAATCGTCTCGATCCGCCGCCCCTTGACCGCGGCCCGCGCCTTGTAGCGGCGCACCTGCACCCGGCGAAACAACACTCCTTCCTCTATGCCGGCGGCCTCCATCCAGGCTGCGACCGCCCGAACTGTCAACGGGCACCGAAGATTCCGCAAAAGTGGGCATCTAAAATTCCCTAGTTTGGCGGGACGGTCTGTGCCGGTGATCAGCCGTGATGGAGATCTGGCTTTTCCTTTGCTGGTGGTCGGCCGCGCCGTTTCGGCAAGGGCGGTGGGTTGATGGATGGAGTTGCGCGCGCATGCTCAGGCAGCAGGTCGGCGTGCTGTCGCATACGATAGCTCGAGCCCTCGATCTGGATGACAACGGCATGGTGAAGGAGGCGGTCCAACAAGGCCGTCGCCACCACAGGATCGCCAAAGACATCCCCCCATTCCGCAAAGCCGCGGTTGGATGTGAGGATCATGGCGCCCTTTTCGTATCGGGCGTTGACGAGCTGGAAGAACAGGTTGCCGCCGCCCGGCGTGACAGGGAGATATCCGATCTCATCGACGACGAGCAGGGAGGAGCGGCACAGGAAGCGGATCCTTTCGCGCAACGTTCCTTCGCGTTCAGCCTTGGCCAGCGCAGCGATCAGATCGGCAAGCGGGATGAAGTAGACGCTTTTGCCTGCCTTCACGGCTTCGACTGCGAGGGCGGTCGCGATGTGGCTTTTCCCGGTGCCCGGCGGCCCCAGCAGATGCACGACCTCGGCCCGGTTGATGAAGTCGAGGCCGGCCAGCGCCAGGATCCGGTTGCGGTCGAGCGATGGCTGGAAGGAGAAGTCATATCCGTCCAGCGTCTTGATGATCGGCAGCCTGGCCATGCGCAGGGCCGCCTTGATCCTGCGGTTCTCCCGCAGCGACAGTTCTTCGTTCAGCAATATGTCGATCGCCTCAACGCCATCGATCTTGCCCTGCTCGATCCCGCGCAGGGTGGCGTCGAGCATTTCCAGGGCGCGCGGCATTTTAAGATGGACCAGACTGCGGCGGATATTATCAACGCGAGACGCAGCACCCCCATGGCTCATGGCCGTTCTCCTCGGGCCAGTTGGCTGCCGATCGCCTGATAGATCGCCAGGGAGCGCACAGCGACATGCTCGCCGATACGGCCAATGGTGATTGCATCCTTTGCGTGGTGACGACGCTTGGCCCCGCTGCCTCCGGTTCGATGCACAGGATCGATCCTGTACTGTCGGCGCCCCTCCAGGACAGGATGCTCGGCAATGACCTGGCCCAGGTCGATGATCCGGATCTTGTCGGGCAACTGCTGGATTTCGACGACGCGGCGGGTGCGATCGGGAACGCTGTAATAGTTGCCGCCGACGGAGACCATGCCGTCGTGGCTGACGCGGCGCTCCAGCTTCAGCACGGCATCGAAGCGCTCTGCTGGGAGCAGTTGCAGCTCAGGCTGCTCGGCGGCAAAGGCTTCGAGAATGATCCGCTGCGTCGTGCCATGGACACGGACGTTGGCGACGGTATCGAGCCAGTCTATCAGCTGGACATTGAGATCTTCCAGATTGCGGAAGCTTCGGCCCAGGAAGAAGTCCTTGCGGATATAGCTGAACGGCCGCTCGACCTTTCCCTTGGTCTTGGCCCGATAGGGGCGGCAGGCGCGGGGTACGAAGCGGTAATGCCGCGCCAGGGCCAGCAATGATCGATTGTAGATGATATGGCCCTGATCATCCTCCCCCGTCACGGCGGTTTTCATGCGATCGTAGAGGATCTCGATCGGAACACCGCCGATCGTTTCAAAAGCCTGCATATGGCAGCGCAACAGGGTTTGGAGATCCTGGTGCATGACATAGCGTGCAAACAGGAAGCGCGAATGCCCCAGCACCAGGCTGAACAGCCAGACGATCCGGCTGACGCCAGGCTCATCGGTAAAATCAACGACGAACCGGGCGAAGTCGATCTGCGCCTGCACGCCTGGCGGCGTCTCGAACCGCACCTCGAAGGGCTTGGGGCCGTTTTCCGGCCGGATCGCGGCCAGGAACCGCTTCACGGCAGTATAGGCGCCCATATAACCCAGCTCACGGATTTCCCGCGTCAGGCGCGCCGCTGTCAGATCGGGAAAGGCCGCCACCCGCTCGCGCAGAAATTCCAGATAGGGCGCCAGCTTGTTCGGCCGTCCCAATGCGCGTGGGCCATAGACCGGAGCTTCGACGCCCCGTTCGATATATTTGCGGATGGTCTTGGGATCGCGGCCAGTGCGTCGGGCGATGGCTGATATGGATACGCCCTGCCGATGTAGCTCGAGGATCATCATCAATTCTCCAAGTCGGATCATCGGCCCCGTCTCCGCGTCTGCAAAGGAGATGAGGACGATGTCGGCTCATCTCATTCTGCCGGGGCTAGCCCCGGCAGAATGAGATGAAGGGGCCACCAACTAGGGAATTTTCAAAGCCCACTTTTGCGGAGAATTGCAGGACCGATGACACGAACCGACCGCGGCGACAGAAAGGCCGTAGCTCCCTCACCTTTCTGGTCGCTTTTGCTTCGCGGAATCGCCAGCAAGCGCGCTTCAGGATCAAGCGCACCCTGAATTTGCCCGACCTCAATCGCCACCAGCTCCGAGGCCCGCAGCCCGCTGTCATAGGCGACCGACAACAGCGCTCGGTCCCGCAACCCCGGCAAGTCATCCGAGCAAGCCTCCAGGAGTGCCTTGACGTTGATCCCACGGGGTTTATCGTGCTCGACGTCCTTCACCGGCCCCTTGAACCGCAGCGGCCGCGCCTGGGCTTGCGTGCTGCCCTTCTCCCGGCGGATCGCGCGCAGCCGCAGCTTGACCAGCTCGGCCTGCGTGGGGTCCTTCAGGTCGAGCAGCTGGTGGATCTTAGCGATCGATGCCTTGTAGCGGCCGAGAGAAGCAGGCTTGGCCCCCTGCTCTGATCGTGCATCGAGGTAGCCGGCGACGATCTCCGGCGTTGCTGGTAACGCGATCCGCTTCGTGCGTCGGCACCACAGGTCGAAGGCCTCAAGATCGGATTTCAGCGCGCGGATCGAATGCGGCGAGCTGGCGGCCTGGTAAGCGGCGATCAGTTCCGCATTGACGACGATGTGGGTCTCCGTCCGCATCTGTGTTGCTGTCCAGGCAAGCTCGGGCATGGTCGCCGGTGGCAAGGTCGCCGTCACCGCGGCAGCGGCGTTGAAATCGCCGTTTTCAAGGCTTTTTTGCCCGGCTGATGCACTGGCTTCCATGCCGCCGCTGTACTCCACCATACAATGAGGCGTCAAATCCGCTTATATGATAACTGCAATTATCACGGGTCCAATGTTTCAGATGCCACAGCAGGCTTTCTAAAAGCATCTTTCAGTTTAATTCTTGATGCGCTAGCCTAGAGAAACCGGCTATTTTTCTAATCCGACCGGATGGGATAAATCACGCAGATTTTGGGGATATTTCGGCGCAGAATGACAGCTACAACCCCTCGCCTTCTCGACCCAGCCTTGCTCCTTGCCTATGCCGACGCGCAAACCGCGCTCGCACGGGTGGAAGAACGCCTCCGGCTCAGTCCCGTCCGCCTGCCCTGGAAGGCGCGCATGGCTCTGGCCGAGCGCCAAGCCCTTGCCGGGATCGACGCATATGAACTCCCCGAGGACGCGGTCACGATCGACGGCCGAGGACGAGCCATCACCAGTGCATATGACTTGACCCATTGGAAGCACGCCATCGGCATGCCGATCACCCTGGATGCACTCATGACCGATCCCTCCGCCCTGCTGGCGTGGCTTGGAGCCGAAACCGGTCTTTCTGACCAGCCTGCCCCAGGCCGCCGCGAGCCGTGGGAAATGCACCCGGCGATCGAGGCCTGGAGCAAGGCCTGCCAAGCCCTCCCCCCCTCCCCTCCCCTGCTCCATGCCGGCCGGATCGCCGGGCTCTGGCGGCAGCTTGCGCCCCTTGCCCGCGGTGACCTTGTGGCCAGCTTGCTCATCGGCGACCGTTGGGGTCCGGGGCGCTGGAACGGATCGCAAGGTGGGCTGACAGCCCTCGGCCTCCAACGCGCTGGTGGTCCCTGGAAGATCGCTTCGGGCCTCGACCTCGACCACCTCTGGCTCGGAGCCATCGTCGCCGGGGCAAACGCCCATCTCGACCTGGAGGTGCAACTGCGGAGCTATGCGCAGCGGGCCGCTCTCCATCTTGCTGACCGCCGACGGCTCGGACGACTCAAGGACGTGATCCAGTTCGCGATGGCCCGTCCCTCCATCACTAGCAGCCAGGTCGCCAAGCGGTTTGGGCTGACTTCCGCCGGGGCGATCAAGCTGCTGGCAACCGCCGAGGCCGGGGGTCTACTTCTCGAGCGGACCGGTCAGGCGAGCTTTCGCAGCTACACGATTCCGGTCAGCGGGGTAGCCCCCTCCCCCGCCCGATCTCGGCCGCCGGTCATCGACCTCTTTGAGCCCACAATTTGGGATGGAGAGGGTGAAAATCACGTCCACTCAGAGCCTCTGTGAGAGCCAAAACGAGAGCGCCCTTTACCATTTGACCTGAACGATTTCGATGCGCCCTACGACCCTCTGAGGGCATTTTAGGGATATTTCATGTTTTGTTCGCATTTCGCGCGTCTGAATTGCATGAAACTGGGCAGGGATGAGTGCTTGGCAGCCCGGTTCAACTGCGGTTTCGAGAACTTGGGATGATATTCGAGCATTGCATCGTGAGCAGCTTTGAAGAGGCCGTCAAATTGATGATGTCTCTCGACGAACCTGTTGGGACTGGTGCAGCTTCATAGGTGTGTCCCACCTAGTTTCGGCTAGACCGACTAGCATCGCATAGGAATGAATTTCGTCCCCCTCCCCACTTAGCGGGAATGTTCAGCATGCTGTTGCACATCCTCCGACCGCCGATGCTGACTTGCTTCACGCGGTCAGCCCCTGCAGCACGGAGCGGCGCGTTGATCAACTCAGCAGTGATAACCTGCTTGGCAAATGCAAAGACGTCATGCAGGGGCGGTATATTGCAATCGTCCAAATCGACTACGCGGTTCCCCAGGCGCGTTCATTGCGTACGCTTTTGGACCACTGATCGGGCCAAATGGGTAACATCCCTGCCGAGCCTCAACCATCGAGAGCGGCGATGTGAGGGGAAGCGCGAGAGGCTTGATGAAAGTAATCTCTACAAAAAACTCAAACTCAGATCTCAGCGCCGCAGGCGCCACGGTTATGAGATTATGTAGAAGTTAGAGAGTTAAGAGATGACAGACCTGATGCGAATCGTGCTGACTCCACGATTCGCAGAATTTTGGGTCGGCGCGATGGCACGATAGATCATCTGTGATGGCACGTCCTAAGCGGCGCGATAGCACGATTGGGATTCCATGATAGCACGATTGCCCTAACTCGGAGCCCCGGCACCCTGGCTTTGATAGCACGATGAAGTCCACCCGTATTCCGGCCGCTATCGTGTCTAAACGCTGACTTTGAATCCATTTTTTCGTGGTTTCGGCAGTTCCCACCATTGCTAAATGTGGGTCGGGAACGACTCTGACGTGCTATCGGGCACAAATTATTCGCCGATCCAAAAATGGTTTGTCCCCGCTCATCGTGCTATCAGGCACCCCTTCCGTTTTACTCGTCAACATCATTTCTTGCGCGTGCTGCTCCCTTTGTCCGGTACGGACAGATCGCATCCGGAGGGTTCCTTCGGCGCCGGTATCGCGAGACGGATACAGCCTCTCCTCTCCGGCTGTCGGATCGCGGGTCTCTGCGATTACTGGTTGGGTTCTGAATGAGGGCATCAGTCTAATGAGAAACATTCGGTCCGTGAGGTGAATGTGCTGGAGGCTTACGGAGCATCGATTACCATCAATGGCAGTGTATTCGATGGGCGGCGCAGTGACGCTCGCATTCAGACGCTGTCATACCTGGGCATGTGCCAGCGCACGTGATGAAGCGAAAGATATGCGTAATGGCCTACTCGTAGGTCTGCCCTCCCCGAGCGCGCATCCATCAGGTTCATTTTTGAGACAAATATGCATAGTTGGTGATTGAGCGGCCACTCGCTCTACCGGTTTCAAAATGGTCGATCTCACCGAGAGTTCTGTGCTTTAGGGCAGGGCGCTCTCAAGTCAGGATGCGGGGGCACTGATTATGCAGCATCGTTCTGTTGGAGCCCCCTGCCCTTTCCGAGAAACTTCGGCAAGAATAACGATCGAGGAGAGAGGCGCTGTCCACAGTCGACGTGGAACCCACAGCGCCCAGTGAAATCCTCGCGACTAGTTGAGCGCACTCGCCTTGAGGCGGGGATCATCCAGTGCGGTCTTGCCGGCATGTGTGCAGAAGTTCATTGGGCTACCGCTACCAGCACGAGGGAGAGGCTCGCCAGCTTAGTGCGCAGGCTGGCGTGAAGAGCATCGCACCGCGTCACAAGAGAACGGATGCGCTTAGCTGACTTGCTGGTTCAAGTCTTCGCGAGCTCCTGTGCATGAAATGGCCCAGCATCAAACCCTCAAATTTCGAATGAGCGATTTTGGAGAGAAGCATTCTGTATGGGGGCAACAGCCCATATCAATTAACGCAAACCTTGAAGCGGATCATCCACTGGGCGGCATAGATGGCTTTTGGAGGATCGTGTTGCCGAAGGCAACATTTCAGATAATTTATTGATAAAAAACGATAATATTGAATTTTGCGCTTTATCGTTCGATTGGGTCATAAATTTGTCAGCTGAGGTGGCAGATCCTCGGGTATCCGCGATACGCGACTGGACAGAAGTCACTATTTATCTGGCATATCCACGGATATTGCGCACCGATTTCCAAATGGCCTTTCTCGGAAGCGTCATTGAAACCTCGTTCGTTATTCAAAGCCAGTAAGGGGCAATAACCGAGGGAGGGGAGGGGCATTCAGATTATTCTCTCCGTCGAACTGACTTCGTCCAAATCTCCAATGGAATCGCACACTCCCCCTCGTGCTATCAGGCACCGCCTTGAGAGCGGGGTAAGGGGTACTTTCTCAGAGGACATTGCCGACAGTTGGGCGTGGAGCGCTAGGGTAAAGTTGGGGTAATGGCGCTATCCGCGATAGCACGATAAACCTTGAGCCGAGATCTAACCACGGTTGCCGACAGGCGTCTTTAAACGGAGAGGGGGAGGGACAATGTCGGTCCGACAGACCGTACCTCTGTCACCTGCTAGCCTTCTAAGTCGGTTAGCTACCGGGCAAGGTGTGCTTGTTCCGCTGGTGATGGCTTTTCATAAAAAAGTAGAAGCGCTTGGAATAATTCGCCGGAATTTCGGTAAGGTTGTTTGCAATATAATTGTCAAACCTTGCCATCAGGACGTCGAGGTCCCAGCCTGGGAAATCCCGGCGAATTGCGCTGTAGGTTTCCTGATCGATTACATCTTGTGCTCGGGTTCCGCGGCGCCGGGTCGCCGGTTTCTCAGATGAACGAGGGGTAGGGGAGGGCGAAAGAGTTTTTGCCCCTTGTGAAGACACGCGAAAGCCATTTGCCGTACTGGCAACCAAGGCTGCCATGTCGGCGGGGGAAACGAGATCCTCGGGATCCATCACCGTTTCTGCAAGGCGTTTACCGGAGCTGCGCAGTTGTGTGGCCGGCACAACCTCTCGTTTTAGTTCAGCCGAGGAAGGGGCTGGCAGAACTTGCTGAGGCTTTGCGCTCCCCTGCCAGTCTTTGCGCATCACCATCCAAAGCTTTGGATTGGCCGACTTCTCCTCCAGCACTTCGATATGCAGTTCGGGCAGGGCATCTGCACGCGCAATGGCCAGCAGCGACGCCTTGAACTTGGCTGACGTTTGTTCGCTACCACTCTTCTGAAGAAGTGTGTCGAAACCGATAGTAAAGCCTTCCGAACCATTACCCCCGGCATGCTTGCGCGCAGCTCGATACAGCCAGCGCTCGATCCCGCCCTTGAGATCGAAATAAGCCGGATCAACCGACAAGACCGATTTTTGGTCAAGGACGCCGTCGAAGAACCATTTTGCAAGTGTTACTTCGATGCATAGGACTTTATTGCGTCGCTCGTCGATCAGCTGGGTCCAACTATCGATCCACGAGAAGGTCACTTCCCTGGATTTGCCCTTCGCGCAAATGTTCGTCTTGATTGTCGTGGCCTGCAGCCGATCGAGCGCGTCGCGCAACCGCTCATAGGCTCTCCCGGATGTATCACGGCGGATCAGCTTCATGATATCCGCAGGATGGACGCGGATCGTGGGAGACAAGTGGTTCGAGCGCTGTCGCTGCTCGTTCAGATAGGATGCGAAGAAGATCATGATGTCCGCGTCCCATATAGTCGCCATCCCGTAGTGCGGGTTGGCGGAAACATGGACGCTCACCTGGCCATTAGGACTCAGATATTGGATCGGCTTCACGCGCTTCTTCGCTAGCGAGAAGAACGGGCGTTGCATAGTCTCCTGATAGTCGCGCAAAGACATGTCCCCGAAGTCCGGCAAGGGCGTGAACATCTCAAAACTGAGCTGTACCTGCCGGCCAAGACTAGGGGGGGATTCCACCATTTCCTAAATCGCTCGAACGCTAAAAGCCGCAGGATGTTGCTGACGGCAACATCCGTGCGAACATAATGATTTTAAACGGCAAATTGGCCATTTTGAGCTTTTGATAATTTGGCGCTGAGCTTGCCTCACGCCTTACCCTTTACCCAAATTCTGGAGCGCTCAATGGCAGCCCTTAAACTCTCCATGAGCTCGTCGATCGAACTCTCCGAAGGAACAATCTTTATCATCAACTCGCTGGCGCGATCGCGTTCAACCACTCCGAATTCACGGCCTGATTGCGTAAGCAGGCTCTGCTTTTGCCTCCGTGCCCGGGCCTGCTTATTGTTAGCCGCAGATAGCAACCGCGTTACCACTTCATTGGCCGGAATAATGGGTTCGTCGAAACTCTGCTTGAGGCTCTGGTCTTCTGCGATCGAGCGGGCAGCATCTTCCATCCGCTGACGCTTTTCATGGTCATCAATCAAGGGCAGGAGTGGCTTGGCGAAATGGAGAGTCAGATCGCGTGGTGAGCCAAAGGCCGAGACAATCGTCTGCGGCATTTCGGCAAGAGCTATATAACGTGAAAGCGTACCGGGACTCAGCTTCAGTCGCTCGGCCATGCGACGCTGCACCCCTTCATAATGGGATTTAAGGGCTTCGCGATAATTTGTCGCCCGTTCGTAGTCGGAGATATCTTCCCGTTCCCGGTTTTCGATATCCGCGACGCGAAACGCGGCCTCGTCGGTGAGGTCTTCAATCGAGGCGTATAGGCTGATCTCGGGATGGTTATTGGCATTGAGCCAAGCTACCGCCCAATGCCGCCGCGTCCCGGTGATTAGTTCATAGCGCTTTTCGCCGTTCGGCGTCGGACGGACGATGACCGGAATGCGGTTCCCATTTTCAGCGACGAGCGAGTCAATCAACGTACGTACTCGATCTTCGCTCAGGGCTGAATAGTCCCGTGCGTTGCCCGGCCAGATAGACACTTCATCAGGCTTAAGCGAAATCGCTGGCTTTTTGAGCATCTTGGCGGCTTCTTCGAAGTTATCGAGCCGCCGCGTCGCGAAATTCATTGATTTGCGGGCGCGGGACGGGGCTGGCCCTTCAGCAGTGGACGTGCTCTCGCCTTGCTCCGCAGCAGCATTGGCAATGACTTCGTCGAATAACGCGCGCTTGCTCATGCGGCCTCACCATCCAGCATATTTTGATCGCCAAAACCCGTCAGACTCGTGGAGGGCCATTGTTGCCGGATCACATGAAGGATCTCCGAAAAAACCAGATCGAGGTTGTCTCGGCAACGGGTAAAGGTTTTGTGCGAGGAAATCGGCTTGTCGGACTCATAGACCGACCGGAACTCCTGTACCGAATTCTTGATTTCTTCAGACGCGAGAATGGGATTGGTCAGCATGTTCGTGCCGCACATCTGCTGCAAAATACGTAGCATACCGGCCTCCCCTTCGGCGGATCGCGAGTAATTAGAGGCAACAACTCGGATAAAGTCGTAATTCACTCCCATGTTATATTCATTCAGAGCTTCCAGCGTGTCGGCAATGTTGGTCATGAAGTGAATTGTCGATAGAAAATCGAGCTGCCGGGCCGGAACCGGGACAACGAGACCGCTCGCAGCGGCCATAACGTTCATCCCGAGAAATCCCATTGCTGGAGGTGGATCGAGTAGGATCACATCAAATTCGCGGCGAACTTGGCTGATACCGGCCCTGAGCAAACCGAACCGGCGCATGATCTCTTCGCGCCCTTCCGCGCCTGCGACCATGTGCCACTCGATTTCTCCTAGGCCTAGGCTCGATGGAACGATCTTGGTCGTTGGCCAAGCCGTATCGCGGATGGTACGGCGAAATTCGCTGAGTGGCGCGGAAGGAGCCAGGAAATGCGCAAGCGTCTCGTCGCTGTCCCAGAGTTCTTCCTGATCCACGTCGAACAAGGAACTAGTCGAGGCTTGAGGATCGCAATCTACGACGAGTACCCTTAGCCCCTGAAGCGCAAGATAATCGGCCAGATGCTTGGTGATCGTGCTTTTCCCGACGCCACCCTTGAAGTTCTGAACGGCAAGTACGACCGCAGGCTCTTGTGCCTGCTTTCCCGGAATGATCCCGAGAGCCTGACGGATGAGCGTGAGATCCTCTAGCGTGTAATAGCGCCGACCGTTGGCGCCAATCTTGGGGGCAGGCAGGCGACCCTTCGCCTCTGCCTTAGCCAACGCCTCGGGAGTGCGACCGATTAAATCCGCTGCGCGTCCTGGACCAAAGGTCAATTCGAGATTTTTCCGGGCCCGCGGTCGAAAAGCGACCTTCTTCAACTGGGCACTAAGGGCCTCACCGTTTTCGACCATGGCTTTCAGGTTGGAAACGGTATCAATCATAAAAGAGCCCCAGCCGAATCATTCGCGAAGTACGGTTGCCAATAAAATATGAAGCAGCGCTATGGTTGTCAATAAATTGCCGGTTCAGCAAATTTTTTCCGAACTAGGTTGCGACAGCAGCTTCGAAAATGCTCCTTTGCCACGAACCACCCGGATCTGCAGCCACCTCTTCCTCGTACCAAGAACGTGTGAAAGGCAATGAACTGGACTGAGTTCCCGCCTCAATGTGCACACGGCGCGAAAGGACGGGGACAAATCCCCGCATACTCGTCCCTTGGTCCGCTACAATGCCAAGGTGAGGATGCTTTGCGCGAGTTTGGACCAAGCAACACAGCAGCCCTGTCACGCAGCGATACGCTGCGGCTCACTTTCGCGAAGAATCCAATTCGCATCTGAAAATCGTTTGACCGATGGCACTTTTCTCCGACCTGATTTCACATCTCCGGCTCCGCGCCGAATGGTCGATTAGTTATGCGCAGCGCCTCAAGCGCCAGGAATACCCGGTCGCGGCGGTAGCCCATCCGCGCCCCGAGGATATCGGTGTCGAGCAACCGTTCGATCGCCGCGTTCGCCGACGGAAAATAAACGCCAAGTAGCTCATATGTAGGCTTATCGCAGAAAGCATTAATAAGGAGCTCGCAGCGCGCTCTTATTAAGGGTTGTTGGTCATTAGCATCGGACCCAGGCACGCGCGAATGGGAGCTGCCACGGTCGCAGCGAGGCCGGACGAGAGAAGAGGGGGAGGGGCATGGGCAGGAGAAATGCTTATGTCCCTCATTGCGCACAAACCGTCCCAGGAACTCGTCGATCTTGTCCAGGCCCTTGGAGGCAAGTGGCACGGTCCTGTTGCCACGTGCCGCTGCCCGGCCCATGCTGACAATGATCCGAGCCTATCCCTTCGCCAGGGCGATCGAGGCATATTGGTCACCTGCTTCGCCGGCTGCACCCGTGAGGACGTCCTTCGAGAATTGACCCGAGTGCGCATCACCCAGCACGGAACACCACCTGAAACAACAAACAGAGCAGGCGCCGGCAACGCCGTTCGCATCTGGAACGAGGCGGTGGACGTTCGCAACACGCTCGCCCAACACCATCTTGCGCGACGTCACTTCACGACGATTCCGCCGGACGTCCGCTTTCATCCGCGCTGTCCCTATCTGCCAAAGCCTCACACCCAGTTCCTGCCCGCTTTGCTGGTCGCAGTTCGCGAACGACGGCAGTTGACGGCGATCCAGCGGATATTCCTCGACCCAGCTAAGGCTGACTATACGCACAAGGCGATGCTGGGCACGCCGAGGCATGGCGCCTGGCAGGGCGGATATCCCCGACGGATACTCGGGATTGCCGAAGGCTTCGAAGATGCCCGCGCCTTCACTTTGCTGCGCAACATTCCATGCTGGGCATCCCTTGGCGCGCGCCGGTTCGATCAGCTGATCATCCCCGATCATGTCGAGATCCTGATGCTCGCGCACGACAACGACGCTGAGGGACTCCGCGCCGCTAACCGGGCCGCTGAACGCTATGCGCGGCCGGGTCTTGCCATCCACCATGCTCCGCCGTCCGCAAATTTCGGCGATTGGGCCGATCTCCTCGCCGCCAGCATGGAGCAGGGGTCGAACCCCGCTGGCTGATACGGTCCGGGGCAGGAGAGGGGAGGGGGATCGGGAGAAGGAGCCGCTGCCAGGAGGGCAGCCAACCTTCGGAGATCTTCATGACCGACCTGTTCGAGGCGACTGCTCGCGCCGACCGCGACGCCGCTGACCTGCTCTGCCGCCACCTTGAACGCGATGAACTGATAACACGTCGCCACCTCAACGATGTCATGATGCAGGCCTTCGGTGGCAGCGATGCCGACGGCCGCTGGACCCAGCGTGACAGCTTCGAAATGCTGGAACATGCGCTGGCTCTGCATCTGGTGCGGCAGCCGACCCCGCCGTCATCGCTGAGCGACGTGGCATCAGCCATCGCGCTCGCTGATCGCTTGCCCACCCAGACAGTGCGCAGCGAGGAACAGATTGCCTGGCAGCAATTCTCCACCCCCGTCGATATTGCTGCGCTCGCTGTGGTACTCGCAAATGTACAGCCTGACGACATCATCCTGGAACCCAGCGCGGGCAATGGCCTGCTGATCGCCCAATGCGGTCCACATGAAGCACTGCACCTCAACGAACTGGATCCGGCCCGCCGCGCGCGGCTCGCCTCCGCATTCCCTCGTGCCAGCATCACCGGCCATGACGGGGCGACACTCAATTCCACCCTCGCGTCAATCGAGCTGCCGACCCTTGTACTCATGAATCCGCCCTTCTCCCGGTCGATCGGGCGCGGGGCGGACGACTATGCCGCTGTCCGCCATCTGCAGGCGGCCCTTCGCTTGCTCCGCCCCGGCGGCAGGCTGGTAGCGATCATGCCTGACTGGTTCGGTCCCGGCGGTCGGATGCGCGACCAGTTCGAAACCACCCTGCGCGACACCAGCGTGCGAACGTCGCTGCGTCTCGAAAAATGCTACACCAAGCATGGCACGTCGATCGCCGTCAGGCTGCTTGTGATCGACAAGGTGGCGGGCGGCACTCTTCCATCCACGATCCAGCGCGCCTCCGTTGCGGAATTCCTCGATTGCTGTGTGGTCACGCCGCGCGCCGAGCTTCGCGCAATCTCCGCGCCCGCGCCCAAACGCAGTTCGGGCATCTCCCTTTTCCGCGCCGTTAAAAGCAGCAAGCCTGCGCCACGATCCTGGCACGCGCCTGTGAAGAATGATGTCCTGCCGGTCGACTACACGCCGCTCGATATTCCGGCGCCGCTGCTGGAGCAAACCGGCATCTATCTTCCCTATCGGCCAAGCCGCATCGCGTTCGCGTCCGCCGGCGAGCATCCCACCGCTCTGGTGGAATCGATCGCCATGGGGTCGATCCCGGCGCCGATCCCAAGCTACGTCCCGCAATTGCCCGAACGGACGGTGACGGAACGGCTCCTCTCAGCCTCCCAGCTCGAAACCGTCGTCTATGCTGGCCACGCCTGGTCGCAATTCCTGCCGGGACACTCGATGCCCGACAAGGAGGGAGTCGGCCTTGTCAGCGCCGAAGACGGCGACCGTTATCGCAAGGGCTTCTTCTTAGGCGACGGCACCGGGGCAGGGAAGGGGAGGCAGGTGGCCGCCTGCATCCTCGATAATTGGCTCGCCGGCCGTCGCCGCAACATCTGGGTCACCAAGAATGAGCCACTGCTCGAAGACGCCCGGCGAGACTGGACCGCGCTGGGCGGCGTCGCAGCCGATATCCAGCCGATCAACAACTGGAAGATCGACGAGCCCATCACGCTCCAGGACGGGGTGCTGTTCGTCACCTATCCGACCCTGCGCTCGATGCGATCCGATCATAGCCGCTTGCGGCAGATCATTGAGTGGGCAGGGGCCGATTTCGAAGGCGTGATAGCCTTCGACGAAGCCCACGAGATGGGTGGCGTGGCAGGCGGGGAGGGGGCTCTTGGCGCCAAGGCCGGATCGCAGCAGGGAATATGCGGCGTCCGGCTCCAGAACCATCTGCCGCTCGCGCGCGTCCTTTATGCGTCGGCCACCGGTGCCTCCGAGGTCAACAATCTCGCCTATGCGGTGCGTCTGGGCTTGTGGGGACCGGAGACTTCCTTTGCCGATCGGGAACGGTTCATCACCGATATCCGTCAGGGCGGGATTGCGGCCATGGAGTTGGTAGCGCGCGATCTCAAGGCCATGGGCCTCTACCTCTGCCGGGCGCTGAGCTTCACCGGCGTCGAATATGATGTGCTCAAGCACAGTCTGACCCCGGCGCAGGTCGAGATTTACGACACTTATAGCTCGGCGTGGAGCGTGATTCATCGAAACGTAGAGGCGGCGCTCGAACTGACGGGCGTCGTCGACGGTATCGAGAACATGACCCTCAATAGCGGCGCCAAGGCCGCGGCACGATCGCGCCTGCACAGCACGGTGCAACGCTTTTTCGGTCAAGTGCTTCTCTCGATGAAATTGCCGACGGTGATCGCTGCGGTCGATCACCATTTGCGCCAGGGTCAATCGGTGGTACTCCAGCTTGTCACCACGGCGGAGTCCATTCTCGACCGCAGGCTTGGGGCGCTCAGCCCCGACGAACGGGCGGAATTGAACCTGGACTTGTCTCCGGTCGATTTCATGGTCGATTATCTCGAACGCGCCTTTCCGACGCGGCAGATGCGGGTCTTCACCGACGATACCGGTACGCCGCGATCGGAGCCAATGACCGATGATCATGGTAATCCTGTCTATAATCCGCAGGCTGAAGCGGCACGCGCCGGGCTCATCGAACATATCTGCGCACTTCCGCCGATCGCGTCCGCGCTCGATGGCCTGCTGGAGCATTTCGGCCATGATCATGTCGCCGAGGTTACGGGGCGGACTAAAAGGCTGGTCTCGATAGGCGGCGGCGCGCAGAAGCTGGAAAGCCGGTCCACACGCTCGTCCCAGGCGGACGCTGCGGCATTCATGGCTGGGGCCAAGCGCATCCTGGTCTTTTCCGACGCCGGCGGCACCGGCCGTTCCTATCACGCGTCGCTCGACGTGGTGAACCAGGAGCAGCGCGTTCATTTCCTGCTCGAGCCGGGGTGGCGCGCCGACCGGGCAATTCAGGGCCTCGGCCGAACCCACCGGACGCACCAGGCAAGCTCCCCGCTGTTCCGGCCGGTCACGACCGACTGCAAGGGTGAACTGCGCTTCACTAGCACGATCGCCCGACGGCTCGATAGTTTGGGCGCGCTCACGCGCGGCCAGCGTCAGACCGGTGGCCAGAATCTCTTCGATCCCGCCGACAATCTTGAGAGCGAATATGCCTGCGCTGCGCTTACGAGCTGGTTCCACCTGCTGGTGACCGGCAAACTCCAGAGCGTCAGCTTTACCGAGTTCGAGGAGCTGACCGGTCTCGAACTGACCTACAAGGACGGCATATTGAGGGACGACCTGCCGCCGATCCAGCGCTGGCTCAATCGCCTGCTGGCGCTCCCCATCAATCTCCAGAACAGGATATTCGACGAGTTCCTGACGCTGGTGGAAACCCGTGTCACCGCGGCGCGCGAAGCGGGGCGGCTCGATGTCGGCGTTGAAACCATGCTGGTCGATGATGCGACCATCCTTGAAGATACGGTGCTGCGCACCGATCCGCTGAGCGGCGCGACGTCGCATCTGCTCACCATAGAGGTGGCCCGGCGCCGAACGCCGGTGTCGCTGGAGCGCATCCTGCGGATCGCCGACGCGGACGACACCTCGGAATTTCTCATCAACGGCAAGTCCGGCAAGGTGGCGCTGCAGATGCAGGCTCGATCCCTCATGGAAGAGAAGGACGGTACGCCCATTCCCCGCGTAGAGCTGATGCGGCCCACCCGGCGCGAATATCAGCGCGTCGCGGACATGTTCGAAACCGCCTGGAAACCCATCTTGCGCGAGGAATTTGCCGAGCGCTGGGCGGCCGAGGCCGACGAAGCTGCGCAGACGCTGGAACGCGAGACCATCCGCATTGCGACGGGCCTGCTATTACCCATCTGGTCCGCGCTGCCGAGCGATCATCTGATCGTCAACCGCATTGCCACGGCCGACGGTCGGTCCTGGCTCGGCCGCATGGTCTATGATGAGCATGTCGCCCACCTCTACACCAAGCTTGGCGTGGATCGTGCCGACAATCTCCCTGTCGACCAAATTGCGAAATCTGTTCTGTCGGGTCGCAGCGTCGAACTTGTCCGTCCCTTCGCGATGACCGTCAAGCGGGCGATCGTGAACGGCAAGTCACGAATCGAATTGGTGGGAGTGCCGGCGGCCCAACTGTCCTGGCTCAAATCCTTGGGGGCGTTCACTGAAATCATCGCTTTCCGAACGCGTGCCTTCCTGCCGGTTTCAGAAGCCGAAGCGATCATTGGCAAAATTCTGAACAAATCGTCATTGGATTGAGTTATCATCAAATTTATTGACGTTCTGCAATTCGACGGAAATCGTAGCTTCTGCAGTGGAAATCTGCGAAATCAAGCTACGCTTTCCGTTGAACATAGATTGCGGCGGCTTCTATGAAATATGTCGACCATTTGCTTAGGTTAGAAGGAAGATTATTCACATCAAATGTCGCAACAGATTCAATTTCGAAATTGGGCCTGAACGTGAATTCTGCGTCGTTGACCCGGATCAAATCGATAGACGCCGGCGCGCCAGACAACGGTCGATCCAATGATACCAGAATGTCCACATCGGTCCATCGAGTCAGGCCGATTTCCTCACGCAACTCCCGCAGCGCAGCAGCGGTCGGCTCTTCATCGGCGCGCCGCCCGCCACCAGGGAGACTCCAGCCGGGCGAATAGGTCTGCCGCACAAGCACGAGCTGACCGTCTGGGGTAAAGGCCATGACCATCACCCCGTAGATGGTTCTCCCCCTGAACCGCCAATAGGCGCGTCGTATCCGATCGGCGGCTTTCATGGCAGGCCGGATGAGAATGAGGAGACGCATCTGCTGTCCATAGCATGGACGCAAATCCAATCGATAGCGCTTCACGGTCCTGACATCAAACTGACCTATTATTGTGCTGAATTTGGTCCGGCTTAGGAGCGTTACCTCGTTTGAGCCGCATTGACGACTCAGTGTGACTATGAAAATTTACGCTACGGAAAGGCGGGATAACACCGCCGCCAGGAGAGGATGCCATGCCAGATTTCGCGCTTAGCAGTGCGTCTCATATTTCGTCTGTGCCCGCCGTTCTCCTATCGGACGTGGGAGACTTTGACGACTGCTTCGAGCCGCATGGAAGGGGCGAGATGCTCCCGTTCCTCATGCAGATCGAGAGGAATAAATCCGCCCTGCTATCAGCGGGTGAGTTCGTCCAGAAGCAAAGCGTGGCAACCGTTCTGGGCGCGACCGCGCAAGCCCGCGGCGCTCCATCCTTCGCTCGCCAGGCGTCCGAGCATTCCCTTCGTTTCATGGAGGCTGTGGCGACCGATTTGGTGTCTGCGGTTACCCGGAAGGATATCAACGACGAATGGGCTGATCCAATCGCCGATCATGCGAACGCGAACAGTCCCGTCGTCAATGCGATCGAACAAACGAGTGACCTGATGTTGGCCGTCGGCCGTTCGTTTTTCTCGGTTTGGGCTACCATGCTCGGAACATCCGCACGCCCCTGATTATTGGCTGATTTCCCACGGCGGACTGTCGCGGACCGCAGCCAGGGCCAATTGCTGTGCGTCACTCGAAAGCTCCGGTTCTCGCCTCAGCCGATTGGCCAATTGCACGATGCTGCGCTGAAACGCCTTGTCTCCACTGATGCGCGACGTGACCCCCAGGTTGCGCAATTCGGCAAGATCCAGCGCCAGCAGGGCAACCCCTTCCGCGATGTCAGCCAACCCGACATTGCGGATTTCCGCGAGAGCATCGTGCTGTCCCCGGCCGTAGAGACTGATCTCGACCAGCCCATCAGCCGAAAGTCGGCCGATGGGCTGGCCCTCAAACCGGACTTCGCCTGCGGCACAGATGAGGCCGGGGCTCACACTCCACGACAGCTTGTCCCGAATACCGGCCAGCCAGCTCGACAATATCGTAAATTTGCGCAAAAATGCCTTTTGGAAGGGCGCACTGCGATTGTGCCCCAGCTCGAACGCTGCGGGAATCCGTTCAAGCTGATCGGCGAGCGACGGGCCGTTGAAAAAGGCATCGGCGCTGAAATGCCGCAATTCCAGATAGCCGTTGAGCGTCTTGGCGAAATTGGCGGCATAGCCCTTGTCATAACCCGCGCGTTGTTTGAGTAGATTGTCGAGGGCGCTACCTGCCAACAACCTGCCATCCGGATCATGGGCCAGGTGTCGTAGCAACCCTGTTCCCACGGCATGGCGCTGTAATCCTGTATAGGGCGTAAAGAGCCGATCATTGCGTGCTAGCAGCAGCAGTTCGTCCACACCGGTTATGAACCGGCTGGGGTCAAGCCGATGCCTGTCGCCGGCATCGATATTGATGTGCCAACCGCAATCGTTGGTGCTTTCGTCCCCGGTGAAATTATAGACCCCGTCGATCACATCGATGGCTTCGATGATTTCCCCCCGGACGACATCGGCTTCCTCGAACGGAAGAGGCGGAGTGAGCAGTTCGACCCCGGCAACGCGGTCGTCGGGCCAATTTAGCGGATCGAGCCCATATTCCGCGACCACATAGAAGCCCGGTTTGCTCGGCGGCCGGATCGGCGCCGACCATAGCCGGCCGGTTTCCACCCGCAGTTTTGACGCGAGAGACCTACAGAAAGCGGGCGACGCCTTGTCCATCGGGCCAAACGCGCTCAGCCCCTTCGCAAATGACGGCTCATCCAGGTCACCCAATATGACCTCGATTTCGAAACCTGCGCGCCAATGCTCATTTGCTGTCATGGCACACACCGTAGGGCAACCGTGTGACGGATAGAAGGGCCGTTCTCCGCGCTTTTCGTCGAGCGTTCACGAGCATCCGCGGGCGTCCAGCGCCCAAATGAAAGGGAAGGGGGAGCGGGTGCTGGTGTCCGGGCTGGTCCGGATGCCAGTAGGAGTCATCCCCGTGAATCAATCCATCAAGCTCTCCAAACTCCGCCTTTCCCCGATCAATGTACGTACCCGGCCCGATGATCAGCTCAAGATCCCGGAAATGGCAGCCACCATCCAAGGGCACGGGCTGCTCAAGAACATCCTTGTCAGGGCCGTGAGCAAGCCGCGCGGCACCTTCGAAGTCCTGGATGGTGGTCGTCGCTATCGCGCGCTCATGTTGCTGGTGGAACGGGGCGTCATCGATGCCGCAACCTATGAAGTGCCCTCCAAGGTTCTGGAAGGCGACGAGGCGATGCTCAGTGAAGTCTCGACGATCGTCAACAACTCGCACCTTGATCTCACGCCTGCCGAGGAATGCCGGGCGTTTCAACATTTCATCGGTCTGCACGGCGACATCGACGGCGTCGCCAAGCGTTTCGGCGTCACTCGCCGTTTCGTTGAAGGGCGCCTGCGCCTTGCCGCGCTCGCCGAGCCGATCTTCGATGCGCTCAGCAATGGCGATATCACCCTCGACCTCGCCAAGGCGTTCGCCTCGACCGAGAACCAGCAAAAGCAGCTGCTCGTCTGGAACAGCTACGACACGACCCATGCGTCCGCTGATACCATCAGGCGGGCGATCGCCAATGAATCCATGAAGGCAAGCGATCCCGTCGCGATCCTGGTGGGACAGGAGCGCTATATCGCGGCCGGCGGCAAGGTCGACCCGGATCTGTTCAGCGAAGATGGCGACCGCTGGATCGATCCCGAGGTCGCCCATCGGCTCGCCGGCGATATCATGGAGGCGGAAGCCAAGCGGGTCGGCGAGGAACTGGGCATCGCCTGGATACGTCCGATCGCGACCGCTTATACCCATAGCGCGGCACAGGGCCTCTATCGTGCTATCCTTCCCCAGCCGGACCTGACGCAAGAGCAGCAGCAACACCTGGACCACATCCTCGAACGCCGCTCCGCGATCAACGAACAGATGGAAGACGAGACTCTGGAAGAGGAGGCGTGGCGCCTGCTCAAGGCGGAAGACGACCGCCTCTTCGCTGACCTTAGGGAGATCGAAAACCGCGCGCCCGTGCTGCCCGACAGCTATAAACCCCTGGTCGGTGCATTTCTGACCCTCCAGCCCAACGGCCAGATGAAGCTCGACAGCTGCTATTATAGTGAGCAACCGATCCGTACCGAGGCCGAGGAGGATGGCGAGGGCGGCGGCGACAGTGCCACGATCCGCCGTCCGACGGTTGGATTGCCATCGGCCCCTGAACGGCCCCGCGCGCCGGAAGCGGTGGCCCCTGACGGCAAGGCGCTCAGCGCCCGACTGGCCGACGAGCTGGCGGTCCAGCGGCGCGACGTCCTTGGCGCAGCCCTCCTGGGCGATCCAGCCCTCGCGCTCGATTATGCGATCTTCTGCATGGCGCAAAGTCGCACCCAGGACGATCAGTCGGCGGGTTCGACCATCGTGGCGGCGGCACCGCAGGACCCTGCCACTGCCGGCGTCCCCGGCTCGCGTGCCCGTGACTATCTGGTGGAGGCGATGGACGGGCTCGATGCCGGGTGGGCGGGGCATCCATGTGTCGTCGACCGGTTCGAAGCATTCCGCGCGCTGAGCGATGACAGCAAGGTGGCATGGCTCGCCTATCTGACGGCCGTATCGCTGGTCGCCAGGACCGGCCAGAACCCGCTCCACAACCGGCTCGCCACCATTCTCGACGTCAATTGCGCCCTGTGGTGGCGCCCGACCGCCGAGAATTACTTCGACCGGATCTCCAAGGGCTCGACCCTGGCGCTCCTCAATGACGTCGGCGGCCCAGCGATCATGGCACGCCATGCGACGCTCAAGAAGGGGGAGTTGTCGGGAAGCTGCGAGAAGCTGTTTGCAGGGGCGTCCATTGTCGAACCGGAAGTGAAGGAGGCGGCCCTCGCCTGGGTGCCCGACGCCATGCGCTTCCTCGATAAACCCAGCGGCAGCGCCGAACCGATTGTGCCTTCCGAGGCCGAGTTGTCCGAGGCCGCAGAGCCGATCGCGCAAGCCGACGATACCGGCTGTGAAGACGAGGAATCCGAGGAAATCGACGAGGCCGCGCAAGCCGCCTGATCGACCCCTCCCATCACTGCATGACCCGTCGGAACCGGCAATACAGTTCCGGCGGGTCAACCCTCCCTACGCAAGGTGAACAGCCATGGCGCCCAGGAAGACAAGCCGTGAGGTCGCGGCGGATATCACCGCGCTCTTTATCCGCAAGCTGGAAGAGGGGGTGGCACCCTGGAAACGGCCCTGGACCGTCGGCGGTGCAGGTGGCCGGCCGCTGCGCCATTGCGCTACTCCCTACACAGGCATCAACACCCTCTATTTATGGGCGATCGCCGACGCCTGCGGCTATCGTTCCCGCTTCTGGATGACAAGCAGGCAGGCCGAGGCACTGGGCGGCAACGTCCGACTGGGCGAATGGGGCTCGCTCTGCGTCTATTATTCAGCCGCGACGAAGCGGGAAAGCGACCCCGCAACGGGCGAGGAGCGCGATCGCAAGTTCCGCTTTCTGCGCCACTATGTCGTTTATAATTGCGATCAGATCGATGGCCTCCCCGCTTTCTATTATCCGCCCCTCATCCCGGACACGCCCATCGACCCGTCGGCGCGGCAGGCGGAGATCGACCGCTTCTTCAAAGCCATTCCGGCCGATGTGCGTCACGGCGGGAATGAAGCCTATTATAATCCCTCGCGCGACTTCATCCAGTTACCGCATCCGCGCTCGTTCAAATCCATGGACTATTATGCCAGTATTCGTGCCCATGAGAGCCTGCACTGGTCAGGTTCGGCATCACGCCTTGGCAGAGTTTTCGGAAAGAGGTTCGGCGACAAGGCCTATAGTTTCGAAGAACTCGTTGCCGAAATAGGTTCCGGTCTGATTTGCGCTGACCTTGGACTGCCCACTGAACTTCACGACAATCACGCAAGCTATGTTAGTCACTGGATCGGCATATTGAAAGCGGATTCGACCGCCATCATTCACGCCGCTTCGAAAGCCGAGCAGGCATTCACCTATTTGCGCCAGTTCAGCGAAAGCTCGAACGACGCAGGACCGCCAATGGCTCCTGCCGCGCAAGACGCGCCCGCGCCTGTGGCCTGACCTGGAGAATCCATCATGTCCCTTGAAGTCTCGATGATGCTCCATCTCTCGACCGCCCATGTCCCGCCGGCCCTGGCCGAGGATCTCGACCGCCATGTCGAAATTCTTCATCCCCTTGGACGCATCGGCGATCCAGCCCAGTGGCAAAGTCACATCGTGGCCGAACGCTGGGCCGAATATGGCTGGTTTATCTGGGTCCGATCCAGTGGACGCGACCTGATGCCGAGGCCGCTTCAGGATTGCCTCGCCTTTGCCGATGGCGTGGGCGCGACCTGGATTCAGTTCGATCGCGACTGCGAACCGATCGACCAGCTTCCCACTTATGATTGGTCCTGACCAATCACCCTTTCAAACAAGGAGACCTGTCATGGGTTGGCTCACCATGTCCTTCAGTTCCATGGGCGGTCACAAGACCGCGAAGTTCTATCTCGACGCGCAATTGACCTATGATCACAAGTTGGACGACGGTTCGACCCAAGGCCTTAGAGTTATCGCTTCATCCTGTCCCGGCAATCGCGTCTATTATGCGGCTGCTCAAACAATCACCAATGGCGTGCCCGGCGAGATCTTCGCTGTTGTCTGTCTTGTCAGATGGAGCCCACACAGTCGCAGTGGTGAGCAGTTTGGATATAAGGATATGACTGAATCCATGGGGCCGGGTGAAGCGGAATGTCCAGCCGACATCCTTTCATTGTTGACGACAACGGACCGGGAATATTCTCTGGATTGGCGTCGGCGCTGTTTTGCCCGGCTGCGCCTGCGGTCCCGTAGCATCCGCAACGGCGACCGTGTGCGTCTGGGCTCTCCCATGCAGTTCACGGACGGATCCACGCGCGATGAATTCATCGTCGAAAAGCGCGGCCGCACTTTGCGTTTCCGCGATGTGCATGGCGGTGGCCTGTGCCGCATCAGCCATTTCATGGATCGGCACTGGATCATCGTACCAACGACCAGGGTCCACAAGACCGTCTTCGCATGAAGCGATGAACTTGCCCCCTTTGCCAGCAAGAGGTTCCACCATGTCGGCGCAGCCTGAATCCATGTCCCTGAAAAGGCGCGCACTGTGCAGCCGTGAAAATGCCGAGCGCGTCGCTTCACAAATTTTCGACCAGGGCGTCTGGCCCGTCAGCATCATCCGCACCGGCAATGCGCTTCAGCCCTTCCGGGTGTCGGTCGCCCCGGCACGGGATGATCATGTCGAAGTTGAGCTGTTGTGCTGAAAGGCGACCTGTGGTCCGAGCACCGGTCGCCTTTCAGCTTTCGGCCCGATCCTGAAATCAGCGCCGCAGCGCCTCATCCAGCCACCAGGATGATCCCTGTTTGAAGTCGCGATCCATCGTGATCATCGGGCCATCGGGTTCATCCGCCACATAGGCGTGGACCATCGGCATGGTCGGGATCTTCATGCGCAACTGCTCGCCTGCAATGCGGCCGCGATGCTCCAGCAGATGCTCCAGCCATTCGAGGTCATCGAGCATTTCGACGATGCCGCGGCCCGCGAGGCAGAAATAGATGCAGCGCTGGAAATCGTCGCACGTCTCGTTCGACAGCACCGACATCAGCTTGGTTTTGCCGGCGGGTTCCCCTTCATGGACAAAATGCGCGGCCTCGCGCAGCTCGCGCACCGAATAATAGGCATCATCGGCCGGCATGCCGATGCAGGCATTGGCGATCATCCGGCGCGTTGGCCGATTGTCCGGGTCGACGGCTGCGTCGCGCAGCAGGATGTCGAGATCGAAAAAGCGGCGGATTTCCTTTTCATGACTCACGGACTGATCTCCTTCGCAAAAGAACATATGGTGAACGATTGGCGCGGTCAACGCCGCAGGAGACAAGGCCATGAAAAGGGGAGGGGGAGCGGGCAGGGCGACCTTGTTTGAGGAGAAACAGCATGGGCTTTCTGCTTTCCCCGCAGCCGACCACCAGCATCTGGGGCGCCATCACCAGCGCCGATCAGATCCTGGCCGGCATCTGGCACGTCACGACAGCCAGCCATGGCGGCATCATCCTGTCGCCGGAGCGGCAGGCCGCAATGCCGCCCGTGCTGCGACGCGACGAGCCCTGTTATGAGGAGGACGTCGATTGGGCGCTGGTCTATCTCGCGTTCGAGGCCGAACTGCGCCGCGTCGACCGGCCGGCCATGGGTGCGGTGATCCTGCTCGCCCATGACACGGCCCGCGCCTACCACCCGCAAATCTATAGCCTGTTCACCGGCACAGAGGTTCCGCCGCGCGAAAGTCATATCCTGCGATCCATCGCCGCCTATCAAGCCGCGATCGGCGAGATCGTCGTCGTCGCTGCCTATGGCTCGCATGCCGACTGGGTGCCCGAGGGCAAGACCGGCGTCCTCGGCCGGCGTGTCCTCAGTGTCGATCATCTGGGCTTTGCGACCTTTGAAAATGTCGACCATCGCGCCCTGGTCGATGCCGGGCGCTATGACGATCGCGGGATCGTAAGCAGCTTCGTGTCGCTCGGCGCGGAACCCTTGCCGTGACGATCGAGATTATCGTCGGCCTGCCGCATCTCAACAAGGGTCCGATCCTCGACCGGGTCGTTGACCTGAAGCAGCCCGCCCTGATTTCCGCCAACTGCCAGTCGCGCTGGTCGAGCGCGAGGGGATATCGGGAATGGACCGGCTGGCGCACCAGGCAGCTCGCCAATGCGCGGCGGTTGCCGGCGCTGCATCTCGACAGTGCGGGCTTTGTGGCAACTTCTCGCTATGGCGCCTTCCCCTGGAGCATCGCGCGCTATGTTGGGCTCGCCGCCGCCTATCCGTTTCGTTGGTGGGCGAGTGCCGATTATTGCGTCGAGGCCGAGATCGCGCCCGACCGCGCCCAGGTCATCGAACGGCTCTCGCGCACCATAGCCGCCAACCGCGAATGCCGGCGCTACGCCGATGATCATGGTAATAGCTCCACCATGATGCCGGTCATCCAGGGACGGCGTCCTTGCGATTATGAGCGCTGCGTCGATGGGCTGTGGGGCATGATCGAGCGGGCCCCGCTCCTTGGCGTGGGCAGCATGTGCCGCCGCGAGGTCCATCGACCCGAAGGGCTGATCGCCGTGGTCGAGCATCTCGACCGGATATTGCCGCCGGCGATCCAGCTGCACCTGTTCGGTGTGAAGGGGCCGGCCATTCCCTATCTTCTGCCCTTTGGAAAACGCATCCGCTCGCTCGACAGCCAGGCCTATGGCACCAGCGCGCGCCACGAGGCCTTGAAGCGGAACATCAGCAAGAGTGATCGCTTCGTGGCCGATCATCTGGAAGCCTGGCTGACAGCCCAGGCCAGGCGCCTGCGGCAAAAGCCGCAGATGCTGCCGATGACCGGGCCGCAGGCATCCGATCGACCGCCGGCCGACCCCTGGGAGGCGGCGATTGCGGCGGCCCGTCGGGAAATCCAGGCGCTGATTGAACTCGGGGACCTTGACCATGATGCGATCATCGAGCCGTGGATCGAGCAATGGGCGGCCGACATCTATCTGGCCGAGGCCCCCAACCAATGAGAGGGTGAGCGCCTCGACCTCGCATCGTCGACAGAGCAATAGCGAAAGTTCGGGTGCCCGGAACGGGGAGTTGCATCCAGTTTCGTATCCAGCTGTGAACAATCGATAAAAAGGAGAGTGGGAAGGGAAGGGGTGAGCATCAGGCTCGCTGGAAAGTCGGCACGCAGCCCTGAGCGATGTGCCGCGCCACCCCATAAGGAGACCCGCCTTGACCCTACCGCAGCCCAACCCGCCCGCCATGGTCCCTCTCTCCCGGATCAGGCCCGGCTATAATCCGCGCCGCTATTTCAACCGCAAGAAGCTCGATGAACTGGTCGTTTCACTTCGCCTGCGCGGGATGATCCAGCCGATGCTTGTGCGGCCGGTTGAGGACTCAGAGGATTATGAGATTGTCGTTGGCGGGCGTCGCCACAAGGCCGCGCTCGAAGCGTTCGGTGTCGACGGCAGTGTTCCGGTGATCATCCGGGAGATGACCGATCAGGAGGCTCTGGAAGCGGCGATCGACGAAAATGACATACGCGACGATGCTTCCGAGACCGAACAGGCCGACGCCGCCGTCCGTGTCCTTGCCGCCTGCAACAACGATCGTGCCGAGGCCCTTGCGCGCCTGGGCTGGTCGCGCTCCAAATTTGATCGTCGCCTCGCGCTCGCGGGCCTTGCTGACATCGTCAAAACCGCGCTCGATGAGCGCCGGATCAAGATCGGCCATGCTGAGCTCCTCGCCGCCGTTCCGGCCGACAAGCAGGATAAGGCCCTGGAGACGATCCTGAAGGCCGACCTTGATATTGCAAAGACGCGGGAATTACTGATGCGCGTCACGCAAAGCCTCGCCGATGCCTGCTTCGACAAGAGCGAATGCACGACCTGTCCGTTCAATTCGGCGACGCAGCGCGCATTGTTCGAGACCCATGTCGATGACGGGCACTGCACCAACGCCCCATGTTTCCAGCTCAAGACCGAGGCCGTCGAAAGAGCGCAGGCGCAAGAAAAGGAGCGGGCGGCGGCGGAAGCTGGCACCACCCTGGACGATGACGAACTGGACGAACGTGTGGACGATGGTGCGGCGTCGGCCGATGCCGATGCCAGTGCCGGTGATCGTCCAGATGGCTCTGCCCCGCCACCGGCCTCCCGGTTCGCGAACCTCGCGCCCGGATCATCGCCGTCAGGCGCACCAACGAGGTCGGCCACCCGAGCCAATACCTCCGCCGTCACGGCCAAGTCCATCGCAGGACGCGCAACCGAGCTTCGCGAAGCGACATGGCGCACTGCCCTTGCGCGCGAACTGGCGGACAATCCCGGCCGGGCACAGACCACGATCCTTGTTGCCGGGCTGACCGGCACGCTCTCCGAAATCAAGTCGAACACGCTGACGTCGCGCGCCGGGCTGCTGATCGATGCGGCCTTTCCGGTTCTCAGCTTCCGCGAAAAGATCGATGCGATCGGCGACCTTTCGAGCGCACAGGCGGCGACCGTGCTTTGCGCAATTGGGGCGGCCTATGCGAGGGACGTGCAGGACTTCCGCCATGTCGCGGATCTCGCCGCGGCGTTTGCCATCGACCTGCGCCAAAGCTGGCGCGTCGATCAGGCCTTCCTTGAGCGATACACCAAGGACGAGTTGAGGTGGCTTGCCCAGGAATGCGGCCTTGTCGCGCATATGGGCGAAAAAGCCTTCGGCAAGCTGCTTGGCGGCAAGAAGGGCGATCTGATTGCTGGCATGCTGGGCGCCGTCGGCTTCGAATGGGCCGGCCATCTGCCGAGCGCGATGACCCTCGATGGGAAATATGACCCGCCGCTGATCGCCGCCCAGCCCGAAAACTCGCCCGCCGCCGTCGCGGCCTGACCGCCCCCTCTCCACAAGGACCGATACCCATGCTGATCGCAACCATGCTGCCGCTGCTTGGCCATTACTCGCTCGGCTTCGACCTCGTCGCCGGCCCGGACGACATTGTCACCCTCACCATCATTCCGCGCAACGCGGAGGGCAGGCCCCAAAGCCTTGAAAGCGGCGAAACCCGCCCGATCTCGATCACGGCCAGTGCCGCCGAGATCGATGCGGAGCTTGGCCTTGGTACCGATGGGGCACTGGGCCAACTGATGACCACCCGCAAGGCGCTTGCCGAGCAGATCGCCGAACAGCGCGAAGCTGCGGAATCAGCGCGGGAGGCCTCCGCGCAAGCGGCCAAGGCGAAGGCCACGGCGACGCCGGTCAAAGTGCCCACCTCGTCCGGCGCACTGGCAACGCCTGCGCCCAATGCCGTCCCGGCCGATGCCAAATCGGATCAACCCGCGAGCCTCTGGTGAGGAATCCGCCCGCAGCAGCTTGTCATCATCACACAGGAAGTCCCCATGCAGATCAACCATCTCGCCCGCACCTATCGCTATGACGGCATCGATCTTCCGGTGCCGCCGCACCTCGCCCATGATCCGCAGGGTCTGCGGACCTATCATGCCACGCTCTACCCCGCGATCCTCAACGCAGAACTGGTCGACGCGGGCGTGACCGGCGGCGTCCATGTCACCGAATATCGCCGCGCCGTCGGCACCAAGGGATAACCGTGCCGCGCCGCAAGGGCGCGGCCATTCCCGCCGCACCTCGCAAAACCCTGCTTGAATGGATCGAGACAGACGATGGCGACACATCCGGTCCTCCCCATCCGCCCTGCACCGAGCAGACCCAGGCCATCCATCGGCGTCTCCTCCTCGATCCGCAGAGCCGGCAGAACGAAACCGCCGAACCCCTCATACCGCCCGTCGGCCTGCGCCTCCCCCCGCTTGGTTGACCTCGCCGGGCGATCGATCCGGATATCGCCCGATATCCCGGTCATGTTCGACCAGCCGCTTAGCCCTCACCACAAGCTGATCGGGCGCTGGGTCGCAGGGCGGGATCAAGCGGCGACCTTATACACACGCCCTGCCGCCCGGCAGCATATCGAGCGCGTCTTCAACGCCGCGGTCCTGGAGGCCCTCAATTCCATCACGCTGGCAGAGCTGCGGGTCGTCGCTCTCAACGGCAACGATGAAAGGCCGCCAGCGCTTGCCTTCATCTGCGACAGCATCGGGCAGCTGGATCTGGGCTGGATCGAAACCAGCAACGCCCCGATCCCCTGGCGGGCTGCCGCTTATGCTGCGCTGGAGCAGGCCCTGGGCACGGCCCTGCCGGTTTTTACCTATGACGATCTCTTCGAAGAAATCTCGACATATTATTGGGAAGGGGAAACCGACGATGAGGGTGCGCGCCACTCCCTCATTGAATGTCATGGTGCTGACCCTTCCGAACTCGACGACTACAGCCTTCCCTCGACGATGAACGCCCGAAGACCCGACTGGATGTTCTCGGAGAATGCGGCAGCATACGGAGACCTCCCGAAGGCCTTGCGCAAGGCACTCAAGACGTTGCGCAACACCGTTCGAGATCTCCGCCGCACGTCGCCGGAGCGCAACGCCTGGCATTGTGATTTCGATATCCTCTACGACTATGTTCCCGGGCTGGAGGAATGTTCGTCATTGCCACCACTGACCCTGGTGCCGGTCGAATATTTTGCCCGCGAGGTCGATGACGTCGGACGCCACGGCATGGAATATGGCTTCATGGACGTGATCGGGCTCTGCCCGCTCGAAGACGCCGATCATGTCACCGGCTGGTTGGCGTCGCTGGAGATCGGCGTTCGCTTCCTGCTCGCCGCCCAAGAGTTGATCAACCTCGATCCAGACAGATTGTGAGGCCGCTATGAGTGATCATTCCGCTCAGTTCGAAGCGACCACTGGGGGCATGGTGCTGACCAACGCCATCCTGCTCTATCGGACCGATACAAACCGAAAGTCCAACCCTTATGGCCTGTCTGGACAGGGCGGCCCCGCCTTCGCCAGCATCCACAGCGTCGAACATGGCGACGAAACCGGACCGACCATTGCGGCGGGAACGCCGCTCACGCGCGCGCATTTGCGCCAATGGGCAGAGGCGCTCGGGCGTGCCGCGCCGCCGGAAATTCTGCCCGATGCGGTGCTGGTCGCGCATCCCGATATGCTGGTCTGGTGGACGCCGGCGCAGGTTCGTCCGGCCTATTTCCACCTGTCATCGCCTCCCGATGGACTGCGTGCCCTGTCCGGTCGGACCATCGCGCCCGTTCCCTATCCTGCCCATCTGTTCGTCGCGACGCGGCGCAGGCTTGAAATATATGCGCTCTCGCAAAGCGAGCGGCCCACCGCCGCCACGCGACTCCTCCACTCCCCCATCCTCAATGTCTTCACCGATGGATCGCTGTGCTGGGGTAATATCCCGAGGCCGAAGACCCTGGCGACGTCAGCGATACCCGAATTTGAACGCGCGCTGTTCGATTCCTGGTCCACGCATCCCAATCCCGGCCAGGAACTGACCGTCACCGGCAAGGGTGGCCTCATCAAACTCTGGGACGATCTGGCAGCGCGCGGGGCAAGCCGATTTCCGGTCAGTCGCTTGAAGCCATTCGTCCGCGATCGACGGCGAGGCAAGTCCTCGAAATCGATCGGGGCGGCCGAACCGATGACCCTCGGCCGGCTTATCCATGAAAACGCTGCGCGATGAACGCGCTTGCCGATGATCCGACTGCCGAGGCGATCCTTTCGGCCATGCCCTGCTACCCCGTTCCGCCCAATGGCCGATCGCCCGCCCTCGACGCGGTGCGCGCGGCGCGCATCGGCCATTGCCTCGCGGTGGGACGGGACGGCGTCATGCTGATCGTCCGGCGCCCCTGGCTTGCGCTCGACGTCCCGGTCACGGCGGCCATCCCCGCCTATCTGCCCTATGGCAGCAATGGCGGAGGCCGGGCGGAGCTTCGCTGCGGCCTCATACCGCAGCCATTGTTCGATCAAATTCTCGATCACTTCCGCGCGGCGCTGCCCAATGAAGCCGCAGCCTTCGTGATCTGGGAAGAGGCTGATCGGACCTTCTCCCTGCATTTCCCGGAAATCGACGAGGCAACGCCCTCCCGCCTCATCTACCGACCGCCGGTCCTGCCGGCGAACCGGCACATGATCTGCGACATCCACAGCCATGCGAAGGGACCCGCCTTCTTCAGCGCCACCGATAATGCCGACGACGCGCACGCTACCAAGATCTCGCTCGTGGTCGGCCGCCTCGATCATTCGGACGGCCCTGCCATCGCATCGCGCCTGTGCGCCGGCGGCATGTTCCTGCCTTTGCCGCGCAGTCCCTTCTCAGGATATGAAAATGCTCTCTGATACCCTTAGTCGCCACTATCTTCCTGCCGGTTTCGACAATCGCGCGATCAAGATCCTGCTCGTGGGCTGCGGAGGAAACGGCGCGCAGATGCTGATGGGGCTGGCCTCGCTCGATACCGCGCTGCGGGCCATTTCTTCGCGGTCACTGCACGTTACAGTCGTGGACGACGACATCGTCAGCGAGTCCAATCTCGGCCGCCAGCCATTTTATCGATGCGATCTCGGAAACTCGAAGGCCCATACGCTGGTCGAGCGGATCAACCTTGCCCACGGCCTTGCCTGGAAAGCCATCCATGGCCGCGCGCCGGGCGCGGTCAAGGTCGATGAGGCCGACATTCTCATCAGCTGTGTCGATACCGCCTCTGCCCGTCGCGCTTTGGGCGCTGAACTGGCGAAACCATCCAGTCCGCCCACCTATTGGATGGACCTTGGCAATCGCGCCACCGACGGACAGTTCATCATCGGCTGTCCGCGAGGAGAGAGCGATCGGGACCAACGGCGGCTTCCCACCGTCCTGGAATATTTCCCGGAAATCGCGGACGAACACCTGCCCGACGACAACAGCCCATCCTGTTCGGTCGCCGAGGCCCTCGAACGGCAATCGCTGTTCGTGAACCGGGTTCTGGCGAGCCACGCACTCGCGCTGTTGTTCGACCTGATCGGCCGGGGGTCGATCGGCCATGCCGGCGCCTTCATCAACCTGGCGAGCGGTCAATGCGTCCCGATCGCGTTGCCCAAGGCCGACTGACCGGGGGAGAGGAGAGAAGGGGAGGGGTGGTCGAGCGCATGTGCGCTTGAAACCGGAGATTCCCTCATGAGTTACGACCTTGCCTTCCGCCACAACCAGGCGTTGGATCCCAGCGGCTGCATCACGATCGCCTCGACCGTCCACGCGCTCGAAGCCGCGATCACCGATTGCCGCAATGCCGGCAAGGATATCGAAGCCGACCCCGCGGTGATCCTGCTTGCCCGGCATTTCAGCAGCGTTTGCTCTGACCGTCCGGCCGAGGCCGAGCTGCGAAAGGCGTGCATGGCGCAGATTGCCGATATCCGCTCCCGGCCCACCCTCCATATCCTCTGCGACCGGGGAGTTGCCTATGATCCGCCCGCCAAACGCGCGTTTCACGCCGAGGGCCGCCGCGCGCTCATGCGGCTGGCCGATGCGTTGGGCCTCGCGCCTGGTTCCTTCACCGTGCGGTCCAACCAGGCCGGACCGGGCGTATCCGGCGACGTCACCCTGCGCGGCGATGAGGTCTGGGTTCAGCTCTCCGTTTCCCTGATGGGGCCGGATCACGAGATCTGCTTCCGGCGGGTACAGGGACGCGACGATCATATTGGCGAACGCAACAACTGGGCGTCGGTTCGCGAGCTTCTCGATCCTGTGAGACTTTGCCATCGCATCCGGCGCGAACTCAAGCTGCCGTCCTCGCGCGTCCCGCAACGCCTGATCCCGTGAGGCCGCCATGGAGATGCTCGCCATCCGCACCCGCATGGTCGATCCGAGGCCGCTCTATGCCTACCGGGTCTATGTGCCCTTCCATCAGATTTCGCCCGAGCGACAGGCCCTCATCCACTATCGCACGAACTTTGGCCATTTCCGGTCCGGGGACCATTTCGCGCGTCTGGCGGACGTCATTGCCCCGATGGCGCATCTCCAGCGACCGCCTGGCTTCGATCGTTATGTGGAGGGGCGGGACCTCCACCGCGTGGCCGACCGCCTGGAGGCGATCATCATCGGCCATGTTTTTCCCGAAATGACGGCCACGACCCCGCCGCTCCTTTATGAAGCCGCGATCGATGTGGAAAGCCGCCATGTCGTGATCCGGGTTATGGACCTCACCGGCACCTTCGCCACGATCCGGGACCAGCTCGACACAATCACGGCGAACGATCTTGGGGTCGAGACGATCAAAGGGATCGAGCCATGATGCTGGACAGCTTCGATCCCGCCGACCCCGCCTGCTGGCTTGGCCGAGGCCGGACAGCCGATCACGCCGCGATACTGGCAGACATCTGGCGAACCTATCCCGACCTGCCCGCAAGCGTTCCGCAGAACGAACGCCTCGCCCGTATCCGTGAGCGGGTCCAGGCCATGCGTCCGCTCACCGAGGAAATCGCCCGGAAAACCGAGGCCGAGCGCCACGCCCGCAATTTCGTCTTCACGGAAAGAAAGGTCGCCCGCGGCTAGGGCCTGGACACGGACAAGGCTATCCTCATCGGCCGCGCGGATCACGGCTATGACTGGGATCAGGCCGTCCAATATGCCCATGGCTGGTACGCCGCCACTTCAGGGGCAGTAGCGCGCGGTCCCATGAAACCGCTCAGAGGCGGCCTCGATCCCGCGATTGTGGCGGCCTATCATCAGGGTTTTCGAGATGGCGGCGGCAATCACGATGACCTGTTCGACGCCGCCCGCCGTGCCAATCTGGCTGCGGCCCGCGAGGCCAGGGCGAGCAAGGCCATGCCTGTGCGTGTCGCGAGGCCGCTGCCGTCCAATTGGCCCCAGCCCAGCGATGCACCGCGCGCCTCGCCATGGCATCGCAGGCTCATCATCATGGGTGCGCCCGAGGCCTTGGATGGCATGGCCGATCGGCTGCTGAAGGAGCCGGGAGGCGCCGACGCCATGGTCATCCTGCTGTGCCCGCAGATCGGCTTTCGCCTGCTCAGTGGTCGCGCTGACCTCGAAGCCCAATTGGATGCAGCGAGGGCGGATCGGCTTGCACAGGATATGTCGCAGCGCGCCGTGCTGGGCAAACTGGCCGGGCAGCAGGACTATCATGACATATTGATCGTGGCGCAGGGAGACTATCTGCGCGTGATAGATGCGCATGCCGCCGCACTTCCGCTGTGCCGGACCATGGAGCGGCTGCGCCACACCAGGCTGCTGCAAAATGCGCAGTTTCGCACCTGGCTCGCGCGAGGCCATGAACCGGGCGCGACGATCGCGGGCGGTCACATCCGGTGGAGCAAGGTTGCGCAGGGGCTTTCCGCCCGGCTGGGGGAGTTCGCCGTGCGCTATGCCGGCAAGCTACCCACCCGCGGCCACCGGATCATCGTCGAAACGCAGGATGGTAAGCCCGCCACCGGCTATGTGACGGCACAGGGTGATGCGCTCGCCTGGGAGATCACGATCTCGAACAAATCCCATCTGCGCCCCGCCATGGCATCGCATCTGCGTGCCTTCGGCGCCGCGATCCGGCTGGCGCCCCGACCCGCCGCCGATGGCGCGACCTTATTTGCGCCCCATGATCCCGCCCGCCTGGGGGAAAAAGTGAATGCCATGCGCGTCGAATTTGAAATCCGGGGCAGCTTCACCGTTCCCGAGGGAACGATGCTTGTCCCGGACACGGAGCATATCTTCCTGCTACCGACTGGCCAGATCGTTTCAGCCTATCCCGTCATCGAAATGGCAAGTGGGCCGGATGGCGACGACCATCGGGACCTCAGCTGGGACGAGGCCTCGCTGCTGGGCATCTGTCTCGATCTCACCCATCGTTATTCCGACCTGACAGCCGATGACTGACCACCAGCTACAGTCCATATGAACAGGTCGGAGGAACAAAGGGAAGGGGGAGAGGACGGGCGTGGCCATCAGGGCCAGGCTTCAAGGAGTTCCCGTCATGGCAACAGTCGTTCCGATCGATCCGGCGACGGATCAATGGTCCGTTCCCCTCGGGCATCACAGCCGCGGCATTCTCATGCTGAACCTCGAACGCCTGCTTGCAGGCAGGCTGCTCATCCAGGGCAGCAGCGGCGCGGGTAAGAGCCGCACGCTGCGCAAGATCATCGAGGAGAGTTTCGATTTCACGACCATCGTCCTGGTCGATCCCGAAGGGGAGTTCGGCAATCTCGCCGCGCATATCGGCGCGACGTCGCTCCGCGCTTGCGAGCTGACCGGCGATGGCCTGACGGCGGCGGCCGCCCGTGCCCGCCAGCATCGGCTGTCGCTCCATGTCGACCTTACCGATCTCGATCCCGACCAGCGGATCATCAAGGCGGCGGCGCTGTTCGCCGGGCTGATCGGCGCGCCGCGTGAGCATTGGGGCAATACGGTGCTGGTCTGCATCGATGAAGGCCATCTGCTCGCGCCCCATCATGCCGGTTCCGCGCGTGACGCGGAAACCCGGCGCCTGGGTGTTGCCACCCTCACCGATCTCTGCGCCCGAGGCCGCAAACGCGGTATTGCGCCGATTATCGCGACCCAGCGGCTTGCCAAGCTTTCCTCTTCGGTCGTCTCCGAGCTGCAGAATTTCCTCGTCGGCCTCAATGTGTTCGACCGGGATATTGCGCGCGCAGCGGACTTGTTGGGCTTCTCGACCAAGGAAGCTGACCGGCTGCGCAAGCTCGCACCGGGCGAATTCTATGCCATGGGTCCCGCCATGGCGCCGCTGCCGGTCCTGGCCCATATCGACGCGACCATCACCGAGCATCTGGGCGCGACCCCAGCCCTGGTCGCGGCCGCGTCGATCGACAGCGCCGAGGCCGAAAAGCTGCTCGACTTGACAGCCTTGCGGGAAGTCGGCGCCGGCCAGCGCGACACGGCACTTACCATGAAGGGCATCCGCGCGCTTGACGCCTTCCTTCTCGATCCGGACGCCGCGCAGGCCGCCTCGATCATCGCCGCGCTCAAACGCATTGCGCCCAACGCGACGACCGCGGACGATCTGGCCGGTCATCTTGGCCATAGCCGCGAGGCCGTGGACAAGGCGCTCGACCTCCTCTCCGCCCTGGCGGCGGTCGACACCATGCCGCGCGGTGAGGATCGTATCGCCCGGCTCCATGCGCGCCTGCGCGCGAAGATCAGCGATATGCCGGTGGTGGGGCTCGCATGAAACCCCTCGATCTCGATGCCGATCTGGTCGAATTGAGCCCGGTCGTCCTTAGCTCGCATGCGTCCATCCCGTTGCGCGAAATGGCCTATCGTGCCGACGCCTGGACTCCTGCGGAGACCGATCGCCTGCGCGACCTGTTCGCAAGCGATATGGCACTTGTCGATATCGCCGCCAGTATCGGCCGAAGCCGGGCAGCCATTGCCGAGCGGATCTTCCACATGGGTCTGCGGCGCAACTCGCTCCGTCCCTGGACCGAGCTGGACGATGAGGAATTGACGCGTCGCTATGGCGAAAACGCGACTGCCGCGATCGCGTCGGACCTGGGGCGATCCTGCGCGGCGGTCTATGCCCGTGCGTCGCTCCTGGGCCTTAGCGAAGGCAATCCGCCCCTGTGGACCGCCTGGGAGGACGCGCAGCTTGTCGAAGGCTATCGGCGCGGCGTGCCGGTGCGGCAGATCGCCACCCTGATCGGCCGATCGATGGGCGGGGTTTCCAGCCGGGCCTGCGCGCGCGGTCTGGTGCATGCCAACCAGCCACCGGGCTGGTCGCCAAGCGAAACACGCCGGGCGCTGGAGCTCGGCGAGGCCGGTCATCGCTACGCCAGGATCGTCGAGATTCTCGTCTCCGAAGGGTTCCCGTGCCGCAGTTCGCGGAGTTTTGGCCTTGCCGTCCGCAAGCTCGGCTATGGGCGCGGTTGGGGGCGGCCCTGGACCGCCGAGGAGGATGCGCTCCTCACCCAAGCCTATGCGACGGGCACCAGCCTGACGCCGCTCCGCCAGCAATTGGGCCGGACCGCGGGATCGCTGCGCCATCGGGCCGAGTATCTCAAGCTTCGTGGCAGCCATGCCATGCGGAACGGCTGGCGTGGCGGGCCAGACTGGACCGAGGCCGAGGAGCAGCGGCTGCGGGACGAATATGGCAAGATCCCGACGACCAGCCTTGCCGCGAAATTTGGCCGCTCCAAGGCCGCGATCACCTCCCGTGCCAACAGCCTGGGCCTGGTGCATGGCTATATCCGGCCGTTCAGCGACGAGGAGAACCGGGCGCTCGGCATCGCCTACCGCACTGGCATCTCCATAGCGGATCTCGCCGTCGCGCTGGACCGAAAAGCGATGTCGGTCAGCAAATATGCGAGCAACCACGGCTATCATTTCGGCCGCCGACCTCGGCGCGCCGTGACGCTCGCGCAGATTCTCGACCCCGAGCCGGTGGCCGCCGCGCAGGCGCAATAGCCCTGATCATCCCAACCGAACTTCATGCACCGCTTGCCGCCGGTCCGGCGGGCGGATGGAGGCGCCCATGTCCGCCACGGACCGTCACATCAAGACTATCCAGAAGCTGTTCAACGATCATCGGCAGCATCACGATATCCATTCGCTCTTTTCCGACTGCATGGAGATGGCGGCGCTCAGCATTGCCAATGCCGTCGATCTGCGGTCCTACGACGATCGCGAGGCCCGATATCTGGACATCGCCGGGCGATACGACCGGCGGACCATCGAGATGTTCCCCAAAGTGCTTGCCGAGGTGACCCTCGCGCTCGAAGCCGAACCGTGCGATATTCTGGGCGAGGTCTTCTCCGGCCTTGAAATCCACAACAAATATCGGGGCCAGTTCTTCACGCCCTATCCCGTGTGCCAACTCATGGCGCAGGTGACCGGTGGTGACCGGGCGTCACTCGAACCGCTCATCGCGAAGAAGGGCTTCGTGACGGCGGTGGAACCGGCCTGCGGCGCCGGTGCCATGATCATCGCTCTGAGCCAGGCCATGCGCGAGGCCGGGATCAACTATCAACAGCATTTGCATGTGACCGCCATCGATATCGACCCGCGCGCCGTGCACATGGCCTTTATCCAATTCTCGCTGCTCCATATCCCCGCCTGCGTGGTCCTGGGAGACTCCCTTGCCGGCACCACGCGGGACCGCTGGTTCACGCCCGCCCACATCCTGGGCGGATGGTCGCGCAAACTGGCACGGCGCCGCGAGTCCGAACCCGCCGCACATTTTCCTGTCCAATCCATCCCGGCCGAGAGCCAGCCGACTTGCCAGGGGCCGCCTCCGGCTTTGCCCCCGCGTCGGGGCGAACAGCTATCCCTCTTCTGATCGCCGCGAACCGCGGTTCAAGGCAGGGCGGCCAGACGAGGCCTGCCCGACTGGGCCAAGCATAAGGAGTTCCATTGTGTCACCATCGATTTCTGTCGGCGGCCGCGTGCCCTATGTCGCGCGCTTCACCCGCCTCCATTTCCGCCTTTGGGGGCCTTACGGCATCACGGCCTATCCGACCGGATTTCACGACTGGCCCGAGCATCTCTCTGCGCCGGTATGGATGCCCGAGGCCCGGATCATAACCGGGGCGGGCGCTGTGAAAGTGCCGCTTGGCGACTGCGCGACGCTCGATGACGCCATCGCGGCCTGTTGGTCCCATTTCGCTTCGCTGCACTGATCAACGTGCATGGACCCACAACGGAGAAAGCCGACCGAGAGAGGAAAGGGGGTGGTGATCGGGTGAGAAGCAACCTGTGAAAGCCCGGAGCCATTCATGATCGACCTCTCTCTCCCCTCCGGGGAGTCCACCCGCACGGTCGATTTCATTCTCAATGCCGCGCCGCCGCCCGTGGTCCTCGCTTACGGTGTCGGCGTCGATAGCACCGCCATGCTGGTTGAACTGGAATCCTGCGGTGAGCCGCCTGACCTCGTGCTGACCGCGGACACAGGCGTCGAGAAGCCGGAAACCTATGCCTATCAGGCCATGATGCGCCAATGGCTCGCGGCGCGCGGTATTCCTTATGAAACTGTCCGCTACCGGCCCAAGCGGTTCAAGCATTTTCCGGCCTATTATTCGTTGCTGGAAAATGTCCTCACCAACGCCACGCTCCCCAGCATCAGTCTCGGACGCCATTCATGCAGTTTGAAATGGAAGGTGGCGCCACAGGACAAGTTCCTGGCTGAATGGAAACCGGCGCAAGACGCGTGGGCGCGCGGCCAGAAGGTCATCCGCCTGATCGGTTACGACGCCTCGCCGGCCGACACGCGCCGCCATGCCCATGCTTCGACCATCGAGAGCGATCTCTACCAGTGCCGCTATCCGCTTCGCGAATGGGGCTGGGACCGGGATCGCTGCATCGCGCGGATCACCGCCGCCGGACTCCCGGTGCCGCCCAAGTCCAGCTGCTGGATATGCGGGGCGATGCGTCCCGATGAGGTCCGGGCGCTCCCAACCTGGTGTCTGCGCCTCATCATCCTGGTCGAGGCGCGCGCCGCGCCGCGGCTTCGCACGGTCGAAGGGCTTTGGCGCAAATCGACCCGAACACGCCCAGGCAGGATGACGGACTTCATCCGTGCCGAGGAACTGCTGCCCGAGGCCGAGATCGAGGCTATCGCGCGCGACGCACCTGTCGATTTGATCCGCTTTCAGGATGTGGCCGCCCTGGTGCCGCTGCCGGAGCGCCCAACGATGGAAGATTGGCTCAACCACTTCAACGCTGGTCTCAAGGAGGCGGCATGACAACGACCACACATACCGTTGAACGCATTGGAGAGCTCAACGACCGCGCCCGCCATGGGCTGGACCGCACAGCGAAGCGGGTCGTCACGCGCACCTGTCTTATGACAATTGCCGGGTCTGAATCGGATGTCGCCCTATTTGTCGCGCAGGCACGAATTATTCAGGCACTGCGGCAGTGGGAGCCGCCCGTGGGCGATCGATCCGAGCGGGATCTTGGCTATTTCGAGCTCGATGGACACCGGCTCATGTTCAAATGCGACTATTATGCGCCAGGCCTTGAATGGGGCTCGGAAAATCCCGCCGACCCCGACCGGACGATCCGCGTCATCACCGTGATGCTGCCCAGCGATTACTGATCGCTCCAAACTTCCCATCTCCCGAAGCCGGGAAAGGGAAGGGGGAGCGTGGCGCTGTTCACTGCCAATGGAGGAAGTCATGTCCGACATCATCGACCTGGGCGGCGCACCAGCCAATGAAGATTGCGCCCAGCTCGGCCACACGCCCGATTTCGACCGCCTGAACCGGCTGGAAGTCGCGACCTATCGCGCCGCGCTCATCGCGCGTTTCGGACCGCCCCCTGCGGGCTGTGAACTCGTGTCGCTCACCAACCGGCATGATTTCGGCGTCTATCGCACCCTGGGCCTCAAGGTCGATGCCGGGGCCGCCCGCAGGGACAAGGCGGTGGCGGCCTATGAAGAGGTCGTCCAGAATGGGTTGGAAAGCTGGATCGAGGCCGGCTTCGTGTCGCCCGCTCGTTATCGCGATGGCGAACTGCCGGCTGTCGAGCGTGACAGAATTGATGACATCGTGACCGCTGTGCTGATCAGCACGCGTCCGCACCCCGACGGCAACTTTCCAATTCCCGCATTCGAAATCCTTCACCGCAATCTCATGGCTGCCTATCCGCGCAGCGTCGAGGCCGCGAACCGTACGATCAGCGGGATTGCCGCGTGACGGCGCTGCAACGGGGTTCGACCGATAATCGACGATGCTCCGACTCGCAGCTTTAGCCCAATCAGGCTGCAGTCCAGATAGCAACCACGCAAGGAAGATCGTCATGACTTTGGCGAGATTTCACCCGCAGGCGTGGGTGAACGATTATGCGATCTCTGTTGCTCCAGAAGGCGAGACGGAATGGGACATTGGTGAAGTGGCGCCCAATTTTATCTCGGACACATATGAAACGGACGAGTTCCGTGACCATCCCAATGCACCCCAATGGGTGCAGAACTGGAATGGACTATTTTACATCGAGATACTTTACGAAAACTGATTCAATCGACCGCCGATACGACGCACTCGAACCGCACGGTGACCGATCGCGCTATAAGAGTTGTTCTGGCGATTTCGTCGAACCCGTGCACATGATCCGCATCGTGCACCGAATGTTTGTCCACGACGACTGAACGTTCCGTCCATCCGTCCGGCCCGAGGCCGAAGAGGGGAGGGGGGATGATAGGATGGTTCCAGGGTTGTCGAAGAAACGAGCAACGCGCCGTCCGCGCAAGTTCCGAGGCCAAGAACCAAGGTAATATCGCCGCCTTCTCGGCGGCTCCAGTCCTGTCGGAGGGAAATATGCTGCAACTCATGGATGTTGCGAGCGGACCCGCTCGTATCGACGATGTCTTGGCACTATTACGTGCAATGGGTGTCCAGCAATTGGACTATTCGCTGAGCGGCGGGGGAGATTCAGGCGAAGCCTCAATCGCTTCGATAATATGGCAGGACCAGCGCAACGATCTACAACTACCGAAAATACCCGTTGCAATTGGCCGGGCATGTACGGCAATCACGCTCAACGTCTTTCTGGAAGAATTCGCGTCCAATGTCCCAGATGGTGACTGGGTGAATAATGAAGGCGGCTATGGGACGGTGACCTTCCTTCCATTCGAGGATGGCGGCAGCTTCTACGATGACATGACGTATCGTGCAGACGGCGATTACGGCGATGAAGATGACAATGACTGGTCCGACGACATCGATGTCTGCACGACTACTGATGACGAGGGAGAAAAGCTGCCGACCCTCGGGGCAGTGATCAACTTCGGAGAGGTGCTGTCATGACCGCCGCCGCGACCCCCTTCTCCGAACTTATGACAAAGGCCCATCGCGATATCAAAACCAGCTTCCCCATGATCGCTGACGAAGATCGTTCCATAACCGATCTATGGGCAACCATCATGGCTTTGAGCGATTGCCGCTTCGAAATCATCTGCCACGACAATGATGTCGCAGGCCGTCTTGTCTGTGAACCTGCCGCCACTGAATTTCCGATGGCAATCCAGTTGATCGATCACTATTCAGAGGTCATTAGCCGACCGCTGCAAGCCGCGAACGCCAGGTTGACGCTGTTCCTTGACCGCTGGGTCAATAGTAACGGCTTTTTGATCATCATCACCCGCCTGATTGAGCGCGGCGCCAGTCATCAATCGATCAACGACATGGCGCAGCGCCTCGCCGTGGCCATAAATGACCTTGAAGAGCAGCTGAGGACACTGGCTATCCGCCATTTCAATGCGGTTACCCTCCGGGATCTCGGTTTCCAATTTCGATACGGCTCCGCTGGTCTCAATTCTGTCGCATATTGGGCATTGGCGCCTGATCTGGTGGGTAACCCGGTCCGATCGACCGTCATCGGTCGCCGCCGGCAGGCCATCGAACTGTATGGCGGGATTTCTCTGGCGCTTCTCGATCCTGAAATTACCACGATCATCGATGAGGGACTTCCGCTGAGCAGCAGGTTGGCGGAGCATCTTTCCCTGAGCGGGCCTCAATTGCGCAAGTTGCTGAACGCTCGAACAGGGGCGGGGGTGATTGAAGCGGGCACCGATCTGCGATCCGTGGTCGACCTCCTGATCTTGCATGAAGTTCCTCTTCATGAGTGGCCGGAGGGCGAAGAATGGAATTTAGATAGATGGCGGTCGGCACCGGCGGGCAGCCTCTTCCGGCCCGATTATATTGGCGACAAGGCCGAGAACCGGGATGCCATGGCCGCGCTGCGTGAAGATCTGCTGGTTCCCATCGCCGTTAGCCGAGCGCAGGTGGCAAACCTTTTCGATCTCCGCAGCGTCTGCAATTTCGCTCAGTCTGTCACCGTGCCACTCTCAGTGTCTCGTGACGCATACGGTCGCGATTTTCTTCGGGCGCTTCGCAACGCCGTGATCGGACCGAGGAAGGTCAAGTCGTTTCACGAGGCTGTCGAGAGATGGCATCGGCGGGCGGCGACGCTTGCGGCTGTTCGTCATGAGCGACGGACGGAAAGGCCAGGATGGCCTGCGCTTTGTCCTGACTGGATGGCCGCCGACGGGCGCCACAGCATTGTACCCCTCACCAGCGCAGACGAATTGGTCGTCGAAGGCAATGCGCTGAACCATTGCGTCGGCGGCTATTATGCCTTGTGCCGCAGTGGCGGGACCCAGATCCTTTCGGTTCGCGAGGAGGGCAGACGGGTTGCGACCCTGGAGTTGCTGATCACTGGAGCAGCGGCATCGGGGTTCAACATCACCGTTGGCCAGTTCAAGGCTCATCATAACGGGAAGCCATCGCCGCAGCTCCATTATGTCGTCCGTGACTTCCTCGAAGCGCTCCGCGACCGCCGGCATCCCATCGCGCATGCCGATCTTAGCGCGTATCGGAAAGAAATGCAGCGCAGCGGCGACCATATATGGTCCCGTGACGCGCTCTCGCTCGATCATGCGCGTCAGGTTTGGCCCCTCTATCAGCCATTATTGCCGAGGCCGGTACCGGCGACATTTGACGAATGGGCAGTCCGTACCGGACTGGAAGCGGCGTTCGACCAGATGATCCGTCATATCGCCAAATGCACGACCGATCCGAACGGCCAGCTTTTGGTGTAGGCGATAGGGTAGGAGAGAGGGATGAACCCGTTCGATCACGCACGTTCGTCTGCGCGCATTCACGGCGGCAGATGGCAGGACTATCATGCGCTGCACGCCTGGTTCGACGCGAGCAAGGCGACCCATTGCCATTTCTCGCATCGGGCGCTGCGGCACCATCATGAAGGGATAGCCGAGGCCGAGATGCTGTTCGGGCTGGCGATCCGGAACGCGGATGGTGCACTGGTATCGCTCGAGGCCGTGGCGAGGCAGCATATCGAGGAAGATTGTCGGTATCTACCGGCAGCGGCGGACTGGCTCGCCGATTTCGATATGCCGGACTGGTTCACGAGGCCATCTCCCGATCCCTTCAACCTCGCGCGCACCAGCGCGCTGCGCTTTGGTGGCGAACTGGACAGCTACCTTCCACTCCACCAATGGTTTCTCGCAACCCGCGACTGGGTCGATGGGCCAGCGCATTTCTTCTTCCGGCACCATGCTTTCGGAATCTACGAGGCCGAGCACCGTTTCGGTCCCGCGATCGACAATGGCTCTGGAGGAATCGCTACCCGCGTCGTCGCCGAACAGCATGTCCGGTCGATCCTGGGGCGATTGCCTGCGGCGCCTGATGTGCTGCGCCGTCTGAAGGGGCAACGCTGGATGCTTCAGGCCGCTTCGGCTGAAAAGATCGGGTTGGATTGAGGCGTGCTCCGAGACCGGCTCTTGCAGTCTGATTGCATTTTGTTATATTGATTGCAATCCTGTCATTTTATGAGATTGGAAGCAAATGGCATCCGTCACCGTTCGCAACATCCCGGATGAAGTTCATCGGGCTTTGCGCGTGCGCGCAGCCCAGCATGGCCGCAGCACCGAAGCCGAAATTCGCATCATCCTGGAGCAGGCCGCGATGCCGGAGGGAAGAAGGCTCATGGGTTCGGCACTTTCCGAAATCTGGGGCACCGCTGGGTTGACCGAGGAAGAGGCGGCGGCAATCGAAGGCGCGAGGGATCGCCGCCCCGCGACGCCAATGAGCTTCGACTGATGATCGTTGTAGATACCAATGTCATTTCCGAAATGGCAAAACCGCAACCTTCGATTTCCGTCCGGCGCTGGCTTGATGCCCAACCCTTTGATGCCCTTTATCTGACGACTATCACGATGGCGGAGATGCGTTTCGGCATCATGGTTCTACCTGCAAGCAAGCGGCGGAGTTTTCTCGAAGCAGCGTTGGAGCGCACGGAACAGCTGTACGCAGGTCGAATCCTGTCGTTCGATCAGGATGCAGCGCGGCACTACGCGGACCTTGCCACTCTTGCCCGCGCGAAAGGCAAGGGGTTCCCCGCACCGGACGCCTATATTGCGGCGATCGCGGCAGCTAACGGATTTATCGTCTCAACACGTGATACGGCACCATTCGAGGCCGCAGGCCTTGGCGTCATCAATCCCTGGCTCAGCACCAACTGAATTTCGCACGGAGAGGGCACGCGACATTTTGACCGACCAAGAACAGACTCCCGATCTTGCGGACGCCATGCTTGCCGCGTGGGATTTCGCGGCGTCCGCCCATCTTGGCCAGTTCGTTCCCGGTTCCGAGCTACCCTATCTCAAGCATCTCGGCGCCGTCGCGATGGAGGTTCTGGCCGCCCATCAGGTCGAGCCAATGCCTGATATCGCGCTGGCCGTGACCTGTGCGATCCTCCATGACTGTATCGAGGACCAGGGCGTCGAGCATAGCACATTGCGCAAGCGTTTCGGACCGGCTGTCGCCGACGGTGTGCAGGCGCTCTCCAAGCTCGAAAATCTTTCCAAGGCGGACGCTATGGCAGATAGCTTGGTTCGCATAGAGCGTCAGCCCCAGGCCATCTGGTGCGTGAAGCTCGCCGACCGGATCTGCAATCTGAGGGGCGCACCTGAGCATTGGAAGCCGGTTCGGATCGAGCGCTATCGAGAGGAGGCCCGTCTCATCCTCGATCGGCTCGGTTCCGCGCACCGTCATCTGGCCTCCCGACTGTCCGCTCATATCAACCGATATCCTGAACCTCCCGCCGAACGATCCTGCGCGCAGCCCGGCAATCTTGCATAGCTGGTTAGCTGAGCTATCCTGGCCTCGGCAGGAGGCAGAATATGGATGTAACCCCATTCAGTCGCGCGGCGGCAGACAAGGCGCTCGATCGGTTGATCGCTATTGCCCAGTCTGACACGGGACAGTCGCGCCGGGTTGCCAACTTCCTGCTTGCCTGGTGGAATGGCGATGATTGCGGTCATTTTCCGATTGCCGATCTTTTCGGCGTCGACTGCACCATCGCCACCCATATTACCACAATCATCGGTTTTCTTGGTCAACATGAGGGTGCGATCTACCCCGATGCCTTCGGCAAGAAACATCAAATGATCGAGTTGGTGGAGCGCTGGCGCAATTTCGACGACAAGGTGGTCTGATCAGATCGTCGGCCCGCCGGTTGTGCCGCGGGCGTCATAACGCAGCGCTCAAAACCGCAATGTTACGCTGATCGAAACCGGCGGGATCTCCACGCCTGGTCCATCTTGCTTGCCCCAAGGCATCCCGTCAGCGCGAAGGCGCTGACGGAGGGGCGCTCGCGCGCCCGCTCGGCCGAAGGGCCGAGGAGAGGAGGGGGAGAGAGGATTGTGTCCCGGACAAAGGGTTCGGGAGAAGCACCTCTAGGAGAAGTCCCATGAACATCGGTTCGATCAGCCAGAATGAGAGCGGCACCTTCCTCGGCAAGATCTCGACTCTGACCGTCAGTCTGACGATTGCGTTGCGCGAAGTGCACTCGACCAATCCCCGGGCGCCAAAATATGAAATCTTCGCGCTCTCGGCAGCCAAGCAATGGGTCCAGGTTGGTGCGTTCTTTGAACTGCCGGCCAATGGCACCGGCGAGATGTTCCTCAATGGTAAGATCGAGGATCCAAGCTTCGACAAGCCGCTCTACATCTCCGCCTTCCGGCAGGACGACGGCTCGTACAACATCGTCTGGTCGCGCCCCAACCGCAAGCGCGACGTCGACGCTGCAATGGCGCCTCGCCAAGCCGATTCGGGTCTGCCGCCGCTGCCGGGTGGAGAAGCCGCGCCTGCGGGCGGTGATGGCCTGGGCGAAAGCACCGCGCAGGGCGGCTTCGGCGAAGAACAACCCCGGTCCGGCCGCGGCAAGCGTCAGCAGCAGACGGGCTCCGACGAAACCATCGCGGCCTGATCCATCCTCTCCCCACCGCGCATGACCTGCTCTGCATGCGCGGTTCCTACAGGGTCCGTTTCGTCCCCCTCGAAACGGACCCTGTCTTTTTTCATGCCTATCTACGGGAGCCAGGATCATGCCATTCCCCATCAGCCCGCTGCTCGTCACCGCCTATCGAGAACTCGCCGCGCTGGAGCGCTTCGCGTTCCGTCGCGCGCAATTGCTCGAAGGTCTGGACTGGTCCGCCATGACCATCGAATTCAGATGTCAGGCATCCTGTAATGACGAAGAGCTGGCCAAGAACCTGTTCTCGCTCAGCGCCTACGTCGATCATCTGGAATGTCGGATGCGTTGCGCCCCCGTGCGGTCGATTTGCTGTTAACCGCGCGTACCACGCGGGCAAATCGAGTTCTCTCTCACATTTCGGTATCAGACAAGCTTCATCGCCACATTATGCGGCGCTCCAAGCACTTTCGTCAAGGATGAGCGGTACCCCCAATTTTGACGCGGCCTCCACTGTGCTGCGCTCCGTTACACCCACGACAAAATCGGTTCCCCCACTCCCCGCTTCGCGGCGCAGGGCGATGCCCTGCGTCCCTGACTAAAGCGCTCCCGCGCCACCGATGACGATCATCTTTCATCTGATCCCAGGTGAGAGAGATATTCTTTGGAGGTTTTCATGTCCAAGTTCAATAACTTCGCCGATCTCGCCAGCTTCATCGCCTCGCAGACCGAAAATCGCGATCTCTCATCGACATACGAACACGCTTTCATCGAGCATTCGGAGATGGCGAAGCTCAGCTTCGTTGAGGATGCGCAGCAACTCGACATGCCCGATCCAGAGCAGGTTCGGGCTGCCGTCGAGATGGTGATGCAGACGCTGTTCGACGTGCTGCGCGACACCCGGATGGAGGCCTACACCGCCGATCTTTCGTGGGGCTTTACGAACAGCTTCCATGTCGTCGCCAAGCGCATCGAAGGTCGGGAAGATGATGCCGCCAAGAAGCTGGGCGAACTGGCACGCGAATATGATCCATCCGAAATCTACGCCACCGAACTGGAAGAAACCCAGCTGCTTTGCCAGACGCTCCAGGGATGCCGACAGGCGATGGAATGCATGCGGGACCACGCGGCCGACGTGCACCGAGTGGAAACCGGTCGGCCCTTCTCGCCGGTTCGCGGCAGCAAGGTATCGGGCGGGACCACCGCGTCGATGATTGATTCGCGTGACTATCTCGCCGCGCGCGCCCGCGAACGGCGTGAGCAATTCGCGCCGGAGGGGCCGGTCGTCGTCTTTTCGGGCGGCGCAAACTGGGAGGACAGCGATCGGCTGTGGAACGGTCTCGACGCAATCAAGACGCGCATCCCCGAGATGATCCTCGCCACGACCGCGCAGACCAAGGGTTGCGACGCCATCGCGCAGGCATGGGCGGCGTCGCGGGGCGTCAAGGTCATCCAGTTCCGTCTCGACCGGAGCCTCGGCAATCGCGCCGCCTTCGTCCGCAACGACCGGATGCTGGCGTTGAAGCCCGTCGAGGCGGTGATCTGCGAGGGCACGGGTATCCAGGCCAATCTCGCCCAGAAACTGCGCGCCGCCGGGGTGCCGCTTCATGTCGTGAAGAATGTCGGCGCCAGCCTCGCCAAGCGCACTGAACGGCGGGCGTGAGCCCACCGGAGAAGCCCCGGCTCCGGCCGGGGTTTCTCCTCTTTCCTTCTGTCGGAAATGCGGCGCTCGGGGGCATCGAGCCCCGTCGCGCCGCGAAGCCCGCGCGTCCATGTCAGCGCCGCTCCGATCTCCTTCAACATCTGCGCGACCAAAGGGAGAGAGGGGGCTGGTGATGCGGTCCAACGAGGGAAGGGAAAGTCCATGTCCATTACATTCCGCGTCGCCACCAACGCTGATGACCGGGCTGGTCCGGTCGCTGCGATTACCGCCCGGCACCTTGCTGCGTTTCGGCACTATTTGCGGGAGGAAGGTAGCCGAATGGGAACGATCTTGCTCTATCCTGATCGCCCCGATGACGACTATCTTGGTTATCACTTCGAAGCGCGCATTTGCCCGCTCGCGCTCGCGAGCGTGGTGCGGGCCTTCGATCATGATGCTGATGTGATCCAGGTTCTTGAAGAAGCGCAATTCCAGGGACGGCGCGTCAGGGTTCACCGCGCCGAGGCGGATCGCAGCATCCGCATACGGCTCGCGCTGACGTCCGATCTGGGACTGGAGATCAATCCCGAAAACCTGAACGCTTCAACGCACTTCGATACCAAGCCGAGCGACGTTCTCATCGCCTTCGAAACCGCGGTCAAGCGGATTGCCAGCGAAGAGTGTCGCGGCAATACAAGTGAAGCCTATGAAGTCTATGCGAGCCGCGTCAGCGCGGCCATAGATGGCCTGCTGGAAGGATTGGACCCGGTCAATCGCGACGAGGCAATCCGTATCGCCGAACGATATGACTACCACAGCCAGGCTGAGCGGGATGCGGACTATGATCCAAATGCTTGCGCCCTCACTGGCATCGATATTGATTACTGCCACTGCGGACGTCATCCATGAGAGCGCGAACGGATCGGGCCTCGGTACGGTCGGCATTGGCCGTGTCACCTGGAACGGCTCGCTCGCATGCCGCGCGGACCCTTCGGTCCGCACGCTGCTACGCCTTGCCGGAGGTCTCCCGACGAGAGGGAAAATCTCACTATATTCCCATTGTGCCAGGCGGAGCGGGGCCGCGTGCAAGGATGAGCGGTCCCCCCAATTTTCACAGGGCCTCCACTGCGCTGCGCTCCGTTCCATCCCTGAGAAAATCGGTTCCCCCACTCCCCGCTTCGCGGCGCGGGCCGGTGGCCCGCGTCCTTGACCCGACCCCGCTCCGCCCGCGCGCCCTGACCCCGTCAGTTCAGGACAGGAGGAATGCATGCACATGATCACGAACCAACTTCGCGCCGATCACGCCGCCTATCTTGCAGCCTGCGCCAATGCCGAAAACCGCGCGCTGCACAGCTTCTTCGACCAGCATGTCATCGTTGACGAGGAAGCAGGCTATATCGTGCTGGACGAAGGCGACCATGATCCGTTGCCGATGACGGTCATCGACCGGATCGTCTACACCGTTACCGGCCAAATGCTGGACAACTATTGACCGACACGGGAGGGCTGCGGCTCTCCCTTTTTTTGCTGTCGGATATGTGGACATGGCGGGCATCGAGCCCGCCATGTCCAGGCGCAGCGTGCCGCCGCGCCGGGTCTGTTTCAGGCACCCAAGCGCTTCTGCGCTTCGTCCGGTCCCAGCGTCTTGATCCGGTCAACGATGCGCGCCAGCTTCTTGGGTTCGAGCTTCAGCAAGCCCGCTTTTTCCACGACAATAATCGCGTTTTGCCGCTCGCGATCTTCCAGCAGCTTCAGCCGTGCGTCGAGCCTGTTCTGCTCGGCGGCTATCGCCGCGCGTTCCTGTTCCAATGTCTTTGCCATGAGGCATTCCTTGTCCATGAGATAGGGCTCCGGACGCCCCCAGCTATAACCCGTTGGCGGGCAACAGGAAAGCCCGTCTTCAGAGCTGCGATACGGGTCGAACTGGCGGCTCGTCGGATCGTTCCTCACCGCCGATCGGGGCTCTATTCGCTTGGGGTTCCGCCGCCCTTTCAGGACTACCGCACCCCCATGCTCACGGAGCCAAGGCCACGCCTTGTCTCCGCCCGGTCAGGTGACGATCCCCTGCCGATACAGCGGCACCGATGCTGCCGTTCGCGACCGCGCGCTGGATGCTGCGCATCCGCGCGAGATGACCACGACAGTCCTTCTTGTCGCCTGCCAAAGGCAGCGATTTTCGTTCCGCCAGACTGGCGGAACCACGCCCCGCCGGAACGGCATTTCCTCCCCATCGATGACGCGATCAGGCCGATCCAGGGCGCCTGGACCAAATCTCAGGATTTGCACACCCCACGCACCTAAAGGTGCAATTAAACTATTGAAATAGCGTATTTTTACTCTCGAAACGGTGCGGTGCTCACGGCACCTGCCATTTCAGCGCTTGCAAAACCCAGCATTTCCGTCCTTTCCAGCGGTGCGTGCAGCACCGCGATTTTCAGGGTACTGGCTTTCCTTGTTGCTGTCCCGCGCCCATGCTATAGCGATCCCGCTTTCCGCTTTTCCCACCAGCCTCCATCAAGGAGGCTTGGGCTTTGAGTACCGATTATCACCCGGCGACGATCCGGCTGAACCATGAGCAATGGGCTGCGGTTCGCGCCCTTGCCGGCACCAACAATATGACCCCGGCCGAGGTCCTGCGCAGGGCCGTTGAAGCCTATCTGGCGAACCACAAACAGGGCAGCCTGTCGCAGCGTCGGCTCGCCCGGATTGCCGAATATCAGCACCTCGCGCTGGACGTCATTGTCCGCGAACAATATCCGCAATTGCGTGACCGCATCATCGCGGAAACCGACAAGCGCCTGGTGCAATATCATGGCGCGTAAGGACATCCGCTCGAACGGGAAGGCCGTTCCCCTGACCCACCATTCGGCGCGTGGGAAAGTGCAGCGCAACTCGGGCAATTTCACCCGCGGCAGCCAGCTTCTCACCCATGAGATGCTGATGTGGTTTTCCGGTGTCAAACTGCCCATCATCCTGTGGTTCCTGACCTTCGTCGCGGCATGGTTCCTGATCATGTCGATCCAGCTCGACGAGCATGGGTTCCAGATGATCTGCATGAAGCTCTATGCCGAGCTTTGGAGCTGGGTTGGCCTCAGTCCGATCAAGCGGGTCAATGTGACCCTGCCGAGCGGCGAGATACTGCGCACCATCATGCCGCTCGTGCCGGCCATCCCGGAGGTGAAGCAGGCCTGGGCGGTGGCTATGCGCGGGTTGTTCGGCGCGGTCCTGATCTCCATCTTCCTCGCCGTGCCGATCGCCATCTGGTTCGTCGACATGTCGCGCCGCCGGGGCAAGACCATATTGGAGGAACGGCATGAGCGCGGCGCGATGCTGGTCGATTTCGACCTGCTGCGCTCGGAGGTGGATCAGCATAATCATGCGGCATTCGAGGAAGATGTCGCGGAGATGTGCCCGGGCATGACGCCGTCACAGGTGCTGAGGCTCCCCTTTGTCGAACGCAAGGCAAGGGGAATCCACCATCCTTATGTCCTGGCCGGCGTTTCCTATCCGCACAGACTGGAGCAGTCCCACACCATGTTGCTCGGCACCACCGGTGCGGGCAAGACCACGCAGTTGCGCAGCCTGATTACCCAGATGCGTCAACGCCAGGATACGGCGGTCGTCTTCGATCTGACCGGCGCCTATGTCGAGGCCTTTTACGACCCGGATCGTGACACGATCCTCAATCCCATGGATGTCCGCTGTCCGGCCTGGTCGATCTTCAACGACTGCTCGACGTACAGCCATTTCACGTCGGCCGCGGTTGCCCTTATTCCGTCCGATGGAGGGTCGTCCGAACCCTTCTGGGCGCTCGCTGCCCGCACCCTGTTCATCGAAATGTGCATGCGCCTGATCGAACGCGGCCAGACCAGCAATCTGGCGCTGGCCGAGAACCTGATGACCGCTGACCTCAAGCGCGTCCACCGCACCTTGGCGAACACCATCGCCGATCCGCTGACCGCGCCTGAAGCGGCCCGGATGGCGGAATCAATTCGCGCTGTTTTCAACACCAATGCGCAGGTGCTGCGCTTCCTGCCGGACGAGGGCGAACCCTTTTCGATCCGGCAGTGGATGACGGCGGACAAGGCGCCGGGCTCCATCCTGTTCGTCACCTCCGACTATGACGATCTGGAGATGAACAAGCCCCTGCTGACGCTCTGGATGAACATCGCCATCAACAGCCTGATGACCCTGCCGCGCACGCGCTCGCTCCGCACCTGGTTCATGTTCGATGAGGTGGGCGCGCTGCACCGCGTGCCCGCCATCGAAAAGGGGTTGCAAACCGCGCGCAATTTCGGCGGCGCGATGATCCTGGGGCTGCACAGCTTCCAGAAGCTGGTCGAGGTCTATGGCGAGGAAGGCGCCAGAAACCTCTCCTCGCTCGCCCGCACCAAGCTGATCCTCGCGACCGGCGATATCAAGACCGCGGAGGAATGTTCGCACTATATCGGCAGCCGTGAAGTGCGGCAGATGGATGAGGCCTACAGCTACGGTTACAACCAGACCCGCGATGCTTCGACCCTGACCGCGCGCAAGCAGGTCGAACCCCTCGTCCTGCCCGACGACATCACCAACCTGCCGTCCATGCACGGCTTTGTGAAATTCCCCGAAGGATTCCCGGCGGCCCGCATCCTGCTCCAGTGGAAAGTCCATCCCAAAGTCGCTGAAGGCTTCCTGCGTCGCGCCCATGTCGAGCCGGTGCGATCCAAAAATCCCGAGGATTATTTCGCGGATGAGGAGGAAGAGGCAGGCGGCCGGGATGGGGCGTCGCAGGTCGCGGAGGAGGCCCGCGATCCGGCCTATAATCTCGCCAGGGAATTGGCCGCGCGCATCCTCACCGACGGGGTGGAGGAGGAGCGGGATTATGCCAATCACCGTGCAGGGGAGGGGCGTGAGGATCGCGCCGGCGAAACCGTGCCCGGCGATGCAACCGCCGGTGGAAACGGGGAGGGGACTGAACCGTCTCGCAGTGGTCCTGACCAGGTCTTGGCCCAGCATCGCGAAGACAGCGAGGAAGGCTCCCGACCCGCTGCGCCGCGCGCGGCCCCGATCGAGGATCAGTCGCTGGTCGAGTTGCGCCAGGACTTCTCCGCCGGCCTCGATGACAATCTCGATATGGGGATCTGATCGATGCTCTCGGTTGCTTCCGTCCGCTCGGCGTCAGGCGCCGCCAGCTATTTCGCCCAGGACAATTATTATACGGTCGAAGGCTCGTCTGAACTCAGCCTGTGGGCCGGGGAGGGGGCTCGCGATCTGAGCCTGTCGGGTGAGGTCGGGAAGGAGAGTTTCGAAGCCATTCTCAACGGCGAATTGCCCAGCGGCGAGAAGGTCGGCAGGCATGAGAACCATCGCGCCGGCGTCGACCTTACCTTCTCCATGCCCAAGTCCGCCTCGGTCATGGCCTATGTCGCGGGCGACCGCCGCATCCTCGCCGCCAACATGTCCGCGGTGCAGGCCACGATGGCCTGGGTGGAGAAGAATCTCGCCCAGGGGCGCAAGGATATTGAGGGCCGCAAGGTGCCGATCGCGACCGGCAATCTGGTCTATGCGCTGTTTGAACATGACACCAGCCGCGCGCTTGATCCGCAGGGCCATATCCATGCCGTCATCGCCAACCTGACGAAGATGTTGGATGGCAAATGGCAGGCGCTGCATGCCGACAAGATCTGGAGCAACAACAGCGTGATTGGCGCCATCTATCACGCCTTTCTACGCGTCGAGATCGAGAAGCTCGGCTATGTTGTTGACCTGAAGGGCAAGCATGGCACCTTCGAGATTTCGGGCGTTCCCAAGGCAGTGCTGGAGGCGTTCAGCCAGCGCAGCGCCACGATCAAGGAGAAAGTGGCGGAATTGGGCGTCACCTCGCACAAGGCGCGGGACCAGATAACCCTCAACAGCCGCGATCCCAAACTCGATGTCGGTGACCGCCCTGCACTTGTGCAGGGCTGGAAGGACAAGGCGGAGGGGCTTGGTTTTACCGGCAAGGAACTGGTCGAGGCCGCGCTTGCGCGGGCCGGCGTCATCCAGGCGGAGAGTCCGCTGGAGCGCGGCTATCATGCGGTCAAGAATGCCGTGGAAATGGCTATGGCGAAATTGGGTGCGATCCTGGGCCATGACGACCCGTTGGTCGATCGGCGCCTTGCCCGGATCGTGCAAACCCCGGCCGCCGGCCGGGCGCAGCTGGCGGTGGCCTCGGCGATCCGCATCCATGCCGAGCGCGAGGCGGCGTTCGAGCAGCATAAGCTTGCCAAGACCGCGATCGATCTCGGCCTCAAGGGCGTCACCATCGACCATGTCGAGCGGCGGATCGAACAGTTGAGGGACAAGGGCCTGTTGCTTAAAGGCGTGGGCCGCGCCTCTGGCATGGTGACGACTCGCGAAGCGCTCCAGACCGAGCAAAAGATCCTTGGCCACATGGAAGCGGGCAACGGCAAGTCGAGTCCGATGCTCGATCCCGCCTCCGCGCCTGCCCGGCTCCAGGAAGCGAGCCGGCACCCGCTCAATCCCGGCCAGCTTGCCGCAGCCACGCTCATCGTCACATCGAGCGATCGCACGGTTTTGGTGCAGGGCATTGCCGGCGCAGGCAAGTCAACCATGCTATGGCCGGTGGTTCGTGTCGCGCAAGCCGAGGGGCGCAAGGTTTTGGGCCTCGCATTCCAGAATAAGATGGTGGCGGACATGAAGGCGGGTGCCGGAATCGAGGCGCAGACCATCGCCTCCTTCGTCCTTTCCAACCATCGGTTTGTAACCCAGCGCGAAGGCTCCGCCTATGAGGCAGCGCGGGAGCGGCTCGCTGGCGCTACCCTTGTGGTCGACGAAACATCGATGGTGTCCTCGGGCGATATGCTGAAGCTGCACCAGATCGTCGATGCGCTCGGAATCGACAAGCTGGCGCTGATCGGTGATCGGAAGCAGCTCTCGTCGATCGATGCGGGCAAGGCCTTTGCCATGATCCAGGCGGGCGGCGGCACCATGGCGCGGATGGACCAGAATATCCGCCAACGCACCGATCAGCTGCGCACCATCGCGGCCCTGGCCAATGTCGGCAAGGCCAGCCAGGCGATGAAAGTGCTGGGCGACAGGGTCATCGTGTCCGCTGACCCGGCAGGAGAAGCGGCCGAGCGCTGGCTTGACTTATCACCGGAAGAACGAGCGGTGACCGCGGTATTCGCTTCGGGGCGCGAGGCTCGCGCCGTCATCAATGAGCGCATCCAGGCGGGGCTGGCGGACGAGGGCACGCTCAAGGGTGAGGGAATCCGCCTCACCGTCTACGAGCGCGTGAACATGACGCGAGAGGAACTACGCTATTCCGCAAATTACCGGCACGGCCAGACTCTCGAAGTCGGGCGCGGCGGCGCCCGCGATGTCGGCCTCGAGGGCGGGCGCTACAAGGTCGTCCAGGTCCACGCCAATGGCCGGGTCGATCTGCTGCGCGGCCGGGAGAAAATCCGCTTCTATCCCCACCGGCTATCACCCACTGAAACGCGGGATCGGCTCCAGCTTTCCGAAACGAAGATCCTCACCCTGCGCGAAGGCGACATGATCCGTTGGACCGCGAACGACAAGCCACGCGACATGCTGAATGCCGCCATCGCGCGCGTCGCCGGTGTGGATGCCCGAGAGGTGACGGTCGACTTGGGCGGTGGCCAGCGGCTCACGTTGCCGGTCGGCGACGCGATGCTTTCCCGGTTCGACCTCGCCTACAGTCTGAACATGCATATGGCGCAGGGGATCACTACCGACAAGGCGATCACGGTCATGTCCAGCCGCGAGCGCTATCTCTCCAATCAGCGGATGTTCAATGTCGGCGTGACGCGCGTGCGCGACGAACTGACGATGATCGTGGATAACAAGGTGAAGCTTGCCCGTCTGCTCGATCACAATCCCGGCAACAAGACCTCGTCGCTCGAGACGATGGGGCGGCTCGATATTGAAGGGAAGGCCCCGGTGGCGCCTCGCGAACCGTTCAATCCGGGTCCCGTCGATGGTGTCACTTTACCGGAGGGAGCTGATTCTTCTGGACTGCTACCCGATCTCCCGCCGCTGCCGGATGGCCATGCGATGGGCGCTGCGCCGGCGAAAGATTTGGGGCGAATGCCTGATAAGCTTGATGGCGCGGAAATTCTGCCGCCATTGCCCGAGCGTAGCCTGGGGCTGGATCTGTGAGAAACGTGACTGACACAGGTGTCACTTAACCGGTCCACGTTGCTCCGCGCTAAAGTGACATGTGGGATATTTTACCGATCAAGGGCGCCGCGGACGGATATCAGCGGCGCCGGTTGACCTTAGCCGTTCAGCTGGTCCTTGACGGCCTTCGCCGGCGTGAAGGTCAGCTTCTTGGATGCTGCGATCTGGATGGTCGCGCCGGTCGAGGGATTACGGCCTTCGCGGGCCGGGCTGTCCTTGACCTTGAACTTGCCGAAGCCGTTCAACGACACTTCGTCGCCCTTGGCGGCGGCGCCGGCGACCGACGAAAAGACAGCGTCGACATATTTGCGGGCATCGGCCTTGGTGAGGCCATGATCGGCGGCCAGAGCTTCAGCGAGGTCGGTGTTGTTCATTGGGTATGTTCCTCTGTTGGAGTGCCGTGCATAGGATGGAAATGGACCGGCCGGAAGGGGGGATTTGCCCGAAAACACTGGCTCTGGCCCGGTAAAGTGACACATGGGTTTTATGTGTGGTGGAGGCAGAAAAGGGGATTCACAGCGAGACAGCTTCTGCTAGATTCCTGATATGTTCTATCAGGCCGATCTTTTTGAGCAACAGCGCCCGTCTGCGCCGCAGGCAACAAAGGCCGCACCAGCCAGGACAAAGTTGCCGGAACTGGTCGATCGGATTGCGGCCGTGACCCGTCGGCCGCGCTACGCGCTTCTGGTCCTGGAGCAGATTGCGCGAGAGGCTGGGCCGAACGGCAGCCTCGGCCCTTATGTGGATACCGAGGAGGGGAGGGTGCCGGTACGTGACTGGCTCTGCCAGGCTTTGGCGCCCTTGGCCAAGCGAGACTGCCGCCGCATCGCCATGATGGAAGCGGTTCGGAGCGAGGTGATGGCGACGGCGGTCGAGGCAAGCGATCCTGCCGAGTTGGAGCGCGCATGCGAAGCGCAAATTCAGGAGCGCATCATCCGATCGGGCCGTACCAGCGTCAGCCGGGCGGTTTCGGATCTGGTGAAGGCGGGTCTCTTGCGGCGGCACTATCAGGGTTATCGTATCGACCATCCCAATCGCGGTGCGCAGCGCGAGGCGGTCTATACGATCACGGCCGAGGTCAAGCAGACCCTTCGGCGCCACTGACCGACCTGCGCTTGGTCTGGGCGTGACTGAGCCGTTGATCAACGGTAATCGGTGTACTCGCCACCGCTCATGCGGCTGAGGAAAGGGCCCTTTGAAATGGCTCGCTCGCCTCAATCCAGTTGACCGCGATCGCTTCCGCGCCTGTCCTGATGCCTTCGACCACCACGTTCGACTGAAGCAGATGAGCCACATTTTTGAGCAGGCCGACGTCCCAAAGCGCGCCATTGCGCGCTTGGACATAAAGATTGACCGCGCCCGCGACTAGCACGCCCTCCAGACGAAAATATGAACCGATATTCATGTGGCGCAGATAGCCTGCGCCTGATGACATCGCCATGACACATCCCTGGCGCGTGCAAATAAGCGGACGGAGCGAGGCGCCTCGCCCACGTTAGAGGCGGTCGAACACCGAGCCCATGCGCGGGGAGAACAAACGCTCATATGTCTTGAGCAGATGCGTGTCGGTCATCGCTGCCACATAGTCGCAGATGATGCGCAGGTCGCCGCCGGCTGCGTCAAGCTTCAAAAGCTCTTCGCGGGGGAGCAGCCGGACCGGATCGGCTTGCATGGCTTCGAAAACGGCGATGACCATTCCCTGCCCCTTGAATTCCAGATGCTGGACCGCAGGACTGGTGATGACTTCCCGCACGACGAAATCCTGCAGGACGTCGAGGAACTGACGCTCGCCTTCCCGCACGCGCACGCGGTAACGCAGCAATGGCTCGGCAAAGGCGCTCAGTTCGACATATTCCACGGCGGTGAGAAAGTGGTGGACCAGCCGTCCGATGAAGCGCTTGCGCGAGGCAGCGCCGCCGAACAGACCGTCTATCATCTGCGAGAAGACGTCATTGGCGCTCTCGCCCGGATATTTTTCCTTAAGGGCGTCGAGAAAGGTCGGGCAGCGATCCTGCAGCGCGGCGGCAAAACGCTCCCGCGTGACGAGGTCGAGGGCGATCGCATCTTCCAGATCATGGACGCCATAGGCGATGTCATCGGCCGTATCCATGATGGAGCAATCCAGCGATTTATGGATAGACCGGCCATGCTTGCCGGGCTGGGTCGCGAACGTCTGGAATGTTTCGAGGTCCGCACTGTCCAGCGGCGCAAGGATCCAGTCGACAATGTCCTGCTCGCTATCATGATAGCATTTGGGGGGCTTGCACGTCTTGCCGTCAAGAATCTTGATGGTGGTCGGGCCGGTGACGAGGGCAGGGACGATCGCCGGATTGCTCACCCGGCTGAATGCGACGGGATATTTCAGGATGCCGAGCATGGTTCGGCGCGTCAGGTTCGCCCCGGCATGGGAGGAGAAATGCTCCAGTCGCCCCAATATTCTGAGCGTCTGGCCATTCCCCTCAAAGCCCCCTGCATCACGCATGCAATAGTTCAGCGCGATCTCACCGCCATGGCCGAAGGGGGGATGACCAAAATCATGGGTGCAGCCGATTGAATGGATGGTGCCACGGTCGGGTAGGAGCGAGGCGGCGGGATGATCGGGAAAGCTCTTGCCGAGCTGGCGCGCGATCCCGCCTGCAATCTGCGCGACTTCGAGCGAATGGGTCAGGCGCGTCCGGTAGAAGTCGCTGTCGCCCAGATTCAAAATCTGCGTCTTGCCCTGCAGTCGGCGGAACGCAGCCGAGTGGATGACGCGGGAATAATCGACATCCCCATCATCGCGGGCATCTTCGCTCTGTGGGTTCCACCCCTCGCGGCGCGCTGACCAGCTCATGAGTAGTAGCAGGTCATGCCTGCGGTGGCGCCGATGATGGTCGTTATCTGTGAGGTCATGATGTGATCCGGGTCCTGGGACAGGGGATAAAATCGAGGGAAATCGAAGCAGCAAACCGTCAGTCTGGAAAAAGCATCGCTCCGTAATCTTGAGCGCCGTGCAGGATATGAATGATAACGACTTTGTCTGCTTCCACGCGATAGAAGATCAGATAATTGCCATGCCTGCGACGCCGAACGCCCAGTCCTTCGAGGCGTGGCACCAGCGGGAAACGTTCAGGATGACCCGACAGGCCTAGGCATTTCACACGCAGCTCGCGCAAGAAGCTTATCGCCCGGGCGGGGTTGTCCTGCGCAATATAATCACCGATCGTCTCAAGATCATGCTCGGCCTCGGCCGAAAGGTGAACGATCATTGAGAGTCGGCATCCATGGCGCGATATTTGGCCTCAAGACGATCAAACACTGCTTCCGCGGGCGCCATTCTTCCTGCATCGGCGTCGGCGAGTCCACGCGCGATCGACGCATCGAGGGCGGCCAGGCGGGTTTCTCGGTCCTGAATCAGGCGCACGCCCTCACGCAGCACTTCACTTTTCGAGTTGTAACGGCCGGTCGCGACCAGACTGGCGACAAACGTTTCAAGCTGCTGTCCAAGATCCGCGCTAATCATGTGGGTGCCTCCTGATCCATCCTTTAGCACGTTATCAACAGTTGATAAAGAGCGCCTGGATCAACTTGGGCATGAGCCCATAGCATGACCGTTCGACATTCCCCCTGGCGCCGGTAAAATTCCTGTCACGAGCAAGATTTATTCCATGGCTGCGGGCTTCCGAGAGGCGAAGCACGCAACTGGGGGATGGATCATGAAACAATTTCCACCGCAGCGTGACTATAGCTCCTTATCGGTTCGCGACCTGATCGAGGCGCGTGACGCCTATCACCTCCATCTGTCGCATCTGTCCAATGTCACTGCGACCGCGATCGGACGCTATCGCATCCACAAGGATGATTGGTATGCGACGCACTCGCCGGCCGAAAAGCGACCTGCCAACTTCGCGCCCGTCGCCGAGCCGAAGACGCTCTACAATACAGTTGTGACGCCCTGGTCCTGGCCGTGCGTGCTGGTCTTCGTCGAGCAATGGGTCGACCGGGCGGAATTTGCCCACAGCCCTGATCAGATGGTGCCGCGTGCGCTTTTCCTGCCCGATGGCCGGGTGATCCCGACCTGCACGATCCTGGTCGAACGGCGTGACGCGCCTGCGGCCAACGATGACGCGCCGTCCTTTCCCAACAGCCTGATCGGCGGTGGCTTCCTGCTGACCACACGCGTCCAGGGCGTCGACCATTTTGGCTCGGTTGGCTGCCTGGTCAGTGACGGGCGTTCAACCTATGCGCTCACCAACCAGCATGTCGCTGGACGCCCCGGTGAAGAGGTGGCGACCATCTTACGGGGCAGCCGCGTCGCGATTGGCGTGACCGCCGATCGGTCGATCCGCAAACTACCCTTTTCCAAGGCATATCCCGGATGGCCGGGTACGCAGGTTATGGGGAACCTGGATGTCGGGCTGGTCGATATTGCCGATACGTCCTTTTGGACCTCGCAGATTGCCGGGCTGGGACCGATCGGTACGCCGCTGGACCTGCACGCCGACAATATCACCGTCGATCTCATTGACTGCCCGGTCCATGCCTTTGGCGGTGCCTCCGGCCCACTCTCCGGCCGAGTGGCCGCGCTTTTCTATCGGTACAAGTCCATCGGTGGCACGGACTATGTCTCCGATCTGCTGATCGCGCCGGACCATGGCAGCACCACCCGACCCGGCGATTCCGGCACGCTCTGGTGCATGGCGGATCCAGGTGCCGAGCAAACGGATCCGCTGCGACCCATGGCGATGCAATGGGGCGGCCATGTCTTCGTCGACGGCGGCCACAGCAATGTGGCCCAAGGTCTGGCGCTCGCGACCTTCGTCAGCACCATCTGTCGCGAACTGGACGTGGACATCCTGCGCGGGGTTCATTCGGGACTCCCGGAATATTGGGGAGATGTCGGCCATTACACGATCGGCGCGAAGGCCTGTCAGCTCCTTGTCGACGACGACCTCGCGACGCTCATGATGGCCAATCTGGACCGTGTCGCCTATGGCGACGACAATCTCGCTGCCAAATCGTTCAAGACCGCCAGCCAACAGCGCTTCTCACCGCTCGCCGATGTGCCTGACAAGGTCTGGAAGCGGCCCGGAAGTCCGGCCGCGCGGGGCAATCATGAGAATCCCAACCATTTCGCCGATATGGACAAGCCGGACTCGAACGGCCGCACCTTGCTTCAGCTGACAGCGGACCCGCTGGGCAGGACCGACCCCGCCAAGGTCACGATCGAAACCTTCCAGACCTATTATGACGATATCCATGACCGTTCGCGCGGCCTGCTGCCGTTCCGGGTCTGGCAGTTTTACGACATGATGGTCGAGGCTGCCGCGCAGGGTGACGCGGCCGGTTTTGTCGCAGCTGCCGGCGTCATGGCCCATTATGTTGGCGACAGCTGCCAGCCGCTGCATATCTCCTACAAATTCAATGGCGATCCCGACCGCAAGGACCCGAACAGCGACGAGATTTACGGACACGAAGTCCATTCTGCCTATGAATCGGACATGCTGCGCGCTCATGCGCCGGAAATGTTGGCGCGGCTCAACACAGAGCTTGGCATCGGCCCGGGCCTGCGCGGCACTCACGGCTTCACCCGCTTCTGCCAATCGGGCCATGACGCCGCGGTCGCCACAGTCGATGTCATGCGCCTGGCGTTCAGCACGATTTCGGTCGACGACATCATTGACACCTATGTGCGTGACAAGAAGACGATGTGGGGCCAGTTCGGCGCGGCCACCGTGTCGCTGCTGGCCGAAGGCGCGCGGAGCCTGGCGATGATCTGGGAAAGCGCCTGGAAGCAAGGCAACAGTCGGATCACCGCTTTGGGCCCGATCGACACGGATGCGCTGATCGCGCTTTACGAAGATCCGGACTGGGCGAAGTCAATGACGCTGGATGAAATCGGACCGACGCTGCGCGGTGGACCGGCAGGCACAGCCGCATCGACCCCAGCCAAGCCGGTCAAACCGAGGCGGCGACCGCGCCGAACGGAAGCCTGATGGTTGACGAGCAACGGTGCGGCTCCATCGGTTCGTGTCGTTGTAAATCCGCGATCATCTGACTCCCGTTCGTCATTGATAAGCGCTACCTTGGATCTGTTCGCCGCCTGACGGCGATCCCATCCGGGGTGTCTATGTCAGTCGAGATCGAACGCAAATTTCTGGTCATTCGCAAGGATTGGCGAGCATCAGCTGATCGGGGTCGGCAGCTGCGGCAGGGATATATTGCCCACGACAGTCACGGGAGCGTTCGCGTTCGGATCGCCGAGGATCGGGCGTGGCTCACGGTGAAAAGTGCGCGATCTGGTCTCGTCCGGCATGAGTTCGAGTATGAGATCCCGATCAACGACGCGGAGGAGATGCTCGCTGGATTTTGCTCCGGCATCCTGATCCAAAAGACGCGTTATCGCGTGACATTTGCCGGCAAGATTTGGGAGATCGATGTTTTCCACGGGCCAGCCGAGGGATTGATCGTCGCCGAAGTGGAATTGCAGACGGTCGACGAGCGCTTGGAATTGCCGCCGTGGATCGGCGAAGAAGTCACCCATGACCCTCGTTATCGCAATTCGGCGATTGCTCTGATGCCTTCGGTTGAAATGGCGGAGCCAAACCCTCAACGAGACCCGGCGGATGGCATTCCACCTTTGGCTCGATTGGAGCTTCAAGCATGAGAAATGGTATCAGCAATAAGGATATAAGATATTGAAAATAGGTGATAATAAAAAAGTCTGATAATAAGAATTATGTTAAATTTGTAGTTTTTGATGGAGCCCTAGATGTCGATTCCCGAAGATCGGTGGACTCCGACTGTTTCGAGATTGATTTACCCGAGATCACTGGACAAAAATTACCCAAGATCGGTGGATATTTCCCTGAGATCGGTGGACTCGTCTGGCCTGCTGTTCCTTTATTCATGAGAGGACTCGCACTGCTACATTACCACGAACTCCCGGTTTCCGGCCATAGCGTAAGAGCGTGACCGGTGAATTCGACACAGCGCCTGATCACTGAAATTCAACTGTCCAGCAGATAGATGAAAGTGCCGCCTGACTGAAAACCGGTTTTTGCTTCAGTACAGGCCTGTGACCCCAGCGCGATATCGGGCGCGCAGCCGCGGTGGCCAATGCGTTGCTCGCCGATACAATCCATGCCGATAGGCTGGGCGGATGAAATGGATCAGCCATTCCAGTGACCCGCTCCATTGCCGAAATTCTTCGAGGATCGGTCTTTCTTCCAGGCGTTGATCACTCGCCATAACGGCGCAGACATTTGCGTCCCCAATCACCGCCAGAACCGCCGCGATGACCTGTCTGCGCCAATCGGCTGAGAGGCCGCACAGTTTGTGGTGCACGTTCGGAAGATGGAGCCGGGGTCGATAATGGGAGCATGTATCAAAGGCATCGAGCGGAACGTCGCCCCTATGACCGGACGCCGCGCAAAGAACATCGGCAATGTCGCTGACCGCAGCCAGCAATTCAGCCGGCTTGGCCGCGCCGCACCACCTGACGCCCACCGGCTGCCCGGATAGCGCCGCCATTAAATCCTGTTCGAAGGAAAGCTGGACACTCGCGGCAGCGAATGTCCGCAGCGGCTCTTGCCTCGACCGCCGCCTCCCCTGTCCAGCCAGGAGGAGTCCGCATTGGCTGCAGCAAAGCCGGCTTTCCTTACCACTCGCGACATGAACAGGTCGCTCACGGGAACCGCATAGGCAATGATTGAGAAGCGGCCGTTGGTGACGCGCACATAGGGTTACAGGGGCAAAGCACCATTCCATCCGGAGGAAGTCCTGACCGGTCTGCTTATGGCTCTCCGTCAGGCAGTCGGGACACCACGCCCATGCGAACTGCGATGCCCGTGGTTCGCCGTCACCGGCAACGGCGAGACAGTTGGGCCAGCTAAACCAGAATACTGGTACAAGAGGAAAACGCTGCGCCGCGTCACAGGATGCAACGACGGTAGAATGAAGATGGGTTGCTTCAGCAATACAGAGTTGATGGGGAAGCGACATTCCCCAATCGATGGCTGCGCCATCACTCCACTCCGCTTCCTGCTTGGACGACAGCAACAATGTGAACAGTGGTTCCGGTTCACAGTCATATCGGCAAGCCACGCGCGAAAGCCAGGATGACATGATTTCATCCGGGCATGGTCGTGGCGCGAACGGCAACGCCAGACTTTGTTTCGCCTGTAGGCCGGCCACGATCTCGCGCTATCCGGCCACCGGTATATGCCTCGCTCGACCGTGGCGCTGCATCGACGCCAGCGGAGGTACGAGCAGTTCGTCGGCAAAGGTTTCCTCGTCCATGAATTCGCGGCCGCTCAAGACGGCCGCGACCGCCGCCTCCTCGACCAATCGGAATATTCGTCCGGTAATCCCTCCGCTTAGATCCATGAGTCGCCGTCTCACCCCACGGCTCTCCAGATCAGAGGCATGGCGCAGCGGGCGCGTCGAACCGAGGCAACGCAACAGGAAAACGAAACTCTCGTCGTCCCGCCACGGAGACAGCTCGAGCGCATCGAACCGGTCCGCGAGATGCTGATCGAACAGCAGCGCGCGGTGCGCTTCGGGCGTGCCGGCACAGACGATCGGCAAGGCAAGCTCATTGGTCATGAAGCGGATGAGGTTGAGAAACAGCCGTTGCTGGCGCGACGTCCCAGCCAGGAGATTGTTCATCTCATCGATAATGAGAACCCGGGTATCCAATTCGCCCAAAAGCCGGAGGCACAGGCGCTCGGCGTCCCGTTTGGTCATGCCGCCCCGAACCGGGACGCCCATGGCGCGCAGCATCTGCTCGTAGAAATCCTGTTCCAGCGGCTCTCTGGGCATCTGGAAGGCTACAACGGGCATGGTCGTGCTGCCTTCGGTCTCGTTGAAGGTCGGAGGATGGGCGTTGCAAAATCGGGCGATCGCCATCGATTTGCCCATGCCGCTGCGTCCATAGACCAGCAGGCACGGCATACGCGGTCGCTTGGGATAGGCAAGGAGCGCTTCGAGGCGCTGCACGATTGCCGCCGCCTTCGGGAAGCCCACCCAGCGTTCCGTCCGAATCCATGCGATCCGTTTCTCATCTGATACCAGAGCATTGGCGCGGAAATCCGGGTGGAGATGGGTAAGCTCGTCTGTCACGACCAGTTCTCCATGGGGTAAGGCAGGTAAGGATCGCTGGTCAAAGGCGCCTGCCGGTCGACCAGGTCAGCAGGCGCTTTGGTTGTCGTGATAATGGGCGCATCGTCCCGCGGCATACGTCTCGCCGCTTTCCGCGCCGTCTTGGTGCGTGCAGTTGCCATCGCTACGATGGCACGCTGCGCTTCGATAGACGCGAAAATCTGCCCCTCATCAACCGATCGCCGCCCTTCTTCGTGCAACTCGGCCAAAGCGCGCTTTTGTTCCCAATGACTGATCGCGGGTCGCGAAAGATCGGCATAGGGAATCGGCAGATGTTGGCCATCCGGCGCCTGCAGGAAGACGCAGGAGAGGTTCCGCGGGTCATATTTGATGAGCATTTGGAGTCCCTCCCCCACCCAGGATGAAAGGACATTGTCCCAATAGCGGATGTGGAACAGCCGAACGCCATCGCGCCTGACTTTCCGCATTTCGAATGGCAGAAAGTCGAGGAGAAACTGATCGAAGTCCGCGGGATGGCGGATTGGGTCCGGTTGGCGCTGCACCGCCCTCTCCCACGCGCTCGCGGGCGTGAGTTGAAGCGCGGAATGCAGGCTGCAATGATAGACGCCCGCAATCTGTAGGGCGATCCAGCTCTCCAGTTCGGCAAGCGTCATGGCAGCGTGACGCTCTGGGTCATAATCGCCTTTTTCCGCTATGTTTGAAAAGGTTGTCCCTGGAAGCAAATGCACGGCGCCCATCATCGTGCCGATCAGTCGTTCGATATGCCCGCCATAATGGGGCGTGGCCGGCGGTCGAAAGATCTGCTCGATGCCGTGCTCGGTACAGCCACGAGCCAAAGCGCGCGAGTGAAATTCGCGCGCATTGTCCATGTGGAGGCAATCGGGAATGCCTGAAACCTCCCAAGAAACGTCTATGCTGCGCTCCTCAAGCCAGGCTTTCTTGGGAAGCACGGCGTGACGCAATGCCATGGCAACCGAGGTGGCCGACGGCGAATCCATCGTCAGATAAAAGCCGGTTACGACACGGCTCGCGACATCAACCGCGATCGTCAGCCATGGCCTTCCCAGTGGAAGCCTGTTCCGTTCATCGACGACAATCTGATCAACCAGCGTGTGATCAATCTGGACAATCTGCAGAGCATGTTCAGCACCATAGTGGGCTCGCACCGGGCGAAATCCATCGTCCGCTGCCTTGCGTCCCTTCCGTCTCCGAATAACATGCGCGCGGCGAAGGCGCATGACGCGCACCTCGACCGCATGACGTGACGGCTTGCTTACGCCGCGGGCCGCACATTCATGGGCAATTTTTCGCCACAGATCGCTGATGTTGGGCTGCTGGTCGGTTAGGAAAAAACTCTCGATCATCCCATTGATCAGAGCGTCGACTTCAGGGCCAAGCCGGGAAAATCCGCAGGTTGGTCCGGGCCGGCTATCGACGAGACTGCTAGCCACTGAGCGGGTGCGATATTGCTTCACGAGAGCATAGAGGCGAGTTCGACCCAGCGAAAGTTCATCCATTGCCAGTCGCAGATCGGCGTCGGGAATGCGGGCCATTGCGGCCAGATTCCTGATAACAGGTTCGCGCTCAGCTGCCCGGCTCCATGCCGGTTCTGCAACACCGTGAAGGTCTGCCCTCTGACGCACCATCACGACTTCCCCAGCTGGACGAATCGCGATGAACATTGTCCACCGATTGGAGTGGGCCCCTGGGGTCGGACAGGTATCAGGCCGCGGATTTGACCATAGTTTTGGTGTGTAACTCCTCAAACTGCACCGGGCTCAAATAGCCCAGAGCGGAATGCAGTCGGCGTTCATTGTAGACGCGGTCGATGAACGGTGGAAGATGGGTGGCGACATCCTCGAAAGTCTCGAACGCCATCGGGTAGACCGCCTCGACCTTGAGCGTTTTCATGAAGCTTTCCGCCTTGGCGTTATCGTAAGGATTTCCGCGCCGGCTCATCGATCCGGTAATGCCATTGGCTGCCAGCAGCGCACGGTAGGAAGCGGCTGCGTACTGGGATCCACGGTCCGAATGATGAATGAGGCCCGGTGAGGGCTGCCGACTTGCGATAGCAGTTTCAAGCGCGGCAATGGCGAGGCGGGCATCGATCGACCGACCGATGGCATAGCCAACCACCCGCCTTGACCATGCGTCTAGGATGATCGCCACATAAGCAAAGCCACTCGCAATCGCGACATAGGTCAGATCTGCGACCCAGAGCTGATCCGCACCTGTCAGAGCGACGTCCTTTGCCAGGTCCGGGAAGATCGGCAGATCGTGATCACTGTCAGTCGTTGCGACATATCTCCGCCGTCTCCGCGGCTGAAGGCTGTGTTCCCGCATCAAACGCTTGATGCGCTTATGATTTGCGCAGATGCCCTGGTGCTGAAGGGCCGCCCGTACGCGTCGCCAGCCATAAGCCTCAAACTCATCGCAGATCGCCATGATTGCGGCCAGCAGATCGGCTTCGTCAACCCGCTTCACCCGCCCATGATAATAGGTTGAACGTGCGATACCCATCAGTCTGCACCCCTGGGAGACGGAGATGCCAAGGGGCCGGTGATGACGGATGTAGTCCCGTTTCTCGGCCGCGGTGCGCTTTGCAGAGCCCCCTTTAGAAACTCCAGTTCGAGAGCCTGCTTGCCTACCAGGCGTTCCAGCGCGGCGATGCGGGCCTCATATTGCTGGATGAGATCAGCCGCTTGCGCGTCATCGTCGAACTCGCCCGCCTCATACTTCTCAATCCAGACCCGGATCAATTGGCGAGAAACGTCATGACGCTTGGCCAGCCCATGCAATGTTTCGCCGCCCAGATATTCCTGAACGACCTGACGTTTGAACTCCATGCTGTGGGAACGGTGTCGCATTGGCTTTTCTCCAAAAGCCAAACCCACGGTCAATCATTATGGTCCCACCTGTCCGACCCCAGGGGCCCACTCCAGATCTCGGGTAAAAATCCACCGATCTTAGGGAATCTCGTGCCCGTAAAATCGCGGAAATCCGTGCGGTGCTGTTCACCGAACTAGGGAATCGACAAGTGTGTCCACTGTGAGGGCGGAAAGCTTGCGGTTCGGGGCATGTTTCACCAATATCTGCCACCATGTCCACTGCGTCTTCACCGTCGCCTTGGCAGGCCGCGCGCATCGAGTTGCCCGATGGTCGTCGATCGTGGACGGTGCTGGATGACCGCGGCGATATCGTAGAGTGCTGTCGTCGCTGGATCGTTCATCTTGAGCAGACGCACGCGTCGCCCAACACCGTTCGGGCCTACGTCCGCCATGTCGTCGAGTTCGCGAATTTCCTGAGCGCGAACGACGCCGGGCTCCACCAGGCTACGGTGCCGCTTTATGATAGCTTTCTGGCTTGGCGGCTTGCCACGCGGAAAGACGCTTTGCCGAGTCCCCGGTTGGTCTTGCTGGGAAAGCAGGCAACGAGGGTCCTGGCTCCTGCGACGCGGAACCAGATCCAGCTTGCGATAAAATCATTCTACCGCTTCTTCAATGGTACCGACGACTTTACGATCGATACGGCCGAGGTTGCCAAGGCTTACGACGGTCATCGCATCTACAAGCCTTTCCTGGAGCACATCAGCCAGCGCCGCACGACGCGACGTAAGGACCGCTACCTGTCGGGCGATACCGGGCGCATCCAGCAGAAGGTCCTCAAGAAACGGCTGACACCGACCGAGGTGTTGAGGCTGATCGAGGGCTGCAACCTGGCGCGTGACGCGTTCCTGATCGTGCTGCTTTACAATACGGGTCTGCGGATCGGCGAAGCATTGGGCCTGCACCATATTGATATCGATCTGCTGGGAAAGGTCATCTGGGTCATTCCACGCGAGGACAACAGCAATGGCGCCCGCGCGAAATCCGGTCGGACACGCGGTGTGCCGGTACACGACTATGTGCTCAACATGTACGTCGATTATCTGACCAGCGACGAATATCTGCCGGCCTTTGAATCGGGCAGCGAATATGTCTTCGCCAATGTCAGGGCCGGCGCCATCGGACATGCCATGAGCCTGTCCTACGCCCAGAAGCTCAAGGACTTGCTGGAGCAACGCACGCATATTCGTTCGGCCGCCTGGACGACTAGCGGCCTCTCGCTTCCGCTTTCAGTGACAACCGCATCGCCCGGTCGAGCACGGTTGCCGGCAGGTCCTCCAGACAAGCGGTATCCTCCAGCCCGGGGATCTCGACGCGATCGGTAATCGCAGCCTGCACGCGCGCCGCGATCGCCGCGGCCCGCCGGCGCAGGAAGGGAAGCGCGAGACCGGCATCCTGCGCAAAGCGTACAAAGCTTGCAGCGTCCAGATCCTCGAGCGTCGCGGCACGCCCAAATCGCATGGCGAGCTTTGGCGACAGCTCCGGCCAGACATGGGTCGCAACCAGATCGTAGAGGGGGGCAAGGACCACCTCGCCGTTGGCGCGGCGAAGCAGACTGTAGTTTTTGGCATGCGCGTCGGCATTGCCGATGATCACATTGAAGATCGCGGCATCGGCGAGTTTCAGCACCTCGCGGGCCGGCCGTGAAGTGGCCGCGCGGACGAGCGCGAAGCCGTCTCGGAACGTCGGCCCGCCCTCGCTCGCATATTTCCGGTTGGACGGTACGCCCAGCGCCTGTGCGAAGTCCTCCTGATGCAGGCGCGAGGTCGCGCCGGGCTGTACGGTGCGATCGTAGCGGGTCACCAGGAGATAGCCCTTCCCAGCGACGGCGCGCCACTCGGCCATGACCGCATCGAGCCCAACCGATCGCGCCAGGGCGAGACAGAATGCCTCATTGGCCGCCAGTCCCGGAAAGCGATCGGGCTCGGACTTGATGAGATGGGTCGATGGCTCGCCGACACGCGGCAAGGCGATGGCGCCCTTGACCAGAACGACGGGCAACTTGCTTTGCGCGCCGGCCAGACTGAGCCGTGCGCCCCCCTCCCCGGCCAGCATCGGTACGCGCGGCAAACGCGCGATCAGCGCCGCCAGTTCTGTGTCATCAAGCGGGCGAGCCGGCCGGCCGGCGGGTGCCGCTGGCGGCATTTCCCCTTCCGGCAAAAAGGCCAGGGCGCCGGCAACGTCGCCGCCAAGCGCCGCCAACAGGCGAAAGGGATTGTCGGGCGATACACCGAGGGCGCGGGCGATGGCGGTCCGTTGCCCTTCCTCGGGCAGCAGCCCGCCGAAGACGGCCTTGCACAGCGCATCGCCAAATGACTCAACCCTCTTGGGCATGGCCTGCGAGAGCGCTGTTCTATCGGGATCGGCGAGCCAGTCCGGCGCGTAGCTGAAACGCATCGCGCCTGCACGGTCGATGGAGAGTTCGCCCGCGATATGCTGGTCGGACCAGACGATAAGACGATCGAGAATGTCGGTGCTCACGCAGGCCGGCCGGCGATCACGATGCCGTCCGGCCGGCGGATCTCAAGCTCGCAGCCGAGCGCGGCCAGGACCGCGATGACCTTGCCGATCTGCGCCGTCGGCTTACCCCGCTCGACCTCGACGATAAAGCGCAGTCCCACGCCGCTTGCTGCCGCCAGTTCATCCTGACGCAGTCCCAGTTCCTTGCGTTCGTCGCGAACGATCCGGCCGATGGTTATCATGTCGAGCATAGCCCCTCGCTTTCCCGAACGGGAAATTATGCGATATTGATGCGCATTTCAAGATCAATATTTCCCGATCGGGAAAATCCAACATAGGCGCGGATAGTTTGTTACGGAAATCTCCCGAACGGGAAATTTACTGGCGGCGATCTCGGGATCGAGCGTCCGGCCTTTTGAGATCAGGTCCGCTTCTTGACGAACTCGGCGCGCAAAACCAGCCCCTTGATCCCATCGTAGGGCAATCGATCTCCTGCGCATCGCCGGTCAGCCGTATCGACTTGATGAGCGTGCCGCGCCTCAAGGTCTGGCCCGCGCCTTTTACCTCGAGATCCTTGATCAGGGTAACCTGGTCCCCGTCGGCGAGGATATTGCCCACAGCATCGCGAACCTCGACCCGGCTCGCTTGCGCGCGGCGTTCTACGAGCTCGGAGGTGGGCATCCAGTCACCGGTTTCCTCGTCAAACACATAGCTTTCGTCGTCCATTATATTCTCCAGCACGCGACCGCTTCAATTTGTCTGACGGGTGCGCTCGACCCACCAGGCTGAGCTGCGCCGGCGCGAGTGCCGGGCGGCATCAGTGCCTGGCAGGCCCGGCTCCATCTTGCGCCAGTCGTTCGATCACGAGGGCAATGCCCTGCCCGCCGCCGATGCACATCGTAACGAGGCCATAGCGCCCGCCGCTACGCTCAAGCTCGTAAAGGGCCTTGAGGGTGATGATGGCGCCGGTCGCGCCGACGGGATGCCCCAGTCCGATGCCGCTGCCATTGGGGTTGACCTTCTCGGGGTCGAAACCGAGCAGCTTGGCGACAGCACAGGCCTGCGCGGCGAAGGCCTCATTGGCCTCGATCACGTCCATGTCCGCGAGCGTCAACCCGCAGCGATCGAGCGCAATGGGGACCGCCTCGACGGGCCCCAGCCCCATGACCTCGGGTGCCACGCCGGCATGGCCCCAGGCGAGGACCCTGGCTCGCGGGCGGAGCCCGTGGCGTGCGGCCGCGTCACCTGAGGCGAGAACCAGCGCGGCGGCACCGTCATTGATGCCGCTCGCGTTGCCGGCGGTGACGGTGCCGCCCTTCTCCCGGAAGACAGGTTTCAGGCCCGCAAGGGGCACCTCCGAAAGCTCGGTTCTTACATGCTCGTCCATCCGGAACAGGCTCGTGCCGCCCTTGCTCCGGACCTCGACCGCTACGATCTGCTCCTCGAAGCGTCCGTCAGCCTGTGCGGCGGACGCGCGGCGATGGCTCTGTGCGGCGAGTGCGTCCTGCATCTGGCGCGTAATCGAAAAACGCTCGGCAATGTTCTCGGCGGTCACACCCATGTGGCCCGCGCCAAAAGGGTCGTGCAGGATGGCGTTCATCGCGTCGATCATGGCCTCGTCGCCCATGCGTCGCCCCCAGCGCACGGCTTTGACGACATGGGGCGACTGGCTCATGCTCTCGACGCCGCCGGCAACCGCGAACTCGCATTCGCCCAGCTTGATCATCTGTGCGACCGAGATGAGCGCCTGTACGCTTGACGAAGGCGCCGACGACTATGTCAACAAACCGTTCGAGATCGGGGAACTGATGGCCCGCATCCGGGCAGCAGTCCGCCGCTCCCAGGCGGGGAGCGCGAATGCCGTTGTCTTCGAGAGCGGGCCGCTGCGCGTCGATTTCGCCAAGCGCGACGTCCAGCTGATGGGCGAGACCATCAAGCTCTCTCCGAAGGAGTACAAGGATCGCTGTCACCAGAGCGGAGAGCAGCAGGACGTAGATGAGGATATTGTGAAAGTGCGATACGAACCGGGCGGCGGTGCTACGTTGCTCAGGAACTGGCAGTTTGTTGGCGCCATGTGCAGCCAGACGCCGGGCCGCCTCGTCGCCGCTCAGTCCCTGCGGGACTGTCCGAAGCTGCTGGAGGACCTGCTCAACCGGTTCTGCATAAAAATTCAGTCTGCTCTCTTCACTCAACATGGGAAGCCTCGTTCCTTTTCATGCAGTTCATCCTTGGAAGAGCACTTTTGTCGCACTGGCTCTTATCGATCGGTCGGGGGAAGCGGATCAGATGGCCCTTTCACCTCCCCTGACTTCCTGACGGATGCTTGCGAGCCTGTTCGCGACTGCGCGAGACGGCCTCGAGCTTCATCTTGTCACACCCTGAAGCGCCCCGGCTTTTCCGGAGGCTCCAACTTGTGAGAAGGAGCATCCGATATGAGCAAGACGACCAACAAATTTTCACCTGAAGTTCGCGAGCGGGCGGTTCGTATGGTGGCGGAGCAGCGAGCTGAGTATGGCTCGGAGTGGGAAGTGATGAAGTCGATCGCGGCGAAGATCGGCTGCTCGCTGGAGACGCTGCGCCGCTGGTGCCGCGAGGAGGCGAGCCGACGAGCGGGGCCAGCGGCGCTTGCCGCTGATGACCGGGAACGCCTGAGATTGCTTGAGCGCGAAGTGAAGGAACTGCGCAGGGCCAACGAGATTTTGCGCAAGGCATCAGCATATTTTGCGATGGCGGAGCTCGACCGCCCCGGGAGATGATGATGGCGTTTATCGACGCCCATCGCGAGGATTTGGGGATCGAGCCGATCTGCCGCGAGCTGGCAATCGCCCCTTCCTCTTATCGTGAACATGCCGCGCGCCGTGCCGATCCCGGAAGGCGTCCGGCACGTGCCCGGCGCGATGAGGAGATCAGGGAACAGATCAAGCGGGTCCATGAGGCCAGCTTCGGCCTTTATGGCGCACGCAAGGTCTGGCACCAGATGCGGCGTGAAGGCATCATGGTGGCGAAATGCACGGTGGAACGGCTGATGCGCGCCATGGGGCTGGCGGGCGTCCGGCGTGGAAAGAAGACGATCACCACCATCAGCAACCCGAAGGCGCAGTGTCCGCTGGACAAGGTCAATCGGGAGTTTCGCGTCAGCCGGCCCAACGCTCTGTGGGTTGTCGATTTCACCTACGTGCATACCTGGGCGGGCTTCGTCTACGTCGCCTTCGTGATTGACGCTTTTGCTCGGCGGATTGTGGGGTGGAAGGTCAGCACATCAGCCACTGCAGGCTTCGTTCTGGATGCCCTGGAGCAGGCAATTCATGCCCGCAGGCCAGGCCCCGATGACGGGCTGATCCACCATAGCGACAGGGGAGTTCAATACCTCGCGATGAACTATACTCAGCGCTTGGCCGAGGCCAAGCTCGTTCCCTCGGTTGGTAGCGTCGGCGACAGCTACGACAACGCCTTGGCCGAGACGATCAACGGCCTTTACAAGGCCGAGGTCATCTGGCGGCAGCGGTCATGGCCAAGCGTTTCGGCCGTGGAAATGGCAACGCTGCGCTGGGTCGATTGGTACAACAATCACCGGCTCTTCGGCCCTATCGGGCACATCCCGCCCGCTGAGGCTGAAGACAATTACTATGCAGCCCTCGAGAACCTCGATATGGCTGCATAGCCCAATGGAAACTGCCTCCTGAAAAGCCGGGGCGCTTCAGTTCTCCCCCATCAACGCCGCGAACCTCAAGCGCGCGCACCAGGCGCTTGAGAGCACTACCGCACGCGGCAAGATCGTCATCGAGGGTTGGCAGTGATGCGGTTCACGCTCACCCGCAACGTCCGCCGCGCCCGCGGCCTCCGCTGGACCAACTGAAAGGGACCAAGCCTCGGCGTTATCGATGCCGACCATGTGCGGTTGTGGGCGTCGCTTTCGCTGGGTCACTAATATCTACAATCATAAAGGACTGTAATATTTCGAGATAGCAAACGTGGTCCTCCGATAAAAACTGTAAGCGGGGTCTGACGCTTCCAATTACCCACATCTCGCCGCACGCCTGATTCCGTTTGACTCATGGTGATTGCCTGAAGGGAACTGCCCATGATTCATCCACGAGCACCATTTCGCTGGAGCGGGGGTGCAAGGTGGAAAATTCCGTTTTTGATGCGGCTGGATGGGCTGATAGGGAAGTCGATCCCGGCGCCTTTCGTGATAAGCGGCTGGGCGAGCGGCTTCGCATGATGCTTGTGCAGATGGCAGGGGCAATCGGCGCGCCGATTCCGATGGCCTGTCAGGACTGGGCCAATACCAAGGCGGCGTACCGCTTTTTGTCGAATGGATCGGTCAACGAGGGCGAGATTCTCGCCGGGCATTTTCAGGCAACACAGGCGCGTGTGGCTGCCCTTGACGGGCTCATCCTCGTTTTGCAGGACACCACCGAATTCTCCTATCAACGGCGCGATCCCGAAAGGATTGGCGCCATCGGTCTTGCGCCGAGCCGGCGCGATGAGAATGGTCGACTCCGGCTTCATACGGTCTGCGGCCTGCTCATGCACTCCAGCCTCGCGGTCACGACCGAGGGATTGCCGCTGGGCCTGACGGCGACGAAATTCTGGACCCGCACCAGGTTCAAGGGCACCAACGCTTTGAAGCGGCGGATCAATCCCACACGCGTGCCGATCGAGGAGAAGGAGAGCTACCGCTGGCTCGAGAATATGCGCCAATCGACGTCCTTACTGGGCGAGCCGGAGCGGCTCGTCCACATTGGCGACCGGGAGAACGACATTTACGAGTTCTTCTGCGAAACACAGGCGCTCGGCACGCATTTCCTGGTGCGCACCTGTGTCGACCGTCTGGCCGGTGACGGTGGCCATACGATCGCCGACGAAATGAGCGAAACCACCGTGCAGGGCATGCATCGGGTCGCCGTTGGCAAAGACGATCATGCCGACATCGAGCTACGCTATCGGCGCATCCAGGTTTTGCCGCCGATCGGAAAGCAAAAACGCTATCCCCCTCTCACCCTGACGATCTTACACGCTCGTGAGAGTGGAACGCCAGAAGGACGCCCCCCGATCGACTGGCGGCTCATCACCGATCTGCCGGTAACAACGCCCGATGAAGCCATCGAAAAACTCGACTGGTATGCCCAGCGTTGGAAGATCGAACTCTTCCACAAGATACTCAAATCCGGCTGCCGAGCCGAAGATGCGCGGCTGCGAACTGCTGAGCGCCTTGCCAATCTGATCGCCATATTCTGCATTCTGTCCTGGCGCCTGTTCTGGATGACCATGATCAACCGCGCCGCTCCTGATGCCTCGCCTCGGCTTGTCTTGACCGATGTCGAAATCGCGCTGATCGACCGCCTTGCAGCTTCACGAAAGAACGTGTCCGCAGGCAGAACCCTTGCCGATTATCTGACCCGAATCGCCAGGCTCGGAGGCTATCTTGCGCGAGCCCACGATCCACCTCCCGGCAACATCGTCATCTGGAGAGGGTGGTCCCGTCTGATGGACATCAAAATCGGCGCCGACGTCAGCCGAAGAAGTTGTGGGTAATTGGAAGGGTCTGACGGCCGCCTTGCGCGCCACGCATCTGGCGGGATGATTGCCGCTCTTTGAGCGGAGTGGCCGGTGTCGGACGGGATTGAAGATTCAGCTAGCGGTGCAGCGACTACTCATACGAGCGGTCGTATGAGTAGTCGGATAGAGATCGTTAGCCGGGTGTCGGGCCGGCGGCGCTGGACCGTGGAGCAGAAGCTGGCCGTCCTGCGTGATGCATTCGGCCCGGAGGGTTGCGTGCGCGCGGCCTGTGAACGCCATGACGTCGGCAGCGGCTCGATCTACACCTGGCGGCGCCAAGCAATGTCCGGTGAGCTTGCCGGGGTTCGCAAGCTGGCAGAGCCCGTTTTTGCGGAGGTGCAGATCAGCGAGCAGTTAGCCTTGCCCGCGCCGACGGTCGCGGCACGCAGCGACGGCGTGATCGGCATCGAGCTGCCGTCGGGCATCAGAGTGAGCGTGGACGCCACGGTCGATGCCGATGCCCTATCGCGGGTGATCGGTATCCTGACGCGATGATCCCGCTGCCGCCCTCAACGCGGATATTCCTGGCCTGCGGCGCGACAGACATGCGCAAGGGTTTCGACGGCCTTGCCGTGATGACGCAGCAGGTTCTGGAGCAAAGTCCGCATTCCGGGGCGCTGTTCGCCTTTCGGGGGAAGCGCGGCGATCTGGTGAAGCTGCTCTGGTATGATGGCCAGGGCATGTGCCTGTTTTCCAAGCGGATGGACCGGGGCCGGTTCGTGTGGCCATCGACCAAGACCGGGTTGGTGGTGATGACCGCGGCCCAGCTTTCCATGCTATTGGAAGGCATCGACTGGCGGCGGCCGGAACGCACTTTCACCCCGTCACTCGCGGGCTAAAAACACCCATTTCCGGCACTTTTACTGGTACATCGGCGGCTGTTCCGCTATAGGATCGCGGTGTCGGATGCAGGCCTTTCCACCGCTGACAAAGACGCTCGGATCGCCGAGCTCGAAGCTGCTTTGGCGGCCGCCCACGCCGATATTTCTGCCCGCGACATCCTGATTGATACGCTGCGCGTGCAGATCGCGCGCCTCAAGCGGATGCAGTTCGGCAGGTCGTCCGAGAAGCTCGACACCCAGATCGCACAGCTTGAGCTGGCCCTCGAAGAACTTGAAGGCGAGGCCATCGTCGCTGCCGCGCGTCGAGCCGATCCGGCAGATGGCGTTCGGTCAGCGCCTGTTCGCGCACTGCCCGCCCATCTGCCGCGGGAAGAACAGCGGATCGAGCCCGAGCAGGGCAGTTGCACCTGTCCGGACTGCGGCGGCGCGCTACGGCCTCTGGGGCAGGATAGCGACGAGATGCTTGATGCCGTGCCGGTGCAATGGCGTGTCGTTCGGACCATCCGGCCCAAGTATAGCTGCCGGTCCTGCGAGAAGATCGTGCAGGCGCCCGCGCCGGTAAAAGCCATTGCCCGAGGCAAGGCGACCTTCGGCACGCTGGCCCATGTCGTCGTCTCCAAGTTCGATCATCATCTGCCGCTTTACCGCCAAGCCGAGATAATGGCTGCGCAGGGGATCGAGATCGACCGCTCGACGCTGGCAGGCTGGGTGGGGCAGGCATCCGTGCTGCTCGATCCGATCGTCAGTCGCATTCGCGAAGTCGGCCTTACCGCCACGAAGATCCATACCGACGATACGCCGGTTCCCATGCTTGATCCGGGGCGGGGCAAGGCGGCGACTGGCAGGCTCTGGGCTTACGCTGTCGATGATCGCGGCTCCGGCGCCACGACCCCGGCGCTGGTCTGGTATGAGTTCACCACCGATCGCACCGGCGCACATCCCCAGCGGCAGCTGGCCAACTTCACCGGCTATCTCCAGGCCGACGGCTATGCTGGTTATGATAAGCTCTACGACACGAACCGCGTCACCGAGGTTGCTTGCTGGGCGCATTTCCGGCGGAAGATATTCGACATCCACGCCACCAAGCCGACGCCGCTCACCACCGATCTGATGGAACGCATCGGCCAGCTCTATGAAATCGAGGCCGACGTCTGCGGCCAGCAGCCCGATATCCGACGACGAAGCCGGCAGGACCGCACCCAGCCATTGATCGATGATTTGCGTCAGACGCTCGATGATGCGCTGCGCCGTCTCTCGCCCAAGTCCGAGATGGCCAAGGCTTGTCGCTATGGCCGCAAGCGCTGGGTCGCGCTCACGCGCTTCCTTGATGATGGCCGTCTGGAGATCGATAACAACGTTGCGGAGCGCGCCATGCGGTGTGTGGCCCTCGGCCGTAAAAACTGGTTGTTTGCCGGATCAAAGGCGGGCGGCGATCGCGCTGCTGCCGTCTATTCCGTCATTGAGAGCGCCAAACTCAATGGCCTCGAACCACAAGCCTATATCGCCGACGTCATCGCCAAGATCGCTGGCAACTGGCCCGCCGCCCGCTGGGATGAGCTCATGCCGTGGAACTGGCGACCAGATCAGCAACCGATCGCCGAAGCCGCCTGATCTGCGGCCTCCAGCCCACGCTTACTAAAAACTCGGGGCGTCTTCTAGCTCGGCATCTCACCAATCGGTGCCAGGAGTGGGGAGTGCTTCGGCTAGGAAGTCAATCCACGCCCGCGTCGCCTGAAGGAAATCGGCAAAATTTACGCGGCGTTCGGGCGGCTGCTGATCGAAGGGCGCTGGAAGCACGAGGATCCCAGGGACGCGATCGAACGGGAAATTGGCTGGCCGAATATCGAGCGAAGCGTTGAGGAAACCGAGCTTCTTAGACCCAATGACTGCGGGAGCCTCGGCCGCTCGAATCTGGGATGCTGACTATGGATTAGTCAGCAACGGAGACAAGTCATGACGGAGGCAGCGAAATACATCGGGCTGCCCGCGCCCATCGGTCGGAACATTGTGGTCGGCGACCGCGATGGTGCGGTCAGCTCGCCATATGTGCCGCCCCGCATCGCACGGCCCAATGCCTGCGAGCCGCGCAAGCTGCCGGTGAGATCGGAGCCCACCATGATGCTGATCGCCTCGCCGCCTTCTTCTGGATCGGGTGGGAAAGGCGCCGTGCTGCGCGCCAAGCTCGAACGCAGCGGCGCTCCGCTCCGGACATTCGCGGAAGGGTTTTTCGCAATGATCCGCACCTGACCCCCTTTTTTGAACAATTCTAGCCGATCGGTCTAATTTTGAGAAAGGAGCATTATCATGAGCACATTCCGAGCAGTCGTGATCGAAAAGAACCACACAGGCCGAACCGTCGCGCTGACGGATTTCAGCGAAGCCGATCTGATGGAAGGCGATGTCGAGCTTCGGGTGACGCACACCACGGTCAACTACAAGGACGGTCTGGCGATCACTGGCAAAGCCCCGGTCGTCCGGCGCTTCCCGATGATCCCCGGCGTCGATTGCGCCGGCGTGGTCGAGACGTCCAGCCATCCCGATTTCCAACCCGGCGATCGAGTCATCCTCAACGGATGGGGCACGGGCGAAACCCATCTCGGCGCCTTCGCTGAAAAGAGCCGGGTCAAGGGCGACTGGCTGGTGCCGTTACCTGCTGACCTGACGCCGTCCGAAGCGATGGCGATCGGTACCGCAGGCTATACCGCGATGCTCAGCATTCTCGCGTTGGAGAAGCATGGACTGCAGCCAGCCGATGGGCCGGTCATCGTCACCGGTGCGGCCGGCGGCGTCGGTTCGATCGCGATCACGCTGTTGGCGAAGGCAGGCTGGCACGTCATCGCGTCGACCGGTCGGGCCGAGGAAGCGGACTATCTCGAGGGCCTTGGCGCCGCCGAAATCATCGACCGCAACGAACTGTCCAGTCCCGGGCGGCCGCTCGGTAAGGAACGCTGGATCGCCGGTGTCGATAGCGTGGGATCGCATACTTTGGCCAACGTCCTGTCGATGACCCGATATGGCGGCGCGGTCACGGCCTGCGGTTTGGCGCAAGGGATGGACCTTCCGGGCACGGTGGCGCCCTTCATCCTGCGCGGCGTCTCTCTACTCGGCATCGATTCCGTCATGTGCCCGAAGCCGCGCCGTCTCGAAGCCTGGGCGCGTCTTGCGACCGATCTGGATCGCGAGCGGCTGGGACGGATCACTTCGACCATCCGCCTGGAAGACGTCATCGCGGCCGGGACCGACATCACGGAATGTCTATATATTCCATCTCATCATTGTAGAGCGCCAAGAGCGCATCCAGATCATTTCGCGCCCAAGCATCAACCTGCTTCTTGAGCAAGGCCTCATTGTCACGCGAAAGCTGAGTTTCGACCGGATCCTGCATCGTCATTGTCCGGCACCGCGCTGCAGCAAAGGCGCGTACTCAGTGAGGAAAGCGTCAAGAGTGCGGGGCTCGCGTCCTGTTATAAGCGCAACTTGATCGGCGACCGAGGCGGTATCTCCCTTCATTATGCTGCGTCCGATATTTGAGAAATATTCAATGAAACCCTCGGATGCACCTGATTTCCGAAGCCGCTCTTCTGCCGCCTGGGTCGTCTCCTCGACAGGCTGGACGACCGTCCCGGTCACAGCCGCTATGCGATCCGTGAGTTGCACAAGGGTGAATGCATCAGGGCCGGTAAGCGTGAGCGCTTGCTTGTCATAATCCGCACCAAGTAGAATCTCGACGGCCACGGCAGCTATATCCCTCGCGTCGATCCAAGCCGTTGCCGCGCCCCCGGTCGTCATCACGATGACCCCGTCTCGACGGATCAGATCTCCGAAAAAGCGCTCGTCGACGAGGTCTTGCATGAACCAATTTGGACGCAATATGGTGTAGGTTAAACCGCTCTGTTCGACCACTCTCTCAACTTTTAATTCATCGGCATCGGCCGTGCGTGTTTCCGCCGCTATTTCCGAGAGAAGTACGATTTTGATGACGCCGAAACTCTTAGCCAACTCGATGAAATCGAAGATGATTTGCGTTACCTCGGGCGACTCTGGTTTGACGAGATAGACGGCATCAGTGCCGTCCAGTGCAGCATCCCAAGTCGATCGGTTCTCCCAATCGAACAATATTGGCACGACGTTGCCCTGCGTGACCGATGAAGGGTTTCTTGATGCGGCCTTGACCGACGCCCCGCGCTCCGCGAGGCGTTCGACCACATAACGCCCGGTCGTTCCTGTCGCTTTGGTAACCAAAACATCGCGCATTCCCAACTCCTGTTTTAGGTTATTTTGCAAAGCGGCCGTATAAATCTTTTATGATAATCCCAAAGTTATATCTAAACCTTGAGAAATTCGTACCAACGTCAGCGAAATGGAGTTTGATTATACTAAATAAAAGACTTCTTTCTCGCTGATTGTTCGTCAGCGAGAAAGAAGTACAAAAAATTTAAACTCGCATCTTTTGAAGATCAGAAGCGGAAAGTGACATCTGCACTGTAGGTACGCGGTGTACCACGGATCAGGTAATCCAATCCTACAAACCGCAGGCCCAAACCGTAGGTAAAATACTTCTCGTTGAAGATGTTCTTTACGCCTGCACCCACCGCAAAACGCTTGGCGTTATATGCAATGCGACCGTTGGCTACCCAGTAGCCTGGTTGAGACAGCGTTCGGGTCTGAGCGATGTCATAATAGACACGCGAAGTATATGCACCGTCGAGACTGAGGTCGACGGTAGCGTCGTTGATTTCGGCGAGCACGAAATCGCCGCTGAGGTTGAGGCTGAACTTTGCGGCATTGGATATCTGATTTCCTGAGACGTCGATGCCGCTCGTACCCGTAACTGTCGCATTGTTCCGGTATTTTGGATCCAACACGCCGACGCCGACGCCAAGCGTCACCCGATCGATCGGCCGCGCGGTGATATCAGCTTCGAACCCGCGAACGCGCGCGGCGCTGATCGAACGGAGCGGAAATAGCCCGCCCGCCTCGGTCACGACAACTTGCTGATTTGCATAATCGGTCTGGAACACAGTACCGTTGATGGTCAGCGCACGGTCGAGAAGCGTGGACTTGAACCCTGCTTCATAAGTCCGCGCAGTTTCAGGCGGCGCGAACGTGATTTCGGAGGGATCGCTGAAGGCCTGCGCGTTCACGGCGCCGCTGCGATACCCTTCGCGCATTGAAGCGTAGAGCAGGATATTTTGCGTAGGCTTCCAATTTACGCCAACCTCGAAACTCGTATTGTTGAAGGTGCGGCGATCAGAATAATTGCTGATCGATTGAATGGCTACGGGATCTACATTGTCACCGAGGAATGCGTTGAAATTAGAGACAGCAACCTTGTCCCGGCTGAAGCGGACACCCCCATATGCGGAAAGCGTGTCGGTTACCTCATAGTCAGCACGAAAATAAGCGGCATAGCTGTTGCGCTTCTGGTTGAAGCTGTTCGACTGGATAAAGCCGGTTCCAGTGGGCGTGAAGCCGAAGCTACATACGGCACCGCAACCCGGATCCGTCAGGAGCGAATAGTTGAAGCCCGCATTTACCGCATCATACGTGTACAGGAGGCCCGCCTGGACGTTGAGCGGCCCATCAAACGATGTCGCCAACCGAAAGTCTTGGACGAACTGCTTCATATTTTTGCCGAAGGTGACAATCGGATCATCCACTTGGATAGCGAGACCGTCATCATCCCCGGTGTCAACCCATTTGCCCCAGTCATAGGTCGTCACGGAGGTTAGCTTGAGGGTATCGGTTGCTTCCCAGTTCATGATCAGGTTGAAGCCGTCGCTGCGGATAAGCCGCTTCGGCGCGCGATTAACGGCACTTTCAAAGAAGCTCAGACCATCGCGGTTAGATCCCGGCAGGTTGGACAAATTATTGCCAGGGAAGATAATTTGGGGATCGTTGAAATCGATGTTTCCCGCATATGCCGTGTAATTGCGACCGCCGCTTTTGACGTGGTTGAAGCGCAATGTGGCCTCAAAGTTATCCGCAGGTTCGAATTGTAGCGCGCCGCGGAAGGCAAAGACGTCGGTCTGATCGAGGTCGCCAAGGCCCGGCGTGACATTCTTGAGAACGCCCGTATCGTGGACATAAAGCGCTGCAATGCGCATCGCCAGCACATTGTCAATCAAGGGGACCTGCAAAGCCCCTTGCAGTCGAACACGATTGAAGTTGCCGTAGCTGCCCGTCACATATCCTTCGGTGGAAAAGCCCGGTTTTTTCGTGACGATATTGACAGCACCGCCGGTCGCATTCTTGCCGTAGAGCGTGCCCTGCGGGCCGCGCAACACCTCGACGCGCTCGACATCGAAAAGAGGCATGGTTTCGAATGTCGACAGGCCGCGGATGCCTTCGTCGATGTAGATCGCGATCGGCTTGCTCTGGTTAGCGGAATAGTCGGTCGAGGAAATGCCGCGGATGACGAAGTTGGGCGGGCCACCTTCACCGAATGGATAGTTGACCTGCGAATTGGGAGACAGCTGAATAAGATCGGAGATCTGCACCGCCTGACGCTTCTCAAGCGCCTCCCCGCCAAAGGCAGAAATGGCGACTGGAACGTCTTGAAGGCGCTGTTCGCGCCGCATCGCCGTAACAACGATATCGCCATTGCCCCTTGCAGAAGCGGCGCTCGGTTCAGGCTGGACCTGATCCTGGGCATAAGCAGTAGCAGAGACTGCCAGCGGCAGCGAAGCAAGCGAAATCGCCAGTGCGGTATGAGCAGAACCGCGGGTGATGCGAGCAATCATATACTTCTCCCTTTCATTATACGTCCTCTGCAGAGCGAGAGTGCATTTCGCCGAAGGCACTTCCCGTTCGCGTCGGCCAAGGTGCCCCCTCAGCACCTGCGAACCGCCACTGCTTCTCCTCGCGCCGAACGGAATTCCGCCTAAGCGGGGTCGACCGAGCAACATGCAGTAATTACGTTGTCGCATAATTAATGGCATTGTCAACGCCCATTAGAGCTGGGCAGGGCACGCGCCTCGCAGCAAATGGATCAGCCGACCCTTTCCCGACGATTATCTTTATATATTCAAATAGATAGCATATGATCCAAGGTTATAATGAAACACTCACAACACCGATTTCATAGTCCTTTCGAAAATCAACAGCCGAATAAATTAGCGGCCATGGGAGCAAAATTTCTGCGGCGACGAAGCGCAGCCGCTCATCTTATCCTCGACGATGAAAAATTCGACTAAATCGGGCTCGGGTCTGCGCTGCGCAGGCGCCATCAGCTTCACAAGGGGACAAGCAATAACGGCCGAAGATTGCGAAACAGACGTTTCCCAGGCCGACTTTCCGGACAAGACCGCGAACAATACGAGATAAGACTCGTCGCGCACAACACAATCATTGCCGCCCCCATTGCCGACAGTTGCGAGTGGATCGGTATTGTAGGCGATATTATTAAACCAAATTCACGATATCTGCAACTCCTCGCCATGCAGGGGGCAAGCATCGCCCCATTTTTTCGCGTGTTTGCCGAGCATCGCGGTCGGTAGCAATTTTGTGTTCTACGACGCTGAACGATCAATTTTCGACTTTGTCGAAGCGCCCGCCAAAAAAAGCGGCAATGCTACAAAGATGGATGATCACTCTTCCAATGATCGCTTCTCAATGGATATTTTCATCCTTCACCAAAGCCGGTCAGAAGAATCCATTTTCGAACGCGACCATACTATTACTTGGAAGCTGGTGCAGCTCCTATTCGGGCCTCGGCTTTGCCAAACTTCAACTCAAGGGCGGAAAGCTTTCCGTCGCGCGTTGCATCAAGGGTCGACGGCGGGAAATCAGCCAGTTCCCGGAAAGTGATGAAGCCGTTCCGGTTACGGTCCAGCTTTTCGAAATTGGCTTTCGGCAGGCTCTGCATTCGCCATTCCGCCAACGATATTCGCCTGTCCTGATCTGCGTCCACCTTGGCTAAAAGCTTCCGGGCCTCGATAGGGGACGAAGATGGGGGACCGTTGGCAAACGCAGTTGGGGCCGAAATCGGAAGGAGAAGCGCGCCGACGAGGAATGAACAGCGCTTTAAAGCTCGAATCATCATGCGCCTGACCTCCTGTCGCTAGACATATCATCAACGTGCGACAAGGCAGATGGAGCCCTCCATTTCACAAGAAAATTCCGGCGGGCGAGGCGCGCGGACAACCGACCCATAGCACTCCTACGGCGTTGCGGTGCGGATCTCCTGAATGGTGCAGGCGCTGCTTGCGTCAGGCGGGCTGCACCAATTCAGCGTGTGGATAATTATATTGACGCCCCGGCTTCCGCGTGCTCAAAAGGATTGCCAATTTACCGCGGTCGGCAGTGTATGCCAGATGGGCAGTATAATGATGAGGATTGAGCTGAAGATTAATGGGTCGACCATGCCCGCCGAGGTCGACGATGATACGCCACTACTCTGGGTGCTCCGTGACACGTTGAAGCTCAAAGGTACGAAATATGGCTGTGGCATCGGCCAGTGCGGCGCCTGCACGGTCATAGTGGACGGCCAGACCGCCCGATCTTGCTCCTTGGCTGCGACGGCCGCGGTCGGGCTCGAAGTAACCACGATTGAGGGGCTTTCGGCCAATGGCGACCAGTTTGTACAGAAAGCTTGGCAGGATATTCGTGTTCCACAGTGCGGATATTGCCAGTCCGGTATGATAATGGCAGCCACCGCGCTTCTGGGGAAGAAACTTTTCCCTACGGATGAAGACATCGATCGCGAGATCACGAACATCTGCCGGTGCGGGACCTATGATCGCATACGCGCCGCGATCCACGCGGCCGCGAACGGGCGCACGTGAAGAAGCCATGAATACTGACCGCCGTTCCTTGCTGAAGTCGATCGCCGCCGTTTCGGCAGGTGTGGTTTTTCCCGTCACCATGACGGGTTGCCGGGTCGCCGATCCTAAGCCTTCCGATTCGGTCGAGCTATTCTCTTGGGTTGTAATGATGCCCGACAACACGGTTCGCATCCGCATTCCACAGAGCGACATTGGACAGGGTGTGGTCACAACCCTCTCGCAGGTTCTTGCGGAAGAGCTCGATCTGAAATGGTCATCGATCCGGCCCGAATTCTTCGATCCATTGACGAACCTCAAGCGCAACAATGTGTATGTATATACATGCACGGAGAGCAGTTGGTCAGCTGACCGTCTCTTCAATCCCATGAGAATGGCAGGCGCTCAGATCAGACAAATGCTTTTGACCGCTGCCGCCAGGCGCTCGGGCTTCGACGTAGCGGATTTGAGAACCGAGGAGAGCAGCATCATATTGCCCGGCGGGGGACGGCAAAGCTACGCGGAGGTCGCGTCCGCCGCCTCCCATATTGCGCCGCCGCACCCTTCGCGGGTCAAACTTAAGGACCCTGCTGACTACCGGCTGATCGGAAAGCCGATCAAGCGCCTCGATCTGGTTCCCAAGACGACCGGGAAGCTGGAATATGGCATCGATGTCGATTTGCCGGGCATGTTGTATGCGGTCGTGCAACAATCCCCTGTCTATGGCGGCAAGCTTGTCTCGTTCGACGAACAAGCGATTGCCAAGATGCCGGGCGTTGTCGGGGTCGTCCGGATCGCGGCAGGACCTTGCGGCCTCAACGGTCCGCTTGCCGACGGCGGAGAAGATTACGGGATGGACGATGCCGTTGCCGTCGTCGCGGACAGCTTCTGGAGGGCAAGGAAGGCGCTTCTGGCGCTTCCGATCGAGTGGGATGATGGGGAATTTGCTTACACCAGCAGTGAGTCCATCATGGCGGACCTGGTCAGCCGGGCTGGGCGGCCGCAGCCGGTAGTCCGGGAAGCCGGAGATTTCGCAGGGTCGATCGGCCGTGCTCACCGCGTTATCGAGGCGGATTATTCCTACCCCTTCATGGACGCGATGCCGCTTGAGCCGATCAACTGCACCGCATGGCTGAATTCGGACGGACTCCAGGTTTGGGCGTCCACGCAGTTCGCCCAGGAAGCGCATCGACTCGCCGCAGTTACCGCCGGGCTGCCGCCTGAACGGGTACAGTTCAATCTGCCATATGTCGGGGGGGGCTTCGGACGGCGTTGCCAGAACGAATATGTATCGCAGGCGGTCCAGATCGCGAAGGCCATTCCTGGCAAGCCCATCAAGATGATATGGACCCGCGAAGAGATGATGGCGCGCGGTTATCCGCCACCGATTACCATCTCACGCTTCAAGGCGGGGCTTGATGAGAAGGGGAATGTGATCGCGTGGTTCAATCGCGTGATTAGTGGCACGGCGCCCGATCAAAGCTATGGACCGGCTCGCCTACCGCACTATGTGCCGAACCTTAGGATCGAGTATGCTCGCGTCAAGACGCCTCAGCCGTTCGGCTGGATGCGCGGCGTGGCGTTCACACAGCATGTCTGGATGAACCAGGGATTTCAGGACGAACTGGCGGTCGCCGCTGGACGTGATCCGGTCGACCTTTACATGGACCTGTTGGACGAGGGATCGGTGCCATCCGACCTGAAGGGCCGCGACGTCGCCGTTCGACGCATCCGGCACATGCGTGCCGTGCTAAAGCGGGTCTGCCAGATGGCAAAATGGGGAACGCCTCTTCCGAAGGGGCGCGGCAGAGGCATTTCGGTCAGCGACTTCAGCTATTGGGACAGCTACCGGACCGGCACCGCCTCGTCGGTTGTGGAGGTGACACTCGACGGCAAAGGCGGCCTTAGGGTCGATCGCGTATTTGCGGTGCTGAACTGCGGACGCATCCTCAATCCGGAGGTAGTCCGCGGCCAAGTGGAAGGAAGCATCTTCTGGGCAATCACCACGGCCCTTTACGGTAAAATCACACTCAAGGACGGCCGTGTCGTCCAGCGCAATTTCCAGGATCACAACGTCGCTCGGCTTGCCACTGCCTGTAGAAACATCGTGGTCGAACTTGTCGAGAGCGACGATCATCCTGCCGGCGTTGGAGAGGATGCCGTCCCTATTGTGATGACTGCGATGCTGAACGCAATTTATGATGCTGGTGGGCCGAGGATTCGCTCGCTTCCGCTCAGCGATCATGTGTTGTCATTTAGAAAACAGGACGGCTCAGACGCGTTGCCTGGCAAACCATCAGGCAACCCTTAGATAGGATCGGCCATCAATAGCGCCGGTTCGGGGCAGCCTCCTCACTGCCAGACAACCCCCGCTTTTGCTTATCCAAAAGCGCGACATGCAGTGATGGCATTATCCCTATTCAACCGTCAATGGCAGCGAATAGTCGGTTACGATGCTTCTTCCGATCAAACCGCCGCGGGGGCGCATCGCGAACGTCGCACGGATGCAGATCACGCCCTCGCAGCGACTACGCCCCGATTTATGTCAGCGCAGAGATACTGATCAACATCTGGAGCATTGTAAGCGCCGACGGAAGGCGGCCTTGCTGCCGGCACCGGAATAGGAAAGCTCGCGGCTTTTGAGGAGGCGTGAGCATGAACATCGAGCAGTCAAACGAGCCTCGTATGAGCGGTCGCGGTGATGGCGGAGCACTTGTACGGGTGGAGCGGCGTCGGAACTGGAGCGACGAGGAGAAGCTGGCGATCCTGAAGGAGACGACGGCGCCTGGCGCGATCATATCGGCCGTAGCTCGACGGCACAGCATTGGAACAGGCCAGCTCTATACCTGGCGCAAGCAGCTGCTCCGCGGAGCGATGGCAGGCTTCGTGCCGGTCGAACTGGCATCGTCTTCGCCGTCGGCTAAAACTGGGGAACCAGGGCGGATCGAGGTCCGCGGGCGGTGCGGCCTGACGGTGTCGGTGGATGGCGAGGTGGACCGGGCCGCCCTGAAACAGGTGCTTGATGTCTTGCGGGAGCTGGATCATTGAGCCTGGCTTTCCCGCCTTCGACGAAAATCTATCTGTCGCTGGCGCCGTGCGACATGCGCAAGGGATTTGACGGGTTGTCGGCGCAGGTGCGCAATATCCTTCAGCTTGATCCATTTTCTGGGGCGGTCTTCCTGTTCCGCGGAAAAAGGGGCGACAGGCTGAAGGCCCTGGTCTGGGACGGCTCCGGGCTATGCATGTACGCGAAGCGTCTCGAGCGTGGAAAGTTCGTGTGGCCCCGTGCCCATGAGGGCGCGCTCCGGCTGTCCGCAGCCCAGCTTGCGATGCTCGTCGAAGGGCTGAACTGGAAGCAGGCGATTATCCATGACGAGGTCGTCACGCCCAGCCTCGCATAGTCAAAAAGATTAGGAAAACCGCCATTTTATGTAGGTTTTACCGTGGGCTTGCGCTATCATCAGCGGCATGCGGTTCGCCCTTGATCGCCTTCCCACAGACCCGGTCCTCCTGCAGAAAATGCTGCTGGAGATGGCCGATGTCATGGAGCAGGAACGGGCCGAACTGAGGGCTGCGGAAGCCACCGTAAAAGCTCAGACCTTGCGGATCGAAAAACTCGAGCATCGCGTTGCGCGGCTGCTGCGCGTCCAGTTCGGCCGCAGTTCCGAGAAAATGGATATCGTCCAGTTGCGGCTGATGTTCGAGGAGGTCGAGGCACCGGAACCCGCCAACGATGAGGTGCCGGCGGCGCCTGTAACGAAATCGGCTCGCAAACCCGGCAGCCGCGTTCCGCTTCCTGCGCACTTCCCGCGTCAGACGGTCGATCATCAGCCCGGTCCGTGCGGCGCTGGCTGTAACGGCCAGACCGTGCAGATCGACGAGGCCGTAACTGAGGTTCTCGACTATGTCCCGGCACGCTTCCGGGTTATCCGCCATTTCCGGCCCAGGCTGGCGTGCCGATCCTGCGAACAAATCCGTCAGGCGCCCGCTGTCGATCTGCCGCTGCCCAAGGTGATGGCAAGCAGCGCTTTGCTGGCCCACCTCGTCGTCAGCCGCTTTGTCGATCATCAGCCCTGGCACCGGCAGTCGGTGATCTTCCGCCGCGTGGGGCTGCATATCGATCGGGATGTGATGAGCCGCTGGGCACGGAAACTGGCATGGTTGTTGGCGCCACTGGGCGAGCGGCTGTTCGCCTATATCCGGGAAGCCGCCAAGATCCACGGTGACGACACGCCGGTCGCGCTGCTGGGCAATGGCGACGGCAGTCGGACCGGGCACTTCTGGGTATATCTGCGCGATGACCGTTCAAGCGGTGACATGAGTCCGCCTGCGGTGGCCTTCCGCTTCAGCGCCGATCGTGGCGGAGCGCATCCGGCAGAACATCTCGCCGGCTATCAGGGGTATCTCCAGGCGGACGGTTTTGCGGGCTATAACGCGCTTTACCGCGACCCTAAAACCAAGGCGCCCAGGGATATCGTCGAAGTGGGATGTTGGGCTCACAGTCGCAGGAAATTTACCGACATACTGGAAAAGAGCCCGTCGCCGATCGCGGCGGAGGCGGTCGTGCGGATCGCCGAAATCTTCGCCATCGAGCGCGATATCAAGGGCACGCCACCCGATGAACGGAGACGCATCCGCCAGATCAAGGCGGTGCCGAAGCTGGAGGCTCTGCGCGTCTGGCTCGAAACACAGAACCGTGGCCTGTCTTCCGACAGCAATCTGGCGCGTGCGTGTCGTTATCCGCTCAACCGCTGGCAGGCCATGATCCGCTACTGCGATGATGGTCGGCTCGAGATCAGCAACAATCTGGTGGAAAATGCCCTGCGTGGCGTGGCTCTTGGACGTCGGAACTGGATGTTCGTCGGCTCTATGAAAGGTGGAGAAGCGGCGGCGCTCTTCTACGCCCTGGCCGGCACATGCCGCCTCAACGGCGTCGAACCCGAGGCGTGGTTCACTGACGTCATCGAGCGCATCGGCAGCCACCCAATCAATCGGATCGATGACTTTTTGCCCTGGAGATGGCAGGCAGCAAGGCTGACCAACGATCTGGAGAAGGCTGCGTGAGCAACGGCACTGTCGTGCGGATGAAGATTACGCTGGACGATGTCACGCCAGCCGTCAGTCGGACGCTGGAGGTCCCCCTCAATATCCGGCTCGACCGCTTGCACACCGTCATCCAGACCGCCTTCTCGTGGACGGACTCTCACCTGTGGGAAATGAGCTTCGGGCAGACCGGCTTCGGCATCCCTGATCCTGAATATGGCTTCGACGGGCCGCTCGACGCCCGTAAGGCCACTCTCGCCCAGGTCCTGGCGGATACGAAGCGCAAGACCTTCCGATATCTCTACGACTTCGGCGACGCCTGGGAGCATAGCGTCAAGATCGAGCGCGTCAGCGCGGCCAGCCCGCACCTGACATATCCGCTCATCCTCGATGCAGTAGGCATGCGGCCGCCGGAGGACAGTGGCGGGCCATGGGGCTACGCCGAAAAGCTCGAAGCGCTCGGCGACCCCCAGCATGAATATCATGAAGAAGCGCTCGAAACCCTCGGCAACGACCATGATCCCAACGCCCAGCCCGATATCCCCCTGATCGAGGCAAGGCTGGAAGCGCTCGCGAAAAAATGGGTGCCGCGGACACGCCGCAAAGCCTGACAGGCCGCGTCAACGTCACCTTCCGTCGGCGCTTACGGAGCATTTTCGAAGTAGATAGCATCATCTGTTGGCTGGGAAAATGCGGAAAACAAAAAACAAATACAGCTTGATCCGATCCAGTCTGATCGGATCAGGCTCTAGCTTGAGCCAGCCCACACGAAACATTCGCATCCAACCATCGAATCATCAGATCGGCGATTTCGTCGCTATTGGACTCGGCCATTAGCATATGACCATTTCCAGTTATGCCATGTTCTTCCAAGGCGATGTGTTCAAACACTGGAGCCCGTGCTCGTACGTACTCCGCTGCGCGCCTATTGGCTTCTCTCATCCACGTGGCTTCGCCTGTAACAATGGCGACCGGCTTCGCGAACGGGTCGTGAAGTCCTTGATATGCCTCCGGCGCGAGACCGTTATTGAAGGTTCCAAGCGGATGCACCATGCCCGAGTACCCCAGAGGTTCCGCCGCCAGTACGGCCGCGACCCGCAGCCCGCCAACGGCACTCAGAGCCCATCCGCATGGTCCCCCCATCGAGTGGCTCACTACCACGGTCGGGCCGGTCAGATCGAGCAGTTGTTCGGCGATAGCCTCAACGTGACGCTGGCTCGCACCTAGCGAAGTGGCCATCGGTCCTTGGCTTGCCATGAACCGGTCACCGGCCAACGGATCGGAGGGCCAGCGGTTATGCTTGGAGGCACCTTGCCATAAGTCGTGCTTCCCCGGCTCCACGAACCGGGGGTATAGCGTTCCGTAGTCTGCCGTGGGCGTTGCCGGGCCAAGCACGTTTTCGTTCCAGGCTGACCTTCCATGCCCCGGCCGATCTAGGACATATGTTGCATAGCCCGCCTGCAGGAACCGATGCACCCATCCGCGCCGACCGTCCGGTGTCCTGACGAAGTCAGCGCCCTGTCCGCCGCCACCATGGACGAAAAGGATAGAAACCGGACGGGGATTTACAGGAATGAACCACTGCACATAGGCGTTGATGCCGGGCCACACCGCGTCCCCGGCATCAACAGGTGGCGATGTCAGGAAGACACCGCCAAAGTCTGCCATTTCAAAGGTGCGCATGTTGCTCAGAAATGCGTTTCCATCTGCGTCGTGAAGCTCATTTCCCGCTCAACTAGCCGCGGATCTGCGGCCACGGCGCGGAGGAAAGCGATGCGGTCCTCCTTCTCCTGTCCTTCCTTCAGGTGATAGAGGTTGCGCAGATTGAACGACGCGCGGGGCGACGTAACCTCGGCAAACACCCGACGACGATCGCGCTCGTAAAATTCGAGTATTTCCTCCCCTGCCCCGTCATGGATGACCCGGTTCAAAGCGCCGATCAGGGCGAAAGCATCGAACATGCCGCCAGTCAGGCCAAGCCCGCCTGTGGGGTTGGTGATATGGCCAGCATCACCGACAAGCAGGATCCGCCCCACACGCATCCGATCGGCTATGCGCTGGTGCATGCGGTAGGGCGAGTAGGCGAGCACCTCATAGGGCAGGTCGGGCAGGTGATCAGCGAACATCGTGTGGATGCGCTCTTCCAGCCCCTCGAAAGGTAGCTCGGGGTCTTCGACAAAGGTTACCCGCCAGACGTCGGGCTGCTCGATCTTGCAGATAATGGAGCCGTGCTTCTGATCGAGCTGCATGACGGACTCAGGATAGTTCAGCGCCGACAGGTTGATTCTCGTGTTCGTCGCCACATAGCGCTCGGGCCAGGTTGTCCCCAGAAACTGGAGCCCCAGTACATTCTGGCGTACCGTGCTGTTCGCGCCATCCGCCCCTATGAGATAGTCGCCTTCCAGCACTGCCGATCCATTGGGTCCCTCGACCTCCGCGATCACGCCGCCCGCAGTCTGGCAACACCCGGTCAGCTTCGTTCGCAGCAATATCTCCACATTCGGCTGCGCCGAGACATGCCGTGCAATGATCTTGGACAACAACCCTTGGTGCAGATGAAGCGCATTCCCCCCCATCCCCTCAGGCGTCCATTTCCACTCGATAAGTTCGCCCGTGCTGTGGATACGCCAGCCGAAGGTCTGGCGCAGGAAACCCTCCGCTTCACAGTCCTGCAACAGTCCAAGCCGGTCGAGATGGGGCAGAACGGGATAGTGATAGACCAGCGCACGCGGCTTATCGTTGAACTGCTCCTCCGCCTCGATAATCGTGACACGCGTGCCTTCCTTCGCAAGTCCGAAAGCGGTTAGCAGGCCAATGGGCCCGGCTCCAACGACGATTACATGTTGAGCCATTGCGGTTCCCTCCAGTTGTTTTCTGGTGCGCATGCACCTGCGTTATTCAAAGCTTCGCGATCCAATCGGTCACGTCCGCGGCGTCGGTGACGTCGCCATATTTCTGATCGATGTCATAAAGGCTGGCTTCATGTGGCGCGTTCGCGCGATCAGCACAGCAGTCGCGCGGCACCAGAACGTTGAAGCCGGACTGCACTGCATCCACGACGGTCGCCCGGACACAACCGGACGTAGTCGCGCCCGTTACCACTACGGTATCGACACCCGCCCCGGTGAGCATGGCCGCCAGGTTCGTGCCATGGAATGCTGATGCGCCATGCTTCACCACGATCGGATCGCCATCGGAGATCCCGGTCGCCGCATCGATCTCAACGAGCCTACTCCCCGCGAGAAGCGCTCTCATTCCGGTGGCCTTACGCAGCCAGGCCAACGTCTCGACCTCCCAGGGCTGGTAGGCGATAGTCGTGTAGATAACGGGAAAACCACGGCTTCGGGCCAGATCGGTGATGGCACGGGTTCGCGCGATTTGCGCATGCATATCCGCCGCCGTCGGGTAAACAGTATCGGTGAAGCCATAGGTAAAATCGACCACCACGACCGCCGGCCGAGTGCCGCGGGGCACGCTGCCTCCGAACCCCGCCTTTTCATAGACTTCATCCTGCGACATCGAACACCTTACCCCCTTCGCAAGCCGTCAGGTCCTTCGCTACGACTGCTCCGTCCAGCAACACCGGTTCTCCATCCAGAAACAGCGAGCAACCGCGCAGCGGTATATCGAGATGGCAGTCCGTGTCGTTCATGCCGCCAAGCTCATTATTTGGACCGGTTGAGAACAGCACGTTGCCAAGAAAGCTACGCACCTCCATGCCCATTCCGCCGGGGAATTCGCCGGGCGTCATCCGGTGCCACTTGGCGTCAGGATTCATTCCCCAGCCGATGTGGCTCAGCGCAAAGCCGCGCGGATCATTAAAGTCCGCCATGTACGACTTGACCAGATCAGCTTCCAAGCCGCCCCGGATCGAGGTGACGACGCCCTTCTCGATCGTGTATGTTATAGGCTCGCGCACATAGATATTCTGCGGCAGCAATATGTCGCCCGGCGCGATGACGATCTGCCCGTCCACGCCGTCGTCGTCGCCGCCTGTAAAGACGAAGCCGGATGGCCAGTGATCCCATCGGCCCGGCGTGTCGGTGCAGGCATATTCGGTGACAGTGGGATAGGTGCCAAGCTTATACGTGACGTCCGTCCCATAAGGCGACGTGATGTGCATCGATTTCGCGCGACCCAGCAACTCGCCTGCGACCTCCACTTTCTCACGCAGCTCCCTGGACGGCAGCATCCGCGCGAGCAGCTCCGGCGGCTCCACAACCGTAAGGACGCGAGCACCCGCCGCCTGGATCGCCATCTGCTCTGGCGAGAACAGCAGGAAGATGCAGTCGATCACCATATCGGCATTCTTCAATGCCTCCACGGCTTCAGGCATCCGCGAAAGCGGCGTCTGCCCTACCGCCCAATTGCCCATCGGTGCAGGCGCCGGCAGCCGCATGTGGTAGATATTCGCCTTGAGCGCCCGGCCCGCAGCGAGAAACGCGTCGGCATAATCTAGTCGCTCGTCACCCTGAGTCAGCACGACCAGCCGCTCGTCGGCGCGAACACCGGACATTTTCAGCTGGTGGAGGCATATCTCCGCGAAACTAGCGCGATCCATTTGCGGTGGCCTCCTTGATGTCGGCTTGAAAACCTGCGACCGCGCCGAGGAAACCGTCCAGATCATCCCACGGTATCATGTGCCCTGCGCCTTCGACGGTCACGACCTCGATGCCGGGCGCCAGTGTCCGAATTTCTTCAATATCTGCCGTTTCGATGACCGGCGAGCCACCGGCCACGACGAGCCGTATCGGCAGGTCAAGGTGCAGCAGGTCGGCATGAACGTCATCCGTATGAAAGCCTTTATAGGCCGCGTCGATCGCACGCAGTTCGCACGTGTGGAGCCATTCAGCACGCAGCGCGCGCTGATCCTGAGTCCAGGTCGGGCAGAATGCCTTCATTTCTTCCGCCGAGCAGCCGCGCTGCGCCAGCAAGATCGAATCCTCATACCATGGCCATGCCGAGGGATAGGGGCGACGGCCCGGCCCGCTTACGGGCGGATCGGCCAAGATCAGCCCGGCAAAAATCCCGTGCGCTTTCCTGGCGGCGCGGATCGCGGTGCGGGCGCCCATGGAATGACCAAGAATCACCGGACGATCGAGATCAAGAACACCCGTCAGCGCGACGACATCATCCGCCATTGCATCCAGGGAATAATCAAGGTCGCCAGCTTGACTTAATCCGCGGCCCCGAACGTCGAGCACATGAACCTCGTACGTCTCGGCCAGGCGAGCGGCAACGAAATCCCACGTGACCGCTGGCGACGTGATGCCAGGCACGAGAAGCATCTGACGCCGCCCAGGCGCGCCATGGCGCACAAGATGGTGCCGGATGCCGTTCGCATGAACGTTGTATCCGAAAGGACTGCCGTCCATTGTTAGAATGCCCCTGATAAAAGCGTCCCGCCACCGGGCACGCGCGTGTCGAGGTCAAGGGCTCGCAACATCGCCCAGGTTGTGGAGATGGCCGCCGTCAACACCGGCTTGCCGACCTGCGCCTCAACGATCGAGACGGCGGGCAGCGACGGCATCTGCACGCATGCAGACAAAATTACAGCATCGACCTCGGCCAAATGCTCCATCGACGCGACGATGCCCGGAAGCCGGGCGGGGTCGTGAGCGGCGACTGCCAAATTATCCGAAATCTCAAGAGCGCGCCATTCGACGACATCGATGCCTTCGGCACGAATATAGTCGACAACAAGCTCGGTTAGCGGCTTCATATATGGCGCCACAATCGCCACTCGCTTCGCGCCAATCGCCTTGATCCCATCCACGAGCGCGCCAGCTGACGATACGACGGGGGCCGGATGGCCATTATCGATTGTTGCCTGATGCAGGCGGGCCTGGGACTCACGATGGTAACCCTTGCCCATCGACATGATAGCCACCAGACATGCATAACCCATCACGTCGACGGCCGCGTCAGATAACTCGATGGCGCACGTGTCGCTGGCGCCGTCCATTTTGGACAGCTCTTCCTTGGTCACGTGCTTCATGCGCATGCGGGCCGAATGGAAGGTAAAGCGCTCGGGCGAGATCGTCTCGCGGGCACGGAGGAGCGCCGGTATTTCAGTCTCCATCGTAACATTCGAACTCGGCACGATCTGCCCTATACGGTAGGCCCTCAATTGCCCTCTCCTTTGCTGCTGTGGCAACATTAATTCGTCTGTTGGATAAATACAAGGTCGAATATCCATGGGATCCAGCTTGGCTTATGCATATCGGAGCCGGTCCTAATTTAGTCAGGTGTCAAACACATGACCGATGGGACGCTGCGCCTGCGACGGCGGCCACTGCCCATGCGCATTCTCACTTGATTTCTTTTTCTGTATAATTGATTGTGGAAATATCGGGAAGTTACCTTGCGCGCAGCATGTCTGGCCGATGTGCGATTGCAAGGCTGCCCGTGGGTCCTGTCTGTTTGGTTGCGAACCGCCGACCGGATCCAGTTTATAACGAGATTGAAAGATTTTCGTCGCGCGGCCGAACAAGGCGCGCCAGCGAAGATACGAGAGGAATGCACTGGATGCCACCGCAAATAGCAAACGTCCAGAAACAGTCCGAAAGTTTGAATCGGCGGCATCTGGTGAGCGCCGCAGGTATCGAAGGCTCGAGCGTTACGCGTGCTTCGTGCATCTCGCGTGATACCTGGAGGAGTTCAGAGGATAAGTCCTCCCACTCCTTTGCCAATTCAAAGCACGCGCGCCCTCGGTGTACGCCGCGTCACGCGCCCACTCATCATCATTGCCAGGAGAACGGTGGTGCTGCTGAAGAGCCCATAACCGCTGCAATGCCAGGCCTATTTCAGTTGCTTTCCGACGAGGGCCATTCTTCGGACGCCTTTTTAATCCGCAGATTGAAGCAGGCGATTCTGATTGGCCCGCGCTTCGATGCGGCCGAAGCCGATATTGCGCGGGATTTGGGATTGTCAGCAAGAACCCTGCGCCGACGACTCCATTGTCTAGAGACGTCTTACGCACAAATTATCGCGGAAGTCCGATTCGCATTCGCCAAGCAATGCCTTTCCGATCCACAACTGACGATTGGCGACGTGGCTGATCGGGCGGGCTACACCGAAGTGAGCAACTTCAGGAACGCCTTCAAACGGTGGGCGCACGTTTCACCACAGGCTTTCCGCGACTTGATAGGCCTGACTCAGCCAGGACGAGCGAGCCCTCTGACCCAGCCGATTACAAAGGCCAGCATAGGCGGCCGTCATCTTTCCGCACGCAACACGTCAAAGGAGCGACCATGTCTGACCTAAATGCACACACTACCGCTTTTATGAGCACATTCAATGACGGCGATTACGACAAAATGCTCGGTCTTCTGTCTCCAGACTGCGTGTACATGGATCCCAACGGCATCAAGCATAAGGGTGTCGATGCCATCGGCGCATCACTCAAGTCCATCTTCGACGGCACTCTTGGAAGCGTCCAGTATACGGTTTCCTCGACGATGCTGGACGAAGCAAGCGACCGCGCCCTTGTCGCCTGGACGATGATGATGACGGCCGCTGACGGCCAGCAATCTTGCGTCGACGGGCTGGATATCCTGGATTTTCGCGACGGCAAGCTCATCTCGAAGAACGCCTTCTGCAAAGCAAATGGACTTGCCATACGATCGGTGAAATGAAGTTCTGCCGACTTTGCGCTTCCCCGGCACTAAGCTTCGACAGCGGGAGCCGGGGAGCTTATATCAGGACCATAGTCGTCCGCATATAGGAGTGCGCAGATGGAGCATTTTCGAAGCAGATGGCATCACCTGCTGGATCGGAAAATGTAGGAATCGAAAGACTTTAGAGCCTGATCCGATCCAGTTTGATCGGATCAGGCTCCAGACAGCGTCGGGTGAATGTGGCGCGAGTCGTTCGACCGACACAGAGCGCATGATAGATCGTTTCGATCCCGCCGATGTTCTGTGACGTCCGTGATCAAGTGCATGAATTGCAGAAATTGCCGCTCCATTTTTCCCGTCCTCGCCTTCGTTTACGTTGATAAGGTATAGTCATGGCTACAATAGCTTCTGTCTCGAATGACACCTCGGTTGACGCTGTATGTGAAATCATTGACCGGGATGGTGCCGTCATCATTGAGGGCATGATCATACCGGGTGTGATGGATCAACTAGTCGGCGACCTGGAGCCATGGATAAAGCGTTCACCGTTCGGAGAGGCTGGCTTCTCGGGCAATCGAACCCGGCGCACGTCCGCGTTATTTGCCAAATCACGGCATATGACGGAATTTGTTCTCCATCCGTTGTTTCTAGGCACGGCTGAGAGACTTCTTTGCGTCGAGTTCCCGATGATGGCAGGCGAACGGCAGACCATGGTACGGCCCACGGTTCAGGTATCGGTGACGCAAGCAATCGAGATCAGTCCGGGCCAGGCTGCACAGGACCTGCACCGTGACGATGGAATGTACCACGTCCGCCATCCCGGTCCCCATGTGCTCCTCCAGACGCTTCTTGCAGGAACGGACTTCACCGCAAGCAACGGCGCAACGATGGTGATCCCGGGCAGCCATAAATGGGACATGGACCGGCGGCCTCAGCCCCATGAAGCGGTTCCTGCTGAAATGAAGCGCGGATCGGGTCTTATGTATGTGGGCAGCGTCTATCATGGAGGGGGCGCGAATATTTCGAACGAGTGCCGCTTGGCGATCGCACTATCCTTCACCCAAGGCTATCATCGTCAGGAGGAGAATCAGTATCTGGTTGTGCCGCGAGACATGGTGAAACAATATCCCAAGCGGGTTCAACAGCTATTGGGATATGAGATGTCGCCGCCATTCTGCGGCTGGGTTGAGATGAACGAGCCCAGCATCGTCCTTGAAAGTGACGACTTCGCCATAGCCGAGGCATTCAGCCCTTATGAGCATGAGTAACAGCTTGGTACGCGGGGCAAAAATAGGTTGAGAACTATAGATCGGCCCTTGATCGATCGCTTATGTCGGTACATCTTTGCGTCCACATCAGCGTGGAAGAAACAGGCCCGCCTTTCAACTCATCTATGCCCTTAGCTGTGTGATTGCCCCTTTTTTGGCCGCTTTCCATATGCGACTTCACGCCGTTGGCACTATGGTCCCGCGCATCCATCCGGCTCTGGACGAGATGGATGCGCGGCGGCGTCTTCCCGTCATTCCGAAAACTGACTGCGTGATACCGTGGAGTAACAAATGCGCGACCCTCGATACGATATTCTCTTCGAACCGCTGCAGATCGGCCCTGTAAGAACGAAGAACCGGTTCTATGTTGTGCCGCACGCCACCGCGATGGGCATGCCCGCCCTGGATGAGATGATTGCGTTCCGGAAAGCCAGGGCCGAGGGTGGCTGGGGCGTTGTCTGTCTTGAGGAGACGATGATCCACGAAACCTCGGACCACGCACCTTTGCCTGATCCGCGGATGTACAACGACAAATATATCGAGCCACTATCACGCGTGGTCGCAGCCGTGAAGGAGTATGGCGCGCTCGCAGGTATAGAGCTCGCGCATGCGGGTGCCTCCGGCCCTGCCATCAACCATCGCGAACATCCGCTTTCACCCACCGGCAAGTTCCCACATTATTTCATCAATCCCATCTCGGCGCGAACCATCGACAGGCAGGACATCACAAACTTCCGCCAGTGGTATCGGGACGCGGCGCTGCGTGCCCGCAAGGCCGGCTTCGATATCATTTACGTCTACTGCGCGCACAACCTGTCGCTGCTGCAGGACTTTCTGGATACCAGGACGAACAAGCGCACCGACGAATATGGCGGCGTATTTGAGAATCGCGTCCGCTTGCTCCGGGAGACGCTTTCCGACGTGAAGGACGCGGTGGGGGACACCTGTGCCGTCGCCGTTCGCTTCGCTGTCGAGGATCGGCGTCGGCCTTCGAACATCACCGCACTCGAGGATGGTCGCCGTGTGGTGGAGGCGCTTGCCGATGTGCCTGACCTGTGGGACGTGAACGTCAGCGATTGGGCCTGGGATAGCGGCAGCAGTCGGTTCTTTGAGGAGGGCCAGCAGGAGCCGTTCATCGATTTTGTGAAAAAGGTCACCAACAAGCCGGTTGTTGGCGTCGGCCGCTTCACCTCGCCTGATGCGATGGTAAGTCAGATCAAGCGCGGAGTGCTTGATCTCATCGGGGCCGCGCGCCCTTCGATAGCTGACCCTTTCCTCCCGAACAAGATCGACACGGGCCGTCACGACGACATCCGGGAATGTATCGGCTGCAACGCCTGCACCGCTGAGGTGATGACCTATTCCAGAATCCGTTGCACGCAGAACCCCTCCGCAGGCGAGGAGCATGTGAACGGCTGGCATCCTGAGAATGTGCCGGAGGCGCACGACCCCGACGCATCCATACTCGTAGTGGGCGGCGGCCCGGCTGGCTTGGAGGCAGCCCACACGCTTGCCAAGCGTGGATATCAGGTATCTATCGCGGATGCGGGCAGCGAATGGGGCGGCCGCCTCGTACGCGAGCGGAGGATGCCGCGGTTGAGCGCCTGGGGTCGCGTGGTGGATTACCGCGTCAGTCAGCTACAGACGATGCCGAACGTCAACATGTATCTCGAAAGTCCTCTTAACGCAGACGATATCGTGGGTTTCGGGGCCGACCACATCATCATTGCGACGGGCGCCAAATGGCGCGGCGAAGGCGTGGGACGCCATCACGACGAGCCCATCACGGGGCACGACCTTTCCCATGTGCTTTGCGCGGAGGACATCCTCAACGGCCATGTGCCGAGTGGCGGCAGCGTTGTCGTCTACGACGAGGACTATTATTATATGGCGGCCGTTATAGCCGACCGCCTTGCCAAGGCGGGTTGCAAGGTGACCTATGTAACGACGGCCAGCGATCCTTCCCCCTGGACGCACAACACATTAGAACTCGTGCACGTCATCAATTCAATGAATGAAGCCGGGATCGCGATCGTGGTCGGCACAATGATCACATCGATCGACGAAGGTTCGGTGACCGCCAGCCGCCTGCTTGACGGGGCGGAAAGCCGCATCGACGCGGACACGGTTGTCCTGGTTACCGGCCAGATCTCTGACGATGAACTCTATCAGGAGCTGGTCGCGAAGCGCGAGGTGGGCCTCATCCGCTCGGTCGAGCGGATCGGAGACTGCCTCGGCGCTGGCCAAATCGCGCAGGCTACTTACGATGGCAGGAAGGCGGGAATCCGGTTCGGCGAGTTGACCCCAACCGGATGAGCTCGGAATGCTGGCCGGGGGAATAGCCCGGCCAGCATTCGCTTATGGTACAGCCGTCTGGATGCCCGCAGCGAGAAACTCGACCATATGGTCGAGCATCTCGTCCTTGGAAATATGCCTGATCTTACCTTCGGTCAGGTCCTCAATGCGGCCGAGATCGTTCAGCATGAAGAGATATGTCCCCACGAGAAACGCCATGCGCAGGCCGATGGTTCTCTTGGGAATGTCGGGGAGAACCTTCGCCAGCGCATCGACATACCGCTTGACTGAGGCGTCGTAGACCTCCCGCCGCAGTCTCAGCGCATGCTCCTCCGGCTCGGCGTGCAGACGGGCCTGAAGGCGCACGAAGGCGGACCCCGCTTCTCCGCTGTACTTCAGATCCCATTGTGGTTGAAGATAAGCGCGGACGATCGCCTTGACCGTTAACGGTTTGCCTCCTTCAAGAAGCTGATCCAGCAGAACGTGACGGCGTCCGGACAACAATCCGCCGCGACGACGATAAACCTCATCGAACAGCTGCTGCTTGCTCTCGAAATAATAGCGGATCAACCCCTGGTTAACGCCCGCCCGCTCGGCGATGTCGCGGATGCTGATGCCCGCATAGCCCCCTTCTGCGAAGGCGATCTCCGCCTTGTTGAGGATCGTCTCGCGATGGTTGCCGTCCTTCCTTGGCCGACCAGGCTTACGCCGCCTTTCTGTAGCTTCCGTCTTTTTTTCCGGAGCGGCCGCGGCCTGCGCTTCAGCTTCCATTCTCACCGCTTCCAACATCAAGATTTCTGAATCGCATGGGCAAGTACCAGGCTTGCGAGAAGCCGAGCTCGTCCACGTCCTTGGATAACGTCACGTCCAGTCACTGAATAATATCTCCGCGATTTCGCCGATGGTCAATTTGCCTGTCCATTGTTGGAATGGACGGGTGGGGTAGCATCTGCGCATACGCCGCCAGAACCATAGCATTGATGTTGTAACGACCGACGAGGAAGGTGGGCAGCGGCGAGCGCACTCGCGCCGAAGCTAACGCACGACGCCCGGTCGGTATCGTTTCGCGGCTGCGGCGTGCAGCAGCTGTTCCCGCCCTCGTCGTCACGTTCCAACTCGCTACGGTCTTTCCGATGCGATGGGCCTTCAACCGCCACCTCCTATGCTGCTCAGACGCGCGTTAATTCTACACCTGCAATATTACAAGATGAAACTCTTTGCTATCTCGCCGTTTAGCCCGAGCCGCCAACGTTATATTCTCGATTTTGTTGCGCAACCGGCAGGATATCATGTCGTGCTATTGCTCGACCTTGAGGCGACCTGGGCAGTAAGCAGGGCGTGATGCACGGAGCAAGGTGGCCGCCATGGCCCCATTGCGAAGCAGTCGGAGGCATCGAGTGGCGTAAATAACGGTAGAAATCTGCACTTGCGATCGATCAACTGGCCTTCGCTCAGCATCCGTCGATCTCCTTCGCCCCTCGCGCACGGCTCCAGATGATCGCCGAAACGACGCATCGACCATCCGCCCAGGAAAACCCTACGACAACAAAACAAGCCGCTCGAAACGAGGTATATGGGCGTCACCTCAAGGTTTGTGCGCCAGACAAGGATTTGGCAGACATAATGAGAACATGGTCGTCAGACGGCCGCGCGCAGATACTGGTATAGGGTTTCGCGGCTGATACCCAGGTCGCGGGCGATGGTGGCCTTACGCTCGCCGGCAGCGACGCGGCGATGCAGCTCGCCGACCATTTCGTCGGAGAGGGAGCGTTTTCGTCCCCGATAAGCGCCGCGTTGCCTGGCGATCGAAATGCCTTCGCGCTGCCGCTCCCGGATCAGGGCGCGCTCGAACTCGGCGAAAGCACCCATGACCGAAAGCATCAGATTGGCCATCGGGGAATCCTCGCCGGAGAAGGCAAGGCTCTCCTTCAAGAACTCGATCTGGATACCCCTTTTGGTGAGGGACTGGACCAGCTTGCGCAGATCGTCGAGATTGCGCGCCAGTCGATCCATGCTGTGCACCACAACGGTGTCGCCCTCGCGGGCGAAGGCAAGCATGGCATCGAGCTCGGGGCGGTTGACGTCCTTGCCCGATGCCTTGTCGGTGAAAATCCGGTCGAGCGACTGCCCTTCCAACTGGCGATCGACATTCTGATCGAATGTGCTCACCCGGACGTAACCGATCCTCTGGCCTTTCATCGCCGCCTCCGGTCAAAATGTCAGGTTGGAATCTATGACACGCTGCGACAGCCGTCAACAAATGCTTGTCTTGACCCTATCCTGACAGAAATCATGACACTCTCCTGACGTCCGGTTAGGCTATACTCCAGATTGACGCTAACCTGCTGCCCAGGAGTCGGCGGGAGGCAGTATGGCGCGGCGGCGATTATTGACCGGGGAAGAACGGCGGCGCCTGTTCGATGCTCCTCATGACGAAAGTGCGATCATCAGCCACTATACGCTTGCCGTCGAGGATCTGGACCTGATCGGCCGCCGTCATCGCTCTGCCAATCGTCTCGGCCTGGCAGTGCAGATCGCATTGATGCGGCATCCCGGCTTCGGCTTTCAGCCCAATATCGGCGTCCCGGATGCCATCCTTCATTACCTCGCTGCCCAGATTTTCATGGAGGCGGAGGTTTTCACCGATTATGGTCAGCGTCCCCAAACGCGTAACGATCATGCCGACATCGCGGCAAGGCACCTCGGGTTACGCCCCTTCCGACGAGGGGATATTCCGCTCGCGCTTGATCTGGCGGCGAAAGCGGCCGACCGAACTGATCGAGGCGAACCGATTGTTCGCGCTTTGATGGAGGGATTGAAGAAGGAACGGTTCATTCTCCCATCGGCTGACACACTTGAACGTGCCGGTCTCGCAGGTAGGGCACGCGCACGCAAAGCCGCGGCAGTAACCATCGTTGCAGGCCTGGGCCACGCCGAACTGATCCGCATCGACGATTTGATCGTCAACAGCAGCGACTTCGGCATGACGCCGCTGGCTTGGCTGCGCAATTTCGAGGAGGCGCCAACGACGGCCAATATCAACGGCCTGCTGGAACGGCTGCGCTATGTGCGCGAAATCGGCATAGACCCCGCGATCGGTGCCAGAATCCCCGATTTCCGGTTAGCGCAATTCATGCGAGAAGGTGGCGCGGCGCCGGCGTTTCTGCTCTCCGATTATAGCCTCGACAGGCGGCGCGCGACTTTGGTCGCTGCTGTGATTGATCTCGAGGCCCGGCTAGCCGATGCGGCGATCCAGATGTTCGACAGACTTGTCGGGAGCCTGTTTACGCGCGCGCGGCGTGGCCGTGAACGGCGCTATCAGGACAGCATTCGCTCGGTCGGCGAACTCATGCGGTTGTTCGGCGCCACGATCGCGGCGCTGGGAGAGGCGGTCGAGCATGGCGGCAATCCGCTGGAACTGATCGACGAGGCGGTGGGCTGGCACAGGCTGGTCGCGGCCAAGGCACAGGTCGATGCCCTGGCCGACCTGGCGGGGGAGGATGCCCTTGTCGCTGCAACCGGGCGTTATGCGACATTACGGCGCTTCAGCCCGGCTTTTCTCGATGCATTCACGTTCAAGGCATCGGGAAGCGGGTCGCAACTGGTCAAAGCCATCGATGTCATCCGCGATGCAAATGCGCGCAAAACGCGCAGTCTGCCCGATGATGTTCCCCTGCCATTTGCCAGCCGGCAGTGGAAACACCTCATCACTGAAGGCGGCCAGGTCGACCGCCGGCGCTATGAGACGGCGGTCATGGCCACGCTGCGCGACCGGTTGCGCGCGGGCGACATTTGGGTCGAAGGAACCCGCAATTATCGCCGCTTCGACGCCTATCTGTTGAGCCGGCGCGAGGCCGGTAAGATGGCCGACAGCCTGCCATTCCAGACTGATGCAGCCGCCTATCTGGAGGAGCGGGCGAGGACGCTTGATTGGCGGTTGCGCCGTTTCGTCAAGCAACTCAAGGCGAACAGGCTCGAAGGCGTGGCGCTCGAGCGCGACCGGCTTAAGCTGCAACCGATGCAGGCGATTACGCCGCCCGAGGCGGAAGCCCTCGATCGCAAGCTTGACGCCTTGCTTCCGCGCGTGCGGATCACCGAACTCCTGGTCGAAGTGGCCGAGCGCACCGGGTTCCTGGGCGCGTTCCGCGACCTTCGCTCCGGCAAAGAGCATGACAACCCGCATGCGGTCCTTGCGGCCATCTTGGCAGATGGATCGAATCTGGGCCTGGAGCGGATGGCCAACGCCAGCGACGGGGTGAGTTACGCCCAGCTTGCCTGGACACACAACTGGTATCTGTCGCCCGAAAATTACCAGGCCGCGTTGGCCATGATCGTTGCCGCGCACCATGATCTTCCGTTCACGCGCCATTGGGGCGCCGGCACCAGTTCATCCTCCGATGGGCAATTCTTCCGCTCGGGTCGCAGCCGATCGGCAGCGGCCGACATCAATGCGAAATATGGCAGCGAGCCGGGCCTGAAAATCTACTCCCACCTGTCCGATCATTTTGCCTCGTTCGGATCGCGGATCATGTCGGCCACCGCTGGCGAGGCCCCTTATGTGCTCGACGGCCTGATGCTCGGTGCTGCCGCGCTGCCCCTGCATGAACATTACACCGACACGGGCGGGGCAACCGATCACGTCTTTGCCCTCTGCCATCTTCTCGGCTTCCGCTTCGTCCCCCGTCTGCGCGACCTCGCGGACCGGAAACTCGGCTCGATCGCCGCGCCCTCGACCTACAAGGGCATCGAAAGCCTCATGGGGCGCACGATCAAGACCGCGGCGATCGAAGCCGATTGGGATGACATCGTCAGGATCGTCGCCTCTATCAAGGAGGGAGCCGTCGCGCCCTCCGCGATCCTGCGCAAGCTGGCCGCCTACAAACGCCAGAACAGGCTGGATTTCGCGCTGGCCGAACTCGGCCGCATCGAGCGGACGCTGTTCACGCTCGACTGGCTTGAGCAGCCCGACTTGCGCCGGGCCTGCCAGGCCGGCCTCAACAAGGGAGAAGCACGCCATACCCTCGCCGCCGCCATCTACACCAACCGGCAGGGTCGGTTCACGGACCGGTCGATCGAGAACCAGGAATATCGGGCATCGGGCCTCAATCTGCTGATCGCGGCGATTGCCTATTGGAATACCATCTATCTGGACAGGGCCGCCCAGCACCTCACGGCATCCGGCGTCCCTTTCGATGATGCGCTCCTCGCCCACCTTTCCCCAATGGGCTGGGCGCATATCAGCTTGACCGGAGACTATCTCTGGCACCGGGCAAAACCGCTCGCCTCCGGCGAATTCCGCCCCCTCAATGATCCCATGGCGCGCCTCAAACGTGTGGCATAGCCATTGTTCTCTTTATGTCCACCAAATCGTTGTCTGGCGCACAAACCTTGTGGCGACGCCTATGCGCCCTGCCCTTTCGACCGAGCAGAACCGCCTTTCTTGACTTGACCAATAATTTTGCATCTGTAGAATTAATCCGGAAATCTGAGAGGGTCTAGCGCGAAATATCCCTGCCTGAAATAACATCGTTCGGATGAACTAACCCGGGAAAGCTCAGCGCATATGTGGAGCCCGTCTGGTCGAAAGTCAGCTGAGCAGATTTGATCGGCACGGAAGGCCAGGCTCTCTTAATATAGGACTAAAGGCATGTTCGCATTATCCGGCGATCGAGCGTGGAGAAGCAGTCTGGCCGGGTAGATACCGGCTCGCAGAACCGACGCAGGGACACTGTTCAAACCGACGACGACCCGATCTTTTTTATTATTGACTTGAAGAATATTCTGGAGAGAAGATTCAATGGCCAGCCCGGCAAAGATAGATTTTGTTTATTTATCCGAGAGCGACATGATCGCAGCGGGTGTGACCGACATGCCGACCTGCGTCGATACGATGGAGGAGATGTTCGGGCTCTTGTGGCACGGCGACTATCGCATGGCGGGTGCCAATAATGACTCCCATGGCGCAATGGTGTTGTTTCCAAAGGAGTCTCCTTTCCCCGACATGCCGAAGGCGACTGCCGACCGCCGCTTCATGGCCATGCCCGCCTATCTTGGCGGTCGCTTCCGTACAGCCGGCGTCAAATGGTATGGATCGAACGTTGAAAATCGTGAGAAAGGCCTGCCGCGGTCTATCCTGATGTTCGTGCTCAATGACGCAGACACGGGTGCGCCTCTTGCCTTCATGTCCGCCAATCTCCTGTCAGCGTACAGGACCGGCGCCATTCCGGGCGTCGGGGCTCGCCATCTGGCGCGTCGGGACTCCAAAGTGGTCGGCCTTGTCGGCCCCGGCGTCATGGGCAAGACCACGCTCATGGCTCTGTGCGCCGTTTGTCCCGACATCGACACGATCAAGATCAAAGGGCGCGGCAAATCCAGTATCGATAGCTTCCTCGCCTGGCTCAAATCCGACATGCCCCAGATCGCGAACATCGAGGTGGTCGATACGATCGAGGCGGCGGTTCGCGAATCCGACATCGTCACCTACTGCAACACCGGCCTGTCCGGCGACCCATCGACCTATCCTCTTGTCAAACGTGAATGGGTCAAGCCCGGCGCTTTCCTGGCTATGCCATCCAGCTGTGAGATCGACAGTGACATGGAAGCTCCGGAAGTCCGTAAGGTCGTGGACAATACTGGTCTCTATGAAGCCTGGTTTGAAGAGTTGCCAAAGCCTGCGCACAATGTGGTGCCCGTCATTGGCGTAAAGTTCATGGACATGATCGCCGAAGGCCGGATGGCCAAAGAGGATCTCGAGGATTTGGGTCGCATCGTCGCTGGAGAGGCCCCGGGCCGGACGAATGATGAGGAGATCATCATCATGTCGGTGGGCGGAATGCCGGTTGAGGACGTCGCCTGGGGCACGATCGTCTATCGAAACGCCATCGAACGCAACATCGGGCAATCCCTGAACCTTTGGGAAACGCCCGTTCTGCGCTGATGCATAATCCGTATTCGGCCAGATCGGCCGCGCTACTTAGTCGGAGGACAAATGGTTAACGTCGTAAAACTCAAGACCGGCTCAAGATATGAGGATCTGGCGAGCTATTCGCGACTGGTAGCGGTCGATAACTTGATATTCGTTTCCAACACCGCGGGCCGCAATCCTCAAACGCAGGAGATACCGGACGATGTCACCCAACAGACCGAACAGGTGATAGCCAACATCGAGCGCGCGCTTGGCGAGGTCGGAGCAAGCCTTGGCGACGTGGTTGCGTCCCGCATTTTCATCCAGGACCCGGCCGACGTACCAGCGGTCATGGCCAAGGTAGGGGAACGTTTCCGCGGCGTCGATCCGGCGATGACATTGACGTGTCCTCCACTTAGTTCGAACGTGTACAAGGTCGAGATCGAAGTGACCGCATTCCGGGGCGCTTCGAAGGGTAAGGTGGAAACCCGACGACTGTCGATCTGACCCACGTCGTCGTCGCTCCATCGGCGGCGGGTATATATATGTATGAAGGATAGCCAGGTGGAATCGCCAACCGCATCCATAACAACTAGCGACAGGCTTCCGCGATCCGCTTCCGTGGTCATTATCGGGGGTGGGATCGTTGGGCTGACAGCGGCGCTCACGCTCAGCGAGCGCGGTGTTCAGGTGGTTGTCCTGGAAAAGGGGTCGGTAGCGGGGGAGCAGTCGTCCCGTAACCAGGGCTGGATTCGCAAGACCAGTCGCGCTCCGGCCGACGTGCCGCTGGCTGCCGCTTCAGACCGGCTTTGGGCTGGATTGGCAGAGCGGGTCGGTTCCGATGTAGGCTATCGGCAGGCCGGCATTCTCTTTCTCGCTAAAAGCGAGGCGGAAATGCATGTCCACGAAAAATGGCTACAATCCGTCGAGCAGTGCGATCTGGATTCTCGTCTGCTCACCCCGCGGGATATCGATCACCTCGTTCCTGGCGGACGCGGCGACTGGGCTGGGGGCATCTATACGCCGTCGGACGGGCGTGCCGAGCCCTCGCTAGCCGCCTACGCGATCGCGCGCGCCGCACGCGCCAAGGGGGCGATCATACTCGAAAACTGTGCGGTGCGCTCGCTCGTCCTTTCTGGCGGTCGTGTCACGGGTGCAATGACAGAGCATGGCGAGATCCGCAGCGATGCCGTTTTGCTGGCGGGCGGCCTGTGGTCGCGGCGCTTCCTGGGTAATCTGGGCGTCGATCTTCCGACTTTGCCGCTCACGGTGTCCGTCGCCCGCACCGCTCCGATGGAGGGGCCTACCGAGATTGCCGTGGGGGGGCCGGACTTTTCCTTTCGGAAGCATGCGGATGACGGCTTTATCGTAACCCAGCGCAGTGCCGTAAAGGCGCCGATCACGCTTGATCATCTCTTGATCGGGCAACGATATATTTCCTCTCTGAAGACCCAAGGGCGGTATCTTCGAGTGTCGATCGGGCGCGAATTCTTTCAGGATCTGGCCCTTCCTCGCCGCTGGAAACCTGATGCCCGTTCACCCTTTGAGCGAGTCCGAACAAAAGATCCGGCGATCGATCAACGCGCAATCGGTGAAGCTTTCGCTGCTCTGAGCGCAGCCTGGCCCGTATTCGAGCAGGCCGAAATCGTCCAGACGTGGGCAGGAACCGTGGATGTCACCCCGGACTCAACGCCAGTCATCGATCACGTGAGCAGCATCCCCGGGCTGACCGTCTGCACGGGCTTTTCAGGTCATGGCTTCGGAACCTCGCCCGCAGCGGGTGAACTGGCGGCCGACCTGATAACGGGCGCCGACCCCATAATAGATCCGTCACCTTATAGGTTCGGGCGGTTCGCGGCATCTTAGCAATCGATCCACCCGACACGATTAGCATGGAGAAAGCGGGTCGGCTTCCGCAAAATCAGGCCGAAGATCATAAAGACCACTTGTTGGACTTACTATCGAGAGGACAGGAGCCGCAATGAACGCCTACAAAATGCTCATAGATGGTCAGCTGGTGGATGGTGCGCGCATCATCCCGGTCATAGATCCTTCGACGGGCGAACCGTTCGCCCAGGCCCACGCCGCCGATGAGGCGCAGATCGACGAAGCGGTCGCATCTGCGGCGCGTGCGTTCCCGGCATGGGCGGCGGCACCTTGGGAAACGCGCCGTGCGTGCCTGCTGGAGTTCGCGCAGCGCCTCGAAAACGAGACGGATAGCTTTACGCACCTCCTTATCAGGGAGCAGGGCAAACCCTATGGCGAAGCCCGTTTCGAGGTCGAGGCAACGATCCGCGGCATCCGTTTCTATGCGAATGTCGAGCTGAAGGCCGAGACGCGAACCCACCCCACGGGCGATTATGAGGTCGAGCGCCGCCCGCTTGGCGTCGTGGCCGGCATTACGCCGTGGAATTTCCCGATGATCCTGGCGAGCAACAAATATGCGCCCGCTCTCATTACCGGAAACACGATCGTCCTCAAACCTGCGGCGACCACGCCTCTGACAACCCTGGAACTGGGCCGTCTGGCCGCCGAGATTTTCCCCCGTGGCGTGTTCAATATCGTTGCTGACAACAACGACCTTGGTGCGCGCCTGGCCGGGCATCCGGACATCGCCAAGGTTTCGTTCACCGGCTCCACGAACACCGGCAAGGCCGTTCTGAGAAGCGCTGCGGACGATATGAAGCGCGTTACTCTCGAACTAGGCGGCAACGATCCCGCCATCGTGCTGGCGGATGCTAATGTCGAGGCGGCGGCCCGGGGCCTCGCTGCCACCGCCTTCCTCAATGCCGGCCAGGTATGCGCAGCGCCCAAGCGCCTCTATGTCGCCGACCAGATATATGATGATTTCAGGGAGCGGTTCGTGACCGCCACACGCGAAATCAGGATGGGGGCTGGCGACGAGGACGGCGTAACGCTCGGGCCTGTTCAGAACCGCATGCAGTTCGACAAGGTGCGGGGCATGATCGAAGAGGCGGCAGCATCCGGCACGGTACTGACCGGCGGCCACGTCGCCAATCGACCAGGCTTTTTCATCGAACCGACCATCATTGCCGATCTCGACGATCAGGCTCCGCTGGTTACCGACGAACAATTCGGCCCCGTCGTGCCGCTACTGCGCTTTACGGATGAGGCGGACGCGATCGCGCGTGCCAACGAGGGCGCTTTTGGATTGGGCGCCTCCATCTGGACACGGGACATTGATCGCGCGCGGCAGCTTGCTCGCGGCATCACGGCGGGCAGCGTTTGGATCAACCAGCACATCGCCATCCATCCCGATATCCCGTTTGGGGGCGTAAAGCAGTCCGGTCTTGGTTCGGAAGGCGGGATTGAGGGGGTGTACGAATACACCCGATTGCAAGTGATCAATGCCGCAGGATAGCATTCGCGATAGCGGCACCGGAAGCCAAAGAGGAGCAGCATGACTACGCATCAGGACAATGACGAGCCAATGGACGATCGACACTTGGATCGGCGATCGCTGATGAAATTCGGCGCCGCGGCTGCGGGCTCAATCGCGCTGATCAGCTGCGCCAAGGAAAACCCGAACCGGGAAGCGCGTGACGGCAAGGACGAAGGTCCCTACGACGTCGTGGTCGTTGGTGCTGGTTACGCCGGTGTCACCGCCGCCCGCGAACTGGCTGCCCAGGGTTGGCGAGTAGTGGTCCTCGAAGCGCGTCCGCGCATTGGTGGCCGTACCTTCACAAGTAAATTCCTTGGTCGCCAGATCGAATTGGGCGGCTCGTCGGTGCACTGGTTACAGCCGCATGTCTTCGCCGAGATGCAGCGTTACGGCTTCGGCTTCCAGGAAGTGCCGCTGCGCAACCTGGACAAGGCCTATGTGATGACTGCCGATGGCAAGGTGCACGATGTGCCACCGGCACGTTTTGACGCTGGCTACGACGACGCGTTCAAGAAGTTCTGCGAAGGCGCCAGGACCCTTTTCCCGCAACCCTTCTCGCCCTTCGCCAACCCGGAGGTTGCCAAGCTGGACGAGATTTCGGCCGCCGCGAGGATGGCAAAGCTCGACCTTGACCCTATCCAGCGCGCGTCGCTGAACGCGGAGCTGGTGCTCTACGCGGGATCCCCCACGAACACGTTCAGCGCCATGAGCTTCGTGAAGCTGGCCGCCCTCGCGGCCTGGGATCCGTACACGTTCACCGACTCCGAAAAGCACTGGCACATCGCCAATGGCGGCACTGCCGCACTCGCGAAAGCGATCCTCGACGACAGCAAGGCCGACGTCAGGCTCGGCACCGTAGTCAAGCAGGTGGAGACCACCGCGACAGGCGTCACGCTGCGTACTGCCGATGGACAGACGGTCGAGGCGAAAGCGGTGCTTTTCACGTTGCCGACCCAGGTCTATCCGGACATAGAATTCAAGCCGGGCCTCTCCGCAGAGAAGCGCGCATTCATCAAGAACGGGGACATCTGCGACGGCGCGACGATGTATATGCGCATCAAGCAGAATATCGGCAACACCTTCGCCTTCTGCGACGATCCCAATCCCCTGAACGCCATCCAGACCGAGGAGTCTGACGACAAGGTGGGTACGATCCTGAAGGCGACCCTTGGCCGCCAATCCCTCCTCGACATCAACGACCAGGACGCCGTCAACGCCGAACTGCGCAAGATCCATCCGACCGCGGAGATCACCGACATCGCACCCTATAACTGGGTCAAGGACCCGTTTTCCAAGCAGGCGTGGCCTGCCTACCGGGCGGGATGGTTCAAGAAGTATAAGGACATGGCGAAGCCGGAAGGCCGCATGTTCTTCGCAGGTTCCGGGACGGCGGACGGCTGGCACGCCTATATCGACGGCGCTGTCGAAAGTGGTATTCGTGCGTGCCGTGAGGTGACGCAGTTGCTCGAGAAGGGAAACGAACAATGATCAACCGGTTGTTGAGGTACCGCCGTTTGACGGCATGCGCGACGTTGTGCCTCGGCGCGCTCGCTGCATGCTCGAACCCGACGGCCGACGGAAACAAGCAGGATGGAAACACCGCCTCCGCACCGGCCGCCTCGGCGGACTATTCCGCCCTGGCGAGCAATCCTGCGGAGGTCGAGGCCGGGAAAAAGGTTTTCAGCAATTGCGCCGTTTGCCACTCCGCAGAGGCGGGGGCGCCGTCTCCGGCCGGTCCCACCCTCGCCGGGGTGCTTGGCCGCAAGATCGGTGGCGCGGCGGGCTATCCATACTCCCAGGCTTTGGCAAAGGCTGAGGGGGATTGGACGCCCGAGAAGCTTGACACTTTCCTGAAGAACCCGATGGAGGCTTATCCGGGCACCGCCATGGCGTTCGGAGGCCTGGCCAAGGGTTCCGATCGAAAGGCCGTGGTCGCTTATCTGGCGAGCACCGGCTCGAAATAGGGCGAGCCATTCCGCTCCCGTTGGGCCAAGTCCCGACCGGAGCGGATTTGCGCGTCGGACTGCGCGCAACACCGGCGACCCATCTAATCCGACGAAACGGACCAGCACATGCACGACACGCATTTCTACGAACCTCGTGCCGGACATGGCCTGACCCGGGATCCGTTGCGCGCCATCCTTGGCCCCCGGCCGATCGGCTGGATATCGAGCCGATCGGCTGCGGGAGTAGCCAATCTTGCGCCGTACAGCTTCTTCTCGATGCTCTGTGACAAGCCGCCGATCATTGGCTTCTCGAGCATCGGCGAGAAGGACTCATTGGCCAACATCCGCGAAACGGGGGTTTTCGCCTGCAACCTCGTCACGCGGCGCCATGCCGAGGCGATGAACATCAGCTCGCGACCCGCGCCACCGGGCATCGATGAATTTGAAGAGGCGGGCCTTAAGTCGGCCGATTGCACGATCATCGACTGCCCGCGCGTTGCGGAAACCCCGGTGGCTTTGGAGTGCCGCCTGATCGACATCAGGGGGCTGACCGATGCCGCGGGTAGCCCTACCTCGGCCTGGTTGACCCTTGGCGAGATCGTCGGCGTACACATCGATCGCACGCTTCTGCGCGACGGGCTGTTCGACACCGCTTCTGCCGGGATCGTGTTGAGGGCCGGCTATGCCGCCGACTATTTTGAGATCGGCTCGACAGCCGCCTTCACCATGAAGCGCCCTGCGGGTTAGAAGAGATTTTTGGCCCCTGTGCAGGATGGTGACACGTTGACAAAGGCACAACCGGCATTATTATCCGATCGCCTAATAACTACTGTATCCACCAATCATCATCGGGGAGATCTTATGGCTCTCAACTTCAAAGCGGGCTTGACCCTATTATCCGCCCTTTGCCTCACACCAGTCGGCGCCATGGCGCATGACATGGGCACTACTAATTCGGACGCGGAAATCACGGAAGGACTCCGCGCGTTCTTCGCTAGTCAGGACAAAGCAAATCGGGATGGTCTGTCGACCACCGAGTTGGTCAAGCGCTTCTATGCTGAAGACGTGATCATCACGGGTGAAGGGGATGCCGTTCCCAGGCGCGGTATCAAAGATGCCGTCACCGCGCTTGACGATTGGTTCGCTTATCTGGGTCCGAATGGAAACAAGGGCTGCGAATTTAGTGTGCAAGACTCGCTTGTGGCATCGGGCGACCTTGCTTCGGTATTCGCCGTGCTGAAATGCAAGCCGACCCCCAAGACCAAAAAGGAAGAGACGATCCGTCAGCTCTTCGTGCTGAAGCGTTCGCCGCTCGGTTGGCGCGTAGTGCGCGAAATGTGGCAGGCTGGTGACTTCGGAAAATAGCTTTATGTTCCCCACCAGTGTTCCTGGTATCGCATAACTTTGCCCCGGCTTGCACCTTCGTGAAGGCGCAAGACCGGGGCTATTCTTATTAAATCAGGCCAGTTCCTGGCAGACCGCATCGGCGAACAAAGTTAGCCAGGAACGTCCATTCGCGCTTCCTTTTCCACGCATGTTACAGGTTCAAGTTTGGCGATTGCATTTATGCAGATGAATAATTATGGTCGCGGCACTTGCGCTCTATTGCCAACGGTCACCGTCAACCATCCGGTGCCATGCGAGACGAAAAGAATTTCGGGAGATTGGGATGACACAAACCATAGTTGACACTGCATCAATAGCCGTCCCTCCTCCCCGTGGAGCCGAGCCCGTTGCGTTGCCGCGCACGCTCAGCACATTCAGGCTAGCCGTATTTGTCATTGCTGCGGTCGCGCCTCTAGCCTGCGTGATCGGTGTTCTGCCGGTTGCGCTTGTGTTCGGCAGCGGGACTGCCCTGCCGCTGGCCTTCGTCATCGCCACGGTGGTTACAGCGCTATTCGCGGTAGGCTATTCGGCGATCAGCCGCGAGGTTTTGGTGGGTGGCGCCTTCTATGCCTATATCGCGCGCGGTCTGGGATCAGTGGTGGGTATGGGCGCGGCGTGCGTGGCCGTGGTTTCCTACACGATGTTTGTGCCTGGCGGCTTCAGTTACCTGGGTTTTATCATGCATACCACGGTGCAGACTTTGCTGGGCTATGACTTGCACTGGGTAACCTATTCCTTGACAGCTTGGGTCATCGTCGGCTTATTCGGTCTGCGCAAGATTGATTTCAGCGCTCGCGCCGTGCTGATCGTAATCCTTATCGAATTCATTCTCCTGCTGTTCTTCGATGCCGCCCTTGTCGACAAGCTCGGCACAAGCGCATTTCCAATACAGTCATTGGATATCGGTGGCCTCGCCAGTGGTGCGCCGGGCGTCGCGATCCTGCTCGCCTTTACATGCTACTTCGGAATCGAATCCGCGGCACTTTTTTCGGAGGAGGCCAAGTCTCCACAAAAGTCTGTTGCGCGGGCGACCTATCTCGCAATCGGCGCCATTGGTGTCTTCTATTTCGTGACGTCGTGGATCACCGTTGGCGGGGTGGGACCTGATAACATCAAGGGCATACCGGAGTCCGACGTCGGCCTCATCTACTTCAAGCTCAGCGACAAATTCATCAGCGGCGGATTCACCACGATCATGCAGGTCGCGGTCATCACCAGCATGTTCGCTACCGTATTGTCGATGCACAACGTGGCTGCCCGCTACATGTTTGTGCTTGGCCGCCAAGGTTGCCTTCCGCTCGTGCTCGGCCGTGCGCATCCCGTTCATGGTTCACCGACCATGGCCAGTCTGACCGTATCGGGCATCTCGCTCATAGTCATCGTTGGAGCCGCATATCTTGGCCTGCACCCGATGCTGGGACTTGGACTGGTGGCGCTCGGCTTCGCCGCGGCTGGCGTCATGTTCATGCAGGCGCTGACCAGCCTTGCGGTCATCTCCTACTTCCGGGACCATCCGCAACGTAAGCTCTGGCAGCACGTGATCGCACCCGCACTGGCGTTTATCGGCCTGCTGGGCGCGCTATACTTTGCCTTTGAAAACTTCGAGTATCTCAGCGGTAATAGTAATCCTGTCGTCAATCGGATCCCTATTGGTATTCCAGTTGCGATGGTCGTCGGCATCGGCTTCGCGCTTTGGCTTCGTCGCTACCGTCCGTCGCGTTTCGCTGCCATTCTTAAAGACCATCCCTGACAACCTCCAAGGTGCGGCGACCGCAATCGCTGCACCTTCTCATGCGTTTTGGTGTAGAAAGATGCTAATTGTAACGGCATCCTGGCGATCCAGCGCTGACGCACAGGGCGTTCGAAATCGTCGCCCGCGCAGAGACGGCTGATGCGTTATGCTGCCGTCGGTGGGCAGCATGACCAATCGACGCTGGCTGGGTATCTCCATCAACCTCGGCGACGCTTGTTCGTAACCTACGCACCTCAGCGCTAAGCTTGGGGTCCTTTTCCCGGGCTGCGCTTGACCCGATGAACTGATAAATATTCGATTGACGAATTATTCTTGTGAGCCTCGTAGCGTGTGATAAGCTTCCCAGCCTGCGATCTTTCTGCGTCGAGGGCATCATAGGACGATCTCACTCTGCGAACAGGCTGCCATCAGGAGAATAGAGCGTGAAGAGCGGACTTGGTGAACATCCTCGAACTACGTTGGCGATCGCGTGTACCCTCTATGCTCTATCACTCATTCTGATCGATGTGGCGCCATTCTTCGTGGGCATGTACGTCGATTCGTTGCGCATCAGCCTGAGCCAAGCGGGCTTCGTTCAAACGATTGACCAGGCCGGCGGCGTCGTGGGCGCCATGCTAGGCTTCATCCTGATGCCACGCGCGCCGTGGCGGTCGCTCATATTGGGCGCTTCAATCGTGGCCACGATCGCTAATGCGGTGACTGGTTTGGCGGACAGTTACTTGATGCTCTGCCTGATCCGGTTTGCGTCGGGATTGAGCGTGGTGCTTTTGACGACCATATGTGCATGCATCATGGCTCGAGCGACCGTTCCGGATCGCGCGTTCGGCGCCGGGATGGCCATCTCGCTGTTGCTGTCGGCCGCCGCAATCTGGCTGCTTGATGCCTTACGTGCGGATATTGGCCATGGGGCAGCCCTTTCATCGGGCGCGCTCTGGATTGGCGCCGCTGTGCTTCTGTCGCTTCTGCTTCCCGCCGACCTGCGCGGCGGCACCGGTGATCCAGGGATCTCTGATAGGGAAGGCACCCGGCTTGACACCATAGCGTTCGGAAAGATCGCGCTGGTGGGCTTGCTACTCTTTGCCGTTGGGGCAAACATAGTTTCCGGCTTTACGGAAAGGGTCGGCCTCACCAATGGCCTTACTTCGGCCGAGGTGGCGAATGCCGCCGCGTTCAGCTACATCTTGTCGATAGTAGCCGTCTTGATCCCGACAATTGTCGGCGTGGCAGGAGGCCGCCTTAAGTGGATCGCCTTGACTACCCTATTGTTCTTCGGCGCCATTTGGGCACTGCACGACTCCACGACAGTCTTCTCTTATACGATAGCATTCGCAGCCTACCTGTCCGCCTGGGGCCTGGGCTTGACCTATTATATGTCACTCGTTGCGGACAACGATCCGGATGAAAAGTTCACCCGCATGATCTATATCATGAACGTCGCTGCGCAGGCTATAGGCCCCGCCATCGGTGCGATGTTGGTCGCGAAAGGCTCGCTGAACATCGTCCTCCTCGTCGCGCCCTTCCCGGCCGCAGCTGCGTTTGCGATGATTGCGATATTCGCGGCGCGACGGCCGAGCGATGCGGCACGGGTGCCTGTTGCCTCCTGAACCATGGCTTGCGCAAATATGATGTCGGCCCGGCTTGATAGTTGGAGTAGGTAAGGATGCACAATCAAACTCCCGGTTCTGGCCACGATCTGCCGCACCCGGCGTCGGGCACAGATGAGCAATTGAAGCCCTCGTCGCCCCCGCACGCCGGCAAGTCCTTCTGGATACGCGATTATGGAAGTTACGCCGCGAATCCGGACCTGGATGCCGACGTGCGATGCGACATTCTCGTGATAGGCGGCGGCATCGCGGGACTTTCATCGGCCTGGCACTGCGCCAAGGGCGGTCTGGGCTCGGTGGTCCTGATAGAAAGCGAAATTATAGGCTTCGGCGCCAGCGGTCGAGCGGCGGGCTGGATCATGCCGCAATTTGGAATGAGTCAGTTGGCCATCCACAAGAAATACGGTATGGAACGGTCTGCGGCGGCCTTCGCATATTGTCGTCGCGCGACTGCTTACACTCGCCAGGTTATCGAACAAAATGGTCTGGACAGTGACTATCGTTCTCCGGGACTGATGCGTGTTGCTTTTGATGATAGATGGGTCGATGATCTTCACGATCTGTACTCCGCTTACCAAAAGGTCGGCGTTGATACGATAACCTGGCTTGATGCCCGTCAAGTGCAGGCCAGTTACAACGGAAATACCCATTTTAAGGCCGCAATCGCCGACACCGATCTAGGTCTGCTGAATCCCTGCAAACAAGTGCGTGAACTAAAGCGGATTGCGGAGGCAGCGGGGGTTGCAGTGTATGAAAACACGCCAGCGACTCATCTGGAGCGGACGCCCGGCGGGGTACGGGTAACGACGCCGGGGGGAACGATCTTGGCGAGCAAGGTCGTACTGGCGACCAATGCATTCACCCACCAGCTACAAGGACCACTCGGCAGGGAGCTCGACCGGTATCAAGCTCCGGTTTTCGCGCGCGGCGCAGTGACTGAGCGCTTGTCCGACGAACAATGGGCGTCGATCGGATGGAAACAGGGCAATGCGATCGAAAGCTCACTCGATCTGTTCCACTATATGGCACCCACTGCGGACAAGCGGATCCAGTTCTACTTTATCTATTATGGCGGCTATCCGACGCGAATCGAAATGGAGCCAACCGTCAGCGCCAAGGGGGGTCAGGTGTCGCTTGCTCACTTGAAGGCTATCTTTCCTGCGCTGAAAGATGTCAGACTGGCACATAATTGGGGGGGGCACATGTCCGGGACGCGCGACCTGGTGCCTCACCTCACGAATGTCGGTGACGAGCGCGTGATCTACATCGGTGGTTGTTGGGGCCATGGGCTCGCCATCAGCCATTTACATGGGCAGACCGTCGCAGACATGCTCGCCGGTCGCCATAGTGACCTGACCGATTTTTGGATCGTCAATCGCAAGCCGCAGCGGTGGCCCGCTTGGCCCCTTGATTACCTGGGAAAGCAGGCGACTTGGTCACTCATGAAGCGAAAGGTACGCAAGCAGCTCCGGGGTTCAATTTTCGATGATCCGGAGGGCGGTTTTCTAAAATGACAATCACCGGGCCTACCCCCGCGCACGAAGGCAGTCGAAGGTCACCACACCGAACGCTCACTTCACATACCATCTTGATCCATAGCTGCTCCTCGAAGCTCGGTGGATCGAAATCTTAGTTCGTGGATGTTCTCGCAAGATCATTCTTATATGTCTCGTCACTAAATAATGAGTGAAATATACTATGAAAGGTCAAGTTGTAATTCGTGAATCTGTTGTTCGTGATATGGAGCGACTTCTTACTGGTCAAACAGACGAAGCGTTGAGTGACAGATTTGGGATTAGCTACAACACGTGGCGTAAGATTAAAGTAGGTAAGCCAGTCAGGAATTCGCTCGCCATTCGACTGCAGTCTCGCCTTGCTCAATTGACTACATTTTCACATACTGATGACATCTGATCGCAGACCTATTAAAGTTTTAAGTCGTCTGCAGTGGCGCGATGACCCCCCAGGCGCCACGCCCACTCGACAAGGTCAACCGCGAGTTTCACGCCAGCGGACCTATTGCGTTATAGATTGTCGACTTTACGTGCGTTCATACCTGGGCGAGCTTCGTCTATGTTGCCTCGATAGACGCTCATCCTCGCCCGATCGTGGAATCGAAAGTCTGCTCTTCAACGGCGGCAGGCTTCGTCCTGCATGCCCTGGAGCAGCCATCCACACCCGCAGGCGCTGCTCCGCACGGCCTCTACAAGGCCGAGGTCATCTGGAGGCAAGAATCTCTGCAATCGAAATGAGGTCCACGGAACCAAGAAGCAAAAAGTGCCGGGAGCGTCACAAAACTGGGGGTGAGCGACGCGAGGGACAAGCATCTGGTATACTGATTTTCGTCGTCGCAACGGCGGGAGCAGGAAAATGGAAGTCGGTCTCGAACTGGTCGTCGGTCGTCAGCGGATACCCGTTTATGCCTGGTCTGATCGACGTGTGCCCCAAGCGCTGCAGGAATTTGCCCTTCCGCTGAACGAGGCGCACGCCATCGTCGCGGCGGTTCAGGCTGGACTTGCGGAGCTTGACGAAGCAAAGCTGCGTGAAAAGGCGCTGGTACTATGTCGCGCGAATGAGGAGATCCGCCTGAAGGATTATCGCTCACGGCGCCTTCAGACACTGTTTGGGGATGTGAGGGTCAGAATCCCGCGCCTGCTGGCCCGTCATAATCGCGACTATGTCCACCTTTTAGCCGACGATGCTGAAGCGTCCGAAGGAAGCCCGGAGAGAATCCTGGCCCGGCTAGGTGCATGGATGAGCTATCGTTATGCTGCCCGTTTCTTGGCTGAGTTGTTCCCGCTCGCCTGTGGATGCAATCCTGAACGGGTCAGGCGTGCTACCCTGTCAGAGGGAGCCGCCGCGGCCATGCCGCAAAGGGATAGCGATGGTCGGTCCTGCGATCACATCAATCTTTGCCTCGACACCGCCTTTCTGCGCAGTCACGATCGGGCCTTCGGACGACATCATGCGGTGCTGATCGGCAATCTCCGCTCTGACAATAACGGGCAGCAGATCATTGGACACGTGTTTGGCAGCCAGACCGACCCGCCCAAATATCTGACGGCATGCCTGAAAAGCATCGGCCGGACCGACGGCACGCAGATGACCTGTTTCACTGATGGCGACAAGCTGTTGCGCGGACTGCTGAAGGCGTGCGGGATCGGAGAGCGGCCTATGCTCGACTGGGAGCACATAGCGCGTAAACTTCAGAATTTGAGGATCATTGCCAGAGGCATCCGGCCCGGTCGACGATCCGAACTGACCCTCAAAACCAAAATCGCCGCCACGTTGGATCAGGTGAATTGGCGTCTTTGGCATGGCCAATTGCAGCCAGGGCTCAAGGCACTGTCACAAATTGAACGTCTCGCCTGGCGCCTGCGATCCGTCAAATCGCGCGTGAGGCTGAGTCCGAAGGTCGCCAGTTTGCTCAACGGCGTCGGGCGTCTGCGCGATTATATCAACGGCCAATCCGCCTATATTGTCGATTATGCCGCCCGCCACCGCGCGGGTTTGCCGATCGGAACATCGCAGACCGAGAGTTTGGCCAACAGCCTGATCAACAAGCGCATGAACAAGTCGCAACAGATGCGATGGTCCAAGGCCGGCGCGCAGGCCGTTATCTCCTTGAGGGTCGCTCACATCAACGAAATGCTCAGATTAAGTCCAAGCGCGTCAATCTCGCCCGCTCCGCCCCCAGTTTTGTGACGCTCCCTAATGTTTCGCTCCGTCGCCAAGGCGAAGAACCGATCCGCGGTGGGCGAGTTCTCTTGTGAGAAGGAGATGTCCATGAGCGATACCCAGGGGATGATTCACGAAGATGCGCTTCCGGGTCACGAGAGCGGTCTCGATCCGCGGCCAGAGTGGCAACCGCGCTACAAGGGTTCCGATCGCCTCGCGGGCAAGGTCGCGATCATAACCGGTGCTGACAGCGGGATCGGCCGGGCGGTGGCGGCTCTCTATGCCCGGGAAGGCGCCGACATCGCGATCGCTTATCTGTGCGAAGATGACGACGCCGCCGAGACGAAGCGCATCGTCGAGGCTGAAGGCCGCCAGGCGATCACCATTCAGGGTGATATCGGAGAAAAGGAAACTTCGGAGCGGATCGTCGCCGAGACGCTCGGCGCGTTCGGCAAAATCGACATCCTGGTCAACAATGCCGGCGAGCAGCATCCCGACAAGGACATCACCGACATTACCGACATTACCGAGGAACAGCTACGGCGCACGTTCCAGACCAACATCTTCGGGATGTTTTTCCTCGTACAGGCGGCGCGGCCGCATCTCAAGGAGGGCGCGGCCATCATCAACTGCACCTCGGTCACCATGTACCAGGGTTCAAAGGAGCTGCTCGACTACAGTTCAACCAAGGGCGCCATCACCGCCTTCACCCGCTCGCTGTCCGAGAACCTCGTCAGCGACGGCATTCGCGTCAACGCAGTGGCGCCGGGACCGATCTGGACCCCGCTCAACCCTTGCGGCGGCGCCAGCCCGGAGAAGCTCGAGCATTTTGGCGAAAACACCCCGATGGGTCGGCCCGGACAGCCCAATGAGGTCGCTCCGGCCTTCCTGTTCCTAGCCTGCGAGGACTCCAGCTACATGTCGGGCCAAGTCCTCCATCCCGATGGCGGCACGATCGTGAACGGCTGAAGCAACCGACGCTGAGCATCTGTGCGAGGGACCTTCAGGACTCACGGAAAGATCGAGACGGGCCATCGCCCCGCCATTCATCATATGGCTACAGGGCCGGAACCTTTGCCTTTTCGGCGAGCCGACGCTGGAGGAACGCCAGCACGACAGCTTCTTCCGGACGGAGCCGGGACAAGTCTTCCCGAAGCTCCTTCTCGACGGCGTCCCGCGCCTCCAGGACCAATTCGTCACTCAGGTAGCTTTCGAAGACTTCGGGATGAATGTAGCACTTGCGGCACACGGTGGGCGTATTGCCCAGCCGCGAAGCGACGGCTTCGATTGCGGTCCGGACATTCCGTTTCGCCGCAGCCTGGCTGTCGACTTTTTCATATTCGGAAAGCGCCAGGGCGGCGAGCACCGTGCCATTCCAGGTGCGGAAATCCTTGGCGGTGATGTCCGTCCCGGAGATCTCCCGAAGATAAGCGTTGATATCGTTCGAGGTGACTTCGTACTGCGCGCCGTCTTCGCCCACATATTGGAACAGATGCTGTCCGGGCAGATCCTGGCTGGCCTTGACGATCTTCGCGATGCGCCGATCCTTCAGCTTCAGCCGCCACTGCTTTCCGCTCTTGCCCTTGAAATTGAATCGGAGCTCAGCGCCCTCAATCGCGACATGGCGGTCTTGGAGGGTCGTGAGGCCATAACTCTTGTTCTGCTTGGCATAATCCGCGTTGCCGATGCGGATCATCGTGGTCTCGAGCAGATGCACGACGGCGGCCAGGACCTTCTCACGCGGTAGCCCGCGCTTCTTGAGATCGGCATCGATGCGCTCGCGCACGCCAGGAAGGGCCTTTGCGAAGTCCAACATGTGCTCGTACTTGGTGCTGTCGCGTACCTCGCGGAAACGCGGATGGTAACGATACTGCTTGCGGCCCTTTGCGTCACGGCCGGTCGCCTGGATGTGCCCGTTTGCCTTGGGGCAGATCCAGACATCGGTATAGGCCGGGGGGATGGCGAGCGAAGCAATTCGCTTCAGAGTTTTTTCGTCCGTCACGACGTTGCCCCGGGCATCGCGATATCGAAACTTGCCGCGGTAGGGCTGGCGGACGATTCCCGGGCTGTCGTCGGTTACGTAGACGAGACCCGCATTTTCCGCGGCTTCCTGCGCATCGACGATCGTTCCTGCCTCGCCGGTGTCAGCCGGCCCATCCTCTTGTGTTTTCATAACCGCTGAAGCGTCCAGCACGGGTTCGCGTTCCCCACCCAGGCCGGACTCTGGTTCGCACTGTCCAAGAGCAAGACTCGATCCTCCTATGCGCCTGTCATGATCAGGCGCCAATCCTTGCCCCCGTCTCGCCGGTAACGGGGTCATACTTCGGATCGGGAAGCGCCTCCATCCGCGCGCGTGCCGCATCGTCGGGCGCTTCGCGGCAGATGTCCCAGCCCTGTCCCCGTGGATAGGCGCCGACAACCTCGAAATCCTGGCTCGCATGAATCGCGCGGTGGCCGGTACCGGCAGCATGAGCGCATCGCCGGCTGCGACGGACACCTTGTGCCCGTCTGGCCCGCCAAGCTCGTGGCTCGCCTTCCCTGCGAACACACCCAAAACCTCGTGCGCGGTCGAATGATAGTGGTGATAGTCGAATATGCCGTCGCGCCAATCCGGCGGCCAACCATGGTCCTCGAACAAGGCCTCGAACCGGCCGGCCAGGTCTTCGCCCTCGCCGTCCAGCGCGGCGCGATAGATGACAACCGGCAACCGCGCATTGTTCGGCACCCAGTCATTCTCGCCGAGCAGGAAGCTTTCGATCTCCATCATATTTTCGCCTTGGGGACTCGCTTGCGCTTTGGCTTGTCGACCAGTTCGATCCAGACCGGGGCATGGTCGCTGGTCTTTTCCCAGCCCCGCACATGGCGATCGACCTGAGCATCGAGCAGCCGGTCGGCAAGCGCGGGGCTGAGCAGCAGGTGATCGATGCGCAGGCCCGCATTGCGGCCATAGGCGTTCCGGAAATAGTCCCAGAAGGTGTAGATGACCTCGCCCGGGTGCAGCGTGCGCAGCGCGTCGGTCCAGCCCTGATCCAGCAGCCGGAAATAGGCCGCCCTTACTTCGGGTGCGAACAGCGCGTCGTCGAGCCAGCGCTCCGGCTTGTAGACGTCGAGATCGGTCGGCATGACATTGAAGTCGCCCGCCAGCATCACCGGCAGTCCGCTCTCCAGCAACCCAGCCGCGTGCTCGACCAGCCGGTCGAACCAGCGCAGCTTGTAGTCGAATTTGGGGCCGGGCCGCGGATTGCCGTTGGGCAAATAAAGCCCGCCGATCAGGATGCCGTTGACCGCCGCCTCGATATAGCGGCTCTGGCTCGGGTCGGGGTCGCCCGGAAGCCCCCGCCGCGTCTCGTGGATTTCGCCGACGCGGCTGAGCAGCGCAACGCCGTTCCACGACTTCTGGCCGTGCCAGATGACATCAAAGCCAAGATCGCGGATCGCACTTTCCGGAAACTTCTCCTGCGGCGCCTTCAATTCCTGGAGCACGACCACATCAGGCTGCGCTTCCTCAAGCCAGCGCAGCAGCACCGGCAGCCGGCCATTGACGCCGTTCACATTATAGGTGGCGATCTTCACAGGTCAGGCAGGGTCTGGTCGGCGCGGCCCCAACCGCTGAGCGCCTTGGAGCCGGCCCGCTTCACCAGTTCGGTGCCATCCCGAATGGTCCAGTGCGAGGGCTTGTCGATCGTCTCCATTTCCTTCCATGTGATGGGTACGGCGACCGGCGCGCTTTCGCGCGCGCGGACCCCATAGGGCATGACCGCCGTCGCACCGCGCTGGTTGCGAAGATAGTCGACAAAGATGCGGCCCTTGCGCTGCGCTTTCGGCAGGGCGGCCGTGAAATGCTCAGGGTCGCTCTGGGCAACCGCCTGGGCCATCATATCATTCACATCCCACCGGCCCAGCCTTTGTTGAAGGTCGAAAAAGGATGATACCTCAGTCTGACTGAGGTAGGGCCGCGCTTCAGGAGGCAGCGAGAAAATCAGACGCAGGCTGACGACCGACTGGCAAAGCTGCCGAAACTCGTTCTCGTCTCGCCCATCCAAAGAAATGACACGGCGATCGGCATCAGTAAGTGGCTGCGACTCAATGAACGTTTCGCTGTCGTCGCGACCACCACCAACAGAGCTGACTACCCAGGAGCAGGGCGCCCGGCTCAACCGGACAAGACTATTGATACTCTTGCGTTGGAGTGGGCTCAGCACTTCGCAATCGTCCAAGCAAAACTTGAAACCAACAGTCTGCTGGCCCACGCTCGTGTTCAAACGGATTGAAGCGCTAACTCTCTCAGTGAAGTAAGCCAGCATCTGGTACGGCTCGCGAACGGGTAAGTCATCGACGAGTTCGCCAACGGTGCCGCGGCCACATGCGCGATTCATCGCACTCGTCATCAGCCTCAGGCAGCGGGCGAGATCGAGAAAGGTTGCGGGAGGACGCGGGCTGAAATTGCTGACAGCTGGAAATTCGGTCGCAAAATCAGCAACGAGCTGCAACTCCTGCGCGGCGGCAATCGAAATCTGCCGCATTTCGCGCAAATTGTGGCAGGCCTCCGACAGCCTTTCGATGCAAATTGCCTCCACGGCTACAGAGAAGAATGAGTAGAATTCAAACTCGGGATTTTGGACGTTCGGAAAGATTGCAGTCCAATCGGTGAAGGACATCGACGCGGAAATATGATCGGGAAAGCGGACGTAGATCCCGATATTTTTGAAGTCGCCAAGGTTGCGCTGAAGCTTCAGCGATTCGTTGTGGCACAAATCCTCCCAACAAATTCCCTTCAGAAGCGTGGTTTTTCCTGTCCCCCTGGTCCCGTGGATATACGTGGACTTATCCGCAGAGAGCTCTTCTGCCTCTTCGGTAAACCATATCAGAGGGCGACCATCGGTATGGTGTTCCCAACGTGTGGGGCGAAAGGGGTTTATCGCGCCAGGCGTCATATCTTCGCTTCCAGAATCCAGCTTTCGCGTTTCGCATCGTAATTTTCGACGACGATTGAATGATCCGCCATCAAGAGCTCGACGCATTCCTGCAGTTTCTCGTCCGTGTCTGTCTGGAAATGCTTGCCGCATTCTTGAACCAGATCGGACCAATAGCATTGGCGGGCGCCCAGAAGATAGGAATAGACCTTGGCCAGCCCCCCATCGAGGGATCGACGGCGCTTCCCGATAAGCGGAACGGTGAGCCGTTCACCTTGCCGAAGAACACCAGAACGATCGAACGTCCAAGGAAGAATGTGGCCCACCAAGGGATTCCCGGAGCGGGTGAAAACCACTTCTATTATATTGAACCCGTCCTCAGCGGCGGGCGCGGAGATACAGACAAGTGCGTCACCGCCCGGAACGGAGAGCACTTCGACCGGGTCGGTGTGGATATGGCCATGCAGGTACAATATTGGCCTTCCGGCTTCCATTAACGAGGCGCGAACCGCTCCAGAGTTGACAAGTTCGGTATAGGGGGCAAGGCGGGTCATGCGCTGAGGGAGCAGGTTGTGATGAGCGACCACGACCAACTGTTCCTCCCGGGGCATCTTACCAGCAGTCTCTACGAGATGCGCTATGCTGTTGTCGGAGAACGCCGGTGTGTCAAACTGGCGGTCGTAGTATGCGCTCAGGACCTTTGGATCACCCGCCGCGATCGCAGCCTCGATTGCAGGCCCCACACTATCACGAAACTCCGCAGGGATGTATTCAACCGCTCCACATCCCCAGCAGCTGTTCATTAATACGACCGCGCACGTCGCATCGGATGGCCCCACATGGCGGATGAGCGATTGCTCGACCGGGATCTGCTCCAATCCGACGGCGCTCAATGCGGCATTGAGCGGGCCGAATTTTGCCGTCATGCTCGGCTTTTTCGCCAAGTTGCGATCAATGTCGTGATTTCCCGGCACGATACCGCAGAAGGTCAACGCGTTGCGACGCCCCTTGCCCAGTTGCAATGCGTTTGCAACGTAAGCCGCGCCCGCCCTATAGCCGTCCAACTTACCAAAGTCGGTCATGTCTCCCATGAGCAGAATTCCATCAATCTCCTCTGCCTCGCACATTCGATAGATGCGCTTGAAGACAGTCTTGATGGGTTGACGAGAAATGACGTTGCGCAGCTCAACTGAGAAAGTACGGTCCTTTTGGTCCACCGACCTTTCAGTGCGAGCAGCCGACGGCAGATGCAGATCGCCAATCTGCAGCAACCTGACGCGCGGTAACCCCAATGTCTATCCCCCGATATTCAACGCTTTAACCTCTTACAGAATTCACCGTGTGCTGCAAGGTGACGCGGGCGAGCATGGCAATCACGTTACACGGCTGTCACTCTCCACACATCCATCCTCACTCCGACGAACACGGCGACCGCCAGCGATCAACCTTTCTACCATTGCTTCGCAGGAAGCCCTTTATACGGCCATCCGAAAGCTCAGGCGACTTGAATGAGCACGTTCGGGCTCTCAACTTTCTATGAGCTGTGAACGGCAGCTTTCTTGATTTGGTGTTTCCTAAGCCGACATTCGGGTACGTCCCCGAGTTTCCAAAAATCTGCTGTGCCTGAAGCCTTTCCGCGATAGCTTCAATGGAAATTTCTGCTCTTTATCAATGGCCGGTCGCGGACCTGATCGATGTGCAGATCTCTCACGAGGATGTCCCGTGGGTTGGGCGGACCAGCCAAAACCGCCCCAGTGTCAGGACCGACGTGGCTGAGCGCTCTGTCGTCTGGACCGAGTGAGGAAGGGCCAGCTTCCCATCTCTGACCCAGCGAACCCAGCAACGGCGACAAGTCGATGAGCTTCTTCGCGATCACATGGACAACCTCGCCCTCACGTTGCACCTGCCCATAGAGTCCCATCATCCGCGCCCCCATGACGATCCGCCGGTTCTGCTCGAACATGCGCGGCCAGATGATGAGATTGGCGATCCCGCTCTCATCCTCGATGGTGATGAACATGACGCCCTTGGCCGATCCCGGCCGCTGCCGGACCAGCACCAGTCCGGCCAGCCAGATATAGCGCCCGTCTTTGGTGCGATCGAGCGCACTGCAAGGCACCATCTTCTGCCGCAGCAATTCCTCGCGCAGGAACGACACCGGATGCTGCCGGAGGGTGAGGCCGACATGGCCATAATCCTCGACCACCTCCCTCCCCTCGCTCATCGGCCGCAGCGCGACGGGCTGCTCGACAATTTCCTGGACGAGCCCGTTCTCCCGCGCGTCAGCGGCAGCAAACAGTGGCAATTGCTCGTCGCGCAGCGCCTTGATCGCCCAAAGCGCCTCCCGCCGCGCCAGGCGCATCGACCCGCGAAACGCATCGGCTTCCGCCAGCCGGTTCAGCGAGCCTATCCCTACCCCGACCCGACGCCATAGCTCCTCTACGCTGACAAACGGTTCATCCGCCCGCGCCACGATGATCCGAGCGGCGTCAGCCTCTTTCAGCCCCGTGACCATCCGCATGCCGAGCCGCACCGCGAACCGATCCCCATCCGCCGGCTCCAGCGTACAATCCCAGCGGGAAGCATTGATGCAGACCGGCCGCACTTCCACCCGGTGCGCGCGGGCATCGGCCACGATCTGTGCCGGTGCATAAAAGCCCATGGGTTGGGCATTCAGCAGGCTCGCACAGAAAATCTCAGGATGCCAGCATTTGAGCCAGCAGGACGCATAGGCGATCAGCGCGAACGACGCCGCATGGCTTTCCGGGAACCCATAACTGCCAAAGCCCTCGAGCTGCCCGAAGGTCTTCTCGGCAAACTCCGCCGTGTAACCGCGCTCGACCATGCCGCTCACCAGCTTTTCCTTGAATTTCGAGACGCCGCCGGTGAACTTGAACGTCGCCATGGCGCGCCGCAGCTGGTCGGCCTCGGATGCGGTGAACCCTGCGCATTCGATCGCGACCCGCATCGCCTGTTCCTGGAACAGCGGCACGCCCAGCGTCTTGCCCAGCACCTTTTCCAGTTCGGGCTTGGGGTATTCGACCTTCTCCTTGCCCGCCCGGCGGCGCAGATAGGGATGGACCATATCCCCCTGGATGGGGCCGGGCCTTACGATCGCCACCTCGATCACCAGATCATAGAAAGTGCGCGGCTTGATATGCGGGAGCATCGCCATCTGCGCCCGGCTCTCGATCTGGAAGGCGCCCAGCGTGTCGGCGGCGCGGATCATCGCATAGGTGCGCGGATCCTCGGGCGGGATCGAAGCCAGGTCCATGCGGATTCCCTTATGTTGTTCCAGAAAATCAAACCCGCGCTTCATCGCCGTCAGCATGCCCAGCGCCAGGCAATCGACCTTCATAAATTTGAGCGCATCGATATCATCCTTGTCCCATTCGATCACCTGCCGGTCCGCCATGGCCGCTGGTTCGATCGGCACCAGCTCATCAAGCCGGTCATGGGTCAGGACAAAGCCGCCGGGATGCTGCGACAAATGCCGCGGCGTGCCGATCAGTTCGCGCGCAAGATCGAGCGCCAGACGCAACCGCCGGTCGGAGAGATTGAGATTGAGCTCCTCGGCATGGCGCTCCTGCACGCCCTCCTCGCTCCACCCCCAGACCTGCCCGGAAAGCGCCTTGATCAGATCTTCCGACAGGCCCAGCGCCTTGCCGACATCCTTGATCGCGCCCTTGGCGCGGTAGCGGATGACGGTCGAACAAAGCGCGCTATGGTCGCGGCCATAGGTGTCGAACACCCATTGCATGACGATCTCGCGCCGCTCATGCTCGAAGTCGACGTCGATATCGGGCGGCTCCTTCCGCTCCTGGCTGATGAACCGCTCGAACAGCAGGTCGGAACGTTCGGGGTCGATCGAGGTGATGCCCAGGACATAGCAGACCGCACTGTTGGCGGCCGATCCCCGCCCCTGGCAGAGAATGTCCCGGCTGCGTGCGAAGCGGACGATGGAGTTCACCGTCAGAAAATAGGGCGCATAGCCAAGCTCTGCGATCAGCCCCAGTTCGTGGCGCAGCAGGCGCGCGACCTTGTCAGGCACGCCCTCGGGATAGCGGACCTTGGCCGCCTCCCAGCTCATCTGCTCCAGCGCCGCCTGCGGCGTCAGGCCCGTTATGCTGGCTTCTTCCGGATATTGATATTTGAGCTCGTCGAGCGAGAAGCGGCAGCGGTCGGCAATTTCGAGCGTCCGCGCCAGCGCCTGGGGATAGCGACCGTAGAGACGGTGCATTTCCGCAGCCGGCATCAAATAGCGGTCGGCATACAGTTCGCGGCGGGCGCCGAGTTCATCGATCGTGCAGCGATGACGGGTGCAGGTCATCACCTCCTGGAGCACCCGGCGGTGCGGATGATGATAGAGAACATCGCCGGTGATCACCGTCGGCACCGCATGCCGTGCGGCCAGGTTGGAGAGATTGTGCAGCCGCAGTTGATCGCCCGGCCGCCGGCGCAGCGTCAGCGCCAGATAGCCTCGTCCGGCAAAGATCCTGGCGAAGCGCGAAATCACGGCTTGCGCCTCCTCCACCTCGCCGGGCAGCAATATGGCGAGCAGCCCTTCGGCAAAATCCGCGACATCGTCCCAGCCGATGATGCACTTGCCCTTCCCGCCCCGCTTTTTGCCGCGGCTGAGCAACCGGCAGAGATGGGCATAGCCGGATCGGTCGATGGGATAGACCAGCAGCGACTGACCTTCGGCAAGATCGAGCCGGCAACCGACGATCAACCGGACGCCGGTGACCTTTGCTGCCTCATGAGCGCGCACGATTCCGGCCAGGCTGTTACGATCGGTAATGGCGAGGGCGTCGAGGCCACAGGCTTCCGCCTGGGTGAACAGCTCCTCGCAGCTCGATGCCCCGCGCAGGAAGGAGAAATGCGAGGCGCATTGGAGTTCAGCATATCGCATGGCGGCACCTGCCGATTCTCACATCATAGCGCATATGTTCGCTATTTGTTCCAATGGGCAGAGAGTCAACGGGCACGGCGGTCACTCCGCCAATTTGAGCGCGATGCTGCCGCTGTCGGCACCATCGGTCCAGGATAAAAGGATCCCCGCCGGAGCCTAACTCAACGGCGGGGCCGAGGTTGAGGGGAGATGTCGCTCCAAGAGTGGGGCGACAAGCTGAAGCTATGCCTTTTCCGTAGCAATTCAAGATGGATTCGTCACCGATCTGAACCGGAAGGCTGGTCGATATGGCAATCCTGCCAGCCCCAGTCACCGCGCTGGACAAAGGCGACATAGTCATCGTCGAGGATCAGCGTCGCGTCCCCGTTGCGAAAATGCTGACCCAGCGACGAAGGCTTGCGGACGAGCACCAGCTCGCTGTCGGCCAGTTGCACATGCGCCTGCCGACCTTCGATCCTAAGCCCAAAGCTGCGGCCCTGCGCGCACACGACACGTAGAGCTTTGTGATGATCGACAGCTTGAGCCGCCGAAGATCCCATCAGCATAAGGATAGCGAGGAGAGGAAGCGCAGGCACGGCAATCTCCACGGCACGCATCATCCCAGGCTCCAACGAATCTGCGCCCCTAATCCTCCGCGGGCGCGCCGGTTCCATTGGCCAGCGCGTTAGCGATCGTCGTCGCAAGGATCTCCTCCGCTTGCGCGCGCACGCCCGCATCCTTGGAGGCAAGGTCATTGCGCAACCATTGCGGCGCGCGCTCCGTGGCGCGCAGAATCTGGTCCTTCACTTTTTCGTCCATTTCAAAGGCCTATGATCAACCCACATTGGCAGGGCAACAGGGCATTGGTGTTCAGCCAAAAAGCCCATGCAGGAACCAGCCCTGTCCGCCGGTCGCGCTGTCCATGCCGTCACCCTGTCGGAACACCCAGTAGCGCGCGCCTGTTTCATCCTCGAGAAGGAAATAATCCCGGACGCTGAGCCACTCCGCTTCGCTCATATGCCATTCGCCATAGATGCGTTCCGGGCCATCGGCCCGCTTCACCCGCCGCCGGATGCCGCGCCAGATAAAATGGACCGGAGGATGATCGGGAAGCAGCGCCATGGTGTCGATCGGTTCAGGCCGCGCGAACAGCCGCGCCGGGCGCGGCCAGCGCTCGGGCCAGCGGAGCAGCGTCGGATCGGCCATGGGCGCGATCCTGGTCACCGACCGTTCGGGGATATCGCTCTCCCGCGCGGCATAGCGATAGAGCCGCTCCTCCCCTACCCTGTTGCCCAATATGTCGACCAGCGCGGCCACATCGGGCACCGGCACATCGCCAAGGTTGGAGATGGTGCGGAAACGCAAAGGCTCGACCGCCGGCGCCGCCAGCAACATGCGCTCCACCCCGAACCCCGGATCGACCGTCTCGATCCGGTCGCAGAGCAGTCGCCCCATCTGCTTGCGGTCCCGGCTGGGCCTTGCAAGCCCGGCACGGATCGCCTCGATCCCATTGTCGACGCGATGGAAACGCAGGTCGAGTCGGCGGGCGCCCACCCCCGCCTCCTCCAACTGCTGGCAGAGCTGGTCCACCAGCTTGTGCGTGTAGCGCGCCAGCGTCTCGGGCGCGCCGATCGGTTCGGCAAAACGCCGCTCGACCTCGATGCGCTCGGGCGCGGCAATGGGCTCGAAGGGTTCCGATGCCCGACCATAGGCCTGGTCGAGCCGTTGGCCCGGCTTGGACCCGAACCGCAGCGCGAGCGAGGCGCGCGGCATGGCCTCCAGATCGGCAATGGTTTCGAGGCCGAGCTTGCTGAGCGACATTATCGTGGCACGGTCGAGGCGTAGCGCGGCAAGCGGAAGATCGCCAATGGCATCGGCCAGTTCCAGCGGGTCGACCACACGAAAGGGGTCAGCGCCATAACGCGCCAATGCATGGGCAGCGCCATAGGCCGGCGCGCAGACGGCGCGTCCCGCCGTTTCCACTTCGGCCAGGCGCTTCAATATGTCGCGCAACACTCCCATAGCTCCCCCATGAGCATGGTCCGCGCCGGTGATGTCGAGCATCAGCCCATCGGGCGGATCGAGCGCGATGATCGGGGCGTAGCGGCGGAGCGACCAGATGGCGAGTCGCTCCAGCGCCTGCCTATCCGCCTCCAGGTCTGCGTCCATGATGAGCAGATCGGGCACCAGCGCCTGCGCCTGGGTCGCGGCCATGCCCGCATGGAGCCCGATCGCGCGCGCGGCCGCATTCGCCGCGGTGAGCACGCGGCGATTACCCTCCATGCCGACCAGGACGAGCGCCGCGTCAGGAGGCGGCGCGTTCCGCCCAAGCCTGCGACGCAGCCGATCGGTCGGCCAGGTCGGCAGGAAGAGCGAGACAACCTGTCGCATCACATGCTTCCACCAGAAAATCAGCGCTCTCGCCCGCGCGGCAGCGGATGAGTTCGACGAACCAGCGATGCCGCCCGACACCCGGCACCGGCAGCAACTCAGAGGGAACCGCCGTCACCCGCCAGCGCGTCGCCGCAGCCGTCGGCTGCCCAAGGTCCGAGGCTTCGGCCGATCGCCGCCAGCGGCGCACCGCGATACCGATCGTGCCGGTGCTTTCCGCCGCCAGTTGCAATCGCCGCGAGGCGGTCATCGACAGCCGCGCGACCTCGGCCACCACGCCACCCAGACCACCATGGCGCAGCCCCTCCTCGAAACAGGAAAGCAGCGCGGTCTCGTCGCGGGCTTCCACATAGATGACCCGGTCGGGATCGAGCCCGGCTTGGGCGATGGCCGGGGCGAACAGATCGGCCTGGGTCATGCACCAGAGGATGCTGCCGCTGATCCGCCCGACAATGCCGGCTGCGAACAAGGCGGCCGCAGCGCCATCGGTCGCTCCCTGCGCGCCGCCCGCCACTTCGTGCAGCGCGCCCAGCGCCAGGCCGCCGCCCGGCAGCTTCGAATCGATCACCTCGATCCCGAACGGCAACACCGACCGCGCCCGGCGATCACCACCCTCGATCTCGGCGATTTTTGCGCGCAGCGCAGCGACATGGGGACGTGCCCCTCTTTCCGTCATGAAGGGCCTCCTATGACTCGGCGGTTGTTTGTTCCTTTTTTGTTCCAAAGGCGCTAAGAGTCAATGGGCCGGAGTCGCACCCCATCGAGGCAGTCGAGACTGGCCTGAAATCATCGAGGAGAATCGCGATGCAGCAACGTCGAAAGCTCAGTCTACGGCTTGGCGCCAAGTCGGCTGAGGCGCCAGAACAAGCGGACTTGTTTGAGACCCCCGGCACCGAATCGACGACACCGCCCGTCGATCCCCGCAAGGATCCGGCGCTCGTCGACGATGATGAGATTCCGTGGTGAAGCCAGAGGACCGGACCATGGACCATATCGATCATATCCGCGAGGCGGTGGCGCAAGCGCTGGAGAAGCGCGGCTTCGACAATCGCGCTTTCCTGCGCGAGATCCGCGAAGGCCGGCGCGATGATGGCCCCTATATGCTGGGCGCTTTAGCCTGGGACGAGCGCGTGAGACATGCAAACCCGTGATGGCATCACCCACGATCATGATCGGCAGACGACCTCCATCTTCGAGGCCGCCCATTGGGGCTATACGGTCAAGGTCGAATGCCGCTGCCGGCGGGTGGGCCTGTTCGAACCCCATGGCCTGTGGTGGAAATTCCACCGCAAAGGTTGGACCGATGATTTTCGCGACGCAGTCCGATGCTTCTACTGCACCAGCTGTTCGAAACGCTATGGTCGCAAGGTCCGCCCAGTCTCGATCGAAACCACCCGGCAACCGCTGCGGATCAAATTTCCCCCTCCCGATGAACGGGAATGGAAAAAGGCCGTGAGCCGACACAGAGGGGTGACTGCACGAAAGTGACTTATCTGCACGCTAAGAGCGAACGGACCGGGAACGCTGGGACTTTGTGTTCTTCTCCGTGGCTTCGAGGGCTTTGTAGAGGGCGGTTTTGCCGATCTTGAGGCGCGCGGCGGCCTCGCGAACTGTGAGGCCGGAAGCGATATGTTCGCGCGCCTTGCGGAGCTTGTCAGGTGTGACCACTGGCCGCCGCCCACCGGGGCGACCTCGCTCGCGAGCGGCCTTGAGGCCTGCATGGGTGCGCTCCCGGATCAGATCGCGCTCAAACTGGGCAAGCGAGCCGAAGATGTTGAACACCAGCATCCCGCCCGAAGTGGTGGTGTCGATGTTCTCGGTGAGCGAGCGGAACCCGATACCTCGCGTCGCTAGCTCGCCGACCTTCTCAATCAGATGGCTCATCGAGCGCCCAAGACGGTCGAGTTTCCAAACCACCAGCGTGTCGCCGCTGCGCAGATAGGCGAGCGCCTCGGCCAGGCCGGGCCGATCGGCTTTTGCACCAGATGCGTGATCGTCGAATATCCGGTCGCACCCGGCCGCGTTCAGCGCGTCGAGCTGGAGTGAGAGCTTCTGGTCTGCCGTCGAGACGCGCGCATAGCCGATCAACGCCACATGCAGCCCAATCCTGTCCGTTTTCCCATCATTATCTGATCTTGTCCGAATCGCCGTTATAGGTCCAGAGTTAACGGACATATTCCTGCTGGCCGCCAGAGGACCGTCTGACGGACAAGGACGCGGAAGGAGATAGTGCTTGGCGAGACGGCGACTGGTGAGCGCGGAAATCTGGGCAGGGCATTATGGCGCGCCGCTCGATGAGCGCGAGATTGCGCGGCACTATACGCTGACCGGTGACGACCTGGAAATTGTCGGCCGCCGTCGCGGCGATGCCACCCGGCTCGGCTACGCGATGCTCCTACTCTATATGAGATGGCCTGGCCGTGCGCTGGAAGCGGGTGAAGTCCCGCCCGCTCCTGTGCTCGCCTATGTGGCGCAGCAACTCGGCGTCGCGCCCGAAGCCTTCGCGGACTATGCCCATCGGGACCAGACCCGTCGCGAACATCTCGTTGAAATCCGACGATCGCACGGGTTCAGGATTTTCGACCGCAAGGCTTTCCACGAAGTTGTCGCATTCTCGATCCCGATCGCACAGACCATCGTCCACCCCGGCCAGATGGCGGGGGTCATCGTTGACGAACTTCGGCGCCGGCAGATCCTCCTGCCTTCTTCATCGGTTCTCGAAGCGGTACTCCGGCGTGCTCGCCAGCAGGCCGAACAGCTTACCTATGAAGTGCTCACGAACGGCCTGCGGCCCGATACGCTGCAGGGGCTGGACGATCTGCTGGCCCGACGAACAGGGCAAGCCGCGACATGGCTATCCTGGCTGCGCAATGCACCACAGTCGCCGGCAGCGCGCAACATCCTACGCCTGATCGAACGGCTCACTCATATCCGCGCGCTGGATCTCGATCGCGCCCGTGCCGACATGATCCCGGCTTTGACTTTTGACAGGCTGGCGGACGAAGGCAGCCGGATCACACCCCAGCACCTTGGCGAACTCAATGCCCTGCGCCGCCATGCGACGCTGGCGGCGCAGGGCATCCGTCTTGAGGAAAGCCTGACCGATGCCACCCTGACGATGTTCGACAAGCTGTTGGGCAGCATGTCGCGTCGCGCCGAGAACCGGACCCGTGACAAAGCCCTCAAGACGGTGCGCGAGTTGCAAGGCCATCTCCGGACGCTCACAGGGTCTTGCCGCATTCTCATCGAAGCGCGCACCAACGGTGTGGACTCTCTGGCGCAGATCGAGGCGCTGGATTGGCAGCGCTTCGCCGTGGCGGTCGCGCGGGCCGAAGTACTCGGGCGACCGGAAACCGTCGATCGCACCGCTGAATTGATCGAGCGGCATCGCACGGTGAAGCTCTTTGCCGGTGCCTTTCTCAACACCTTCGAATTTCGCGGCGCCGGTGCGGTGCAGGGACTCCTGTCGGCGCTTACCATCATCGCGGAGCTATACCGGACCGGCAAACGGCGCTTGCCTGATCGCGTGCCGCTGCGCTTTGTGCCCTCCGCATGGCGGCCGTTCGTCCTGCGGGACGGCATCGTCGATCGCGCCGCCTATGAACTATGCGCCTTGTCCCAGCTACGGGAGCGGTTGCGAGCGGGAGACATATGGGTCTCGGGAAGCCGCCAGTTCCGCGATTTCGATAGCTACCTCATCCCGCCGGCCACCTTCGACGCGCTTCGCGAGAAGGGGCCGTTGCCGCTCGCCATCGAAACGGACTTCGATCGTCATATCGAGGAAAGGCGCGCCAGGCTCGACACGGCGATCGAACAGGTGACGGTCCTCGCCCGACAGGGCGAGCTGCCCCAGGTCAGGCTTGACGAAAGCGGCCTTATCATCTCGCCGCTGAAAGCGGCAACGCCACCCGCCACCGAGATTGCCCGTCGCGCTGCCTATGACCGACTGCCGCGCGTGAAGATCACCGATCTCCTGCTTGAGGTCGATGCCTGGACCGGGTTCAGCGAATGCTTCATCCATCGGCGTTCGGGCCGGGAGGCCGACGACCGCAATGCGCTGCTCACCGTCATCCTTGCCGATGGCATCAATCTCGGCCTCACACGCATGGCGGAAACCTGCCGAGGCGCAAGCCTGCGCCAGCTCGCCCATCTCCACGACTGGCACATCAGCGAGGCCGCCTATGGTGAAGCGCTGGGAAGGCTGATCGACGCCCATCGCGCCATGCCGCTCGCCGCGCTGTGGGGAGACGGCACCACCTCGTCGAGCGACGGACAGCAATTCCATGCCGGGGGCCGTGGCGCCGCAATCGGCGACATCAACGCGCGCAGCGGCAACGAACCGGGCGTTGCCTTCTACACCCATGTCTCGGATCGATATGACCCCTTCGCGACCCGGGTAATCGCGGCGACCGCCGGCGAAGCTCCCTATGTGCTGGATGGCTTGCTGTATCAGCAGACCGGCCTGACAATCGAGGAGCACTACACCGATACAGGCGGTGCATCGGACCATGTGTTCGGCCTTATGCCCTTCTTCGGCTACCGCTTCGCGCCGCGCCTGCGCGACATCAAGCAGCGTCGTTTGCACCTCCTTCCCGGCCAGGAAGCCGGCCCCTTGCTTGCCGGCATGACGGCCGAACCGATCGCATTGGGTCATGTCGCGGCGCATTGGGATGAACTGCTGCGGTTCGCCACATCGATACGCACCGGCACCGCCACCGCTTCGGCGATGCTTCGCCGCCTGTCCGCCTATCCGCGACAGAACGGACTGGCCCTCGCGATGCGCGAGCTGGGCCGCCTCGAACGCTCGATCTTCATGCTCGACTGGCTGCGCGACATTGATCTGCGCCGGCGTACCCAGGCGGGCCTCAACAAGGGCGAGGCCCGCAACGCGCTCGCACGCGCGCTCTTCTTCAACCAGCTCGGCGAATTGCGTGATCGGCGGTTCGAGAACCAGACCTATCGCGCCTCCGGCCTCAACCTGCTCGTCGCCGCCATCATCCTGTGGAACACCCGCTATCTCGAAGTGGCGCTGGCTGATATCGGCACGCCCGACGAAATCGCACGTCACGTCGCGCCATTGGGCTGGGAACATATCTCGCTCACCGGCGACTATAGCTGGAATGTTGAAGATCGGCCCGATCCGGATGTCCTGCGGCCACTGCGCGCCATCAGTTCGTTGCTCGCCGCGTAACGTTCACCATACGTTCGCGCTTAGCGTGCGGATGCGTCACTTTCGTGTAGTCACCCCTATAGGCGTCAAATATTAGCCGGAGGAGCAGAGAGCGATGAACACGCAGGATCGGCCCCGCAGGGTTCCCGGCGTCGGAGCGGCGGTCGGCGATGCTGGCGGCGGCGCCGTTGATGCGACCGACGATCTCCCCAACGTAGCAGCAGCCGTTGCCGCCGGCGAGGCGGCACCGGACCCGAATATCACGCTCGTCCCGACGGCCATCGCAGTGGCGGAAGCGCCCACGCTCGACCCGCGTTTGCAGAAGCTGGTCGCCATCCGCCGCAGCGGGGGCACCACGGCAGCCACCGCCTCGACGGTCCCGGGCGAGGTAGCGGTTCTCGCTCGCGTCTCCGACGTGGCGGCATGGGAGGCGCTGAGCGAGGTGCGCCCCGGCGTCGCCCTGCCCGCCAATCAGGACAGCGACGGGGCCATCGTCACGGGGCGCATCCCGTTAGCCAGGATCGAGGCGGTGCGGCGCCAGCCGTTCGTGCTCAGCCTGAAGGCCGCACAGGATTTGCGCCCGGCGCTCAGCGCGAGCGTGCCCCAGGCGCGCGGCGACCCGGCAAGCCTCGGTGGCGGGCTCAGCACGCGCGGCGGCGCCGGCGCGGTCGTCGGCATCATCGACTACGGTTGCGACTTTGCGCACCTCAACTTCCGCAGCGCCAACGGCAGCCGTATCGAAGCGATCTGGCATCAGGGCGGCGTCAACAGTCCCACCGCGCCCTTTGGCTACGGCGCGCTCTACGAACGCGCTGCGATCGAGGCAGCGCTGCGGCAGCAGACTCCGTACACGACCCTGGGCTACGGCCCGGCCCGCGACTCCGCTGGCAGCCAAGGCACCCACGGTACCCACGTCATGGACATCGCCGCCGGAAGCGGCGGGGGCTCGGGCGTTGCCGGCTTCGCTCCGGAAGCGACGATCGTCTTCGTCGACGTCTCGTCTGACGATATCGTCTGGGAAGGCTCGGGCGTGGTCAGCACCTCTTTCGGCGATTCCGTCCGACTGCTCGAAGCCGTCCAGTTCATCTTTGATCGGGCCGGCACGCGACCGTGCGTGGTTAACATAAGCTTGGGCACCAATGGCGGGCCGCACGACGGCACTACGCTGGTCGAGCGCGGCATTGACCGCTTGCTCGGTCAGGCGCCCAATCGTGCCGTCGTGATCGCCGCCAGCAACTCCTACGGCGACCAGATCCACGCCTCCGGCCGGCTCGCTGCCGGCGGGAGCGTAGACATCACGTGGAACCGGCCGCCGAGCACCGGATGGCAGGACGAGCTTGAAATCTGGTACGGTGGCGCCGACCGCATCGCAATCGAGCTACTGATGCCCGACGGCAGCTCGCTCGGCGTGGTGGAGCCCGGCCAGAACGGAGAGGCCAAGGACGGCGGCAAAGTGGTCCTTCTCGTCGCCAACCGGCTCAACGACCCGAACAATGGCGACAATGTCATCGGCATCTTCATCGACGACAGCCTGCCAACCGGCACGTGGACCATCCGGCTTACCGGCCGCACCATAACGGACGGCGGGTTCCATGCCTGGATCGAGCGCGATGACAATTCGCAAGCTTCCTTCCTCGACCACATCGACGATGAGTATACAATCGGCTCGATCTCGTGCGGGCAGCTTAGTTTTGTCGTCGGTTCATACGACGCCCACAAGCCGAGCACGCCACTATCATGGTTCTCGAGCGCCGGGCCCACCCGCGACGGTCGGCAAAAGCCGGAACTGTCTGCTCCTGGCCATAGCGTCAGCGCCGCTCATTCCCGCACAAAGTCTGGCGTCATCCTGAAGTCCGGTACGAGCATGGCGGCCCCGGCGGTCACCGGCGCGCTGGCGCTGCTGCTGGCAGAAGCCCAGGCGCGCGGCATTGGGCTGAACCCTGCCGAACAGCATGCCCTCCTGCTCGGTAATCTGCGCGCGGCACCCGGCGCGCAGGGCTGGCATAGCCGCTGGGGGAACGGCCAGTTGGACGTTGCGGCCGCTATGGCCAATGTTGGGCGCGCGCCGCCGGCGGCGGCGCCGGCTCCTGCTGCTCCGCCTGCGGTCGCAACGAGCGCAGCCGCGGCGCCGTCCCGCAAGCGAAAGCGGGCCAGAGTCGAGGAAAGTACCCCCAAGAGGGGCCGCGCCAACAATAGCAAGTGATTCTTAGGCGCCGGTGTGATAGAGGTAGCGTGAACCAATCTCAGGGTTCGAAGGTTGATCGGTGATGGTGAAGCTTGCGATTTCCTCCAATTCGCTAAAGCGGGTGCAGATTCCGGTCTCGCGCGATGCGTCGCTCAAGCCGACCGACGAAGTCGAGATCGCGGTTCGCGTCACAAAGCCTAACTATGTGCCGAAGGACGTGAAGGTGCGCGCCCGCATCGATGAGACACTCTTCACCGGCAAGACGCTCCGCGGCAAGCTCGAGGCGCTCAATGCTGACGATGCCGTCGCGTCTGTGCAGATCGGCCACACCATCCGCGCGCCGAGGACCGATCAGGACTAGGCTTCTCCCGCCGATCGGCGCGTCAGGCTTGATGCTCGATGCCGACCAGGGGTTGGCGCTCGGTCGCGATGCCCGAGCCGAGCAACTCAGCCTCGGGTAAACCGAACACCGCCCAGCTCGCGCCAACCGTGGCGCTGACCTTGAGTGGGATGCTGCGCCCCATGCCGCTCAGGAGTAAGCTTCCGGTGAGGGCCGCGGCTCAGGCTGCTTCGCGTTGATCTTCGGCGGCGCGCCAATTCCATGGCAGCAGTTCATGGAGACGGTTCTGGGGAATGTCGGCGATGCGCGCGAGAACGTCGGCAAGCCAGGCCTGCGGATCGATGTCATTGAGCTTCGCCGTACCGATGAGGCTGAGCATGAAGGCCGTGCGTTGGCCACCGCGGTCTGAACCGGCGAAAAGCCACGATTTTCTGCCCAATGCTATACCCCTGAGCGCGCGTTCCGCCGCGTTGTTCGAGAGGCATATGCGGCCGTCGTCGAGAAACGCGGCGAAGGCAGGCCATGCCTTGAGCATGTAATCCATGGCCTCGGCCACATCGCTGTTCTTCGATAGCTTCGACCGGCTGTCGCGCATCCATTCTTCCAGATCGGCGACCAGCGGTGCGCTGAGTTCCTGCCGATGGGCGAGACGCTCCTGGGCCGGTCTGCCGTTGATGGCGCGCTCGATGTCGAAGATCGCGTCGATGCGGCGGACGGCCTCCACCGCCAGCGGCGAGATGACAGCCTTTTTGCGGCGCTTCTTGAGCTGCGCGGCGACATCGGCCAGCTCGAAGAAATAGCGGCGCGCATGGCTCCAGCACAGGGCGCGGGTCAGCGGCGCCGGCAGGCGGTCGGCATGGAACAGCGCGTTGTAGCCGGCATAGGCATCGGCCTGAAGAATGCCTCTCCAACTGCGCAGATGGCCCACAGGATGCTCGCCCCGCCGGTCGCGGGAGTAATGGAAGATCGCTGCCGGCGGCGCGGGCCCGCCAAAAGGTCGATCATCCCGGACATAGGTCCAGATCCGGCCCGTATCGGTCTTGGTCTTTGCCAGCACCGGCACCGTCGTATCATCGCCATGCAGCCGCTCCGCGGCCAGGACATGGGCTTCAATCAGCAGATAGAGCGGCATGAGCGCGGCGGTGCAGGCGCCGACCTGATCGGCCAGGGTGGAAAGGCTCAGCTCCACGCCCTCGCGGGCATAGCGGTCACGCTGGCGGTTGAGCGGCTGATGCGCCCCGAACTTCTCGAACAGCAGCATCGCCAGGAAGCTGGGGCCAAAGAGCCCGCGGGGCGTGACGTGGAAAGGCGCCGGTGGTTGGGTGATCTTCTCACAATCCCGGCAGGAGAACTTCTCCCGCACGGTCTGGACCACCTTCCACTGGCGCGGCACGACCTCAAGCGTCTCGGTAATATCCTCGCCCAGCTTGCACAGCCGTTCCGAGCCGCAGCAGGGGCAGGCCTCTGGCGCGGCGATGACAACGCGCTCGCGCGGCAGGTGCTCGGGCAAGGGCTTGCGGGCGGGCCGCTTGCGCTCGAACGGAGCAACGTTGGTCTTCGCCGCTGCCAGGGCAGCAAGGAGCTCATCTTCGCTGGCAGCGGTCTCGCACTCCTCGAAGGTCAGTTCCATCTGGTCGAGCAGATGGCGCGTACGTTCGGATCGCTGGCCAAAAAGGGTGCGGCGCATCTTCTCGTTCTGCAGTTCGAGAAGGGCGTTGCGGGCTTCCAGGTCGGCGTTGATCGCCTTGATGCGGGCGACTTCAGCGGCGACAGCCTCGGCAGCCGCGAGCCGCTCGCGAAGGCTGTCGATCTGTGCTTGCGCCTCGTCCCCCATGCCGGCGCGTATAGCAGAAAGGCGCCGGAATCCCTAGCTTTTTAGGCAATATCGACCTTTTATCCGGCCAATGTCGGGCGCCATGTGGCCTGCGGATTACGCCAATCGATCGCCTCCAACATGCAGGCCATCTGCGAGGGGGAAATAGCAATCACGCCGTCCACGGCCGAGGGCCAGATGTACTTCCCGCGCTCCAAGCGCTTGGCATAAAGAGACATGCCCACGCCATCATGCCAGATCACCTTGCATAGGTCGCCGCGGCGTCCCCTGAAAATGTAGAGATCGCCCGCGAACGGATCGCGGCCGAAACTCTGTTGCACCTGCAGGGCCAGGCTGCGCATGCCGCGCCGCATGTCCGTATGCCCCGTTGCGATCCATATCCGAACGCCGGAGGGAACTGGGATCACGACTTGACCGACCGCAGCACTGCCGACACCAGCCCGGGCGAGGCGCCAGCAGGAATGCGCACAATCGCCCGCTCGAACTCCACGATGATCGCTGTCCCAACGGCCGGTGCCGGATCAAGGTGCACCTGCACCTCTGCAAAGCCCTGGGCGGCCTGCTCCATCTGCCGCCGCCATCTGTAGATCTGGTTCGGCCGCAGATCAGCACGGCGGGCAATCTCCGCCACGTTCGCGCCGGGCGCCGAAACAGCCGCGACCAACTCCCGCTTCTGTTGATCAGTCCATACCCGCCGCCGCTCCGGCCCCGAAATTACCGTGATCTGACTCATCGCACCGTCCTTAGTACCGGTGCAAACACCAGTGCTTGCACCGGTGCCATCTCGAAATATCAGCCAATCACCGCAAGGTGGCCCTCACCGGAGCGATACGCTCAGGATGTTCTGCTTGGAGACGTGCGTGCCCCAGGCGCCGTCGAGCTTCACCGTGACGATGCGTCCGGTCGCTCCGAGTGCTTTGCGTAGCGTCTCCTCGGCCGCCGCCCGTTCGAGCAGCGGCACGCCTCCGGCATCGGCTTGGATTGCGGCGGCCAGCGTGTCGAACAAGGCCACTGCGCCGTTCGCCGCGCCGAGCGCCGCCTCGTGCGCGGCGCGGTCTCCTAGCGGATCGGCGTCGAGATCGTCCGGTGGCGTGTCCTGCTCGCCTTTGTCTCCTGCGCTTGCCTGCTTGGCCGCCTCCAGCCCTTCATCGATCCTGGCAACCGCGCCGGTATGATAGGCGGAACGCGCCCTCAGGGTCGCCGCGTCGGCCGCAAGCTTAGCCAGGCGAGCCGCGAGTGCGGTTCGTTCTGTATCGGCGGCTGGCGGCGAGAAGCCGTCGACCAGCACCTTCAGACCATTGCCTCGAAGCGTCGACGCTACCGCCAGCAGGAGGCTCCGATCTGAGGGAGCAAGCGCCCTACCTCCGACCTTGTAGTCGGTTCGAGCGAAGCCCAGCAGCGCATCGACACCGCCGAGGATCAGGGCCGCCGCAGCGATCGGCGCGGCGAGCCCCGCCCGGCGGTTTCCTGCTGATGGAGCGGCACGCTGTAGCGCCTCGTTCGAGACTTTGAGTGCCCCTGAAACCGCATTCTCGACCAGAGAGCACCGCGCGTTGAGGGCATCGGCGTGTTGAAACAGCGCGAGGCTTTCCGCGCTCGTGAGCAGCACGGTCACCGGGGTCGAGCCGATCGCCGTCCTGATCTGAGCGGACAGTTTGCCTGCGAGAGTGTCGAGGCTTTTGCGGGCGAGATGATTGATCTCGGCAACCCCTGCATCGGTGCCGATATCGACCGCACCTTTGTATGGCCCGGCGGTCGCCTCTCCAATCCGCGCCTTCAGCGCCTTGGTTGCGGCATCCAGCTCCGCGCTGTCCGCCTCGGCGACCGCCCTGCGGGCGGCAGCGACGTCGGCCGAAACCGATGCGGCGTCGGCCTGTGCCTGCAGCGCCGGGCTGAGCTTATGCTCGTCCGCCATCTTCTCCCCCTTCCGCGACTCAATTCGGCATCACGTTATCCTGCCCGAAAAAGCGGTACTTGTATCGGGCAAGCCGAGCCGATCTTGTACAAGTTGCGGTGCCGTTCGGCTGAGTAATGAGGTATGACTTGTCATTAGGGAGTCGCGGATCAAGCATATCTTGTTCGATGCGCTACGTTGGGGGGACCGGCGATGCAGATCCTGGATGAGCAGGCCTGTCAACGGGCACCGAAGATTCCGCAAAAGTGGGCATCTAAAATTCCCTAGTTTGGCGGGACGGTCTGTGCCGGTGATCAGCCGTGATGGAGATCTGGCTTTTCCTTTGCTGGTGGTCGGCCGCGCCGTTTCGGCAAGGGCGGTGGGTTGATGGATGGAGTTGCGCGCGCATGCTCAGGCAGCAGGTCGGCGTGCTGTCGCATACGATAGCTCGAGCCCTCGATCTGGATGACAACGGCATGGTGAAGGAGGCGGTCCAACAAGGCCGTCGCCACCACAGGATCGCCAAAGACATCCCCCCATTCCGCAAAGCCGCGGTTGGATGTGAGGATCATGGCGCCCTTTTCGTATCGGGCGTTGACGAGCTGGAAGAACAGGTTGCCGCCGCCCGGCGTGACAGGGAGATATCCGATCTCATCGACGACGAGCAGGGAGGAGCGGCACAGGAAGCGGATCCTTTCGCGCAACGTTCCTTCGCGTTCAGCCTTGGCCAGCGCAGCGATCAGATCGGCAAGCGGGATGAAGTAGACGCTTTTGCCTGCCTTCACGGCTTCGACTGCGAGGGCGGTCGCGATGTGGCTTTTCCCGGTGCCCGGCGGCCCCAGCAGATGCACGACCTCGGCCCGGTTGATGAAGTCGAGGCCGGCCAGCGCCAGGATCCGGTTGCGGTCGAGCGATGGCTGGAAGGAGAAGTCATATCCGTCCAGCGTCTTGATGATCGGCAGCCTGGCCATGCGCAGGGCCGCCTTGATCCTGCGGTTCTCCCGCAGCGACAGTTCTTCGTTCAGCAATATGTCGATCGCCTCAACGCCATCGATCTTGCCCTGCTCGATCCCGCGCAGGGTGGCGTCGAGCATTTCCAGGGCGCGCGGCATTTTAAGATGGACCAGACTGCGGCGGATATTATCAACGCGAGACGCAGCACCCCCATGGCTCATGGCCGTTCTCCTCGGGCCAGTTGGCTGCCGATCGCCTGATAGATCGCCAGGGAGCGCACAGCGACATGCTCGCCGATACGGCCAATGGTGATTGCATCCTTTGCGTGGTGACGACGCTTGGCCCCGCTGCCTCCGGTTCGATGCACAGGATCGATCCTGTACTGTCGGCGCCCCTCCAGGACAGGATGCTCGGCAATGACCTGGCCCAGGTCGATGATCCGGATCTTGTCGGGCAACTGCTGGATTTCGACGACGCGGCGGGTGCGATCGGGAACGCTGTAATAGTTGCCGCCGACGGAGACCATGCCGTCGTGGCTGACGCGGCGCTCCAGCTTCAGCACGGCATCGAAGCGCTCTGCTGGGAGCAGTTGCAGCTCAGGCTGCTCGGCGGCAAAGGCTTCGAGAATGATCCGCTGCGTCGTGCCATGGACACGGACGTTGGCGACGGTATCGAGCCAGTCTATCAGCTGGACATTGAGATCTTCCAGATTGCGGAAGCTTCGGCCCAGGAAGAAGTCCTTGCGGATATAGCTGAACGGCCGCTCGACCTTTCCCTTGGTCTTGGCCCGATAGGGGCGGCAGGCGCGGGGTACGAAGCGGTAATGCCGCGCCAGGGCCAGCAATGATCGATTGTAGATGATATGGCCCTGATCATCCTCCCCCGTCACGGCGGTTTTCATGCGATCGTAGAGGATCTCGATCGGAACACCGCCGATCGTTTCAAAAGCCTGCATATGGCAGCGCAACAGGGTTTGGAGATCCTGGTGCATGACATAGCGTGCAAACAGGAAGCGCGAATGCCCCAGCACCAGGCTGAACAGCCAGACGATCCGGCTGACGCCAGGCTCATCGGTAAAATCAACGACGAACCGGGCGAAGTCGATCTGCGCCTGCACGCCTGGCGGCGTCTCGAACCGCACCTCGAAGGGCTTGGGGCCGTTTTCCGGCCGGATCGCGGCCAGGAACCGCTTCACGGCAGTATAGGCGCCCATATAACCCAGCTCACGGATTTCCCGCGTCAGGCGCGCCGCTGTCAGATCGGGAAAGGCCGCCACCCGCTCGCGCAGAAATTCCAGATAGGGCGCCAGCTTGTTCGGCCGTCCCAATGCGCGTGGGCCATAGACCGGAGCTTCGACGCCCCGTTCGATATATTTGCGGATGGTCTTGGGATCGCGGCCAGTGCGTCGGGCGATGGCTGATATGGATACGCCCTGCCGATGTAGCTCGAGGATCATCATCAATTCTCCAAGTCGGATCATCGGCCCCGTCTCCGCGTCTGCAAAGGAGATGAGGACGATGTCGGCTCATCTCATTCTGCCGGGGCTAGCCCCGGCAGAATGAGATGAAGGGGCCACCAACTAGGGAATTTTCAAAGCCCACTTTTGCGGAGAATTGCAGGACCGATGACACGAACCGACCGCGGCGACAGAAAGGCCGTAGCTCCCTCACCTTTCTGGTCGCTTTTGCTTCGCGGAATCGCCAGCAAGCGCGCTTCAGGATCAAGCGCACCCTGAATTTGCCCGACCTCAATCGCCACCAGCTCCGAGGCCCGCAGCCCGCTGTCATAGGCGACCGACAACAGCGCTCGGTCCCGCAACCCCGGCAAGTCATCCGAGCAAGCCTCCAGGAGTGCCTTGACGTTGATCCCACGGGGTTTATCGTGCTCGACGTCCTTCACCGGCCCCTTGAACCGCAGCGGCCGCGCCTGGGCTTGCGTGCTGCCCTTCTCCCGGCGGATCGCGCGCAGCCGCAGCTTGACCAGCTCGGCCTGCGTGGGGTCCTTCAGGTCGAGCAGCTGGTGGATCTTAGCGATCGATGCCTTGTAGCGGCCGAGAGAAGCAGGCTTGGCCCCCTGCTCTGATCGTGCATCGAGGTAGCCGGCGACGATCTCCGGCGTTGCTGGTAACGCGATCCGCTTCGTGCGTCGGCACCACAGGTCGAAGGCCTCAAGATCGGATTTCAGCGCGCGGATCGAATGCGGCGAGCTGGCGGCCTGGTAAGCGGCGATCAGTTCCGCATTGACGACGATGTGGGTCTCCGTCCGCATCTGTGTTGCTGTCCAGGCAAGCTCGGGCATGGTCGCCGGTGGCAAGGTCGCCGTCACCGCGGCAGCGGCGTTGAAATCGCCGTTTTCAAGGCTTTTTTGCCCGGCTGATGCACTGGCTTCCATGCCGCCGCTGTACTCCACCATACAATGAGGCGTCAAATCCGCTTATATGATAACTGCAATTATCACATGTTCATTTACGGACCCTCCGAGCAGTTGTGCAGTGTTTTGGCATTCACTACACATTCGGCATGGAGCGCTTCCATCCCCTCGCCGCCGACACCGACGCTCCGCCCGAGGCGCTTGGCCAGGCGCAGGCGGAATGCGCGCTCGCGCTCGGCCGCCTCGACGGGCTCCTCACCGGCCTCACCGATACCGAAAAGCGGCTGTTCTGCGTAGGGCTGCTGCGCGAGGTGCTCCTCTCGGCCTTGGCGCAGGCGGGATTTGCTGACGCCGAACACCGGTTCAACGCCTGGTTCGCCGGGCTCGATCGCGCCCCCCAAGAGACGCCCCTCACCGCCTGCTCCGCCTATGCCGTGGTCCGCGCCCTGCTGGGCGAACTCAGCCATCATCCGTGGGAACCGCTTGCCGACGCCGCGCAGACCATCGCTCTGGCCGCTCGCTTCGGGGCCGACCGCCCGATGCAAGCCGAAGATGCGCTGGCGGAGGAGGCGATCGGCAGAGCGCTCACGCTGGTGAAACAGGCCGGCGCGGATGACGAGATTCCCCTGCCCTTCGCGGGTCTGGGCCACCTGTACGCGCTGCTGCGCGCCGATCCGCTGTTCGCGCTGCTGGAGCGCACCGTGCACATCCGTTCGCTTGGGAACCGCGCGGTGGCGATCGAGCAGGCCGCCCCGCGCACACCGCTCTGGGCGGTCGATGCCTCGCTGGGGCGGCTGCTGACCGCGTGCGGCGCGTGGCAGCTTGCCCTCCCCTGCCCCGGCGCGGTGACCGCCGAAACGCTTCAGCCGCAGCTCTGGCCTGGCGAACGCGCCATTGTCTCAGCGCGAACTCTCCACGCCAGCGCTACCCGGCTTGCAGAGCTGGTCGCGAAAGCGCGACGGCGCGCGGCGCTGATGCGCGAGCAGCTGGGGCACCTGCGCTCGAGCGCGCGGGCACCGCAGGTGTGGATCCTGCTCGCTGGTTTTGCGCCGCTCGGGCTCGATCAGATGACCTCGGCGTTCGGGATCAGCCGGCGCGGCACCTATGCGATCGGCGACGCGCTAGTCACAGCGGGCCTCGCGCGGCGCGCGAGCATCAAGGGCAAGGTTCTGCTGGTCGCCGAAGCTCCGCGAAGGGATCGGTTGTCGGCACCCCTGGACCACGCTCTCGCGCTCCCCCATCCGGCCCTCGCCGAGTTCGACGCGGCGATGGGCGAGATCGACCGGTTGCTCGCCGGCAGTTCTGGCCATCCCTGACGCGGCCTCGCGCGCATTAGGCGTGTATGAAAACTGATCTCCTCTTGACGTTATGTACAGATATCATACATAGACAGAGAAAGAAGGAGATGGCCAATGGCCACAGCTGCCCATTCCGGCGTCCCCGCCAAAGCGCCTAGCCGCAAGGATCTGAGCGGTCCGGCGCTGCGCACCTTTTTCCGCATTGCCGACGCCTGGGGCCTTAAGGAAGCCGAGCAGATGAAGCTTCTCGGGCTCGAAAGCCGCTCGACCTTCCAGACCTGGAAGCGCGGCGCCGTCGCGGCGATTCCCAAGGATGCGCTGGAGCGCATCTCCTATGTCATGGGGATCTACAAGGGGCTGAAGATGCTCCTGCCCCGTACCGCCAACGAATGGGTACGCAAACCCAATGAGGCGCCGCTGTTCGCCGGACGCCCGGCGATCGAGCGGATGGCCTCGGGCAATGTCGCCGATCTCTACGTGGTGCGCCAATATATCGACGCGCAGCGCGGCTGATGGATGCTATTGCGACGACGCAAGTGCGGTGGCAACCGTGCTATCGGATCGTCGCAAGCCGGTTCCCGCCCATATCGCTGTTTGAAGACGTAGCGGATCCGGCCGATTTAGAAGCGGTCTATGCGATCGAGGCGATGACCAACGACCGGCTTCGCGACGAGGTCGGGGACCTCGCGCTCGTCCCATCGGAGGACCGCGTATCGGGACCCGGGACATCGGCAATCATGGCAGCCTTCACCCACCTCAATCCAGATGGCAGCCGATTCTGTGACGGCAGTTTCGGGTTGTTCTATGCTGCCAACACCATCGAGACTGCGGTTGCCGAGACGAGCCATCACCGAACCCGCTTCATGGCGTACACCCACGAACCGGCGCAGGAACTCGACATGCGCGTCTACGCGGTCGACTTGGACGCCATGCTCCACGATATTCGCGGCCTGCGGGATGAACGCCCTGCCCTCTATGCCCCGGACAGCTATGCCGCCGGTCAGGCGCTTGGCCGACACCTGCGTGAGCAAGGTTCGGATGGCATCGTATACCAAAGCGTGCGCGACACCGACGGCGAGTGCGCCGCGGTGTTCCGCCCTCGCCTACTCGCAAACTGCCGACAGGAGCGGCACCTGTGCTACGTTTGGGATGGCCGGGCGATTGTCACCGTCTACGAGAAGAAGACATTCACCTAAAGGTCCTGCGGACAAGCTAGCCTTTCGGCATCGAGTGACGCCTGTCAGGAATAGACCCCGGCAGCCATACGATCGAGATCTTCCATGACGATATCGATATCGCCATTCGCAACCAATTCCGCAGCCGTTTTCCCAACTCCAGAAAGGGGTTGATGCTTGAACCAGATAACCGCCTTGCCTTCTTCGCCTGCAAGTTCTGCCGCTCGCGTTATAACTCGGGCTATTTCCTCCAGTTTAATCTGCACGGTCGGGGCGGAGGGATACAGAGTCATGGCCTTACGATCCAGGCGAGCAACGCGAGCCAAATGCGCCATGGAGAAGCGCAGGCGCTCCGCCAGACGACGGGGCGCGATGATCTCATTCTCGCGAATGTCATCCTGGAAGGCCGCAGTCATTGGGCAGTCCATATTTAACATGTGAAGACAAAACTCTCACATCTCAGAACCGCTGAAGATTGTCCTAGCTCCAATGCTGATCGAGCAGGGCTTTCAACGCGGCCTCCGCTTCAGCCCGCGTACCACCGGCATGCGGAAGCAGGATTAGCTTGAGACCCTTGCGATCCACCGCCTCCACTTTCAGCAGCGGTTTTCCCCCTTCGGACACGATCGTTTCCGGCTTTCCTGACTTCTTGGGGGAACCTGACCTCTTGGGGGGATCGGCGGCCAGAGCGAGCGCGCGGATGACCTCAGGAACCGGCATCGGCATCCCGCGATTGGCCTGCGCCTCCGCGAGCCGCGTCGCCTCAGTAAATACACGCTGACGCCGGTCCTCCGGTTTCAGAAGCGGTTTGATCGCCGTGACATGCTTGATCCTCAGATCCTGCGGGAGGGCGAAGGCCGCCATCAGTTCCGCCGGCAGCCGAGCAAGGTCGAGATAACGGCTAAGCCAGCTTTCCGTCACATTGATTCGCTCGGCCATGACCTTCTGGCGCCCCTCGTAATAGGCGTCGAGGGCGCGCAAATAGTCGCGCGCCCGTTCCAGGTCAGTAAGATCATCGCGCGCCCGGTTTTCCAGGTCCGCAAGCCGGAACGCCTCCTCGTCGGTAAGGCTACGGATATCGACGAGGAAGCGGAAATCCGGATAGTTATGGGCACGAAGCCAGCTGATCGTCCAATGCCTGCGCGCGCCGCAGATCACCTCGAAATCGACAGCAGGATCGTCCTTCACCCGCCGGACGATGGCAGGCATTTCCTGTTTTCCCTGCGCCTTGATGCTTTCGATGAGATCGGCGCACCGCTCCTCGTTAAGCAGCGCATATTCGCGGTTGTGGCCGACCCACATCCGGCAACGTGCCGGATCAACGAGTTCATGGGTGCGTGAGACGACACTGCCCGTCGCCAATTCGGCGAGCCGGCTTTCTCGACCCGCCAGGACGCTCGCACCGATGCCAGGGCGCCGCGCCGCTGGGGCTTGCGCCCCTGGGTCGATTCCGGCGACCAGATCAGCCGCGAAGTTGGCGTTTTTCTTGCTCATCATCCACCCCTTCTACCCGGAATTGCACCGGTGCAATTTTGCTCGCATCAGGCGAGGCCCTCCTTGCGCAAGCGCGCCAGATGGCTGGGCCACATCGACCGGATGTCGACCTCGATTTCACTGTTCACGCCGTCGAGATAGGCGAGGCAGCGGTTGCGCACCGCCGAACTGGTGACAGGTCCGTCAAGCTCATAGACCGTCATCAGCCGCGCCGTCGCATTGTCGATTTCCGCCGAATCCTTGAGCGGTGTGCGCACGATCGCGTGGCCGAAAAGGGTCCGCATCAGGTTCAGCAATTCCTTCTGCATCGACTTGTTCTCGTCGACCTTGGAGGCCACGAAGCGCAGAAACTGCAGCGACGGGGCCAAGCCGCGATCAGCCAGGGTCTCGATGGTCTCGTCGAGCATGGCGAGGAAGGCTGCAGTCGACGAGAAGTCCATCACCGTCGGCGGCACTGGCACGACCAGTGCATTGGCCGCACGCAGCACCGAAAGCGAGATCGCACCGAGCGCAGGCGGCGGATCGAGAACGACGACATCGAACCGATCGGCAATGCTCGCAATGCCTTGCGCCATGCGGTCGATCAGGTTCCCCTGCCCCCGCGCCATGCGCGCCGCGATTTCATATTCCGACTGGAAGAGCCGCAGATTGGCCGGGACAAGCTCCAGACCGTCGAAGTGGGTCTTGCGCAAGGCATAGTCGAGCGACTCCATGTCGTCGTGCCGCAGGAACGGATAGAGCGTGTCCTCCTCGGTCAGGTCGAGGTCGGGAACATAGCCGAAGAGCGTCGTTGCCGACGCCTGGCTGTCGCAATCTATGAGAGCCACCCGATAGCCCTTGATCGCGAGATATTGAGCCAAGTGCACCGATAGGGTCGATTTCCCGACCCCGCCCTTGAAGTTCTGCACCGCGATGACGCAACAGGGGTCGGTGGCAGCCCGCCAGGGCCGGGTGCCGAACAATCCCCGCATGTCGTTGAGCTGCGCCAGGGTATAACCGACGCGCCGATTATTTTCGGTTCGCGGAGGCGGCGGCAAGCGGCCGTCCTTCTCGGCCTCGCGAATGGCCGCCGCGGTCCGGCCGACCAGTTCGGCCGCTTTACCGATCGGGAAGGTGGGCTCGCGCCGTTCGTCCGCCCGGGCGCTACGCGCAGAGTCGCGGAGCCGCTCGAGAACAGAGCTGGTCCGTTGTGCAAGCGTTGAGACGGACAGCAGATCCTGCGTGCCCTCAATATCGAGTGATGCAGCCAA
>NZ_CP060036.1:795000-1187212 GCF_015074805.1 Sphingobium fuliginis | reverse complement strand
GGGCGGGTCCTGAAGATGAGCGTCAGCCCATGGCGTGATGCGGCAGAGGAGGGGAGGGGCGCGCGGGGGCTATTCCAAGAACGTTCCGGAGAATGGACGGGAGTTATGGAATGAGGGGCGCATGTCGGGATGGGAGCCGATGCGTGGCTGCGGCCGTGCGGCGACCAGGCCAAGCTGGCGGCGCTGGCCGGGGATGCCGGCGAGGGCGGGCTGGTGGCCGGGGGGATGGGGGATCGGCTGTTTCCCCGGGGAAACAGCGGACGTGTTTCCCATGGGGCGGCGGGGACAAGGGGCTGATGTTTCCCCGGGGAAACGGGGGGCAGGGCGGAAGCCGCCGGTTCGACCGGCCTTTCGCTTCCGTCATATGTCCTGTGCCCCCCGCTTTCCATCAGCGCTGGAGCCCCATGCCCTGCCGTTCGAGATGTTCGAGCGTGTCGCGCAGCGCGGTGGCGAGCGTTTCCATGTCCGCGCCCGAACCGGCGTGGAGGCGGATGGTGACGCCCTGGCGGTTGACCGACTGGACCGTCAGCGCCGGACGGCCATAGTGGGTGGTCCAGGTGAAGGGTTCTTCCCTGGGGGCCGACTGGGCGGCGCGGGGGGCGTCGAGCAGGCGTTTGAGCACATCCGAGGCCGGGATGGGCGCGGCGCCCGCCGACCGCAGCGCGCGCTGTTCGGAGGCGAGGCGGTTCGCCTCCGCGCGGATGGCGGGCGCGCCCTTGGGGTCGTCGAGCGATTGGGCCAGCGCATAGGCGGGCTTCAACTGGACGTCGGCCGGGGAGGCGAAGGCGTCGATCACCGCGTCCTCGATGCCCGCCACCTTGATCATCTTGCTGAGCCATCCCTTGGAGAGCTTCAGCCGTTCGGCCATGCGGGTCAGGTGGCTGCCATAATGGGCCTTGAGCGCATCGGCATAGTTGCGCGCGCGTTCGAGGTCCGAGACGTCCTTGCGGGCGCGGTTTTCGAGGTCGGCGAGGCGGAAGGCGGCCTCATCGTCGAGCTGGGCGACCTGCGCCACGAACATCATGTCGGAATAGCTGTTGGCGCGCAGCCAGCTGATCGACCAGTGGCGGCGGGTGCCGGCGATCACCTCATAATCATGATCGGGATCGCCCTCTATCCGGCGGACCACGGCGGGCACCTTCTGCCCGCCCTCCGCGATGATCGAGTCGATCAGTTCGCGGCAATTTTCCTCATTGAGATGCGCATAGAGGCGGGCATTGCCGCTCCAGATCCGGACTTTCGCCGGGTCGAGCAGCAATTGCGTGACCTGCCGCACCTCGCCCGAGGCCAGGCGGGCAAGGGCGGATTCGCGGCCGAGCAGGGTGGTGCCGCGGGCGCGATCCTGGCGCGGCGCGGCCGGGCCAGAGGAGGGGGAGGAGGAGGGGGAGAGGGGCGATGCGGGCGGGCCTGCCTCCTCCGGCTCGACGGGCGTTGCCGCTGCCGCCTCGGGCTCGTCGGAGAGAAGGGCGGCCAGATAGTCGGATTGCTTACGCGCCATGGCATTCCCTTTCGGCAAACCGGGAACATATCATGAACATGCGGAAAGGGGCTTCATGCCGCATTGACGATGTCCTCTTCCCGCGCAGGGGCGACGCGGCCCCAGCCCTGACGCACCAGCGCCTCGATCTGGCCCATGGCCTCGTCCAGATTGGCGCGGCAGCGCTTGTGGGTGCGCGGCGTGCCGATCGGCTTTTCCAGTTCATAGACGGTCATCATGCGCAGCGCGGCATGGCTGATTTCCGCGCTGTCGAGGATCGGAATGGGCAGGAGAGCCGGGCCGAAGCTCTGTTCCATGATCGCGCGGACCATCGAATGGCTGGGATCGTTGCTGTCGAATTTCGAGCAGAGCAGGCGGACGAACTGATAGTCGACCTCTATCCCCGCCTGCTGCAGCTGGCCGATCACCTGATCCATCATCGAGAGGAACTGGACGGTCGAGCAGAAGTCGGGCGTGGTCGCGGCCAGCGGCACCAGCAGGGCATTGGCCGCCTGCATCACGGCGAGGCTGATCGTGCCCAGCGCCGGCGGCGGATCGAGCAGCACCACGTCATAATGGCGGGCAAGGTCCATCAGGCCCTGCTTCAGCTTGCGGAAGCGCGCCGCAAGGACGGAGCCGCCGTCGCTGCCCGCCGCCGCCAGCTCATATTCCACGTCGAACAGTTCGAGATTGGATGGGATGAGGTCGACATTGGGCCAGGCGGTGTGCTTGACCGCGTAGAGCAGGTCGACCTGCGTCGGGTCGATGGAGAGATAGGGGTAGAGCGTTTCTTCCCGCTGGATGTTGAAATGCGGGTTGAAGCCGAACAGCGTGGTGGTGGTGGCCTGGCTGTCGCAGTCGACCACCAGCACGCGATAGCCCTGCACCGCGAAATAATGGGCGAGATGGGTGGTGACGGTCGACTTGCCGACGCCGCCCTTGAAATTCTGCACCGCGATGATGGCGGGAATGTCCAAGGGGGCGCGTTCGGGCGAGGCGCCCAGCACCTGCCGCATGTTCAGCAGTTCCTCCACCTTGTAGCCGGGGCGGCGGCCGTTTTCGGTCGGCGGGGCAGGGGGAAGGCGTCCGTCCTCCTCCGCCATGCGGATGCGATTCGTGGAGCAGCCGAGCAGTTGCGCGGCTTCAGCGATGCCGAAGCGGATGTTGAGTTCCTTGCGGCTATCCGGCAGAAAAGCCTTGCGCCGCAGGCGTTCGACCATCTTTTCGCCGGCCTCCGCCAGATCGCCGATCTGGGTTACCACTGCGTTCATTCCTGCCCTCTTGCGCGAAGTTGAAGCTTGTTTGGGATAGATGTGGCATAAATAGTTCAAATAGGCAAATGAGGGCGGGGTGGGATGAGGATCGGCATGGAGGAAGCAGCATGCACCGGTTTTCCTGCGCCTGCGCGGGAGAAGCGGCCTATATTCCGGCCAAGCGACAGGCGGTCGGGATTCGCCGGAGAAGAGTGGCATGAACTGGTATGAACGGCAGGAAAACTGGCAGGCGCAGAGCGAGGACGCCCGCAATGAAGCGGATGTCGACTATGCGCGGGTCATCCATTCCGCGTCCTTCCGCCGCCTGCAGGGCAAGACGCAGATCCTGAACCTGGGCGACAGCGATTTCTATCGCACGCGGCTGACCCATTCGCTGGAGGTCGCGCAGATCGCGGGCGGCATAGCGCGGCAGTTGCGGCAGGATTTCCCCGACCACCCGGCGATCCCGCATCTGCCCGACCACAGCCTGATCCAGGCCATCGGCTTCACCCATGACTTGGGCCATCCGCCCTTCGGCCATGGCGGGGAAGTCGCGCTGAATTACTGCATGCGGCAGGCGGGCGGGTTCGAGGGCAATGGCCAGACGCTGCGCATCCTGGCCCGGCTGGAGAAATTTTCGGCCGGGGCGGGGGCCAATCTCATGCGGCGGACGCTGCTGGGCGTGCTCAAATATCCGGTCCCCTATGCGCAGGCCTGCAATCCCGCCTGCGCGCCCCGGCTGAGCGGCAGGCCTTCTTCCATCCGCATCATCGACCGGGCCGCCAGCAAGCCGCCCAAATGCTATCTCGATACGGAGCGGCAGGCGGTGCAATGGATATTGGCGCCCTTGTCGAGCGCCGACCGGGAGGCGTTCACGGCGATCGAGCCGCAGGTCGGCAGGCACCACCGGGCGATCCACAAATCCTTCGATTGCAGCATCATGGACGTGGCCGACGACATCGGCTTCGGCGTCCATGACCTGGAGGATGCGCTGGCGCTGCGCCTGATCGGGGAGGAGGCCTTTCGCAGGCTGGTGCCGGAGGAGGAATGCGCGTCCTTCCTGGTCCACCTCAAGCGGAAATATCCCGGCGAATCCGAGAATAATGTCTATGAGCGGCTGGTCGGGACGCTGTTCGGCGAGGGCGGCGGGCGCAAGCGCTGCATCGGACGGATGGTGCATCACCTGATCACCCATTGCCGCATCGACACGCGGGAGGAGTTCGAGGAGCCGCTGGTCCGATACCGCGCGGGGATGCAGGAGGGGCCGGCGCGGTTCCTGGGCGCGCTGAGGAACGCGGTCTATCAGGAGGTGATCCGCAGCGCCGGGGTGCAGCAACTGGAGTTCAAGGGACAGAAGATGGTGGTGTCCGTCTTCGAGGCGCTGGCGTCGGAGCCGGAGACCCTGCTGCCGGCCGAGCAATGGGCGCTGGTGCGGGCGGGGGAGGAGGCGCCGCGGGTGATCTGCGACTATATCGCCGGGATGACCGACGGGGCCTTGCTGAAGGCCTATGACCGGCTGTTCAGTCCGCGCATGGGGTTGATCTTCGATCAGTTCTGAGGGGCGCGGTCTTCCCTATCCGTCGCATGCTCCCGCGCGGGGCGGGAGCATGAAGGCGGAGGGGTTGCCGAATATCCGTCGGGCCCGGAACGGGGGTGGGATGGTCGGGCCTGGCCGCGCGACGCCTTCGTTCAGCCCCCGTCCGCATAGACCTTGATGTCGCGGACGATCATGTCGCCGGTGCCGTCCGCATAGTCGCCGGTCGTCTTCACCGCGACGTTCATGATCGGGTACCAGCGGAAGCCGGCGAAGGGATTGACCGCCTGATAGGTCTCCTTCCCGTCGATGAACCAAGTGATATAGTCGGGCTGGATGTCGACGGCGAAGCTGTGGAAGCCCGTGGTGAAGCCGCCGATGCCGTAGACCTCTTCGGTGTTCATGAAGACGCCCTGCTGGAAGGTGCGGGTGATGTTGGCGCCGCCGTGCAGCGTGTTGGCGGTGTAGCGGTCGAAATCCCACCAGCTTTCGAAGCCGAACCCTTCGTAAATGTCGATTTCCGGCGGCCAGCCGGCGGTCGAGATCAGCCAGAAGGCGGGCCAGGAGCCGCGCCGGTTCGGCATCTTCGCGGTGAATTCATATTGGCCGTAGCCGATCTGCACCGGCCGGGTGTTGTGGCCGCTGAGCACGACCGCGCCATAGTCATAGGGGACGCCGTCCCAGGCGATGGGCTGCTTCAGCTTCTGCGTGTGCATGACGAGCCCATCGTCCGTGTAGCGCAGGGGCGCCTCTATGCCATAGTCGCGATAGACCCAGCCGTCGAGATAGATGCCGGTTTCCTGATTGCCCGGTTGCGAGCGGCCATTGGGCAGCTTGGTCGACCAGGCCTTGTCATGGCCGGCGTCGGACCATTTGAGGGTTTCGCGGCTCATCCTCCACTGGAGCGTGCCCGTGGGCTGGAAGGCGCGGGGTTCGCGCCCCGCGACCTGTTCCGCCGTCGGTTCCTGCTGGAAATCGCATTGGACGAAGGCGCGGTCGGTGCCCATCTTGCCGCCCCATGGAGCCTCCACGAAGCGGACGATGAAGTCGGCCTGCGGCACGCCGAGCAATATGGGGACGGAGACCGTCTTGGTCAGCGGGTCGCCGGGGCGGAAGATCACCGCCTTGTAGATGCTTCGATAGTTGATGCCCGCCACGCCGCGGACGAGGCCCGGTCCATCCTCCGTCATCACCCGCGCGATCACGGTGTTGGGCGTCGGGCGGTCGAGCGTGATCGGCACATAGGCGACGGTCGCGCCGGGGCGGTAGAAGGCGGGGCCGACCGACGCGGTCGCCTGTTCAGGGTAGCGGGTGCCGCCGGCGAAGTCGAAATTGGCGAAATCGCCTGCCTGCGCGGCGGTGGCGGCGGTGGAGAGGGCCAGCATGGTGCTGACCGGCGCCATCGGTCCGGCGGCGCGCCCGGCCGGGCCGCCGGTTCGGGCGGCGGCGGCGGTGGTGGGAAAGAGCGCGGCGGGATTGCTGCTGCCCAGCGCCGTGGTCCAGGGGCTGGGGGAGGGGCGGGAGAAGTCGATCTGTGGCGTCGGGTTGGCGGTCCGGCCGAAAAAGCCGTTGGTGAGGATGGAGGCGATGCCCGGCGGGTCTTTCGCCGCTGGCGTGGGCGCGGAGATTTTTTCCGTGTCGGCGGTGAGGGACAGGCCCCATTCGCTCATGCAGAATATGAGCACGCACGCGAACAGCACGCCCGCAAGCGGGCGAAGAGAGAAAATGCGCATGGTACGACCCCGTTGTTGAGCGGCCCTGTGCCGCCTTTGTTGAACCTCCTTCCCGGAACGGCGGATTGCCCCGGCGCCGTTGCGGGTTCGCAAGATGGTTGGTGCGGATTCGTCCGCTATGGCTTTGAATAATAATGGATTTTCATGGCCGTGAAAAGGCTGCGGACGTCATGTGTCGATGTTCATGCACATATCGGCTCAAGGGGGATGGCGGTCATGCGCGGGGGCGCGCCACCGGCGGGCCGGTTGTGCGGCGCGCCGATGGGGGGGCTTGCGGTGGGGTTTGGGGGTGGGGGGAAGAGCGGCGGACGGCTATGGCGCGCGATGGCTCAAATCGGGCGCGGGCCGCGCGCTGCGGGTTTCTGTCGCATCGGTTTGAGCGGAAAACCGGTTCCCACTTTTGCGCACGATGCTCTAATTATTGCCGCCGATCAGGTCGCCTAGGCCGCCGAGCACGGAGCCTTCGCCGCGATTCTGGCCGCCGCGGCTGCCCGCCGCCGCCAGCATGCGGCCGGCGAGGCGCGAGAAGGGCAGGGACTGTATCCACACCTTGCCCGGCCCGGTCAGGCGCGCGAAGAACAGGCCTTCGCCGCCGAACAGGATGCTGCGCACGCCGCCCGCGCGCTCCAAGTCGAAATCCACCGTGTCGGTATAGGCGGCGACGCAGCCGGTATCGACGTGAAGCTGTTCGCCGGGGGCCAGTTCGCGCTCCACGATGGTGCCGCCCATCTGGACGAACACCCAGCCGTCGCCCTCCAGCTTCTGCATGATGAAGCCTTCGCCGCCGAACAGGCCGGTCATGATCCGCTGCTGGAAATGGACGCCGATCGATACGCCCTTCGCGGCGGCGAGGAAGCTGTCCTTCTGGCAGATCAGCCGCCCGCCGACCTGGTCGAGGCGAATCGGCAGGATCGCGCCGGGGGTGGGGGAGGCGAAGGCGACCCGCGCCTTGCCCCGGCCATTATGGGTGAAGACGGTGGTGAACAGGCTTTCCCCCGTCACCAGCCGCTTTCCCGCGCCCAGCAGCTTGCCCATGAAGCTGCCGTCGCTGCCGCCGCTGCCGTCGCCGAAGACGGTGGTCATGCCGACGGCCGCGTCCTTCCAGACCAGGGCGCCGGCCTCCGCCACGGCGCTTTCGCCGGGATCGAGTTCTATTTCCAGAAATTGCAGTTCCTGGCCCTTGATCTCGAAATCGATGTCGTCGGCCAGGCCGGCTTGACGATGATGTTGCCAGGGACTGGGGTTCGGCATGGTCGCGGGCTCCTGAATGGTTCCGGCCGATCATAGCCGTTCCCGGCCGGGTTGGGCCAGTCTTTGCGTGTACGCAAAGCTCTGCCGGGGGAGCGTGGCCCGGAAGGCAGGCGCGCGGGATTACCGGTCGAAGATGATCTTCAGGCTCTTGATCAATCCGGAAGTCTCGCTGAATTCGAAGAGGTCGACAAGATCGGTGTCGATCCTGACATCGTCCTTGCGTACCCATTCATAGGCGAAATGGGCGGCCCAGCGGCCCGGCAGTTGGAGCCGACCTTGCAGAGCGGCTTCCGTCCGGGCAGCTTGTTGCTGGAGGTGGAGGTTTTCGGCTGCCATTCTGCCGATCTAGACGTTCGAGGCGGGGGCGGCGCGATCCGGCTGGTCAATGACACCGAATATCGGCTGGTCGCCTAATGTCTTCAATCCGATCTGGCCCGGATGCAACGATTGACAGCGGAGTAGGTCGCTCCTTGGGAAAACCCCTTGAACTGAACGGCCATAATATTATGTTGGCTGCAAACAGTCATTTGGGAAAGAGGCGCGTTTTTTCCTGTAAGCGGCTGTGGTCAGGTCACTTATGGGATTATGCATGAGATATCCAAGCGACCATAAGGCGCGTACGCGGGAGCGCATCCTGACGGAGGCTTCGCGGGCGATCCGTTGCCAGGGTATTGACCGGGTGGCGGTGGCGAATGTGATGTCCGCGGCCGGGCTTACCGTCGGCGGCTTCTATGCCCATTTCGCGTCCAAGGACGATCTGGTCGCCCATTCGGTCGAGCATATGTTCCACGAACGCTATGAGCGGTTCTTGGGCCTGCTGGATGTCGGAGAGCCCCGCGCGGCGATCGCCAAATTCTTCGACGGCTATCTGTCGATGACCCATCGCAGCCATCCGGAGACGGGGTGCCCGATCCCGTCGCTCACCAGCGAGCTGGCCCATCTTTCGGAGGATGGGCGTGGGCGGCTGAGCAATGGCATGCGCGGACTGATCGACGGCGTGACCCGGCTGCTGGAGCGCGCCGGGGTCGACGATCCCGAGGAGGCCGCGAACGCCGCCTTTTCCGAAGCGCTGGGCGCGCTGGTAATGGCGCGGATGACGACCGACCTGAAAACCGCGGAGAAAATCCTCCAGCGGGCGCGGAAATCCGTCAAGGAACGGCTGGGCGTCGCGGATGTCGATACCCGCATTCCCTTGCGTCGCCGCTTCGCCAACAGTTCAGAGGCGGAGTCGGGAAAGACCGAAACGAGCAACTGAAGAAGTCAGGGTGGCTTGCCTTCGCCTTCTTGGCCTTCTTGCTCCGCCAGATGGGAACTGCCCATCGGGGGAAGCTTTAGCCGCGGGAAGGCAATGGTCTCCACCGCGCCCGATTCCTTCCGGGTGATCGCCGCCACGCAGTGAAGTTCCGGCCCGCCCGCGATCCTCGCGTCATATTCCGCGAAGCTCCTGTTGCCGATCGCTTCATGATAGGTCGGACGCATATGGTCATAGGACGCGCCGGCCGCCTGGATCGTCCGCAATATCCTGTCGCGGCCGACAATCGGTTTGCGCGTGACCGTGGAGTGGAGGACGGACTGATCGTCCAGATCGTCGCGGAACGGATGCTTCGGTTCAGCATGCGATGCTCCTGAAAGATGGTGCGCCCCGCGTTCAGCGGGGAACGACGCAGGTGGACGTGCCGTGCGCGAAGATCCGGTTGTCGAGGCTTTCGATGCGTCCGTCCAACGCGACAAGGGACCGGCCGCGCGAGATGACGGTGCCGATCACCCGCATTTCCCCGATATTGGCGGGGATGGGCCGCAGGAACTTGACGCTGGTTTCATAGGTGGGGGCGAAACCGCCCTCGTCCAAGGTGGTTGCCGCCGCGAGGCCCATGGCGGAATCCAGCATGGTCAGCGCCCAGCCGCCATGGACGACGCCGCCAAGGTTGAGGAAGCGTTCGCCCGGCGTCGCCCTCAGCTCCACGCGCCCCATTTCGGGCGGAAGAAGGGTGAAGGGCACGGTATCGGCCATGGGCGGGCGGGGCAGTTCGCCCCGCGCCAGAGCGCTTATCGTATCGAAACCGTTCATGACCGATCTTTCCCCCGCATCCGTGCCGCCGTCACAGCGTTTCCAGTGCGAGCGCTATACCCTGGCCGCCGCCGATGCAAAGCGTGACAAGGCCCCGCCGCACGCCGTCCCGCTTCATCGAATGCAGCAGCCGGGTCGTCAGCACCGCGCCGGTCGCGCCGATGGCATGGCCATGGGCGATCGCGCCGCCCTCCACATTGACGATGTCCTCCGGCAGGCCGAGTTCCTTGATGATGGCCAGGGGTACGGCGGCGAAGGCTTCGTTGATCTCGAACCGCTCCACGTCCGGCAGCTTCCAGCCGGCGCGTTCGACCGCCTTCACCACGGCAGGGACCGGCGCGAGGCCGAAGAGGCCCGGCTCCAGCGCGGCGACGGCGTAGGAGACGATCCGGCCCGCCGGTTCGACGCCGTTCGCCTCGGCCCAGGCGCGGGTGGCGACCAGCATCGCGGATGCGCCGCTGTTGAGGCCGGGGGCATTGCCGGCGGTGATCGTGCCGTCCGGGCGGAAGGCGGGCTTCAGCCGGGCCAGTCCCTCCAGCGTCGTATCGGCGCGGGGCGCCTCGTCGCTGGCGAAGCTGACGTCGCCCTTGCGGCCCTTGATGGTGACGGGGGCGATCTCCGCCGCGAACCGGCCTTCCGACTGCGCCTGCACGAAGCGCTTCTGCGAGCGTTCGGCCCAGCGGTCCTGCGCATCCCGCGAAATCTGGGAGCGGGTGACGAGATCCTCCGTATGCCAGCCGGAATGCTGGCCGGAAAAGGCGTCGTTCAGGCCGTCATGCAGCATGGAATCGATGATCGCGGCGTCGCCCATGCGATAACCCCAGCGGCCGCCGGTCATCAGATAAGGCGCGCGGTCCATATTCTCCATGCCGCCGGCGATGGCGACGTCGTGCAGGCCAAGCTGCACTTCCTGCGCGGCGGTCACGATCGCCTGCGCGCCCGATCCGCAGACCCGGTTGACGGTGAGGGCGGGGACCGAGACCGGCAGCCCGGCGTGGATCGCCGCCTGGCGCGCCGGGTTCATCCTGTTGCCGGCCTGGATCACATTGCCCATGGTGACCGCGCCGACGGCATCCGGCGACAGCCCTGCGCGGCGCACGGTTTCCCGGATGGCGACGGCGCCCAGTTCGGCCGCCGGCACGTCCTTGAGCGTGCCGTTATAGCTCCCGATCGGGGTGCGGACGGGATGGGCGAGGATGATTTCCGCGGTCACTCTGGCATTTCCTTCTCTTGTCGTCCGCACCGGTAGCGGCGGACCATCACATGATGTCTATAATATCATTGATCGTGATCGTCGCCTGTCTTTTCAAGGGCGGGGCGCGAATCGAGCCACGGATTCCGGGCCGGCCGATCCGGCGCTATCGACGCGCGGGCATCAGAAGGCGACCTTGTCCCCGCCCTTGAGGCCGAGCCGGGCGCGCGCTTCATCGGCGGTCGCTATCTCCAGGCCCAGATCTTCGATGATCGCGCGCACCTTGCGCACCTGTTCGGCATTGCTGGAGGCGAGCCGCCCCTGGGCGATGTTCAGATTGTCCTCCAGCCCCACGCGCACATGGCCGCCCATCAGCGCCGCTTGCGTCGCGAGCGGCATCTGATGGCGTCCCGCGCCCAGCACCGACCAGTGATAATCCTGTCCGAACAGGCGATCGGCGGTCCGCTTCATGAAGAGGAGGTTGTCGACCTCCGCCCCGATCCCTCCCAATATGCCGAAGATGAACTGGATGAAGACCGGCGGCTTGAAGAAGCCGCGGTCGATGCAATGCGCCAGATTGTACAGATGACCGACGTCATAGCATTCATGTTCGAACTTCACGTCATGGGCATCGCCCAGCGCATGGGCGATCTTGCCGATGTCGCGGAAGGTGTTGCGGAAGATATAATCGTACGATTCCCGCAGATAGGGCTCCTCCCAGTCATGCTTCCATTGCCGGTAGCGATCCGCCATCGGATAGAGCGCGAAATTCATGCTGCCCATGTTGAGCGAGCACATTTCGGGCGACGCCAGCAGCGGCGCGGCCAGGCGCTGCTCGACCGTCATGGTGAGGCTGCCGCCCGTGGTGATGTTGCAGATGGCGTCGCAGCCCTGCCTGATGCGCGGCAGGAATTCCATGAACTGGGCGGGGTCCGCCGAGGGTCGGCCGTCCCTGGGATCGCGCGCATGGAGATGGAGGATGGCGGCGCCGGCCTCCGCCGCCTCTATCGCCTGTTCCGCGATTTCGGACGGCGTGACCGGCAGCGCGTCCGACATGGTCGGCGTGTGGATGGAGCCGGTGACGGCGCAGGAGATGATGACCTTGTCTTTCATGCTTGATCCCGATTCCAGCCGACGAGTGGTCGGCCATGTCATGCCATTTGCCCGTTCGCGGTCCCGGCCCGAAACCGGCCCCGGGGGAGGCGGGCGGTCGCGCGGACGATGTGCGAGTATTGTCCATGAGTCAACAGAAAGTGCACTTTTTGTTGTAACGGTTGTAGATGGGGGAAAAGTGAACTATCAAGGGCGAATGGCAGAGAAATCACCGGCGCCCAGCCGCACCCACCGCGTTTACGAGCAGATCCGGTCCCGGCTGCTGAACGGCGCGCTTCCGCCCGGTCAGAAGCTCGTCATTTCCGACCTGTGCGAGAATCTGGGGGCGAACCAGAGCGCGGTGCGCGAGGCGCTGGCGCGGGTCACCGCAGAAGGGCTGGTCACCGCCGAACCGCAGCGCGGCTTCCGCGTGAGCGAGATCGCGGCCGAGGACCTGCATCATCTGACGGATGTGCGCCTGTTGATCGAGGAGCCCTGCATCCGCTCCGCCATCGCGAACGCCACCATCGCCTGGGAAAAGGGGATCGTCGCGGCGCTGCACGGCCTGCTGCGGACGCCGCGCAACGACGATGACGGCAAGGTGACGCAGGAATGGGCGGACGCGCACCACGCCTTCCATCACGCGCTGGTCGCCACATGCGACAATCCCTGGCTGCTCCGGGTGCGCGACATGCTGCTGCTGCAGAGCGAGCGCTATCGCTGGCTCTCCATCTCCTCGCCGTCCAAGCGTTCGAATCTGGAGAAGGAATATAGCAAGCTGGCCGACGCCTTTCTGGCGCATGACGCCGATCTGGCGATCAAGCTGATGCGCGAACATTATCTGATGACGACGAAGATCGTGCTGGGCAAGGACCAGAAGCCTGCCCGGACCCGCAAGGCCTCCGCCAAGGTGACGGAAGGGGCGTAGGGGATTGCGGCCGGGCGCGCTTCCCGCCCTGCCGCCCCCGCGCATGACAGGAAGAGGAGAGGACCGTCCATGCCCGCTTATGTCGTCATGATCCGCGACCGGCTGAACGATGCCGGGGAGATGGCCGCCTATGCCGCGCTGGCGGTCAAGGCGCGGGGGGAAAAGCCGGCCCGGCGGCTCGCCTTCTATGGGGAGCATGATGCGGTGGAAGGGCCCGATCCCGACGGCGTCGCCGTATTGGAGTTCGACGATCTGGATGCGGCGCGGGCCTGGTACCACTCGCCCGCTTATCAGGAAGCATTGCAGCATCGGCTTGCCGGTGCGGAATATCGCGTGATCCTGGTCGACGGCGCTCGCTGAAGCGCCGCAAGGCACGCCCGCCAAGAGGCGCGCCGGACAGGACTTATTGTGGGAGGATGCCGATGAAGGACAAGTCGCATATTTTCCGCGCGCTTTTCCCGGGGGGCTGGCAGGCGGTGCGGTCGCTGGAAAGCCTGCTCGCCGGCTATGGCGACATCATGCTGCTGCTGGGGGAGGAGGAACGGCCCCGGAAATGGCGGCGGCCGGGCGCGCGCCGCTGACGAAATCCCGCGCCCCCGGTTGGCCCACCCGGGCAGTCCCATCCATTCACCCGAGCGGATGCACAGCCGGACAGAATCCCATTGTCCGGAATCCGGCGCTCGGCTTGGGACGGGGACGGTTCGTTAACTATAAGGAGAATGGAGATGTCGCGGTCTTTCACGAAATTCGCGCCTCTGGCGGTGATTTTGGTGGGTTCGCTGGCGCTGGGGGGCTGTGCCACCAAGGGCTTCGTGCGGGAACAGGTCGCCGCCGTGAACCAGCGCGTCGATGCGCTCGACTCGCGCCTGCAGGCGACGGACGCCACCGCGAAATCGGCGCTGGCGGAGGCGCAGGCGGCATCCGGCCAGGCGCAGAACAATGGCCAGCGGCTGGACCAGATCAATGCCCGCGTCGACGGCATCGAGCAGCGCATGCAGGAAAATCAGCGCAAGCGGCCGCGCAACTGACGCCCGGAACGGGGCCGAATCCGGTGTTCCCGCGCCGGCGTCCGTCCTGGGCGCCGGCGCTTTCCTTCGAGTGCATTGAGCGATGATCCCACTGTTCCTGGCGCTGGCGGTGCTTGCGCCGGCCATTCCCGCGACGGAGGGCGTCCGGGCGGCGGAGCCGGCGAAACCGCAGGCGGACATGCCGCAGGAGGCGGGAGCGAAGCTGTCCGGGGAAGCGGCGCGCGTGGCCGACTGGATCGCCGCGTCCCGCGACAATGGCGCGCTGCCCTATATCATCGTCGACAAGAAGGCGGCGGTTCTCTCGCTCTATGACGCCAGCGGGAAATCGCTGGGTCATGCGCCGGTCCTGATCGGCGTGGCCGTCGGGGACGAGGCGAGCCCCGGCATCGGATCGAAGAATCTGGCGGAGATCGGCCCGGCGGAAAAGACGACGCCCGCCGGGCGCTTCCTGGCGAAATTCGGGCTGGCGGCGGGGCGGCAGAAGGTGCTGTGGGTCGATTATGCCACGTCGGTGGCGCTGCACCCCATTCCCAAGGGCGCGCCGAAAAGGGAACGCCGACGCGAGCGGATGCTCTCGCCCACCGGCGACGACAATCGCATCACCTTCGGCTGCATCAACCTGCCCACCGCCTTTTACGGCAAGAACGTCAGCCCGCTGTTCCGGAAAAAGGGCGGCTATGTCTATGTGCTGCCCGACACCAAGCCGCTGGAAGCGGTTTTCCCCCGGTTGCGGGTGCAGGCGGCGATGAATGGCGGCGGGGGTTGAGCGTCCCGGTTTTCCGGCTTCATGGGCAGGCCCGACCCAAGGTCTAATTGTCCATTTGTCCGAAAGGTTCATCCTGTCCCTCAACTTTCAGACGAGTCCGGGAGAGGATGATGTTACAGCAGGCAATGGCGCGGTTCGCGGGGAAGACGCTGATCCGCGATAAATATGAGAATTTCATCGGCGGCCAGTGGGTGGTGCCGGTTCGCGGGGAATATTTCGACAATCTTTCGCCGGTGACGGGGCAGAGCGTGTGCAAGATCGCCCGTTCGACGGCCGAGGACATCGAGCTGGCGCTGGACGCCGCGCACAGGGCCAGGGAAGGCTGGGGCCAGCGTTCGGCGACGGAGCGGGCCAATATCCTCAATCGCATCGCGCAGCGGATGGAGGAGAATCTCGACCTGCTCGCCATGGCGGAGACGATCGACAACGGCAAGCCGATCCGCGAGACGACCGCCGCCGACATTCCGCTCGCCATCGACCATTTCCGCTATTTCGCGGCCTGCGTGCGGTCTCAGGAAGGCTCCATCGCGGAGATCGACCATGACACGGTGGCCTATCATTTCCATGAGCCGCTGGGCGTGGTGGGGCAGATCATCCCCTGGAACTTCCCGATCCTGATGGCGGCGTGGAAGCTGGCCCCGGCACTGGCGGCGGGCAATTGCGTGGTGCTGAAGCCCGCCGAGCAGACGCCGATGTCGATCATGGTGCTGATGGACCTGGTGGGCGACCTGATCCCCGAAGGCGTGCTGAACGTCGTCAACGGCTTTGGCGTGGAGGCGGGCAAGCCGCTCGCCACCAACAAGCGGATTTCGAAGATCGCCTTTACCGGGGAAACCACCACCGGGCGGCTGATCATGCAATATGCGAGCGAGAATCTGATCCCGGTGACGCTGGAACTGGGGGGCAAGTCGCCCAACATCTTCTTCGCCGACGTGATGGATGCGGACGACGATTATTTCGACAAATGCCTGGAAGGCTTTGCGATGTTCGCGCTCAATCAGGGCGAGGTCTGCACCTGCCCCAGCCGGGCGCTGGTGCAGGAGAGCATCTACGAAAAGTTCATCGAGCGCGCCGTCGCCCGCGTGCAGAAGATCGTGCAGGGCAGCCCGCTCGACCCCGCGACGATGATCGGGGCGCAGGCGTCGAACGACCAGTTGGAGAAGATCCTTTCCTATATCGACATCGGCCGGGACGAGGGCGCGAAGGTGCTGACCGGCGGCACGCGGGCGCATCTGGGCGGTGAGCTGGAGCAGGGCTATTATGTGACGCCGACCGTGCTGGAAGGGCATAATCGGATGCGCATCTTCCAGGAGGAGATTTTCGGCCCGGTGCTGTCGGTCACGACCTTCAAGGATGAGGCGGACGCGCTGCATATCGCCAATGACACGCTGTACGGGCTGGGCGCCGGGGTGTGGAGCCGGAACGGGAACACGGCCTATCGCATGGGGCGCAACATCCAGGCCGGGCGGGTCTGGACGAACTGCTACCATGCTTATCCGGCGCATGCGGCCTTTGGCGGGTACAAGCAGTCGGGCATCGGGCGCGAGACGCACAAGATGATGCTGGATCATTATCAGCAGACGAAGAACCTGCTGGTGAGCTATTCGACCAAGGCGCTGGGGTTCTTCTGAGGCGAGGGGCGGATCGCATGCCGAAGGCGGGTCCTTCCCCCTTCACGCCTTCGGTTCGGCGGGCGCCTCTCCCGGGCGTCCGCCTTTTTCTTCTTCCCCCTCCCGCAGGCGGGAGGGGGCCGGGGGGTGGGCGGGCGCAACCTCAGCGCCATTCTGCAATGGCTAAGCTGGAAGCTCCCCCGGATCAAGTCCGGGGTCGCGCCCACCCCTAACCCCTCCCGTTTACGGGAGGGGGACTGGAGATCATTATGAACCTTCCACCCCGCATCCTCGCCACGCCGGAAGCCGAAGTCCTGATCGCCCGGCTGGCGGCCCGGCATGGGCCGCTGATGTTCCACCAGTCCGGCGGTTGTTGCGACGGGTCGGCGCCGATGTGCTTTCCGCGGGGCGAGTTCAGGACCGGCGGGCAGGATGTGCTGCTGGGCCAGATCGCGGGCGACGTGCCGGTGTGGATCGGCGCGGCGCAGTTCGAATATTGGCGGCATACGCAAGTCACCATCGACGTCGTGCCGGGCCGGGGCGCGGGCATGTCGCTGGAAAGCCCGGAGGGGATGCGCTTCATCGTCCGCTCGCGCGTCTTCACCGATGAGGAGAATGCGGCGCTGGAAGCGGCGGGAGAGCCTTTGCGCGGCGGCTGATTCCCATTAGACAAGAAAAGAACAGGGAGAAAATGCGGGGAGAGGAACATGACGGTGCTGGCATCGGAGATCGCCTTTGCGTCAAGCCATGCGGGCGATCCGGCCAAGGCCATGGCGGAAGTCGCCGGTCAATTGGGGGACGAACCGCTGGCCGGGATGCTGCTGTTCTGTTCGCATCGTTTCGACCGGGAGGCGCTGGCGCGGGCGGTCAACCGCCGGACGGAGGGCGTGGTGGCGATCGGCTGCACCAGTTCGGGCGAGCTGACCGAAAATGGCTATGATGAGGACAGCCTGAGCGTCATCGGCTTTCCGGCTTCGGCCTTTCACATGACCTCGCTCTGTTTCGACGACATCGAGAATTTCGATCCCGCCGCCGCGCGGCAGGCGGTGCGCGGGCTGGCCGCGCAGGCGGAGCGGGAGAGCCGCCATCTGGGCGGGAAGGTCAATCATGTCGCGCTGTTCCTGGTCGACGGGCTGTCGCATCGGGAAGAATTGCTGACCATGACGATCCAGGACGCGCTGGGCGACATTGCGCTGATCGGCGGGTCGTCGGGCGACGGCATGGCCTTTCGGGAGACGGCGGTCTTCCATGGCGGGCGCTTCCATGGCCATGCGGCGGTGGTGGCGATCCTGTCCACGCCGCGCCCGCTGCATGTGTTCAAGGCGCAGCACTACCGGCCGAGCGAGGCGAAGATGGTCGTCACCGGGGCGATCCCGAACGACCGGATCGTGACCGAGATCAATGCGGAGCCCGCCGCGCAGGAATATCTGCGGCTGGCGGGTCATGCGGGCGAGGCGCTGGGCGTCGCCTTCTATGCCGCGCATCCGCTGATGGTGCGGGCCGGGGGCGATTATCATGTGCGGTCGATCCAGAGCGCGAATCCCGACGGCAGCCTTACCTTCTACTGCGCCATCGACGAGGGGATCGTGATGACCGTGGGCGAGCCGGTGGACCGTATTGCGCGGATGGACGCGCTGTTCGCGGACATTGCGGCGGAGGTGGGACCGGTGGACCGGATCATCGCCTTCGATTGCGTATTGAACCGCATCGATGCCGAGCAGCGGCAGATCAGCCGCGCCGTGTCGGAGCTGTACGGGCGGCATCGGGTGATCGGCTTCAACACCTATGGCGAGCAATATCATGCGCTGCACGTCAACCAGACCTTCAGCGGCCTTGCCATCGGCCGATGACCGACGCGGCCCTCTCTTCCGCCGAACTGGAGGCGTTGCGGGAAGAGAACCGCAAGTTGCGCAAGATCAATGCGGCGCTGATCGACCGGGTCGAACGGTCGAGCGACATGGCCGGCAACGCCTTTTCGATGTTCGAGACCGCGATCTCGCTGGAAGCCATGGTGCGCGAGCGGACCGTGCAGCTCGAAGACGCGCTGGCGAAGCTGGCGGAGGCCAATGCCGACCTCGCCTCCGCCCATGGCCATGCGGACGCGGCGCGGATGCGGATGCGCGACGCGATCGATTCGATCAACGAAGGCTTCGTCCTGTTCGACGCGGAGGACCGGCTGGTCCTCTATAACGAGGCCTATCTGGGTTTCTGGCCGGAGATTGCGGACCATATCCGCGAGGGCATGAGCTTCGACGAGATCGCCAAGCTGGCGGCGGCGCATCACCGCCCGGTGGGACAGGACCGATGGGTGTCGGACCGGCTGGCGCGCCATAGCGTGGCGGAGGGCGGGCATGTGCAGGCGCTGTCCGACGGGCGCTGGGTGCAGATCAACGAACTGCGCACCAGCGAGGGCGGCATCGTCGGCATCTATACCGACATCACCGAGGTGAAGGCGGAGGATGCCCGCGACCGCGCGCGGGAACTGGCCGAGCGCAACATTGTGCTGCAGGCGACGCTCGACAACCTCTCCGAAGGCGTGTGCCTGTTCGATGCCGAGGGGCGGCTGGCGGCGTGGAACGAGGCGCTGCAACGGCTGCTGGAACTGCCGGAGGACTGGGCGCAGGAGCGGGATAGCCATGCCGCGCTGCTGGACTGGTGCCGGGGCAATCTGGGGATGGACGACAGGGGCTGCCTCGACCGGGGCGGGGCGCGCCATCGCAGCGAACTGGTCCATGCCGGGGGGCGCAGCTTCGAGATTCGCAGCAACGCCATGGAGCGGGGCGGGCAGGTGATCGGCTTCACCGACGTGACCGACATGCTGCGCGCGCAGGCGGCGCTGCGCGAGACGGCGGAGACGCTGGAGCGGCGGGTGGCGGAGCGCACCTCCGAACTGGAGGCGGAGGTGGCCGAGCGGCGCCAGATCGAGGCGCAGTTGATGGACGCCAAGACGGCGGCGGAGAAGGCGAACCTGTCCAAGACCAGCTTCCTGGCGGCGGCCAGTCATGATCTGTTGCAGCCATTGAACGCGGCGCGGCTGTTCGTCGCGGCGCTGGGCGACCGGCGATTGGCGCTGCCGACGCGGGCGCTGGTCAACCAGACGTCCACCGCGCTGGATTCCGTCGAGGATCTGCTGGAGGCGCTGTTGGAGATCAGCCGCCTCGACGCGGGCGCGATCCAGCCGGAGATCAGCGATTTCCGCATCGATCGGCTGCTCGATACGCTGCGGACGGAATTCGCGCCGATGGCGCGTTCGGCGGGGCTGGTGCTGGCGGTGGAGACGGCCCCGGTCTGGGTCCGCTCCGACATCCGGCTGCTGCGGCGGATTCTCCAGAATTTCCTGTCCAATGCGCTGCGCTACACCCAGCGCGGGTCGGTGCGCGTCGCCTGCGTCGCGGAGGCGGATGGGATAAGGCTGAGCGTCGCCGACAGCGGTCCCGGCATCCCCGTCGACAAGCAGCAACTGATCTTCGAGGAATTCCGCCGCCTCGACACGCCGGGGGGCAGGGGGGCGGGCGGCAAGGGGCTGGGCCTCGCCATCGTCCGCCGGGCGAGCGACATGCTGCGCCATGAAGTGACGCTGGAATCGGTGCCGGGGCAGGGCGCGACCTTCTCCATCCGCGTGCCGCAGGGCGAGGCGGTGGTGGAAGAGGGCGATGGGGGCAGCGCGCCGCGCAGCGACCGGTCGATGCGCGGGCTGAAGGTGCTGGTGGTCGACAATGAGCGGGCGATCCAGACCGGCATGTCGACCCTGCTGGGCGGATGGGGCTGTACCGTGGCGACGGCCGGGGGATTCGCGGAGGCGGTCGCCGCCTTTTCGGAAGGCGAGGCGCCCGATGTCATCCTGGTCGACTATCATCTGAACGACGGCGAGACAGGGGATGCCGTGATCGAGCGGTTGCACGGCCATTTCGGGCGGGCGGTGCCGTCGGTGATGATCTCCGCCGACCGGGGCGAGGCGCTGAAGGCCCGGATGGACGGCTGGGGCATTCCGCTGCTGGGCAAGCCGGTGAAGCCTGCGCAACTGCGCGCCTTGCTGCGCACGATGTTGAAATAGGCGGTTGTTTCTGTCGGGGCTGAAAGTCGATCCGGTCGGATGCTTTAGGTGTTCCCACTGATCGCCCGTCCTTGCCATCGGTGATAGGCTGAATCCCCCACATCATGGAGCGGGCTATGAGCGCTTTCGACGTCGCGACGGCTCGATCCTCACTGATCCGGGATGGGTTCACCGTGATCAGGGACGCCTATTCCGCCCGTTCCGTGGAGGAGATCGTCGAAATCCACCGCTTGCTGGTCGCGGCGCTCGATGATCCTGTCCGTCCCGGCGACCGTTTCCGGATGGACATGGGGCGCGGGCTGGCGGGCGCCGGCCCTGCGCGGCTCAGCCAGCATGAGATACGCTATGCCTCCAACCTGGCGCCGCGCCTGATGGCGACCGAGGTGTTCGTGCGGAGCCAGCGGCTGGTCGATGCCATTGCGGGGCCGATGCACTTCGCCTTCGACCATATCATCTTCAAGCCCGGGCATTCCGCCACGACCACGCCATGGCATCAGGACATCGCCTATCGGAAGCTGGGCGGCGGGGCGCATGCCGGGGGCCTTGCCCGGCTCCACCTGTGGATTCCGCTTCAGGACACCAGCCTTGAGCAAGGTTGCATGGAGTTCGTCCCCGGCAGCCATCGCGCCGGGGTCATGCCGCATCGGCCCTTTACGCGCATATCGGGCACTTTGGGCCGGGAGGCGGCGGTTCCGCAAGCCGGCGAGCGGGTCGCATGCCCGATCGAGGCGGGTGGGCTGACCATCCATACGCCGCTTACCCTGCATTATACCGGCGCCAACCTTACGCCCAGGGCGCGGGGAGCCTAGATCATCCAGTTCAGCCGCTTCGGCCGGATGGAACGCGCGATCAAGCGCGGGCTGGGGATCGCGCCGCGCACCGTCCTGGCGGAATAGCATGGCGCAGGAGCAAGCGCCGGGGCGATCACCAGTGGCGCGGTTGCAGATGGCGTCTTTCCATTTCGTCCAGCACGGCCTGCTCGAACCCGGACGGGTTCTTCGGGTCGCCCATCCTGCGGCGGATGGCGGCCAGTTCCTTGTCCGTGAGGGCCGCTGCCTCGGCAGCATCCTTCAGATGATCATGCACGGCGAGTCTCCGCATCATGGCGGCGGCACTGTCGCATGAAAAGCGGGCAAGCTCAATTCAGCGAAAGGCTTAGCGTCGACCCCATGCAGGGCGCCGTGGAAAGGGCCGCCCCCGAAGGAGCGGCCCGACCCCTTATGCCGCCAGGTCGAAACGGTCGGCGTTCATCACCTTGGTCCAGGCGGCGACGAAGTCGTTCACGAACTTGTCGCCCGCGTCGGCGGAGGCATAGACTTCCGACAGGGCGCGCAGTTGCGCGTTCGATCCGAACACCAGGTCGACCCGCGTGCCGGTCCATTTCTGTTCATTGGACTTGCGGCAGGTGCCGGTGAAGATGTCCTTGTGACCCTCCACCTCCTTCCACGCCGTGCCCATGTCGAGCAGGTTGACGAAGAAGTCGTTGCTGAGCGTCCCCGGACGGTCGGTGAACACGCCATGGCCGGACCCGCCATGATTGGCGCCCAGCACCCGCAGCCCGCCGACCAGCACCGTCATTTCCGGGGCGCTGAGGGTCAGCAACTGGGCGCGGTCGATCAGCAGTTCCTCGACCGGCACGCTGAACGGCACGGGCAGATAGTTGCGGAAGCCGTCGACCTTCGGCTCCAGCACCTCGAAATTCTGCACATCCGTCTGTTCCTGCGAGGCGTCGGCGCGGCCGGGGGTGAAGGGCACCTCGATGCTGCGCCCGCCATCCGCCGCCGCCTTCTCGATCGCGGCCGATCCGCCCAGCACGATCAGGTCGGCGAGCGAAATCTTCTTCGCGCCCGCACTGTCGAACTCGGCCTTGATCTTCTCCAGTACGGAGAGGACGCGGGAAAGCTGTTCGGGCTGGTTCACGTCCCAGTCCTTTTGCGGAGCCAGCCGGATGCGCCCGCCATTGGCGCCGCCGCGATGGTCCGACCCGCGATAGGTGGAGGCCGACGCCCAGGCGGTCGTCACCAGTTCCGCGACGCTGAGGCCGGACGCCAATATCTTCTGCTTGAGCGCGGCGATGTCCGAAGCGTCGACCAGTGGATGGTCGACCGCCGGAATCGGGTCCTGCCAGATCAGGTCTTCGGCGGGGACTTCGGGGCCGAGATAGCGGGCCTTCGGTCCCATGTCGCGATGGCACAGCTTGAACCAGGCGCGGGCGAAGGCATCCTCGAACGCGGCGGGATCGTTGCGGAACCGCTCGGAGATTTTCCGATATTCCGGGTCCATCTTGAACGCCATGTCGGCCGTGGTCATCATCGTCGGCACGCGCCTGTCGGGGCTGTGCGCGCCGGGGGCCAGGTCTTCGGGCTTCTGGTTCACCGGCTGCCACTGCTTGGCGCCCGCCGGGCTCCGCACCAGCTCATATTCATAGTCGAGCAGCATGTGGAAGAAGCTGTGGTCCCAGGCCCGGGGCGTCGGCGTCCACGCGCCTTCGATGCCGCTGGTGATGGTGTGATCGCCCACGCCGCTTTCATAGCCGCTCTGCCAGCCAAGGCCCTGCTGCGCGATGTCGGCGCCTTCGGGTTCCTTGCCGACCTTCGATGCATCGCCCGCGCCATGGGCCTTGCCGAAGGTGTGGCCGCCGGCGGTGAGCGCGACGGTCTCCTCATCGTTCATGCCCATGCGCAGGAAGGTTTCGCGAATGTCGCGGGCCGATTGCAGCGGGTCGGGGTTGCCGCCCGGCCCCTCCGGATTGACGTAGATGAGGCCCATCTGGATCGCGGCCAGCGGGCTTTCGAGGACCATGTTCTTTTCCGGCTGGATGCGGGTTTCATTGCCCTCCTGGCCGACCCAGAACTCCTCCGTGCCCCAATAAACGTCCTTTTCCGGCTCGAACACGTCGGCGCGGCCGCCGCCGAAGCCGAAGACCGGGCCGCCCATCGATTCAATGGCGACATTGCCGGCCAGGATCATGAGGTCCGCCCAGCTCAGCTTCTGGCCATATTTCTGCTTGACCGGCCACAGCAGGCGGCGGGCCTTGTCGAGATTGGCGTTGTCCGGCCAGCTGTTGAGCGGGGCGAAGCGCTGCGAGCCGGAGGAGGCGCCGCCGCGCCCGTCGCCGGTGCGGTAGGTGCCCGCCGAGTGCCAGGCCATGCGGATGAAGAAGGGGCCGTAATGGCCATAGTCCGCCGGCCACCAGGGCTGGCTGTCGGTCATGAGGGCCGTCAGGTCCTTCTTCACCGCGTCATAGTCCAGCGACTTGAAGGCGGCCGCATAATCGAAATCGTCGCCCAGCGGATTGCCGGACAGGCCGTTCTGCTGAAGGATGTCGAGCGAGAGCTGGTTCGGCCACCAGTCGCGGTTGGTGCGCCCCAGCAGGGATCGCAGCGCCGCAGGCTCCTTCACGGGGCAGGCCAGCGGATCATTGCTCGTCTTTGCGTCCATTGCACGATTCCTTTCAGCTTCTCCGGGACCGGATTCTAGGCCATGCCCCGCGAAGGGGGAACTGCGAAGGCCATGTTATTTTTCCGATAACAGTGTGGAATTTATTAGATGAAAGGGGACCATGACTCCCCTCCCGCCGCGGGAGGGGGCACCCCTTCCTCTCTAAATACTGAACGCGAAATGCCCGGAGCCCTTTTGCAGCCGCCGCCAGTTTTCCGCATTCATATGAACGAGGGTGTGATGGTCGCCGCCCTCGAACCAGACATCCTGATCCATCAGCATGTCGTCGTCGATGATCGTCTTCAGCCCATAGGCCGCGCCGACCGGCGGAAGCGCGCCCAGTTCGCAGTCGGGGAACAGCGCCGCGGTCGTATGTTCCTCCGCCAGCGAGACGTCGCGGGCCAGCCATTGCTGCAGGAAGTTGAAGCTGACATGCTTGGAGGAGGGCAGGACGGCCAGCAGATATTCGTCGCCGGCCTGCACCAGCACCGCTTTCGCCACCTGCCGGCCGGGGACATGCGCCGCCTGCGCCGCCCGCGCCATCTCCGCCGAGGGTTCATGCGGCCATTCGTCGAAGCTGGTGCCGCAGCGGTCCATATAGCCGCGCAATCTTTGGGAAATCGCCATGACATCCTCCATCGGCCTGTGCCCGCGGACATGGGTCAGGGGGGCGTCGTGCGCGGTGCCGGGAACGGGTGCCGGCACAAGGGCGGGCGGCGGGTCTGGCCAATGCCGTCGATAGGATCAGGAATAGCAGATTTGCGGCCGATAACCAATCGCCCCGGCTGCCCCCTCCGCCGCGCGGTTACGGCCGGGCGGCGTCGGGCGCGGTGGCATTGCCGCCGCCCAGCGCGATCTGCATGTAGACGGTGTCGAGCCAGCGGCCCGCCTTCCAGCCCATGCCGGTGAGGCGGCCCACCTGCCGGAAGCCGCAGGCGGCGTGGAGCGCGACCGAAGCGGGTTCGCCGCCGCCGATCACCGCCACCATCTGGCGGAAGCCGAAAGCCCCGGCCGCGTCCAGCAGGGCATCGAGCAGCGCCCGGCCGATGCCGCCGCCGCGCCGGTCCTGCGCCACATAGATGCTGTTTTCGCACGCAAAGGCATAAGCGGGCCGGTCGCGGAACTGCGTCGCATAGCAATAGCCGACCACCTCCGCCCCGTCGCACGCCGCGAGGAAGGGCCAGCCCCGGCCGGTCACGCGCTCGATCCTGGCCACTGTCTCCGCAACGGACGGCGGCACGAGCTCGTAGCTGGCGGTGCCGTGCAGGACATGGTGCGCATAGATGGCGGCGATGGCGGCCGCATCCCCGACCGTCGCCTTCCGGACCGTGACGCTCATTGCCCTGTCGCCTCCACCATTTCGCCATCCTGCCCGACGCCGGGCGGCGACACAACCGGCCACCGGCTGGAGAAGAAGGGAAGAAATCGGGGAAAAGGGCTCAATCGGCGCGGAAATGCACCTGATTGGCCTTGATCACCGCCTGGGTGCGGCTGAGCACGCCCAGCTTCTGGAGGATGGCGGAGACATGCGCCTTGATCGTGGTCATCGACACGCCCAGATCGTGCGCGATCTGCTTGTTCAGCCGCCCGCGCACCAGATGCGCCAGCACCGTCTTCTGCTGCGGCGTCAGGCTGTCGATGCGGCGGGCGATCTCATCCTCCTCCGCCGTGGGCGCGACATTCTCTCCCATGGCCTCCGGCAGATAGATTTCGCCCGACACCACCCGATGGAGCGCATCGACGATGGCGCTGCGCTTCAGCGATTTGGGAATGAAGCCCGCCGCGCCGGCGGCCAGCGCCTCCTGCACGATGGCGCGGTCGAAGGCGCCCGACACCATCACCACCGGCAGGATCGGGAAACGGTCCCGCAGCAGTTTCAGGCCGTCCAGGCGGCGGACGTCGGGAATGTTGAGGTCGAGCAGGATGAGGTCGAAATTATCCTGCTTCTCCAGCAGCGAGACGGCCTCGTCCATGCTTGCCGCCTCGAAGATGTCGCAATTGTCGAAGCTGATCGCGATCACGCTGCGCAGCCCGTCGCGCACGAGGGGGTGATCGTCGACGATCAGCACCCGCTCCATGATTGCCTCGCCACCCATATACTGGCCCACCCCTCGACCCGGATCATCGGACAAGTCATGGGCCGTGGCAAGCCGCATCGCGCCGGGCGGAACCGCCGGAATGGAGTGCATGTGGTTGCCGCGTCCCATGACGATCATCGTTCTTGTCCTCTTATCTGGGCAGCTTGAACACCCAGAGCGCGCCGCCCTGGTTTATGTCCTTGAAGCTCTTGGCGACTTCGCCGCCCCAGAGCGGCACCGCGCCGCCCCAGCCGGACATCACCGCCACATATTGCTCGCCATCCTGTTCCCAGGTGACGGGGCTGCCCACCACGCCGGAGCCGGTCTGGAACTTCCACAATTCCTGGCCCGTCTTCGCGTCGAAGGCTTTCAGATACCCCTCCGGCGTGCCGGTGAAGACCAGGTTGCCCGCCGTCGAGAGCACCCCGCCCCAGAGCGGCGCCTTGTTCTTATATTCCCAGACGATCTTGCCGGTCTTGGGGTCCATGGCGCGCAGCGCGCCGATATGATCCTCGGCAATGGGCTTAATGGTGAAGCCGGCGCCCAGATAGGCCGCGCCCTTCTTGTAGGCGATGGGCTCGTTCCAGATGTCCATGCCCCAGTCGTTGGACGGAATGTAGAAGAGGCCGGTGTCCTGGCTGTAGGCCATGGGCATCCAGTTCTTTCCCCCCAGGAAGCTGGGGCTGGCGAAGACCGACTGGCCCTTGGCCGCTTCGCCCGGCGCGCCGGGACGGTTGGCGTCGTTATAGTTCGGACGGCCATTTTTGTTGAAGCCATTGGCCCAGGTCGTCTGCGCGACGAACTTGTTGGCGCTGATGAACTTGCCGTTGGTGCGGTCCAGAACGAAGAAATAGCCGTTGCGGTCGGCCTTCGCGCCCAGCTTCATCGGCTTGCCGTTGATCGTGGCGTCGAAGGGGATGAATTCGTTGACGCCGTCGAAGTCCCAGCCATCATGCGGGGTCGTCTGGAAATGCCATTTGATGACGCCGGTGTCGGGGTCGATGGCCAGCGTGGAACTGGTGTAGAGATTGTCGCCGGGGCGCAGATGGCTGTTCCAGGGCGCGGGGTTGCCGGTGCCGAAGAAGAGCAGGTTGGTTTCCGGATCATAGGTGCCGCCCAGCCAGGTCGCGCCGCCGCCGGTCTTCCACAGGTCGCCCTGCCAACTGGCGTTGGTCTTGCCGGTGATGCCGTTATCCTTGCCGTTGAGGGTGCCCATATTGCCCTCGATCGTCGGGCGGCGCCAGATCAGTTCGCCGGTGTTGACGTCGCGGGCCTCCACTGCGCCGGTGATGCCGAATTCGCCGCCGGAGTTGCCGTAGATCACCTTGCCCTTGACGATCATCGGCGCGGCGGTGGCGGAATAGCCCGCCTGATAATCGGCGGTCTGCTTGTTCCAGATGACCTTGCCGGTGTGGCGGTTGAGCGCGACCATGTGCGCGTCCAGCGTGGCGAAGATGATCTTGTCGCCATAGATCGCCGCGCCCCGGTTCACCACGTCGCAACAGGGCATGATCGCTTCGGGCAGGCGGGCGTCATATTGCCACTTTTCCTCGCCGGTGCGCGCATCGAAGGCGAAGAGGCGCGAATAGCTGCCGGTGACGTAGATGGTGCCGTCATAGACGATCGGCTGCGCTTCCTGCCCGCGCTGCTTTTCCCCGCCGAGCGAGGAGGCGAAGGCGGGGACCAGCTTCGCGACGTTGGAGGCGTTGATCGCCTTCAGCGGGCTGAAGCGCTGCGCCTGCGGACCCATGCCATAGGTCAGGACGTCGCCGGGCGTCGCCGCGTCGTTCATCAGGTCCGCATCGGTGGGGCCTTCGGCCAGCAATGGCGCGGCGGCAATCGCCAGGCCCAGGATCGCGGCGCCGGACAGGGCTCGCGTCAAACGTCCTTTCATTCCATCCTCCCTCTGTTGAAAGGGCGTGCTCCGCGCCCCCGACTGTTTCAGATTATTGCACCCGTTGTGCGCAGCAATTGGACCTTGGGTCGGTCCTTCCGTCTTTGGCTCCTTCCCCTCCAGAGGAGGGAAAGGGCAGGGTTCATCCTGCCGCCAGCGCGGGCGTCCACTGCACGCCATAGGTGGCGAACAGCGCCTTCATCTCGCCGCTTGCGGCCATGGCGGCGACAATCTCCTCCACCGCATCGCCCAATGTGCGGCTGTTTTCCTTGACCGCCATGCCGATGTCCCAGCCGGGCGAGGTGAAGGCGGGCAGCGGCCCCTTGCGCAGGGTGAGGCCCTTCGCGCCGCGGTGCAGCCCTTCCTCGATCTGGGCGCGGCTGGCGAGCACGGCGTCCGCCTTGCCCGCCGCCACCGCCGCGACCGCGTCGGAGCCGCTGGGATAATGCGCCACATCCTTCGCCAATATGCCGCCGAAGGAGCCGATCAGGTAGAAATCGGGGATGGAGTCGAGTTCGGCCGCCAGCCTGTGCCCGCGCCAGCCGGTGGGCGGCGCTTCCAGATCGATGGCGTTTTGCGTACCCGCAAAACGGAAGCTTTCGCGATAATAGGGCGCGATGATCGCCACCTGGTCGTTGCGGGCGGCGAAGGTCCGGTCGAAGGGGACGTGCAACATCAGGTCGCCCGGCGCGAAGCCCAGCAGCCCGCCCTTCCACACGCCATGGCGCAGATCGTCGTCGGCGCTTTCATCCGCTACGAGCTGGGCGAGGTCGGCGCGCACGCCCAGTTTCCCGGCAATGGCGCTCGCCAGGTCGGCGTCGAGGCCGACCAGTTTCCCGCCCTCCTCCCAGGACCAGGGGCGGTTGTCCTTGTAGACCACCACGCGCAGCACGCCCAGTTCCTTGACCTTGCCCAGCGGCGCGGCGTGGGTCATGCCGGGGCAAAGCCCCAGCGCCATCGCCGCGCCCGCTCCGCCGATCAGGCCACGCCGGCTGAGCATGGCCTTTAGCCCTGGAACTTGGTTTCGAGCCAGGCGCGGATCGCCCAGCCGGCCTTCTGGCCCAGCACGTCGCCGAAGGGCGGCATATAGACCTTCCCATCATGGCTGGAGCCGTGGCGGAAGCGTTCGACGAACCACTGGTCGCCCGATTCGCCCTGTTCGAGATAGCGCAGGTCGGGCGCGATGCCGCCGCTTTCCGCGTCGAGCCCATGGCAGCGGGCGCAATTCTGGCCATAGGCGGACTGGCCGATCTCTATCGCCTTGGCATTGCCGCTATAGGGGTTTTTCGCAAGCCATTCCTCGCCAATGTCCGGCAGGGCGGAGGTGTCGACGGCCTGTGGCGTCACATTGCCGTGCGCCATCAGGCCGGTTGCCGTGGTCGCGCCCAATATGGCGATGGCGCCCAGCAGCGAAATGCGTCCCAGATTCATGCTCGAAATCCTCACCCGAATTGATTGGGGCGAGTGTAGGGCAGCGCGCTTTGCGTCCCTATTGGCCGTTGGTACAATCCCGGTGACGCTGTGCGCGCTATAGAGCCATAAGCGCTTATGCGCAGGAACATGACGCATAACGAGGCACGGCGGAGAGGATCGGGGCATATGAAGCGCATCATTCTGGCGGGGTTGATGCTGGTTCCGATGAGCGCGCAGCCAGTGAGCGCGTGGGCGGAGACGCTCTATGTCTCCAACGAGCGGGGCAACAGCGTCACCGTGATCGATGCGGCCAGCGCGAAGGTGATCGCGACCTGGGCGGTCGGCGGCCGGCCACGGGGGATCACCGTGTCGAAGGACGGCAGATATATCTATCTCTGCGCATCGACAGATCATGCGGTGCAGGTGATCGAGCGGGCGACGGGGAAGGTCGTGGCGGAGCTGCCGTCCGGGGAGGACCCGGAGCAATTCTTCCTCTCGCGCGATGGCGGGACGCTGTTCGTCGCCAATGAGGACAATGCTGCGCTGACCGCCATCGACCTGGCGAACCGGACCGTCGCCTTCCAGGTCGACGTCGGCGGCGAGCCCGAGGGCGTGGCGCAAAGCCCGGACGGCCGGTGGGTCGCGGTGACTTCGGAGGAGGAGAATGTCGTCAACTGGGTCGATGTGGCGAAGAAGGAGATGATCGACGCGACGCCCGTCGACCTGCGCCCGCGGCATGTGGAGTTCACGGGCGATGGCGCGCAGCTGTGGGTCGCGGCGGAGGTGGGCGGGACGGTGCAGATCGTCGATACGGCCTCCCGCAAGGTGGTGGAGACCCTGCATTTCGCCATTCCGGGCGTGGCGGAGCATCGCATATTGCCCTGCGGCATCCGTTTCACGCCGGACGGCCGGACGGCGGTGGTGGCGTTGGGGCGGGCGGATCATGTCGCGCTGGTCGACGTGGCGAGCCGCAAGGTGCGCGCCTATGTTCCCGTGGGCAAGCGGGTGTGGCATGTCGCGGTCAGCGGCGACGGGGCGCGGGCCTATGCGGCCAATGGCCTTTCGGACAATGTGAGCGTGATCGATCTGGCCAGGGGCGAGGTCACGGGAACGATCCCGGTGGGGGCGGCGCCGTGGGGGATCGTGGCGGTTCCCTGAAATGGCGGCTGCGCCGGCATTCGGAGGAGAGTTTTGGCCCATTAGAGGCTGATCGCACAAGGCAGTCCCGGGAAGCGGCGCTGAGCCACTGCCTTCGCAGGAGCCATACCGACCCGTGGCGACAATTGGCCAAGCACGCCATGCCCAGCTGCATCCAAAACGGTGAGGCCCGGTCCTGCTTGCGCAGGCCGGGCCTCATTCCCTCTCCAAACTGGTGACTGGATCAGCCGTCGTAGTCGCCGCCGATATTCTGGTTGCGCGGCGGGGCGGCGGCGGTCAGGCGCAGGGCCTCCGCCGACTGGGCGATCGAGCCGATTTCGTCCGGCGTGTCGTCGTCATCGATCTGCACCTTCTGCAGCGAGGCGACGAGCGAATCATGCAGATCCACCGGCAGGACGGTCTCTTCCGCGATCTCGCGCAGGGCGACGACGGGATTTTTATCGCGATCACGGTCCAGAGTCAGCTCGGCGCCGCCCGAAATCTCACGGGCGCGCTGCGCGGCAAGCAGGACGAGGTCAAAACGGTTGGTAACCTTGTCGACGCAATCTTCGACGGTAACGCGGGCCAAACGGGCGCTCCTGAACCAAGAGAAATGGTGAAATGCGCGCCTAACAGCGCAGGCCTTAAGAGTCAATGAAAAGCCCATAAACTGTGGCCAGCCGCCCCGAATGCGGGCATGAACGGAATATGGCGAGCATCCAGCAGGCAGGGCCGGGTGATGGCGGGTGGGAGGGCGAGGGACAGATCGGCCTGTCGCTGCACGCCGACCGCCTGCGCGTGATCGAGACGGGACCGGCGTTGCGGCAGGCCCTGGTCGACCTGATCGACGGCGCGCGGGAGAGCCTGAAGCTTTATTATTATATCTTCGCCGCCGACGGCAGCGGGCAACTCATCCTCGACCGGCTGATCGCGGCGCGGGGGCGCGGCGTTGCGGTCACGCTGATGATCGACGCCTTCGGATCGGGATCGACGCCGCTTGCCTTCTTCGATCCGCTGGTGGCGGCGGGCGGGCATTTCGGCCGCTTCGGGGCGCGGCGCTCGACGCGCTACCTGATCCGCAACCATCAGAAGCTGGCGATCGCCGACGACCGGCGGCTGCTGACGGGCGGCTTCAACGTCGAGGACGGCTATTTCGGGATTCCGGCGGAGGATTGCTGGCACGACCTGGGCCTGCTGGTGGAAGGGCCGCAGGTGCAGGCGATGACAAGCTGGTACGGCCAGCTCTGGCGCTGGGTGTCGACGCGCAAGCAGCGATTCCGCACGCTGCGCCGCATGGTGCGCAACTGGCACAGCCCTCTCCACACCGCGCCGGGCGAGCCGATGCGCTGGGTGATCGGCGGTCCCACCCGCCGGCTCAGTCCCTGGGCGCAGCTTGTGAAGCATGACCTTGAGCGGGCGCGGCGGCTCGACATGGTGGAGGCCTATTTCTCGCCGGGTCGCGGCATGCTGAAGCGCATCGCCCGGGCGGCGCGGCGAAAGGGGTCGCGCCTCGTACTGCCCTCCAGGTCCGACAATGGCGCGACCGTCGCGGCGGCCCGCCTGCTCTATGGCCCGCTGCTGAGGCGCGGGGTGGAGATATGGGAATATCAGCCCTGCAAGCTGCACATGAAGCTGATCGTGGTGGACGACGCGGTCTATATCGGATCGGCCAATTTCGACATGCGCAGCCTGTTCCTCAACCTGGAGATCATGCTGCGCGTCGAGGACGCCGGTTTCGCGCAGGATATGCGCGCCCTGATCGACCGGCGGGTCGCGCAAAGCCGCCAGATCACGCTGGAAACGCACCGCGCCCAGCGCAGCCTGCCGACGCTGGTCAAGCAGTGGATCAGCTATTTCCTGGTCGGCGTGCTGGACTATACCGTGACCCGCCGGCTCAATTTCCGCGATCCGGATGCCGACTAGGGCCAATCGACATTCAGATGATGACGAGCCGAAAATGGTGGTTTTCCGTGACCCGGCGCGCAGCCTACTCAAGGTATGTGAGCACCGGAAGCACGGAAAAGCGTCATTTGCAAGCCGTCAGGGCTGAATGTCGATTGGCTCTAGCATCGGAACCGGCCTCTTGTCCGGGGCGGGTCCGTTTCGGTTCCCCCCGTCCCCGAAGCGCGCTAGGGTGGCGGCGTGACAAGGGATAAGGACCCGGCGGCCCATGATCTTGCCGTGATCGGCGGCGGCGTCAACGGCTGCGGCGTGGCGCGCGATGCGGCCGGTCGGGGTGCGCGGGTGCTGCTGCTGGAGCGCGGCGATCTGGCGCAGGGCACCTCCTCCGCCTCCACCAAGCTGATCCATGGCGGGCTGCGCTATCTGGAGCATCGGGAATTCGGGCTGGTGCGCGAATCGCTGGCGGAGCGCGAGCGGCTCTGGGCGATCGCGCCGCATATCGTCCATCCGTTGCGCTTCGTGCTGCCCTGGGTGCCGGGGCTGCGGCCGCGCTGGATGCTGCGGCTTGGCCTCTTCCTCTATGACCATATCGGCGGCCGACGCGCCCTGCCGCCGACCGAGAGCGTCGACCTGCGCCGTCATCCGGCGGGCCGGCCCCTGAAAACCGGCTTCGGCACGGCCTTCGTCTATTCCGACGGCTGGGTGGACGATGCGCGCCTGGTCATCCTGAACGCCCGCGATGCCGCCGACCGGGGCGCGGAGGTGCACAGCCGGACGGAGGTGCGGCGGCTGGAACGGGAAAGCGGCGGCTGGACCATATATGCGCGGGCGGCGGACGGAACGATGCCGCGCTTCCGCGCGCGCGCCGTGGTCAACGCCGCCGGGCCGCTGGCGCTGGACCTGCTCCATCGCGCCCATGGCGAAACGGACCGCCACATGCGGCTGGTGCGCGGATCGCATATCGTCGTGCCGCGCCTGTTCGACCATGGCTTCGCCTATTTCTTCCAACTGCCCGATGGCCGCATCTTCTTTGCGCTGCCCTATGAGCGGGACTTCACCCTGATCGGCACCACGGATCGCGATCATCGGGGACCGGTCGACGATGTCCGGCCCGATCCCGACGAGATCGCCTATCTCTGCGAAGGGGCGAACCGTTATTTCCGGAAGAGCATCGCGCCGCAGGATGTGCTGTGGTCCTATGCCGGGGTCCGCCCGTTGGTCGACGACGGTTCGGGAAGACCGGAGGCGGCGACGCGCGGCTATCGGCTGGAGCTTGATGCGCCGGACGGAGAGGCGCCGCTGCTGAGCCTGTTCGGCGGCAAGATCACCACCTACCGCCACCTCGCCGCGGAGGCGGTGGCGATGCTGAAGCCCTTTCTCCCCAGCCTGTCGGGCGGCGACTGGACCGCGAAGGCGGCGCTGCCGGGCGGCGACTTCCCGATGCAGGGGCGCGACCGGCTGATCGCGGACCTGGGCTGCGACTATCCTTTCCTGGACTATGCCTCGGCGGAGCGGATCGCCTGCGCCTATGGCACCCGCGCCTGGGAGTGGCTGGACGGGGCGCGGGACATGGCGGCGCTGGGCGCGCATTTCGGTCATGGCCTGACCGAGGCGGAGCTGCGCTATCTGGTGGCGCGGGAATGGGCGATGACGGCCGACGACATATTATGGCGCCGGACGAAGCTGGGGCTGCGTCTGGATGCGCGCCAGACCGCGCATGTCCGGGAATGGCTGGGGGAGAAGGCATGAGCGAACGGCCGATATTGGTGCTGGACGAGGGCACGACGTCGACGCGGGCCATGCTCTATGCGCCGGACGGGCGGCGGCTGGGCATGGCGCAGGCGGACCTCAGCCAATATTATCCGCGGCCCGGCTGGGTCGAGCATGATGCGGCGGAGATCTGGGACAGGACCCTGGCCTGCGCGCGCGACATGGTGGCGCTGGCGGGCGGGGCCGACCGTGTCGCCGCCATCGGCATCACCAACCAGCGCGAGACCGTGGTCGCGTGGGACCGGCGGACGGGCGAGCCGCTGGCCCCCGCCATCGTCTGGCAGGACCGCCGCACCGCCGATCATTGCGCCGCCCTGCGCGAGGCGGGCAAGGAGGAGGCGATCCAGCGGCGGACGGGGCTGGTGATCGATCCCTATTTCTCCGCGACGAAGATGCGCTGGCTGCTCGATCATGCGCCCGCCGTGGCGGCGGCGGGCAGCGCGCTGGCCTTCGGCACGGTCGAAAGCTGGCTGATGTGGAAGCTGACCGGCGGCCTGCATGTCAGCGATGCCAGCAACGCCAGCCGCACCCAGTTGATGGCGCTCGACGCCGCCGATTGGGACCGGGGGCTGTGCGACCTGTTCGGCGTGCCGCCGCATGCGCTGCCGGAGATCGTCGACAATATCGGCCCCTTTGGCGAGACGCAGGACCAATGGTTCGGCCGGCCGATCCCGATCCGGGGACTGATGGGGGATCAGCAGGCGGCGACCATCGGCCAGGCCTGCCTGACCCCCGGCGACGCCAAGGCGACATTGGGCACCGGCGCCTTCGTCCTTGCCCATATGGGGAGTAGCGTGCCGGTATCGCGGCACCGCCTGCTCGGCACATTGCTCTGTCGATTGCCGGGCGAGACGAGCTATGCGCTGGAAGGGTCGCTGTTCGTCGCGGGCAGCCTGATCCAGTGGCTGCGCGACGAACTGCGCCTGATCGCAACGGCGGAGGAAAGCGAAGCGATGGCCCGTTCGGTGCCCGACAGCGGCGGCGTCGCCATGCTGCCCGCGCTGGCGGGGCTGGGCGCGCCGCACTGGCGCGCCGACGCCAGGGGGGCGATCCATGGCCTGACGCTGGGCACGAAGCGGGCGCATATCGTGCGCGCGGCGCTCGAATCGCTGTCGCACCAGCTTCACGACCTGGCTGGCGCATTCGCGGCCGACGGCATGCCCTGGCGCGCCCTGTGCATCGACGGAGGAATGAGCGCCAATGACTGGATCGCGCAGGACCTGGCGGACATTCTGCAGCTGCGCGTGGATCGCCCCGCCGATGTGGAGACGACCGCCCGGGGCGCGGCGATGCTGGCGGCGGTGGGCGCGGGCCTGTTTCCCTCCCTTGCCGAGGCGGCGGGGGCCATGGGGGCGGAACGGCGAAGCTTCGCCCCGGCCCTGCCGGACGATGTCAGAGGCGAAAGGCTGGGGCGATGGCAGGCATTGCTGGCGTCGGCATGATTTTCCCCTGTGTAAAATCATCATCGTGAGTATATCTTAACGATAAGCGTCTAGGGCGGGGCGAACATGCAGACGTCTCTTCGACATCCTTCTTCCCGCGTGGAACCGGTTGCCCTGGGTTGCGCCTATTTCCTGGCGGCGTCGCTGGCGCTTGCCAGTTCACGATTCGAAGGGGGATTGGCCTTCATCTGGGGCGCCAACGCGCTGTTGATGGCCTATCTGCTGACATCGCGAACCGCTTCCTGGCCGTGGGCGCTGATCGCCTGCGGCATGGCCAGCGCGCTGTCGACCGCGCTGTGGGGGATGGGGACGCTCGCCGCCGTGCCGATGGCGGGCATCAACCTGCTGGAAGCGCTGATCGTCGCGTTGATCTGCCGCCGCTTCGCGCGAGGCGGGAAGTTCGCCGGTTCGATGCAGCCGCTGTTCGTCTTCATCCTGGCGCTGTGCGGTCCGGCCAATCTGATCGCGGGCCTGGCCGCCGCCACTGTCGCGTCGGCGCTGACGACGGTGTCCTTCGGCGCATCGCTGCTGCAATGGTATACCGGGCATGTGCTGGGCGCGCTGACCTGCACGCCGATCCTGATGATGCTGATGCAGGGCGAATTGCGGCGCTGGTTCGGCCAGACTTCGCGCAGGGGCAAGTGGGAAGCGCTGGCGCTGCTGCTGCTGTTCGCGCTGGCGACCGCCTTCGTCTTCTACGCGGCGCGCTATCCGATGCTGTTCGCGCTGCTGCTGCCGATGGTCGCGATGGTCTTCCGCCTGGGCAATCTGGGCGCGGCGGCTTCGGTCATGATCCTGGCCATCATCGGCGGCATGGCGACCATGACCGGTCATGGGCCGCTGTACATGATCCCCGGCACGCTGGGCGAGCGGATGCAGTTCTTCCAGCTCTTCCTGGCCTTCAGTTTCCTGCTGTCGATGCCGATCGCTGCGGAGCTGAACAGCCGCCGCCGCCTGTTCCAGATGTTGCAGGAAAGCGAGGCCCGCTATCGCGCCATTGCGGAAAATAGCGGCGACGTGGTGCTCAACATCAGCGTTGGCGGCGTGATCGAATATGCCTCCCCCGCGGCGGCCGAACAGATCGGCTGCGCGCCGGAACTGCTGGTCGGGCAGGACGCGGCCAATCTGGTCGACCCGGCGGACCGGGAACAGGTGATCGCGACGCTGGACCGGGCGCTGGAGCAGCCGGGCGAGGTGCAGACGGTGGAATTCCGCCCCTTCATTTCCGCGCAAGGCAGCGACTGGTGCGAGATGGTGGCCCGCGCCGTGGTCGACGAGCGCGGCCTGCCCACCGGCCTTGTCAGCACGATCCGCGACATGTCCCGGCACAAGGCGCGGCAACGCGCGCTTCAGCAGGTGGCGGCGCTGGATTCGCTGACCGGGGCGGACAGCCGCCGGGCCTTCCTCGAAAAGCTGGAGGAGGAGATGCTGCGCGTCCGGCATGGCGCGCGGGCCTGCCTGCTGCTGATCGACATCGATCATTTCAAGGCGGTCAACGACGGCTACGGCCATGGCGCGGGCGACCGCGTGCTGGCGGGCTTCGTCGAGCGGTTGCGTCCCGGACTGCGCAGCGTCGACAGCATCGGCCGTCTGGGCGGGGAGGAATTCGCCATCCTGCTGAGCGGCACCGACGTCGTGCGGGCGAGCATGATCTGCGAAAGGCTGCGCGAAATGGTCACGGCCCATCCGGTGCAGATCGATTCGGGCGAGGTGATCCCGGTGACGTTCAGCGCGGGACTGGTGGCGCTGGGCGGCCAGAGCGAGGGGCAGGCCGTGCTGGAGGCCGCGGACAAGGCGCTCTACAACGCCAAGCATAGCGGACGCAACTGCCTGCGATTGGCGGCGTAAGGTCAAGATCCTGACCCTTGCCGCGGATGCTCTCCGCGCGAACATCCATGCGCCCTTCGACCAAAGTAGTGCCTGATTCCTCCTGTCTGAACCGGGCTCTTGCGCGCCGCGCCCTTGCTTCGAGCGTCCGCGCAGGCGCCGCCTGCGGCCTGGAGCCATGCGTCCCTTCCTCCCAAGGGAGGAGGCCCTAAGTCCAATTTCCGCCGCGCCCTGCCGGCCTCAATCTCTCTTCAGCCGGGGGCATTGACCGGCACAAAAGAGGGAGGATGTTATGAAAAGGACGCTGCTCCTCGCGAGCGCGGCCATGGGGCTGCTTTGCGCGACTGCCACGCCGGCGATGGCCGGGACCACCGCCGATCTGCTGAAGCGGCTGCATGAAAAGGGAATCCTCTCCGACGAGGAATATCAGGAACTGCTGAAGAATGAGAGCGCGGAGGCCGCTGCCGCGCCGGCCGCGCCGCCGGTGACGCCGGATGCGTCGGGCGGCGGTCGGAGCGTCCGCATGACCGACAGCGGTGTCGGCTTCGAAATGGGCGACGTCACGCTCAAATTCTCCGGATCGGTCAATGGCTTCTACGTCCATGACAATGGCGAGGCGCCCAGCGCCACCAACAGCGTCGTCGGCGGCGTGGCGACGGTGGGTGGCAAGAGTTCGGCCATCCGCAACGGTCTGCTGCCCGGCTTCCTGAAGGTGGAGGTCATGACCAGGCAGGGCGGCTGGGACGTCGGCGCGCATTTCGGCATGTATCCGGGCATCAACTCCGTCAGCTATGCGGGCAGCGGCGCGAACAGCCCCGGCAATCCGCGCGGGCTCCAGACGGCGGGCATCGATTTCCGCCAGACCTACCTGACCTTCGGCCGTCCGGGCTTTGGCGAGGTGAAGATCGGCCGCGACATCGGCCTGTTCGCCTCGGAGCAGATCCTGAACGACATCACCCTGCTGTCGTCGGGCACGCCGGCGGGCAATGTCGCGCCGTCCAACACCACGCTGGGGCGGATCGGCGTCGGCTATATCTACACCGATTTCCAGCCGCAGATCACCTATACCACGCCCAGCTTCAGCGGCTTCACCGCCAGCATCGGCATTTTCGAGCCCTTGTCCTCGCTGACCGGACCGGACGAGGCCAACAAGGAGCCGGGCTTCCAGGGCAAGCTGGTCTATGACGGCAAGTTCGGCGGCGTGGGCACCCGCCTGTGGGCGGCGGGCATCCGGCAGAAGCATGATGTGATCGCCGGGCCGGACTATACGAGCTGGGGCTGGGACGCGGGCGCGAAGGTGACGGTGGGGCCGCTGACGCTGGTCGGCACCTATTATGACGCTTCGGGCCTTGGCACGACGGCGCTCAACCTGTTCGACACCGATGGGCTGGGCAACAAGCGCGACAGCCATGGCTTCTATCTGCAGGGGCTGGCGAGCTTCGGAAAATTCTCTGTCGGGGGCAGCTATGGCGAGAGCAATCTCGACTATGCCAATGCCGCCGACGCGCTGGCGAACCCGACGCTGGTGGACAAGAATTCGAGCTGGGTGGGGCAGGTCCGCTACGGCCTCACAAGCTGGGTCACGCTGCTGAGCGAATATGTCCACACCAGATCGGAAGCGCATAACGGCAATCAGGCCAGTTCCGACGCCATCGCGGCGGGGGCCATCCTGTTCTTCTGATCCCGACCGAAGGAACAATGTCACGGGGCGGGGCCGCATCCTAACAGGGATGCGGCCCCATTTTCATGGCTGGACAATGGCCTGGCCGTTGGGGAACAAAGAAGAAGAGGCACGGGGATGAGGAAGGGCATGTGGCTGGCCGGCGCGGCATGGGCGATTCTGGCGGGGCAGGCCACCGCGCAGAACGCATGGGCGGATACCGCCGGCGCCGATGCGGACCGGCAGCCGATCGTCGTCACGGCCCCCGGCGGCGCGATCGATGCCGACGATGCGCTGCGCCTGACCGGCGCGGACATCAGCCGCGCGGGAACGCCCGATCTGCTGGGCGCGCTCACCCGGTCCATCGCCGGCGTCACCCTGCAGGACGCGCAGGGCAATCCGTGGCAGCCCAATCTGGTCTATCGCGGCTTCACCGCCTCCCCGCTGCAGGGGCAGGCGCAGGGGCTGGCGGTCTATCTCGACGGCGCGCGATTCAACCAGCCCTTTGGCGACACGGTCGCCTTCGACCTGTTGCCGGAGGCGGCGATCCGCAGCCTTACCCTGTTCGACAGCAGCGCCGTCTATGGCCTGAACGCGCTGGGCGGGGCGATGGTGATCGACACCAAGACCGGGACCAGCGATCCGGGGCTGGAGGCGAGCCTGACCGGCGGACGCTTCGGTTCGCGGGAGGCGAGCGTGGCGGGCGGGTTCCGGAAGGGCGATTTCAGCGCATTCGGCGCGTTCCAGTACAGCCATGAGGATGGCTGGCGCGACCATTCGCCCTCCACCCTCCATAATGGCTATGCCGATCTGGGTTTCGACACCGCGAGCGGCGGGCTGCATCTGAAGTGGATCGGCGCCGACACGGACCTGACGGGCAATGGCGTCGCGCCGGTCGAGTTGCTGGCGGTGGACCGGCGCGCCGTCTTCACCTGGCCGGACAATGCCAGGGCGCGCTATGGCCGGATCAGCCTGCATCCCTGGGTCGCGCTGGGGGAAGGGATGCGGATCGAGGGCACGCTCTATGCGCAACGGTTGAAGCTGCGCACGGTGAACGGCGACGCCGCCGACATAGAGGGGTGCGAAGACGGGCTGCTCTGCCTGGAGACCGTCGAGGGGGCGGACGAGGCGTTGCTGACCGATGCGGACGGCCGCACGATTGCCGATGTGCTGGGCGGCGAGGGCTATGGCGTGCTCAATCGGGGAAGGCTGGACAGCCGGGCGATGGGCGTGCTGGTCCAGATGATCGACGAGCGGCCGCTGTGGGGCGGGCGCAATCACCTTGCCATCGGCATGAGCTATGACACGAGCCGCAGCCGCTTCGGCGCCTCGACCGAACTGGCTGCGCTGACGGAGGATCGCGGCGTCGAGGGGCTGGGGCCGGCCATCGTGCAGGCGGACGGCGCGATCGGGCCGGTGGGTCTGGTCGCCCATGCCGGCTATTGGGGGCTGTTCGCGCAGGACCGGCTGCCGCTGACCGACCGGCTCTCGGCGGAGATCGGGTTGCGCTACAATCATGTGGTGATTGCGATGCGCGACCGGATCGGCACGGCGCTCAACGGCGATCATCGGTTCAGGCGGCTGAACCCCGGGCTGGAACTGGATTACCGGCTGACGGAGGGGCTGAACCTGAGGGTGGGCTATGCGGAGAGCAATCGCGCCCCGACGCCGGCCGAACTGTCCTGCGCCGACGAGAATGCGCCGTGCAGCCTCGCCAATTTCTTCATCGCCGATCCGCCATTGAAGCAGATCGTCGCCAGGAGCTGGGAAGCGGGCGCGGGCGGGCGGGGCCGATGGGGCGGGTTCCGACTGGAATGGCTGTTGTCCGCCTATCGCACGCGCAACCGCGACGACATTCAGTTTGTCGCGTCGGCGATTCGGGGGCGCGCCTGGTTCCGCAATATCGGCGCGACCCGGCGGCAGGGCGTGGAATTCACCCTGAAGGCGGTGCGCGGCGGCCTTTCGGGGGCGTTCAGCTATGCCTTCACCGATGCGACCTACCGTCATGACCTGGCGCTTTCCAGCCCCGCCAATCCGGCGGCGAACGGGGACGGGGTGATCTTTGTCCAGCCGGGGGACCGGTTGCCCGGCATTCCGCGCCACAGTGCGACGCTGTCGCTGGATTATGCCGGGCGCGGCTGGTCGGTCGGCGGCGACCTGATCGCGCGGACGGGGCAATATCTGGTGGGTGACGAGGGCAATGACCAGCCGCGGCTGAAAGGCCATGCGCTGGTCAACCTGCGCGCCGGGATCGACATGGCGCCGGGGGTGACGCTGTTCGGGGAACTGCACAATGCGTTCGACCGCAAATATGCGACCTTCGGCACGTTCAGCGACGTCGGGGAGGTGGAGATGGCGCAGGCCCCCGATGCGTCCAATCCGCGCGCCTATGGGCCGGGCGCGCCGCGCCGCTGGTATGCGGGGGTGAAGGCGCGGTTCTAGGCCTTGATGACTGGCTGGTCGACGAGGGCTTCCGGCTGCGGCGTGGCGACGAGGCCGATCGTCATCATCTCCGCGAAGTTCGCGTCGTCATGCCATTTGCGCGCGGCGGCCAGGGCGGCGTCCTGCGCGTGGCGGGACATTTCGGCGCCCGCGCGGCGTTCCCACAATTCCGCCTGTTCCCTGAAGAATTCCGACGTGGGCATCGCATCCTCCCCCCTTTTTAACCAGCGCCCGAACGCGCGAACGGGGCGTTAGTTCCGGGGGCGGATCAGCCGGGCCGGTCGATGCGGGGCAGCAGCCGCGCCTCCAGTCCCGGATAGAGGTGGGAGACGCTGCGTTGCAGCTCATAGCGCGCCGCCGCCATGGTGGAGAAGCGCGCCGGTATCGGCAGTTCGCCCGCCTCCACCATGTCGAGGCCCGACTGCACCGCCTGCGTCAGCGCCTCGTCCAGCCAGTCGATCCAGTCGCGGGTCTGGGCAATGGCGGCCCGGCCGCTGGGATCGAACGGGCCATGGCCGGGGATCAGGCCGCCATGCGGTTCCCGCGCCAGCCGGTCGAGACTGGCGCGCCAGCCGGGGAGGTCGGCGGTCGGGGTGCTGGGCGCGCGGTCGTGGAAGACGAGGTCGCCGCCGATCAGCACGCCGCTGCGTTCGTCGAGCAGCGCCAGGTCCGCGCCGCTATGGCCTGAAAGCGCCAGCAGCCGCAGCCCTCGCCCGCCGAACTCCTCCCGTCCGGCGGCGATCGGCCGGCCCGGCAGCACCAGTTCGGTGCCGCGCATCCAGTCGTTCAGCAGCCGGTACATGGCGTCCAAATAGCCGCGCCCCTCACGCGCCAGAGCCTCTATCGTGCCGGGCAGGGCCGCGACGATCCGGGGATCGAAGGCGGCGATGCCCATGCCATGGTCGGGATGCAGATGGGTGACATAGACGCGGACCACCGGCTGGCCGGTCAGTCCCTCCGCCACCTTGCGCAGCGCCTGTCCATAGGCGAGCGACGGGCCGCAGTCGCACAGCACTGTTCCAGCGGGCGTGGCGATGATGGCGATATTGGCGATGGCGCCGCCATTGGCCGGTTCTATGGGGGCGTCCGCGCCGTGGATCATCCAGATGCCGTCCGCGACCGGGACGGGGGCAATCGCATAGCTGCGCCGCGCCTGCGCGGGCATGGCGGCCAGCGCCATGCTCCCCGCGATCAGCCTGCGCCGGGTCAGCATCATCGCGGCAGGGGCGACTGGCGCGCGACGGCCAGCGCCGCGTGATAATCGCGTCCATTGGTGTCGCGGGCATCGACGGCCAGCATGTCGCCCGCCGCCGCATGGGGGATCAGGGTGATGGCCGGATCTTCCGCGACCGAGGCCCAGATTTCCATCCGGCCCAGTTCGCGACCGGCGGCGTCGCTGACGGTCAGTCGTTCCAGATGATAGGTGGGAATGGCGTCGACCAGCCCGGTGTCCATCGGGTGCCGGAAGTTGAGGCGAAGGCGGCTGGCGTCGACCGGCCCCGCGACGGGCCAGGCCTCGCCCCTGATCTCGCCCAGATGGTCCGCCCAGTCGCCCTTGACCCGGCTGACCGGGGGCGTCGAGCAGCCGCCGCCCGCCGCGTCGATCCAGCCGCCCGACACCAGCCATTCGCCGCTCGCCAACTGCACCGCGCCGCGCACGGGGGTGCGCTGGTCCAGCTTGATGCGGGTGGCGAGATAGGCTTCGCTGTCCGTCGGGCGATAGTCGACCGCGATCGGGATCGGGTTGAGGTCCGCCATCAGGACGATGCGCCGGACGCCGGGGATCGCGCGGGCGTCGATGGCGACCGGGAAGCTGCGCTGGTTCTCCGCGATCTGGGGGAAATCGACCTTCACCCGCGGGTCGAAGCGGACCGGATCGTTGCCGAACAGCAGCTTTGCATGGGCTTCCCACATCGGCGATTCCAGCGGATCGGCGGGCGTGGATGCGCCCGCCCCCGCCGCCAGCGCGAGCAGGGCCAGGGTCATGGCTGCGTAGCTTCGCCTTTTCACATCCTTCTCCCTTGGTGCAGGTCTAAAGGCTGGCGCAATGCGCTACCATTGGTCCTTGGGTCGGATGGGGAGGGAAGCGGGATGAGGAGGACGATCTGGGCCGGTGCTCTGCTGCTTTGCGCGGCGCCCGTGGCGGCGGAGCCGTTGTTCGCGCCTGACGGCTATCGGATCGCCGCCTATCGCGCGCCGGTCTCCCGCCCGCCCGCCGGGGTCGGGCGGATCGCGCCGGCCGCCGCCGCAGCCCTGCGGCCGGGCCGGGATGCGCTGTTCCTCGACGTCCTGCCGGCCGAGGGCGGGCATCGGGAGAGCGACGGGCGCTGGCGGCTGGCGGCGCAGCATGAGAGCATTCCGGGCGCTCGCTGGTTCCCCGAAGCGGGAAGGGGCGTGCCGGAGCCCGACATCGCGCTCTGGTTCGCGGCCGGCGTGCGGCGGCTGACGGGTGGCCGGCGCGATCGCATGCTGGTCGTCTTCTGCCGGTCCGATTGCTGGATGAGCTGGAACGCGGCGCGGCGGCTGCGCGCCATGGGCTATCGCAATGTCTGGTGGCTGGCGGAGGGGACGGACGGCTGGCGCGACCTGGGGCGGCCCTTGGTTCGAGTGGCGCCGGAGGGGCGCGCGCCCTAGGACCAATGGCCCATTGCGGGGGTCCGCTGCGCTGCGTCATCACTTGCCCAAGCATGTTTGCATGGGAGAGAGAGCCTTGATCCGCATTCGCATCACCCTGGGCGGCGTTGCCGCCGCCGCGCTCCTGACGCTGGCGCCGCTGTCGGCGCAGGCGAAGGACATCGTCGTCCATATGAAGAACCAGGGCGCGGACGGCGCCATGGTGTTCGAGCCGTCCTTCGTGAAGGCGGCGGTGGGCGACACCATCCGTTTCCAGCCGACCAATCCCAGCCATAATGCCGAAACCATCGCGAACATGCTGCCGGCCGGCGCGACCCCGATGAAGGGCGCGATGAACAAGGAGGCGGTGCTGACCGTCACCAAGCCCGGCCTCTACGGCATCAAGTGCATGCCGCATTATTCGATGGGCATGGTCGCGCTGGTGCAGGTGGGCAAGGTGGCCCCGGCCGATCTCGCGGCGGCCAAGGCGGTGAAGCTGCCGCCCTTCGCCGCCAGGCGGATGACCGCCGCGCTCGCCAAAGTGAAGTGAGATCCGCCGATGCTGACAACAGCTCCCCCTGTCTATCCCGTGCCGCTGGCCTGGTCGGCGGAGGCGAAGGTCGATGCCGCCGCCTATGCCGCGGGCTATCGCCGATCGCTGGATGACGCCGACGCCTATTGGCTGGAGCAGGCGCGGCGGCTGGACTGGCTGCGCGAACCCACCCGCGCCGACGAGAGCAGCTTTGCGGAAGGGGATTTCGGCATAAGCTGGTTCAGCGACGGCATGCTCAACGTGTCGGCCAATTGCGTGGACCGCCATCTGGAGACGCGCGGCGATCAGGCGGCGATCATCTGGGAACCGGACGATCCGGAGGAACCGGCGCGGCGCTTCACCTACCGGCAATTGCATGAAGAGGTGTGCCGCTTCGCCCATGTGCTGAAAGGCGCGGGCGTGGGGCGCGGCGACCGGGTGACGCTCTATCTGCCGATGATTCCGGAGGCGGCCTTCGCCATGCTCGCCTGCGCGCGGATCGGGGCGATCCATTCGGTGGTGTTCGGCGGTTTCTCGCCCGAGGCGCTGGCGGGACGGATCAGCGATTGCGACAGCCGGATCGTCATCACCGCCGATGAGGGGCGGCGGGGCGGCAGGATCGTGCCGCTGAAGCGCAATGTCGACGCGGCGGCGGCTCTGGCGCCGGGGCTGGAACGCGTGATTGTCGTCCGGGCGACGGGCGGGGACGTCGCGATGGACCCCGCGCGGGACGCCTATTATGACGAACTGGCCGCTGAGGTCTCCGCCGACTGTCCGGCAGAGGCGATGGCGGCGGAAGACCCGCTGTTCCTGCTCTACACCTCCGGATCGACGGGCAAGCCCAAGGGCGTGCTGCATTCGACCGGCGGCTATCTGCTCTGGGCGGCGATGACCTTCGACCTTGCCTTCGACCATCGGCCGGGCGAGGTCTTCTGGTCCTCCGCCGATGTCGGTTGGGTCACAGGCCACAGCTATATCGTCTATGGACCGCTCGCCAATGGCGGCACCACGCTGATGTTCGAGGGGGTGCCGAACTGGCCGACGCCCAGCCGCATCTGGGAAGTGGTCGACCGGCATCGGGTGACGACGCTCTACACCGCGCCGACGGCGCTGCGTTCGCTGATGAAGGAGGGGGACGAACATGTGACCCGCACCAGCCGCGCCTCGCTGCGGCTGATGGGCACGGTGGGGGAGCCGATCAATCCCGAAGCCTGGCGCTGGTATCATGAGGTGGTGGGCGAGGGGCGCTGCCCCATTGTCGATACCTGGTGGCAGACGGAGACGGGCGGCCACATGATCACGCCGCTGCCGGGCGCGACGGACCTGAAGCCGGGCGCGGCGACCAAGCCCTTTTTCGGGGTCGAGCCCTTGCTGGTCGACGGCAATGGCGTCGCCGTGGAGGGCGAGGGGGAAGGCAATCTCTGCATCGCGCGGAGCTGGCCGGGGCAGGCGCGGACCGTGTGGGGCGATCATGAGCGCTTCTTCCAGACCTATTTCACCACCTATCCGGGCCTGTACTTCACCGGCGACGGCTGCCGGCGCGACGCGGACGGGGACTATTGGATCACGGGGCGCGTCGACGACGTGATCAACGTGTCGGGCCATCGCATGGGCACGGCGGAGGTGGAAAGCGCGCTGGTGCTGCACGAGGCGGTGGCGGAGGCGGCGGTGGTGGGCTTCCCGCACGACATAAAGGGACAGGGCATCTACGCCTATGTGACGCTGAACAGCGGCGAGGAAGCGACCGACGAACTGCGTCAGGCGCTGGTGAAATGGGTGCGCAGCGAGATCGGGCCGATCGCGACGCCCGACGTGATCCAGTTTGCCCCCGGCCTGCCCAAGACCCGTTCGGGCAAGATCATGCGCCGCATCCTGCGCAAGATCGCGGAGGGCGAGGTGTCGCCCCAGGCGCTGGGGGACATATCGACGCTGGCCGAGCCGGCCATTGTGGAGGAATTGATCCGGAACCGGGCCCGGTGATGCTTTCGGCCCCTGGGTCTCATCGAAACCCGCAGCCTTGGCGGGTTCCGATCGTCTGGAAATCGCTCTAGCGGAAGACCGGCACGCTTCCCGATGCCGTCCTTGCAGGGCCCTCCTGCCTCAGCCGCTGGGCGATCTCCGCGATCCGCCCTTCGCCCTCCGCAAGGGCGGCGGCTGTCGTGTGCACCGAATAGGAACCGAGGTGAAGCGGATGGGGATGCGGCCGTGCGGACCCAGGACGAAGATCGCGCCCGCATCGCCCGCCTGGAGCGTGATCGCCTCCTCTCCCGGCTCGAACAGCGCCATCTCGCCCTGCGCTATCGGGGCGGAGCCGGAAAGACCGCCCTTCGCTACCGCCGCCCAAGCGAGCGAATGGCCGGGGGGCGGTGCGTAGGTCCAGCTTTCCCCGGCTTGCAGGCGGACCAGCAGATAGGTGATCCCGTCAGGCGCGCGGACCGGGCTCTGCGCGCCCGCGTGTCGGCCCAGGATCACATAAGCGGGGCCGGCCATGGGCATATGGTCCGCCTCTATATATTGGCTGTCGACCGGTCCGTTCTCCAGTTCGGGCGGCAGGGCGATCCAGAGCTGGAAGCCCTGCATCAGCGCCGAGCGTCCGGCGGACAGTTCCTTCCCGTGCCAGACGCCGCCGCCCGCGCGCATCCATTCCACGCCGCCGAAGGCCAGCGTGCCGGTGCCCGCCTGCGGATCGTCATAGGTCACGTCCCCTTCGGTGAAGACGGTGACGGTCGCGATGCCCGAATGGGGATGCAGCGGCATGGCGGCGGAAAGCTGCCGCATGTCGCCTGCAAACAGGTCGAGGAACACGAAGGGCTTCAGATAGCGGCCCAGATCGGACGGGCTCATCAGCCGGACGATCGAACCATGTCCGCTGCCGCGCGTGCGATGAACGACCGGGCGGGGGGCCGCCGTGCCGGCCATCATTCCATGAAGGGTTGCCATAATGCTTCCTGTTCCTGCTCCGCAGCGATCGAGACGATGATTTATGGCGGCGGGAATCGGGATGCCAGGCCCATTTCCTCAAAGCATCGTTGCCATATCCGGAACGATCGCCCGGCGCGTCACCCTGCCGCCGCCCTTTCCGCCTGCATCCAGGCGAGTTCGGCCAGTTCCGGGAACGCGTTCGCCCGTTCGCGCGCCTGGGCCGAGGCGGCGGTGCCGCGCAGCGCCCTGCCCTTGATGCCGTGGAAGATCGCCGCCAGCCGGAAGAAGTTGAAGGCGACGTGGAAATCATGATCGGGGATCGCCTGCCGTCCGGTCCGGCGGCAATAGGAGGCCACATACTCCGCCTCGGTGGGAATGTTGAGCGCGGCGATATCCATGCCGCCCAGTCCCGCGACGATGTGGGGCGGCATCCGGTACATCATCGCATGATAGGCGAAGTCCGCGAGCGGATGGCCGAGCGTCGACAATTCCCAGTCGAGCACCGCCAGGACGCGGGGTTCGGTGGGGTGGAAGATCATATTGTCGCAACGGAAGTCGCCATGGACGATCGACGTCTGGTCGTCCGGCGGAATATGCGCCGGCAGCCATTCGACCAGCCGGTCCATGTTCCGGTCCCGCCCGGCATCGGCATCCTCCAGATATTGCCTGGACCAGCGGTCGATCTGACGCTGGAAATAATTGCCGGGGCGGCCATAGTCGGCCAGTCCGATCGCTGCATAATCCAGGCTGTGCAGCCGGGCCAGCGTCTCGTTCATCGCGTCGAAATAGGCAGGGCGGTCATGGCTGGCGACCTGCGGGAAGCTGGCGTCCCAGAATATCCGCCCCTCGACCATGTCCATGACATAGAAGGGGGTGCCGATGACCCCTTCGTCGACGCAGAGGGCATGGACATGGGCGACCGGAAATCCCGCCGATCCCAGCGCGGACAGCACGCGCGCCTCCCGCTCGACGGCATGCGCGCCCTTTACCAGCCGGCCCGGCGGCTTGCGGCGCAGCACATAGTGGCGACCTGGCGTGACGAGCTTGTAGGTGGGATTGCTCTGCCCGCCCCTGAACTGTTCGACGCGGAGCGGTCCCGAATAGCCATCGACATGATCCGCCATCCATCGCGCCAGACCGGCTTCATCGAACCGGTGCGCCTCCCGAACGGCGACGGTGCCGGCGTTTTCCGCTTCACCGGTGCTCATGGCACGTCCCCCGGATGGGCGCGCCCGATGGCCTTGGCGAGCGACCATTTGTGCACCTCCGTAGGTCCGTCATAGATGCGGAAGGCCCGGATTTCGCGGAATATCTGCTCTACCACCGTGTCGCCGCTCACCCCGGTCCCGCCCATGACCTGCACGCAGCGGTCCGCGATCCGCCACAGCGCTTCGGATACCGCCACCTTCGTCATCGAGCTTTCGATGATGCCGGGCGCGCCGGAGTCCAGCACGCCCGCGCACCAGTCGATCATCAGTTCCGACTGTTTCAGGTCGATCAGATTGTCCGCCAGCATGAAGCCCACGCCCTCATGGTCGATCAGCGGCTTGCCGAAGGCCTGTCGCTTGACGGCATAGCCGCGGGCGATGTCGTGCGCGCGCCTCGCGCTGCCCCACCAGCGCATGCAATGGGTGAGGCGCGCGGGCGCCAGACGCACCTGCGCGTAGCGGAAGCCCTGATCGACCTCCCCGAGTATCCGGGTCGCGGGCACCCGCACGCCGTCGAGCCGCACGACGGCATGGCCGCCGGGCATGGTCCCATCGATGGTGTCGAGCAGCCGCTCGACGGTGATGCCGGGGCTGTCCATGTCGACAAGGAACATGGTGGCCGACTCCCCCGTGCGCGCCATGACGATCGAGAAGGCAGCGCCCTCCGCGCCTGTCGCGAAGCTCTTGCGCCCGTCGATGATCCAATGGTCGCCATCGGGGCGCGCCACGGTCCTGAGCATCGAGGGGTCGGAACCGGCCCCATCCTCGTCCGCCGGTTCGGTCATCAGGAAGGCCGACCGCGTCGTCCCGGCGGCAAGCGGCCGGAGGAAGCGGTCGATCTGCGCCGGGGTGGCCACGCGGGCGAGGAGGTGCATATTGCCCTCGTCCGGGGCCGCCAGGTTCATCGCCAGCGGTCCGAGCGGCGAATAGCCGGCCGACCGGAACAGCCGCGCCGTCGCGGCATGGTCCAGCCCCTGTCCGCCCAGTTCCGGCGGCAGATGGGGGGCGATGAGGCCGGCATGGCGCGCCCGCGCCCGCAAATCCTCGACCAGCGCGTCCGATGGGCCGTGACCGCCGATCCGGGGGTCGGTTTCGAAGGGGATCACCACGTCGCGGATGAAGGCGTCCGTTCGCGCGAGCAGTTCGTCCAGACTATCCCGCGTCATGGATGCGATAGCCGCGTCACTGCGCAAGATAGCCGCCATCGATCACCAGTTCGGCGCCGGTCATGAAGCTGGATTCGTCGCTGGCGAGGAACAGCACGCCATTGGCCAGTTCGATCGGCTGGCCCATGCGTCCCAGCGGCGTCGCCGCCACCACCCCGGCGCTGGTTTCCTCCGCCTGATCCTCCAGCACCATGGGGGTGGCGATGATGCCGGGATGGATCGAGTTCACCCGCACATTGTCCGGCGCATAGGTGACGGCGGCATGTTTGGTCAGGTGCCGGACGGCCGCCTTGGACGCATGATAGGCGGCCGCGCCGGGGACCGCCGCGATCCCCCAGATCGACGAGAAATTGACGATCGACCCCGCCCTTTTGGCGCGCATGCCCGGCAGCACGGCGCGCATGCCCAGGAAGACGCCGGTCTGGTTGACCGCGATCACCCGGTCCCAGTCGGCCAGATTCTCATCGGCAAGCGGCAGTTGCGACCCGCCGATGCCCGCATTGTTGACGAGGATGTCGACGGCGCCATGACGCGCCACGATGCCCTCCACCAGCTCCGCCCATTGCCCTTCGTTCGCGACGTCCATGATGGAAAAGCGGATCGCCGGATCGTCATAGGGCGCGTCGGGCGGGTTGACGTCGGTGACATGAACCTGCGCGCCCTCGCGGGCGAAGAGTTCCGCGGTGGCGCGGCCGATGCCGCGCCCCCCGCCGGTGATGATGGCAACCTTGCCCTGCAACCGCCCCATATGATGTCCTTTCGATCCTTCAGCCGATCCCGCCGTCGACGGTGATTTCCGCGCCGGTGACGTAGCTCGCCTCGTCGGAGGCGAGGAACAGCACCAGCCGGGCCACCTCGTCGGTGGTTCCGATGCGCTTCATGGGGATCATGTCCTCGTAGAATTTCAGCCGTTCGGGCGTGTTCTCGCCCAGCATCGGCGTGTCGATGATGCCGGGATGGATCGAATTGACGCGGATGCCGAGCGGCGCGAGTTCCGACGCCGCCAGCTTGCTCATGCCGCGCACGGCCCATTTGCTGGTGGCATAGGCGAAGATGCCGGGAACATTGCCCAGGCCCGCGCCCGACGAGATGTTGACGATGGCGCCGCCGCCGGTCTTCGCCATCGCCTCCGCGGCGGCGCGCATCCCCAGGAAGACGCTGAGCTGATTGACGCGATAGTGCAGGTCCCACAGCGCGGCGTCCGTCTCCAGCAAGGGCGCGGGCTTGTAGACGCCCGCATTGTTGACCAGAATGTCGATCTTCCCGAAGCGCTCCTCCGCCTCGCGCACGACCCGCGCCCAATCGGCCTGTTCCGCCACGTCATGGCGAACGAAATGACCGTTGGCTCCCAGTTCGGCGGCGACCGCCGCTCCGGCTTCGTTGAGGTCGGTGACGACCACCTTCGCGCCCTCCGCCGCGAACAGCCGCGCTTCCGCCGCGCCCTGGCCGCTTGCCGCGCCCGTGATCAGGGCGACCTTGCCTTGCAGCCTGCTCATGCGAACCTCTCCTCCTTCATGGCGATCACCAGCGCCGGTCCTTGCCCCACAGGAACCGCGCCTCGTCCCGGCTGGTGTAATCGGGGTCGAGATAGATGTGCATGCGGGCGATCAGCGCGCCGCGAAATTCGAAGACGCTGCAAAAGCGCCCGCCCGGCGTCGTGCCGCCTTCCCATGTCGCGCCTTCCCTGTCTTCGCCGCGCGTGGTGCCTTCGACCACCACGCTGTCGCCGCTCTCGATGAAGCGCAGCCCGTCAATATCGTGCCCGAACGCCTTGAACGAACCCACAAGGCCGGCGGCGAAGGCCATGAAGTCATCGCGACCCCGGCCGATGCCGAATTTGGGAAAGAAAAATTCGAAATCGTCGGTGAACCCGTCGAGCATGTCGGGCCGACCCGCGTCGCCCCGCCGGAAATAGTCGATCACCGCCATGATGCGGGGCGAATGGTCCTGCTGCTCGGCCATGGGCTCTCCCTCCCTGTCGATTGCTCTAGAAGGTGACATTGTCGCCGCCCTTCAGCGCCAATATCTCACGCGTCTCCGCCGGTGTCGCCACCTCCAGCGACAAAGGCTCCAGGATCGACCGGATCAGCCGCACCTGTTCGGCATTGGACCGGGCGAGCCGTCCCTTGCCCGCATAGAGCGAATCCTCCAGCCCGACGCGGACGTTCGCGCCGTTGATCGCGCCCATGGTGACGAAGGGGATCTGGTGCTTGCCCGCCGCCATGACCGACCAGCGATAATCGTCCCCGAACAGCTTGTCCGCGATGCGCCTGGCGTGGAGCAGGTTTTCCGTGTCCGCGCCGGTGCCGCCGAGCAGGCCGAAGATGGATTGCACGAACAGCGGCGGCGTCACCAGCTTGCGGTCCAGGAAATGGGCGAGCGTATAGAGATGGGCGGTGTCGTAGCATTCGAACTCGAACTTGGTGCCATGACCCTTGCCCAGCCGCTCCAGGATCAGCTCTATATCCCTGAAGGTGTTCTTGAAGATCCAGTCGCGCGACGCCTCCAGATGCGCCGCTTCCCAGTCATGTTGGAAGCTCTTGTAACGCTCCAGCATGGGATACATGCCGAAATTCATCGATCCCATGTTGAGCGAGCAAAGCTCCGGCGATGCGCGCAGCGGCGCGGCGAGCCGCTCGTCGAGCGACATGCCCTGGCCGCCGCCCGTCGTGATGTTCACCACCGCGTCGGTCGCCTGCTTGATGCGCGGCAGGAACTGCATGAACACATCGGGATCGGGCGTCGGCCTGCCCGTCTCCGGGTCCCGCGCATGAAGATGGAGGACGGATGCGCCCGCCTCGGCCGCCTCGATCGCCTGTTGCGCGATCTCGTCGGGCGTCACCGGCAGATGGGGGGACATGGTGGGGGTGTGGACGGCGCCGGTCAGGGCGCAACTGATGATGACCTTCGACACGCGGTTCAATCCTTCGCTGCGGGAAGCCGGATCAGCAGCTTCCCCTGATTCTGCCCGGAATAGAGGCGCGCTATCGCGCCGGGGGCCTCGCCAAGCCCTTCCAATATGTCCTCGCGGTAATGCAGCCGTCCCTCGCGCAGCCAGGCCGACAATTGGGCGACGGCCTCATCGAAGCGATCGGCATAGTCGAACGTCAGGAATCCGCGCATCGTCGCGCGCTTCACCAGCAGGTGACGCTCGGGCCGGGCGCCCTGCGGCCAGGGATCCCAGCTTGCGATGGAGGCGGTGCCGCAAACGGCGATCCGCGCATGCAGGCGCAAATGGCGCAGCACCGCGTCGCTGATCGGCCCGGCTATATTGTCGAAATAAATGTCGACCCCGTCGGGACAGGCGCGGGCGATGGCGGCATCCAGATCGGGCTCGCCGCGATAGTCGATCGCGGCGTCATAGCCGAACTCGTCCAAGCACTGGCGCCGCTTTTCCGGCCCGCCCGCCAGGCCGACGGTGCGGCAGCCCGATATGGCGGCGATCTGGCCCACGCACGACCCCACCGAACCCGCCGCCGTCGAGACGAGCACCGTCTCGCCGGGACGGGGGGCGCAGATATCGAGCAGCCCGAAATAGGCGGTGACGCCGTTCAGCCCCAATATGCCCAGATAGAGCGACAGCGGCAGATCGGTGTCCGGGACGCGCAGCAATATGGCGGACGGGTCGACCGCCGCATGCTCCTGCCAGCCGAACAGGCCCATAACCCTGTCGCCCGGCGCGAAATCGCCATGCCGCGATTCCACCACCTCTCCGACGGCGAAGGCGCGCATGACGTCCCCGACATGGATCGGGTCGGAATAGTTGCTCGCATCGCTCAGCCAGCCCCGCATGGCGGGCTCGACGGACAGATAATGGTTGCGCACCCATATCTGTCCATCGGCGGGAACGGGCATGGGGCGTTCCTCCAGCGCGAAATGCTCGCTCTGGGGAATGGCCTGCGGACGGCGCGCAAGGATGACGGCATGGTTCATCGCATCAATAGCTGTAGCTGAGCGTCGCGCCATAAGTGGCGGGCATGCCGGTGGTGCGCGCCACCGTATCGACCACATGGGTGACGGTGGTGACGTAGAATTTATTGGTGACGTTGCGGCCCCAGAGCTGGAACTTCCATCCGCTGTCCGGGCTTTCGATGCCGACCCGCAGGTCGAGCACGGCATAGCCGGGCAGGGCGAATTCGGGCGCTCCCCCGAACGCCGCCACGCTGCGCGAGCGGTAGCGGACATTGCCGCCCAGCGAGAGGTCGAGATTGCCGGTCAGCGCGAAACGATAGTCGAGATCGCCGTTGAGCTGCCATTTTGGCGTGCTGGGAAAGGGTTCGCCCTTGATGTCGACGACGGCGGCATAGGGATCGTTGGCGAGGAAGCTCCGGTCGACGCGCGAGTCGACATAGGTCGCGCCGCCATTGAAGGTCAGCCCGTCGACGGGCCGCCAGTTGACGCTCAGCTCCGCGCCGCGGACGCTCGACCTCGGAACCTGCACCAGCCCGGGCAGATTGCCGAAGGCGGTGGTGATGTAGCCGATGATCTGCTTGTCGTCATATTTGTAATAGAAGCCCGCGCCCGTCAGTTGCAGCCGCCGGTCGAGCAGCGAAAGCTTGAAGCCGGCCTCATAGGCGAGCACCGATTCCTGCGTCACCGGGTCGAACTGGCTGGGGAAAAGGCCGGGCACCGTCGGGAAGCTGCCCGCCTTATAGCCGCGCGTGACGTTGGCGTAGAGCAGGCTGTCGGGATTCGGTTTCCAGTTGAGGCTGGCGCGCCAGGAAATATTATCCTCCTTCAGCGACTTTTCGACGCTGGGCACCGGGATGAAGGGCGTGCCATAGCCGACTTCGCCCAGCGTCGCGCAGGCGCCCGGCGCGAGCGCCACCGTCGGCGGATCGAAATTGCGCGACAGGTTCGACAGGAAGCTGAACGCGTTGGAGATCAGGCCGTCCCCCACGTCCAGCAGGCAGCCGCTGAACCGGTTGCGCTGGTCGCTGTAGCGCGCCGAAACCTGCGCCGTCACCCTGTCCGTCAGCTCATAGTCGAGGCTGCCGAACACCGCCTTGGTCGAGATCTTCTGATGGTTGCTGTTGATGAAGGATGTGTAGCGGAACGGCCCCACGCCGCTGTTGCTGGCGACATAATCGCCGCGCTGGTCGTCCCCGGTGGTGTCGTGGCTGTAATTGCCGCCGAGCATCCAGCGGATCGGACCCGCCATGCCCGCGAGCCGCAATTCCTGCGACACCGTCTCTATGTCGGCGTTGATCGTCAGCAGGAAATTATTCTGCGGCACGCCGTCGGTGTCGCTGGGCGAACGCTGCCTGAACCGCGAATAGGCGCTGATCGAGGTCAGGGTCACGGCATCGCTGACGTCCAGGTCGCCGCGCAGCGAGAATTGGTAGAAGCTGTCGTCGCGGCGAAGGTCGGCGCCGGTGTCCCAGTCCGCGATGCGGCTGCGGTTGGGGGCCGGGACGGCGGCTTCCAGTTCTGCCGTGATGTCGGTATAGCCGCCCGCCGACGGAGCCACGGTCGGGGCATATTTCACGAACTGCGCCGCCTGCGTCTCGCTCCGGTCGATCCAGCCATTGGCGTTGAATTCGAAGCGCAGCGTGTCGGTGGGCTCCCAATCGAGCAGCAGGCGGGCGGTGGAATAGTCCCGGCGGCCGAGGCGGTCGGACGGGCGGGTCTGGCTGATCTGCCAGCCGTCGCGATATTCGTGGCGCACCGCGAGCCGCGCCTTCAGATTGGCCGCGATGGGGCCGCTGACGAAGCCCTGCGCATCCACCTGGTCGAACCGGCCATAGCTGAGGTCGATGCCGGCGGCGAGGTGGTCGGTCGGCTTGGCCGCGATATAGTTGATCGCGCCGCCGGTCGAATTCTGACCGAACAATGTGCCCTGCGGCCCTTTCAGCGCCTCGACGCGCTCGACGTCGAGAGACGCCCCCTGCGTCATGGCGAGATAGGGCAGGGGCACCTGGTCGACATAGACGCTGACCGCCGGGGCCACGGCGACGGCGACGTCGTAGAAGCCGATGCCGCGCATCGTGAAGACCGGCGTGCCATAGGCGCTCGGCTGATAGGTGAAGCCGGGAACGATCTTCACCAGGTCCGACGGCTGGGTCACGCCCGCATTTTCAAGCTGGCTGGCGGAGGCCGCCGTGATGGAGACCGGCACGTCGTTCAGCCGTTCCTCACGCTTCTGCGCGGTGACGATGATCTCGCCCACGGCAAGGTCGCGTTGCGGCGCGGCTTCGGCCTGTTCGGCCGGGGATTGCGCATGGCTGCACAGCGGAGCGACGAGCGCGCTGGTCGCGAGCAGGACGCATATGGGCTTCCTCATTTTTCCTCTCCCTCGTTCAAGCCCTGACTGCCTGATCTGGTGGGGCAGCCGGGTTGTTTGTTCATTCCTTGGCGCGGCATCTTCCCGGGCCGCATGCCCTTCGTTCAGGTCAGCGGCGGGCGCGCTTCCACAGCCGCCGGGCAAGGCGCCAGACCGGCGGGGCCGGAACGGTCGGACGGAAGTGGGGCGCATGATCGCGGCGCGCCGATTGTCCGCGAGCGGGCGGCGACATACCAAATGCTCTCGATGAACATCGCATTTCCTCTCCGGAAAGCCCTGTTGTCCTGCCGCCCCGCCCCGCATCGATCGTGGGGGTCAGGGGCGGTTGGCGGTCTTTCGATGCGGCGCCTTGATGTCGTGGACAATCTCGGCGCCGCCGGTTCGCCCTGTCGGCTCGGCTTTTCTTTTCGGGTTTCTGTGACCGTAGAATGCCATGCCGGCGGGCTGTGTCAATATAAAACTCTACATATGTGGAGTATTTCTCAGCCTCCCATTTACGCGCCTGTTATCCGGCTTCTTTGCCCGCCCAGCGACATGCCGCTGACCCCGTCGTGCAGCGTCAGATTGAGCTCGTCGCCCGGTTGCAGGAACCGGCCCAGCGTCTTCATTTCGACGCGCATGCCATCGCGGCGCGCGGCGTCGTTCAGCAGGTTGGTCTTGAGCAGTTCGATCAGGCCCGGCGTGCCTTGCGCGATGACGCCGCCCGGCGTTCCGGTCAGCACCATGTCGCCGGGCTTCAGGTCCATGATCGCCGCGATCTGGGTCAGCGTTTCGGCGGGCTTGTAGATCAGCTGTCCAGTGTTGGCGGACTGGCGGACCTTTCCGTCATAGGTCAGCGAAAGTTCCAGATTGTCGACCGTCGCCGCGACCTCTTCGGGTTCGAGCAGATAGAAGACCGGCCCGGCCGGGCAGAAGGTGCGATAGCTCTTGCCCTGGAACCATTGCATGAAGGACGCGCCGAACATGGTGTCGCGCGCCGACACGTCGTTGCACAGGACCACGCCGGCAAGATAGGAGCCGAGATTGCCGGCCGTCACGGTGGTTCCCGCCTCCAGCGGACGGCGCAGGACGATGCCGACCTCCACCTCATAATCCAGAAGCTCGACCCCCTTGGGACGGACGATGTCGGCATAGGCGCCGCAGAGCGACGAACTCGCCTTGGCGAAAAGGAGGTTCTCCTTGCGCACATGATGACCGGCCTCCGCCGCATGCTCATCATAGTTGAGCCCCTGGCAGATCAGCGTCGCATCGGGGGTGACGGGGCTCAGCAGGGCGCTCGCGGCGAAGCGCACCGCCTCGCCCGTGGCGGTCAGGTCCGGCGCGGCTTCGATCGCGCCGATCAGTTCGCCCAGGGTCCTCGCGCCGCTCGCAATGCCCCGCCCTTCGACCCGGTCGGCCGGCCCCTCGGGCGCATCGCCGGTCAGCACGGCCCAGCGCGGGCCCGCGCCTTCATCATAGCGGACGATCATCAATGCCATCATTCTACTCCTGCATTCCAATGGGGATGTCAGCGAAGCCAGGGGCGCGGGGGCGCCAGCAGGGCGTCGACGATATTGCGGACGAGCGGGGGGGCGTCGGCCGGGGCGGGGGCGGGCGGCCGCATGGAATCGGGCAGGTCGTCGCCCCAGGACCAGAGGTCGCCGCGGGACAGCGGATGGAAACCGGTCGGATAATCGGCGGTCATCAGGTCGCCGTCCGCATAATGTTCCCATTCGTCCCCGGCGGAGTCCTTCCAATAATCGAAGACCTGACTGCCGAGCACATGGCGGCCGATGCCCCAATAATGGTTCCAGCCCCTGCCGCGCAGATATTGCTGGCCCTGCCCCACCGCATCGACGTCGATCGTCTCGGTCGAGATGTGCAGCAGGCGCGATTCCGGCCCGGCGAGCAGCGCGAGGCTGTGATGGTCGGCGGGCTCCGCGCCCCGGTCGAAGCGGAAGAAGCCCAGCACCGGCGCATCCTCGCCCACGGTCGCGACGTCGGTCGGGAGATAGCCGAAATGGCGCCGGTACCAGGTGGCGGTCCGTTCGAAGTCCGGCGTCTGGAGCACGACATGGCCGATGCGGAACACCGGCGCGGGCGCGGTCGGCGTCCGGACCGGCCTGTCGATGCGGCGGCTGGCCACGGGCGAGTTGACCTCGGTCAAGGGCTCCCGCACCGGCAGCGGCTCCAGCGGCGCCGCGCCCCAGAGCAGGTCGACGCGCACGCCCTCCGGATCGAAGAGGCGCACCCGCTCGCCGCCGCCCGGCGCATCCGTCGCTTCGACCGGCGACTGGGTGGCGGTGGACAGCCGATCGAGATCGGCGCGGTCCCTGGCGGCAAGGCCGAAGCCGACGAAGGCATCCCGCTCCGATGCGATCAGCTCGACGCAATAGGGTTGCGGTCCATAGCCCCGGAAATGGCGCTGCCCGCCGCTGCCGCCCGCGACCGGCACGAAGCCGAAATCCTCCAGGAAGTGCGCCATGGCGTCGATGTCGCGCCGCTCGAAGCTCACATGGACGACGGCGTCCGCCCGGACGATGGGGTCGACTTGACCGATCATGACCTTGCTCCCCTGATCCGGTCGATCACCGCCATCGGGTCTTCCGGCATGGCGTCGCCGCGCCAGGCGACATGCTGGTCGGGGCGGATCAGCACGAAATCGCGCTCGTAGATCCGCCGGGCATGCGCGTCGCGAATGTCGAGCAGGTCGACCGGCACGCCCCGCTCGCGCGCGGCGTCGAGCAGCGGCTGGGCCGAGGCGTCGGTGAAGCGGACCAAAGTGAACCAGGGCCCCAGCCGGTCGAAGATGGCGCTGCCATCCTCCAGGAACAGATGCGGCGCCCGCATGCCCGGCCAGGTGCTGGGCACATAATCGCGCAGCCGCCATTCCGGTTCGTCGCATTCATGGCAGACGATCGGCGACTGGCGGTAGCGATGGTCGAGTTCGATGCCCCGCGATTCATTCTCCGCATTGCCGAGTTCCGCGATCAGCGCGCCATAGGCGTCGCGCGCGGCGGCCCCCTCCGGCGTGTCGTCATGGATGATCGGGGCATAGGCTTCCGCGATCTTCAGGCGCACGCCCATATGCAGGCGCGACGCGTCGACAATGGCGCGGCCCACCGGCCGGCGCTCCGCCTCTATGCTGTCGAGCAGGGCGGGGCCGCCCCAGCCCTGCAGGATGGCGGCGTATTTCCAGGCGAGGTCGACGGCGTCGCCTATCCCGGTGTTCATGCCGTAACCGCCGGTCGGGATCACCTGATGCACGGCATCGCCCGCCATCCACACCCGCCCGCGCCCATATCCGTTCGCCAGCACCAGATGCGGCGACCAGGGGTTCGCCTGGATCACCTCGATCGGGAATTCCCGGCCCAACGCATCGAAGGCGAGTTGCCGGGGATCGATGGCCGCCGCGTCCGCCCCTTCGGGCAGCATGCAGTGGAGCGTCCAGATCTCCGCATCGTCCTGCGCGATCAGCGTGCTGCCGGCGGGCGACTGATAATGCCAGGCGATGCCGAAGCGCTGGAGCAGGTCGCGCGCCTCCGACCGGAAATGCACCATGAAGAAGCGGGCGACATTATATTGCCCGTCCCAGGCATAGCCCAGCTTCTCGCGGATGATGCTGCCGCCGCCGTCGCAGCCCGCGAGCAGGGCGCAGCGCTGCCGTTCGGTGCGCCCCGTCGCGACTTCGCGCAGATGGACCGTCACCCCTTCGCCATCGTCGTCGAAGCCCTCGACCGCCCAGCCGAACCGCATTTCGACCAGCGGAGATTCTTCCAGCAACCCGCGCAGCAGCGGTTCCAGGACGACCTGGCTCAACCGCATATAGGGTTCCAGCGGCTGCGACCCGTCATTGTTGGCGCGGATTTCTTCCCGCCAGCTTTCGACGTCGGGATAGCGGAAGCGGGCCAGTTCCCACTCGTTCAGCCGCGTCACCCAGGAAACGTCCATCGGATTGCCGCGCGGCACGGCGACGTCGCGTATCTTCTCCGCAATGCCCATGCGGCGGAACAGCTCCATGCTGCGGCCATTGGTCACGTCCATCTTCGGATGGCGCGTGGTCGAGGGATTGCGTTCGAGCAGCAGCGTGCGAACGCCGCGGCTTTGAAGCTCAAATGCGGTGGTAAGGCCGACCGGCCCCCCACCCGCTACGATGACTGGAACATCCACGGGGCATCTTCTCCATCACGGTCATTGCCGTCTGGAGAGCAGGGCTAACATGCCCTGCCGCAGGAGTCCATAAAAACTCTACAGTCGTGGAGTTTATTTGAAGACAGCGCGTTCGACGAGGTTCCAATAGCGTTCGACGGCCTCCTCATTCCTGATGGAAAAGCCAATGGTTTCCGCCATTTCGCGGTTGAGCGACGACAGGGTGGAGGTCATGCCGATGAGCATGTAATAGACATGATCGGGATCGCCCTGCAGGAGCTGGCCCTCCGCCTGCGCCGCCCGGATCTGGGGCAGGATGCGGTCGCGGGTCTTGCTGAGAACCTTCTCGACCAGCCAACCGATTCTCGGACTCGATCCCTGATTCTCGCGCAGCATGAAATGGTGGAACGCGGTATGTTCGACCGTGAAGCGCAGGAAGGTCCGGAACTCGGCCCGCACGCGCTCTGACGCGGACATTCGGGAATCGGGGGGAATGGCCTCGTCCCACATGGTCTCGATCTGCTCGAAGGCATATTCGGCCACCGCCTTCCACAGCGCCTCCTTGGTGCGGTAATGATAGGTGATCAGCGTATATTCCAGGCCCGCGCGTTCCCCGATGCGGCGCACGCTGCTGCCGTCGAACCCGCGCTCGGCAAATTCGTTGAGCGCCGCCTCCAATATCGCCTGGCGCGTTTCGACGGACCGCTGCTGTTCGCGCCGGTTGGTCTTCCGCCGCTGGCCGGGCTGTTTCGCGGCGGCGCTTTCGTCCGGGGCCTTTTTGCGGTTTGTCTCTGCCATTGAGCCTCCAAATTGCAGCCGTGAAGCGGAAGCGTGCCCGTGTCCCCCGGCATCCCGCCCTGCCGCCGTGATCGGGATCGACGTTGGAAGGAGGGCAAGCCGCCTTCGCGCACGCTCTACCCAAGTCAATCGCGCGGATCGAGTCCCGAAACCAGAATGTCGACCAGCTTTTCCGCCACGGTCCCGGCCGGCATCGCCCCTTCCGGATCGTACCAGCGCCCCGGCCAGTTGAGCGCCCCCGCCAGCGCGAAAGCAGCCATCTTCACGTCGATCCGTGCGATCGAACCATCGGCAACGGCGTCTTCGATCAACCTGCGCAAGGCATTGTCGATCTCCCGCTTCAGCGCGCGATAGCGCGGCCTGCTTTCCGGCGAGAGCACTTCGTCCCCGGTCCGGATCACGCATCGCCCGAAATCGTCCATGTTGACCTCGGCATAGCGGCGCAGGAAGCGCGTCAGCCGATGGCGGCCGTCGCCGGGCTCCCGCCGGGCCTGATCGGCCGCTTCCAGCAATTGCTGCAGGCCGATGGTGACGCATTCCAGCAGCACCTGATCCTTGTTGGCCAGATAGTGGTAGATGGTGCGCTTGGATATGCCCAGGCTGGCGGCGACGTCGTCCAGCGACGTCGCGTGAAACCCGCGTTCGTTGAACATCCGCACCGCCGCGCGCAGCACGGCCTCGCGCTTGGCAAGGCGCTCCGCCTCTTTCTGGGCGGGGGTGCGGAATGGTGAAGCGGCGTGCATCAATGTCCTCTTTTCTCCATCGGAGCGTTGACAGGAAACCCGGCGCGACGCAATACACCCAAAAGTGCATGAGTCACTCATGAGTTTCCGGAGGCTGAAATGGATCTGAAGGGAATGGCTGCCATCGTCACCGGCGGCGCGTCGGGATTGGGCGGAGCCACCGCCGCGCGTCTGGCGCGGGGCGGCGCCAGGGTGACGCTGTTCGACCTGAACGCCGAATTGGGGGCGGCCCATGCCGACGCCATTGGTGGCCAGTTCATGAAGGTCGACGTGACGGACGAGGGCGCCGTCGCGGCAGCGTTCGAACAGGCCGAGGCGCTGCACGGCGTCGCGCGCATCCTGGTCAACTGCGCGGGGATCGCGCCGGCGATCAAGACCGTCGGCAAGGAGCATGCGCCCCATCCGCTGGACGTGTTCAGGCGGACCGTCGAAGTGAACCTGATCGGGACATTCTGCATGATCGCCCGCTTCGCGGCTTCCCTGGCGAAGGCGGACGAGATCGAGGGTGAGCGGGGCGTCATCGTCAACACGGCGTCGGTTGCGGCGTTCGACGGCCAGATCGGCCAGGCCGCCTATAGCGCCTCCAAGGGCGGCGTCGTCGGCATGACCCTGCCCATCGCCCGCGACCTGGCGCAGCACAAGATCCGTGTGATGACCATCGCGCCGGGTATCTTCCTGACGCCCATGCTGGAGGCGTTCCCCCAGCATGTGCAGGATGCGCTGGGCGCGCAGGTGCCGCATCCCAGCCGCCTTGGGAAGCCCGACGAATATGCGCAGCTCGTGGACAGCATCATCGCCAATCCCATGCTGAACGGCGAGGTCATCCGACTGGACGGCGCGATCCGAATGGCGCCGCGTTGAGCGGCCCCGGCAGGCGAAGCGCTGGTTCCACGCGCGCGCCTGCCGCCTTCTGGAGCGGGGAACCGGTTTGGTCCGCCGCTCCTCCTCATGTCGAAGGAAGCTGAAAATGGCCGAAGCCTATATTGTCGAGGCGCTGCGTACTGCCGCCGGCAAGCGCAAGGGCGCGCTGTCGGGCGTTCATCCGGCGGATCTGGGCGCCGTGGTGCTGAACGCATTGGTCGACCGCAGCGGCATCGATCCCGCCGCGGTCGAGGATGTCATATTGGGCTGCGTCACGCAGGGCGGCGAACAATCCTTCGCCTTCGGCCGCAATGTCGTGCTGGCGTCGAAGCTGCCCGACAGCGTTCCCGCCGTCACCATCGACCGGCAGTGCGGATCGTCGCAGCAGGCGCTGCATTTCGCGGCGCAGGCGGTGATGTCCGGCACGCAGGATCTGGTGATCGCGGCCGGCGTGGAAAGCATGACGCGCGTGCCGATGGGCTCCAACTTCAATCTGCATGCGCAGGCGGGAATTGGGGAAGGGCCATGGCCCGCCAGCATCCGCGAGCGCTACGGCGTCAACGAGTTCAGCCAGTACCATGGCGGGCAGGCGATTGCCGACAAATATGGCTTCAGCCGCGAAGACATGGACGCCTACGCGCTGGAGAGCCATCGCAAGGCCGCGGCCGCCATCGCCGCGGGCGCTTTCGAGCGCGAGATCGTGCCGGTCGACACGCCGGACGGCCGCTTCGCGCAGGATGAGGGCGTGCGCGCCAATGGATCGATGGAGGCGCTGGCCGGGCTCAAGACGCTGACCGAAGGCGGCACGATCACCGCCGGCAATGCGAGCCAGATGACCGATGGCGCCTCCGCCGTGCTGGTCGCGAATGAGGAGGCGCTGAAGCGGTTCGACCTGAGGCCGCTGGCGCGCATCCATAATCTGACGGTGACGGCGGGCGACCCCGTCATCATGCTGGAGGAACCGATTGCGGCCACGGAAAGGGCGCTGCGCCGGGCGGGGCTGGGCCTGGACGAGATCGACCTGTTCGAAGTGAACGAAGCTTTCGCTTCCATTCCCATGGCCTGGCTGAAGGTGCTGGGCGCTGATCCGGGCAAGCTGAACGTCCATGGCGGTGCGATCGCGCTGGGCCACCCTCTCGGCGCGAGCGGGACGAAGCTGATGGCGACCCTTGTCCATGGATTGAGGGCGCGGGGCAAGCGCTATGGGCTGCAAGCCATGTGCGAAGGCGGCGGCATCGCCAATGTGACCATCGTCGAGGCATTGTGACGGTTCCTGCGGAGCGGGCGTCGCGGGCTTGCGCGCCCGGCGCCCGCGCCGGCGGACCGGCGGATGAACAGGGTTAAGGATGAGTTGACGGGCCGCAAACCCAGGCCGCCTCTAAGCCATTGATCATAATCGCTTTGTGATCGACGCCGTCCGATGTTAGAAAGACGCGCGGTTCCGATGCAGAAGGTTGTCGATGGACAGGAAATTGGCAAGCGAACGGGGTGCCGAACAAAAGGCGCTGGCGGCACGATGGACCATAGCCGCCGAAGCCATGGAGGCGCTGGCCGGCGCGCGGTCGATGGAAGCGATCATAAATGTCCTGCGGGCCTTCGCGCGCCGCGCGGTGGGGGCGGACGGCATCGCGGTCGTCCTGCGCGACGAGGACCAGTGTCATTATATCGCTGAAGATTCGATGGAACCGCTCTGGGCGGGACAGCGCTTCCCGGCATCGAGTTGCGTGTCCGGATGGGCGATGGAGCATCATCGGACGGCGGTGATCCCGGACGTCTTCGACGATCCCCGCGTGCCGGTGGAGGCCTATCGCACCACATTCGTGCGGTCGATGGTGATGGTGCCGATCGGCCGCATCGAACCCATGGCCGCTCTGGGCGCCTACTGGTCCGAATTCGCGCAGCCCACCGACAATGAGATCGCTCTGCTGGAGGCGCTGGCCCGCGCCGCGTCCACCGCGCTGGAGAACGGGCGGCTGTTTGCGTCGCTGGAAGCGCTGAACGACCAGCTCGAACGCCGCGTCCGGGAACGCACCACGGAACTGGAGCGGTCGCAGGACAGCCTGCGCCAGGTCCAGAAGCTGGACATGCTCGGCCAGTTGACGGGCCATGTCGCCCATGACTTCAACAATCTGCTGATGCCGATCGTCGGCGGGCTGGACCTGATCCTGTCGGGCAAGCGGACGCCCGAATCGATCGAGCGGCATGCGACCATCGCGATGCAGGCGGCGGAGAGCGCGCAGACGCTGGTGCAGCGGCTCTTGACCTTTGCCCGCCGCCAGCCCCTGACCGCAAAGGCGGTCGACCTGTCGGACCTGCTTGGCGGGATGCAGGCCTTGCTGACCAGCACGCTGGGACCGCGGATCGCGCTGTCCGTCGATCTCCAGCCGATGGTGCCGCCGGTGCGCGCGGACGCCCATCAGCTTGAGGTCGCGCTGCTCAACCTGGCCGTCAACGGCCGCGACGCCATGCCCGACGGCGGCGCGCTCAGCATAAAGGCGCAGGCGCGCCAAAGCCGCCTGCCCGCCGCGCTGACGCCCGGTCCCTATGTCTGCCTGACCGTCAGCGACACCGGCACCGGCATGACCCCGGCGGTCAAGGCGGCGGCCATGGAGCCCTTCTTCACGACCAAGCCGTCCGGCCATGGCACGGGGCTTGGCCTTTCCATGGTCCATGGCCTTGCCGCCCAGCTTGGCGGCACGGTGGAGATCGACAGCGCCGTGGGGCAGGGCACCAGCGTCCGGCTATGGCTGCCCGTCGAGCGGGCGCCTGCCGTGAAGGCGGCTTCCCCAGCAGTCGAGGAGGGACCGAAAGAGCGTTCGGGCAAGGTGCTGCTGGTGGACGACAACGATCTCGTCCGGAATAGCACGCGGGAGATGCTGATCGACATGGGCTATGAGGTGGTCGACACCGACCGGGCCGAACGCGCGCTCAGCATGATCGAATCCGGCGACCGGCCGGACATCCTGATCACCGACCATATCATGCCGGGCATGACGGGGGTGGAACTGGCGCTGCGCCTGCGGGCCGATCATCCGCACATCGCGTTGCTGATCATATCGGGCTATGAGGGGGTTGACCTGATCGCGCCCGACATCACGCGCCTGTCCAAGCCCTTCCGGCATAATCACTTGCAGGCCTGCATAGCCGCGGCGCGGGCGCAGGCAGCCTGATCCGCATCCTGTTTCGGGGTCACGGCCCCTCTGCGGAGAAAAGCTTGGCGCCGGCCTGGCCCGGATATGTCCTGTGGCGCTTCGCTTCACTCTATTCAGGCTATCCCTGAACAGGATGACTTTGCCGTGGATCGGACGACGCGACCCAGGGCGCATTCGCTTTCATGCCTGAGGCGGCGAGGCCCATTGACGGGAGGGGCCTCGCCCTCTTTCCTCAGGCCGGTTGAGCGACGTCCACCGCGTAATGCGCACTGGTCTTGGCGGCGACTTCCTCCGCCGTCACGCCCGGCGCGCATTCGATGAGGCGGAACGGGCTGTCATGGTCGGGCCGCTGGAACACGCAGAGGTCGGTGACGATCATGTCGACCACATTCCTGCCCGTCAGCGGCAGGGTGCAGGCCGGGATGAACTTGGGACTGCCGTCCTTGGACGTGTGTTCCATGACGACGATGATCTTCTTGACGCCCGCGACCAGATCCATCGCGCCGCCCATGCCCTTGATCATCTTGCCCGGGATCATCCAGTTGGCGATGTCGCCATGTTCCGAAACCTCCATCGCGCCCAGCACGGTCAGGTCGATATGCCCGCCCCGGATCATCGCGAAGCTGTCGGCGCTGGAAAAATAGCAGCTCTGCGGCAATTCGCTGATCGTCTGCTTGCCCGCATTGATCAGGTCGGCATCCTCCTCCCCCTCATAGGGGAAAGGGCCGATGCCCAGCATGCCATTCTCCGACTGCAGCGTCACTTCCACGCCATCGGGAATGTGGTTCGCCACCAGCGTCGGGATGCCGATGCCCAGGTTCACGTAGAAACCGTCCTGCAATTCCTTCGCCGCCCGCGCGGCCATTTCGTCACGAGTCCATGCCATTATGCGGCCTCCCTCTGGCGGACGGTGCGGAATTCGATTTTCTTGTCGTAAGGCGCTCCGACGATCATGCGCTTGACGTAGATGCCGGGCAGATGGATCGCATCGGGGTCGAGGCTGCCGGTGGGCACCACCTCCTCCACTTCCGCGACGCAGATCTTCGCCGCCGTCGCCATGGGCTGGTTGAAGTTGCGCGCCGTCTTGCGGAAGATGAGGTTGCCGCTCTCATCGGCCTTCCAGCCCTTGATGACCGCCACATCGGCGAAGATGCCGCGCTCCAATATGTAATCCTGCCCGTCGAAGCTCTTCACTTCCTTGCCCTCGGCCACCGCCGTGCCCACGCCCGTCCTGGTGTAGAAGCCCGGAATGCCCGCGCCGCCCGCCCGGCAGCGTTCGGCCAGCGTGCCCTGCGGGCAGAACTCCACCTCCAGCTCCCCGGCCAGATATTGCCGCTCGAACTCCTTGTTCTCGCCCACATAGCTGGAGATCATCTTCCTGACCTGCCGCGTGCGCAGCAGCTTGCCCAGCCCCTCGCCATCTACCCCCGCATTGTTGGAGGCGATGGTCAGATCCCTGACGCCCGAATCCCGGATCGCATCGATCAGCCGCTCGGGTATCCCGCACAGACCGAACCCGCCAGCGCACAGATGCATGCCGTCGAACAGCAAACCCTCCAACGCACTCGCCGCATCCGAATAAAGCTTTTTGACCATAAGCATGCCTCTCCTTCGGATCGCCATTCTGGCGGAGGCCAACTATCATTTCTAATGATTTGTTTTTTGCTTTAGCCAAAAGCCATGTCTATTAATCGCATTGGCCTCTTCCATCTGGAAACCCTGCTCTGGATCGACCGGCTCGGCACATTCGCTGCGGCGGCGGAGCGGTTGAACACCACCCAGCCGGCAATTTCGGCGCGGGTAAGGGAACTGGAGAGCCATCTGGGCGCCCGCCTGTTCCGCCGCGAAGGCCGGACCATGTCCTTCACCCCCGCCGGGCGGCAACTGGTGCGCGATTGCGGGCCTCTCTGGAGCGATCTGCAGAGCATGCTGCTGCGCTGCGGCGGATTGGCGGAAGCGAGCGGCGTGGTCCGCATCGGCGCAGGCGAAATCGCCGCGGCAAGCTGCCTTCCGGACTTCGTGTCGCAATTGAAGGGGGCGATGCCGCATGTCAGCCTGGAACTGGAAATCGACCTGACCGCCAACCTGATCCAGCAATTGCTGGTCGGGCGCGCCGATATTTCCTTCGCGGCCGGGCCCATCGCGCATCCGGCGCTCCAGTCGCATCCCATCGGCGGGGTGAGCCTGGTCTGGCTCGCCAGTCCCGCCATTGCCGCGTCATTCCACAGCGATGCGGGGGACCGCACCATTCCGATCTGGTCGCTGGCCAGCCATTCCCCGATCTATGGGCGGATGCGCGACGCGATCGCCGCTTCGCAGATCGCCCGTAAATCGCTCAACCTGTGCAACAATGCGCGGATGATGATCGACATCGCCAAGGCGGGTGGCGGGATCGGCATCTTCCCGGAACCCATGGCCCGCGCCGACCTGATGAGCGGAGCCCTCGTGAAACTGGAGGGCATGCCGGCCCTGTCGCCCATTGAGTTCCATGTGGCCAAGCGTATTTCGGACAATGATCCGGTGATCGCCGCCATTTTCGAGCAGGCGAGCGCGCTGCGGCTGGGGCCGGAGGGCGAGGGCTGACCGCTGCCGAGACGGGCTTCAGGAACCCAGCGCCTGATTGGGATCGACGGTCCTTATGCTGCCGGGCATGTCGCGGCTTTCGGCCGGAGTGGCGGCGGCCGGGCCGCCCGGAGCCACGCCCGATCCCAGGGAAACCTCCTTGTCGACATAGACCTCGAACAGCGTGCCGGCGGGCAGCTTGACGTCCTTTCCGCGGACGATCACCGCCAGCGGCAGGAAGACGATGCCCGCGCCCACCGCGCCCAGGGTGCCGGACTTGCCCTGGGAATTGCGCTGGCCGCGCACCGGCACGTCCATCCCGCCCGCCCTGACCGTGCTGACCTTGATGTCGAGCTTGCCCGATCGGCCGAGCAGGCCATTGTCCCTGACGCGGCTCACTTCCCCCACCGCCGGGCTGCCGGCGGGGATGAGCGTCACGCCGCCGATCGTCACCGGCTTGGCCACGGCCAGTTCGATCCTGTCGCCGACGCGGGCGGATTTGGAGGAAATCTCCTGCCGGGTTTCCAGTTGGATGGCCATGCCTTCGGGAAGGATCGTCGATTGGGCAAGGGCGGGACCGGCGCTCGCCGCCAGCAGCAGGGGGATGGCAGAGCGCATCGGCAATGACAGGCGAATCATCGGTCCATCCTCTCCGCTTCGGCGGCCACGCCCCCGACCGGCATGCAATTTACGCTTCCGGGGCCAGGGCATCAAGGAACGAGTCGGACCTGGCGCGGGCGAACGGCGCAGCCATCGCCGCGACGACCTTCGGCTGTGCCGACCGTCAGCCAGAGCGCCGCGTTCAATCGGGCGCAGGTCGCGCCTTCGCGCGGATGCCGATGTGGGAGACGGTCGGGCGGACGCCGGCCGATCCCGGCCCTCAGGGTTTCGCCTGTCGGGTCGAACCGCGTTCCACCCTGTCAGGACGAACTCAGGCGGATGCCCTTTGCCCGGACGGCGCGAACGCCTGCGCCAGCGGTCCCGCCATGCCCAGCACCGTCAATTCCCCGTCCATCAGCATCCTGCCGGCCTGCTTGCGCTGCACCTTGCCGCTGGTCGTGCGGGGGATCGCGCTGGCGGGCACCATCACCAGATCGGTGATGGCCAGTTCCAGCCGCTCCATGGCCGTGGCGCGCAGCCGGGCGGCAAGGTCCTGGAGTTTCTCGTCCGACAGGGACCGGGCGTCGTCGCGCTTCATCTCCGCGATCAGGACGATATGCTGCGCATCGCCCATCTCGATCTCCACGGCGGCGGCGCTTGCCTGTCCCACCGTGCCGGAAAGTTCCGACCAGATCTGCTCGACATCGCTAGGCGCATGGTTGCGGCCCCGGACGATGATCAGGTCCTTGAGGCGGCTGACGATGAAAAATCCATCGGCCGTGGAAAAGCCGAGATCGCCGGTGCGCAGGAACGGCCCGCCTTCGTCCAGCCGGCCGAAGCTCGCCTCCGTCGCGGCGGGATTGTCGATATAGCCGGCGGTGATGTGCGGGCCGCGCAGCCAGATTTCGCCCACCGCGCCATCGGGCAGCGCCTCGCCGGTTTCGGGATCGACGATCCGCGCCTCCGCCCCGGCCATGGCGGGGCCGCAGCAGGCGAGGTCCAGCACGGCGTCCCCGCCGGCGCTCTCCACCGCCCGACCTGCCGCGAGAGCGCGGCTGTCGTAGCTCTTGACGATGGGGTCGCTCCGGGGCGGAACCGCGATGGTCACGAGGGTGGATTCAGCCAGTCCATAGCAGGGCAGGAAGGCGCGCCTGTCGAAACCGGCATCGGCAAAGCATTCGGCAAAGCGGTCGAGCGTGGCGGGCCGCACCCGCTCCGCCCCGTTGAACGCGACGCGCCAGCCCGACAGGTCGAGACCGTCCGGCATGCCCCGCCGCGTGGCATGGTCGACGCAGAGGTCGTAGCCGAAATTGGGCCCGCCGCTGGTATGCGCGCGATAACGGGAAATGAGTTGCAGCCAGGACATTGGCCTGTTGATGAACGCGGCGGGCGAGGTGATCACGCAGGTCGAGCCCAGGAACAGCGGTTGCAGGATGTTCCCGAACAGCCCCTGATCGTGATAATGCGGCACCCAGCCGACGAAATGGGAATCCCGGTCGTGGCCGAAGGCGGCGCGGATCATCGTCTCATTGGCGATGATGTTGCCATGGCTGATCATCACCCCCTTCGGGTTCGACGTTGTGCCGGAGGTGAACTGGAGCACGGCGAGCCGGTCCGGCGCGAGCGCCAGCGGCGAGAAGGCGTGCGATTCCGCCGCGAGCGCGGCAAATTCCAGATAGCGCACCGGGCCGGCGGACAGGGCGGCGGACAGTTCCTCCCCGAACAGGCCGGCCATGCCGTCGTCCAGCAGGATGCAGTCGGGCCGGATGTCGTCCAGCATGTTCAGGATATTCCGAAGCCGCGCTTTGCGCCGGCCGACCGGGGCGAGCGGAATGGCGACGCCGCCGACCGCGAGGCAGGCAAGCAGCGCGAGCGCGAAGTCGGTCCCCGCCGAGAAGAGGAGGGCGATCCGGGGACCGGCCAGCCCCCCCGCCGCCAACCCCCCCGCCGCCAAGGCGCCGGCAAGCTGCCCGACCTGCGCCGCCACCTGCGCATAGGTCAGGCTGCTCTGCGGACCGTCGCCCTGGTCGAATATCAGCGCCGGCCGGTCCGGGACGCTGTTCCCATGGTCCAGTACGATGTCGACGATCGACCGGCTGAAGTCTATCTGCATCTTTTTTGCGAACCCGATGCTTTGGAGCCTTTTCACATGGAGCGAAAACGCCCAGTCCTTTGATGCCGCATGGTCCCGGTCGCCAGGCGATTCCGCCCGCTGGCCGGGATATTCTGGTCATTCCGTCGCGAAGGCTATCCGGAGCAGGCCGATCTTCCGCATGCGGAAACCGGCGGCCGACATGCGCAGATAACGGGAATATTTCTCGACCGGATGGATGGCCGGATCCACCACCCCGCTGCGGACCGCGCCGCGCAGCCGGTTACTCCACATCTCGCAGGTGCGCGCATAGTCCAGCCCGTCGTCGCGCAGCCGCTCGACGCGGAACAGACCCTTGCAGGCGACCACGATGTCCTCCAGCGTCGGCAGTTCCGCCGCCGGGAAGATCTCGTTCGCAATGAAGGGATTGGCGTCCTCCGGCGACATCCTGCCATAGGCGATGGTCTGGAGCGACAGACGGCCCTTCCCTTCCATCCAGTCGCGGCAGGCCTGGAAGAATTCGCGGTACACGCCGCGGCGCTCGTCCACGCTCTGCTGCGGATGGGCGAAATGCTCGAACGCGCCGACGGAGATGATCGCATCGAACGGCCTGTCGGGACGATAGTCGTGCCAGTTGGAAAGGACCGCGCCGATGCCGGGATCGCCCGATTGCTCGATATAGGCGAGCTGTTCCTCGCTCAGCGTCAGGCCGACGCATTCGGCGGCGCCATGCCTGCGCCGCAGGTTGCGCATCATGCCGCCCCAGCCGCAACCGACGTCCAATATGCGCATGCCCTCGCCGGCGCCGACCGATTCCGCATGATAGTCGAGCTTGCGCTGCTGCGCCTCCTCCAGCGGGGCGTCCTTGGGCAGGCCGTCCCACATCGCGCTGGAATAGGTCATGCTGGGGTCGAGCCACGCCGAATAGAAGTCGTTGCCGACATCATAATGGTGGCGGATGGCGGCGGCCGATCCGCCAAATTCGATCTGTTCGTCCTGGATCATGGCCGGACGCCGCCCTGCTGCGCCGCCATGTCGCTGACCGCCGCGGCGATGCCCGTCGCCGCGTCGCGGATCGCCTCCGCCTCGAACAACAGTTCCAGCGGCAGTTCGTCGGGCAGGTTCAGCCAGTTCTCCAGCTCCACCATCAGCGAGATCGCCTTGGCGGAATCGATCCCGAAACTGTCGAACGGCGCATCGGGAGAGACGGCGGCGGGCGCCACATTCACGATTTCAGCGATGCGGGCAATGATCCAGCTTTCGATTTCCTCTGCCGATGCCTGTCGAATAAGGTCGGAATTCATCAATGTCCCCCTGAAGCCGAACGGGTCGCCCCGAATCTGCCATAATAGACGTCCGCCCCGGTCGTGGCGGACGGGTGTGTGACGGAACCGATCTCCGGCTGGGCGGCGATCTTCTGCAGTTCCGGATGCTCGCGCGCCAGCCGGGCCGCCGCGACGTGCACATTCTCCTCCTCCGGAAGAAGCTGGTCGATGGTGATGTGCGAAGGCCGGGGCAGGCCCCACATCTGGCGCATCTCGTCGAGCGCGGCCTGCGACACCTCCACCTCATAGGCGACGGCCTCCCCCTGGCCATAGTCCATGGCGGAACCGAGCAGGGTCAGCTTCCAGCCGACGCCGTAGCAGAAGCTGAGCATGCGGACATCGGTGAAGCCCACGCAACGGTCGATCCCGGCCTCATAGGCCAGTTCCAGCGGCGCGATCATGCACGCGGCCTTCCGTCGCAGATTGTGGCGGCGCATGCCCCGCTCAATGCAGAATCCGCGGCTCAGTTCCCAGGTGCGCCCGTCGTCGATGGGGCGGATGCCGGCGGGCAGGACATGCGAAAAATGATCGAGCAGCATGGAACAGTCGTCGGTGGGGCGGAAACGCAGCCCCATGACGACCCGGTTCTCGGTCGAAAAGCCTATGATGTTGCTCGCGCGCGCATCATCATATTCGTCATATTCCAATCCGTCCTCGACCCTGAGATCCCAGCCGAGCTGGTTGACGAACACCTCCGCGCGGGCCTGGTGCAAATCTCTGATCTCGTCCTGGTACAGTGCGGAATTGTTCTTCGAAATCAGATGAATCAAATCCGTTCGTCCCCCGCATGCAGCGGCAGCGCCTGTAACATATTATACAGGGGAGGTCATCGGAAAGTTGCAGGGTGCAATCCATGTTCCCCGCAAAAAACCCGGTCGATAAAGGGGGTTCAGGCGGCCTGCTTCTGCCGGGCGCGCTGGACATGCACCTTCACCGCCTGGACGGAGCGGTCGAGTGCCTCGGCAATGTCGAGGTCGCACCACCCGGCCTGCCGCTGGTCGAGGCAGAACAGCTCGGTCTCGGTCAGGGCGGACGCGGCCAGATCGTCGCGCGCGTCGAGCAGGGCGATGCCCCGGCACAGGTAGAGCGTCGCCATGGCGTGCAGGTTCGCGCGTTCCTCCGGGCTTTCCAGCATGCTCAGCAGGCGGATCTCAACCTCATATTGCCGTTCGTCCCAGCCGGTGATCGGAAAGCAGATCTGCGGCAGGACCTCCGGCTGTGCGATCGGCCCGCACCAGCCGGTCTCACCGAACAGGAAGCGCCGCTCCCCATCGCCGACAGCGTAGCAGGCATGGCTCGCCGCCTGAAGGCCCAGGGCCTGGCTGAAGCGGGTGACGAGGCTCTCGATGCTGAGCGTGCTGTCGACCCCCGCGTTGAAATCGGCGGCGGTGGTCGAACTTCCGGCGCGAAGCTGGGTGCTGGGGATATATTCGCTCATGGTTCCTCACGCGGCATATGCCTGCCGTCATGCCGCGTCAGGTCTTAAAAGCGGGTTAAGCGTGCCTTCCTGCCGCCTGATTCCTGTTTGCGGCGGAACGAGCGTTCGCCGGGTTGCGGGGCCGCCGGCCGCAGAGCGCAAGCTCGTCCGATCCGGAGCCGGACGCAGGAAGAGTTTAACCAGCGGTTTACCAAGTCCGCCTATGATCGGCGGATTGAAAAGATATAGCGGGTTTCGTGGGCGATGACGAATTTTGGGTACAGGCGGCGATGGAAGTGGGCACTTCTGGTTTCCGCGACGATCGAACTGGCAGCTTCCGGCACGGCCCGGGCGCAGGCCCCGGCCGATGCGGACATGCGCGCCGACATCACGGTGACGGCGCGCAAGGTGCCGGAACCGCTGCTGAAGGCGCCGCTGGCGGTCACCAGCATTTCGGGCGATTCGATCGTGGCGGCGGGGTTGCAGACCATCACCGACCTGACCCGCATGGCCCCCAATGTCGACATCGGCGGGGGCATTGCAGGCCAGTTGCAGGGGCAGATCTCGATCCGCGGCATCTCCACCCTGGTCCGCAATATCGGGCTGGAAACCGGCGTCGGCATCTATGTGGACGATGTCTATGTCGGCCGGCCGGAAAATTTCGTCCAGCATCTTCTGGATGTCGACCGGGTGGAAATCGTGCGCGGCCCGCAAGGGACGGAATATGGCAAGAACACCATCGCCGGCGTCGTCAACGTCCAGACGAAGCAGCCCGACGCCGATCCCGGCGCCTCCATCCGGCTGGACGCGGGCAATTACGATTACAGGCGGGGCGAGGCGGTGCTGGGCACGCGCCTCAACGAACGGCTTTCGGTGCGCGGCGCGGTGGCCTATGCCCGGCAGGACGGCTTCTACAAGCATCTGTCCGGCGGCAGGGATGCGGGATCGACCGACCTGCTGACCTGGCGGCTGTCGGCCAAATATGCGCCGACCGACCAACTGTCCTTCATCGCCCGGTGGGAGGGGCTGCGCGACCGCGGCACGCCCGCCTTCTTCCAGGCGGACGCGCTGGCCGGCTATCCGGCGGATTTCCCTTCGCGGGAGCCGCTGCACATCAACAACAACCGGCCCAACCGGTTGCACCGCGACAGCCAGGGCATTTCGCTGAGGACGGAATGGGCATCGGACGCGATCACGCTGACGGCCATCACCGCCTATCGCGATTCCTCCTATCATGCCTCGCTGGACGACGATCAGGAGCAGGTCGACTTCGTCTCCGCGGACAATTTCAGCGACGATTCCCATTTCTTCAGCCAGGAACTGCGGCTGGCGGGCGGCACCGGCAAGCTGCGCTATCTGCTGGGCGCCTATTATTTCGACCAGATGGTGCGCACCGACCGGGGCCTGGGTCTGGGCGCCGATACGGGCGTGCCGGGCGAACCGATGCTGACCACCAAGGGCAGCGTCAAGACGGAGAGCGGGGCGCTGTTCGGGCGGCTCGACTATGAACTGACCGATCGCCTGTCGCTTTCCGCCGGCCTGCGCTACACCAGGGAGAAGAAGCGCGCCCATTTCGTCCAGGATGACGCCAGCGGGACGGGTATCTTCACCTATCTGGGCTTCCCGAACCTCACCTTCGACGGCCGGTCGACCGATGACGACCTGTCGCCCAGCGCGACCATTTCCTATGAGGTCGTGCCGGACGCCAATGTCTATGCGCGCTTCTCCCGCGGCTTCAAGAGCGCGGCTTACAATGTCGACCTCGCCTCTTCGCTGGGCGGGCTGACCGCCAGCCCGGAAAAGGCGACCAGCTATGAGGTCGGCTTCAAGATGCTGACGCTGGACCGGCGGATGCGGCTGAACCTTGCCGCGTTCCACACCGATTACGACCGGTTGCAGGTGTCGCAGGTGCTGGGCAGCGGGCTGGCGCTCACCAATGCCGGCCGCGCGCAGGTGGAGGGCGTGGAAGGCGAGCTGTCGCTGCAACTGACGTCCCGGCTGCGGCTGGAGGGGAATGCCGCCATTCTGGACGCACATTATAAGAGGTTCGACAATTGCGGCGTTCCCGCATCGGTCATTCCCTCTGTCGGCAGCCCCAGCACCGACTGCACCGGCAACGACCTGGTCCTGGCGCCCCATTTCACCGGCTATGGCGCCGTCAGCTATGAGGTTCCGGTGCGGATCGGCACGATCTTCGCCCGCGCGGATGTGGATCACCGGTCGACCGTCTATTTCGAGCCGACCAATTCGGACGCCTTCAAGGCCGGGCCGCGCACGCTGGTCAACCTGCGTTTCGGCCTGCGTCGCGGGCAGTGGGACATCGCCGCCTGGGTCCAGAACCTGACCGACAGGATCTACAAGACCTATGCCGACGACCGGTCCGGTCTGGGCGTGTACCGAACGGCGGCATACGGGCCGCCGCGCACCTATGGCGTCAGCCTTTCGGCGGCATTTTAGGACGTTGCGCTTGGGCGTGCTGGCTATGGCCCATATGGCGGCCATTAAGGAAATCTTAGCCAGCAAATGGTGAAACCTTCTTAAGGGCCGCGGCGCCGGGACAGCAGGAGTAGAATGGCGGACCAGATTTCATCGCGGTCACCTGATGAATTTCAAGGCAGGCAGGACCCGATGGATGGCGACCAGCAGATACTGGCGTCGGCAGGGGTCTTGCGGTGGTCGGTTGACGGGGATGGGCTATGCCATCCCGATGCCGCCACCGCGAGCCGTTTCGGCGTGCGGGACGGCCAGCCGCTGCTTCGCTGGTTCCGCGGCGTGCACCGGATCTTTCGCAAGCCCGTGCTCCAGCTTGCCCGCGCCGTTCTGCGCATGGGCAGGGCCGAAGCGACGCTGACGCTGGAGGATCGTGAAGGCGTCATGAGGAATATGCGTGTCGTCGCGCGCATCCGTCGTGACGGGGCGGGCCGGCCGGCGGCCGACCTGGTGATGATCGACGTCACGACCGAACATGCCGAAATCGGACGGCTGCGCCGCAGCACGGAAAATCTGCGCCTGATCGTCGAATATAATCCTCAGCTTCCCTGGCTGGCCGATCCCGACGGCCGGATCATCGACTTCACCGATCGCTGGCTGGAAAGTTCCGGCCTGGACCGGGAGGAGGCGGAGGGCAATGGCTGGCTTGCGGCGACGCATCCGGATGACATCGGCCCGCTGACCCACCGGATCACCCATTCGCTGACCACCGGCGAGCCCTTCGACGTGCGCGTGCGGCTGATGGTCAACGACCAGTATCGCTGGATGCGGGCGCAGGCCTATCCCCGGCGCGACGAGGAAGGCCGGATCATCCGCTGGTACGGCTATACCGAGGACATCCATGAAAGCGTGCTGATCGAGGAGCAGATACGCTGGAACGCCGAGCATGATTCGCTGACGCAACTGCCCAACCGGGCGATGTTCAACGCCTGCCTGGACAAGGCGCTGGCGAGCGCCATGACCGACTTCAAGAAGGTCGGCGTCTTCCTGCTCGACATCGACAATTTCAAGGACGTCAACGACCTGATGGGCCATCATGCCGGTGACGAGCTGTTGAAGAGCTTTGCCTCCCGCCTCAAGGAAATCTTCGCCGGCGACGGGGTGGTGGCGCGGCTGGGCGGCGACGAGTTCGCCATATTGATCGAGAATGTCGAAAGCCGACAGCAGCTTGCCGATCTCGCCAATCGCGTCCTCACCATTCGGGAGACGCTGTTCGCCGCCGGGCGCTCGCTCGAATGCCGCGGCAGCATCGGCGTGGCCGCATTCCCCGAGGATGGCCGGGTCGCGACGGAACTGCTGCGCCATGCCGACCTGGCGCTTTATCGCGCCAAGTCGCTGGGCCGGGGGCGCATGCAGATGTTCGAGCAGTCGCTGCTGGAGGACATGCAGGAGCGCGTGGCCATGATCAACCGGGCGCGGACCGCCGTGCGCGACGGCACGATCATCAGCTATTATCAGCCCAAGGTGTCGTTGCAGACGGGCGAACTGGTCGGGTTCGAAGCGCTGCTGCGGTGGCGCGACAGTTGCGGCACCATCCGCTCGCCCGCCGAAATCTACGCGGCGTTCGACGATCATGACGTCGCCGACATGATCGGCCAGACGATGACCAGCCAGGTGTTCGCCGACATGGCCGCATGGCGCGCGCGCGGGCTGACGCTGGGGCATGTCGCCATCAACGTGTCCTCGGCCGAATTGCGGCGGGAACGCTTTGCCGGACGCTTGATCGAGACCATGGACCGCTTCTCCATCGCGCCCGATTCCATAGAGATCGAGATCACCGAAGGGGTGTTCCTGGGCGCGGGGTCGGACACGGTGCGCCGTTCCATCGACGAACTGCACATGTGCAACATCCCGCTGGCGCTGGACGATTTCGGGACCGGCTTCGCCTCGCTTTCCCATTTGCGGTCGCTGCCCGTCAGCACGCTGAAGATCGACCGTTCCTTCGTCAGCGGCGTGACGGCGCGCGAAAGCGATGCCGCCATCGTTTCCGCGCTGATCACGCTGGGCCGCGCGCTCAACATGAAGGTGGTGGCGGAAGGCGTCGAGGAAGCGGACCAGTCGGTCAAGCTGCGCGAACTGGGCTGCGACTATGCCCAGGGTTTCTATTTCGGCCGCCCCGCGCCGTCGGAGAATATTCCCGCGCTGATCCAGTCGTGGAGCGAGAATAGCGCCATCATCACCCTGAACCGGCGGGCCGCGCCCTGGTCTCCGCGCGGGATGCGCGGGGAAGGCCGCGCGGACTCGCTGACCGCCTGAGGGAAGACCGGATCCCGGTCAGGTGAGGCGCAGCGACGTGATGCGGCTTCAATCCGCTCGCGCCTGGAGCACGCTGCGCCAGATCGGACGCGGGTCGCGTGCTCCAGCTTTCTGTTGTCCGATCCTTTCAGGCGGAAAACCGGTTCCCGCCCGTCGGCAGGCTCAGGGCAGCTTTTCCGCACGATTGGCTCTAGCCGTTGACGATGGTGCCCCCATTGGGATGCAGCACCTGCCCCGACATGTAGCTGGCGTCATCGCAGGCGAGGAAGAGGAAGGACGGGGCGACTTCATTGGGCTGGCCCGGCCTGCCCATGGGCGTGCTTTCCCCGAAATGCTCCAGCTTTTCCGGACTTGCCCCGCCGCTGGGGTTGAGCGGGGTCCAGATCGGACCCGGCGCGACGGCGTTCACCCTGATGCCGTCCCCCACCAGATTTTCGGACAGCGACCGGGTGAAGGCGGTGATCGCCCCCTTGGTGCTGGAATAGTCGAGCAGTTCCTTCGACCCCTGATACATGGTGACGGAGGTGCAGTTGACGATCGCCGCCCCGAGCTTCAGATGCGGGCGGACCGCCTGCGTCAGGAAGAACATGGCGAAGATGTTGGTCTGGAAGGTGCGGCGCAGCTGTTCCTCGCTGATGTCGGTGATGTCGCTGTCCGGGTGCTGCTCGCCCGCATTGTTGACGAGGATGTCGATCCGCCCGAACTGCTCGACCACCTGCGCCACGGCCCGCTGGCAGAAGTCCCGGTCGCCCAGGTCGCCCGCGATCGTGAGCGCCCGCCGCCCTTCCGCCCTAACGATCCCGGCGGTCTTTTCCGCGTCGTCATGTTCGCAGAGGTAGAAGATCGCGACATCGGCCCCTTCGCGGGCATAGAGCGCCGCGACCGCCCGCCCGATTCCGCTGTCGGCGCCGGTGACGATCGCCACCTTGCCCGCCAGCCGGCCGGAGCCGGGATAGCGCGGTTCCCATTCGGGCTTGGGCTCCAGCCGGCTTTCATGGCCGGGCAGGCCATCCTCATGGATCATCTCTTCGGTATCGGGCATCGCAAATCTCCTTTCCCCGAAGAACACATTGCCTGCTGGGGAGTTCATTGGCTGGAGCCCGGTTCGGCGCGTGGATGGGGCGGATGGAGACATGCGATGGTTCTGAAAGCCCTGGCCCTCAACTGCAGCCTCAAGGCGGGGGACGGCGAATCCAGCTCGACCGACGCGATGATCGCGGTGCTGGCGAAGGCCCTTGCCGCCCATGATGTCGAACTCACCGGCACGGTGCGGGTCGCGGCGCTCGACATCAGGCCCGGCGTGACGTCCGATGAAGGAGAGGGCGACGCCTGGCCGGCGTTGCGCCGCAGGATATTGGACCATGACATAGTGATCTTCGGCGGCCCGATCTGGCTGGGGCAGATCAGCAGCGTCGCCAAGCGGGTGCTGGAACGCATGGACGCCTTTCTGGGCGAGGCAGACGAGCGGGGCCGCATGCCGAGCTATGGCAAGGTTGCGGTCGCGGCGATTGTCGGCAATGAAGACGGGGCGCATTTTTCGACCGCGCAATGGTTTCAGGCGCTGAACGATGTCGGCTGGACGATTCCGGCCACGGCCGCCTGCTATTGGGTGGGGGAAGCTATGGGCTCGATCGATTTCAAGGATCTGGGGGAGGTGCCGGAGAAGGTGGAGAAGACCGCGAAGATGGTGGCGGGCAATGCGGCGCATCTGGCCGGCCTGCTCCGGTCCTCCCCCTATCCGGGCTGAACCCAGGTGGCGAAAACCGGCCGCGTCGCGCACATCCGGGAAAATATCGTCCTTTACGGCGCGCTGCTGGCCAATATCGGCATTGCGGTCGCCAAGTTCGTCGCCTCGGCCCTGACCGGCTCCTCCTCCATGCTGACGGAGGGGGTGCATTCGATGGTCGACAGCGGCAACCAGTTGCTGCTGCTCTATGGTCAGGCCAGGGCGAAGAAGCCCGCCGACGCCGCCCATCCCTTCGGCTATGGGCGGGAGCTGTATTTCTGGGCCTTCGTCGTCGCCATCCTGATCTTCGCGGTCGGCGCGGGCGTATCCATTTATGAAGGCTGGCTCCATATTCGGCAGCCGGAGCCGCTGCGCGACCCCGCCGTCAACTACATCGTCCTGGCCATCGCCTTCCTGATGGAGGGCGCATCCTGGACCATCGCCGTGCGGGAATTCGGACGCAAGCGCGGCCCCAGCAGTTGGTGGCAATCGATCCGCCGGTCGAAGGACCCGGCCGGCTTCATCGTCCTGTTCGAGGACAGCGCCGCGCTGATCGGGCTGATCGTGGCGGCCATCGGCGTCTGGGCCAGCCATTATTTCGGCAATGCGCGGCTGGACGGCGTCGCCTCCATCGTCATCGGGCTGGTGCTGGGCGCGGTGGCGGTGCTGCTGGCGCGGGAGGCCAAGGGCCTGCTTATCGGGGAGAGCGCCGACCGGGCCATCATCGACGCGGTCTGGGCGCTGCTCGACCGGCGGCCGGAGATCACCGCCGTCAATCACATCCGCACCATCCACACCGCGCCCGACGCGGTGTTCGTGGCGATCAGCGCCGATTTCGCCGACGATCTGCGCATGGGCCGGGCCGAAAGCCTGATCGAGGAGATGGAAAGCGAGATGAAGCGGGCGATTCCCGAACTCACCTCCATCTATATCCGTCCGGAAAAGCGGGAGGACGCCCTGGTCCAGCCGCGCGCTTCCGCCTGACGGCCGGCCCGCCCCGCCTGTTCGCGGCCTTCCACGTCCATATTCCGTCAATTGGCCCCTTGACCATCTGATGACGATCGTCATCTAACGCCGGTCGATCGATCCGGGAGGAAGGCCTTCATGCTGTCAGCGACTCTCGCCCGCCAAATGGGCACGCGGCAAATCCATTATGGATGGGCCGTGCTGGCCGCGACCTTCTTCACCATGCTGGTCGTCGCCGGCGCCGTGGGCGCGCCCGGCGTGTTCATCATCCCCCTGCAAAAGGAATTCGGCTGGAGTTCGGCGGATATTTCCGGGGCGCTGGCGATCCGTTTCCTGCTGTTCGGCGGGATGGGCCCGTTCGCCGCCGCCTTCATGAACCGCTTCGGCGTGCGGCGGATGATGCTGATCTCGCTGTCCATCATCGTCGGCGGACTGCTGCTGTCGATGGGCATGACCCGATTGTGGCATCTCGTCCTGCTGTGGGGCGTCGTCATCGGCATCGGCACCGGGCTCACCGCCATGGTGCTGGGCGCCACCGTCGCCACGCGCTGGTTCGCGCACAGGCGCGGGCTGGTCATGGGGCTGCTGTCGGCCAGCACCGCCACGGGTCAGCTGGCCTTCCTGCCGCTGCTCGCCGCGCTGACGGAGCGGTTCGGCTGGCGCGCCTCGGTCCTGCTGGTGTGCGGCGCGATCCTGCTGGCGGCGATGGTCGTGCTGCTGCTGATGCGCGACCGTCCCGCCGACCTCGGCCTGCCGCCCTATGGCGAGAGCGAGGTGCATCCCGCCCCGCCGCAGCCCGCCAGCTTCGGCGCCCTGTTGATGAGCCCGCTCCGCATCTTGGCCGATGCCGCGCGGGTGCCCAGCTTCTGGATATTGTTCTTTTCCTTCTACATCTGCGGCGCCAGCACCAACGGGCTGGTCCAGACGCATTTCATCGCGCTTTGCGGCGACTATGGGCTGGCGGCGGTGGGCGCGGCGTCGATGCTGGCGATGATGGGGCTGTTCGATTTCGCGGGCACGCTGGCGTCGGGCTGGCTGTCGGACCGGTTCGACAATCGCTGGCTGCTGTTCTGGTATTATGGGCTGCGCGGCCTTTCGCTGCTCTATCTGCCGTTTAGCGACTTCTCGTTCTACAGCCTGTCGGTCTTCGCGATGTTCTACGGCCTCGACTGGGTCGCGACCGTGCCGCCGACGGTCAAGCTGACGGCGCAGCGTTTCGGACCGGAGCGGGCCAATGTCGTGTTCGGCTGGATCTTCGCCGGGCATCAGCTCGGCGCGGCGAGCGCGGCGCTGGCGGGCGGCCTTTCGCGCACCGTCTGGCAAAGCTATATGCCCGCCTTCGTCGCGGCGGGGATATTGTGCCTGATCGGGGCGGGGCTGGTGCTGCTGATCAATCGCGGGCGGAGCAAGACCTTCGTCCTCGCCTGACCGGCTGTGTGGAGAGGCTTGGATGCTGCAAGGAAAAATCGCCCTCGTCACCGGAGCCGGACGCGGCCTGGGACGCGAGATCGCGCTGGGCCTGGCCGGGGCCGGCGCGCATGTCCTGCTCCATGGCCGAAATGTCGAGCAGCTTGAGGCGACCGCCGCCGCCATCGCCGCCTCGGGCGGGACGAGCGCGCCGCTGATCTTCGACCTGCAGGATGGCGAAGCGCTGCGGGCGGCGCTCGGCCCCTGCGGCCCGATCGACATATTGGTCAACAATGCAGGCCATCGCGACCGCAGGCCGCTTGGAGAACTGGACCGGCCCGCGGTGCGGCGGATGCTGGAGGTCAATCTGGTCGCGCCCTTCGACCTCGCCCGCACCATCGCGGCCGGGATGAAGGAGGGCGGGCGGATCGTCAACGTCACGTCCATCGCGGGCCAGATCGCCCGGTCCGGCGACGCGGCCTACACCATGGCGAAGGGCGGGCTGGACGCGCTGACGCGGGCGCTGGCGGCGGAACTGGGCAGTCGCGGCATCACCGTGAACGCCGTCGCCCCCGGCTATTTCGCGACCGAGGCCAATGAGGAGATGACCGCCGACCCCGCCATAGCGGATCACCTCGCCCGCCGCACGTCGCTGGGGCGATGGGGCCGGCCGGAGGAGATTGTCGGCCCGGTTCTGTTCCTGGCGTCAGACGCGGCATCCTACGTCACCGGACAGGTGCTGGCGGTGGACGGCGGCTACACCGCCCACTTCTGAAGCGATTCAGGCGGCCAACCCCCGCATCCGCAGCAGCGCGTCGACCTCCGGCGCGCGCCCGGCGAAAGCCCGGAAATTCTCGGCGGCGGGGCGGCTCGCCCCGGCGGCAAGGATTTCACGCCGGAAAGCGGTCGCCCCGCCGCCCGGAATGTCGGCATGGGCGAAAATCTCGAACGCGTCGGCCGACAGCAGTTCCGCCCAGAGATAGGAATAATAGCCCGCCGCATAGCCGCCCGCGAAGATATGGCTGAACGCATGGGCAAAGCGGTTCCATTCCGGCGGATGCACCACGGCCACCGCCTTGCGCACCTGATCCAGCACGGCGTTGACCCGCGCGCCCTGTGCCGGGTCATAGTCGCGGTGGAGCAGCAGGTCGAAGGTCGCGAATTCGATCTGCCGCAATATGGCAAGGCCCGCCTGGAACTGGCGCGCCGCCAGCAGCCGGTCGAACATCGCCTGCGGCAGCGGCTCGCCGCTGTCGACATGGCCGGACAGGCCGATCAGCGTGTCCCCGTCCCAGGCGAAATTCTCCATGAACTGGCTGGGCAGTTCCACCGCGTCCCATTCCACGCCGCTGATGCCGCCGATCGACGGCAGGTCCACCTCGGTCAGCAGGTGATGCAGCACATGGCCGAATTCGTGGAACAGCGTCACCACGTCATTATGCGTCGCCAGCGAAGGCCGGTCGCCCGCGGGCGGCGCGAAATTGGTGGTGAGGTAGGCGATGGGCAGATGCAGCCGGTCGGCATCGCGGAAGCGCGAACGGCACACGTCCATCCACGCCCCGCCCCTTTTGCCCGCCCGCGCGAACAGGTCGAGATAGACGCCCGCCACCACGCTGTCGTCCGCGTCCAGCACGTCGTAGAACAGCACGTCCGGATGCCAGGTCGGCACGCCCTGCCGGGCGACGAGGCGGACGCCGAACAGCCGCTCGATCAGCGCCTGCGTTCCCGCAAGCACGCGGGGCAGGGGAAAATAGGCCTTCAGCGCCTCCTGATCCACGCCATGCAGCGTGCGGCGCATTGCTTCGGCCACATAGGAAAGGTCCCATGGCTGCACATCGTCCAGCTCCAGATGCTCGGCCGCGAAGGCGCGCGCCTCCGCCAGTTCGCGTTCCCCGACCGGCCGCGCCCGCCGGGCGAGGTCGGCCAGGAACGCCAGCGCTTCGTCCGCGTCGGCGGCCATCTTGGTCTCCAGCGAATGGGCGGCGGAATCGGCAAAGCCCAATATCTGCGCGGCTTCATGACGCAGCGCCATGATCGCGTCGATCCGTTCGCTATTGTCGTGGCTCCTGTCCCCCGCCTGATCGGAGGCGCGGCTGTTGTAGGCGCGATAGACCCGCTCCCGCAGCGCCCGGTCCTGCGCATGATAGAGGATCGCCAGCACGCTCGGCTGGCGCAGCGTGATCAGCCAGCCGGTCAGCCCCTTTTCCTGCGCATAGGCGGCCAGGATCGCCCTGTCGCTGTCCGGAACGCCCGCCAGCGCCGCCTCGTCGGTGACATGCTCGCTCCAGGCCTCGGTGGCGTCGAGCACCGCATTGCCGAATTTGGTGCTGAGGTCGCTCAACTCCACACCGATGTCCAGGAAACGCTGCCGCGCCTCACCCTCCAGCGCGACGCCCGCCAGACGGAAGCCACGCAGGGCGAGATCGACGGCCCGCTGCGCGGCGGGCGGCAGGCTGGCGAAATCGGGGCGGGCGGCGAGGCGGGCGACGGCATCGTGATGGGCCCGGTTCTGGCCCGCCTCCATCAGATAGGCGGTCATCAGCGCCTGCGCTGCGGCGTGCGCTTCCCGCAATTCGGGCGTGTCAGCGACGGAGGCGAGATGCCCCACCGGCGACCAGACCCGCGACAGCAGGAAATCGGCGCGCTCGGCGGCCAGGATGACCGCGTCGAAATCATCCTTCCCGCTGGCGGTGATCCCTTCGATGGCCGCGCGGTGGGCCGCGATCGCTTCCTCCATGGCGGGGACGACATGGGCAGGCCGGATGGCGGCGAAATCGGGCAGGTCGCTGTCGGCAAGAAGGGGATTGGCGGTGGTCATGGCTACTCGTGGCTTGCGGGCCTCCGTGGCAGGAGGAACAGCCTCTAATTGGGCGCGGGCGAGCGGCTGTTCAAGCGTTTCCGGTCAGGCGAGCGTCAGATAGATTTCCGCTTCGATGACCCAGTCCGCGCCGACCTGCCGCCATTTGGCGCTGTAGGTGCCGGATGCGAGGGGACGGTCCGAACCGGCGGTCACGCCCTGCCATCGGCCATGCTCCATCGCGATGGGTTCGACCGGCGAGGCGACGATATGCTCCGGCGTGCGGGTGTAGACGGTGCGCTCCGCTGCGGCGAATTCCCGCTTCCACGCCTGAAGCTGCGCCTTGCGGCCGGAGATCACCGTGCTGTCCGATCCGGCGACGAGCATGGCCTGGGGCGCGAGCAGGGGGCCGATGGCATTCAGGTCCGCCTCCGCCAGGGCGCGGTTGAAATCGGCGCGGCGCATGCGGATGGCAAGGTCGGGGGGTGTCGTCATCGGGCGGCTTTAGGATTCTTGACCGGAAATGGCCAGTTTAAGACATTCCCCTCCCGCAGGCGGGAGGGGTTAGGGGTGGGTGCGAGCGCAGCGAGCTTCCAGCTTAGCCGTTGAAAACTCACGCTGATGCCGCGCCAGCCCACCCCCTAGCCCCCTCCCGCCTGCGGGAGGGGGAATGTCCGCAATCCACCCCGGAAAACCGCTCAAATCCGCATCTGGTTCATCAGTCCCAGCGTCGCGGCATAATAGTCCTGATCGGCGGCGGCGGCCGGCAGGTTGCGGTTCAGCAGGCGTCCGGCGATGGCGGTGGCGCCGGCGGAGAGCGCATAGGGCGCGGTTTCGCCCGTGACCACATTCACCCAGGCGGGCAGCGGCCTGCCCGCGCGCACGAGGGCGAGCCAATAGCGCGCGATCGAGTCGCAAGCGCTCCGCCGCCCGCTCATCAGGCAGTAGAGCGGCACGCGGATGCCTTCGAAGCCGAAGACCGGATCGCGTCCCTCCGCCGGTTCGACCACGCCCTTGCCCTTGATGTCGAGCCAGTCGGCGGGAAGGCCGGAGGGGCCGAAGCGCGCGGCCTTCAGGATCTTCAGCCCATCGGCGGCCAACGGACCCCAGACGCGCGGTTCCAGCCGGGCGAAGGCGTCGATCGCCGGCCAGACATAATAAGAGGGGTTGACGATCACTCGATCCGCCTTGGCGAAGCCGACAAGGCCGGGCAGCAGCAGGGTGAAGCCGTGGCGCTGCACGATCAGCTTCTGCGCGACCGCGCCCCGGACCGCTGCCGACTGCTGCAGATAATCCGCCTTGCCCCAGCGGCGACCCGCCATCAGCAGCGCCCAGGCGATCAGCAGGTCGCCGTCGGTCGCATTGTTGGGATCGGCCACCGGATCGGCGCGGCCGGGCGTGTAGCGCCAGCTATGCAGCGCCATGTCCTTGCGCAACAGCGTCTGGGCGGTCCAGCGCGCCATGACGTCGAAGGCCGCGCTGTCGCCCGCCGCCTGCGCCAGCGCCATGCCATAGCCCTGACCCTCGCTATGGCTGACGCCGCCATTGCCATTGTCGACGATCCGGCCTTCTGGCGCCAGGAAGCGGGCCTTGTAGCCCTGCCAGAGCGCGGGATCGAGCATCAGGCCGTCCATGGATTTGGCGGAGGACTTGGCGCGGGCGCAGCCGGTCGTCAGGGCAAAGGCGAGGGCGGTCAGGACCGTCCGCCGTTCAAATCCCATGACGCAGTTCGATATGCCCGCCCTGGCTGCGTGAAATCCGGGTGCTGAGCCGTTCGCCGCTGCCCATCTGCCGGAACCATGCGTCATAGGCTCCCTCCAGGATGAAGGGGGCGACTCCGGCCCATATGCCGTCGGCATCACCCTCCAGCCTTTCGGGCAGGCCGTCATGGAAGATGTCGATTCCTTCATCGTCCAGTTCGAATCGGACGCTGCCCCAATGCAGCCTGTCCCAGACCATGTTGCCGTGCTGGGTCAGCCTGTCCATATCCTTGGCATTGACGATCGGATGGCTTTTGGCAAGCCGCGCGCCGACCGCGCGGAAAAAGCCCTGCATCTGTTCCGCCGTGGCGGCGGAGGCGATTTCGCCGAGGATCAGGCTGACGAAGCGCTGTGCAGCCTCCCCGCCGGATGCGAGCATGGCGATGTCCTGATTGCCCGCCATCGGGAAATCCTTCACGAACAACATCAATTGCCTCCGATATTCTGCTTGAGCCCGATCAGTGTCTTGAACTCCTTATATTCACCGAAAGTGTTGATATTCAGTTCCCCGCCCAGCCGCGTGTTCGGGCTGACCCGATAGGAAATCGCGCCGGCCGCCGACAGGCCGAAGCCGGTCTTGCTGATGCTGTCATAACGGGAACGGACGTCGCTGTTCTGGCTCTTGAGGAAATCCAGCACGCCCTGCGCGCCCGGCTCCGTCGGATAGACGGGCTCACCCTGCTGATCGTAGCTCTGATAGCCGGGCGCGACGCTGGCCTGGATGCTCATCGGGCCGTCATTCGTCCAGTAACGGATCGGGAAATTGACGCTGAGGAAGCTCTGCGGGCTGAAATAGCCGCCATGGCCGTAGGTGAAGTAATTCTGGTTGTTGTCGTAATTCTGGTAATTGACGTTGAAGCCCACGGAAACGCCCGAGCGCGCATTCTGCCACGCCCGCAAATAGCCGCCGGCATTGATCTCCACGCTGTCATTGTCGCGCACCGCCGTGCCGTCATAATGATAGAAGGAGCCGTCGGCATAGACGCCATTGCCGTTGCGGTCATAGGACAGGGACAGGCCGCCGCCGCTCTTCATCACAGCGCCCCAGAAGGCGCCGGTGCGTGGGTCGTCCGTGCCAGCATAGGCGATGATGCTGTCGGTCACGGGCTTGCGGTCGGCCCAGATGCGGGCGGTGGCGTTGGTGGACAGGCGGGGCGTCACCTCGATCCTGCCGGTGACATGCTCCTTGGGGAAACCCAGCGGCGTGACGCCCGCTTCCAGCTTCAGCAGCTTGCTGACATAGCTGGCGGTGACGGCGACGCCTGACTGATGCTGCGTTTCGGCGCTGGTGAGCTGGGACGGCTGCTCGTCCACGATCCCCTGCGCCTCGGGCGTGGCGTTGGTGCCGAAGCGGGCGAGGCCCGACCCGGTCGGGCGGCCCGAATCCAGCACGACCGCCGTTGCCTTGACGCCGACCCGGCCCCCCGCGACGGGTGCGGAGAGGGAAGCGCTGCCAGTCATTTCGCGCAATTTGCTGAGGCCCGTTTCGCCCGAGCGCGACCGATAGCCTGTGTCGACGTCGACGCGCGGGCCGCTTTCGTCGGCCGATTGCTGCAATTGCTGGTCGATCTCCGCCAGCACCGGATCTGCGGGGACGTTCGTTACGCCGCTGTTCCGATCGGCATAGGCCTGATCGGCATAGACCGGGTTGCCGTAGGAAGGCGCCGGGGCCGCCATTCCGGGAAAGCCGGCGGGGGCGGCATAGCCCGGCGCGGGCGGGTAGGCGGGCATGGCAGCCGGGGCGGGCACGCCAAAGCCTGACCCCACGGGCGGCTGAGGGGCAAAGCCCATGGGCGGCGCATAGGGCGCCGACAGGGCCGCGGGATTGCTGCCGAGCGCGAACGGATTGACCGGCTGCGGCGCGACCATGGCGCGGAAGGGGTTGGCCGATTGGGGCGCCGCCGCGAAGGGATTGCCGTTCGCCATGACGGCGCCAGGCGCCATGCCGGTTTCGCGCATGTAGAGCGCCCGGGCGGTCTTGAGGTAACGCGCCGCGTCCCCGTCATTGCCGCGCGTGCGGGCCATGCGGGCGGCTGCCATATAGACCCGGTAATCGGCCGGATGCATCTGGATCGCCTGCTGGGTGACGGCGCGCGCCGTTTCCATGTCGCCCGATGCGCTGGCCGTGTCGATTAGGCCCACCATCGCGTCGCGATCCGCCGGCTTCTGCGCCAGCAGCATGCGGAAGGTCTGCGCCGCCTGCGCGTTGAGGCCGCCCGATTGGTACAGCCGCGCCAGGGCGGAAAGGATTTCCTCATTGCCCGGCGCATCGTTCCATGCCGCCTGCAACATGTCGAAGGCCGGGGCGAACTGCCCCGCCTGCCGCATCCGGTCCGCCTGCGCGGCCGCCAGCGTCGCCTTCAGATTGCCGAGGCTGCGCTGGCCCTGAAGCGAGGGGCCGGCCAGCGCCGACGCCTTCTGCACGGCGCTCATGGCGATGCCGTCCTGTCCGGTTTGCGCCAGCACCCGCACCGCCGCGTCATAGGCGCCGGCATCATTGGCGGGGGCGTCCAGCGCCTGCGCCGCCAGCTGGCCCGCGCCGCGCGCATCGCCCAGTTCCAGCATGCCCTGCGCCAGCGCCCCCATGCGGTCGGCGGACAGGCCGCGCATCTCCGACGCCTGGCGCAACATGGCGAGCCCCTGGCCCTGCGCGCCCCGTGCCCCAGCGGCCTTCGCCTGGGCGATGGTGGCGGATATGCCGAGGCCGGCGATGAAGTTGCGCATCTCCGCCGTGCGCTGCCCTTCCGGAATGCGCGCGGCGACGGCCTGCGCATCGCCGGTGCGTCCCGCGCGGTCCAGGATCAGCGCGGCGGCGTAAAGCGGTTCGGGCTTGTCGGAATAGGAAAGCTGGCGGACCAGCGCGTCCTGCTCCGCCACGCGGCCCTGCTGCTGAAGCAGCCCGGCAAGATCGTAGGCGACCCAGGGATCGTCGGGCGCATTGCCCATGGCGGCGCGCAGCAACTGTTCGGCGCGGGCGCTGTCCCCTGCGTCCAGGGCGGCGCGCGCCTCGTTGCGGGTGGCGCTGGCCTGGGCCGTGGCGGCTCCAGCGCCGGCCTTGCCCAACTGGCGGTAGAGTTCGGCCGCCTCATTATAGCGGCCCTGCCGTTCATAGACGCTGGCCAGCACCGATACCGCAGGCCCCTTGTCGCGAAAGTCCGACTGGCTGAGCGCGGTGGCGAGCCGCTCCGCCTGCGCGAGGTCGCCCTTGTCGAGCGCCGTCCGGGCGGAGTCCAAATCGGCATAGAAGCGCGCCGACTGCAATGCCTCGGCCCATTTGCCCGCGCCCCCCATGCGCGAGGCGCGGGTCAGCAGGTCGCGGGCCTGCGCGAATTCGGACTTGCGCAGCCGCACGATCCCCATGCCGCCCAGCGCGTCGGCGTCGTTGGGATTGGCGGATAGCGCCGTGCGGAAGCGGGCGGCCGCGGCGTCGAGCTGTCCGGCCTCCAGCGCGCGGAAGCCGGCGGCACGGGCGTCGCCGCCCCGGTCCGTACGGGTGGGGCGCGCGGGCGCGGTGCGCGCCGGGGCGGGCGCCGCCGTCTGGGCAGGAGGGGCAGGGCGCGGGGCTTGCGCAGGCTGCGGCCTCGCCGCGGCCTTGGGCTGGGGCGCATTGCCGGCAAGGCCGCGCCGCGCTTCGGCATTGGCGGGATCGATGGCCAGCACCCGGTTATAGGCCTGTCGCGCCAGGTCGCCGCGTCCCTTGGACTGCCAGTAGCGCGCCTGCTTGAGCAGCGGGGCGACACCCTGCACCTCCGCCTGCGCCAGGGGCATCGTCGCGATGGCCAGCAGCGGCAGGCCGAGGATGGAGATCGTCTTCTTCATGATCATTTCACCGCTTCGAGGCGCTTGGTTTCCTGCCGCTTGAACAGCAGATAGACCGGTGCGGAGATGAGGAAGGCGACCAGCAGGCCACCCAGGGCGATCAGGAACGGCCGCTGGCTCATCCAATAGGCGATCTTCATCCAGACCGGCAGCGATCCGACCCAATAGCCGTCGCCCACCGCAAAGCTCGCCATGCCTTCGCCGTCCACCACCGAAAGATCGCCCTGCACCTGCGCGTTGATCCTGGTGTCGTTGAGGCCGTTGACCAGCGCCGGCAGCGCTTCGGGATCGCTGGCCAGCAGCGCGACGACGCTGCGGCCGGTGTCGAAGGGCGACTGGAAGCCGACGATGCCGCTGAAGCTGTCGGACCCGGAGAAGAAGCCGTCGACCGTGCCGCTGTCGCTGCGCTCATAGGGGGAGAAGAGGTCGAAGGCCCGCTCCACCGGCGTGCGTTCGGTGACGCGCAGCCGGCCGTCCTGGTAAAAGACGGGCGCGCCGGAAAAGAGCGATTCCGACTGGGCGATCTGGACCGGGCCGATGACCAATATGTCCTTGCCCGCCATGCGCGCGGCATCGACCGACCGGGTGACGCTGGCCCGGATCGCGGGTGCGCCGGTCGCGTCCCCGAAACGGCCCATGACGTTCAGGAAGGCCTCGACCACGGCGGCCGTCGGATCGCCGGGCAGCAGGACGACCGTCTCCGCCATGTCGGGCCGCACGGTGAAGGGATAGCCCCCGCCCGCGAAGCTCGCCAGATTGGGCATGTGCAGCGCATGATAGGCGTGGCTGAGGTCGATCGAGCTTTCCGGCAAGATGCTGACGCGCACATTGTCGGGCAACATCCCCTCGCAGCGCTGCTTGGACTGGACCAGCAGATTATAGTCGAACACCAGCGAGTTCTGGCCGAACAGGTCGTAGCGCGGCAGCACGACGTCGGCGCGCGACGTATAGGCCGTGGGCCGTCCGCCGCCGAACCATTTGTCCCACCAATGTTCGCCGGTCAGCGGCAGGGTGGTCAGATATTGGCCGTTCATCGACAGGTCGAGGCGCGAGCGGGACTTGTCCAGCCAGGGGGCGGACGGATAGCGGTAGCGCAGGTCGAGCTTGGCCCCCTGGCGCGGCCAGAAGAACAGGTCGGGCGCGACATGGAAACCGGCGCTGAGCGGGCCGGGCGGCAGGCCGATGCCCTGCAGGGCATAGCGCGGCACGATCTCGCCCAGGCGCACCGGCCGGTCGGTGCGCAGCCAGCGCGGCGCGGAATAGCGGGGGAAGGAGGGCAGGCGCACGCCGTCCAGCGACGCGCTCGCCCCGCCCAGCATGCCCCGTCCGATGGCGAGCGCCGCGGCCGCCTGCTTCAACTGCTTCTCGTCGCTGCCGCTGACGATCAGCAACTGGCCCTCGCTGTCCACCGGATTGGTGATGATGGTGGCGGCGGACCCCCCGGGAAGGTTGATGCCGGGAATGCGGCGGCCCGGCGTCACGAACAGCACGGCGTTGCCGGCGGGGATCTGGCCAAAGCTGGGCTTGAAGGAATAGCCGCGATAGCTGGCCATGCCGCCGAACCAGGATGCGGTGCTGGCCGCCGCCTCCAGCTCGCCATTGGTGGGCTTGCCCGCGAAGACGAAGGGCAGTTTCAGCGCCACATTCTCGTTGCGGTCGAAAAAGGGCGCGGGCAGGCGCGCGAGGTCGGGCTTCAGCGGCAGCGACTGGGTGGTGATGTTCAGCACCGACCGCGTGTTGCTGACATTGGCCCAGAGCGAGCTGTGGAAGGGGTCTTCGCAGTCGCGGGTGTAATGGCCGATGAAGCGCAGGTTGAGCGAATTGTCGCCCGGCAGGAACAGCGCCGGGTTGATCGGCACGGTCACCGTCTGCGTCGTGCCGTCCGAAGGCCGAAGCGGCAGGGCGTTGACCACTTCTCCGTTCAGCAGGACGACGATCTGGCTGAGGTCGCCCAGCAGCGAGGGCGAGAAGTTGAAGGCCAGGGTCAGAGAGGCGCCGGTCACGACCTGATTGCTGCGCAGGCCGAAGGGAATGCCATATTCGCCGCGCGTTCCGGCGAGGCGGATGGGGTTCTTGACCTGCAGGTCCTTGAGCAGCAGCCGCTGCGGCTTGCCGCCCGCCGCCGGGACCGGCGTGGCCGCGGCGGGGGTGCTCGCCGGCACGGCGGGAACCGCATTGGCGGAAGTGGTGGCGAGCGCCCCGGCGGCCGCGGCGGCGGCCATGGCGCGCATCGCCTTCTTCCGGCGGCGCGGCAGGCGCCATATGTCGATGATCGTGTCGATGCCCACGCTGAAAATATCCCTGATGGATTTGAGGCCGGCGACCGGCGCCAGCGGCTTGTCCGATTGCCACGCATCGGCGCGGCCCATGACGGCGCGCACCAGATGACGGGCATGCACCATGTCGAGCGGCTGGAAGCGCAGCTTGGCCCGGCCGTTATCCAGGCGAACCGTGTCGACCGGAATGGTCAGCGTCTCGTCGCCCATCGGCAGCGAGATGTCCGTGACCTTGCGCCCCTGGAGCGCGAAACCGTCCGGCAGCTCCGCCGCCAGCCCGCCCAATGAAATGTCCACGGTCGTCCCGTCGACGACATAGCCGTCGTCGAAATAGAGCGTCACGGGCATTTGCGCGGTGATGCGGATATTCTCGCGTACCTGCCGCTGTTCCCGTGCGACCGAAATCGCCGCGATCAGGATCAGCAGGCTGAAGCTCGCCCATGCGGTGTTCAGCAGCACCGTGTCCCACTGGGCGTCGAACAGGAGGGGGAAGTTCAGCTTCACGAAGCCGAAGATCACGCCGAACACCAGCAGCAGCGCGGTGATGACATGCGGCCGCACCGTGGTGCCGTCGAAATAGGTCTGGTCCAGCAGGCCGCCCTTGTCGGTCACGTTGAACTTGCCCTTGCGCGGGTTCAGCAGCGTGAACAGCGTCGGCTTCACCAGATGGAAGGCGAGCAGCGTTTCGTAGATCTCGCCCCAGAAGGGCCGCCGGTCGCCGCCCTGGATGCGCTCGCTCGACATGGTGGAGATGAACAGGTGCGGCAGCGCATAGGCGAAGATCAGCGCGGCCGACGCATGGATGATGTTCTGTCCGCCGATCAGATAGGCGAGCGGCGACGTCAGGAACACGATGCGCGGCAGCGGAAACTGGAAATGCAGCATCGCGTTCAGGTAGCAAAGCCGCTGGTGCCAGTTCAGGCCCGGCCCGAACAGCGGATTGTCGATCCGCATGATCTGCGTCATGCCGCGCGCCCAGCGGATGCGCTGGCCGACATGCAGCACCAGCCGCTCGGTCGCGAGGCCCGCCGACAGGCGGATGCCGATATAGGCGGTGTTCCAGCCCATGCGCTGCAGTTTCAGCGCGGTATGCGCGTCCTCCGTCACCGTCTCGCCGGCAAAGCCGTTGGTCTGCTCCAGCGCGGATCGGCGGATGACCGCGCACGACCCGCAGAAGAAGGTCGCGTTCCACAGGTCGTTGCCCTTCTGCACCGCGCCGTAGAACAGGTCGCCTTCGCCCGGCAGTTCCTTCACATTGCCCAGGTTCCGCTGCACCGGATCAGGCGAATAGAAATGGTGCGGCGTCTGCATCAGCGCCAGCCGCGCGTCCTTCTGGAACCAGCCGACCGTCATCTGCAGGAAGGCGCGGGTGGGGACGTGGTCGCAGTCGAAGATCGCGATCAGTTCCCCGTCGGTCTTCTTCATCGCGGCGTTCAGATTGCCCGCCTTGGCGTGCAGATTGTCGGCCCGCGTCAGGTAGCCGCAGCCGGCCTGCCGCGCGAAGGCCCGGAATTCGGGGCGGCGGCCGTCGTCCAGGATATAGACGTGGAAGCGGTCGCGCGGATAATCCATGTCCATCGCCGCGAAAACCGTGTTCTGGACGATCGCCAGGCTCTCATTATAGGTGGGGATATAGACGTCGATGACCGGCCATTGATCGGGCTCGCCCTCGATCTCCACGACCGGGCGGTCCAGCGGCCAGCTCGTCTGCAACAGGCCCAGGACCAGGATGACCCAGGCGTAGAGTTCCGCCAGATAAAGGCCGGTGCCCAGCAGGGCCGCGGGCAGGCTGTCGAAGTCCAGCGTGTGCGTCGTGCGCCAGAACAGATAGCGGGTGGACACCAGCAGCGACAATATGCCGATGGCGATGGTCGACCGTTTGCCGGGCGAACGGTTGAACAGGATCACGCCCGCCATGGTGGTCAGCGCGAATATCCACTGCGATTCCAGGTCGAGCGGCACCGTCACCACGACGATGACGACGGCAGCCACGAAGAGCCCCGCCGCAAGCCTGAGAAGGGCCTGCGGGGCGAGTTGGGAAGGGAGGGACATCAGGCGTCTCCTGTAACCTCGATGTTCGCCTCTCCCGGGGCGGGTTTCAGTCCGATGCGCTCTTCCACGGCGTCGGCGAACAGGCGCAGGTCCTGCAACGCGGCGCTCGGCGGCGCATATTTGCTGATGAGTTCGAACCGCGCGAGCGCTTCGTTGACGGCCTCGTCGCGGCGGATGGTGGCCAGCAACTGGTCCCCGAACAGGTCGCGGACGAAGCTGTGGCTGTGGCGCGACAGCTTCTGCCGGTCGTCCAGCTGGTTGAGGACGAAGACGGTGCGGTCCAGCTTCATCGCCGGGGCCGTCTCGCTCAGGCGGTTGAGCGTGGCGAGAGAGGCGGCAGTGGGCAGTAGGGGACAGATATGCAGCACGCAGCGGGGCATCAGCAGTTCCAGCAGGTGCCGGTCCTCCGATGCGACATCGACGATCCAGATATGGCCGGGATCGAACATCCGCTCGAACTCCCGGTCCACCCGGGCCGCGAAGGCGGCGGAGCGGCTCTGGCCATGGCCCTGCATGACGCTGACCCCGAAGGCCACCAGCGGTTCGCCGCCGCCCGCGCCCCATTCCGGCACGGCCTGCGCCGGCATGAAGCCGAAATGCATCTTCAGCGAATCCTGGAAGGTGCAGTCGAGCGCGTTGACCTCATAGCCCTTGCCGGCAAGGTGCAGGGCGAGCTGGGCCGCCAGGAAAGTCGTGCCGGTGCCCCCCTTGGGCGATTGAAGCAGGATGACGGCCATCAATCCAGCTCCGAGAAGCGGTTGAAGAATTCCTTGAGGTCGACATTGTTCGTCGGCGCCGCCCGCCGCTGGGGCGCGCCATATTGGGCGAAGATCTGATTCGGCGCGGCCGGGGGCTGCGATGTCCTGGTGGCGGGGGCGGGCCGTTCGTCCTGCTGGACCTGCCGGACGGGCAGCCGTGCGGCGTCATCGCCCACCACCTTCTGGTCGCCCAGCACGGCCGCGAAAATGGGCCATAATTCCGTTTCCGAGAACCGGTCCTCAAATTCGCGATAGGCGAAGTCCTTGCGGTTCAGCTTCTCCAGCAGTTTGCGAGCATCGCGGCGCATTGGCCCCCCATATGCGTGAACGGTAAGTAGTTTGTTGCTTATAGCTAATTTACTATATCTTTCTTAATAGAATGACAGTGGGATGCGACAAAAAACTGAAAGCTGATATGGATCAAGAAAGATATGCCGATCGTTTCGCTAATAGACTGTTTCTGAACGGTATATGTCGGCAAATACATTCCAGCGGGCTTTTCCGTCATGTCTCATCCGTAACGATCACGGGCAGCAAGGATCGGTTTTGTGCCAATGAGATACAGGTGCGGCTCGATTCATGGCATTTTTTCCACCTGAACCGGATTGGATTATAAAGGGAATATCATGATCGGGCGGCTGACGGATAAAGGCCGGTCATTTCCCTTGCGACCCGGACAAGTGTTAAACAAGCTGGAATCACTGGCGCATCATCGCCGGATAGGCGACTTCATCAGGACCATATCATGAAGTGGTGGCCGATCCCGCAAGACGGGGATCGGGCTTTACTACAAACCCTCGGCCTCGACCCAATGGGCGCCCGTGATCTCCCGGGCCAGTTCCCAAACCTGGCGGCGGATGTCGGGAACGGCGACGATTTCCCAATGGGCGCCGCGGGTCATCGGGCCGACGACGAAAAGGCGGGGCTGGGCCGATCCGTCGCGGGCTATGGCATGGCATTGGCGGTCGACATCGATGCCGATCGCCAACGGATCGGGACGGATGTCGCCGCGCGATGCCAGGCGACGCAGCAACGGATCGTCGGTGCGCCGCAGGTCGCCCAGCGGGCCAGTGCAATTGACGACCCTGGCGAAGGCGACGGTCTCGCCCTCTTCCCGGCCACGACGACGCAGATGCACATGGATCGTGCCGCCCTCCGGAACGGCCTGCACGACTTTCGCGGCGCGGATTTCCAGCCGTCCTTCCGCCTGCATCGCCGCCAGCCGCTCCGCCACCTGCGGTGCGATGCGGTGGCGGTGCACGTCCCAATAGGGGCGCAGGTGGCGCAGGAAGCGGCTGCGCTCCTCCGCGCTGGCGGCCCGCCACATATCCTGGGTGAAGCGGCGAAGCTCATCCACGGCATTGCGCCAGCCGATTTCCGCGCTGCGTCTGCGCAGCGTCCGGACCAGCGCGGAAGCGGCGCCCTTCGGCCGGTCGCTGCGCGGCGCATAAGGGGGCGCCGGCGCATGGCTTTGCGGCGCCAGCCCACGGCGGGATAGGGCGACGATCCGCCCCCGGAATCCGGCGCGGTCCAGGCTGAGCGCGCAATCCACCGCCGTCAGCCCGCTGCCGAGCAGCAGCACCCGATCGCTGTCCTGCAAGCCCGCCGCGATGGTCGCCGCCCAGGGATCGTTCACATAGACGGCGTTCTCGGGGCCGTCCCTGTCGCGCAATCCGGCAAAGGCGGGCAGGTCGTGCGGCGGCAGATTGCCGGGCGCCAGCGCCACGATGTCGGCTTCGATCCCGCCCCCGGAACGCAGGACGACGCATATGCCGTCGTCGCGCAGCTGCAGGTCGACGGCATCGCCGTTCAATATGGTCAGCCTGTCCGCGGCCTGCCCCCGCATCTCGTCCAGCATGGCGCTGAGATAGGCGCCATAGTCGCGCCGGGTGGCGAAGCTGCCTTCCTGGCCCAGTCCCTGCTGCTTCAGCCAGTCGGTGAAATGATCGGGGCTGTCGGGCAGGGCGCTCATATTGGCGGCGCGCACGTTGAGAACATGGCCGGCATGCGCCGCTCCATAGGCGAGGCCCCGGCCCATCCGTTCTTCATGGCGCTCCACCATCGTCACGCGCAACGCACCATGACGAAGCAGGTTGATGGCGAGCAGCGTGCCGCTGAACCCTCCTCCGATAATGGCGGCGTGATCGACCTTCAGCATGGATCAGGCATTTTTCCATAACAGCGGTTGGCCCGGATGGCGCGGCGGACCATGGAAGAAGCAGGATCGCAACTGTCCCAACCCCTTCCGCCCGAACGCATTTCCCAAGCCTAGGAGCGGACAGGCAATAGGGGCAAGCCCCATTGTGGACAAGGGTCGCGGCAATGCCGATCCGGCGTCATGGAACGCCGTCGGCAATATGCTGTGCAACGGCATTTTGACGCATGGGCGGCCGCTCGCTACGGAGGCTGGCATGATCGCACTGCTATCCCCCGCCAAGACGCTTGATTTCGAACGCGCGCTGCCGCCCCTGCCCGTCACCACCCCGCATTTCGCCGAAGAGGCGCGCGGCCTGGCCAGATCGGCCGCCAACCTTTCGCAGAAGCGGTTGTCGGAGTTGATGCATATCTCGCCGCGCCTGGCGAAGCTCAATGCGGACCGCTTCCGCGATTTTGCCGACTTGCCCGAACGGCAGGCTCTGTTCGCCTTTGCCGGCGATGTCTATACAGGTTTCGAAGCCAGTACGCTGGACGAAGCGGCGGTCGCCTTCGCGCAGGACCATGTCCGGATGCTGTCGGGCCTTTATGGCCTGTTGCGGCCGCTGGACGCGATCCGGCCCTACCGGCTGGAGATGGGGACGCGCTGGGCGCCGCGCCACAAGAAGCTGACCGACTGGTGGGGCGATCGCATCGCTGAACTGCTCCGCGGGCAGATCGCGGAGGAGGGGTCGGGCGTGGTCCTCAACCTCGCCAGCCAGGAATATTTCGCGGCGGTGGAAGGCAAGCTGGCGGGCATCCGCATCATCGACGTCGATTTTCGCGAGCCCGGTCCCGACGGACCGCGCTTCGTCAGTTTCAATGCCAAGCGCGCCCGGGGCATGATGGCCCGATGGATGTGCGAGCATCGCATAACCGACGTCGATGCGATGCGCGGCTTCGACAGCGACGGCTATCGCTTCGATGCCGGGGAGAGCGAGCCCGATCGCTGGCGCTTCACTCGGACCTGAGCGGGCTTACCGCCGTTCCGTTGCTACGACCGCCCGGATGGCCGGATGGGAAGCGAGATCGTGATCGCTCGCTTCCCGTCCATGATCAGGATTTGGCGGTTGCGGCTTCGGGCGTTTTTTCCTCGCCGCCCAGATGCGAACTGGCTGCTTCCAATGCCGCCTTCAGCGACTTGGGCTTGGCGGTTCCATTGGCCTTCGCAGGAGCGGCCTTCTTTACCGGGGCCTTTTCCTGCGCAGGCGCCTTGGAAGCGGCGGCAGCCTTGCCGTCCGCCTTGTCGCCCTTGGCGGCGGCGATCGAAAGGCGCTGGCGCGGCTCCTTCCTGTCCTTACTGGCGGAGGCCGGCGCCGCGGCGCGATTGCCGCGGTTCGATATGACGGGGGCGGGCCCATCCTTCGCCTTGTTCGTCTTTGGCGCTGCGGCCTTAGCAGGCGCCGCGGCCTTCGCCGGCGCATCGGACCCGGCGGCGGGAGCAGCCTTTTCCGATGATTTGGGCGCGGCGGCCGGGCTTGCCGGAGTGGCCGCTGCCTTCGCAGGGGCTGCGGCCTTCGTAGCGACGACCGGCTTACGGCCCAGGCCGGCCTTTTCCGCGACGGCGCGACGCGCCTGCGAATAGCTTTGCGCCACCAGCGGATAGGTGCTGGGCAGCTTGTAGCGTTCCCGATATTGTTCCGGCGTCAGGCCATGGGCGGCCAGATGGCGCTTCAAGGTCTTGTACGGCCTGCCGTCGATCAGGCTGAGGATATGATCGGGCGAGGCGAGGCTCTTGCGCACCGAAACCGCAGGCGTGAAGGTTTCGGCAGCGGGCTCGGCAATGGTCGCCGTGGCATTTTCCGTCAGCGCCGTGCGGGTGGTCTTGATCAGATCGGCCAAGCTTTCGCTCGGAACGCTGTTTCGCGAGACATAAGCGCTGAGCAACTGGACGGTAAGGGCAGTGATGTCGTTCTTGTCTTCGTCGGCCATGTGAGCGAACCCGTTTCAGGAGGATGTTAGCGCTATTTGCGCAAATCGACGCAGATTGTAAATGTCGGATTTCCAGTAAATGGTCTTCTATGCCTGTATTTGCCGGCAATCGATCCAATGTCGGAAAGTCGATCCCGTTCCATGATCGTCAAATCGGCGTGCGTGATCGGGCATCAATCCTTCTCAATGACATCGGTCCTGGGCATGAGGCGGCAGTCGCGCCAGTTCCGGTCGCCCCTGGGCACGAACGACACATAGTCGCCGTCGATGATGAGGGCCGCCCGGGGACTTCGATAATATCGGCCCAGCGATATTGCCCCGCGTTTGAGCGTGAGCTGCCCGTCCTTCCAGACGACCGTGGCGCGGTCGGCATCGGCGCGGACGGAAAAGCGCCGTCCGGCGGCGCACTGGACCTCCATGTCGGCGTCCGGGCGTTGTGCGCCTGCCGGCGCGAGGGTCGCGGCGGCCGCCACTATGGCGGCCATCGGCATGAGGGCGCCGGGGAAAGAGCGGCATGTCATTGCTGGAGCCTTGTTGGAACGGACTTCCTCCCTAACTCGCCGTCGAGTCGTCGGTTCCTGTGGCGAGGGCGTTGGCGATCATGGCGGCCAGCGTCTCCTCCGCCCGCTGCTTGACGCCCGCATCCTTGGACAGCAGGTCGTGCCTGATCCATTGCGGCGCCCGACTGAGAATAGCCATGATCAGATTCGTCGTCTTCTCGTCCATGCAACCGCTATGCGGGCCCTGTTTGCTTCCGGCAACCGCAAAAGGAATCACCCAGATCAAGCTGCGCCTTGGGCGTCGCGGACAATGGCCGCCGCGGCCATGGCGGAACGGCTCCGCGCCTTGACCGATGTTGAACCTGCGGGCGCTGAGTTGTTGCGGCGTGTCGCGAATTTTCGATGGGTTTGCCACGAAGCATGTCAGGCTATGAACCATGTCCGAACAGGTCGACGAAGATGCTGTTGCACCTCCATCCTGTTTTCAGCAATGATATTATATGAGAAATATTATTCGGGCATGGTCCGACCATTTATGGCGTGGCAGCGAGGCGTGTCGGCCCCGCTGCCAAAACGCGGGGGAAGTCTTCAGTCGTCAATCCGAATTAAATCACCGGATGAACGGGTCTGGGCCGCCCACGGCGCGGAGGTCGAAGGGGCTCTTGATGGAGCATCGATCTTCTCGTGCCTGTAGAAGGGCTCGACGACAAGCTTGTTCCTCTCGCTATCGAGGTTGCGTTGCAGTTCCTGCGACTATTCGTCCGACGTCTCCCTAAGTCGATGGGAAAAAGATCGATGAGGCCCGATTCCATGAGGAACGATTTACCGCTTGGCCAAGCCGCGGGGCATCGATGCTCGCAGCAGCCTGTTCATTGCCGAATGGCGAATGCCTTGCGCTTTACCGTGAATGTCTCGCGACGGCGGAGCCAATGCTGCACCGGCCGGTCCAGCAGGGCGAAGCCAGGGATGGACGCAAGCATGGCCATCGGCAGCATGGTGATCGCCAAGGCAATATCGCTTGCGGCCCCGGCGCCTGACCACCTTTCCATGAATGTGATCATCGGCCGGTGAACGAGATAGAGAGCGAAGGAGGCCGCTCCCAGCGATTGCAGCCCAGGCTGGCGGAGCAGATGCGATAATGCGCCCTGACCATGGGCGAATATCAATATCAGGACAGCCATCGGCGGCAGGAAGATGAGCTGGTAGCGAAAAGCGAGGGGAACTGCGAACCATTCCACGGCGACCATGGTCGCCGGCAGCGAAATGGCCGCAAGCGCTTCCGTTGCGCTCGTCGCCCATCGTCGTCCGATGCCCGATCGCTAGGCCCGGCACAGCAGGATGCCCGCGATGAATTCGAACAGCCGGGTAAGCGGGAACACATAGAAGATCCAGTCCACCCATGGCGAATAACCCGCGACCGTAAGGGCTGTAAAACAGCTTCCCGCCACGATCAGGACCATGCCGGCGATGAAGACCGCGCGCAGCACCGGCTCGCGCCATTTCAAAAGCCATGGGAAAAGCGCATAGAAGAACAGCTCGTCGGACAGGCTCCAGGAGGGGCCGTTGAGCGAATAATGGACCAACGGGTCTGGAGACCAGCTATGATCAACTGGACGGTCGAAGTGGGCGCAACCGACGATGCCAGCGATATTCGCACGACGTTGCGCATACCCTTTAGCTTGAACTAGACCAGATTTCGACCCGTCGGTTCGGCCGCTCTGGATCTGTGTTTTCACCGCCTTTTCCGGGTCGGCAGAGGATTGCTCCTGCTTGGAATATGCTCTGGCGCGGCGATCCGGTTATATCGGATGGGCGGGACACTCTACTGCGCGCCTGGTCGGACCCTGCCCTGTTCTGCCGCCGCTTCGCGCCATTGTCCCTGCGCGATGCCGTTGAGCGTCCAGTCCCCGATCCGCCACCGCACCAGCCGCAAAGTCGGGTGCCCCAGGGCAGCCGTCATGCGCCTGACCTGTCGGTTGCGTCCTTCGCGGATCGTCAGGCTCAGCCAGCAATCCGGCACGCTCTTGCGAAACCGGACCGGGGGATCGCGGGGCCAGAGGGGGGGCGCGTCGATGCGTTCGACCTGCGCGGGCAGGGTCAGGCCGTCCTTCAGGCGCACGCCACGCCGCAGCGCCGCCAGCGTCGCCCCGTCCGGGTCCCCCTCCACCTGCACGAGATAGGTCTTGGGCATCTTGAAACGCGGGTCGGCTATCCGCGCCTGCAGGCGGCCGTCGTCGGTCAGCAGCAACAATCCCTCGCTGTCGAGGTCGAGCCGGCCCGCCGGATAGAAGCCGGGGCGGTCGATATAGGCGGCCAGCGTCGGACGGGGCGGGCCCGTCCGTTCATCGCTGAACTGGCAGAGCACGCCATAAGGCTTGTTGAACAGGATCAGCGCCATGACGGATCAGTCCGCATCGAACGCCAGGCTGCCCTGGTCGATCAACGCCGCAACCAGCGTGACCACGGCGGCGGAGGCCGCGAGTTCCGCATCCACGACCATGGCCGGTTCCATGCACAGCCCCTCGGCCAGTCGCGCCGTGTCGCCGTCGCAATCGAAGCCATGGCCGTCCACGAACAGCAGCAGTTCCGGCTCTCCCTGGCGGATGAAGGAAAAGCGGCTGGCGGGATTGCGGCTGAGCGGCACGCCCTGAGCCAGAAGGGCGCGCACCGTCGCTTCGTCCGCCGGCTCATCCGGCCGCCAATCCATGTCCGCCGACTTGGGCAGGCTGTTGTAAAGGCCGAACCAGCGGGCGAAGGCGCGGCGGTCGGACAGCGCCTCCAGCACCATGGCATGCATCCGGTCGAGGGCCGACGCCGCGATCTCACCGGCATTGGGCTGGATGATGAGGTCGGGATCGGCATAGCGATCCTCGTCCACCATGTCGTCGGCCTGATGCCGGCACCAGTTTTCGATTAGTTCGGCGCGGGACGGCGCGCGGAAGCCGATGGAATAGGTCATGCAGTCCCCGCCCACCGCCACGCCGTCATGCGTGAAGCAGGGCGGGACATAGAGAATGTCTCCGGGTTCGAGGACATAGTCCCCCGTCGCCTCGAAATCGGGGATCAGGCGCAGGTCGTCATGCGGCAGCAGCGGCGTTGCGGAATCGCATCGCGGGCCGACGCGCCAGCGCCTCTTGCCCAGGCCCTGCACCAGGAACACGTCATATTGGTCGAAATGCGGCCCGACGCCGCCCCCGTCGGTAGCATAGCTGACCATCACATCGTCGATGCGCCAGTCGGGTATGAAGCGGAAGGGTTGGATCAACGCCGCGACATCGGGCACATGATGGTCGACCGCCTGCACCAGAAGTGTCCAGGCGTCGCCGAGTTCGGTGAAACGATCCTCCGGCAGCGGGCCGCTTTCCATGGCGAGCCTATCCGCCTGCCGGGTGATGAGGCGCGATTCGACGCCCTCCTCGCAGGCGAGGCCGGCCAGCTCGTCCGGCTCCAGCGGGTTGCGCCACGCGCTCCACGGGTTGCGGATCAGCAGCGGGCGCTTCTGCCAATGGTGGCGCAGGAACAGGTCAATGTCGAAACGGGCGAGGTGCATGCCCCGCCCATGCGCCGTCCTGCACCCGCTGTCAAAGAAAGGAACCGCGCCAGCGCGCCGTTCAGACGGCCCAGTTCAGGTAGAAGTCCTTGAGCGCGTGCGCATCATGGAGGGCGTTGTGCGGCATCCGGCTGTTGGACGCGGCGCTGAACCCCGCGCCGTTGATGAGTTCAAGGCGCAGCCCGTCCAGCCTGATCATCTCGGCCGGGCCGGTCACGAGCAGGGCGCAGAAATGGGCGAGGTCATCGGGCCAGTCGGCGATGATAAGCGGATCGCGGTCATGCGCCAGATAGGCTTCCAGATGCTGGGCGGCCTCCACCCGGTTCAACTGATGGTCGACGCCCGGCGGCACGAAGCGCAGATAGGGAATCACATTCTTCTCCACCCAGGGATGGATTTCGGCCGGCAGGGGAAGCGAGACGTAGAAATCCTGGTCTCCAATTTCGGGGACGAGCGCCAGGCTGATGAGGTCGCCGCCGAAGCCGTTGAATTCTGTATCGAGGAAATATCGCATCTCGCTCCTTTGACGCCGCGCCGCATTGCCGTAAAGCCCCCGCTGGCGGCGGACCCGCCGGGAGTAGTTGGTATGCAGGCACGCGAATTCATCGGAACGGCGCAGGTTCCCGGCGGGGAGGAACTGACCCTCTATCGCCGAGGCGGGGATTTCATGATCGTGCTCGACCGCAACGAACTGATGAGCAGCCGGATGAGCGGGTCGGAAGAGGCGCTCGCCAATCTGAGCTGCGAACGGCTGCGCGGCCGGGCGCGCCCGCATCTGCTGATCGGCGGCTATGGCATGGGCTTCACGTTGCGCGCGGCGCTGGCGGCGCTCGACGGCACGGCAACCGTCACCGTGGCGGAACTGGTGCCGGAGATCATCCAGTGGGCGCGCGGGCCGATGGCGGAACTGGCCGCGGGTTGCCTGGACGATCCGCGCGTGCGGCTGGTCCAGGCTGATGTGGCCGATCTGATCGGCACGGCGCGGGGGCTGTACGACGCCATCCTGCTCGACGTCGACAATGGGCCGGACGGCTTAGTGCGCCAGGCGAACGACCGTCTCTATTCGGCGCAGGGGATCGCGGCTGCGATCGCCGCGCTCAGGCCCGGCGGCATATTGGCGATCTGGTCCGCCGCTCCCGATGCGAGCTTCACCCGCCGCCTTTCCCGCGCTGGCCTGACGGTCGAAGAGGTTGCCGTGCGCGCCCGCAGCAACGGCAAGGGGCCACGGCACGTCATCTGGTTCGCCACGAAAAGAGCGTCCCGATAGCGCAAACGTCCGGGGTGACCCATGAACAGGGTCAGCGCGGCATGGGAATGCGCCTGCACGAACAACAGCAATAATGGTTCCGTCCTCTCATAAAAAAATCCCGGCCTCACGATCCGATGAGAAGGATCGTCCGTCATACGGGCTTATCGGCGACGTCGCTGGTGCAATTGTGCAACAAGGACAAGCTGTTGCGACCAATGAAGACCGACCGGCGGTTTACGCGGGACTATTCGAATTCTAAGTGCGGCACCCTCTGGATTTCGAAGCTTCTCGAAGGATATTGACTTGAAGAAGATCATCGCCATCGCCGCCGTCGCGGCTTCTTTCGCCTCTCCCGCCTTCGCGCAGGACGCGGTGCGCTCCAACTTCTCCGGCCCCTATGTCGGCGCCGTCGTGGGTGCCGACCATGCCGATCTCGGCGCGGACGCGCATGACACCGGGCTGCTCTATGGCGGCGTCATCGGCTATGACATCAACCTGCGGGGCGCGGTGTTCGGCATTGAAGGCGAATATGCCGATTCCGACACCAAGGATTCGAGCACCGACGTCTTCGTCGCCGGCGATCGCGTCAGCGCGCGCACCGGCCGCGATCTCTATGCCGGCATTCGCATCGGCGGCCAGGTTGCCGAAAATGTGATGCTCTATGCCAAGGGCGGCTACACCAACGCCCGTGCCAAGGGTTCCTATCAGAACGGCGCCACGATCCAGACCGCCTCGGGCAACCTTCAGGGCTATCGTCTGGGCGCTGGCGTCGAAACCAATGTGATGGGTTTCCTTGCCCGCCTCGAATATCGCTATTCGAGCTATGAGCGCGTCTTCGACGTGAAGCCCGAGCGCCACCAGGCTGCGCTGGTCGTCGGCTATCGCTTCTGACTTGGACGCGGGAGCGGCGCCCCATCGGGACGCCGCTCCCGCGGCATCTGGTTTGCCCGTTCAGCGAAATGATCTGGCGAGGATGACCAGCGTCGGATCGCCTTCCACCGGTTCGACCGCAAAGCCCTTTTCCCGCTCCAATTCTATGGTGCCGTGATTGTCGCGGCTCTCGATCGAGATCACCCGCCGCACGCCGCGCTTCTGCGCCTCGCCGGCCAGATGTTCGAGCACCGCCCAGCCGACGCCCCGGCCCTTATAATCCCCGCGCACCGATACGGCGACTTCGGCCGTGTCCATCGCATTGTCGCAGGCCAGGATGCCGGAGGCGACGAGTTCGCCCGTGGCGCCATCGAACGCCAGGATGCTTTCGCTGCGGAAATGGTCGGCATGGATCAGCGGGTCGAGTTGCTCATGACCGACATGGGGCACGGCGGAAAAGAAGCGGAAGCGTCGGTCCTCGTCGCTGACCTTGTCGAAAAAGGCCGCGAGCAGCGTCTCGTCGCTTTCCTCCGCAGGCCGGACATGGAGCTGGAGGCCCGACCGGGTCGGCAGGCTGAGGATGGTCTTGGCGTCGGTCATGAAACTGTCTCCCTTGTCAACGGCGCCAGAGTAGCTGTCGGACCGACGGCGCACCTTGATCCTCGACAATCTGGAAGGATCAGGGTGCGCCGGCAGGGAACCTCCAGGCCTTTGCTTTACCGCGTTTTCCAAGCCAGCAGATGATCCCGTCTGCTGGGAAAACGCCTTAGGCGTCGATATTGCGCCGGAAGGTTTCGGGCAGGAAGATCATTCCCAGGACGACGGTCGCCGCCGCCACCACCACCGGGTACCAGATACCGTAATAGATGTCCCCGGTCGCCGCGACCATCGCGAAGCCGATCGCCGGAAGCAGCCCGCCCAGCCAGCCATTGCCGATGTGATAGGGCAGCGACATGGAGGAGTAGCGGATGCGGCTGGGGAACAGTTCGACCAGCATGGCGGCGATCGGACCATAGACCATCGTCACCAGCAGCACGAGGTAGAAGAGCAGGGCGACGACGAGCGGCTTGTTGATCTCGGCCGGGTTCGCCTTGCCGGGATAGCCGACTCTGGCGAGTTCACCCTCGACGGCAGGGCGCGCCGCGACGGCAGGCTTGTCGCCCTCCGCCGCCCTGGCCGGGCTGGCGGGCGCGCCGATCAGTTGGGCGGTGAAGGCCGCGATGGCCGCCTTCTTCGCGTCGCCCGAAAGCCGGGACGGGTCGGGCGCCGTGAAGCGCCTGCCGCCGACCGCGACCGTTGCGACTGTGCCGGGCGCGGCGACGACGTTGGTGTAGTTGACGCCCGCCTTGGCCAGTGCGTTCTTGACGATGTCGCAGCTTGTCGTGTCGAACTTGTTCGCGCCGACCGGATCGAACTGGGAAGAACATTCCGCCGGGTCGGCCGTGACCGTGACCGGGGCGGCTGCCTGTGCCCGGGCCAGCGCCGGATTGGCGGCGTCGGTGAGCAGGTGGAAGACCGGGAACAGCGTCAGCGCGGCCAGGGCGCAGCCCGAAAGGATGATGGGCTTGCGGCCGATGCGGTCGGACAGCCAGCCGAAGAACAGGAAGAAGGGCGCTGCCATGAGGAGCGCGATGATGATGAGCGTGTTGGCGGTCAGGCCGTCGATCTTCAGCATCTTCTCCAGGAAGAACAGCGCGTAGAGCTGGCCGCAATACCAGACCACCGCCTGGCCCGCGATCGCGCCGAAAAAGGCGATGAAGACGATCCTGAGGTTCTTCCACTCACCGAAGGCTTCCTTGATCGGGGACTTGGAGCCTGTGCCCTCCGCCTTCATTTTCTGGAAAACGGGCGATTCATGCAGCTTCAGGCGCAGCCAAAGGCCAAGGACGAGGAACAGGCCGGAGACCAGATAGGGAATGCGCCAGCCCCATTCCTTGAACGCTTCCTCGCCCACGCCCGTGATGGGCGATCGGACGGTGATCACGATCAGCAGCGCCATGGCGAGCCCTGCGGTCGCGGTGATCTGAATCCAGCTCGTGTAGAAGCCCCGCCGGTTGTCGGGCGCATGCTCCGCGACATAGGTCGCCGCGCCGCCATATTCGCCGCCCAGCGCCAGCCCTTGGAACATGCGCAGCACCACCAGCATGATCGGCGCGGCGACGCCGACCGACTTGTAGGTGGGAAGGCACCCGACCAGGAAGGTGGACAGGCCCATGACCAGCAGCGTGATGATGAAGGTGTAGCGCCGCCCGAACAGGTCGCCGATGCGGCCGAAGACGAGGGCGCCGAAGGGACGGACGATGAACCCCGACGCGAAGATCAGCAGCGCCATGATGAAGGAGGTGGTCGGGTTGAGGCCCGTCAGGAACTGCGCCGCGATGATCGCGGTCAGCAGCCCGTAGAGGTAGAAATCATACCATTCGAACACGGTGCCGAGCGAGCTGGCGGTGATGATCAGCTTTTCGCTTCGCGTCGCCTCATGATGTTTTGGCAGTCCGTCATATGTCGAAGCCATAACCGTCCCTCCTGTCAGAAATTATATTTCGCCGCGACGTCGAACCGGTCGACATGGCCGTTGAGATCGTTGACGAGCCGGCGCTCGCCATGCCGGTACTCGATGCCGAGATCGACGTTCTTCACCGGGGAATAGAAGAGGTTGCCGGCGACGCTCCACGCCTGGCGATTGAACATCGCTATGCCCGAAGTCGTCGCCGGATCGAGATCGTCGGCGTAGAAGATGCGCTGATAGCTGGCGATCAGGTTGACGCGCCATTGGTCGTCCAGCGCATAGCGGCCCGCGCCGAACAATGCGAGGTTGCGGACGCGGGCAAGTTCCCCATTGGCCTGGAGGACCGCGTCCGGGCCGAAGTTCAGGCCGAGATAGCGGCCGATCCCTTCGCCATAGCTTGCCTGGAACCGGATGTCGCTGCCATGCCTGTCGTCCAGGAAGATCTTGCCGGCGGCGCTGATGCCCCATCCCAGGCGGGAATCGACGATATGGGCTGCGCCCGTTTTCGCATTGTCGACGCGCAACTGGCGGCCCAGCACCGCAAGGTCGAGGAAACCGAACCCGCCCGCATATTCCAGCCGCCCGGTTATGTCGGGCGCATGGTCCTCGCCATTTTCGACGAGGGCGGGTGCGCCGGCGGTGGCGGAAGCCGTTTCCGGATTTTCCGCCGCCAGATGGAAGGCGAGGCCGTGGCCCAGCGGAAGGCTGTAGCGCACCATCGGCTGGCGCACGAAGATCAGGCCGTCCACGCCCCCGACATAGTCGGTGCTCTCCGGGAAGATCGCGGGGTTGGAGAAATTGGTGAAATCCTGCCCGAAGGTCCAGCGATCGAGCTGGATGAAGGCGCGCCGCATGGCGAGGTCATAGGCGTTGGTCGTGCGCTGCGTGCCCTGGCCCAGCGCCTGGGGCGTGCCGGGCGCGGCCTGGAAGTCGAATTCGATATAGGCCTTCAGCGCATGCTTGCCGAGCTTGGTCGTGGCATCCACCCAGAAGCGCGTCTGCTTGGCCGAGAAATCGGTGACATGGGTGGGGGAAGTCGGGGAGGCGGGATTGAAGACGGGAATGGACTGCGGCAGATAGAGGTCGCGCCCCAGCGTGTTGCTCGGATCGTCGCCGCCGCTGTAGCGGGCGCTGCTCGCGAGCAGCTTCACATAGCCGGACAGGACGACATTGCTATTGCCAGAGCGGAAGCCAAGCCTGGGCGTGCCGTCCGCCAGTCGGCTCATCTGCGCCGAAGCCTCCTGGCTCTTGCGGGTGGCGTCGGCGGCGGCGGCGCGGGTTTCGTCCTGCTGGCTGCGCGCGGCGGCGAGTTCCGTCCGGAGCTGGGTGATCTCGCTCTCCATCCGTTCCAGACGCGCGGCGAGATCCGCCTCCTTCATGGTCTGCGCGCCGGCCAACTGGGGCGCGGCGAGCGCGCTCGCCCCCAGCAGCACGCGCAATAATGGCCTGTTCGGCTTTGGCATCGACCTCTCCAGGATCCGGCTTGTGTTCCGGCTATGGTCAGGATCGCGCATGCCGCCGTGGCGCGACAGCCGAACCATGGTCGGACATGTTCGACCTTCGTCGGGGGTCCGATGTGCGCCTGCGGCAATTAGGATGCCGCCCACGGATCGGTAGCGATCAAGGAAAGGAGTGCGAGACTATGGACCAGGGCATTTACCCCGTTCCCAACCACTGGGCGAACGAAGCGCTGGTCGACGCCGCGCGATACCGGCAGATGTATGCGCGCTCGATCACCGATCCGGATGGCTTCTGGGCGGAGGAGGCGCAGCGCCTGGACTGGATGCGTCCTTTCAGCCAGGTGAAGGCGACCAGTTTTTCGGCGGAGGATTTCGGCATAAGCTGGTTCGCTGACGGCACGCTCAACCTGTCCGCCAATTGCCTCGACCGCCATCTGGCGGAGCGTGGCGACGCCATCGCGATCCTCTGGGAGCCCGACGATCCGGCAGAGCCCGAACGGCGCATCAGCTATCGCGCGCTGCATGAGGCGGTATGCCGCTTCGCCAATCTGCTGAAGGCGCGGGGCGTCAGGCGGGGCGACCGCGTCACCCTCTATCTTCCCATGGTGCCGGAGGCGGCGGTCGCGATGCTGGCCTGCGCGCGGATCGGCGCGATCCACTCGATCGTCTTCGCCGGCTTCTCGCCCGAAGCGCTTGCCGGCCGCATCGAGGATTGCGCGAGCCGCATCGTCGTCACCGCCGACGAGGGCCTGCGCGGCGGCAGGAAGGTTCCGCTGAAGGCGAATGTCGACGCCGCCCTCGCCCATTGCGCGGATGTCGATACCGTCATCGTGCTGCGCCGCACCGGCGCCGATGTGGCGATGGTCGGGGGGCGCGACATCGACTGGGCCACGGCGGTGGAAGCCCAGCCCGCGGAGTGCGAGCCGGAGGAGATGGGCGCGGAAGACCCGCTCTTCATCCTCTATACCTCCGGTTCGACGGGCAAGCCGAAGGGCGTGCTGCACACGACCGGCGGCTATGCCGTCTGGGCGGCGATGACGCACCAATATGTGTTCGATTATCGCCCCGGCCAGATCTACTGGTGCGCCGCCGACATCGGCTGGGTCACGGGCCACAGCTATGTCGTCTATGGGCCGCTGATGAACGGCGCGACGACCGTGATGTTCGAGGGCGTGCCCAATTTCCCGGATGCATCCCGCTTCTGGCAGGTGGTGGACAAGTTCGGCGTGGAGATTTTCTACGGCGCCCCCACCGCCCTGCGCGCGCTGATGCGCGAGGGCGACGAATGGGTGCGCAAGACCAGCCGCAAGTCCCTGCGGCTGCTGGGCAGCGTCGGTGAACCGATCAATCCGGAGGCGTGGGAATGGTATCATCAGGTCGTGGGTGAAGGGCGTTGTCCCATCGTCGACACCTGGTGGCAGACCGAGACCGGCGGCGCGATGATCAGCCCGCTGCCCGGCGCTGTCGCGCTCAAGCCGGGCTCAGCGACGTTGCCGATGTTCGGGGTCAGGCCCGAACTGGTCGATGGCGACGGGCGGCTGATCGAGGGGGCGGGCGAAGGCTGCCTCGTCCTCGCGGATAGCTGGCCGGGGCAGATGCGCACCGTCTGGGGCGATCATGACCGCTTTTTCCAGACCTATTTCACGACCTTTCCGGGGCGCTATTTCACCGGCGACGGATGCCGGCGCGACGAGGACGGCTATTATTGGATCACCGGCCGCATCGACGATGTCATCAACGTTTCCGGCCACCGCATGGGCACGGCGGAGATCGAGAGCGCGCTCGTCGCCCATCCCAAGGTTGCCGAGGCCGCCGTCGTCGGCATGCCGCACGACCTCAAGGGGCAGGGCATCTACGCCTATGTCACCACCAATGCCGATGTCGAGCCGGACGACGCCCTGCGCGGCGAGCTGATACGCTGGGTACGCAGCGAAATAGGCCCCATCGCATCGCCGGACGTGGTGCAGTTCGCCCCCGGCCTGCCCAAGACCCGTTCGGGCAAGATCATGCGGCGCATATTGCGGAAGATCGCGGAAAACGACGTTTCCAACCTGGGCGACACGTCGACGCTTGCCGATCCCACCGTGGTCGATAATCTGCTGGCGAACAGACCACGGTTGGAAGAGGCGCAATAGAAACGATTCTCATCGCGGACGACCACCCGCTTTTCCGTCAGGCGCTGGCGGTGGCGGTGATGAAGGTCGCTCCGCGGGCCAGCATCATCGAAGCGGGGACGCTCGCCGGCGCCGTTCAGGCGGCGAGCGGGGCCACGGGCCTGCGCCTCATCCTGCTCGACCTGAAGATGCCGGGCGCGGTCGGCTATTCGGGCATAGCGCTGTTGCATGCGGAACAGCCGGACGTGCCGATCCTGGTGGTTTCAAGCGCGGACGGGGCCAAGGCGGCGGAGGAAGCCCAGGCGCTGGGCGCCGTCGGCTTCCTCTCCAAGGATAGCGACCTGCCCGCGATCGAGGCGGCGATCGCGCGGGCGTTGGGCGGCCACCGGCTCCCGCCCGCTCCGCCGCGACCCGAGGATGCGGTCCAGAAGGAGATCGCATCCCTGACGCCGACCCAGTTGAAGGTCCTGCTGGAGGTGCTGAACGGCAAGCTGAACAAGCAGATCGCGCACGACCTCATGGTGACCGAAGCGACGGTGAAGGCGCATATGACCGCGATCATGCGCAAGCTGGATGTGCAGAACCGCACGCAGGCGGCACTGGTCGCGCGCTCGCTGGGGCTCGATCTCAACCACTGACGCGGGCCAGGAAGGCCGAGATCGCCTCCGGCGCCGCAGGCTTGGCGATGAAGGCGATGTCGAGCATGGCGGCGCGGGTGGCGAGGCTCGCATCGTCCTCCGCCGTGACCAGCGCGGCGGGCAATCCCGGATGCTCCCGCCGCAGCGCCGCGATCAGGGCAAGGCCGTCCTCTTGCGTCCCAAGCTGGAAGTCGACCAGCGCGGCGTCGGCTGCGGACGCGAGCTTTCGGGCGGTCCTGCCTTCGGCGGCGGCCAGCGGCCGATGGCCGAGGCTGGCCAGCAGCGCCTCGGTCGCGGCTACGATCATCGGATCGTCATCGACCACCAGCACGGCCAGACCCCTCGCCGCCGGAAGGGGGGCCTGCGCCCCCGGTGCCGGTGCCGGCGCGGCTGGCCCGGTTGCGGCAGGCATCAGCAGGCTGAACCGGCTGCCCTTTCCGGGCACGGACCGCACCTCGATCCGCCCGCCGAGCAGCCGGACGATGCGGCGTGCAAGGGCGAGGCCAAGGCCGAGTCCCTCGACGTCCAGCGCGCCGAGCCGGGTGAATTCTCCGAAGATCGTCCCGATCTGGTCGGCGGCGATGCCGACGCCGCTATCGACGACGTCGATCCGGATCATCGAACCCCTGCGCCGGACGCCCAGTAATATCCCGCCCTGCTGCGTGTAGCGCAGGGCGTTGGAGACGAAATTCTGGAGGACCGAGCGGAGCAGTCCCGGGTCGGTATCGAGATGGCCGGAAAGGGGACCGGTCAGCAGGCGCAGCCCCTTCTCCTTCGCCATCGGCGCGAATCCTTCAGCAAGGCTGGTGAGAAACGGCGTAAGGTCGATCGGCTCCGGGCTGGGCTCGACACCGCCGGCATCGAGCTTGCTGATGTCGAGGAGAGCGCGAAGCAGCCCTTCCGCCGCCATGATCGCGCTGTCGATGCGTTCGGCAAGGATGTGCGGCGTTCCTTCCACCTCGCGTTGCAGGGCGGCGGTGAACAGCCGCGCGGCGTGGAGCGGCTGAAGCAGGTCGTGGCTGGCGGCGGCGAGGAATCGGGTCTTGTCCTTCGTCGCCTCGGCCAGGCGCAAATTGGTCTCGTTGAGTTCGCGTGTGCGGTCGGCGACGCGGGTTTCCAGTTCCCCCAATGTGCGGCCCAGCTCGTCGCGGATGCGTGCATCCTCGGTGATGTCGATGAAGCTGGTGACATAGCCGCCGCCGGGCATCGGCCCGCCGATGGTCTTGATGACGCGGCCGTCTTTTCGCCGCCGCTCGAAACTGTGGGGCAGGCCGCGGCGCATGTGCCGCAGGCGTTTCCTGACGTGGAACTCTATGTCCTCGTCGCCGAAATCGCCCAGCCGCCCATTATGGCGGATCAGTTCTGCGATCGGCACGCCCACCCGCAGGAAGCCGGGAGGAAAGTCGAACAGGTCGAGATATTGGCTGTTCCATGCGATCAGGTTCATGTCGGCGTCGACCACGCTGATGCCGGCATCGATATGCTCGAAGGTCGCGGCGAGCAGTTCGCGGGAGAAGCGCAGCGACTGGCCGCGCTCGCCCAGCAGCCGGGTAACGTCGGAAAGGCTCATCTGCCCCCCGGCCAGTGCCGAGGCGACCAGCGCGCGGGCGGAGGAAGCGCCGACGACGCGCGCGATGAGCGTGCGGGCGCGCTGCGCCGACCGCCTGTCGATGGGCGTGCCCCGCATGGCCGCCGGAAATTCGCGGGCAGCCTCCTCTTCACCAATGAAGCTGGCGGTGAGCTGCGCCAGTTCGGCCAGGTCGGTGATCGGGCGCTGGCTGCCCAAGCGGGGCAGGACGGGCGCCTTCACCTTGCGCGCGGCGACCAGGCCGAAGACCAGAAGGTTCGCGCCCAGGCTCCACGCCACGCCATGCACCAGCGGCGAGGCGGCGCCGATGCCGAAGAGGCGCAGGGGATCGGCGGCGCTTCCCTCCAGCGCATCCAGCCAGGCGGGCGGCAATATGGGCGGCAGGGCGAGGGTGTAGAACCAGATGACAAGGCCGACGGCAAGGCTTGCCCGCGCCGCCAGCGCATCGCGACCCGGCGCATAGGTGGCCAGGATCAGGTGCGGCGTGAACTGCGCCATGGCGGCGAAGGCGACAAGGCCGATCGAGGCGAGCGACTGTTCGGCCGAAACCAGCAGCGCCCAGGCGAGCGCCGCCGCGATGATGGCGAGGATGGAGAGGCGCCGCACGAGCAGCATGCGCCGGCCGAGCGCCCCGGCGCCCGCTTCCCCGCCATTCTCGCGCGCGAGCAGGGTGGGGAAGAGGAGGTCGTTCGAGACCATGGTCGCGAGCGCGGTCGAATCGACCACGACCATCGACGCCGCCGCCGCGATCCCGCCCAGCAGGGCCAGGGCAAGCACGATGCCCTGTCCGGTCATTCCGGGCAGGGCCAGCATGTAGAGATCGGGTTGGGCGCCGCGCAGCAGGCTTGCGCCGGCCAGCGCGATGGGCAACACCATCAGCGCCATCGCGCCGAGATAGGCGGCCAGTCCCCAGCGCGCGCCGACAAGATCGCCCGTTTCCCGCGCCTCAACCAGGCCCATGTAGAATTGCCGGGGCAGGACGATGACGGTCATGGCGGAGATGAGGAAGATGATGCCGACCTCGATCGACAACCGTTCCGGCCGGAAATTGGCGGACAATATGGCGACGCCGCGGCTGAGGTCCGTCGGGTCCGCCTGTCCCAGCAGGACGAAGGCGAGGACGGCCACCGTGGTCAGCGCGACGATCTTGAGGAGGGATTCGATGCCGATCGCATAGACCAGGCCTTCGCTGCGCCCCGCCAGTTCGAACCGGCGGGCGCCGAACAGCATGGCGAAAAGCGCCAGCAGCCAGGCGGCGGTCAGCATGGTCAGCGTCGCGACGGGGCGGCCCGTCACGATGGAGATCGCGCTGCCGATGGAGCGGAATTGCAGCGCGACATAGGGCACTGTTCCCAGCAAGGCGATGACCGTAACCAGACGGGCCACGACCACATCGTGACCGAAACGCGCGGCGATGAAGTCGGACACGGTGGTTGCCTGTTCCTCCGCCACCGCCTCGGCCAGCCTGCGCAGGAAACGGGGCGCGACGATCAGCAGGCAGATCGGCGCGAGATAGATGGGGAGGTAATGCCAGCCGTCGCGTACGGCGCTCCCGACCGCGCCGTAGAAGGTCCAGCTTGAGCAATAGACGCCCAGCGCCAGCGCATAGGCGCCGTGGCGCACGTCATAACGGCCGAGCGCAAGGCCGCCGCGCCTTTCGACGATGGTGGCGATCCCGAACAGCAGCAGGACGATCGCGAGCGCGAGAAGGGCCGCCGAAAGCAGACTCATGGCCCATCTCTACTGGCTCGACGACGCCGGAACAATGCGCCGAAGAGGTCGTATTTCCGCCGGTGCGCGGAGCGCCCGGTTCCGGCAATTCCGCCTTATCGGTCGCTGATATTGGAGCCCGTCGCCTGATTATCCGCGCCCGGCGCGTTGGGCGGCACCTCGCCAGATCCGCTGGTCGGCAGCGGTCCTGCGGCGCCATTGCCCGGCGCATCGTCCGCGCGGTTGATGGCCGATCCGTTGACTGCATTCCGGTCGGACGGGGTCTCGCCCGAACAGGCCCCGGCAAGCAGGCTGCCTGCGATCAAAAGCATACGGACCATCCTTTCCTCCTCTCTTGGCATGCGCACCAGCGTCCCGCGAGCCGATCACCGACCTGCGCCTCATCAAACGCGACCGGGCGCCGGGCGATCCTGTCCCATCGATGACGCAGGTTAGGGCGCGGTCGGGTTTCGGGCCCTGCTCCAGGTCTTGGTCTTACCGCCGCCGCAATTGGACGACCGCTTCGTCCAGGGCGGACAGGAAGCGGGACCGGTCGGCCTTCGCGAACGGCGCTGGTCCGCCGACGCCGTCCGCCAGGATGCCGGCGCGCAAGTCCGCCTTGATCGCCCGTACCGCCACGGCATTGCCGATGGAGGCAAGGGTGAAGGGCTTGCCCGTGGGCGCGATCACTGCACCGCATCCAGCCTTCAGGCATCGGTCGGCCAGCAGGATGTCCGCGGTGATGATGATCGAGCCGGCGTCCACATGCCCGGCGATCCAATCATCCGCCGCATCGAAGCCCTCGCCCACAACGATGCGGGAGACGAGCGGATGCGCCGGCACCCTGATGGGACTGTTGCTGACGACGATGACCGGCACGCCATGGCGCCAGGCGACCTTGTAGGTCTCCTCCTTCACCGGGCAGGCGTCGGCATCGATAAGGATGTTGGGCGTTTTGGTCTGGGACATGGCTGCCGCTCCATGCACCGCCTGATGGGCGCCGCGCAAGGCGGGATGAATGCGTGATCTAATCCGCCGGGCGCATCGGTTCGCCCTCCGGCGGCATGGCGCCCGTGGGGGGTCGCGACGCCGGATCGGGCGCGTCGATGCTTGAATGGATCATCAGGCCGACGATGACGACAATGCTCAACAGGATCGCCGTCAGCAGCAGGCCCATGCCAAGCCTTCTGCGTCGCCCGCTCATCGCCTGTCTTTGGCGCGGGGCTCGGGCCGCGCCGGCAGTTCATCCAGCTTCGCGAGCAGGTCCTTGAAGAGGTCGTCATCCTGTATGGGAAAGTGCCGCCGGAATCCTTGACCGAGAAGCTCAAGGTCTTTCGCTGTCAGCAGGCCAATGGAAACGATCTGGTCCGGCACGGCATCCTCCTTATCGCTGGGAACTGCGGCGGAGCCCGCAAGTGCCAAGGATTCCACCTGCGACATGAAATCTCTCCCGCTCCCCCGGCAGCAAGCCGGGGGAGCGGGCATTCCCCTTTCAGGAGATGGCCGCCATTTCCTCCTGTCCCGGCGCAGCCGACCCGACCCGCCGGCCGAAGCGGGCATAGAGCGTCGGCAACAGGAACAGGGTCAGCAAGGTTGCGGAAACAAGGCCGCCGATGACCACGGTGGCGAGCGGCTTTTGCACCTCCGCCCCGGGGCCGGTCGCCAGCGCCATCGGCACGAAGCCGAGCGAGGCGACCAGCGCCGTCATGACCACCGGCCTCAGCCGCGCCCGGGCGCCTTCACAGGCTGCCTTGCCGCGATCCATGCCGCGCGCCATCAGGTCCTGGATCGACGTCACCATGACCAGCCCATTGAGCACGGCGATGCCGGACAGGGCGATGAAGCCCACCGCGGCCGAGATCGAGAAAGGCATGCCGCGCAGCGCCAGCGCCAGAACGCCGCCGACCAGCGCGAGAGGGATGCCGGTGAAGACGATCACGGCGTCCCGCACGCTGCCGAGCGCCCCGTAGAGCAGCAGGAGAATGAGCGCGAAGCAGGCCGGTACGACCAGCAGCAGCCGTTCCCGCGCCGATGCCAGATTTTCGAACTGGCCGCCCCATTGGAGATAGGTGCCGGCGGGCAGCCGCACGTCCCGCGCGATCCCCGCCCGTACATCCGCGACGACGCCGGACACGGCGCGCCCGCGCACATTGGCCTGCACGACGATGCGGCGCTTGCCGTTTTCGCGGCTGATCTGGTTCGGGCCGTCGACCAGCGCGATCCGGGCGACGCTTGCCAGCGGCACGAAGGCACCCGCCGGAGTGGGCACCGGCACCTGGCCCAGCGTCTCCAGATCGGTTCGCGCCTCCTCGCCCAGCCGGATCGTGACGGCAAAGCGCCTGTCGCCCTCGAAGATCATGCCCGCGTCGCGCCCGCCCACCGCGGCGGCCAATATGTCCTGCAACACCCGCGCGCTGATGCCCAGCCGCGCCATCGCATCGCGATTGGGTTGCACGTCGAGAATGGGGAGGTCTTCGGTCTGTTCCACCCGCACGTCGGTGGCGCCCGGGGTCCGCCGCAGCACGGCGGCGATGCGATCCGCCGTGCCGCTCATCTGGTCGACATCGTCGCCGAAGACCTTGATGGCGATGTCGCCGCGCACCCCCGCGATCAGCTCGTTGAAGCGCATCTGGATCGGTTGGGTGATGTCATAGGCGTTGCCCGGCAGCTTCGCGAGCCGCTGCTCCAGCCGTTCGACCAGATCCGCCTTGGCGAGGCGGGGGTCGGGCCATTGCGCGCGGGGCTTCAGGATGACGAAGGTGTCGGTCGCATTGGGCGGCATGGGGTCCGAAGCAAGCTCGGCCGTGCCCGTCTTGGAAAAGACGAAGCGGACTTCGGGCTCGCCCGCGACGACGCGTTCGACCGCGAACTGCATGGCCTGGCTCTGGTCGACCGAAGTGCCCGGAACGCGGACCGCCTGGACGAGTATGTCGCCCTCGTCGAGCTGGGGCAGGAATTCCTGCCCCAGCATCGAAAAGCCGGCGATGGCCGCCAGAAATGCCGCGACCCCGATTCCGATCGTCCGGCTGGGCCGGCGCATCGCCGCTTCCAGCCCCGGCCGATAGCGTGCGTTCAGCCAGGACATGATCCGCCCCTCCTTCTCCTCGACCGGCTTCGACAGCAGCAGGGCCAACATGGCCGGAACGAAGGTCAGCGAGAGGATGAAGGCGAAGCCGAGCGCGAGGATGACCGTCATCGCCATCGGCGTGAAGGTCTTGCCCTCCACCCCGTCCAGCGTGAGGAGCGGGACATAGACGAGGATGATGATCGCCTGGCCGTAGACGGACGGGCCTATCATCTCGCGCGCGGCCAAGGCTACGGCCGACAGCCTTTCTTCAGGGTTCAGCGTCCGGCCACTGTCATGCTGGTGCTCGGCGATCCGGCGCAGGGCATTTTCCACGATGATGACGGCCCCGTCGACAATGAGCCCGAAGTCGAGCGCGCCCAGGCTCATGAGATTGGCCGAGACACCGCCGCGCAGCATGCCGAAACTGGTGAGCAGCATGGTGATGGGGATGACCAGCGCGGCGATCAGCGCGGCTCTGAAATTGCCGAGCAGGGCGAACAGCACGACGATGACGAGCAGCGCGCCTTCGGACAGGTTCTTCGCCACCGTGCCGATCGTCGCGTTGACCAGCGCGGTGCGATCCAGCACGGGCTCTACGATGACGTCGGTTGGCAATGAGGCATTGATCTCGTCCAGTCGCCCGGCGACGGCGGAGGCAACGGCCCGGCTGTTTTCCCCGATCCGCATGACCGCGGTGCCGACGACGACCTCCCGTCCGTTCTCGGATGCGGACCCCATCCGCAGCGCCTGGCCGGTCCGCACCGTCGCGACCTGATGGAGCAGGATGGGAACGCCTTCCCGCGTCGCGATGACCGTTCGGCTGAGATCGTCGGCGTTGCGGATGCGGGCATCCGACCGCACCGTCAGCCCTTCGCCGTTGCGGTCGATGACGCCCGCGCCGACGGCGCTGTTATTCTCCTCCAATGCGGTCGCCAGATCGTTGAGGCTCAGGTTCAGCGCCGCGAGCCGCTGGACATCGGGCGCGACCTGATATTGCTTCACATGGCCGCCGATGGAATCGATGCCGGCGATGCCTGGCGTGTTCTTGAGCAGCGGGGCGACGATCCAGTCCTGCACCGTGCGCAGATAGGTCGCCTGATCGGACTGGCCGACCAGCCGCTCGCCCTCCGGCGTGATATAGCTGCCGTCGGGCTGGATGCCGGGTTCGCCGGGCGAGTGTCGATCATCCTTGCGATGGGCCAGATGGACCGTCCACATATAGACTTCGCCAAGGCCGGTGGCGATCGGGCCCATTTCAGCCGTGACGCCGTCCGGCAGGCTATCCTCCGCGCTGCGCAGCCGTTCGGCAACCTGGGCGCGGCCGAAATAGATGTCGGTGGAATCGGTGAAGACCGCCGTCACCTGGGCGAAGCCATTGCGGCTCAGCGATCTTGTATATTCCAGCCCCGGCACCCCCGCCAGCGCGGTCTCTATCGGGAAGGCGACCTGCTTTTCGACCAGTTCGGGCGACAGCGCGGGCGCGCGGATATTCACCTGCACCTGGTTGTTGGTGATGTCGGGAACCGCGTCGATGGGCAGGCGGCTGAGCGCCCAGCCGCCGATCGCGGCCGCGATGAGGGTGACGAGCAGCACGAACCAGCGCCGCTCGACCGAAAAGGTCACGATACGCCCGATCATGGTTCAATCCTCATGCGTGGCTTCGCTCTTCCCGAGCTCGGCCTTGAGAGTGAAGCTGTTGGCGACGGCGATCTGCTCGCGCCCGGTCAGGCCCGACAGGATCGTGACCGCGTCGCCGCCTGGCCGGCCTGTAGTGACCGGCACGGCCCTGAACCCCTGGGCTGTGCGGACGAAGACCGAGGGCCGCCCTTCGACCGTCTGGACCGCGCCGGACGGCACCGTCATGCCGCCCGATTCGCCCGTCACCGCGATGGCGGCGGTGACGGGTTCGCCGATACGCCACTGGCCGCCGCGATTGTCGATAATGGCCAGCACGGGGACGAGGCGCGTGCTCTCATCGAGCACCGGAGAGACGAAGCCGATGCGTGCGCTGGTCCTGCGGCCCGGCGCGGTGATGTCCACCCGCGCGCCCGGCCGGACGCGGCTCGCATCGCCAGGGGAAAGCGACAGGCGGACCGCCAGTTTAGAGAGATTGGCGACGCGATAGAGTTCGGCATCCTCGGCGACCATCTGCCCCAGCGTCACGGTGCGGGTGATGACCTGGCCACCGATCGGTGCGGCGATGCCCAGCCGGTTGAGCCCACCGCCCCCGCCCCCTGACGCCGCAATCCGCTGCCGGGCGAGGCGCAGCGCGATCCCGGCCTCCGTCGCGGCGGTGCGTGCCGCGACCAGATCCTGTTCGGGCGAAACCCGTTCGGCAAACAGGCGCTGTTCCCGCCGCAAATTGGATTGGGCGAGCGCCAGCCGCGCCTGCGCCGCTTCGGCCTCCGCCTTGAGCGAGGCGATCTCGCGGCTTTCGATCACCGCCAGCATGTCGCCCTTGCGCACCCATTCGCCCAGATTGCGGCTGAGGGCCACGATGCGCCCGCCGATCGCGGCGGAAACCACCTGCGTCCCCTGCGGATCGCCCTCTATGGTGGCGGGCAGGGTGATGGCGCCCGCCCCACCCGGGGTGGGCCGGGCGAGTTCGATGCCCGCGGCGGCGATCTGCTGCGCGGTGAGGCGGATCAGCCCTTCCCCGCCGGCATGCGCCTCCCCTTCGGCATGGCTTTCTTCGGCAGGCTGGTTTCCGCAGGCGGCGACCGTGAATGTCAGGATTGCGGCCATGACGGTCCGCTGGAGGAGGTTCATCGATCGTCTCCCTGATCCGGCGCGCGAGCGGTCAATCGCTCCAGCTGCGCTCGTGCATTGTGATAGGCGAGCAGCGCCTCTATGGCGGCTGCCTTCGTTTCGGTGAGCGTGCGTTCGGCATCGAGCAGGTCGAGCTGACTGAACTTGCCCTCGCGATAGCCGATGCGGGCGATGCGGGCGGCTTCCTCAGCGGCCGCAAGGGCGGGTCCGGTCGCCGTCTCCGCGCCGATGGCGGCGTTCGCGGCCTCGGCCTGCGCCTGGGCTATCGCCTGGGCGACCTCCTGCGCGGTGGCTCGCCGCTGGGCTTCGGCGCGACGCTGCTCCGCCAGGGCCTGCCCGACCGCCGCCTTGCCGCCGTTGAGGAAGGGGAGGGGCAGCGACAGGCTGAAAAGCGCTGCGCTGTCGTTGGTCGCTTCCAGTCGGCGGACGCCCGCGCCCACCGTCAGATCGGGAATGCGCTGGGTTCGGGCAAGCCGCACCTGCGCGCTGCTCGCCGCCAGATCGGCGTTGGCGGCGGCAAGCGCCAGCGTCTCTGTCAGCTCCAGGGGCTGCAACGGGCCGGGGGCTGTGCCGATGCGGTCGAACCAGCCTGCGTCGAGAGCGCCGGGGATCGCCTGCCCGATTCGCTGGGCCAGGATGAAGCGGGCCGTTTCCGCCGACCGTTCCATCCGCACGAGAGCGGCCTGCGCATTGATCCTGGCCAGCTCGGCGCGCTGCACCTCCATGGGCGAGGCGCGGCCGGCACGCAGGCGGACATGAGCGGCATGCAAGCCTTCCCCGGCAATCCGAAGCTGGTCGCGCGCATTCGCCAGCCGCCGCTCCGACGCCGCGGCCTCCGCATAGGCCCGCGTCACCGCGAACCGCAGGTCGACCCGCGCAACCGCCTGTTCGATGAAGGCGCGATCGCGCTGGGCGGCCGCGATGGCAAGCCGGGCCGATCGCTTTCCGCCCAGTTCCAGCGGGAGGGCCAGCGAAGTCGTGGCCTCCAGGCTTTTCGTGTCCGAATAGAGGCCGGTGCCGGCCACATTCTCGGCTTCGACGGTGAGGATGGGGTTCGGCCGCAGACCGGCCGCTGCCTGCGCGGCCCTGGCTGCATCGACGCCGGCCCCCGCCGCGTCCAGCGAAGGGGCAGTGGCGCTGGCGAGATCGAGCGCCTGCTCAAGCGTCAGGCCGGGCGGTGCTTCGGCCGTCGGCGCGGACTTCGCCTGCGCGGCGGATAGGGGTGAGGTGGCGGCAAGCAACGCCGCCAGCAAACGGTTCATGTTCGGAAACTCCTGACAACGGATGACCGCCTGCGCGATGCGCAGGCCGGGCGGCAGTGGTCAGGCGATCGGCGGTCTCAACTCGCTCCGCGGAGGTGCGGCGCCATGGATGGTGGGCGTCCAACGCAGCTTCACCATCCGATGGACCGGACCGGACGTGATTTCCGACATGGCGACAGCGGCCGCGACATGATGCCCATGGCATCCCCCATGTTGGTGAGGATAGGCGCGGTCGGTATCGCCGGACGTCTGTCCCGCATCGCCGCCGTCATGCGTTTCGGCAGCCGCTGGTCCTTCTGCGTCGATGCAATCGATCGGCTCCATCGCATGCGCGACCGATGCCGTCGTAAAGGACAGCGCCAGCGCGAGACAGGCGAATAGGGCGAGCAGCCGGTTCATGCGCCTGCCTTTAACGAGCATTTTCGGGCTGGTTGCAAGGGGAGAACGCTACCCCGCAGCGCGTTTTTCGGCATGGCGATGGATATTCGAGCGACGATTCCGCCATGCGGGCGCCTCATTTCCTGGAGGAAGCGGCTATGTTTTGACGGCTACTGCCTCGTTGAAGCGGAGCGCGGGACGCGAAGCACCGTCAACCGGTGCGGGGGTGAGGCTTGTCGGCCTGAGGCTTATGATCAGGGGTCTCCGTCAGGCATGTTGTTCCTCCAGCGCACGCGTTTGCAGGCGATCTGCCGCTGGCCTGCCTATACGCCTGCTATCGTCCAGAAGGTTCGACAGGACTGACAGGGAAGGGGAGCGATGGTCCGGCTTCCGGACATGCCGGCCTGCGGTCATGGCATCCTCCTGCAGCGGGCTGAGCCGGAGCATGTCCCTGATGCGGTCCGCCAGTTGCCGGGCGCGTTGTGAGGGCTTGGAGGAAAGGGCAACCTCGTAGGAGATGGCTGGCAGGGCCGGCAGCAAGCCGGTGAAGCCGGGTGTCGAATTGTCCGCGAAGAAGCGCGAATGCGCCGTTATCTCGATGCCGCAGGCCACCGCCGCACGAAGCGAGGCAAGTTTGGAGGATTAAACGACGACTTTGAACCGTCGACCCGCCTTGTGAGCGTGGAGAAGATCTTCTCCCGATAGAGGCATGGCTCCTCCTGAACCATCCTATGTCCTCTCGCAACAGGCGCCGAACGCCAAGCTGGTCCGTTGTCCCGAGACCGGGCATGGCTTCCTGTTCCAGGAAATCGAGGACTTCGTTGCCGAAAGCGATCGCTTCCTGGCCTAGGCGGATGGAGCGGCGGCACCGGCTTCCGCCTGTGGAAGCACGACCCATGTGGCAGTCCGGGGCGGTTCGCCCCTCGGGAATCGCCTAGCCCCGCCGCCATTTGTCACGCTCGGCAAAGACGCGGGCGACTTCCTCCATATGTTCCGCGCCCCAATTGGACAGGGGCGCCAGGGCATCGGCCAGGCTGCGGCCCAGTGCGGTCAGCGAGTAATCGACCCGGGGCGGCACTTCCCTATAGTCCGTCCGGACGACGATGCCGTCGCTCTCCAGTTCCTTGAGCTGCTGGATGAGCACCTTGTCGCTCACGCCGCGCACGGCCCGCTTCAGTTCGCCATAGCGATTGGGCGCTTCCAGCAGGAAGTAGATGATCAACGGCTTCCACTTGCCGGCGATCACCTTGAGGGTGGCGTCCAGGCCGCAGGAGAAGCCCGGCATGCAGGATGGTTGCTCGGACATATTTTTGATACTTACCAAAAGGTGCATACTTGTCCATAGGAATGTGCCTCGCCAGCTACGCATCACCTGAACAAGGAGACGCGAAGATGAAGAGATTGAATGGCAAGACGGCGGTGGTGACGGGCGGCGCAAGCGGCATCGGTTTCGCCACGGCGCAGCGTTTCGTGGAGGAGGGCGCTTTCGTTTTCCTCTTCGGACGTCGGCAGGAAGCGCTTGATGCGGCCGTCGCCCGGCTTGGCGGGAACGCGGTCGCCGTGCAGGGATCGGTGACGAGCCCTGAGGATCTCGACCGGCTGTTCGCCGCGGTGGAAGCGCGGCGGGGCCAGCTCGACATCGTGGTGGCCAATGCAGGCACCGGCGAGTTGGTGCCTTTGGGCGAAATCACCCCGGAACATTATGACCGCACGTTCGACGTCAATGTGAAGGGCGCGATCTTCACGGTGCAGAAGGCCTTGCCACTGATGCGGGATGGCGGCGCGATCATATTGACCGGCTCGACCACCGGAGAAATGGGAACGCCCAGCTTCAGTGTCTACAGCGCTTCCAAGGCCGCCGTCCGCAATCTGGTAAGGAGCTGGGCGCTGGACCTCAAGGGCACCGGCATTCGCGTGAACGTGCTCTCGCCCGGGCCGACGCTCACCGATCTGGCGCTCGACGTCGTCGGCAGGGAGGCTTTCGAGGCATTGGGTGAAGCAACGCCCCTCGGGCGCCTGGGCGATCCGTCGGAGATTGCGGCCGCCGCGGCGTTCCTCGCGTCGGGAGACAGCAGCTTCATGACCGGCGGCGAGCTGTTCGTCGACGGCGGCCTGGCGCAGATATGAGCGGGCGCCGGGCGTCATCGGGGTCTTGACAGGAACAGGCGCCGACCCCCCCCCGGGGGGGCCGGCGCCGTCCGGCAAGCGGGCCTTTCAGATCTGCACTTGCCCGCCGTCCACGAAAAGTTCGATCCCGTTGATGAAGCTCGCCTCGTCGGAGGCGAGGAACAACACCGCCCTGGCGATTTCCTCCGGCTGTCCGACGCGGCCGGCCGGGATCAGTCCCGCGAGATATTCCTTGGTTCCTTCCGCCTGTTCGCCGCCGCCGAACAGTTCATTGAGGCCGGCGGTCTCGGTCACGCCGGGGCTGACCGCGTTCACGCGGATGCGGCGGTCCTTCAGGTCCAATATCCAGTTGCGGGCGAAATTGCGCACGGCGGCCTTGGTGGCTGAATAGACGCTCAGCGCCGGCGTGCCCGCCACGCTGGTGGTGGAGGCCGTCAGGACGATGGATGCGCCGTCCTTCAGCAAGGGCAAGGCCTTCTGCACGGTGAACAGCGCGCCCTTCACATTGGTGTCGAAGGTCCGCTGATAATGGTCCTCGCTGATCGCGCCCAGCGGGGCGAACTCGCCGCCGCCCGCATTGGCGAAGAGGACGTCGATCTGTGCATGGTCCTGCTGTACCGCGTCGTAGAGCCGGTCGATGTCGGCCAGGTCCGCCATGTCGCCGCGAACCCCCGTCACCCTGCCGCCGATGGACCGGACCGCCGCATCGAGCGCATCCTGACGGCGGCCGGTGATGAACACCGATGCGCCTTCCCCGGCAAAGGCCTTCGCCGTGGCCAGCCCGATGCCGCTCGTGCCGCCCGTGATCACCACCACCTTGTTGTCGAACTTGTCCGTCATCGTCTGTCTCCTTGAGCATTTCGGCAGGATCGCCTTTGCCCGATGGAGATAGATTCGGGACGATAAGGCTTGTAGTCGGCAGAAATGGCACTTAGCGTTCCTTAAGAGGAACGATGATGAAGATTGATCTCAATGACTATGCCTATTTCGCGCAGGTTGTGGCCCATGGCGGTTTCGCGGCGGCCGGCCGCGCCCTGCGCGAACCCAAGTCGAAACTGTCCCGCCGCATCGCCGGTCTGGAGGAGCGTCTGGGGCTTCGGCTGATCGAGCGGTCCAGCCGCCGCTTCCGCGTCACTGACACAGGCCAGTCCTTTTATGAGCGATGCCGCACCATCCTGGCCGAAGTGGAACAGGCCGAAGCACTGGTCATGCAGGCGCAGGCCGAACCCCATGGCCGGGTTCGCTTCAGTTGCCCTAACGGCCTCGTCGAAATCGTCTCGGACCTGGTTCCCGCTTTTCTCCGGCGCTATCCCGGGGTCCGCCTTCAAATCGTCGCGACCGACCGGGCCGTGGACCTGATCGAGGAACGCATCGACGTCGCCCTGCGGGTGCGCACGACGCTGACGGGCGATGCGGCCCTCACCATGCGTTCATTGGGGAAATCGACGCGCATTCTGGTGGGCAGCCGGCAATGGGCGAGCCGCCTTGCCGATATTGCCGGACTGGCCGATCTGCCCTGCCTGGGTACGAGCGATGCCGGCGATGAAAGCGAATGGCATCTGGAAACCGACGACGGGCGTTCGCATTCCATCCGCTTTGCGCCCCGGCTGGGTTGCGAAGACATGCTGGCGGTGCGGAAGGCCGCGGTGGAGGGCCTGGGGATCGCCCTGCTTCCCGACCATATCTGCAATGCCGCGCTGGCGGAGGGGCAGCTTGTGCATATCCTTCCCGCATGGCGCGGCGTGCAAGGGATCGTGCATCTGGTCTTCACGACCCGGCGCGGCCTGCCCCCGGCGGTCAGGGCCTGGATCGACCATCTCGCCGCCGGTTTCCCGCGGGGGATGCTGGCCGCGCAACCGTGATCGCCCTGGCGTTCCGGCTGTTTCCGCCCCGGCGATCCCGCCGCAGAAAATCCCCGCCCCGGCGAGCGGGGCGGGGACCGGTGCGACCCGATTCCTTCGTGACCGCTGGCGCACTAACTTTCCCTGCATCATGCGCAAACAACATGGATTAGGCGGTCCGGCGTCCTCGGCCCTCATGTCGGATTTTTACAATCCGAATCGGGTGGATTGCGCAAGAGCAGCCCTGCGACCCGAAGGGCTTTCATGCCTTTCTCCTTGGCTCGGCGGCTTCGGCTGCCGGGCCAGTTTTTTGGGAGTGCCGGCCCCCTGTCGGTGGTCATGGGGGCATGGGAAAGGGGCGGGCGCTTCCATGACCCATGGTGCGCGCCCGGCTTCCCTCATCGCCGTCTTTGGGTCGCCCGCTCCTTCAAAGGGCACGGTCCTGCGCTAAAGAAATCTAATAGGTCCCCCAGCATTGCTTGTGAGACTAATCTCTACCATTAAAATAGATAATGGCCATTCCATGCCGGAAGGATGAGTATGAAGCCGTTACGTGCCCTGATAGATTCCTGGCTTCGCTTGCGCGATGCCGCCCGCCGCGAATTTCTGCGTGATCCGAATATGATCCTCTTCGAGCGCGCACCGCAGCAGGAAAGCGCCGGTGGTCGCTGAGGGCTGGTCGCGGCGTGGTTTTCTGGCGGCGGGCGCGGCGTCCGGCCTTTTGCTGGCCGGCTGTGGCGCCGGGCGCGACAGGCCCCGGCTGCGCGCCGCGATCGTCGGCAAGGGCGAGACCGACATGCGGTTGCTGTTCAAGGCCGCTGGCATCCCCCGGCAGGATTTCGACATCCACTATAGCGAGTTCCAGTCGGGACATCTGGTGGTGGAGGCGTTGAACGGCGGGTCGCTGGATTATGGAGGAATGAGCGAGATTCCGCCGATCTTCGCGGCCGCCTCTACGATCCAGAGCTTCCGTCAGATCGCCGTCCTTCACGGCGACGTCAATAATCAGGCGGTTCTGGTGCCCAAGGGATCAAAGGCGCGTTCCATAGCCGACCTGAGGGGCAAGCGCGTCGGTTATGTGCGGGCAACCACCTCGCAATATTTCCTGATCCGGATGCTGGAGGAAGCGGGTCTTGGCTGGGGCGACATCACGCCCGTGGCCATGGGCGTTGCCGACGGCGCGGCGGCCTTTTCCCAAGGCGCGCTGGACGCCTGGGCGATCTATGGCTTTCCGATCCAGCGGGCCATCGCGACCGAGGGTGCGCGGATATTGCGCACCGCTTACGGCATCCTGTCGGGCAACTATCTCGTATGCGCCCATGCCGATGCGCTGGCCGACGCGGAAATGTCCCAGATCATCCGCCAATATCTGGCGCTGGTGCAGCAGGCCTATGGCTGGGCCGTGGCCAATGAAGCCGAATGGGCGGGCATCGTCGCCAGGGACATCGGCGTTCCGCGCGATTATGTGGTGGACCAGTTCCGCCGCAAGAGCGACAGTTACGAACTGCGCCCCGTCACCGATGCGGCCATCGCCTCGCAGCAGCAGGTGGCGGACCTTTTCCTCGCGCAGAAGCTGCTGCCCAAGCCGGTCGATGTCCGACCGCTCTGGGACGCGAGATTTAACGATTCCATACCGAAAAGAGGCTGAAAATCATGGTCCGCCACCCACCCGCCGCCTCAGGCCGCCGGGTGGGAAAGGCCGATCGCGCTCGCCATTCCGGCAGGACGCCAGGGAAGCCGGTGGTCATGCATGAAAAGCAGTAAGGCCGCGACACGGTCGTAAGGCTTCGCGTCGGCATCTCGGCCATTATGCTCCCGCCAAAGCCCGCCACCGCTGCTGCCGGGCACTGGAACATGCAGGCTCTCCGCCAGTTGGCTCCTTTTACGGCTGACAGGAGAGATCCATGATTCCCCAACATATTCCCGACGGCAAGGATCAGGTTGACGGGACTGGCGCGTCCGTGGACGACCTGCCCGCAGCGGGTGGTCGAGACCCGCATGGGGCTGTCGGCAGCGGCTCACATCTCACCCCGGACCGCAAGCCTGACATCAGCACCCCACCCGCAGCGGGCACTGACAATCGGGGCAAGCGGCCGAAGGAGGGCGTTGGCGAAGTCGAAGGCAGCGGTGCAGGCGCGGGCGGCGGCGGGAATCCCGAGGATTTCGACAGCGACACCGCCGGAGGCGGCGCGGCGCAGTAACGGGCCCGCCGCGCCTTGCGTCTGTGCGAAGACATGCCGGATGGCCTGGTCGCGGTCTGACGCAACATATATGTCCCGGCGATCCGGCCACCGTCAAAAGGCGGTCTTCTCCTCCAGATGCTGCTCGACATCCGCGCGATCGATCCACAATGTGCGGAATTTCTTGTCGGCCAGCAGTCGGAGCTGGTCGCTGTTATGCTTGGAGCCCGGCTGGCTGGAATTGCCGTAGCTCATCAGGCCCACCGCCTTCATCGGCGTGCCGAATTCGACCATCGACACCCAGGTTTCGCCGTGGACGGGCGTGCGCTCGCCATTCTTCATCGGCCCCCAGGTGATCGTGCGAAACACGCCGGTGTTGCCGAAGCCTCCATTGGCCGGAAGGTTCACGTCGCCGATATGGAAGCGCGAGACTTCGCCATATGGCCGGTCGACCGCGCCATAGACTTCCCTGGTCTTCGCCACCGCCTGCTTCAGCATGGCGACCGCCGCCGCCGGGGCCTTCAGGCCGCGTGGCGTCTCCAGCGGATCGTCCAGCGTCCATTTGACGGCATAGTTGGATTGATCCGTGAAATTCTTCGGCGCGAAGATAGCGGCCCAGGTCTCGAACAGCAGGGCAGCACGGCTGTCGGGTTCGAAGCGACGGTCCCAACCCTTGAGCAGCGTCACGGCCGTCTGCACATCGGGATCGGCGGAGGCCGACGCGGCGGCCAGCAGATCGGGCAGCAAGCGTTCCGCCATCAGCGATGTCGTCGTCACCTTGCGCGCCACGAAATCCTCGAAGCCGATCTTGTCCGTACTGCTCATCAGCTTGACCGACATCTGCGCACGCTGGCTCATCGGTCCCACCGGCGCGACATAGGCGGGGAAATCCCTGGGATCGAGCGCACGGGGCCAGGTGGCCAGCCATGGCGGATCATTGGCGTTCTGCACGAAGCCGCTGGCGGGATCGAGCACCTTGGGCATGTCGTCATAGCTGTGGACATCCTTCCACAGCGTTGCGGAGGTGTCGCCGGGAACGGGCGCGGACCAATAGCTGAGGTCGCCGTTCGCATGTCTGGGCAACAGGCCGTTGTCGAGATAGAGGATATGGCCCGCACGGTCGGCATAGATGATGTTGAACATCACCACCTGCATCTTGCGCAGCGCCTTTTCGAAGCCGGCCCAGTTTCGCGCCTTCCCCATTTCGAGATATTGCTGGAGCACGCCGGGGCGGTCCAGCCCGGCCACCTTGAGCGCGATGGTCGTTTTGCCGTCGGGCAGGGTGAAGACCGGGCCCTGCACGGCGCTCTTCTGTTCGAAGCTGACGGTTTTCAGCGATCCGTCCGCCTGTTTCACCTTGTAGCTTTTCGTGACCGACCTGAACGGCAGAACCTTCCCGTCGAAGCGATAGCCGCTGCCTTCCAGCGTCAGCCTGTAGCTGGTGAAGCCCTGCATCGTATTGACGGTGTTGGTGAAGCCCAGGTCATTGTTGAAGCCGAAGCGCAGCACGGGCAGCCCCACTTGCGTGGCGCCATAAATGGTAAGGCCCGGCGCATTGATCTGCGCCTCATAATAAGTGAGCTGGCTTGGCGCCCAGGGCAGATGCGGATTGGCGAGCAGCATCGCCTTGCCGCTCGCCGAGCGGGACGGCGCAACAGCCCAGGCGTTCGATCCGCCCGCTTCGTTGATCGATGGATCGCTCAACACCTTCCGGTCGGATGCGATATAGCCGAAGTTCATCAGCCTTTGCGCATGACCGATGATGTCCACCCCGGTCAAGGGGAGCACGACCTTGACCTCCGGCGCGATCCTGTCGGGATGCGCGGCGGCATAGGCATTCACCCCGGCGGCGAAAGCGTCGAGGTTCTTCCGCATCTGCGGGGTCTGCTGCCTGAACCATGATTTCGACCGTTCGGGAACGTCGTTGGCGATCAGCCATTTATCCTGGCTCTCATATTTCGCCCCCCAATATTCCGCGGCCCGGGCGCGGCTTTCGCCATACATGCGCAGCAGCAGATTGCCGTGGCTTTGCGCCTGGGCATAGCCGAAACCGTAGAAGCCGCCTTCTTCCGTCCTGGCATAGATGTGCGGCACGCCGAAGCTGTCCCACAAAATCTCGCCCCCGCCCCATTTGGCCGAAGGGGCGGCGACGGAGGCAGTCATTGCGGAGGAAGCGGCCAGCGCCGCCAGCCAGATCGTCATGTGGCGCATCGCCATCATCTCCTGTCATCGCGGAAAATGCGCCGCCTCTGTGGGAAGGCGGCGCATCAGTGTCCTGGTGGGTTAGAAGTTCAGTCCGACACGGGCATAATAGAACCCGCCGGTGAAGCCGATGGGCGAAGTGCCGGGATAGGCGCCCTGGCCCAGCGTGGCGCTGATCTGCCCGGTTTCGTCGGGATAGACGTTGAACAGGTTGTTCGCGCCGACGGCCAGGTTGACCAGCGGCGTGACCTGCCAGCCCAGTTCCATGTCCGTGATCCACTTCGCGCCATAGCTGCGGTCGTTCGGATAGGTCGTGACGCCGCCGCTGGTCACGCCGTTCTGCAACACCTGGAACTTCCCGAAGCGCGTCAGGCGGGAGGAGAGCGTGAAATCGCCCAGCGTCGCGAGATTGCTGATCGACAGCTTCGTGCGCGGCAGGTTGGTCGTCATATTGCTGCGCCGGGCGCGGTCGAACAGTTCGAAGCTGATCGTGCTGAGTTCCGACGGGTTGTCGATGATGTCGGTGATCCTGGTCTTGTTGTAGTTGTAGCCAAGGTTCCACTGCATGGCGAGCGCATCGAACAGGTTGTGTTTGTATGAGGCGACGATGTCGATGCCGCGAGTCCGGGTATCGATGGCATTGGTATAATATTGGGCCGACAGGGTATTGGCCTGCGATGCGGGAATACCGCTGGCGATCAGGATGTTGGAAACCGCCGTGCCGGTCAGCGTGCTGGTGATGGTGATGCGGTCGTCGACGTCGATCTGATAGGCGTCGATCGTCAGGTTGAAGTTCGGCAAGGGGGTCAGCACAACGCCGCCCGATATGTTGAACGATTTTTCGGGCTTCAGCGGCTTGGCGCCCAGCGCGACCGCCGCCGGATCGTCCACCGCCAGCGTCTTGATCTGAAGCAGGACGTTGTTCACGCCGTTGACGGTGCGGAACTGGTTGGTCGTCTGGGTATAGATCTGCTGCGCCACCGCCGGCGCGCGGAAGCCGGTATTCGCCGCTGCGCGCAGGGCGATCCACGGTGCGATGGCATAACGGCCGTTCACCTTCCAGATCAGCGTATTGCCGCTGCCGTCGTCATAATGCTCGAACCGGGCAGCCGCGCCGATGGTGATGTCCTTGCTGGGGTCCCAGGCGACATCGCCATAGACGGCATAGTTGTCGCGCGACATATAGGCGGCGTCGCTGGGCTGGAAGCCGGCGGAACTCTGCGCGCCGGGCGTCATGCCCGACGAGATGAAGGTGCCGACCGCATAGCTTGCCGGATCGCCCGCGAAGGTCTGGTAGCGCTCGTGCCGCTGCTGCGCGCCGGCCGACACCTGGAGGTTGCCGCCGCCGACGTCGAAGCCGCGCGTCAGGTCGAGCGAGGTGACGAACTCCGACGACTTCAGCGTGCCGATGTAGAATTCGGTGGGGCTGAGCGCGCCCAGCGTGGGATTGACCGTGCCTTCGGAAGACTGGCGGGCGCGGTTGCGGCCGTAGCCGGTGGAAAAGTCCCAGTCCCATCCGGACAGTTCACCCTTGGCGCCGACGGTGAATTCGAAATCCTCCTCGTCGATCATGACGTGCGGGCGATAGCCATTGGGGTAGATCGCCATCACATTGTTGACGTCCTTGGGATAGCGGTAGGAATACCACAGATCCGACCGCCGCTGGCTGTAGGTGCCGAAGGCATAGAGCTGGACGCCGCCAAGGTTGTAGCCGGCGTTGAGCGCGGTATTGATGCTGCGGGAGGGCATGACGCCGAAGCTGGTGGTCACGATCCGCTCCTTGTCCACGGCTGCGGCATCGCGCGGGTCGAGCTGGCCGCCGATCAGCGGATAGAGGCAGGTGGTCGTCGCCGTCACCGAACAGTCGGCCAGCGGCAGCGCCCGGTTCGACATCTCCTGCTTCTTGAGGTTGAGGGAGAGGTTGGCGAAGCCGCTGTCGCCCAGCTTCATGCCGAAGTTCAGGTCCGCCTGGTACAGTTCGCCGTCGGAACGGTCGAAATTCTGGCCGGCGGTGACGTTCGCGGAACCGCCCTTGGCGTCGTCCTTCAGGATGATGTTGATGACGCCCGCAATGGCGTCGGAGCCATATTGCGCCGCCGCGCCGTCGCGCAGCACCTCGATATGATCGACGGCGGATGTCGGGATCATGTCGAGGTCGGAAGGGACCGATCCGTTGTAGAGGGTGGATACCGCGTTGATGAGCGAGGTCTTGTGGCGGCGCTTGCCGTTGACGAGGATCAGCGCCTGATCGGGATTGAGACCGCGCAGACCGCCGGTCGCGATGACCGTGGACGTCGCGCCGCCGGCCCGCACCGGCAGGTTGAAGGATGGCACCAGCGTGTTCAGCGCCTGGAAGACGCCGGCCTTGCCCGTCCGCGTCAGGTCCGCGCCGGAAATGACGTCGATCGGCGTCGGGCTGTCGGTGACGGTGCGCGCCTGCCCGCGCGATCCGGTGACGACGATGGCGGGACCGTCGGGTTCTTCGGTGCTCGTGGCGCCGGCTTGAGGGGCAGGGCCTGCGCCGGCCGACTGAACGGCGAAGGGCAGGGCGGTGACGCCCAGGCTGGCGACCTCTACCGCGCGTGTCTTCTGCGCCCGGGCGCTCAGCGCCAGCGCCATGACATTGTTGTTCGACAATGTGATCTTCAGACCCGACCCCGCGATCAGCCGCTGGAGCGCGACGTCGGGCGCCATCTTGCCATTCACCGACTGGGCGTGCAGCCCGGCAACCTGATCATAGGGAAAGAGAAGCTGGATGCCCGACTGCTTGGCAAAGAGCGTCAGCGCGGTCTGCATCGATTGGGCCGGGATCTTGAACTGCGTCGGTTCGGCGGCGGCCGCCGACTGCGCGCTCCATGCAATGAGCGCCGCCGTTGCGCACAACGACAGGTTCCGAAAATTCTGCGTCATCGTACCCCCTGTGAAAATTTGCATTGTCAGTGGTGGATACGGAGGCCGATCGCGTTTCTGCTAACGACGCTTGAAAATATCTCATTTTCGTGACGTCGAGGCTCATTCTATCGAATGAAGACCGCTGCGCCGCCAAAGAGACGAAAGCGTAGGGAGGTATCGACAGGAACAGGGGACAAGCGTGGACGTGGAATCGATCAGGGCGAGGCTGGATTGGTTCAAGCAGGCCATCCTGCCGCATGAGGGCGCCTTGCGTTCGCGGCTGCGCAGGGTCGTATCGCGCAGCCACGATGTCGACGATCTTGTCGCGGAATGCATGACCCGCGCCTATGCGAGCGGCGACATCCACCGCGCGCATAGCGGAAAGGCCTTTCTGTTCCAGATCGCGCGCAACCTTCTGATCGACGAGGCCAGGCGGGAAAAGATCGTCTCGCTCGAACTGGTGGCCGAACTCGACGTGCTGCAGGCCGACAATTCGACGGAGGAAGCGCTGCAGGCGCGTGACGAACTGCGTCATCTGCAGGCCATTCTGGACACGCTGCCGCCGCAATGCCGCCGGGCCTTCATCCTGCGCCGCGTGCACGGGAAATCGGTCAAGGACATAGCAGAGGAAATGGAGCTATCCGTCTTTACCGTAGACAAGCATTTGACGCGGGCGGCCGTGAAGATAATGCAGGCTATCGGGCAGTTTGAGGGTTCTGGATTTGGCTGGTCGCTACAGAAGCGCGGAGGACATGCAGGCGATCGAGGCCGAAGCGGCTCGTCTGTACCTTAAGGCGCGGGCAAGCGACGCCGCGGAAGACTGGGACCAGGCCTATGCGTGGGTGGCGCAGGATCCCGCTCACGGCTTCGCCTTCGCCAAGGCGGAGGCGGGCTGGGAACTGACCGGCCGGTTGCAGGAGCTGCCTGTCGGCGGGGACGATCAACCGGCCCCCGTCCCATCGGTTTCTGGCGCCGAGGACGCCGCCGTCCCGCTGATCGGGCGGCGGGGCCTGCTCGTCGGCCTTGCCGCTGCCGCCGCATCGATAGGGGTGGCGGCGACAGTGACGCTCAGGTTGCTGGGTGCGGTCGACCGCTATCGCACGGCGCTGGGCGAGACCCGCACGGTCAAGCTGGCGGACGGATCGCTGGTTCACCTCAATACCAACAGCTCGGTCGAGGTCGCCCTGCGGGACGACATCCGGTCGATCAAATTGCTGAAGGGGGAGGCGCGCTTCGATGTCGCCCACGACGCCAGGCGGCCTTTCATCGTCAATGCCGACGGCACGCTGGTCCGTGCGGTGGGAACCATGTTCAACGTGCGCCTGCGTCCCGACGTCACCGAATTGACGGTGATCGAGGGCATGGTGGCGGTGCGCAACGGAGGCTCCGCCGTCCGCAGGATCGGCAGCGGACGCAGCGCCGCCGTGCGCAGCGGCAGCATTGCCGTCACCCATCTCGAGCCGGCCAAGATGAAGCAGCGGATCGCCTGGCAGGAAGGCATGGTCGAATTCGATGGCGATACGCTGGCGCAGGCGGTGGAGGAGTTCAACCGCTACCGCTCCAACCCCATGGTGATTGGCGATCCCGCCATTGCCAGCCTGCGGATCGGCGGCGCCTTCCGGCTGGACCGGTCGCAGGATTTCGTCCAGGCGCTGGAGAGCGGCTTCGGCGTGCGCGCCGTCCCCGGCAGCGACAGTTCGATTATATTGGTGTCCGCCGAATAGCATTAGCAGAAGGCGGCGGGCCGTCCGTATCAGCAGGGATGGAACATGTTTCGTCTCTCCAGCCGGCCAGCCTGTCCAGGCAGGACCGCCTGCGCTCCATCCTGGGCGGGTCGATCGGCAATCTGATCGAATGGTATGACTGGTACGTCTATTCTGCCTTCACCCTCTATTTCGCCCCCGTCTTCTTTCCTTCGGACGACAGCACCGCGCAACTGCTGAACGCGGCGGCGATCTTTGCCGTGGGCTTTCTGATGCGCCCCATCGGCGCCTGGATCATGGGCATCTATGCCGACCGAAGGGGCCGGAAGGCAGGTCTGACCCTGTCGGTCATGCTGATGGCGGGCGGTTCGCTGATGATCGCGGCGATCCCCGGCTATGCGTCGATCGGCGTGATGGCGCCGCTGCTGCTGCTGTTCGCGCGCCTGATGCAGGGGCTGTCGATCGGCGGAGAATATGGCGCCAGCGCGACCTATCTTTCCGAAATGGCGCAGCAGCGGCAGCGCGGCTTCTTCTCCAGCTTCCAATATGTGACGCTGATCGCGGGGCAGTTGCTGGCCCTGTGCGTGCTGTTGCTGCTCCAGCTTGCCCTGACGGAACATCAGCTCGAAAGCTGGGGCTGGCGCGTGCCCTTCGTCATTGGCGGGCTGATGGCGGTGGGCGTCTATCGCCTGCGCCGGGGCCTCAGGGAAACCGAGGCGTTCGAGCAGAGCGCGGCGGTGGAGGAGCAGCCGCGATCGAGCGGATGGAACCTCATTCGCCGCCATCCCCGCGAAGTGCTGCTGGTGATGGCGCTGACGGCGGGCGGTACGCTCGCCTTCTACGCCTACAGCACCTATATGCAGAAGTTCCTGGTGAACAGCGCCGGCTTCGGCCGGCAGACGGCGACCGCCATCATGGCCTCGGCCCTGTTCATCTACATGCTGCTGCAACCCATGGCCGGATGGCTTTCCGACCGAATCGGGCGAAAGCCTTTGCTGATCGGCTTCGGGGCGGGCGGCGTGCTGTTCACCACGATGATCTTCACGACGCTGGAAACGGTGACCTCCTCTTTCAGCGCCTTCCTGCTGGTGCTGGCGGGACTGGTCATCGTCACCGGCTATACCTCGATCAACGCGATCGTGAAGGCGGAACTGTTCCCGGCCAATATCCGCGCACTGGGCGTCGCGCTGCCCTATGCGCTGGCGAACACATTGTTCGGCGGCACGGCCGAATATGCCGCGCTCTGGCTGAAACATGCCGGAATGGAGGGCGGCTTCTACTGGTATGTCACCGCCATGATCGGGGTCTCGCTGATCGTCTATCTGCGCATGCCCGATACCCGCAACACCAGCCGCATCTAGCTGTGGAAAGAAGGGGGAGCCCCATGAAGACCAAGATCCCGTCCCTGTGCCATATCCTGCCGGCGATGCTGCTCTGCCAGCCCGCCGTCGCCCAAGACGCGGCGCCGGCGGAACCGCCGTTCACCTCCGTCCAGACCGCCGATTTCGCCATTGCCGGTTCGCTGTCCAACAGTTGGGCGGATTTCGACAATGACGGCGATCTCGACCTGGCCGTATCGTTGAAGGGCGGCGACATCCGTCTATACCGCAACGACAAAGGCCGCTTCGTGAATGTCGGACCGGAATTGGGCCTGCCGACCTCCGGCCCGGAAATGCGGGGCGTCGCATGGGGCGATTATGATGGCGACGGGTGGATCGACCTGCTGGGCGGGGCCACCATGCCGGGCGATCTGAGCCTTGTCTTCCACAATGAGGGCGGGCGGAAATTCACCAATGTCGCCCCGGAACTGGGCCTTACCATCCCCAACCGTTCAGCGCGTCAGACGAGCTGGGTCGATTATGACAATGACGGCGACCTCGACGTCTATGCGGCCAACCGCATCGGTCCCAACAGCCTGTTCCGCAACGATGGCGGCAGGTTCGTGCAGGTTTCGCAGGGTGCGGGCATATCCGACCCGCGGCCGACGGTGGGCGCCTGCTGGTTCGACTATGATCGCGACGGTTTTCTCGACGTCTTCCTCGCCAACCAGTCGGGCGCGGCGGACGCGCTCTGGCGCAACAATGGCGACGGCAGCTTCACCGACGTCGCCCCGCAACTGGGCATGGACAATCCGGGCCGGTCGAAGGAGGAAGGCGGGGTCGGCTGCGCCGTCGGCGACTATGACAATGACGGCTTTCTCGACCTGTTCGTGCCCAATTACGGCATCAATACGCTCTATCATAATAATGGCGATGGCAGCTTCACCAATGTCGCGAAGGAATTGGGTGTCGCCATCGACAATCACGCCGTCGGCGCCGCCTGGGGCGACTATGACAATGACGGCTTCATCGACCTTTATGTCACGTCCTACCACGGCCCGCGCGATCAGCAGCAGCCCAGGGACAGCCTGTTCCACAATGAAGGCGGCAGGGGCTTCCGCCAGGTCCTGACAGAAAAGTCCAGGCTGAACGTCGGGGACCATGGGGTGCAGTGGGTCGATTATGACCGGGATGGAGCGCTCGATCTCTCTGTCATGCGCGGCTATACCAGCCAGGGCGGACATTTCCTGTTCCACAATGATCTGGATCGCGCGGCGGCCAAGCGCAGCCTGTCCGTCACGCTACTCGATGCGAAGGGGTGCTTTACCCGCATGGGGGCGGAAGTGCGCCTGTATGACAAGGCGGGCAAGATCCTCGCCACGCGCCAGCTTTCGACCGGCGACGGCTATAATTCGGAAAATGCGGCGCCCCTGCATTTCGGCCTGAAGTCGATGGAAGCGGTGAAGGTGGAAGTCACCTGGATGGCTCGCGAGGGGCGCAAGGTCCAGACGCTGCGTAACGTAAATCCGGCGCGCTATCTGGGCAAATCTCTCGTGATCAGGGAACGGTAGCGCATGACCGTTCCGGAAGGGCGATGGGGCGTCACCTATCGCCCTTCCGCGGCGACGCCTGTCGGCTGAAACCGGCGCGTCCGGCAGAAGTCAGGATCGAATCGTTCTGCGGGGCATGGGCGCGGCTGCACAGCACGTCGCGATAATGGCGCTCAAGCGGATTGTTGCGGGTAAGCCCGGGATTGCCGGTGGCCTCCACCGCCAGCGCGACGGCATCGATGGCGTTGCCGGTGATGAGATATTTGAGGAGTTGCGCGTCCGACGCGGAAGGCGGCGACCCTTCATCGGTACGGCGGATCAGGTCCTGCAGCAATATCCTGTTGTTCAGCAGAAGCGCGTCCATGCGGCCCAGCAGTTCCTGATAACGATAAAGGGAGGATAGGGGCGCCCCCAGATTTGTCGGTATGCGGCTGCTCGCAAATTCCGCAAACCAGTTGCGCCCTTGTTGCGCCACCGCGTCGTAGAGGCTGCCCAGCAGGCCGACCATCCATGCGAGCTGGAGCGAATTATCCTCGTTCCATTCCTCCGGCCGCCGCAAGTCGACGGCGTGGTCGAACGGAATCGCCACATCGGTCAGGATGACGTCGTGGCTGCCGCTTGCGCGCATCCCCGCATGATTCCAGGTTTCCTCTATGCGTATGCCCGGGCTGCCTGCCGGCACGAGGAAGTAGCCGACAAGCGGATCGTCGCCCTCGGTACGGCCCCAGACGATCATGTAGCTCAGGATCGGGCTTCCGGTGGAAAAGAGCTTGTGACCGGAAATCCGCCAGCCTTCCCCGTCGCGCTTCCCCGTGGTGGCCGGCAGGCCGCCGCGCGTGGGCGTGCCCAGTTCCGGCTCAACACGCAATGCATTGGAAAGCGCCCCCCGCGATACTGCTTCGGCCTCGACACGGCGGCGCAGATGTGCGGGCCAGCGGTCCTTGCCGCGCACGCCGGCGTGGGTCAGATACTGCATGATGAGGACCAGCGCCGTTGAAGGGTCCCCCTTCGCAATCTCCCGCACGACTCGGCTGGTCTCCGCAAGGTCCGCGCCCCGGCCACCTCTTTCGGGCGCAATCGTCAGCGCCAATAATCCATGCTCATGCAAGGCGGCGAAATTTGCAAAGGGAAAGGAAGCGTCGCGATCATGATCGGCGGCGGTTGCAGCGAAACGCTCGCGCAAAATGGCCAAAACTTCGTCCGGGACAGGAGTGGGCCGCAAGTCGGATGCTGTCGCCATTATTTCCCCAGCGCTATATCAAAAAAGGACCGATTGCCGATGGCTGATCGACGTCTTTCCTCGCCGCTTCCGCCCGCTGCCGGAACTCGACAACATCTCCGATCAGGCGAGCGATCAACCCTGTCGAGCCACCATGAAAGCCAATGGACGCAACAAAAGGGCGCGTCAATTTTATATCATAAATCCCAATATCGCATTTTCTCATTGGGGCAGGCGCCTGATGTTCCCCACCGGCTTCTCCTCCAGCCATAATCGGAATCCCCATGAAGTGTCGCCCTGAATTCGGTCGCCCCCGGTGAGCCATTAAATTCTCGAGTTCATGCTTGAGAAAAATTCAGATGTGAGCGCGGGCAGCCAGGTATATTCCCTATGCCGATCCTTGAGCCTGCCATGCCGACATCGGCTTTGGAGGCAGGAACATCTTGGCTGGAGCAAGCGAGCATGTTCATCGCAACTTCTATCGCGATTTCAAAATGACAACCCATCCTTATCCTGTATCGCCCGCCCGAGCACCGGGCCGGCCGCACGGCATTCATGAGCAACTTGCGCGGCAGGCAGTGCTGGAACACGGACCCTTCGGCAAGAGTCGCCGTGCCGGGGAACTGACATGTCCTTGATCATCGCCAGCCAGTTGGAACCTGATTTCAACCGCAGCCTTGGCCTGCACCCGTCCGCCCCGACCCTGATCGACGTGGCGGAGGATGAACCGTGGACCGCCGCGAACGAGGCGGACATATTGCTGGTGCGGCCTTCCCTTGCCTGGCGGCGATCCACACAGGAGGCCCGGCCGAAAATATGGCCGGGGCGGCTCAAATGGGTCTATAGCGCCTCGGCCGGGGTGGATTTCTACCCCGGCTGGCTGCTGGACGCCCCGCTCGTCACCTGCGGTCGCGGCGTCGCGTCGGAGGAGATCGCGGACTATGTGATCGCCGCCATCTATGCCCATGCCAAGAATCTGGAGGCGGCGACTGCCCGTTCGCGCGATCAGTGGGTTCCTCGCCCGCTGGGCCGCGTATCCGGGACGACCATCGGCATCGTCGGGCTGGGCGCGATCGGCGCAGCGGTGGCGCGGCGCGGCCTGGCGCTGGGCGCGCAGGTCATCGGCCTGCGGCGAAGCGGCGCGCAATCAGGCATCAGCGGCGTGCAGCATGTCCGCGACCTGGAAACGCTGGCGGCGGAGGCGGATCATATCGTCATCGCCGTGCCCGGAACGCCGGAGACCCGCCACCTCTTCAACGAAGCCCTGTTCGCCCGGATCAAGCCCGGCGCGCATCTCATCAACATAGCGCGGGGCTCGGTGATCGATCAGGAGGCGCTGATCGATGCGCTGGACAGCGAGCGGCTGGGTTTCGCAACGCTGGACGTCACCGATCCGGAGCCGCTGCCCGAGGGGCATGCACTCTACACCCATCCGCGCGTGCGGCTGACGCCGCATATCTCCAGCAACTACAGCCTGATCCGCCACCGCTTGCTGGAGAAGGTGAACGACGATCTGTCCCGCTTCATCCGCGGCGAAAAGCCCAGCGACATCGTCGACCCGGCGCGTGGTTATTAGGAAGGAGCCGCATCAGGACCGATCCGGAGCGATGCCGTCGAACATATCATCATCGTCATGCTGAACCGGTTTCGGCATGGCGGTTCGGCGGCGACAATTTGCCGTCCGGCGCGCCAAAGCGATTTCCAGGCAATGACTGGCCAATCCATAACGACAACTACAGGCTAAAAGCTGCGATCCGGTCAATCGGATCCGAAACCGCGCTACAGCGTCTGCACCGTTTCCCGCGCCAATTCGGCCAGCCGATGCGCCGCCTTGTCCAGTTTTTCCCCAGCCCGCAGGATCGCGGCGACGCGCGGGAGTTGCGGCAGGCCGTCATGCTCCAGCACCTGGTCGTTCTCCAGGAACAGATGCGTGCGGCAGGTAATGCCCAGGCCAGCCCCCACCGCCGCCTTCAGCGTCGCCAGATTGGGCGTCTCCACCGCGATCCGCCATTGCAGCCCGCTATCCTCCAGCGCCCGGATCGCCGCCTCCCGGAAACGGCAAGGTTCCTCCAGCACGGCGAGCGGGATCACCTCCCGCTCCGCCAGCGCGGCCTCGCCATACCAGCTCATCGGCGCGACCGTCACCGCATGCGGATCGTTGGGCGCGGCGAAACCCAGCAGGATGTCCAGCTCGCGCCGGTCGAGCAATGTCTGCAACTCCGCCGTGCCGGCGACCCGCGCATAGATCTGCGCATCGGGATGCAGTTCGGAAAAGCGCGACAGCAGTCCGCTGAGCAGGCTGTCCGCGAAATCCTGCACCATGCCGATGCGCGCCGGGCCGGCGAAACGGCCTGCGCTGACCGCCGCGACCGCCTCGTCATGCAGCATCAGCACCCGCCGCGCATAATCGAGCAGCACTTCCCCGGCAGAGGTCAGGTTCAGCCGCCGGCCTTCCCGCAGGAACAGGGTCTGCTGCACCAGTTCCTCCAGCCGCTTGATCTGGAGGCTGAGCGCGGACTGGGTCACGAACACCTGCTCCGACGCGTTCAGCATAGACCCCGTGTCCACGATGGCGACGAAGCTGCGGAGCAGATTGGTAGGCAGATTGACCGGCATGAAAACCTCATAGCAAGGGAAGCACAGCCGATCCGAAGCCGGGAACGGAGTCGCAGCCTTATCGCGAAGACTTATATATCAATCAAAATAGTAGAGATTTAAAGAGGGCATAAAAATCTTGGCCACAACGATCCGGACGCGCAAACCCGCCATTTTCTGCGGTCGGACGCGTCCGATTCAGGCTCAACCGGTTCAAATGAGCGCTGCTCATAGGTCGGCCAATTAAAACTTAATTGAAACAGTAGAGAACTCATGTTGGGCTTTCCCTCACCTATCGAGAGGGCGAGTTGATGACGGTTTTGACGGCGGACAGGCGCGGCCATGCGCATGGCGGGGTGCAGAAATTTTCCCTGGCGCGCTTCGGCGGACGCTGGCTTTCGCCTGTCCTCCTGCTGCTGCTGTGGGAATTGGGGTCGCGCAGCGGCCTGATTCCCGAACGCACGCTGGCCGCGCCCTCGGCCGTTATCGGGACGCTGGTGGAGATGCTGCTGTCGGGCGAATTGCCCGCGAACCTGCTGGTGTCCTTCGCCCGAGTCGCCGTCGGCCTGCTGATCGGGGTGGGGCTTGGCCTCGCCCTCGGTCTGGTCGCCGGACTGTCCCGCACCGGAGAACTGGCGGTCGACCCGCTGATGCAGATCAAGCGGACCATTCCCGTGCTGGCGCTCACGCCGCTTTTCATCGTCTGGTTCGGGATCGGGGAAACGCCCAAGATCGCGCTCATCGCCTTCGCGGCGGTCTTTCCGGTCTATCTCAATCTCTACAGCGGCATCCGCGGCGTCGACCTGCGCCTGCTGGATGCGGCGAAAAGCTTCGGTCTCAGCCGTTGGGAGCAGATCTGGCACGTCGTCCTGCCCTCCGCCTTGCCTTCGCTGCTGGTCGGGCTGCGCTATGCCCTGTCGGTCGCCATATTGGTCCTGGTCGTGGCGGAGCAGATCAACGCTTCGGCGGGGCTCGGCTATCTCATCAACAATGCCCGCGATTTCATGCGGACCGACATCATCGTCGTCTGCCTCATGGTCTATGCCATTCTCGGCCTTGGCGCCGACTGGCTGGTCCGCACCGTCGAAGCCCGCGCCCTGATCTGGCGCCCCAGCATAGTGGAGCAATAAGCATGGACGCCCGTCTCGGATTCACCGCCCTGCAAAGCGCCGCCGGCCACAGCGATATTCCGCATCCCGAACCGGTGGTGAGGCTGCGCGATTTCACCCGACGCTTCGGTCCCAACACGATCATCGACGGCCTGGACCTCGACATCGCGCCCGGCGAGTTCATCGCGCTGCTGGGTCGTTCGGGTTCGGGCAAGACCACCCTGCTGCGGACCCTCGCCGGGCTGGACGAGGTGCGGGGTCAGGATGTGGAAGTCCCCGATTCCCGCGCCGTGGTGTTCCAGGATGCGCGGCTGCTGCCCTGGAAGCCGGTATGGAAGAATGTCGCCCTGGGCCTCAAGGGCGACCGGGTGCGCGACCGCAGCGAAGCCGCGCTCAAGGAGGTCGGCCTTGGTCATCGGCTCGACGCCTGGCCGCTGACGCTCTCCGGCGGGGAGGCGCAGCGCGTCGCGCTCGCCCGCGCTCTGGTGCGCGAACCCAAGCTGCTGCTGCTCGACGAGCCCTTCGCCGCCCTCGACGCGCTGACCCGTTATCGCATGCACGACCTCGTCCTGTCGCTCTGGCGCGCGCACCGGCCCGCCGTGCTGATCGTGACCCATGATGTGGAGGAGGCGATCGCGCTGGCCGACCGGGTGCTGGTGCTCGACAAGGGCCGCATCGTCGCGCAGGAGCGGATCGCGGTTCCGCGCGGCGAACGCTCCGCTATTTCCGGGCGGCTGCGCGAAAAACTGCTCTCCTATCTCGGTGGCGAGGATCATGGCGAGGGCGTCGTTCCTTTCGCGCCTATTGCCGAGGCAGCCGAATGAACGCTGTCTCGACCCTGCAACGACCCGTCGAGGGCGCCGCGGACATCGGTCGCCTGCGCGGCTTCGTCACCGCCTTTGCCGACCTGCTGGCGGCGACCCGCGATGAAGGGGCGATATTGGAAAGCGGACGCGCCCTGCTGAGCCGCCTGATCGCCAGGGACGACTGGCTGCCGGAGCAATTCACCCGCCCGCATCCCGACCGCTATCAGCAATATCTGCTCCATTGCGACAGTCGGGAACGGTTCAGCGTCGTCAGCTTCGTCTGGGGGCCGGGCCAGTCGACCCCGATCCATGATCACACCGTCTGGGGCCTGGTCGGCGTGCTGCGCGGCGTCGAAAAGGTCGAGCGCTTCCGCCAGTCGCCCGACGGCCGGCTGATCCCCCATGGCGAACAATTTCTGCGCGAGGGCGAAGTCGACGCCGTCTCCCCCCGCATCGGCGATATTCATCGCGTGACCAACGGCCTGCCCGACCGGCCGTCGATCAGCATCCATGTCTACGGCGCCAATATCGGCGCGGTCGAGCGGGCGACCTATGCCGCCGACGGCACGCCCAAGACCTTCATATCGGGTTACGCCAACGGCGTGATCCCCAACCTCTGGGACAGATCGAGAAACGCATGACCACCGATACGCTGGACCGTATTCAGACTGCCACGCCGCAGGATATTCGCCGCGCCCTGCTGGTGGGCAGCGAGATCGCGCTGATCGACGTGCGCGAGGAGCATGAATTCGCGCAGGGCCACCCCCTCTTCGCGGCCCAGATACCGCTGCGCCGTATCGACGAGGAAGCGCGCTGGCGCATCCCCCGGCTCGACACGCCGATCGTCGTCTATGACAATGGCGAAGGTCTGGCGCGCAAGGCGGCCGTGCGGTTCGAGGGGCTGGGCTATACCGACGTCCGCGAACTGGAAGGCGGCCTCACCGGCTGGCGCGAGGCGGGCTATGAGCTGTTCGAGGATGTGAACAGCTATTCCAAGGCCTTTGGCGAACTGGTCGAACATCGTCGCCATACGCCCTCGCTGGCAGCGGAGGAGGTGCAGGCGCTGATCCGGGAAAAGGCCGACATCGCGATCCTCGACGCCCGCCGCTACGACGAATATAACACGATGAGCATTCCGACCGGCACCAGCGTGCCCGGCGCCGAACTGGTGCTGCGCGCCCGGACCATCGCGCCCGATCCCGATACGACGATCATCGTCAACTGCGCCGGCCGGACGCGGTCGATCATCGGCACGCAGTCGCTGGTCAATGCGGGCCTGCCCAACCGCATCTTCGCGCTGCGCAACGGCACGATCGGCTGGACGCTGGCCGGGCAGGAGCTGGAGACCGGCCAGACCCGCGTCGCGCCGGAGGTGGACAATCGCTCGGCGGAGGAGGCCCGCGCCCATGCCCGCGATGTCGCTTATCGCGCCGGGGTGAAGCGCATCGGCTGGGGCGAACTGGAGGAGCTGAAGGCGGACAAGGCCCGCACCCTCTATCTCTATGACGTGCGCCAGCCGCGCGAATATGAGGGCGGCCATCTCCCCGGCTTCCGTAACGCGCAGGGCGGCCAGTTGGTGCAGGAAACCGACCATAATGCCCCGGTGCGCGGCGCGCGCATCGTCGTCACCGACGACCTCGGTCCCCGCGCCGACATGACCGCCTCCTGGCTCGCGCAACTGGGGTGGGAGGTCTTCGTGCTCGACGTCGACTGGTCCGCCGTGACGCTGGAGAAGGGGCCGGATGGCGCGCCCGGCCCGCGCGGGCCGGAGGGCCGCTACAAGCGCCCTTATGAAGGCACCGACAACAAGGCCGCCGCCATGCAGGCCTATCTGGACTGGGAATATGGCCTCGTCGCCCAATTGGAGCGCGACGGCACCCACGGCTTCTTCGTGATCTGATCGGGAAGGAAACGATCATGAGCGTCAAGTTCATCGGCTATATCGGCTTCAACAACAGCTCCGAAATCCAGTCGGCGGTGCGCAGCCGCGCGCTCGACAGGGATTATGTCGAAGCGGCGGCGAAGGCGCAGGAGGAGGGCGGCTTCGACCGCGTGCTGATCCCCTTCAGCTCCAACAGTCCGGAAAGCCAGATCGTCGCGGCCCATGCGGCGGCGATTACTTCGACCCTGGGCTTCCTGGTCGCGCACCGGCCCGGCTTCACCCAGCCCACGGTCGCGGCGCGCCAACTGGCGACGCTGGATCAATTGTCGGGCGGCCGCGTCGCCGTCCACATCATCACCGGCGGCGCCGACGAGGAAATGGCGCGGGACGGCGACACCAGAAGCGTGAAGGCGGAACGCTACGCCCGCACCGACGAATATCTGTCGATCCTGCGGCGGGAATGGACAGCGGCCCAGCCCTTCGACCATCAGGGCAGGTTCTACGACGTCAAGCAGGCGTTCAGCGCCGTCAAGCCCGACAATCTGCCGGTCTTCTTCGGCGGCTCGTCGCCCGAGGCGATCGAGGTCGCGGGGCGCCATGCCGATGTCTATGCCCTTTGGGGCGAAACGCTGGAGGCGGTGCAGGACACCGTTCGGCAGGTGCGCCGCTCGGCGGTGCGCTATGGCCGCGATCCCGGCTTCTCGCTGTCGCTGCGTCCGGTGATTGCGGATACGGAGGAAGCGGCGTGGAAGCGCGCGGCGGAGATCGAGGAACAGGTGCGTGAGAACCGCACCGCCGCCGGGCTGCCGCTGACGGGCCACCGCCCGCCCAATGCGGGGTCGCTCCGCCTGCTTGAAACCGCCAGCGCCAACCGGCGCGACAAGCGGCTATGGACCGGCGTCGCCGCGCTGACCGGCGCATCGGGCAACAGCACGGGGCTGGTCGGCACGCCCGAGCAGGTGGCAGACGCCATGCTCGATTATTATGACGTCGGCATCGACCATTTCCTGATCCGCGGCTTCGATCCGCTGGCGGATTCCATCCTCTATGGCCGGGAACTGCTCCCCGTCGTGCGGCGCAAGGTGGCCGAGCGCGAAAAGGCCGAACTGGCGCTGGCGGGCTGACATGGCGAAGAACAGGGGTGCGATCATCGCGGTGGCGCTGGTGGCGGTGGCGGGCTTCGGCCTTGCCGCCGCGAAATTCGGTGGCGGCGACGACAAGGTGCTGCGCGTCGCCAACCAGAAGGGGCAGGTCAAATCCATGATGATCGCCTCGGGCGTTCTCAAGGATGCGCCCTACACGGTCGAATGGTCGGAATTTCCCGCCGCCCAGCCCTTGCTGGAAGCGGTGGGCGGCGGCGCCGCGGACCTCGGCCTTGCCGCCGACGCGCCCTTCATCTTCGCCTATCAGAGCGGCAGCCCGGTCAAGGCGATAGGCATCCAGACGCCCTTCGCCCAGGCTGGCGAAGCGCTGGCCATATTGGTGAAGAACGGATCGCCCGCGCATTCGATACAGGATCTGATCGGCAAATCGGTGGCCACGACGCGCGGATCGATCGGCCATCACCTGCTGCTCCAGGCGCTGGAGCGGGCGCATATTCCGGCGGATCGGGTGCGCGTCACCTTCCTGCCGCCCGGCGACGCCAAGGCCGCCTTCGACAGCGGTGCCATCGACGCCTGGTCCATTTGGACGCCCTATACCAATGTGGCGATCAAGGAAGGCGCGCGGGCTGTCGTCGATGCGAAGGATTATGGCCTGCCGGTCTATATCGACATCGCCCATGGCGATTCCATCGGCCCCAAGCGCGCCCTGCTTGCCGATTTCCTCCGGCGGGAGGCGAAGGCCGTCGAGTGGGCCCGCGCGCATCCGGACGAATTCGCGCAGGTGCTGGCCAAGGAAACCGGACTGCCGCTCGACATCGCCCGCGCCAGTTTCGACCGCAACAACCGCGTGGCGCGGCCCATCAACGGCAAGATCGTCGCGCATGAGCAGGACATCACGCAGCGCTTCCAGAGAGCCGGTCTGACCGAGGGCAAGCGCCCGGTGGCCGACGCCTTCGACCGCAGCTTCGGCACGGGCGGATGAAGCTGAGCTTCGTCGCCGCCAAGCATATCTAAAATTCAGATTTACTCATGAATCGGCTAGCGAAGTCATTTCTCAATCATATCGATAGTAAATAGATGGTCCCCGGAAACCGGGGGATATATTCATGAACCTTGACCGCCTTTATCTGTGCTCGACCGCGCTTGCCGCGGTACTTCTGACGTCGGCGCCCTCGCTCGCGCAGACCGTTGCAACACCTGACAGCGCGGATGCCGAGGCGGCCGATTCGAGCGCCATCATCGTGACCGGCGTACGCGGCGCGCCCCGCACCGTGGCGGAAAGCCCCGCGCCCATCGATGTGGTCGGCGCGGAGAAGTTGCAGGCCACCGGCTCGGCCGAATTTGGCGAAGCGCTGTCCAAATTGCTGCCCTCGCTCAATTTCGGCGCGACCCATGCGGGCGTCTTCTCCATCGGGCGCCCCGTCACCAATCGCGGCCTGGCGCCCGCCTACACATTGGTGCTGGTCAACGGCAAACGGCGGCACAATGGCGCCTTCCTCAACAATTCGACCGCCGACACCTCGGGCGCGAACCCGGTCGACATCGACCTCATTCCCACCAGCGCGATCGACCGGATCGAGGTGCTGAAGGACAGCGCCGCCGCCCAATATGGCACGGACGCCATAGCCGGGGTCATCAATATCCAACTCGCGAAGAAGGAAGGGCTGAGCGGCGATTTCACCTATGGCACGCTCTACGACGCCAATGGCAGGCCGGACAGCTGGAAGGGTACGATCCGCTACGGCACGAAGATCGGGGAGGATGGCTTCCTGACCCTGAGCGGCGACATCCGCAAGCGCGGCGGCGCCTGGTGGAATCTGCCCGCGACCGACGCGAACATCTACGGCCTTCCCGCCAACCGCACGGTGGACCAGGTGGCGGCGACCAGCGGCCTCACCCGCGATCAGGTGCTGGCCAATGTCGCCGCCGCCAATGCCCGCAACGCCCAATGGAGCCGCGACGGCGCGCATAATGGCGACCCGCAGATCAAGGCGTTCAACCTCTCCTATAATGCCGAACTGCCGGTGACGGAGAATGCCACCCTCTACAGCTTCGGCACCTATGGCGAGCGCGACGCCCAGATCGGCAATAATTTCCGCCGCCCCAACAGCACCGCCAATTTCACCGCGCTTTTCCCGGACGGCTATTATCCGCTCAACAATATAGACGAGAACGACTTCCAGTTCGTCGGCGGTCTTCGGGGGAGGCTCTGGGGCTGGGACTATGATGTCAGCTCCTCCTTCGGCCGCAACTACAGCCATCAATATTCGAAACTGTCCGTTCGTCCTTCGCTGGGACCGACCAGCCCGACGAGCTGGCCCAATCTCGCCAATTTCGAGTTCCGGCAATGGACCCATAATGTCGATCTGCATCGGGAGGTTGAGATCGGCCTGGCCCAACCGCTGCAAATCTCCATTGGCGGCGAATATCGGCTCGACCGTTTCCGCACCTTCGCGGGCGATCCGCTGGCCTATGAACCGGCCACATACAGCTTCCGTCCCGGCGACCAGCAATATGACTGGAATGTCGGCGTCACCGCCTCGCCGGTGGTGCAGGGGGGCATCGTCCTCTCCCCCGCCGATGAAGCCGACATCAGCCGCAAGGTCTATGCGGGCTATGTCGATCTCGGCATCTATCCGCTCGACGCCTGGTATATCGGCGCCGCGATCCGCGCCGAACATTATAGCGACGGTTCGGGCAGTCCGGTCGGCCTGAAACTCAACAGCCGTTATGAGGTCAGCCCCACCTTCGCCGTTCGCGGCACGGTGGGCACGGGCTTCCGCGCGCCGTCGCTGACGCAGATCGGCTATGCGCAGACCGATGGGCGCACCTCCTCCTTCTTCAACGCGCAGACCGGCCAGACCGAATTGCGCCCCACCGTCGCCAAGCTGGTGACGGCGGATTCCGCCGTCGGCCAGCTGCTGGGCGCGAAGCCGCTCAAGGCGGAAAAGACCTGGAATGCCGGGCTGGGCTTCGTCTTTACGCCCACGCCGTCCCTGTCGGTGACGCTGGACGGCTATTATATCCGCATCAAGAACCGGATCGAACGCACCGGCCGCCTGTTCGGGCCGGGAATTTCCGCCATCCTCGCCGCCAATGGCCTGTCGGACATCGAACAGGCCGAATATTTCATCAACGCCGCCGACACCACGACCAAGGGCTTCGACCTGGTGGCCGATTATTCGAGGAACCTGGGCGATCTGGGCAAGCTGGGCCTGACCTTCGCCTTCAACTATTCGAAGACCAAGGTGACGGACGTCGTCGCCACCCCGTCGCAACTCTTCGGTCCCACCGGCGCTTCGCTGCTGGGGGCGGGTTCGGTCTTCTTCGGCGGCGACAAGATCGGTGAGCTGGAAGTGCTCCAGCCGCACACGAAACTGGTCAGCACGCTCAACTGGAGCAAGGGCATTTTCGGCTTCAGCCTCACCGCCACCCGCTACGGCAAATATACGCAGCGCACGGCGGCGGGCGACGACCGTCATTTCGGGGCGAAGGTCATCACCGACGCCAGCGTCAGCGCGAAGGTGACGGAATTCGCCACGCTTTCGGTGGGCGCCACCAATCTGTTCGACGTCCGCCCGGAAACCAACGGGCCGGGCAATCCCCAGACCGGGCAGGGCTATTACGGCCCGTCGCCCTTCAACCCCGCAGGCGGCTATTATTATGGACGGATCGCGCTTGCTTTCTGATCGCCGGACCTTCCTGGCGGGGGCGGCCGCCCTCGGCCTCGCCGCCTGCGCGGGGAAAAGCGGCCGCACGAAACTGGTGCTGGGCGACCAGGTCCATCTGCTGGAGTCGAAGGCGGAGGCGGCGGGCGCCCTGAACGACCTGCCCTATGATGTGCAATGGGCGAATTTCGTCGGCGCCGCGCCGCTGCTGGAGGCGCTTAACGCCGGGGCGGTCGACACCGCTCCGGCGGGCGACCTGCCGGTCGTGCTGGCCGCCTCGGCCGGCGTGCCGCTGAAGATCATCGCGGGTTCGATTTCATCGACCAGGGACATCGGCATTCTCGTGCCCGGCGACTCTCGGATCCGGTCCGTCGCGGGCCTTGCGGGCAAGCGCGTGATCGTGTCGAGCGCGAGGGGCAGCATATCCCATTATCTGCTGCTCGAAGCGCTCAAGGAAGCGAAGCTCGACCGGCGAAAGGTCGACATCGGCTTCATGCTGCCCAATGACGCCGCCGCCGCCTTCGCCGCCGGGCAGATAGAGGCATGGGCGACCTTCGGCACCTACCAGCTCGCGGCCGAACAACGCGGCGCGCGCGTGCTGCGCGACGGGGAGGGGATCAACAGCGGCCTGACCCTGATCGCCGCGTCGCAAGCGGCGCTCGACAACCCGGCGAAGCGCGAAGCCCTGCGCGACGTCCTCGCCCGCCTCCGCAAGGCGAGCCTGTGGTCGCAGGCGCATCCCGCCGACTACGCCCGTATCTTCGTCCGGCAGACGAAGGTCGACCCCAAACTGGCCGCCCTGATCGTGGAACGGCAGAACCCGCTGCTGATCCCGCCTGACGCGACGGTGGTGAAGCCGTTGCAACGGGTGGTCGACCGCTTCCATGCCGATGGCGAGCTGCCTGCCCATATCGACGTCGCCTCGATCGTGGACGCAGGCTTGTTCCCCGCATGAGCGTCGCCAATCGATCGATAAGTCATTCTCATTGGGCGGTGTCCCGCCGCCTCCCTAAAATACCGCGCAAAGGAGCAGCGCCATGGCCACAGTCTTGAAGGACGACCGTTTCCGCCAGTCGGGCATCAGCGAAGCGGAATGGAAGGTCCGCGTCGATCTTGCCGCTTTCTATCGCCTGTCCGCCCTCTATGGCTGGGACGATTTCATCTACACCCATATCTCGGCGCGCGTGCCGGGGCCGGAGCATCATTTCCTGATCAACCCCTTCGGCCTGATGTTCGATGAGATCACCGCCTCCAGCCTGGTCAAGGTCGACCTCGACGGCAATGTCATCGGGGAAAGCGACTATAGCATCAACTATGCCGGATATGTGATCCACAGCGCGATCCACGGCGCGCGGGACGATGCCCATTATATCGCCCATTTCCACAGCGCCGACGGCATGGCGGTGTCGGCCCATGCCGAAGGGCTGCTGCCCCTCAACCAGCGCGCCCTGGCCCTGATCCCGCGCCTTTCCTACCACGATTATGAAGGCGTGGCGCTCAATCTGGACGAACGCGAACGGCTGGTGGCCGACCTGGGCGACACCAATGTCATGCTGCTGCGCAATCACGGCACGCTGGCGCTGGGTTCGACGCCGGGCGAGGCGTTCAGCGGCATCTATCATCTGGAGGAAGCCTGCAAGGCGCAGGTCCGCAGCCTTGCCGTGGGCCGCGACAGGGTGCTGATCGCCCCGGAAGCCGCGCAGGAGGAAGTCCGCCGCCAGATGAGCCGCGAGCGCAAGCCGGTCGAAGGCGCCAGATCGCATTACGACCTCGTCTGGGAGGCCGCGCTCCGCAAGGCGCAGCGCCAGTCGCCCGGCTTCGACGCCTGAGGGCATGGCGCAGGAAGGATGCGCGGCTGTGTCCGCCGCGCTCCTCTCCTTGTCGGTGACTGTCCGTTGAGCGCGTGCCGGGCGATGCGCGCATCGGCTTGCGCTCGGTTGAAACCCTATGCGGTCGATTAGGCCGGCGAACGGATGCGCAGCGGGCGCGGGCCTGCATTCAATCCTCGAAGGAGATTTCCAGCGGCGGCAATCCGGCGATGGACGCGACCAGCCTGTCGCCTCTTCCTATCGGCCCCACTCCAGCGGGCGTACCGGTGAAGATGAGATCGCCGGGGGCGAGCGTCACATAGGTCGAAAGATTGGCGATGATTTCGGGCACCGACCATATCATCTGGGACAGGTCGCCGGACTGGCGAAGCTCTCCGTTGACAGCCAGCGAAATGGCCCCCGACGACGGCGGCAGGCCGGGGCGCAGGTCTCCGACGGGTGCGGAATCGTCGAACCCCTTGGCCATGTCCCAGGGGCGGCCCGCCTTCTTCGCCTCCGACTGCAGATCGCGGCGTGTGAGATCGAGGCCGACAGTCCAACCCCAGATGGCGGCGCTCGCCTGTTCGGCGCCGATCTTCGCACCGCCCGAACCAAGCGCCACCACAAGCTCGACCTCGTGATGCAGATCGCTCGTCAAGGGCGGAAAGGGAAGGCGCGATCCATTCGCCGCGACGGCGTCGGAGGGCTTTGAAAAGAAGAAGGGCGGCGCCCGGTCCGGATCGGACCCCATTTCCCGCGCATGGTCCGCGTAATTCTGACCGACGCAGAATATCCTGCGAACGGGAAAGCGCTCCTGCGATCCTTCTATGGCGATGGTTGCGGGGGAAAGCTTCGGGATCGCATGCATGGCCAGTCCTCATTCTGCCGGGCGCCGACGAAAGCGGGAGGATGCGATCCTCCCATGGCGCGCTGCCCCCGATGAGCACAGTTGCCCCCGATCAGGCAATAGCCCTGCTGTCGCGAAAGGCGTTGGGAAGGTTTTTTGCGGGCAGGGGCACCCAAAGCCCAGCTTCACGGCCTGCAATTTCTGGACGGCCCCAAGCCAAGGGGCGCTTCGGTCTCTGAGGTTCAGCCTCGTGGCGGCCGCGTCTCGGGAAGCGTCAGCAGCACGGGAAGCACCGCCAGCGACACCAGCGCGATCATGATGCCCGGCGCCGCGGTCGATCCTGTTCGCTCCGTCAGCAGTTGCGCGAGCCACGGCGTTAGGCCACCGAACAATGCGGTCGCGGTCGTGGCGCCAAGGGCTAGCCCGCTCAGCCGCCCTTCGGCCGGAACCTGTTCGGCCGTCGTCACCGCGCCCACGGCACTGACGCCGCCGGCCAATGCGGCGAGCACCACGGCGCCGGCCAGCGCCGAAGACGTTCCCGCTCCGGCGAGCAGTCGGAAGGACAGATAGGGCAGCGCGGCCGACAGGACGGCCAGGGCGACGAGCACCGGGCGACGCCCGAACCGGTCGGCGGCCAGGCCCACAAATGGCGTCACGACAATCACCGCGACCGCCGCGACGGTCGCCAGTTTGAGCGCCTCCGCCTCGCCGAGCCCGCCAGACGAGACCAGATGGATCGGCAGGTAGGTGATGCCGACATAATAGGTGATCGATCCCAGGGCCGAGATGGCGAAGCCCCTCGCCACGCCTGCTCCATGGCGCGATACCGCATGACCGAGCGGCCTGCTCACCAGCGTCCCTGCCGCGCGATGAAGCGCGAACTCGGGCGATTCCCGCATCGCCGCGCGGGCCACCAGGATCGTGCCCGCCAGCGCCGCGCCGAACAGGAACGGCAATCGCCAGCCCCAGCTTTCAAGCGCCGGAGCGGGAAGAAGGCTCACGGTCAGCGCCGCCGCGCCCGCGGCCAGCAACCCGCCGACCTCGCTGGTCGCCGCCGCCATCGACGTGACGAGCGCGCGACGATGCGGCGCCGCGCCTTCCAGCAGATAGGCGACGACGCCGGTATATTCGCCCCCCACGGCAAATCCCATCACGCACCGCAGGGCCAGCAGCAATATCCCGGCGAGCGGGCCGATCTGCGCCACGGTCGGCAGCAGGGCGCTCAGCAGCATCGCCACCGTCATCAAGGCCATGGACAGGAGCAGCGTCGCCCTTCGCCCATGCCGGTCCCCGAAATGCCCGAACACCATCGCGCCCAGCGGCCGCATCAGATAGGCGACCGCAAACCCCGCCAGCGTCGTGAGCATCGCATTCCCGCCCACGAAGAACACGCGCGCCAGCACCGTGGCCAGGTAGAGGAACAGGGTGAAATCATACCATTCGACCACGGTGGACAGCGCCGCAAGGGTGAGCGAACGGCGGTCAAGTGGTTCAGAGGCGGGCATAAGCCATCCTTATCACCATCCGGCATGGCGGCAATCGCCGCCCCGACCTTTTGTGGAACGGGCGCGATGGACCGGTTGTCCGCCCTTCAGGAAAACTGGCCCGCGGCGGCGGGCGATCCGATGCGCTGCGCGAGCGCCCGCATCAGGAGCGAGCTTGACGCCGGATCGCACCGATCATAGCGTCCGCGACGGTTTGATGTTGCATTCGGAGACCTACTCCCATGGAAGAAAGCGCCAAGGAGCGTCCCCCCGGCTATCGATATTCGCGGCGGGGCACTTTGGCGCTGATCCGCGATCTTTCCGTCATCGACGATCGCCGCAACGCTCTGCTGCTCGTCCTCCAATGGGCAATAGCGATCGGGGCCGGGGCGATCGCCATCCATGTCGACCGAATTCCGGTTTACCTGCTGGCCGGCATCGTCATCGGAACGCGCATTCAGTGCCTGGCAGTGATGATGCACGATGCATGTCACGGCATGCTGTTCAGCAATCGGCGCCTCAACGACCTGATAGGGGACATATTCGTCGCCTATCCGCTCGGCTTCAGCGTCGACCTGTACCGCGCCAATCACCTGCATCACCACCGCTACACCAACACGCTGCGCGACCGCGATTATCGTGTCCAGCGGCGGGATTCCGACCAGCATTTCCCGAAAAGCGCCGCTGCCATGGCCTGGCTGCTGGTCCGCAGCGTGACCGGGCTCAACCTCTATCGCATGGCGCGGGACAGCCGTGTCTGGGCGCCTTTCGCCAATTTCCACAATCCCGGGCGCTTCGGTTATGATTTTCCCCTGGGCCTGCGCATCCGCTATGTGCTGTGGGCGCTGCTCTTCTACGGCCTGATCCTGTTGTCGCCCTATCGCTGGAAGATATTGGGGCTCCTGCTGATCCCGCAGTTCATCTGGGCGAATGTCTTCAATCGGATCCGGGCAATGGCGGAGCATAACGGCGTCTCCGACGAAAGCGAGCTGAAGGGCACGCGCACGGTCATCCCCACCCTGCTCGACAGGTTCCTGATCGCGCCCTTCAACGTGAGCTATCACCTGGAACATCATCTGTTCCCGTCGGTGCCCTGGCCCAATCTGCGCCGGCTGCACGCGCATCTGATGACCGATCCGGTCTATGCGGCGAAAGCGCACGTCACGCAGAGCTATTGGGGCGTGATCCGGGAGTTGATGCCGCCGCCCCTGCCGGCAGGGGAAGGCGAACTTGTCGCCCGCCCGGAAGTAAATCCCTGATGCCGACCTGTTTTCGCGCCTGACGCCCGGCGCTTCTTGCCGATGAAGCGCGAAATCCCGGCGCCGCCCGACTATTTTGGTTCAGGACCGGGCAACGGCGCGGCCCCATCCACTTGAAGTCGCATTTTCATTATCTATCGCCCGTTGCAGCTGTCGGCGTACCTTCACGGCCGCCAGATCGTTGGACAGCAGCATGGGTTTGAGGTCGAAGAATTCCTCGCCCCCCATCTCCCTTTGGCTCGCGGCGATGATGGGGCCATCTTCCGTCTCGAACGCCGCGTGCATGGCCGCCGTCTTGAACCTGTTATAGTCTCCATCCTCTTCCGCATGGTTTCGGCGCGTGGCGAAGAAATAATGGGTCTCATTCTCGTCGCCGGGCGTGCAGCTGTGCAGGTCATATTGGCTGACGCCCTGTTCGAAGGGCACATCGTCCTGCGCGGCCGCGATCGACAACTGGATGTTGGCGGGCGCCGTCCATGTGACGCGGATGCTGTGCCGCGCCGTCTCCTCCGGGCGGGGCAGGAAGGGGGCGAAGATTCCGATGGGCGGGGTCTGGCTGTAGTCCCAACTGGCCGAAACGCTGTGATCCGTTTCCTCCACCTGCGGGATCAGCGGCGACAATTGTCCGCGCGTCGTGATGATCTCGCCATGGACGTAGTCGACATGGCTGAGGTCCATGACATTGTCCAGGATCAGCCGGTAATCGACCGGCAACTTCATATAGGTGTGGCCGACGCCGTTGGCATGGCCCTCGTCCAGCGGCGCGAAGTCGGGCAGCAGCGCGGGATCGGCGGCCTCCTCCGCCATCCAGATCCACAGGAAGCCGTGCCGTTCGATCAGCGGAAAGCTGCGCACGACCTGTCCCTTGGGCAATTGGCCGCGGCCGTGCGGGTTGTGGACGCAATGCCCGCCCGCGTCGAACCGCAGTCCATGATAGGGGCAGGCGATGGCGTCGCCCACCCGGCTGCCCATGGAAAGCGGGGCGAAGCGGTGCGGGCAGCGGTCCTGAAGTGCGACCGCCTCTCCCCGCGCATCGCGGTAGATCAGGATCGACATGCCCAATATCCGGCGGTGGAAAAGCTGCGTTGCATCGACTTCGCTGGAGAGGGCGGCGACGTACCAGGCGCGCTTGAGATACTGGCTCTTTGCAGACATGATGATCCTTTTCCCATGGTCGCCGCACGGATGGCGGCTGATGCGGATCGTTCAGCAAGCAGCGTGCCAGATTGTGCGTCTCCGCTCCGTCCGTTCCGCATAAGCGGGCCGAAATCCCGTTCTTCCCGGACAAGGGGTGGGAAGGACATGCCGCGCACGACCCCCTGGATGGGGGTGGAACAGGATCGGACTGTTGAAAATCATCTGCTTCTTCCCCTATGGTTGTCGAATAATCGACAGGAGTGGGGCATGGCGCGGGCAGGCGGATCGGCATCGGGCAAGTCGGGACTGGGGACCGCATTTCACGATGGGGGAGTCGCGCCCACCGGCGACCGCGACCTTGCCGACCTGCGCGACAGCTTCCATTTCGACCCGGCAAGCGCGGAGATCCGCCTGGGCAAGCGGCGGATGCTGCTGGTCGACGACATCGTCCTGGGCCAGTTGCGGCGCGAACTGGTGCGCGCGCTAGGCTATGAAAGCGCGCGCATGCTGATGTCGCGCATCGGCTATGGCACCGGCGTCGCGGATGCGCAGCTCGCGCAGGAATTGCGGCATCGCGGCAGCCTGGAGGACATCTATCGCGCCGGTCCGCAATTCCATGCGCTGAAGGGGGCCGTGCAGGTCGAGGAACTGGCGTTCGAGGCGGATTTCGAGGCCGGGCGCTTCTACGGCGAATATGTCTGGCACAATTCGGCGGAATGCGCGTCCCATGTGCAGGAAATGGGCATCGGCGCGCATCCGGCGGGATGGCAGCAGGCGGGCTATGCATCGGGCTATGCCTCCACCTTCTTCGGTCGGCCGATGGTGTTCCGCGAACTGGAATGCATCGCGATGGGGCATGACCGCTGTTATCTGGTCGGGCGGCCGGCGGACGAATGGCCGGACGCCGACGCCGAACTGCGCTGGTTCCGCGCCGACACGTACAGCCGTCGGCCGGTGCCGCCGGACAGCGCAGGGCCGGTGGACGTGGACCTGCATATGGGCGCGCGCGCGATCGTAGGCGCGTCGTCCGGCTTCAACACGGTGCTGCATCTGGTGGACAAGGTCGCGCCCACCATGGCGCCCGTGCTGTTCCTGGGCGAAAGCGGCGTCGGCAAGGAAGTGTTCGCGCGCGAACTGCACAAGCGCAGCCGGCGCGCCGACAGGCCGATCGTCGCGGTCAATTGCGCCGCCATTCCGGAGACATTGCTGGAGGCGGAATTGTTCGGGGTGGAGAAGGGCGCCTTCACCGGCGCCGTCGCGACGCGCCCCGGCCGGTTCGAGCGGGCCGCCGGCGGCACCCTGTTCCTCGATGAGATCGGCACGCTGTCCCTCGCCGCGCAGGGCAAGCTGCTGCGCGTTTTGCAGGACGGCGATTATGAGCGGGTGGGCGGGACGAAGACGCTGACCGCCGACGTCCGCCTGATCGCCGCCACCAATGCCGACCTGCGCGCCGAGATGGAGGCGGGCCGTTTCCGCGCCGACCTGTTCCACCGGCTGAGTCCCTTTCCCGTCTATATCCCGCCGCTGCGGGAGCGCCGGGCGGACATCCCGGTACTGGCCAATCATTTCCTTGCCCGCCTCTGCCAGCGGCACGGCCGCGGCCCGCTGCGCCTGGAGGCGGAGGTCGTCCGCGCCTTCCACGACTATGGCTGGCCGGGCAATATCCGCGAGATGGAGAATCTGGTGGAGCGGGGCGTCATCCTGGCGGCGGATGGGGAGGCGATCGGCCTGCACCATCTGACGCTGGGCGTGGGCAACCGGACAGAGGGCTTCGTGCCCGACCCGTTCCGCGATTTCGTCGCGCGCCGTTTTCGCCAGCATGGCAGGGGCGCTGAGCAGGATGTCGCCGCGATGCTGCTCGACAGCGGACTCAGCCAGCAACAGATCGCGGATCAACTGATTGCGGCCGCCCTGTGCCGCAGCGGCGGCAATGTCAGCGCCGCCGCCGCCGCGCTGGGCATGACGCGCGCGCAGGTGCAATATTGGAAGGGGCGGCGGGGCGGATGAAGGGCCCCGCCGGAAATCAACGGCCGTGGCCGAACGGCCGTTCCGTCACCGTCTTCACCGCCTGCCGGAAACCGTCGATCAGCGGCGATTCGTCGCCGGAACGGTAGATCATGCACAGGTCGAACGCGGCCGGACCGTCATCTTCGGCCAGCGGTACATAGACCACGTCCGGCAATTGCAGCGTCCGCGCCGATTCCACCGCCGCCGCCAGTCCCACGCCGCTCGACACGAAGGCGACGGCCGTCACCACGTCGTCGACCGTCTGCACGACATTGGGTTCGATGTTGAGGTCGTGAAAGGCGCGCAGCAGGAAATTGCTGAACCCGCCCGACTGGCTGGCGCGGGGATAGAAGATCATCGGTTCCCCCGCCAGGTCCGACAGGGCGATGGATGCGCGGCCCGCCAGCCGGTGGTTGCGCGGCATGGCGATGATCATCGGCTCGTGCACCACGGTTTCCCATTGCAGTCCGGGATATTCCAGGAAGAACCGGTTGAAGCCGATGGCGATCCGCCGTTCCTGCAACGCCTTCACCTGTGTGTCGCGGTCCATATTGTGCAGGATCACCTCGACATTGGGATAGCGCTTTCGGAAATCGAGCACGATGCGCGGCACGATGTCTAGCACGGCGGACCCGAACACGCCCACGTCCAGCCGGCCGAGCGCGCCCTGACCGATCAGTTGCGTCGTGGCGCAGGCCTGCTCCACCAGGTTCAGGATGTTGACCGCCTCCGTATAGAGGGCCTGCCCGGCGGCGGTGGGTTCGACGCCATGACGCTTGCGCACCAGCAGGGACACGCCCAGCACTTCCTCCAGATACTGGATCTGGCGGGTCAGCGGCGGCTGGGACAGATGGAGTTCCTGGGATGCGCCCCGGATGCTGCCATGGCGCACGGTCTCCACGAAATAGCGCAGGTGGCGGATGTCGATGCGGTTCGCGAACATGTCTTGCGCCTTTCGATGCCGTTCGAGATATGCCTTACAGGTATCTCAAAGCGTATAAAACAGTATTATTGGGTAAGGCTATCCTTCGTTAGAAGGTCAGGCAACGACATGGAGAGGACAGTTGGCGCATTTCCAGCATTTCATCGACGGAACCTTCACGCAGGGAACGTCCGGCAGGACTTTCCCCAAATATCGGCCCAGCGATGGCGCGCTGATCGGCCATGTGCATGAGGGCGGCCGCGCCGAAATCGACCTGGCGGTGCAGGCGGCGCGGGCGGCGCAGAAGGGCCCCTGGGCAAGGCTGACGGTGGACGATCGGTCCGACCTGATGCGGGCCGTCGCGGACGGCATCGTCCGGCGCTTCGACGATTTCGTGGCGGCGGAAATGGCCGATACCGGCCAGCCCCGGTCGATGATGGAACATGCCTTCATCCCGCGCGGCGCGGCCAATTTCCGGATCTTCGCCGACGTCGTGAAGAATGTCGCGACCGAGAGTTTCCAGACGCCGACCCCGGACGGGCGGGGCGCGCTCAACTATGCGATCCGCAAGCCCAAGGGGGTGATCGGCGTCATCTGCCCATGGAACGCGCCGTTGCTGCTGATGACGTGGAAGGTCGCGCCGGCGCTCGCCTGCGGCAACAGCGTGATCGTGAAGCCGTCGGAGGAGACGCCGGGCACCGCGACCCTGCTGGGCGAGGTGATGAACGATGCGGGCGTGCCCGCGGGCGTCTATAATGTCGTCCACGGCTTCGGCCCGGACAGCGCGGGCGGATATCTGACCCAGCATCCGGGCGTCGACGCGATCACCTTCACGGGGGAGACGCGCACCGGCACCGCCATCATGCAGGCGGCGGCGCATGGCCTGCGTGACGTGTCCTTCGAATTGGGCGGCAAGAACAGCGCGATCGTCTTCGCCGACGCCGATCTCGACGTGACGCTGGAGGCGCTGGGCCGATCCGTCTTCCTCAATTGCGGGCAGGTGTGCCTGGGCACCGAGCGGGTGTTGGTCGAGCGGCCGCTGTTCGAGGCGCTGGTCGCGGGTCTCAAGGAAAAGGCGGAGGCGCTCAGGCCCGGCGCGACCTTGGGCCCGCTCATCTCCGCCGAGCACCGCGAAAAGGTGCTGTCCTATTATGAAAAGGCCGTGGCGGAGGGCGCGAGTGTCGTGACCGGCGGCGGCGTGCCGACCATGCCCGAGGAACTTTCGGGCGGCCATTGGGTGCAGCCGACGATCTGGACCGGCCTGGCGGACGAGGCGTCGGTCTGGAACGAGGAGATTTTCGGTCCCTGCTGCCACATCCGCCCCTTCGACAGCGAGGAGGAGGCCATCGCCGTCGCCAATGCGACCGATTACGGCCTTTCCACCGCCATCTTCACGCGGGACCTGTCGCGCGCGCACCGCGTCGCGGCGGAGGTCGACGTGGGCATCACCTGGGTCAACAGCTGGTTCCTGCGCGACCTGCGCACGCCCTTCGGCGGCACCGGGCATAGCGGCATCGGCCGGGAAGGCGGGGTCCACAGCCTCGAATTCTATACCGAGCTGCGCAACATCTGCGTGAAGCTGTGACCGTGCTGGACGCGGCCGCCATCGCCCGGCACGGCGACGAACTGTACGAGGCGCTGGTCGCCGGCGCGACTGTCCCCAATCTGCGGGACCGGGTGCCGGGCATCACCATCGTCGATGCCTACCACATCCAGGCCCGCATGATCGGGCGGCGCGTCGCCGCGGGCGAGACGGTCGTCGGCAAGAAGATCGGCGTCACCTCCCGGGCCGTGCAGAACGCCATCGGCGTGTTCGAACCGGACTTCGGCATATTGACCAGCGCCATGGCCTATGACGATGGCGCGACCGTCCCGATCGAAGCGCTGATCCAGCCCAAGGCGGAGGCGGAGATCGCCTTCGTCCTGAAACGCGACCTGAAAGGCCCGGGCGTCACGGCGGCGGACGTGCTGGCGGCGACGGACCATGTCCGCGCCTGTTTCGAGATCGTCGACAGCCGCATCACGAACTGGGACATCCGCATCCAGGACACGGTGGCCGACAACGCCTCCTGCGGCGTCTATGCGCTGGGCCGCGAGAAGATCGATCCGCGCGACGTGGATCTGGCGCTGGCCGGCATGTGGGCGGAACGCAATGGCGAGCAGGTGGCCGTGGGCGTGGGCGCGGCCGTGCAGGGATCGCCCGCCAATGCGGTCGCCTGGCTCGCCAATACGCTGGGCCGGCTCGACATGCCCTTCCTGGCCGGGGAGGTGATCCTGTCCGGCGCGCTGGGGCCGATGTTCCCGGTGGGCGAGGGCGACCATATCGCCATGCGCATCGGCGGGATCGGCGATTGTTCCCTGACCTTCGGCCGGAGGACCGCCGATGCTTGATGCAGCAGCCATCGCCGAACTGGCGAACCGGGTGGACGGCGCCCAGTCGAACCGCCACACCATCGCGAAGCTGACCGACGATTATCCGGGCATGACCGTCGATGACGGCTATGCCGTGCAGGACGAATGCCTGCGCCGCTGGCAGGCGCGGGGCCGGGCGCTGATCGGCTACAAGGCCGGTCTCACCTCGCGGGCCAAGATGATCCAGATGGGCGTCGACGTGCCGAGCTTCGGCCTGCTGATGCGCGACACATGCGATGCGGAAGGCGGCGTGGTGCCGACCGCCGGGCTGATCCATCCGCGCGTCGAGGGGGAAATCGCCTATGTCATGGCCCGCGACCTGTCCGGCCCGGCCGTTTCCATCAATCAGGTCCATGCCGCGACGGACTTCATCCAGCCCGCCATCGAGATCCTCGACAGCCGGTTCGAGAAGTTCAGGTTCGACCTGCCGAGCGTCGTCGCGGACAATGGCTCCAGCGCGCGCTTCGTCATGGGCGGGCGGATGCGGCGGCCCAATGATGTCGACCCCGCGACCATCGGCATCGTGCTGGAAATCAACGGCGAGGCGGCGGCGCTGGCCTGTTCGGGCGCGGTGCTGGGCCATCCCGCCCGCGCCGTGCAGATGCTGGTCGCCTGGCTCCATGAGCGGGGGCGGATATTGCCCGCCGGCTCGGTGGTGCTGACCGGCGCCGCGACGGAAGCGATGCCGATCGCGAAAGGCGACATCGTTTGCGCCCGCTTTCAGGACATGGGCAGCATCAATGTGAGGATAGACTGATGCCGATTATATCCGTGGTCATTGGCGAAGGCCGCTCGATGGAAAAGAAATGGGCCTTCATCCGCGCCCTCACCAGGGCGACGGTCGAAACCATGGACGTGCGTCCCGACCAGGTGCGCGTGATCCTGAACGAAACCCCCTTGGACCATTATGCCGTCGCCGGCGTGACGTTCGGCGAAAAGGCGCAGCAGGGACAAAGTTGATGACCAAAGTGAAATGCGCCATCATCGGGCCGGGCAATATCGGCACCGACCTGCTCTACAAGCTGCTGCGTTCCGACAGGCTGGAGCCGGTCTGGATGGTCGGCGTCGATCCGGCGTCCGAAGGGCTGGCGCGGGCGCGGGAGCTGGGGCTGAAGACCACCGATGCGGGCGTCGACGGCCTGGTGCCGCATGTCGCCAGGGACGGCGTGAAGATCGCGTTCGACGCGACGTCGGCCTATGTCCATGCCGAAAACAGCCGCAAGCTGAACGAGCTGGGCGTGCTGATGATCGACCTGACGCCGGCGGCCATCGGTCCGCTTTGCGTGCCGGCGGTCAACCTGGCGCAGCAGGCGCGCGACGGCGCGGTCAACGTCAACATGGTGACCTGCGCGGGTCAGGCGACGATCCCGATGGTGAACGCGGTCAGCCGCGTCCAGCCGGTCGATTATGCGGAGATCATCGCGACGGTGGCGTCCAGGTCGATCGGCCCCGGCACCCGCAAGAATATCGACGAATTCACCCGCACCACCTCCGCCGCGATCGAGAAGGTGGGCGGCGCGGCGAAGGGCAAGGCGATCGTCGTCGTCAATCCCGCCGAACCGCCGCTGATGATGCGCGACACCGTCTATTGCGAGACCGCCGACGAGCCGGACCGGGACGCGATCGCCGCATCCGTGCAAGAGATGATCGCGCAGGTGCAGCGCTATGTGCCGGGCTATCGGCTGAAGAACGGGCCGACCTTCGAGGGGCGCAAGGTCTCCATCTTCCTGGAGGTCGAGGGGCTGGGCGACTTCCTGCCCCGATATGCGGGCAATCTGGACATCATGACCGCCGCCGCCGCGCGCACGGGCGAGATGTTCGCGCAGGAGATGATGGAGAGCGTGCAATGACGACGACGGCGCAGATCAAGGGCCGGAAGGTCAAGCTGCATGACATGTGCCTGCGCGACGGCATGCATTCGATGCGGCACCAGATCAGCCTGGACCAGATGATCGCCATCTCGACCGGGCTGGACGAGGCGGGCGTGCCACTGTTGCAGGTGACGCATGGCGATGGGCTGGGCGGTTCGTCGCTCAACTATGGGCGCGGCGCGCATAGCGACCGCGACTATATCACCGCCGTCGCGTCCCGCATGAAGAACGCCACCGTGTCGGTCCTGCATGTGCCGGGCATCGGCACGCTGGACGAACTGCGCATGGCGGCGGATTGCGGCGCGGGCTGCGTCCATGTCGCGTCCCACTGCACGGAGGCGGACGTGACCGAACAGCATATCGGCCTCGGCCGGAAGCTGGGGCTCGACACGGTGGGCTTCCTGATGATGGCGCACATGACCTCGGTCGAAACGCTGGTCGAACAGGCGCTGCTGATGGAAGGCTATGGCGCGACGACCGTCTATTGCGTCGACAGCGCCGGTTACATGCTGCCCGAAGATGTGACGGCGCGGATCGGCGCGTTGAAGGGCGCGTTGCAGGCGGAGACGGAGATCGGGTTCCACGGCCATCACAATCTTGGCCTTGGGATCGCCAATTCGCTGGCCGCCGTGGCGGCGGGCGCCAGCCGGATCGACGGGTCCGCCGCCGGTTTCGGCGCTGGCGCCGGCAACACCCCGCTGGAGGTATTCGCCGCCGTGTGCGAGCGGATGGGGGTGGAAACGGGCGTCGACACCTTCCGCCTGATGGACGTCGCGGAGGAGCGGGCGCTGCCGATGATGGCGAAGCCCCCGCGCGCCGACCGGGACAGCCTGACGCTGGGCTATGCCGGGGTCTATTCCACCTTCCTCTACGCGGCCAAGGATTGCGAGCGCAAATATGGCCTGCCCGCCCGCGACCTGCTGGTCGAACTGGGCCGCCTGAAGATGATCGGCGGGCAGGAGGACATGATAGAGGATACCGCCCTCACAATGGCGAAGGAGCGCGGGCTGATTTCGGCCTGACGCCCGGTTTTCAGATCGGAGTGAAGAGCATGTCCGTTCCGGGCAGGAATTTCGGCGCCCATTGCGTGGTCGTCGGCGCGAGCGGCGCATTGGGCAAGGCGATCGTCGCCGGGCTGGTGGCGCGCAAGATGCATGTCGTCGCGGTGGCGCGGTCGCGCGAGCCGCTGGAGGCGCTGGTCGATCGCCATGGCGCGGGCGTGGTGATGCCGGTCGTGGCCGACTTCGCGTCCGACGATGCGGTCGATGCGCTTCGGGCGCGGCTGGACCGGCCGGTCGCCATGGTCGTCCATGCGCCCGGCGTGCCGGTGGCGGGCGGCATTCGCGCCGCGCCCACCGACGCGCTGGTGGAGGCCTGCAACATCAAGGTCGGCGGCTTCGTCCGGCTGGTGCGCGCGGTGGAGGACCGACTGCGCCGCCACAGCCGCCTCGTCGCGATCGGCGGCCATTACGGGTTCGAGCCGACCGCCTATGCCGCCACCGCCGGGGTCGCCAATGCGGCGCTCGCCAATGTGGTGCGGCAGATGAGCTGGGCCTGTGGCGGGGAGGGGATCACCGCCCATCTTGTCGCCCCCGGCCCCGCCGATACCGATCGGCTGCACAAGGTCGCGGCGGCGCGGGCCTCGGAAAACGGCGGCTCGGTCGCGGACGAGCTGGACGCGATGCGCGGCGAATCCGCCATCGGCGCGCTCACCACCCCGAGCCAGGTCGCCTGGGCCGTGGCGATGCTGCTCGATGCGGAGGCGGACGCCATGGCGGGCGCGGCGATAATGCTGGACGCGGGCCGCCGGCGCGGCCTGCCTTGAGGAAGGAGAAGCGGCATGCCCATCGTGCAATTCCATCTGGTGGCGGACCAATATCCGGAAGAAGCCGTCGCCGCGCTGCTGGAGGCAGCCTCGTTCTTCTATGTGCAGGCGCTCTATCCCACGGTTTCGCCGCCGCCCCTGGAGCGGGTGCGCGCTTTCGCCACGAGCGTGCCGGCGCATCGCTGGGCGACGGGCGGCCGGCTGGTCAGCGATGGCGGGGCGGCAGCGCCCTGGTTCACCTGCATCGCCCTCGAAGGCCGCCCGACAGAACAGTTGCAGGGCCTGGCGGCGGGGTTCACCGACCTTGTCGAACGCCATCTGGGCTGCGACCGGTCGCTGATACGCGGCACGGTGATGCCGGTCGCCCCCGCGCTGTGGAGCATCGGCGGCGTTCCCGCCAGCGAGGCGCGCGCGTCCGAAGCGTCGCTGCGCGCCGGATGACGGGCCAAGGATGATGGGCAGGGGTGATGCGCATGGAGTATCACAGGCGAGCGGAAAGGGTATTTGTCGGTAATTCACCCCATGATTATGATCGGTGAAAAGAACAGAATGACTGGCAGGAGAGAGATCGGATGGACGATCGCGATGTTGAAGGCCTGACCCAAGCGGCGCCGTTTCAGATAGAGATAGGGGGCGTGCGCTTTCCCTGCCGCGCCGACCAGAGCCTGCTGGCGGCGATGATCGCGTCCGGACGCAAGGCGCTGGCCGTGGGATGCCGCAGCGGCGGGTGCGGCGTCTGCCGCATCCGGATACAGGCGGGCCGCTGTTCCACCGGGCATATGAACCGCGCCGTGGTGAGCGCCGCCGATGAGCAGGCGGGCATCGTCCTGGCCTGCCGCGCCTATCCGTCGAGCGATATTCGCGCCGTGCCGTTGCCGCGCGCATCCTTCGGCGCCGCCCCGGTCGGCCGCGCCGCATGAGCGCGATTGCGGAGATCGGCGCCCCCGCGGCGCAGGCGGTGGAGCGGATGCTGTCCGCCGGCCGCGCCCGCGCGGAGGCGATCGGCGCCCGCGTGCATGTCGCGGTCGTGGATGGGGCGGGCAATCTCGCGGGCTATCTGCGGATGCCGGGATCGTTCCTTAGTTCAGGCGAACTGGCGATCGACAAGGCCTATACCGCTGCCAGCTTCGCAATGGCGACGCGCGATTTCGGCGCGCTGCTGGAGCGGGCGCCCCGCCCGGTGCGCGACGGTTTGCTGCGCCGGCCGCGCCTGACGGAAGTTCCGGGCGGCTGTCCCGCCGAGGTGCAGGGGCGCCTGATCGGGGCGGTCGGCGTGTCGGGCGGCAGCGAAGTGGAAGACGAGGACATCGCCGCAGCCGCCCTGGCGGCCATGCTGCGCGACGATATTTCTGGGAGAGAATGAATGGCGATTCGTGGATTGCTCCGGGTCGGCGAAGTGTGCGTCAGGGTGTTCGACATCGACGACGCGCGCCGCCACTATGGCGAGCGGATGGGTCTTATCGAAACCTATCAGGGCGACCCCGACAAGCTCTATTACAAGGTCGCGGACGAGCATGACTGGTATTCGCTGGTCCTGGAGAAGGCCGATGCGCCCGGCGTCGAATATTTCGCCTTCCGCACCTATGAGGATGCGGAGATCGACCATTTCGCCGCGGCGCTGACCGAATATGGCCTTGCCGTCGAACATGTCGAGCCGGGCGTGTATCCCAAGAGCGGCCGGCGCATCCGCTTCACCCTGCCGTCGGGCCATGTCATGCACATCTATGCCGACAAGGAGAAGATCGGCAACGGCATGCCGACCCGCAACCCCGGCACCATTCCCGACGAAGGCTATATTCGCGGCTTCCGCTGCGTGCGGCTGGACCATGTGCTGCTGGGCGGACCCAACATCGTCGAGAACAGGGACATCTTCACCGGGATATTCGGCTTCACCGTCAGCGAGGAACTGGTCACGCAGGGGGACGAGACCCGGCTTGCGGTCTTCCTTTCCTGCTCCAACAAGCCGCATGACATCGCCTTCATCCTGCAACCGGATGGCAGCCGCTTCCACCATGTCTCCTTCCTGCTGGATTCGGTGAACGACCTGTTCCACGCGGGCGACCTGATCGGCAAATATGAAATCCCGGTCGACGTGTCGGTGAACCGCCATGGGGTGACGCGCGGCGCGACCATCTATTTCTTCGATCCGTCGGGCAACCGCAATGAAGTCTTCACCGGCGGCTATGTCCATTATCCCGATACGCCGACGCTGACCTGGGACACCAGCCAGTTGGGCAAGGCCACTTTCTCGCAGGACAATATGCCGCGCGAGAGCTTTCTGAACGTTCTGACCTGACGGTCATCGACAAGACAGGCCGCGACAAGGCGGCCGATACATAAGGGACAAGGGGAGTTTTATCATGAAGTCTGGAATTTCGAACGGCGCGTCCGCGCTGGCGGTGGCGCTCGTCCTTTCGACATCGGCCGCGATGGCGCAGGACGCCGCCGCGCCGCAGGAGAATGTCGGCCTCCAGGACATCGTCGTCACCGCGCAGAAGCGGTCCGAAAGCGCGCAGCAGGTGCCGATCGCCATTTCCGCCGTCACGTCGGAAGCGCTCCAGTCCAAGGGGCTGACCGACATCGCCAGCATTTCCGGACAGGCGCCCAACGTCACCCTGAAAAGCTCCGGCGCGTTCGGCGGGTCCAGCTCGACCCTCTTCACCTATATCCGCGGTATCGGCCAGAATGATTTCGGCTTCAACCTGGAACCGGGCGTGGGCGTCTATGTCGACAATGTCTACCTCGCCCGCAACATCGGCGCGAATGTCGACCTGCTGGACCTTCAGCGCGTCGAAGTGCTGAAAGGACCGCAGGGCACGCTGTTCGGCCGCAACACCATCGGCGGCGCGCTCAACATCGTCACCTCCGATCCGGGCGACGAATGGAAGGTGAAGGGCGAAGTCACGACCGGCCGCTACGATCGCATCGACGTGCGCGGCGCGCTGGAAGCGCCGTTGGCGCCGGGCGTGCTGCACATGGGCCTCGCCTTCTCCACCAAGCATCGCGACGGCTGGCAGAAGCGCATTCCCTATGAAGGCGATACCGGCAACAACCCGATCTGGCTGCTGGCGACCGGCGGCGCGTCGGGCGGCCCCGCCAACGGCAATACGGACGGCGCGATCCTCTTCCCGACGACGGCGAAGGACAGGCCCGACCGGTCGGGCAACATGAACCAGACCGCCGTGCGCCTGAAATTCCTGTTCACGCCCAATGACAGGCTCACCATGCGGCTGATCGGCGACTATCTGAACGTGGATGAGCAGGCGACGCCCTTCTCGCTGCTGGCGGTCAACCAGAATGCCTATGTCGCGCTCTACAACACCTGCATCTCGGGCAATCCGGCCTTCTACGCGCCGGTCGCCGCGCTGGCGGGCGTGCCGGCCGCCGGCGTGACCGACCTGTGCCAGGGCGTGCGCGGCAATGCCGGGTCGCCGGCCGGCATCCAGCCTTCGCTGGAAAGCCAGGCGGGGCAGAACCTGCCCTATGACAACCGCTATGTGATCCGCAACGCGGACGGCAGCATCAATCCCGATCTCAGCTACGCCAGCGGCGCCAATTACAACAAGATCGACAATTACGGCATCAATGGCCAGATCGATTACGACCTGACCGATGCGCTGACGATCAAGTCGATCACCGCCTATCGCCGGCTGAAGTCCAAATTCGGCGCCGACATCGGCGGCGCGCCCTTCTCCGCGCTCGCGCCCACCTTCGCGGATTGGGAAAACCAGCTTTCGCAGGAAGTGCAACTGGTCGGCAATATATGGGAAAACCGCTGGAAATTCGTGCTGGGCGGCTATTATTTCCATGAATATGGCCGCCACGCGGACCGGGTGCCCTTTATCGGCGGCATGATCCAGATCGTGTCGAACGACCGTTACGACACCAAATCCTATGCCGCCTTCATGCACAACAATATCGATGTCATCCCCGACAGGCTGGGGCTGACCCTCGGCATCCGCTATACCCGCGACGACAAGCGCTTCACCGGCACGCAGCGGGACGAAAACGCCTTCGGCCTGCGCTTGACCCAGGCGCCGCCCGCGCTCGTCCTGCCCGATCCCAACGACATCTACCGCGTCTATCCGCTGGGCGAAAACAGCATGTCGTTCGAAAATGTCTCCTACCGGATCGGCGCGGAATATCACATCAACCGCCGGGTGATGGCCTATGCCTCCTACGCCACGGGCTACAAGGGCGGCGGCTGGACCACGCGCCTGACGCTGCCCAATTTCACCGTCGTCAACGGCGTGCCGGTCAAGCTGCCCGCGCCGACCTTCGGCCCGGAAAAGGCCTATACGACGGAAATCGGCATCAAGTCCGAACTGTTCGACCGCCGCGTCCGGCTGAACGTCGCGGCCTTCAACACGGAATATAACAGCATCCAACTCACCTTCCAGAACGGGTCGTCCCCGGTCACCGCCAATGGCGGGGACGGACGCATCCGCGGCGTGGAGGCCGAGCTGAACCTGGCCCCGGTGCGCAACTGGACGCTGGACGCCAGCCTTGGGTATCTGGACGCGGAATATCAGAGCATCCTGCCCGGCGTGCCGCTGACGGGGAAGGAGAAGTTCGTGAACACGCCCAAATGGCAGGCGCAGGCGGGCACCGCCTACACTTTCGAGACCAGCGGCATCGGCAGCTTCACGCCGCGGGTCGACTGGACCTATGCCAGCAAGACCTATAATGACGAGGCGAATACGCCGGTGCTGGCCACGCCGGCAGGCAGCTTCTTCAACGGTTCCGTCACCTGGCGCGCGCCCGGCGAACGCTACGAAATTCAGGCCGGGGTCACCAACATCGCCGACCGCCGCGCCGTCGTGTCCGGCTACACCAATGCGGAGGCGATCTATTCGGGCGTATTCAGCCGCCCGCGCGAATGGTTCCTGACCCTGCGCGTGCGCAACTGAGGACAAGGGGGTTCCCGTGGCCGGTCGGGCGTCGCGGGACAGAGGGCGCAAGGGACGGTTCCCGCGCGCGGCCTGCCATGACCGTCCGGATCGGCTGCCTCCGCAGCCCGGTCCGGGCGGTCCTTTTTTTGGGCGGGAAGGGGCGGGCGCGATTTCGACAAAATTGTCGACGGCGGCCCGCCCATGACAAAATTGTCGATGCGGCGTGCGCGAAAAGTCCGGATTTCCGGGAAAATCGAACTGGCATGGGCCTTGCTAAACAGAAAGGACAAGGCAACAGCCGGGAGAGGAAGATGGCGGAACGACCGCAATCCGACATATTGGACGCGAAGTTCGTGCGCGTCCGCAACCGCCGCGAAAACGGCCTGATCGAATTCGACTTCGCCATCGGCGCCCCGGAAATCTTCGTGGAACTGCTGATGCCGACCGCGGCGTTCGAGGAATTCTGCGCCGTCAACCGCGTGACCGACGTGACCGGCCAGCCGCTGGAGCAGGACGATTTCGACGCCCGGCTGGCGCGGGTGCTCGCCGGCGAAGCCCGATAAGCAAGAGAGGAGAGACCGACCCCATGCAGATGGACCTGCGCACCGTCACCATCGCGCCGCAGCGGCAGACCTATGGCCATGTCGCGCGCCATATCGGCGGCGACAAGCCGGCGTCCCGCTATCAGGAGGGCACGATCGGCCTCCAGACGACGGGCAACCAGCATTATCGTCCGCTCTGGGACCCGGCCCACGATTATTTCGACGAAAGCCGCACGAAGCTGAAGATGGCGGACTGGTACGCCTTCCGCGATCCGCGCCAATATTATTACGGCAGCTACGTCCTGGCCCGCGCCAGGCAGCAGGAAGCGGCGGAGGCCGCCTTCGACTTCGTGGAGACGCGTGGCCTGGCCGACGCATTGCCCGACGACATCCGCGCCCTCGCGCTCGACCTGATCCTGCCGCTGCGCCATGTCGCCTGGGGCGCGTCGATGAACAATGACTTCATCGCCGCCTATGGCTATGGCACGGGCATCACCCAGCCGGCGCTTTATTATGCGATGGACCAGCTGGGCATCGCGCAGTTCGACACGCGCCTTGGCCTGCTGCTCGCCGAACCCGAAGCGCTGGACGCGGCCAAGGAGGCATGGCTGCACGACGTGCGCTGGCAATCGCTGCGCCGCCTGGTCGAGGACTTGTTCGTGGAGCAGGACTGGTTCGAACTGTTCGTAGCGCAGGATCTGGTGCTCGACGGCCTGCTCTATCCCCTGGTCTTCCAGACGATCGTCGACGGCGACCTGGCGCAGCGCGGCGGCGCCGCGGTGGCGATGGTCACGCAGTTCCAGAATGAATGGGCGGCGGAAACGCGCAAATGGGTCGACGCGCAGATCAAGGCGGCCTGTGCCGACGATGCGGGCAATGCCGCGCTGATCGGCCAGTGGATCGCCAAATGGACGCCGCGCGCCGCCGCGGCGCTCTGTCCGCTGGCCGAAATGGGGCTGGGGGACCGGTCCGCCGCCGTCATGGACGAACTGTGCACCGCGCTCGACGCCCGCGCCGCCAGGGCGGGGGTCCGCGCATGAGCAGCACCGTCTTCCTCGCGCTTCAGGCCAATGACGACACCCGCCATGTCATCGACGCGATCATGGCGGACAATCCCGCCGCCAGCCTGGACCCGCAGCCGGCGATGGTGCGCATCACCGCGCCGGGCACGCTGGTCGTGCGCCGCGAAACGATCGAAGAGCTGATCGGCCGCGATTTCGACCTTCAGGAACTGCACGTCAACATGATCTCCCTGTCGGGCCGCGTGGACGAGACCGACGACATCTTCACTCTGAGCTGGGACCGCTGAGCCATGGACATGCCCGTCACGAAGAAGAAGAAACTCGGCCTCAAGGAACGCTATGCGCTGATGACGCGGGGCCTGGGCTGGGAACCGAGCTATCAGCCGATCGACGACATCTTCCCGATGGACCGGTTCGAGGGGATCAAAATCCACGACTGGGACGCATGGGAAGACCCGTTCCGCCTGACCATGGACGCCTATTGGAAATATCAGGCGGAAAAGGAGCGGAAGCTCTACGCCATCGTCGACGCCTTCGCTCAGAGCAACGGCCATCTCACCCTGTCCGACGCGCGCTACATCAATACGGTGAAGCTGTTCGTCAACGGCTTCGCCCCGCTGGAATATATGTCGCACCGGGGGTTCGCCCATATCGGGCGGCAATTCCGGGGCGTCGGCCCGCGCGTCGCCTGCATGATGCAGTCGCTGGACGAAATGCGCCATTCGCAGACGCAGATCCACGCCATCAGCAATTATAACCGCTATTATAGCGGCATGGCGGAGTTCCGCCATCATCACGACTATCTGCCCTATCTTCAGGTGCCCAAGAGCTTCTTCGAGGATGCGGCGACTGGCGGCCCGTTCGAATTCATCGTCGCCATCGGCTTCGCCTTCGAATATGTGCTGACCAACCTCGTCTTCGTGCCCTTCATTTCGGGCGCGGCCTATAATGGCGACATGGGCGCGATGACCTTCGGCTTTTCCGCCCAGTCGGACGAGGCGCGGCACATGACCCTGGGGCTGGAGGTCATCAAGTTCGTGCTGGAGCAGGACCCGGTCAATGTCCCCATCGTCCAGAAATGGCTGAACAAATGGACCTGGCGCGGCGTGCGGCTGCTGACGCTGGTCGCGATGATGCAGGATTACATGCTGCCCAAGCGGGTGATGAGCTGGGCGGAGGCGTGGGAAATCTATTTCGAGGAGAATTGCGGCGCCCTGTTCCGCGATCTCGCCCGCTACGGCATCGTCATGCCGCCCTGCGTCGAGCAGATCAGGCTGGAGCGCGACCACCTGTCCCATATCGCATGGTGCCATTTCTATCAGGCGCGCGGCACCAGCGACTTCCATGTCTGGCTGCCGTCGAAGGAGGACATGGACTGGCTGTCCGCCAAATATCCGGACACGTTCGACCGCTATTACCGTCCGCGCTATGAATATTGGGCGAAGTGCGAAGCGGAAGGAAAGCCGTTCGAGGCGACGGCCGTGCCGATGCAGTGCCAGGTCTGCCAGATTCCGATGATGTTCACCGAACCGGGCGATCCGCTGACACTGTGCCAGCGCCATGCCGACTACAAGGGCGAGCAATATCATTTCTGTTCCGACCATTGCCGCGAAATTTTCGAGGATGAACCGGAAAAATTCATCCAGTCGAAGATCGCCGGGCATGAGGTCTTCAAGGGCAACGCCTTCCGCCCCGGCACGGACCCGACGGCCGAGGGCTTCAATCCCGCCGCCGAGGCGCTGGCTTTCTTCCGCATCGAACATGGCCGCGACAACGGCCTGCACAACGGGTCCACGGATGAAAGGAACTTCGCCATGTGGCGCGGCCTTGCAAAGGCCAACGACTGACAGCCGGCCACACCGCCCTCACGGAAGGGATCATATTCCAGGAGAGACATCATGGCCGTCAAAGCCATCGACACCTATGAATTCGAACCGGCCGACAAGGCTGAAAATTTCCACGGCGCCTGCGTCATCTATGCCGGCTGGGACGGGCATCTGCTCTTTTCCAGCCCCTATGCCTGGCCGTTGCCGCCGGACCTGCCCTTCGCGCACTTCATCGCCGGACCCATGGCGGAGATTTTCGGCCAGCATCCCGACTGGGCGGGGATCGACTGGAACAGCGCCGTCTGGACCCGTAACGGCGAAGCCTTCGCCCCCGACATGCAGGCCAGCATCGCGGCCAATGGCCTCAGCCACAAGGATGCGTTGCGCTTCCGCACGCCTGGCCGCGACGGCCTGAACGGAGCCGGCATCTGATGAGCTACACGCTGACCATCGAAACCACCGGCGACGAGGTGGAAGTGGCGGAGGGGCAGACCATCCTCGACGCCTGCCTGCGCGCGGGCATCTGGTTGCCGCATGCCTGTTGTCATGGCCTGTGCGCCACCTGCAAGATCCAGGTGACGGACGGCGAAATCGACCATGGGGAGGCGTCCAGCTTCGCGCTCATGGATTTCGAGCGCGACGAGGGCAAGGCGCTGGCCTGCTGCGCCCGCCTTGAAAGCGATGTCAGCATAGAGGCGGATATAGAGGAAGACCCCGACGCATTGGGAATCCCGGTCGAGGATTTCGAGGGCGTCGTCACCCGCATTGATCCGCTGACCCCGACCATCAGGGGCATCCATGTCGCGCTGGATCGCCCGATCCGCTTCCAGGCGGGGCAATATGTGAACCTGACGGTGGGGGAGGAGGGGGTTCTGACCCGCGCCTTCTCCCTCGCCAGCAATCCCCATGCGCCCGGCGCCGTCGAACTCAATATCCGCATCGTGCCCGGCGGCGTCGGGACGACATGGATACATGAGCATCTGAAGGAGGGCGACCGGGTGAAGCTGTCCGGCCCCTATGGCCGCTTCTTCGTGCGCCATTCGGCGAAGGCGCCCATGCTCTTCCTGGCCGGTGGTTCGGGCCTGTCCTCGCCCCGCTCGATGATCCTCGACCTGATCGCCCGCAACGAGACGCTGCCGATCACGCTGGTCTATGGCGCGCGCAGCCGGGAGGAGCTTTATTATCATGAAGAGTTCGAGGCGCTGGCCCGGACCCATGCCAATTTCCGCTACGTCCCCGCGCTTTCGGACGAACCGGCGGACAGCGGCTGGACGGGTTTTCGCGGCTATGTCCACGAAGCCGCCAGGGCGGCTTTCGACAATGATTTCCGCGGACACAAGGCCTATCTTTGCGGTCCGCCGGTGATGATCGAGGCCTGCCTTGCCACGCTGATGCAGGGGCGCCTGTTCGAAAAGGACATCTACACCGAAAAATTCTTCTCCGCCGCAGACGCGCAGCAGGTTCGAAGTCCGCTTTTCAGGCGCATCTGACCGGATATTGCGCTAGGATCGGGCTGAAAGCGGCGAAACGGCCGGACCGGCGAGGGGAGAAGGGCAAAGATGGCGAGCAAGGCGCTCGACGACCGATCGGGCCGGATCGACCTGTGGTCGAAATTGCGGTTCGACCCCGGCACCGGCACCGTCTGGCTGGACGAACAGCGGATGCTGCTGCTGCACGCCGGGTCGCTGGGCGCGCTGCGGGCGGAAATGGTGCGCACGCTGGGCGAAGGCCGGGCCGGCGCGCTGCTGATGCGCATGGGCTATCAATCCGGCATGCAGGATGCGGAGATCGCCCGCAAGATGGTGGGCGACCGCGATTATGAGGAGGTCTTCCTGCTGGGCCCCCGGCTGCACAAGCTGGAAGGGCTGGTGCAGGTGGAGACCATCCGGTGCGAGCTGGACCTGGACGCCGGGCGTTTCCACGGCGAGTTCCGTTGGACCGAAAGCTGGGAGGCGGAAAGCCAGATAGTCCATTTCGGCATCGGCGAACACGCCACCTGCTGGAACCAGTTGGGCTATGCCTCCGGCTATGTCAGCGCCTTCATGGGCCGCCCGGTCATCTTCCGGGAGACGATGTGCAAGGCGAAGGGCGACCCGCATTGCACCATCGTGGGCGAGATCGCGTCCGACCTGCCCGCGGACGACCCCTATCTGAAGGCCATGCACCCGGAGGACATAGCCGGCCAGTTGCGCGCCATGGCGGAGGAGATCGGGGAACTGCGCGCATCCCTGCGGCGGGAAAAGCAGGCCGGATCGCTGATCGGCCAGTCGCCCGCTTTCCTGAAGTCGATGAACCTGCTGCGCCGCGCCGCCGACAGCAGCATCACCGTCCTGCTGACCGGGGAAACGGGCGTCGGCAAGGAAGTGTTCGCCCATTGGCTGCACGACAACGGGCCGCGCCGCGACAAGCCCTTCGTCGCGATCAATTGCGGCGCCATCCCCCATGACCTGATCGAAAGCGAGCTGTTCGGCGTCGAGCCCGGCGCCTATACCGGGGCCCAGCGGCAGCGGCTCGGCCGGTTCGAGCGGGCGGACGGCGGCACGCTGTTCCTGGACGAGGTGGGCGACCTGCCCCTGCCCGCGCAGGTCAAGCTGCTGCGCGTGCTCCAGACGGGGGAGGTGGAGCGGCTGGGCGGCGACAGGCTGCGCCATGTCGATGTCCGCATCGTCGCGGCGACCAATGTCGATCTGGCGTCGGCGGTGGCGGCCCGGACGTTCCGCGCCGACCTCTTCTACCGGCTCAACCCCTTTCCCGTCGCCATCCCGCCGCTGCGCGATCGGGCGGCCGACATTCCGCTGTTCGTCGAGGCGCTGGTGGAACGGCTCACCCGGCGGCACGGCAAGCCGGTGCGCGGCGTGTCCGACCAGGCGATGCGCGCGCTGATCGCCTATCGCTGGCCGGGCAATGTGCGCGAGCTGGAGAATGTGCTGGAGCGCGGCGTGCTGCTGGCCGAACCGGGCGGGCGGATCGACGTCGACACCCTGTCGATCGTGCTGGAACCCGACAGCCGCGAACAGGCGCATGTGCGCCCGGACGGCAGGCTGGCGGTCACCGGCGCGCCGCTGATACCCGACATCGAAAGGGCGCCGCTGCTGCTGGCGGATTATGAGGCCGCGCTGGTGGAGGAGGCGCTGCGCCGCGCCGGGGGCAATGTCGCGGATGCGGCGCGCATGCTCGGCATGTCCCGGCGGCAGCTCGACTATCGATTGAAGCAGGCGGGCGGCTGAACGCCGCGAACGCCCTTCATTCCCCGGGGCGGTCTGCGAACTTGCCCAGCATGTCCTCGCTATAGCTATGCTCCGGATAGGGCAGCATCTGCGCCAGCCAGCCGGCATGGGCGGCCTTGAGCTCGGCGACCTTGCCGGGCATCGCCGCCTTGCGGTCGGCGCGTTCGCGCTCATCCTGCGACAGGTCGAACAGATAGTCCCGCCCGTAGGACCGCAGATATTTCCACTGGCCGCTGCGCACTGCGATCTGGTCGCCGGCGCGGTGGCGCCAGAACAGCGTGCGGTCGGTCCTGCTGTCGACGTCGCGCAGGAAGGGCATCAGGTCGATGCCGTCCAGCCCCTCCACCCGGCCGGGGTCGCCGCCCGCCGCCGACAGCAGCGTGGGTAGCGCGTCCATCGACATGGTCACCTGCGCGCTGTCGCGCCCCTTGGGCAGATGGGCGGGCCAACTGACGATCAGGGGCACGCGGATGCCGCCCTCCAGCAATTCGCCCTTCATCCCGGTCAGCGGCCAACTGTCGGAAAAGCGCTCTCCGCCATTGTCGCTGGTGAAGATCACGATCGTGTCCTCCTCCAGCCCCAGCCGCGCCAGTTCGGCCAGCACGCGGCCGACATTGGCGTCCATGCTCTCCATCATCGCGGCATAGGCGCGGACATTGCCGCCGTCCATCTGGCGCGGATCGGCGGTGGCGCTGCCCTGGGCGGCGTCGCCGGGGCCCTGCCAGGGCCAATGGGGGGCGGTGAAGTGCAGGCTGATGAAGAAGGGGCGGTCCTGCCGCGCCGCCTGCTGCATCCGATCGATCGCCTTCGCGCCCAGCAGGTCGGTCAGATAGCCGGGGCGGTCGATTTCCGTCCGGTTCTCGAACAGCTTGCCCATCTCATGGCCGTTGATGCTGGTCGCATGGGCGAAATAGTCGGTGCCGCCCGACGCTATGCCGAAGAAATAGTCATAGCCGTGATCGAGCGGGCTGGAGGCCGGCAGTTCCCCCATATGCCATTTCCCGACCAGCGAGGTCGTGTAGCCCAGATCCCGCAGCAGGCCGGGCAGGGTCCTGGTGCCGCGGGGCAGGGACAGTTCGGCGCCGTTGAAGGCGATCGGCTCCTCCAGCCCGATGCGGAACCGTCCCTGGTAACGGCCGGTCAGCAGGGCGACGCGGGTGGGTGAGCAGACGCAGCTATTGGCATAGGCGTTGCCGAACTTCACGCCCCGAGCGGCAATGGCGTCGATCGCCGGGGTCCGGATGTTGCGGCTGCCATAGCAGCCCAGGTCGGCATGGCCCATGTCGTCGGCCATGATATAGAGGATGTTGGGCCGGCGCGGGCCGGATCGCCCGCCGCGGGCGACGGCGGGGGCCGCCACCGCCGAACCCAGGGCGGCGAGCGCCGCCCGGCGCGTCATCGCGCCGGTCATCGATGTCTTCATGTCGTCAAACCTCCTGTCCGGTCACCAGCGCGTCGACAGCGTCACGCCGTAGAGGACCGTTCCTTCGTTGGGCACGCAGGTGTTGGTGTTGCTGAGGCCGTCGAACGGCTCCTTGCGCAGGCAGGTCTTTTCCGAGGTCAGATTGTCCGCGTAGAAGGAAATCTGGTGCCGCCGGTCCCGCTCGAAATCGAAGCCGATGGAGGCGTCGACGAAGAAGCTGGGATCGATATAGCCGCTGCGCGCCTTGGTCAGTTCATTATATTGCGCGCCGACATAGCGGCCGCTGAGCCGCCCGGTCAGGCGATTGTCGCCCAGCTCGACGGTCTGGCTTGCGGTCCCGTTGAACGACCAGCGCGGCGATTGCTGGAGCGGCGCGCCCTTGAGCGCGGTCTGCGGGGTGAGCGCGCCGACGTCGATCACCTCGGTGTCGAGGAAGGCGCCCGCCAGGTCCAGTTCGAAGCCGCCGCCGGGCGCGATCTTCGCCTCTGCCTCCACGCCGGTCAGCCGCGCCTTGGGCAGGTTGATGAAGGCCGGGCCCAGCACCGGCACCTGGCCGAAGGTCTGCAGGTCCTTCCAGTCGTAGCGGAACGCCGCGACGTTGATCTGCACCCGGCGATCGAACAGGCGCGACTTGAGCCCGAGTTCATAGGCGTTGAGCGTTTCCGGGCGGACCGGGGTGTTGCCGGTGCCGTTGAACACGCCCTGGGCGCGGATGTCGAAGGAACCCGACTTGAAGCCGCGCGAATAGCTGAGATAGGCCATGACGTCGGTCGCCAGTTCGTAATTGGCGGAGATTTTGCCCGCCAGCTTGCTGACATCCTGCTTCAAGGGCGTGAGCGGGCCGTGGCAGCCGACCACGCCGGCCGCGCAGGGCAGGGTGAAATTGGCGGCGAGGCCGGTCAGGAAGCCGCGCGAGAAGAAGAAGTCGGCGGGCAGGCGGGCCGCGCCGGGCAGGCCGGTCACGCTGTCGAGGGCGGTGATCACGTCGCGCAGGCCCTGCCGTCTGTCATTGGTCCAGCGCAGGCCCGCGCTGATGTCCAGCCGGTCGGTCAGCGCATAGTCGAGTTGCCCGTAGAAGGAGGCGATCTCCGCCTTCTGGTCGATGGCGACCATCGGCACCACCGCCAGCGTCGGCGGTCCGGCGAAATTGTTGCGCACGATGGTGGCCAGGCTGTCCTTTTCATAGGACCAATAGGCCCCGGCGATCCATTTCAACGGCCCGTCCGCGCCGGAGGTCAGCCGGACCTCCTGCGAATAGACGTCGTAGAGCGCGTCCTGGAACACCTGGAACTGGGCGTAGGGCAGGCCGCCGCCTTCCTCCGCATAGAGAACCTTGGTGCGGTCGAAGGCGGAGATTGCGGTCAGGGAGAAGCCGCCGAAATCATGGCGCAGGCGCAGCGATCCGCCCTCGAAATCGACATCGGCCAGATTGCTGCCCGCGTCATAGGCGTCGCGCCAGCGCGACAGGGAGGGATTGAAGGTCAGGCCGCCCTTGCCGGTCGACACGCAATTATTGACGCGTTCGAACTGTTCGACGCCCAGATCGTTGGCGGGGCATGGGGTGACGCCGTCGGGCAGGAAACGGCCGACCGCCTTGCGCGGCGGACGCGATCCGCGATTATAGCCGACATGGCCCGACAGCAGCAATTCCGTGTCGTCATCGGGTTGCCAGCCGATGCCGAAGCGGCCGGAATAGCGCTTCGTCGACCCGATCTTCTCGCCGGTCGCGACATCCCGGAACACGCCGTCGCGGGTCTGCACCTGCCCCGCCACGCGGATGGCGAGCGTATCGGTCAGCGGCACGCCGATCGCGCCTTCCACATCGATCCGGTTGAAGCGCCCGGCATTGATGCGGGCATAGCCGTTGAAGCCCTGGCCCGCGTCGGGCCGGCGCGACACATAGTTGATCGCGCCGCCGGTGGTGTTGCGGCCGAACAGGGTGTTCTGCGGCCCGCGCAATATCTCCACCCGTTCCAGGTCGAACAGGCCGAAGGTGCTGGAGAAAGGCGTCACCAGCGACACCTCGTCCAGATACTGGCCCACCGCCTGTTGCGCCGTAAGGTGGAAATTCTGGGTGCCGACGCCGCGGATGGAAATGCCCGCATTGACGGCAGAGCTCTGCTTGAAGCTCAGGTTCGGGAATTGCCGGACCAGATCGGTCGGATCGGCGATCCGCCGTTCGGCCAGGGCCTCTCCGCCCAGCGCGTTGATCGCGATCGGGATGTCCTGGACATTTTCCGCGCGCTTCTGCGCGGTGACGACAATGTCCTGGATGCCGGACGATCCGGCATCGTCCTGCGCGGCCGCCATCGCCGGCAGGCAGAGCCCGGCGAGCAGCGCCAGCCTCGGCATGCGGCGCGCCAGATGTCGTTTCCCGTTCATATCTCCCCCTCCATGATCTGGCCGATCATCCGTCGGCCCCGCTTGTTCCGGGTACTGTCGCCATAAGGAGGCGGCAGGACAATGGGGCTCGACCTTGCCCGGTGACAAGGTGCAGCCTATACCCTGGTGCAGCGCCCGCAGAGGCGCGGCAGCAGCAGGGGGGAGAGATCGGCCATGTTCCGTTTCACGCCGCGCCAGTTGGAAATCTTCCTGGCGGTCGGCCGGGCGCAGTCTTTCCGTCAGGCGTCGGAAAATCTGCGCATATCCCAGGCTGCCGTCAGCGAGCAGATGCGCGCCTTGGAACAGCAGATAGGCGCCACCCTGTTCCACCGCAGGGCGGGACGCAGCATGCGCCTGACAGCCGAAGGCGAACGCTTCCAGGAAGGCGTCAAGACCTTCGTCCAGAAGGGGCATGAGCTGGGACGGCTGTTCCGCGGGGCGACGCCGCAGAAGCTGCGCATCTTCATCGGCACCTTCCTGCTTAACGAATATGTGCGGCCCGCGCTGCCGCGTTTCCTGATGGAGAATGCCGACATTGCCCTGGATTTCGTCCACAACGCGTCTGGAGCGGATGTCGACGACCAGGTGGCGCGGGGCATTCTGGACTGCGCGATATTCTCCCGCGAGCAATCCGATCCGCAAGGCGGGTTCGAACCGATCTTCGCAGAGCCGGCCTTCGTCTTCGCCACGCGGGAGCTGCGCGACCAGGCGAAGCTAAGGGGCTTGCAGTCGCTCCCCTTCATCAGTTGGAACATTCCGCCGCTGCGGACCTGCGACCAACTGCGCATGCTCGCATCGGCCGGAGTCATGCAACCGGTTTTGCACAGCGAGGTGCAGCATCACGAGGTTGCCGTGGAACTGGCCACGCAGGGCGCGGGGGCCGTCATCATGCTGCATTCCACTGTGCAGAGGCTGGATCGCCAACACCGCCTGGTGCCGATCGTCAAGGTCGGCACCTGGGAGAGGCGGCTGTTCCTCTCCCAATCTCTCGATCAGGGCACGCGCGACCGCCTGGCTTTGTTCTTTCGCGAAGTCGTCGGCAACGGGGAAGCGCGCCGTGGATGATTTCGATCCATCAGCTCTTCGATCGAAAGGTCCCAGTCACTTGCGACAGGATGGCGTTCTTCAGCTACACAACGTTCACGCCGGCAGATCGGACGCACCAATATCTTTTGCGCTACCTGTCCTTTTGGGCGACCATTGGCGTTTCCCATGGGTGCCTCTGATCCTAACAACGACTGCCTCCAATCTTCACCGCAGAATTGCGGTCGGCAGCCCAAATCGCAAGCGTCAATATGCGGCGCCTGTCTCCGTTCGCGCGGGCCGCCGGTCGATCTCGGGCATGGCATAGCCCAGGGTCGGAGCAACGCGCCGGACCAGCGGTTCCCATTCCTGCCGCGCCGCGACATATGCCTCGATGCCGTCCGCCTTCACCGCGATCCCGGCGTTTCTGAGCGTCCGGGTCGCATGCAGATAGCTTTGGCGGAGGCGCTGGGCCTCGGCGGCGGCATCGCTGCGGACGTCGGCGGTCGGGAAGTTCGAATCCAGCGTCTCCAGCAGCAGCCGGGCGCCGCGTCGCATCGAGGCGGCCGGGGCGAAGGCCGCCGCAGCGCCATGGCGCCGCGAATCCAGCGCGGTTTCGATCAGGGTAGCCGCGTCGAGCAGGACGAAGGTCAACCGCGACACGGCGTAGAGCGGCTCCTCGAAGCGGAAGTAGAACAGCAGCGGATAGAAATGGTGCGCCTCCTTGGTCGCGGCGAGCGATCGGGCGAGATTGCCCAGTTCGCTGGCCGCGTTGCTCGCCTCGCCTTCCGGCATGAGCCGCGCCAGCATCACCGCCGCATCGCCGGTTCCGTCGGTCATCAGGTCAACCGCGAGCGCCAGGACATTGCGTTCGCGCAGGCCGGAATAGACCTGGACGAGATAGCTCAGCACCAGTGACAGCACCGACGCGCCGATCAGCGAATTTATGAGGAAGAGCAGGCGCGTGCCGGTCGTGTGCGGCGAATAATCGCCGCCCCCGACGATCGACAGACTGTTCCCCGCGACCAGAAGCGCTGTCACGAAGTCGGTCGGGGACTCGCCGCTGGACGGCCGGATCGCGGTGCCGAGTTCCGGCCGGATCACGAGCGCAGCGCCCAGCGAAAGGCCGACCGCCCAAAAGCCTATCAGCGAAACGACGATGAGCGGGCCGGCGAATGAGAGCATCGTGCCGCGACGCCTGCCCAACAGCCCGGCGATACCGTGGAGCAGCGCCCACATCCCACGGTTCCAGTGGGGCGCGAGCAGCCCGGTGCCCGCCCGCGCATAGAGCACGGTCAGGAAGATGTCGGCGAGGAACAGCAGGATCAACGCCGCGCCGAATATCTGTTCGATGATCATGTCCTACCCTCAACAGGCGCAATCGGGCAGCCGGGGATCTGCGCCCGGTCGGCAGTCCGGTTCCTACCGGCGCGGTCTCTCGGCTCCTCGACCCTTATATGGCGGCGGCATCCCGGTGAACCGGTGGCGCGGACTTCCGCAGGGCCTGGGCGACCGCTTCGCCGACGCCGCGCGCGCTCGCCGGGTTCTGGCCGGTGATCAGCCGCCCGTCCTCCACGACATGCTTGCCGAACGGCAAGACAGCCTTGGTGTAGCGCGCGCCGCGCGCCTTCAATTCTTCCTCCAGGTTGAACGGCACGATGTCTTCGCGATTGTCGGCCTGTTCCTCGGCCCAGGAGAAGGCGGTCAGGTCCCTGTCCTGCACAAGCCAACGGCCGTCGCCCAGCCTTGCCTCCATGAACCCCACCGGGCCATGGCAGACGGCGGATACGATCTTCCCGCTGTCGTGGAATTCGGCAAGGAGGCGGCCAAGCTCGGGCGAGCGGAAGTCCCACATCGTGCCATGGCCGCCCGCCAGATAGATGGCGTCATAGTCCGCGACGCTGACCTCGCCAAGCGGCAGGCTGTGGTTGAGGCGGTCCATGAACTGCCTGTCACGATAATGGCGGGTGACGCCGCCGCCAAGGCGGCTGTTGTGCCCCATTTCGGGCATCATCAGCCCCTGGGGATCGAGCGGGACCCAGCCGCCCGACGGGCTCGCAATCTCGCTTTGGAAGCCGTGCTCCTCGACCGCATCCCAGAAATGGGTTAGCTCCCCAAGCCAGAGGCCGGTCCTGAACCCCACTCGATCATATTGGTCGACATTGGTCACGACGATAAGGATTTTGCCGGTTCGATCCATGATCATCCCTCATTCATTCAAATTGCGGCCGGGCTCCGCTGTCCGGCGGAGCTGGCGGCGCTGTCGCCGGCGAACGCCTTCGCCGGGCCGGGGATTGGCGACGCTAGGCGACCAGGTGAGGAACAGCGTCCGCCGTCTGGCCCTCCGCCCGATAATCCGGCGGAATGTCGAAGTCCTCGCGGGCAAGCCCGCGTGAGGCCTGCGGTCCCCGCGGAAGGCCCGACCGATCGGAATAGTCCCGCTCCCCGGAATGTGGGTCGCGGCGGTGCACAGCCTTGACGCCCGTATAGGCGATGATGTCGAGCAGGGTGATTCCCGCCACCAGGGCGATGGCGATCGCGGCATTGCCGCGCTTGGGATTGTCGCGGTGCAAGCCGGTTGCCAGGGTGGCCAGGTCGAGCGCGTCGCCGCCGATCCGGGCTGCAAGCCCCAGCGGCTTGTCCACCGACAGCGTCGGGATCGCGCTGGCCAGTTCGCGCACGCCATAGGCGCGGATCAGGCCTTCCTTGTCGTCAAGGCCCAGCGCGCGGGCGATGCGCCCGGGCGCCACCAGTTCGGTGATGCCCAGGCCGATGGAGAACCAGCCGAGCGCGCGCGCCAGCCGGTCGGCACTGCTCATCGAACTTGGACCCTTCTGCTCGACGCGGGGGTCCCCGTCGGAGCGCGCGATACCGGTGAGATTGGTGAGAGGCATGGGTGCTTCCTTCAGGGTTGGAGCATGACCTTGATGCAGCCATCCGCCTTGTCGCGGAACGTGGCGTACATCTCGGGACCTTGGGACAGGTCGACCTTGTGGGTGATGACGAACGAGGGGTCGATCTGGCCGTCCTCGATCCGGCGGAGGAGATCGCCCGTCCAGCGCGGGACGTGCGCCTGCGCCATGCGGAAGGTCAGGCCCTTGTTCATGGCTTGCCCCATCGGAATCTTGTCGACCAGGCCAAGATAGACCCCGATGATCGAGATGACGCCGGCAGGCCGGCAGACATAGATCATCTCGCGCAGCACATGCGGCCGGTCGTTCTCCACCATCAGCATCTGCTTGGCGCGGTCGATCAGCGTGTCCGGCTGGCCCAGATTGACATGGCTCTCGGTGCCGACGGCGTCGATGCACTTGTGCGGCCCCTCTCCGCCGGTAAGCTCGTTCAGCCGCTCGACGACGCTTTCCTCCTCGAAGTTGATGGTGATGGCGCCCGCCGCCGCGGCCATGGACAGGCGTTCGGGAAGGTGATCGATGCCGATCACCTGCTCGGCGCCCAGCAGGATGGCCGATCGGATCGTCATCTGGCCGACCGGGCCGCAGCCCCAGACCGCCACCGTATCGCCCGGCTGGATGTCGGCCTGAACGGCGGCCTGCCATCCCGTCGGCAGGATGTCGGAAAGGAAGAGGAGCTTCTCGTCCTCGATCCCGTCGGGCACCTTGATGTGCGTGGTGTCCGCGAACGGCACGCGCAGATATTCGGCCTGACCGCCCGGATAGCCCCCGGTCAGGTGGGTGTATCCGAACAGCCCCGCCGTCCTGTGGCCGAAGGCCTTGTCGCCCAGTCCGCCCTTCCGGTTCGTCCGCTGACAGACCGAGAAGTTGCCGCGCCGGCACTGGTCGCATTCACCGCACTGGATCGTGAAGGGTATGACGACGCGGTCGCCTTTCTTGAGCGAATCCTTGGCCGCGCTGCCCACTTCGACGACTTCGCCCATCGTCTCATGGCCCATGATGTCGCCGGGCAGCATGGCAGGGATCAGATTGTGGAAAAGGTGAAGGTCGGAACCGCAAATCGCGCAGCTTGTAACCTTGATTATGGCGTCGCGGGGGTTTTCGATCGAAGGATCGGATACGGTATCATATCGGATGTCCTCCTTGCCGTGCCAGACTAGGGCTTTCATGCCGGTCTCCTTGGTTGGATGGCGCCCATCTGGGGCTCGCCCCGCCCGCAACCCATAAGGGCGATCCCTAGGGAACCTTCCCCGGTCAGCGGCTTTTGCCGACTGGGCGGCAAGCGTTTGAGGAGAGCCGGCGCCGTGGTGCAAGAGTTACGACCAACGGCCGCCCGGGAAGGCAATGAAGCGCTCTGTTCAGACGACGACGGGCCGGCGCGCGACACCAGCGAATGGCGGCGGTTCGCGGACGCCCTTCGCAGTAGCGAAGCCCGTCTGAGGGCGGCGACAGAACTGGTGGGCATCGGCATCTACTCGTGGAACCCGGACACCGGATCGCTGGAGTGGGACGAGCGGCTAAGGGCGATGTGGGGCCTGCCTGCCGATACGCCGGTCGACATGACGCTGTTCGAAGCCGGCATTCATCCCGACGATCGCCAGCCGGTCCGCGATGCGATCGCGCGCTGCGTCGATCCCCGTGGCGACGGCAGCTATAATGTCGAATATCGCGTGATCGGGAAAGAAGACGGCATCACGCGCCGCATCGCCACCTCCGGCCGCACCAGCTTCGCCGACGGGCGCGCGGTCGGGTTCATCGGCGCCGCGATCGACGTGACGGCGCAGCGGCGGGCGGAGGCCGCGATCCGCGCGAGCGAGGCGCAATTCCGCAGCTTCGCCGCGCATAGCAGCAACCTGATCTGGATCGGCGATCCGGTCGCCGGCGCGATCATCTACCGGAGCGCCGCCTATGAGCGGATCTGGGGCGTGCCCTGCCAGGAGGCGGCGAGCGACTTCGCCGAATGGATGAAGGACGTGCACCCGGAGGATCGCCCGCAGGTCGGCCACGCCCTCGCCGCCGTGAAGGCCGGAGACGTCGTGCAGTTCGAATACCGGATCGTGCGGCCCCGCGATGGCGCCATGCGCTGGCTTCGGGACACCAGCTTTCCGATTTTCGACGAGGCGGGCGCTGTGACCCGGATCGGCGGGATCACCGAAGACCTTACCCAGGACGATGTCCGCCATGTCTATGTGGTGAGCGGCAAGGCGGCCGAGGCCCGCAAGCTGAGCGCGCTGGTTCGCGCGCTGGGTTATCGCGGACGGACGTTCGACAGCGGTTCCGCCTTTCTCGACATGGCGCCCGTCCTCTCGCCGGGCTGCGTGCTCCTGGACCTGCGCAAGGGGCGGGACGAGGGGCTGTCCGTGCCACGCGAGCTCAGGGCGCGGGCGATCACGATACCCACCATCGCGCTGGATATGGCGGGTGCGGATGTGACGTGCGCGGTTTCCGCGATGAAGGCGGGCGCCGTCGACTACATCCTTGCCGGAGACGAGGCGTCGATGCGCGCCAGCCTTGCCGGCGCCATTGCGGAGTGCCAGGCTTCGGCGCGGGCGCCAACGCGGGACGAAAACGCCAGCGCCCGCATCGCGCGACTGACGCCCCGCGAACGCGAGGTGCTGGTCGGCCTGGTCGACGGCGGGACCAACAAGATCATCGGCCAGAAGCTCGGCATCAGCCCCCGGACGGTCGAACTGCACCGCGCCCAGGTGATGAATCGGCTGAACGCGAACAGCCTGACCGAACTGCTTCAGCTCGCCCTGGCCGCCGGGATCACGCCGGCGAGCGGCGAGGGCGGCGAACAGCGGGGCGTCACCTAGGCTCAGAACCCGCCAGTAATGGGTCCTGAGCCTGGGCCCGTCTGCGATGGCCAGCTTCGATCTCCATGCCGGCACAGGCCCACCCCACCGGGAAATTCTCACGAAAACCGGCCCGTTCGCCGGCTCGGGGCCCTCGAATACAACCGATCTATGATCATTCTTCGTGATTGACCGGGCAAGTCTCATTGGTGGCGGTCGCCGGTCGCCGCCAAAATGGGGGAGGTGCACGGCGAAGGAGATCATCATGGCCACGACAGTCAACGAAACGCTCAAGGCTCGCTATGCCGCTTTGCAGGCGGAGCGGGAGAGGAGCTGGCCCCCGGCCCAGCTTGAGGGCAATGCCCGGCAACGCAAGCAGTTGCTGGACCGTTTCGATCCCGCCGCCGTGGCCCAGCCGGGCACCGCGCTGCCGCCTCTGTCCTTCGTGGAGGTGGGGGGCGATACCCTCGGCCTGGACGAACTGACCTCAGGCGGCGCCGCGCTGTTCCTCTTCTTCCGCTATGCCGGTTGTCCGGCCTGCAATATCGCCTTGCCCTATTATGCCGATGCGCTGTTCCCCGGCCTTCGCCAGCGCGGCATTCCGCTCGTGGCGTTGAGCCCGCAACCGCCGTTGCTGCTGCGGGAGGTCAAGACGCGGCACGATCTGCCCTTTCTCGTCGCAACCGACGCGGATAACGCGCTGGCGCGGCTGCTGAACATCAGTTTCCAGCCCGATCACCGTCCCTCGCCGCCGCCGGCCGGCTGGATCGGTGAAGTGACGGGCACGGGCAGTTGGGAACTGCCCCAGCCCGCTTTCCTGCTCGTCGGCGCGGGGCGCGTGCTGCGCTGGTTGCAGGTCAGCCCCGACTGGCTCGACCGCCCCGAAGCGGAAACCGTCCTCCACCATGTGGACCAGCATATCGGCTGACGGAACGCCTCGCCTTTCCCATGGCCAATGCGGGGAAGGCGAGGGGACGGCCCGCCTCCTCAGGCGTCATGGATCGATCGTTTCACAGCGGCAGAACCGGCTCATGCGCCGGCATCGCTCCCCGCCCTGTCCGTCATTCACGCCCTGTCGGACGCATGGCGTTCGGCATAGCGGCGCGCCGCGATCTCGGCGCCTTCGCGCAGCAGCGGGCCCAGCTGCCAGAAGTCATGCAAATGGCCGGTGCTGCCCGGCTCCGGCTCCCGGTCCCAGCCATGGTCGTGGCGCAGCCGCCCCAGATGCCCGGACGCCAGGATCGCCTCTGGCGAGATCGCTTCGGCCTGCCTCTGGTCCGGACCGACATAGATCGCGTCGGCTTCGCAATGAAGCTCGCACAGGAAACAGGTCTGGCATTGGTCCAGCCGCGCGATCCGGGGCGCGCCATCAGGCCCGGCATCCAGCACATGGGTGGGGCAGGCCGAAACGCATGCCTGGCAGGCGGTGCACCGGTCTTCGAAGATATGGGCGATCATGCGGCGGCTTCCTGCAAGGCGGGGGTTTCGAAACGGGTCCAGACCTTGTCGGTGCCGCCGGTCAGCAGGCGGCTGGCAAGCGCGGCGTCCGTCGCGGGGCGGTCCGCACGCATATGCATGCCCCGGCTCTCGTCGCGTCTATGGGCGGCCGCGGTCACCCAGCGCGCAGCGGCGATCATCGCGGCATGTTCGCGCAGCCCGACCCTGTCCAGCCCCACGCCCTGGCCATGATCGGCCAGCAAGCGCCACGCGCCGTCCAGCGCGTCACGCGCCCGCGCCAGCTTGGGCGCGCTGCGCCAAAGGGCGTCGTCATAACCGATGGTGGCATGCTGAACGACCGGCAGGACCGCCTTCAGATCGACCGGGCGCGGGGAAGCGGCCGGGCGCAACCCCGCCTGGCCGACGGCCCGCGCCGCCGCGCCCAGACGCCGCCCGTCGCGCTTCGCCCGTGCCGCCGCGGCCGCACCGGCGATCCGGCCGGAGGTCAGCGCCCAGGCGGCATTTTGCGCGCCGCCGCCGCTCGTCGCCCCGGCGACCAGTTCCCGGGTCGCGCTGTCGCCGGCGGCATAGAGTCCGGACAGGCTCGTCTGGCAATGCGCGTCCACGACCTGCAACCCGCCGGTCCCCCGCACCGTGCCTTCCCCGAACAGCTTGATCTCGAACCGGTCCCGGAAAATATCCAGCCCGCGCCGCTCGAACGGCGTGGGGGAGGCGGGCTGGATGCGCCGCAATATCGGCTTCAACCCGTCCGGCGCATCGCTGAGGTCGGCGATGACCGGCCCGGCCAGCATGGCGCTCGCCAGTGCCCTCAGATGCGCGCCTTCCCCGCCTATGGGCGGCGGAATGTCCAGTTCCCGGCCGTCTTGGTCGAAGAAGCGCGCGGCGAAATAGGGCAGGGTGCGTGTCGAGTTCCACGCGGGGGAGAGGGAATAGGAAACGGAAAATTCCATGCCGGACAGCGCGGCGCCCGCCTCCGCCGCCATCAGCAGCCCGTCGCCGGTATTGCCATGGCTGCCGATCAGCCCGGAACGGAAGGCGCATCCGCCCGTCGCCATGATCACGGCGCCCGCCCGGGCCCGCCATGATTGCCCCGTCAGGCGCCCATGCCCGGCCGCGCCCGCGACCGATCCGTCGTCATGCACCAGCAGTTCCAGCGCCGGATGATGGTCGAGGATACGGACCCCCGCATCGGTCGCGTAGCGCCGCAGGGCGCGCATATATTCCGGGCCGCGCACGCCGGGATAGAAGGTGCCGCCCCTGCCGTCGCCGCCAAAGGGATAATAGCGGGCGAGCGTGGGCAGGGCGATCCAGCTTTCCTCGATGATGCGCGCCATCCAGTGCCGCTCGGCCAGTCCGAAGCTGCGCGCATGGCGTTCCTCGACGGCGGCTTCGCGCTTGCCGGGTTCGGGGGCGACCCACCAGTGATTGGGGCCGCCCGTCGCCGTGACGCCGCTGGTGCCGACGAATCCCTTGTCGACTAGCAGCACGTCGGCGCCCGCCTGCGCCGCGGCGATCGCCGCCCAGCAGGCAGCCATGCCGCCGCCAATGATCAGCACGTCGGCCTGAAGGTCGATCCCTTCCTCCGTCATTCCGCGGCGATCGCGTGCTGTTCCCGCGCATGCCGGTTTTCCGGAACCGGCAGGCCCAGATGTCCGCGCAAGGTGCGGTGCGCATAATCGTCGCGGAACAATCCGCGCGCCTGCAGGATCGGCACGACCCGCTCCCGGAACAGCCTGAAATCCTTGGGCCGCGTCACTCGCAGCAGGAAACCGTCGGCGGCGCGCCCGGTGAACCAGCGCTCGATTTCGTCCGCTATGGTCTCGGGCGATCCCACGAAGTCCGTCCGCCACTGGCCGAAGCGATAGGCCGCCTGGCGCAGCGTCAGCCCTTCCTCCCGCGCCACGCGGATGATCCGTTCGGCATGGCCCTTGTAGCTGTTCAGCGTGACGCCGCTCAGGTCGGGAAAGGGCGCGTCCAGATCGTAGCGGGAAAAGTCGTGATAGTTGAACGCCCGCCCGATCTGCACCAGCAGCTTGCCGACGTCGAGCGCTTCCTGCGCGGCCGCGGCGATGGCCTGCGCCTCTTCGTCGGTCTCTGCGATGATCGGCGCCAGTCCGGGCAGCACCTTGATCAGGTCGGGATTGCGCCCCAGCGCCGCCGCCCGCGCCTTGATGTCCGCATAATAGGCCCGCCCGGTCTCGAAATCCTCCGCGCTGGTGAAGGTGCCCTCGGCAATGGCCGCGCCCAGGTTGCGGCCCTCATTGCTGTCCCCCGCCTGGAAGATCACCGGCTGTCCCTGCGGCGACCGGCTGAGCGCCAGCGGCCCGGCGACCGAAAAATGCGCGCCCTTGTGGTCCAGCCGGTGCTGCTTGGCCTTGTCCAGGAAAATGCCCGCCTCGCGGTCGCGGGGGAAGGCGTCGTCCTCATAACTGTCCCACAGGCCCTGCACCACATCGACGAATTCGCGGGCGCGGGCATAGCGCAGCTTGTGGTCGAAATGCTCCTCCCGCCCATAATTGCGGGCGGCGCCCTCCAGCCCGGTGGTGACGACATTCCATCCGGCCCGGCCCCGGCTGATCTGGTCGAGCGACCCGAATTGCCGCGCGACATTATAGGGCTCCCAGTAAGAGGTGGTGAGCGTGCCCACCAGCCCGATGCGCGACGTCGACGCCGCCACCGCCGACAGCAGGGTCAGCGGCTCCAGCCGGTTCAGGAAATGCGGCGCGGTATCGGGCGTGATGAAGGGCGAATCCACGATGAAGACCAGGTCGAACTTCGCCGCCTCCGCCGCCCGGGCATTGTCGATATACCAGTCGATGTCGATGCTGGCGTCGCCCGGCAGCTCGGGGTCGAGCCAACTGACATGATCCGCCCCGACCCCTTCCAATATCGCGCCAAGATGCAATTGCCGCTGCGCCGTGTCCGCCATGTCCAAATCCTCCGAATATGGGAAAAGTCTAGACCAGGCGGTGGGACAGTGACCAACGAGGCCTTCTCATAGGCTGTTTGAAGCTTCTGAACGGAACCGCTTATTTCGCCTTGACGGCGACCGCCTCGATCTCGACCAGAAAGCCCGGATTGGCGAGAGCGGCGACCTGCACCGTCGACCGGGCGACCTTGTTGGGCTGCGCCGCCGTGCCGAAGAACTGGGCGTAGCCTTCGGAAAATCCCTTGAAATCCTGCTTTCCGCCCAGCTTGGGATCGCCCACCAGAAAGACGGTCAGCTTGACCACGTCCTGCAGGCCATAACCCTGTGCCGCCAGCAGCGCCTCGATCTTGCGGAAGATGCCGACCGTCTGCGTCCGCGTGTCGCCATAGGCGGCGGGTGTCGTGGGGTCGGCCGCCTTGTCGGCCACGGGCGGCACCTGCCCGCTCAGATAGAGCGTCTCCGCCCCGGCGGGCACGGTCACGCCGGTCAATATGGGCGATGGGCCCTCGGCGCCATGCCGGACGACCTCCGACGCGGCGTGGGCGCTGCCGGCGCCGCCGACCAGCAGGCCCAGCGCGGCGAGGGGACGGATGAGGGGATGGGACATGATGGAAACTCCTTCTTTCAGGCGTGACGGGGGGTGACGTTTGCGGGTAACGGTACCAGAGCATCGGCGGCGCGCCGGGCGGAAAGCACCGCGCCTTCCTGCCAATGGCCCGAATATTGGGACAAATGGCTGCCCGCGAACAGGAAAGGGCCATCGGGCTGGTTGAGCAGGCGAAAATCGTCCAGGCTGTTGCCGTCCGCATGCCAGTCCAGCCAGGGCCCCAGATTATGGGGCGTCTTGCGCCAGTTGACGACGACCGGGGATTGCAGGTCCGCGCCATGGCCGGGATGGATGCGATCGACTGCGGCGCGGGCCAGCGCGATCTGCTCCGGGATCGGCCGCGCGGCAAAGCTCTTCGCCGCGTCCAATGCCATATAGGCGGCGAGCAGGACCGCCTGCGGCTGCTGGAAACGGTCGGACGGATACCAGATGACGGAGGTTTCGCCGCCGACGAAGGACAGGCCGCCATAAACCTGCTGCTCTTCCCAGAAGGGACGGCTCTGGAAGGCGACCTTGACCGTATCCTGATAATGAGCGGCGGCTATCGCCCGCTTCACTGGCGCGCTGAAATCGCCCTTGATGCCCGCCAGCACCGGCAGGGGCAGGGTGATGATGGCGCGGTCGGCCCGCACGACCTGCGCGCCGCCCTTCGCATCGCGCCAGACGATGCCGACGCCCGCGCCGGCCCGCCTGACCTCCACTATGTCCGCCCCGGTGACGACGGGCCTGCGCAGCGATGCGGCCAGCGCGCGGGGAATCCGGTCCATGCCGCCGACGGGCGCCAGCATGGTCGCCTGCATGTAGATCTCTTCCTCGAACAGCAGGCCCGCCAGATTGGGATTGGCGAGCAACTGGTCGAGCGTTCGCGGCGCCACCGCCTGCTGCACCTCGTCGAACGCGCCCGGCGGGCGCGCCAGCCCCGACCGCGCGCTGCCGCCATAATGGCCGTCCGCCGCAAGGTCGCCATAGCCGGTGAGGAAGCTTTCCAGCGCCTTGCGCGTCGGCGCATCGATCGTCTGGTCGAACGACCCGGCGCGCAGTCCCTTTTCCAGCAGGGCGGACAGATGCCCGCGCAGGTCGTTCGCCGCCTGCCGCAGCCGCAGCGGCCCGTCCGCATCCGCGATGAAGGCGCTGCGGCTGCTGTTCACCAGCACCTCCAGCGGCACATGCAGGTCCCTGCAGAGGCCCAGAACGCCGTCATGATGGCTGGGAATCCGCGCCGCGCCCGCATTCAGGTACAGCCCGTCGCCAAAGCCGACCCGCTGCGTCGTCCCGTCTGTGTCGGTAAAGCTGTCGCCGCCGCGCAGCGTCCACACCCGCCCGCCGACGCGCTCGCGCGCCTCCAGCACGGTGACGTCGACGCCGCGTTGCTCCAGTTCCCTTGCGGCGACCAGCCCGGCGATGCCCGCGCCCAGGATAACGACGCTCCCCACCCCGTCCGTCCGGGTCGCACCAACGACCGGAGCGGGAAGCGCCGCCGCGAGCGTGGCGCCGCCCAGCGACCGGAGCAGGGCGCGCCGGTCGAGCGACGCCACGCCCTTAAAGCTCCGCCGAGACACGGAGATACCAGAAGCCGCCCAGCACGCCGAGCGGCGAGGCGTCGGGATAGACGAACCCGCTCGCCGGAGCGCCGGTGGAAGGATAGAGCAGCCGGGTCTCGCGGTCGGGATAATTGTCGAAGATATTCTCCCCGCCCACGGCGATCCGGAACTTGTCCGCGACTTTCACGCCGACCTCCAGATCGAAGGAGACTTCCGCGCCGAAAGTCTTGTTCCCGCCATTGGAGGCAAGCTGGTTATTGGTGAACTTGCCGAAATAATTGGCGCGGGCGACGACATCGACCGGTCCTGCCTCCGCCGTCTGGGTGAACACGCCGCGCCAGCGGGGCAGCAGCGTCTCGATGTCGCGCTTGCGCTCGTCGTCGATCAGTTGCAGGGACCGTCCGCCCGGCAAGGTGATGGTCCGGCGATAGCTGAGCTTCGTACGGTTGTAATTGACCGCCAGCGACGATCCCAACTTGCCCCAGCCCGTATTCGCCCGATAATTCGCTACAAAGTCCACGCCCTGGGTCCGGGTGCCGAAACCATTGGTGAAATATTGGACCGCGCCCAGCGAATTGGGATCGACCACGCCCAGCGCGGCCAGTTGCACCCGATCCGCATCCGTCACCGAAACCCGACTGGTCAGTCCGATGCGGTTCGTCACCTTGATATTATAATAGTCCGCCGTGATGGTGAAGGACGGTGTGGGCGTCAGGACAAGACCGCCGCTGAAATTGACCGACTCCTCGGGCTTCAATGCGGTCGCGCCATAATATCTGGCGGCGGCGTCTTCGGGCGACAATGTGGCGATCTGCACCGGCACCGGATTGGTACCGATGAAGGAGGTCTGAAGGTTGCGCAGGTAAAGCTGCCCCGGCGTGGGCGCGCGGAAGCCGGTGCTGGCCGCCCCGCGCAACGCGATGGCGTCGCTGAACGCATAACGCGCCGTCGCCTTCACATTGGTGGTGCCGCCAAAGTCGTCATAATGTTCGTAACGCACCGCCCCGCCCAGGGTGAAGCGCGGCGTCACGTCCACCTCCAGGTCCAGATAGGCCGCCTGGCTGGCGCGCGACCGGTCGACGATCGATGTCGGGCCATAGCCGGGAAAGCCGTTGGAGCCGACCGGATGCGTGACGAGGAAGGTCGAACCGTCGGCGCGCCGCACCGTCTGGGACGCATAGATGCCCTGCGTATAGGACGCCGCGTCGCCCGCGCCGATCAGGAAGCTCTCGCGCCGATATTCGAAGCCGCCCGCAATGTTGAGTGGGCTGGCAAGGCCGATCTCCAGCGGATAGCTAAGGTCCAGATTGGCGTTCAGCTCGCGCTGCTCCAGCGACCCGTCATAGAAGTCGGTCGGTGAATCCGGCCCCAGCGACGGGTTGAACGTGTCGCTGATATAATATTTGATCCGGTTCTGGCCGTAACCGATGCTGGCGTCATAATGCAGTCCGCCGATTTCGCCCTTATAGCCGCCGACAGCGGAAATGTCCGTATTGGTGCTGCGGAACCGCGGCGTGAAGCCATTGGGAAAGATATTGGCGTCATTCCAGGTCCGCCCATCGGCATTCCATGTCCCATCCGCATTGCGGTCGAGATAATAGAGCGAAATCGACTTGCCGAAGGTGAAGGGGCTGCCGGCCGGCCCTGTCGTCGTCACGGCGATCGGACGCCGATAGTTGAAGTCGATGACCTGATCCGAATAGCCGTAATTGCCGAAGAAATAGAGCGCGTCGTCGCCCAGCGGCAGTTCTGCGTTGACGAAGAAGCGATAGGCTTCGGTGTCGGGACTGCCGAACCTCGTCACCGGCTGCTTGACGTCATAGCCCAGCGTTTCCAGAACCACCGCGTCCGGACGCTGTACGGCGCGATTGGTGTCATGGGCGTTGATATATTCGCCGGTCAGGTTGATGAAGCCGCCTTCATTGCCCAGCTTCAATCCCCAATTGCCCGACAACTGGATGTCGCGCCCGTCGCCCTCATAATATTCGCCATAGCGTGCGTTGAGGCTCAGCCCTTCCGCATTGCTCTTGAGCGCGAAGTTGATGACGCCGGCAATCGCGTCCGATCCATATTGGGCGGCGGCGCCGTCGCGCAACACCTCGACCCTCTGGACCGCCGCGCCGGGAATCTGCGACAGGTCGGCGCTCTGCGACCCGGCGGCGAGCGACCCGCCGCTCACCTGCACCAGCGCGGAACGGTGGACGCGCTTGCCGTTGATCAGCACCAGCGTCTCGTCCGGCGGCAGGCCGCGCAACGTCGGCGGCCGGACGAAGGCCGATCCGTCGAACAGCGCATTGCGCTGAAGGTTGAAGGAGGGAACCAGATTCTTGATCGCGGCCTTGATGTCGCTGGTCGCCTGCGATGCCAGGTCGCCGGCGCTGAAGACGTCCACCGGCACGGCGGATTCGCTGACCGTGCGATCCGTCCGGCGCGTACCCGTGACGATGATCGCGTCGCGTTCACTCGCGGCCGCCGCCGCCGCATTGTCGGCGGGCTGCGCCTGCGCGCCTTGGGCAAGCGCCACCGCCGCCAGGGCCACGCCGGCCCCGGCCCAGATTTTCACCGAATGCATGAAGTCCCCCTGCTTATGATTTGTCGCATGATCCGCGCGGGCGGGACATGGCTTCGGCCCCGTCCCTGCGCTGAATTATCTACTATATCGGTAGATTATTGAGGCAATCGAGTTTTCGTCATAGATGGAACGGTGCGGAATATAGGGCGATTTCCGGACGATCGATCCCGTTCCGGTTCGCGATCCGACCGGCGGCAAGGGGGAGCGACCTTGCCGCTCCCCTCCGTCAAAGCCCGGCCTGCGGTCGGCCCGCGGGCGATCAGGCGGCGCTCTTTTCGGCCGCTTTGCTGCTGTAGCGATTGTCCGGCTGGGCAAGGCCCAGATGTTCGCGGAAGGTGGTGCCTTCATATTCGGTGCGGAACAGCCCGCGCGCCTGCAGGATCGGGATCACCCTGTCGACGAACAGGTCGAGCTGTCCGGGCAGCGGCTCGAACACGACGAAGCCGTCGGCGGCGCCGCTTTCGAACCATTGCTGCAACCGGTCGGCAACGGTCTCGGGCGACCCGACGAAGGCGCCGCGCGGCGTCGCCAGCCTTTCGGCCACTTGCCGCAGGGTCAGCTTTTCGGCGCGCACCAATGCCAATATCCGCAACGTCGCGCTCTGCTGGCTATTGATGCCGATATGCTCGACGTCCGGGAAGGGCGCGTCCAGATCATATTGGCGGAAATCATGGTCGTTGAAGGTCCGCGACAGGAAGCCAAGGCCGGTATCGATCGATTCCAGCGACGCCAGTTCGCGATAACGCGCCTCCGCATCCTCGTCCGTCTCTCCGACGATCGGGGCGATTCCCGGCAGGATGAACAGTTGGTGCGGATCGCGGCCGAAACCCTTGGCCCGCGCCTTCACATCGGCATAATAGGCCCGGCCCGCCTCCTCGTCCTCGGCATGGGTGAAGATGACCTCCGCCCGCTTCGCCGCGAAATTGCGCCCGTCGTCCGAAGCGCCCGCCTGGAAGATGACCGGCTGGCCCTGCGGCGTCCGCTTGATGTTGAGCGGCCCGCGCACCTGGAAGAACTCGCCCTTGTGGTCCAGCCGGTGGAGCCGCTCCGGATCGACGAACTGGCCGCTTTCCTTGTCCGCGACATGGGCGTCCTCCTCCCAGCTGTCCCACAGGCCCTGGACCACGTCCAGATATTCCCCGGCGATGCGGTAGCGCACGGCATGGGGCGGATGCTCGGTCTTGCTGAAATTGGCGGCGGTATCGCCCAGCCAGGACGTCACGATGTTCCATCCCGCCCGGCCGCCGCTCAGATGGTCGAGCGAGGCGAACTGGCGCGCGACGTTGAACGGCTCGGAATAGCTGACCGTCAGCGTCCCCACCAGCCCGATGCGGGATGTGGTCGCCGCCAGCGCGGACAGGATGGTGATCGGCTCGAAGCGGTTGAGATAATGCGGACTGGACTTCTCCGTGATCGACAGGCTGTCCGCGACGAAGAGGAAATCGAACTTGCCGCGTTCGGCGGTGGCCGCCTGCTTCTGGTAAAAGGCCAGGCTGGTGCTGGCATTGACGTCGCGGCCCGGGTGCCGCCAGTCGTTCCAGGTGCGGCCGACGCCGTGCAGGATGAAGCCGAGCTTGATATGACGGTGCTGGGACATGATCGGTTCTCGCTCAATGATTGGCGCGGACCGGTCTATTATTCCGCCCATCGGCCGACCAACGCATAATGGTCGCCCATTTATCGATTCTGCAAAACCATTGAGCGCGGCTCGTAATTGGGCAGCGACGGCAAATATGCCGGATGCGGCAACTCCCCGGCGCGCGGTTCCAGCTTCGCCAACACTGTCCACAGCCACAGCGCATCGTTCGCCGCGCGATGGCGGGCCGGGCAAAGCCGGTCCGCATGCCGCTGCGCCGCGAATATGTCCTCGCTCGTCACCGCCAGCGCGTCGAGCACGGCGGAGACATGCTCGATCGGACGGGCGCTTTCCCGGCCGGCGGCCTTCGCCAGCATATCCCACCAATAGGCGTCGATGCCGCTGTCCGCGACAAGGCGCCGTCCGCCGACCGCCCGGTCGAGTTCGGCGAAGACCCGATCGGCCGGCATGCCCTCCTGCTCCAGCTGCTCCGGGCTTATGCCGTGCAGGTCCAGCGCTTCCCGCGTCCAGTCCCATGCGCGCCAGTCGGTCAGGGGACGGATCAGCCAGGACCGGGCGCCTTTCGCATCGGCTATTCCGACCTCGATGGGAAAGGACCGGCCATGACGGGGAAGGCAGCTCGCTTCGAAATCGATCGTCACATAATCCATCGGCGCGATCTCCGTTATTCCGGCAATTGCCACGATCCCGACCGGATGTGGCGACGCTCCTTCCGTTCCGATCTACAGGCTTCGGACGGCGAACAGTTATTTTCTCTGCCCGAAGAACCATGAATGATTGGAATAGGAGGGCCGATGAATTGTTGCGCCAAGGCAATGATATTGAAGGACCCGTATTTCCACATGGATGAGTATTGCCAATAATATTCGGATATTCAAAGCATGCCGACCAATCATCATAACCCGATGGCGCATCCATCCCTTAGCAATGGTCCTGCACGGAAATCGTCCGGCGACCTTGAAAGGTGATGATATGTCCTCCGCAGCAGCAGATATTCTGGACCGCGCCGATGGGATCATCGGCATCCGCCCCCTGCAACCGACCATCGGCGCCGAAATCGACGGCGTCGATCTCAGCAGGCCGCTTTCCCCCGGACAGCGCGACGCGATCCGCGCCGCCCTGTTGCGCTACAAGGTCGTGTTCTTCCGCGACCAGCCGCTGACCAATGAACAGCATGCCGCCTTCGCCGCGGCCTTCGGCCCGCTCTACACCCATCCCAGCACCACCGCCGATTCCAGGATCGCGCCCATCCACAAGATCGCGGCGGCCGACGCGGCCCGATATGAAAAGCGCATCCATCGGGACGTAAGGCCGGGCGACGCCTATCACAGCGACACGAGCTGGCGGCTGGTGCCGACCTGGGGCGCCGTGCTGCGCGCCGTCACCCTCCCCGATGTCGGCGGGACACCATCTGGGTCGACGCGCATCTCGCCTATGAAGGGCTGTCGGACGACGTCAAGGCGCGGCTGGAGGGGCTGCACGTCACCCATGACTTCCGGGAAGCTCTGGTCGGCGCCGGGCACGACTATCCCATCGTCGCGCATCCCGTCGTGCGCACCCATCGCGAAACCGGGCAGAAGATCCTCTGGGTCAACTATACCCAGCGGCCGCAGATATTGGGCGTGGAACTGGCGGAGAGCCGCGAATTGCTGGAGGAGATCGTCCGGCAATATAAGCGGCCCGAATATCAGGTCCGCTTTTCCTGGCGTCCCAACTCGGTCGCCTTCTGGGACAATCGGGCGGCGGTTCACTATGCCGTGCGCAACTATGGCGATTTCCCGCGCGTGCTGGAACGCATCCTGATCGCGGACGAACCGCTCTACGCGAACCTCTGATCCTTGGCGGGCCGGTTGCGGCTGCCGCCGCCGCCGGTCCCGGAGACGCCATGACGCGCACCATCCTCTCCCGGCGCAGGGTTCTTCTTCCCTGGATCGTCCTCTTCGCCCTGATCGCGCTCGCCGCCATCGGCTTCGCCTCGCTCCGCCCGCATGGCGGGGGCGATCCGGGCCGCCCCGTCCTGAAGATCGGGGATCAGCGCGGCGGCGCGCAGGCGTTGATGCGCGCCGCCGGCGAACTGGACGATCTGCCCTACCGGATCGAATGGGCGCAGTTTCCGGCAGCCTCTCCCTTGCTGGAGGCGCTGGCGGCGGGCGCGATCGATGTGGGGGGCGTCGGCGCTCCGCCCTTCGCCTTCGCCTATGCCGGCGGCGCGAAGATCAAGGCGGTCTTCGCCTATCGTCCGCAGGGCCCCGGCGTTGGCCGCGCCTCCGCCATCGTCGTGCCGAAGGACTCGCCGGTCCGGTCCGTGGCGCAGCTCAAGGGGCGCAAGCTTGCCACCGTGCGCGGTTCGGCCGGGCAGGATCTGGCGCTCCGCCTGATCGAACAAGCGGGCCTTGCGTCGTCCGATGTCCGCTGGACCTATCTCGACAACGGCGCGGCCAAAGCGGCGCTGGAAAGCGGCGCGATCGACGCCTGGTCGACCTGGGGCAGCTATGTCGGCATCGCGGTCATGGAAAATGGCGACCGGGTGCTGGCCGATGCCAGCGGCTTTCCCGCCCAGACGGGTTTCTTTGCGGCATCGGAGTCCGCGATCCACGGCAAGCGGCCGATACTGGCCGATTTCCTGGCGCGGCTGAGCCGGGCGCGGCGCTGGGCGGCGGCGCATCCCGACGCCTTCGCCCGGACGCTGGCGCAGGAGACCGGCCTGCCCTTCAAGGTCGCCCGCTTCTCCATCACCGCCTATATCGGCACGGCGGAACCGATAAACGATGCTCTGGTTCGCGAACAGGCCGAAATCTTTGCCCGTTACCGCCGCGCCGGCATCATCCCCGCGCTGCCCGACATTCGCGGCGCCTATGACCCGTCCTTCAACGCCACGACCCTGGCCCGGCGGGACTGACGCCCTCTTTTTTCATTTCGAAGGATCTCCGATGAAAAGCCTGCTTCTCGCCGGCGCCGCACTTTCCGGCGCCGTCCTTCCATCCTTCGCCGCCGCGCAGGAGCTTGCCGCCGCCGACGATGCGGAAGCCGCCGGATCGGCCATCGTCGTCACCGGCACGCGCCGGGGCGGGGGACGGACGGTGGCGGACAGCCCCGTGCCCATCGATGTCATCAGTCCCCAGGAATTGCAGGCCACCGGCCGCACGGGCCTCAAGGAAGTGCTGGGCAACATCATCCCCTCCCTCACCATGCCGGCGCTGGGCGGCGGCGGCACCTCGGCCAGCGTGCGCCCCATCTCCATCCGGGGCCTATCGGGCGATTATCTGCTGGTGCTGGTCAATGGAAAGCGGCGGCACACGACCGCGCTCATCAATAACCTTTCGCGCATATCGGGCGGTTCCACCCCGGTCGACATCGACCTCATCCCCACCAACGCCGTGGGCCGGATCGAGGTGCTGCGCGACGGCGCCGCCGCCCAATATGGGTCGGACGCGATTTCCGGCGTCATCAACATCCTGCTGGACGACGCGCCGGAGGGCGGCTCCTTCTCAGCCACCGCCGGGCAGCTTTACGAAAAGGGCGGCGCACTGGTGCAGCAGGGGCTAAGCTACGGCACCCGCATCAGCGGCGACGGCTTCGTCCGCATCGCCGTGGAGGGGAAGTATCACGACCGCGCCGACAGCTCCGCCGAACCCGTGCCCTATGTCTATCCTTTCGTGAACGGCGCCCCGGACCCGCGCGAAACCCATGCCGATCATCTGATCGCGGGCGGCTATGGCCGGTCCAACCGGGACAAGATCGTCAACGGATCGGTCAATGCCGAACTGCCCCTCGGCGCGCTGACCGCCTACAGCTTTTCCACCCTCAGCTATCGCGACATCGATGACAAGCGCGGCGCGATCTTCCCGGCGACCACCGGCTATGGCGGGCAGGCGAATGTGCAGGGCCAGACATCCCTTCCCGGCCTCTATCCCTCCGGCTTCCAGGCGCGCCGGCGCATCAAGGAATGGGACTGGCAATCCGCCATCGGCCTGCGCGGCGATCTGACGGCAGGCTGGTCGTTCGACCTCTCCACCAGCTATGGGCGCGACCATGTGAAGCTGGGCGCCGAAGGCACCCTCAACCCTTCGCTCGGCCCGTCCAGCCCGACAAGCTTCTTCATGGGCAAGCAGATACAGGACCTCTGGGTCAACAATCTGGAATTCACCCGCGGCTACGACATCGGCACGGCCCGTCCGCTCGACGTGGCCATCGGGTTCGAGCATCGCTGGGAGAAGTTCCGCAACCGCGCGGGGGAGCCGGACAGCTATCGCGACGGCGGCTATGTGATCCCCGCCGACGGAACGCCCTTCGGCAACGCCTATGGCGGGCGGTCGCCATCGCCGGGACTGGTTTCCTTCACCGGAACCTCTCCGGCGGACGAGGCGACGCTCAGCCGCAACAACATCGCCGCCTATGTCGACCTGTCGACCGACCTGACGCCCGGCTGGTTCGTCGGCGTCGCCGGGCGCTTCGAACATTATGACGACAGCGCGGGCGACACGGTGTCGGGCAAATTCTCGACCCGTTACGAATTCGCGCCCGGCCTTGCCGTCCGTGGCGGCGTCAACACCGGCTTCCGCGCTCCCTCGCTGGCGCAGGGCGGCTTTTCGACCACGCAGAACACGGCGACGATCATCGGCAATAACCGGGTCAGCACCACATCGAAATTCCTGCCGGTCGGCAGCATCGCCGCGCAGGCGCTGGGCGCCACCCCGCTCAAGCCGGAAAAGTCGCTCAACTATACGGCCGGCCTGTCCTTTGAGCGCGGCCCGTTCCGCCTCACCGTCGACGCCTATCAGATCGCGGTGGACGACCGCATCGTCAAGACCGAATTCCTCGGCACGGCGGCCAATGGAGGGGCGGCCATCCGCGCCATCCTGGTCGCCAACGGCATCGACGATGTCGACAGCGCCCAATTCTTCGCCAACGCCATCGACACCCGCACGCGCGGCATCGACGTCGTGACGGAATATACGCTGCGCACCGGCGCGCTCGGCAGTTTCCGCCTGAACGCGGCCTATAGCTATAACCGCACGAAAATCACCCATGTCGTCGACACGCCGCCGGAACTCGCCTCGCTCAACGTCACCCTGTTCGGGCGCCAGGCGCAGCGCGACCTCGTCGCCGCGACCCCGCGCACGAAGCTGGTGCTGACGAACGACTGGTCGCTGGGCCGCCTGCATGCGCTGGCGCGGCTGACCCGCTTCGGCCGCTATGTGGAATCGAGCAATGTCGCGACCGGCGACCGGCGCTTCGGCGCGAAATGGATCGCGGACCTCGATGTCGGCTATGACATCAGCGATCGGCTGACGCTGTCGGTCGGCGCGAACAATCTGTTCGACGTCTATCCCGACCGCCATGGCGTGATCGCCTATGACGGATCGGGCGCCTACGGCAATTTCGCGCCGTTCGGGCTGAGCGGCGGCTTTTATTATGGGCGCGTTTCGGCGCGCTTCTGACCGCCGCCGCGCTGCGGGCTCAACTGCTGGTCCAGCCGCCGCCCAGCGCCCTGAACAGGTCGACCTGGGCGAAGGCCACCACCCGGTTCGCCGTCGCCAGATCGCTCTCCGCCGCCGCCAGCGTCCGCTGCGCGTCCAGCACGGTCAGGAAATCGATCTGCCCCTCCCGCTGCCGGGCAAGGCTGATGCGGGCCGCCCGCCCGGCGGCCTCCCGCGCGGCCTTCAGCGTATCGCGGCGCTCCAGCGCATGGGCATAGACGGACAGCGCCGTCTCGGTTTCCTCCAGCGCCTGCAGCACCGTGCCGTCGAACGCCGCGAGCGACCCGTCGGCATCGGCCCTGGCGGCTGCGATCCGGGCGCGATTGGCCTCCTGATTGGGGAAGGCCCAGTTGATCAGCGGCCCCAGCAGCCAGCGGAACGGCCCGCCGCCGAAAATATCGCCGCCGCCCACCGCCGTCGTGCCGATCGATCCGCCCAGCGTGATGCGCGGATAAAGGTCCGCCGTCGCCACCCCGATCCGCGCCGTGTCGGCGGCCAACCGCTGCTCGGCGGCCCGCACGTCCGGACGCCGGGCCAGCAGGGCGCGCCCGTCCCCCACCGGTATGGGCTGGCTGAGGCCGGGCGTCGTCTTCTGGTCCTGCACCGGCGCGGGCAGCTCCTGCGGCGTCCGCCCCGTCAGCGTCGCCAGCCGGAACAGCGCGCTGTCCCGGTCCGCGATCAGGCTGGGGATGATCGCCGCCTGCTGGTCGCGCAGCGCCGTCACGCGGATCACGTCCAGCCGGTCCGACCGGCCCACCTCGAACCGCGCATTGGTGATGCGGATGCTGTTGTCGAGCAGCGCCACCGTCTGCCGCGCCACGGCGATCCGCTCCGCCGAACTGGTCGCGTCGACATAGGCGCGCACCGTGTCCGCGACCACCGCCACGCGCACCGCGTCGGCGTCGGCCGCGGCGGCGTTGACGTCGCCCTTCGCCGCCTCGATGCTGCGCTTCACCCGCCCGAACAGGTCGACCTCATAGGCGACGTTCAACCCCGCATCGACGGTCCAGTTCTCGCGGTCGGCCCCCGGCAGCGTCTGCGCGGCCGACGCCCGGCCATAGCTGGGCGAACCGCTCAGGGTCGTCTGCGGCAGCCTGTCGGAACGGGCGCCGCGCAACTGGGCGCGGGCCTTTTCCAGCCGGGCGACGGCCACGCGGATGTCGCTATTGGCCTTCAGCGCGTCCTGCACCAGCCCGTCCAGCATCGGATCGCTGTAGAGCCGCCACCAATGCTCGTCGGCCTGCGCCGTGCTGACTGCTGTGCTGGCCGCCGGACTGGCCGCGCCGATAAAGGCCCCGGCAGCAGCGGTCGGGGTAGCCGGGGCCTTATAGTCCGGCCCTGCGGCGCAAGCGGTCAGGGCCGACGCGCCGAGCAGAAGGGGGAGGAGTGTCTTGATCATCATGCCGTTCCTTATTCGGCGGGTTGCAGCGCGGCGGGGGCCTGACCCTTGCCCTTGCGGGAAAAGCGGTCGCCCAATGCGCGGCACACGACATAGAAAGTGGGGGTGAAGAGCAGGCCGAAAGCCGTCACGCCGGTCATCCCGAAGAAGACGGCCGTGCCCAAAGCCTGCCGCAGCTCCGCGCCCGCCCCGCTCGCGATCACCAGCGGCACCGCGCCCAGGATGAAGGCGAAGCTGGTCATCAGGATCGGACGCAGACGGGTCTGCGCTGCCTGAACGGCGGCATCCACCGGCGAAAGTCCCTGTTCCTCTTCGGCCTGCTTGGCGAACTCGACCACCAGGATCGCGTTCTTCGCCGCCAGGGCGATCAGCACGACCAGCCCGATCTGCGTTAGGATATTATTGTCCATGCCCCGCAGGTTCACGCCCAGCATGGCCGCGAACAGGCACATCGGCACGATCAGGATGATCGACAGCGGCAGCGTCAGGCTTTCATATTGCGCCGCCAGCACCAGGAAGACGAAGAACACCGCCATGGCGAAGACGACGCCCGCCGTATTGCCGGCGATCACCTGCTGATAGGCGACGCCCGTCCATTCCTTGCCATAACCGGCGGGCAGGGTGGAATCGGCCAGCTTCTCCATCGTCGTCAGCGACTGGCCCGAACTGTATCCGGGCGCGGTATCGCCGTCGATCTCCACCGCCGGCAGCAGGTTGTAGCGCACCACGCGATAGGGGCCGGTCTTGTCCCTGAAGGTCGAGACGGAACCGATGGGCACCATCTGCCCGCTGTTCGACCGGGTCTTCAGATTGGCAATGTCCGCCACCGTGCCGCGATGGTCGGCATCGGCCTGCGCGGTCACGCGATAGGTGCGCCCCAGCAGGTTGAAGTCGTTGACGAAGGCGGAGCCCAGATAGACCTGCATCGCTTCGAACACGCGCTCCGGCGGCACGCCCAGCAGGTCGGCCTTGCGCCGGTCCACATCGGCATAGACGCGGGGCGTGCCGACATCGAACAGCGTATAGACCATGTTGAGTCCGGGCGTCTGGTTCGCCTTGGCGATGAAGTCCTGGGCGACCTTGTTCAGCCCGGCATAGCCATGATCCTCACGATCCTGCACCATCAGGCGGTATCCGCCCGCCGAACCGATGCCCTGGATGAGCGGCGGCGGCACGAGCAGGATGCGGGCCTTGTCATAACCGGCGACGGCCTTGTTCGCCTGCTCCATGATCCCGGCATAGGTGACGCCTTCTTGCCGACGCTCGGCGAAGGTCTTGAACGGGAAGTAGATGGCGGCGCTGTTGGGCGCCTGCGTCTGCGAAGGGCCATGGAAACCGGCGAACATCACCGCGCCGCGTAGGCCCTTTACCGGCAGGATTCTCGCCGCGACCTCCCGCGTCACCTTGTCGGTGCGTTCCAGCGAAGCGCCGGAGGGCAACTGCACCACGGCCAGGAAATAGCCCTGATCCTGCGCGGGGATGAAGCCGCCGGGCGTCACCCAGAACAGGGCGATGGTGGCGGCGATCAGCCCCGAATAGGTCAGCAGCATCTTCTTGGGCCGCGCGACGAGGAAGCGGGTGAGGCGGGCATAGCCAGCGCTCAGCCGGTCGAAGCCGCGATTGAAGCGGTCGGCCGCCTGCCCGGCCAACCGGCGCCAGCGCGGCGCATTGTCCAGATCATGCCCGCCATTTTGGACATGGGGCTTCGACTTCAGCAACAGCGCCGCCGCCGCCGGAGACAGAGTGAGCGAGAGGATCAGCGAAATGATCGTCGCGGTCGAAATGGTGACGGCGAACTGCTGGTAGAAAGCGCCCGAAATGCCGGTGATGAACAAAGTCGGCACGAACACCGCACACAGGACGAGGACGATGGCGATCAGCGCCGTGGACACCTCATCCATGGACACGCGGGCGGCCTCCAGCGGCGACATGCCATGCTCGATATTGCGCTCGACATTCTCGACCACGACGATGGCGTCGTCGACGACGATGCCGATGGCCAGCACCAGCCCGAACAGCGACAGATTGTTCAGCGAATAGCCCAGCCCCGCCAGGATCGCCGCCGTGCCGATCAGCGAGACCGGAATGGCGATGATCGGGATGACCGCCGCGCGCCAGTTCTGGAGGAAGACCAGAATGACGAGCACGACCAGGATCACCGCTTCGAACAGCGTGTGATAGACGGCGTCGATGGACTGGGCGATGAATTCGGTCGGATTGTAGATGACGCTATATTCCAGCCCCTTGGGGAAGCGCTTGGAAAGCTGCTCCATCTCCGCCTTCACCTTCTCCGCCGCGTCCAGCGCGTTGGAGCCGGGGCGCTGCATCGTCGCGATGACGACGGTGGGCTTGTTCGACAGATAGGTGTTGATGCCATAATCCTGCGCGCCCAGTTCGACGCGGGCGACGTCGCCCACCCGGACCTGACGGCCGTCCGCATCGGTGCGGATGACGATGTCCGCAAACTGCTGCGGCTCGGTCAGGCGGCCCTGCATCTCGACGCCAAGCTGGAAGGCTTCACCGCGATCATAAGGGGGCTGGCCGATGGAACCGGCGGACACCTGCACATTCTGGGCGCGCAGGGCCTGCACGATCTCGCCCGCGGTCAGGTTGAGCGCGGCGGCGCGGTCGGGGTCGATCCAGATGCGCATCGCATAGTCGCGCGATCCGAAAAGCTGCACATCGCCCACGCCGTCCAGCCGCGCCAGCCGGTCGCGCACCTGCGTCAGCGCATAGTTGGAGATATAATCGCGGTCGAACGTCCCGTCCGGCGACTGGAGGTTCACGACCATCAGGAATTCCGGGGTCGTCTTGCGCGTGACGACGCCCAGCCGCTGCACCTCTTCGGGCAGGCGCGGGATGGCGACGGCGACGCGGTTCTGGACCAGCACCTGCGCGGCGTCCAGATCGGTGCCGACCTTGAAGGTGACGGTGATCGTGACCTTGCCGTCGCCGGTCGACTGGCTGCTCTGGTAGAGCATGTCGTCGACGCCGTTGATCTCCTGCTCGATCGGCGCGGCGACGGTGGACGCGACGGTTTCGGCGGATGCGCCGGGATATTGGGCGGACACCGTGACCGTGGGCGGCACGATGTCCGGATATTGCGAAACGGGCAGACCGACAAAGGCGATCGCGCCGACCACGGTGATGATCACCGCGATCACGGCGGCAAAGATCGGCCGGTCGATGAAGAAACGGGAGAGGCGCATCGGACGAATTCCTCGATGGCGTGAAAAGGGGTTCGCGATCCGGGGAGCGCGCGTTTCAGCTTGATTTCCTACCTCTGCCTCCGTTCGCCCTGAGCTTGTCGAAGCCTGTCCTGAGCGCCTGCCTTGCAGGCAGTCGAAGGGGGCTTCACTTCTCTTCAAGGAAAAGTGCAGGGCTTCGACAGGTTCAGCCCGAACGGGGAGGGCGTGATGCCTTAGCGCGCAAAGGTCGCCTGCGCCGCAACCGGCGCCGCCGCATCCACCGCCGCAACCGGCGCCGGAGCCGCCTTGATCGCCGCCGGCTTCGTCGCGACCTTCGCACCCGGCATGGCCGCCTGAATGTTCGACACGATCACCCGGTCGCCGGGCGTCAGCCCCGCGCGGATGATGCGCAGCCCGTCCACCACCGGACCCAGCTCCACCGGCTTCGCCGCGACGCTGTCGTCCCGCCCGACCACCAGCACGGTCTTGCGCGCCTGATCGGACTGGATCGCCTCATCCGGCACCAGCAAGGCATTGACCTTGCCGCCATTGGCCAGCCGCATATTGCCGAACAGCCCCGGCGTCAGGAACATGTCCGGATTGTCGAACACGGCCCGCACCCGGATCGTCCCCGAACGCGGATCGAGCCCATTGTCGGTGAAGTCCAGCCGCCCCTTGTGCCGATAATCCGCTTCATCCTGCAACCGCACCTCGACCGCCCCGCCAGCGCCCCTGTCGCGCTGCGACTTCAGATACAGCGCCTCGGACGCATCGAAGTTGAAGTAAATGGGATCGAGCTTGTTGACCGTGGTCAGCAATGTCGCGCCCGCCCCTTCGCCCGCCGAGACGAGATTGCCGATATCGACCCGCCGGTCCGAAACCCGCCCCGAAATCGGCGCGCGGACCTGCGTGAACTCCATGTCGAGCGCCCGCTGCCGCTCCCGCGCCTGCGCCCCCGCCAGCGCGGCCTGCGCCGCCTGCAACCGCGACCGGAGCGAGTCCACTTCACTCGCCGAAACCGCCTCATCCCCCGTCAGACGCTGGACGCGGCTATAATCATTCTGCGCCAGCAGCAAGGCGCTGCGGGCGCTCGCCGTGCTGGCCTTCGCCTCCGCCAGAGCCGCCAGGAAGGGCCGCTGGTCGATGGTGAAGAGCAGTTGCCCCGCCTTCACATAATCGCCGTCCCTGAAGTGGATCGCCGTCACCGACCCCGACACGCGGGGACGAATCTCGACCGTCTGGCTGGGCGCGAAGCGTCCGACATAATCGTCCCACTGCGTCACCGCGCGGGTCAGCGGGGCGGAGACGCCCACGGTGACCAGCGGGGTGGCGGCCGCCTGCGCCTCGGGCCTGTCGATCAGCTTCCACGTCACGCCGCCCAGGATGGCGAGCGCGATCACGCCCAGCGAAACATGGCGCTTTCGCCAGCGGGCGAGGGGGGTGGCCGACCTGGTGTCGACGTCGATGGGGGTGTGCATGTTCATGGTGTCAGCTCCGGGAACCTTGGAAGCGCCGTTGCGCGCTGATGCTGGCCAGCAGCGTTTCGAGCTGGCCCTCGTTGAATCCGGCCTTCAAAAAGGCCTTCAGGAAGGAAGGACGGACCGCATAGCCGCGATGCCAGGCGTCGACCGCCAGACGGCGCAGGCTCTCCAGCCGCTTGTTGGCAAGGCGCGGATTGGCCCGCTCCCCAAATATCCAGCTTTTCACCCGGTCCCAGCGGTCCGGCGCGCGCAGCGACGACAGGCCGTCCCCCCGCGCAAGCTGGATGATCTGCCATTCGACGGGCGCGAAACCGGCGTTCGCCGCCCTTTTGACGCCAATCGCTCCGCCATCTTCGGCCAGCGTGGCAAGTTGCAGAAATGCCATGGCAATTCCCCTGTGCATGACGCGCAACCGGGAATCGGGCCGACGCATCGTCGTCCGCTGCGAGCCATCCCGGCCGAACGTGGAAAAAAAACCTCTCCGCCGCGCGACCGGCGGGCCGCGCGTCGAACAATGGAATGATGGTCAGGTCGCGCCGCCCTGTTGGGCTGGTCGCGTCAGGTCGTCAGCGACGACAGGATTTGAGAAACGTCCGCATCATGTGACCTCTTTTGGAGAGCAGGTCTATTCAATACTGACTGGTATATAATGCGGTGCAGCAGCAGGGTCAACAGGCTTTTTATACCGTTTGGTAATTTTTCGGTATGGAATTCCGGAAAGCCCGGTTTTCCGTCACTTCCCCGGCCAGACGGCCAGCGTCGTCTCCACCAGTTGCTCCAGCAGTTCACGCGACATCCCCGCGCTCGCATGCACGGCCATGCCCTGCACCACGGCGGTCAGATAGGTGGCCAGCGCCTTCGGCTCGATCGTGTCGGGAAAGTCGCCTTCCTCCCGCGCCCGTTCCAGCCGCGCCACCAGGGCCGCGTCGGAGGAGGCGCGGCGGGCGATGACCTCGTCGCGGATCGACTCGGCCTGCGTGGCGCAGGCGACCGCGCTGATCACGCCCAGGCAGCCATGCGGATCGGTCGTCCCGGTCTGGATCGCCAGCGACCCGCGCAGCAGCCGTTCGGCCACGCCCTTTGCGGTGGGTTCGTCCAGCGCGGACTTGATGTAGCACAGCTTGTCGCGCTCATAGAGGTCGAGCGCCTTGCGGAACAGCGATTCCTTGTTGCCGAAACAGGCGTAGAGGCTGGGCTTGGTGATGCCCATCGCCTCGGTCAGTTCCGCCATGGACGCGCCTTCATAGCCACGCCGCCAAAAGACGGTCAGCGCGGCACTGAGCGCTTCTTCGGGATCGAACTCCCTCGGGCGTCCCCTCGCTGTCTGAGTCTGTGTTTCCATACCGAGCGGTATATAGTGAGAGTTGCGCCCATCGTCCAGACCCGGCTTCTACGGAGCGCCACTTTGCCCTATCAGCCGGAAAAAAGAGAGTAAAGCGCGCATGCAGACCCGCCTTCTTCAATATTTCCTGGCCCTGGAGAGGGAAGGGCATTTCGCCCGCGCCGCCGCTGCCTGCCATGTCTCGCAGCCCACGCTCTCGGCCGGCATTTCCGCGCTGGAGGCGCAACTCGGCAAGCGCCTGATTCAGCGCAACCGCCGCTACGCCGGGCTGACCGAGGAGGGCCGGGCGATCCTCCCTTGGGCGCAGCAGCTTGTCGCGGCGGCGGACAATCTGATGCAGGCGGCGGCGGTCGCCAAGGGCCCCTTGCAGGGCGAATTGCGCCTGGGCGCGATCCCGGCCGCCATGCCCGCCGTCGGCCCGCTGGTGGAGGCGCTGCTGGAGCGGCATCCCGGCCTCAACATCTCGGTCCGGGCGCTGACCTCGCGCCAGATCGAGCGGGAGCTCGCCGCCTTCGAACTGGACGCGGGCCTCACCTATCTGGATTTCGAGCCGCCCTCCCACATGCTGGCCGCGCCCCTTTATGTCGAGCGCTACATGCTGGTGGCGGCGCGGGGCGTGCTGGATGAAAAGCGCCCGCCGGACTGGGAGGATGTGGCCGCCCTGCCGCTGTGCCTGCTCCATCAGGGCATGCAGAACCGGCGCATATTGGACGCCCGGCTGGGCGAACGGGGCCTTGCGCTGCGCCCGGTGGTGACGGCGGACAGCTATGTCGCCCTGTTCGCGCTGGTGCGGCAGGGGCGGCTCTGCTCCATCGTGCCGGACAGCCATGCGATGCTGCTCGACGGTCTGGACTGGGTGCGCACCTTCGCGCTGCCGGACGCGGAGGAGGGGAGCCGCATCGGCGTGATCGTCTCCGACCGCGCCCCGCTGGGCCCGCTGGCGCAAGCGGTCCTGACCGTGGCGCGGGACATTTCGGACAGGATGGGGCTGGGTTGAAACGCAGCGCGCCCGACCCGAACGGGATCGGCTGATCCCGTAGAGCGGCCGGACAAAAATTATTCCCCATCCCCCAACACAATCGCATCGATCCGCCGCAACATGGCGACGAACGACTCCACCTCCTCCGCACTGAAATGCGAGAATATCCCGCTCTCCAGCTCCAGCGCCCTGGGCGCGATGGCCCCATGCAACCGCCGCCCTTCCTCCGTCAGCGCCAGCAGATGCGACCGCCGGTCCTCCGCATTGGGCAGGCGCTGGACAATCCCCTGCCCGCTCAACGCAATCGCCGCCCGGCTGACCGTCACCTTGTCCATGCGGCTCCGGGCGCAGATCTGCTGCTGCGTAACGCTGCCAAGCTCCGCCACCCAGGCAATGACCCGCCATTCCGCAATGCTGATCCCGAACAGCCTCTCATAACTTTGCGCGATGGTGTCGCTCAGCAACGCCGCCGTGAAGGACAGGCGATAGGGAATGAACTGATCGAGGCGCAGCGTCTTGGCGGTCATCCACAACTGGTAACATTTGATACTTCATCGGCAAAGCGCTATGATGGTAACAATTGATACCACAGGAGTCGCGCCGAAATGGGAGAGAGCAGGCCATCCGCAGCCGCCATGCTGACAGGCTTCGGCAATCATTTCGCGACGGAGGCGGCGCCCGGCGCCCTGCCCGTGGGCCGCAACTCCCCGCAACACGCCCCCTATGGCCTTTACGCCGAACAACTGTCCGGCACCGCCTTCACCGCGCCCCGTGCGGAAAACCGGCGAAGCTGGCTCTACCGCCTGCGCCCCGCGGCCAATCACCCGCCCTACCGCCCCTATGAGGCCGAAACCCTCCTGCGCAGCGGCCCCTTCGACGAAGCCCCCCCGACGCCCAACCGCCTGCGCTGGGACCCCCTGCCGCTCCCCGAACGATCGGTGGATTTCCTCGACGGCCTCATCAGCTATTGCGGCGCGGGCGATCCGGCGGCGGGCGAGGGCCTGGCCGTCCATCTCTACGCCGCCAACCGCCCGATGGAAAAGCGCGCCTTCACCAATGCCGACGGCGAAATGCTGATCGTGCCGCAGCAAGGCAGGCTGCGCCTCACCACCGAAATGGGCGTGATGGATGTCGCGCCGGAACAGATCGCGCTGATCCCCCGCGGCGTGCGTTTCAGGGTGGACCTGCCCGACGGAACGGCGCGGGGCTATGTCTGCGAAAATTACGGGGCCTTGTTCCGCCTCCCCGACCTCGGCCCCATCGGCGCCAACGGCCTCGCCAACGCCCGCGATTTCGAAACCCCCGCCGCCTGGTTCGAGGATGACGACAGCCCCCACGAAATCGTCCAGAAATTCGCCGGCCAGCTGTGGACGACGACGCAGGACCATTCCCCCTTCGACGTGGCGGCCTGGCACGGCAATCTCGCGCCCTGCCGCTACGATCTGCGCCGGTTCAACACGATGAACACGGTCAGCTACGACCATCCCGATCCGTCGATCTTCACCGTGCTGACCTCCCCCAGCGACCGGGCGGGAACCGCCAATTGCGACTTCGTGATCTTCCCGCCGCGCTGGATGGTGGCGGAGGACACATTCCGCCCGCCATGGTTTCACCGCAATGTGATGAGCGAATTCATGGGCCTGATCCACGGCGTCTATGATGCCAAGGCAGGCGGCTTCGCGCCGGGCGGCGCGTCGCTGCACAATTGCATGGCGGGCCACGGCCCGGACAAGGCCAGCTATGAAGGCGCGCTGGCCGCCGAGTTGAAACCGCACCGGATCAGCGACACCATGGCCTTCATGTTCGAAAGCCGCTTCGCCTTTCGCCCGACCCGCTTCGCGATGGAAACGCCGCTGGGCCAGTTGGACTATGACGATTGCTGGTCCGGCTTCACCAAGGCGCAACTGCCGCAAGGGGCCGGCTCAAGAGAAGAGGAGGGGGCATGAGCTTCCCGCAGATAGACGAAACCCATGATCCCGCCCGGTCGAGCTGGGTCGAGGGAGCCGATGGCCATCCCGACTTCCCGGTCCAGAACCTGCCCTACGGCATTTTCTCGCCCCCCGGCGGCGCGGCGCGGGCGGGCGTCGCGATAGGGGAGCGGATTTTCGACCTGCGCGCCGCCGCCGAAGCGGGCCTGCTTCCCGCCGCCGCCGCCGCCGTCCTGCACGGAACCACCCTAAACGCCCTGATGGCGCTCCCGGCGGCGGACCGGCTGGCGCTGCGCCGCTGGCTCAGCGCCCTCTTCAGCGATGAAGGACAGCGCCACGCCGTCGAACCCCTGCTGCACCGGGCGGCGGATTGCGCGCTGCACCTGCCCGCCGCGATAGGCGATTATACCGACTTCTATGTCGGCATTCACCACGCCACCAATATCGGCAAGCTGTTCCGCCCCGACAATCCGCTGCTGCCCAATTATAAATATGTCCCCATCGGCTATCATGGACGGGCATCCTCCATCCGGCCGTCAGGCGTGCCGGTGATCCGCCCGCAGGGCCAGCGCAAGGCCCCCGATGCCGATGCTCCGGTGGTGGGGCCCAGCCAACGACTGGATTATGAGCTGGAACTGGGCATCTGGATCGGCGCGGGCAATGCGCTGGGGGAGCCTGTGCCGATTGCCGAGGCGGCGAACCATATAGCGGGCTTCTGCCTGCTCAACGACTGGTCGGCGCGCGACTTCCAGGCATGGGAATATGTGCCCCTGGGCCCGTTCCTGGCCAAGAATTTCCAGTCCACCATCTCCCCCTGGGTCGTGACGGCGGAGGCCATGGCCCCCTTCCGCATCGCCCAGCCTCCAAGGCCGCAGGGCGACCCGCAACCCTTGCCCTATTTGTGGGACGAACAGGATCAGGCCCATGGCGCACTGTCCGTCGATCTGGAGGTCCATCTGTCGAGCGCAAACATGCGGGCGCAGGGCCTCGCGCCCATGCGCCTCTCGCGCGGCCCCGCTTCCTCCATGTACTGGACCGCGCAGCAGATCGTCGCCCATCATGCGTCCAACGGCTGCAACCTCAATCCCGGCGACCTGCTGGGGACGGGCACGCTCTCCGGCCCGACGCCGGACAGCTATGGCAGCCTCATGGAACTGACCGAGGGCGGCAAGACGAAGATCCTCCTGCCGACCGGTGAGGAACGCGCCTTTTTGCAGGATGGCGACGAACTGGCGCTTAAGGCGGTGGCGCGGGCGGACGGCTATGTCCCCATCGGCTTCGGGGAATGCCGCGCCCTGATCGAGCCGGCGCGATGAGCGCGCTCACCCTCCACGGCTATTGGCGTTCGACCAGCTCCTATCGCGTACGGATCGCGCTGAACCTGAAGGGCGTGGCCTATGATCAGGTCACGCACGACCTGCGCACCGGCGCGCAGCGGGAACCGGACTATCGTGCCCTGTCCCCGCAAGGGCTGGTCCCCGCCGTGGAGGCGCAGGGTTTTGCGTTCACGCAAAGCCCCGCCATTCTGGAGTGGATCGAGGAACGCTGGCCGCAACCGCCCCTGCTGCCGCCCGATGCGGAGGGGCGGGCAATCGTGCGCTCCATGGCGGCGCTGATCGGCTGCGACATCCATCCGCTCAACAATCTGCGCGTCCTTCAGGCGCTGAAGCAGGATTTCGGCGCGGACCAGCCCGCCCTCGACACATGGATCGCCCGCTGGATCACGGACGGCTTCGCCGCGCTGGAGGCATGGGTGATGCGCCATGGCCGGGGCTTCGCCTTTGGCGATCGGCCGGGGCTGGCGGACTGCTATCTGGTGCCGCAACTCTATTCGGCGGAGCGCTTCCATGTCGACCTGTCCGCCTTTCCCGCCCTCGTCGCGGCGGGGGAAAAGGCGCGGGCGCTGGACGCCTTTGCAATGGCCCATCCGTCCGTCCAGCCCGACGCCGATCCATGAGCGAGGACGAACGGCTGACCGCGACCCCGCCGGGCGTGGCCCTGGCTCCGCTCGACAGCATAGCGGACGGCAAGGCGCGCAATTTCGTGATCCAGATGCGCAAGGGCCGCTTTCACGGCTTCGTCCTGCGCATCGGGAACGAAGTCCGCGGCTATGTCGACCGCTGCCCCCATATGGGCCTGCCCCTGGCACAGAAGCTGGACGATTATCTGACGCCGGACGGCGCCCTGATCGCCTGTAGCTGGCACGGCGCCCTCTTCGCGCCATCCGACGGCGCATGCCTGGGCGGCCCCTGCGCGGGCGCTGCGCTGATCCCCTGGCCGGTGACGGTCGAAGACGGAATGATCGTGACGGCGGTTTGATAGATAATCTCTATCAAACATGATCGTCTTCGATTTGACGCCACTCCCGCCAGCGCGCAGCATGGCGCGCAGGAAAGGGCGGAAAAGATGCAGCAGGAAGACGCGACGAGGCTGATAGAGGACTGGACCCGGACCCATGGCCGCACCCGCGACCGCCTGCTCCCGCTGCTGCACATGTTGCAGGAAGAGATAGGCTTTATCGATGATGCAGCCATCCCCGCCATCGCCACCGCACTCAACCTCAGTCGCGCAGACGTTCATGGAGTTGTGACCTTCTACCATGATTTCCGCCGAACCCCCGCCGGCCGGCATGTCGTAAAACTCTGCCGCGCCGAAAGCTGCCAGGCCCGCGGCGCCACGGCAATCGAGAAGGCCGCAACCGATCGGCTGGGCGTCCCCATGGGCGAGACGCGCCCGGACGGACAGGTCACGCTGGAACCCGTCTATTGCCTCGGCCTGTGCGCCGTCGGTCCCAACGCCCTTGTCGACGGAAGGCCGGTCGCGCGGATCGATGCGGCCACGCTGGACCGGATCGCGCAGGAGATCGCGGCATGAAGCGGGTCTATGTCAGCCGGGACATGGCCTCCGTCGCCCTGGGCGCGGACGAGGTTGCCCACGCCTTCGAAGCCGCAGGATGCGAGGTGGTCCGCACCGGCAGCCGGGGGCTCTTTTCCATCGAGCCCTTGGTCGAGGTCGAAAGCGAGGGGAAGCGGATCGGCTTCGGGCCGGTCGGCCCCGCCGACATAGCGGCCGTACTGGACGGCAGCCATGAAGCGCGGCTGGGCGACGTGGCGGCCTTGCCCTTCTTCGCCGGGCAGCAACGCTTCACCTTCGCGCGCTGCGGAGTGATCGATCCGCTCAGCCTGAAGGACTATGCCGAACATGGCGGCTGGCGCGGGCTGGAAACGGCGCGCGGCATGACGCCCCAGGCGGTGGTGGATGCGGTGAAGGCATCCGGCCTGCGCGGGCGGGGAGGGGCGGGCTTTCCCACCGGCATCAAATGGCAGACGGTGCTGGATGCGGTTTCGGACGCCAAGTTCATCGTCTGCAATGCCGATGAAGGCGATAGCGGCACCTTTGCCGACCGGATGCTGGTCGAAGGCGATCCCTTCTGCCTGATCGAAGGAATGGCGATAGCCGGTCATGCCGTGGGAGCAAGCCACGGCTATATCTATATCCGCAGCGAATATCCCTTCGCCATCGCCGCCATGCGGGAAGCGATCCAACTCTCCGCCGAGCGGACCGCGCCTTTCACGCTCGAAGTGCGCGTCGGGGCGGGCGCCTATGTCTGCGGCGAGGAAACTGCGTTGCTTGAAAGCATCGAGGGCAAGCGGGGACAGGTGCGGGCAAAGCCGCCTCTTCCGGCGCTGGCGGGGCTGTTCGGACGACCGACGGTGATCAACAATCTGCTCAGCCTGGCGGCGGTTCCCTTCATCCTGGCGGAAGGGGCGAAGGCCTATGCGGACGTCGGCTTCGGCCGGTCGCGCGGCACCATCCCGGTGCAGCTTGCGGGCAATGTGAAGCATGGCGGCCTCTATGAGATCGGCTTCGGCATCACGCTGGGCGAACTGGTGAACGACATCGGCGGCGGCACGGCCAGCGGGCGGCCCGTCCGCGCGGTGCAGGTCGGCGGCCCCCTTGGCGCTTATTTCCCGCCCAGCATGTTCGACCTGCCCTTCGATTATGAGGCTTTCGCGCAGGCTGGCGGGCTGATCGGCCATGCCGGGATCACCGTGTTCGACGACAGCGTCGACATGGCGCATATGGCCCGCTTCGCGATGGAATTCTGCGCGGTCGAAAGCTGCGGCAAATGCACCCCTTGCCGGATCGGGTCGACGCGGGGCGTCGAGGTGATGGACCGGATCATCGCGGCGCGGGACAGCGCGACCGTCGTTCAGGCCGGACGCAATTGGGAGGGGTATCTCCAGAAAGCGCTCAATTCCCGCACGCCCGACCGGATCGATACCGGGCTGGAGGCGCAGACGGCGTTGCTGCGCGACCTTTGCGACACGATGAAACATGGCTCGCTCTGCGCGCTGGGCGGTTTCACGCCCTATCCGGTGCTGAGCGCGCTCGATCATTTCCCCGAGGATTTCGGTGCCAAGTCGCCGGTGAAGGAAGCTGCGGAATGAGCTACACGCGCGAAACCGACCATGGAACCCCGCCCGCCATATCGACCGGCAGGAGCGTGACCCTCACCATCGACGGCGATACCGTGACGATGCCGGAAGGCACGTCGATCATGCGGGCGGCCTCGCTGACCGGCTGTTCGATCCCCAAGCTGTGCGCGACCGACAATGTCGAAAGCTTCGGTTCCTGCCGCCTCTGCCTGGTCGAAGTGGAAGGACGCAACGGCTATCCCGCCTCCTGCACCACGCCGATTGCCGAGGGCATGGTGGTGCGGACGCAGAGCGAGCGGCTGAAGCAGTTGCGGCGCGGGGTGATGGAGCTGTACATCTCGGACCATCCGCTCGACTGCCTGACCTGCCCGGCCAATGGCGATTGCGAATTGCAGGAGCAGGCGGGCGCCGTGGGCCTGCGCGACGTGCGCTACGGCTATGACGGCGCGACCAATATGGGGCAGGCGAAGGACCGGTCGAACCCCTATTTCGACTTCGATCCCAGCAAATGCATCGTCTGCTCCCGCTGCGTGCGCGCCTGCGACGAGGTGCAGGGCACATTCGCCCTGACCATCGAAGGGCGGGGCTTCGACTCCAGGGTTTCGCCATCGCAGGGGCGGGATTTCCTCTCGTCCGAATGCGTGTCCTGCGGCGCCTGCGTCCAGGCATGCCCGACCGCGACCCTGACCGAGAAGAAGGTGGTGGAGATCGGCACTCCGGATCGCGCAGTCGTCACCACCTGCGCCTATTGCGGCGTCGGCTGCACCTTCCGCGCGGAGATGCGGGGCGAGGAACTGGTCCGCATGGTGCCGTGGAAGGACGGCAAGGCCAATCACGGGCATAGCTGCGTCAAGGGCCGCTTCGCCTGGGGCTATGCCCAGCACCGCGACCGTATCCTCAAACCCATGATCCGCGCTTCGGTCGACGAACCCTGGCGCGAAGTGTCGTGGGAGGAGGCCATCGCCCATACCGCCAGCGAGTTCCGGCGCATCCAGGCAAAATATGGCACGCGCAGCATCGGCGGCATCACCTCCAGCCGCTGCACCAATGAGGAGACCTTCCTCGTCCAGAAGCTGATCCGCCAGGGTTTCGGCAACAATAATGTCGATACCTGCGCGCGGGTCTGCCATTCTCCCACCGGCTATGGGCTGAAGACGACCTTCGGAACCTCGGCGGGCACGCAGGATTTCGACAGCGTGATGCAGGCCGACGTGATCCTGGTCATCGGCGCCAATCCGACCGACGGCCATCCGGTCTTCGCCAGCCGCATGAAGAAACGGCTCAGGCAGGGCGCCAAGCTGATCGTCATCGATCCCCGGCGGATCGATCTGGTGAAGTCGCCCCATGTCGAGGCTTCCCATCATCTGCCGCTCCGGCCCGGCACCAATGTCGCCATGCTGACGGCGCTGGCGCATGTGATCGTGACGGAAAAGCTCTATGACGAGGCGTTCATCCGCGATCGTTGCGATTGGGATGAGTTTGCCGAATGGGCCGATTTCGTTTCCGAACCGCAGCGCTCGCCCGAAGCGGTCGAGCCCCTTACCGGCGTCAAGGCGACGGAGGTCCGCGCCGCCGCCCGGCTTTATGCGACCGGCGGCAATGGCGCGATCTATTACGGACTGGGCGTGACCGAGCACAGCCAGGGCAGCTCCACCGTCATGGCCATCGCCAATCTCGCCATGGCGACCGGCAATATCGGGCGCGAAGGCGTGGGCGTGAATCCCCTGCGCGGGCAGAATAATGTGCAGGGTGCCTGCGACATGGGCAGCTTCCCGCACGAATTTTCGGGCTATCGCCATGTCTCCGACGATGCGGTGCGCGGCCAGTTCGAACAGGCCTGGGGCGTCACGCTGGATGCGGAGCCGGGGCTGCGCATCCCCAACATGCTCGATGCAGCGACGGACGGCACGTTCAAGGGCATCTTCATCCAGGGCGAGGATATTCTCCAGTCCGATCCCAACACCCATCATGTCGCGGCGGGGCTTGCCGCGATGGAATGCGTCGTCGTGCAGGACCTGTTCCTCAATGAGACGGCCAATTATGCCCATGTCTTCCTGCCGGGATCGACCTTCCTGGAGAAGGATGGAACCTTCACCAACGCCGAACGCCGCATCCAGCGCGTGCGCAGGGTGATGGCGCCGCTCAACGGCCATGCCGATTGGCAGATCGTCCAGTTGGTCGCGCAGGCCATGGGGCTGGGCTGGTCCTATGCGCACCCTTCCGAAATCATGGACGAGATCGCCGCGCTGACGCCCACCTTCGCGGGCGTGCATTATGACCGGCTGGATGCAGAGGGATCGCTGCAATGGCCTGCCAATGATGCAGCGCCCGACGGCACGCCAACCATGCATATCGGCGGCTTTGTGCGGGGGAGGGGCAAGTTCGTCGTCACCGACTATGTGCCGACCGATGAGAAGACCGGGCCGCGCTTCCCGCTGTTGCTGACCACCGGGCGCATCCTCAGCCAATATAATGTCGGCGCGCAGACGCGGCGGACCGCGAACGCGGCCTGGCATCCGGAGGATCGGCTGGAAATCCATCCCAACGACGCCGAAAATCGCGGGATCAGCGATGGCGACTGGGTCTCGCTCAAGAGCAGGGCCGGGGAAACCAGCCTGCGCGCCCTGATCACGGAGCGGGTCGCGCCGGGCGTGGTCTACACCACCTTCCACCATCCCGACACGCAGGCCAATGTCATCACCACCGACTATTCCGACTGGGCCACCAATTGCCCGGAATATAAGGTGACGGCGGTCCAGGTCATGCGTTCCAACGGACCGAGCGACTGGCAGCGCGACTATGCGGAGCAGGCACGGCACAGCAGGCGCATTGCGCCCTTGGAAGCGGCCGAATAGGATCGAGCGCATGAGCGATGAAAATGAAGTCATGTCGACCGAGGACCGCCTGATCTACATGGCGAACCAGATCGCGCGCAATGTCGCGGCGTTGGGCGAGGCGGAAGCTGTCGCCATGACGGCGGACCATATCCGTGCCTTCTGGGATCCGGCGATGAAGCAGCGCATTGCTTTGCTGGCGGCCGCGCGTCCCGGCGCACTGTCTCCGATAGCCGCCGCCGCTGTCGGCCGGGTCGTGGCGCTTTGAGCGCCGCGCCCGAAGATCGGCCCTTCACCTTCAGGCACATAACGCCGGCAGGCCCCATCACCCCGGTGACGCGGGAATTGGCAGAGGAAGTGCCGATCGCCATCGAATTCAACGGCATCGGCTATGCCGTGTTGATGGCTACACCCGCCGATGTCGAGGAACTGGTGCTGGGTTTCACGCTGGCGGAGCGGTTGATCGGCCGGGAAGATGCGCCGTTCGAGGTGGATGTGCATGCGACCGAACAAGGGATCATTGCCCGGGCGACCCTGCCGGAGGAGCGAACGGAGGCCTTGCTGAGCCGGGTGCGGCATCGCGCCTCGGAATCGTCCTGCGGAATTTGCGGGGTGGAGAATCTGGAACAGGCGATCCGGCCCCTGCCATCCGTCACGGTTTCGACACGGGCCGACAAACAGGCGGTTTTTCGGGCGCTGGGGGAATTGAAAGGACATCAACCGCTCAATGCGAGAACCGGCGCGGCCCACGCGGCGGCGCTGGTGGCGGCAGACGGCACGATCCGCCTGGCGAGGGAAGATGTCGGGCGGCATAATGCGTTCGACAAGCTGATCGGCGCGATGTGGCGGCGTGGATGGACATGGGATGGCGGCTTTGCGCTGCTTTCCTCGCGCTGCTCCTATGAATTGGTGGAGAAGGCCGTGCTGGCGGACTGCCCCCTGCTGGTGACGATCTCCGCGCCGACGCGCCTTGCAGCCGAACGGGCGGCGGGGGCGGGGCTGGCTCTGGTGGCGCTGGCGCGCGCTGACTCCATCCTGTTATTCGGGGAAGGGGGGCTGGACCTCGATCAGTGAAGAAGCGCAGGGCTTCTGCCGCGATACTGGTTTCGCGGGAATCCGGATGCGCTCCAGGGCCGGGCCCTAATTCGGCTGCCCGGCGGATCGGAAGCGCAGGCGGATCGTTCCGTTCGCCGGCACCGTCATGGCCCAGACCTGCTTGCCCGGCTTTTTCGTCAGGCGACCGCTGAAGCCGCTGAATAGCCGTCCGCCGTTCGCTGGAAAGTCGATCTCGAAACGGATGGGGAAGGGATTGGCGTTGCGCACGACAAGGTTGTGATGGAGGATGCCCTTGCCCGCCTCTTCCTGTTCCGGTTCCAGTGTCAGGTTGCTGGCTTGCGCGAAGGACCATTCGACTTCCTCGTCGACGGTCTTGTCGCCTGTGGTGCTTTCCCCGACATACATGCGGCCCCAGGGGCTGTCCTGATAGAGAACCGCGCGTCCCGCCGGAAGGGGATCGCCCAGGCCATCCTTCCTGCCGTTGCGGAAGCGGAACAGCATCCGGGGATCGTCCGGCTCTTCCCACCTCATCTCCGTGCGATAGACCAGGCTGCCCTTCACCTTCTGCTTCACCAGAAACGCCACCTGCTTCTGTGCACGGGCGGCGACGGTGACGGGAACGGGAATGCGGTACAGCTTGAGGTCGCCCAGATTTTCCGCCCTGGCGACCACGGCGACAGGAGCGGGGGCCGACAGCATGCCTTCCTGCCGCCGCTGGGCCGTCACGACAATGTCTTCGCCCGCCATCATCATGGCCATGGGCGGCGGTGCAGGCGGCGGCGGCGTGCCGCTGCCCAGGTCGCTCGTCGTCCCGGCGGGCCAGCAGGCGCTGAACCTGTTCAGATAGCGGGCTTCTTCACGCGCCCTTTCGCCGCTGTCGTCGCGGCTGTCCTCCGAACGGTTCACCCTTCCGGCTATGGCGGAAGCGGTTGCATCGGCAAAGCTGGTGTCGTCCGCGCTCGCCAGCGTCAGCCAGCCGAGCAGGTCCAGCGATTGGCCGTGCGGGGCCAATGTGCCGACATAGGTCGCATCCCAGTCGAAGCCGGTGGCGATATAGGCCAGGGTGATCGTCGCAGGTCCGCCGGGCTGGTCCCTGGTCGTCATGGTCAGCACCGGCTTTGCGGAGAGGGTCGCGGGCGCCCCCGGATAGAGGAGCGTCTGGTGCAGTCCGGAGCAATAGAGCGCCTCCACGCCTCGCATGGTCGTCACCACCAGACGGTCGGCGGCGGATCGCACGGTCGCGCTTTCCTCGACCGTCCTGCCGCTTGCCGGGTCGGTGCGGCGAAGGATCACCCGTTGCCCGGTAAAGGCGTCAACCAGCCCCTTTTGCGACAGCAGCGCCGCGTCGCGATTGCGCTCCCGCGGGGGCGCGCCAAAGAGGATCGCCGATTGCGGCACGATGCCGCTCGCCACCCCCTCGAACCGGATCACGGCTTCGCCCGGCGGCAACATAACCGTGCGCGTCTCCGCGATCAGGGCGAAGGCGCCGGGCTCATCGCGGTCGAGCGGAGCCTCTCCCCGCTCCGGGTCGCGGTAGAGCGTGACCGCCACCTTGTCCGGACCGCTGGAGATCACGACCGGCAACTGCGCCCTCGCGGCCAGGGGCGCCCAAAGCGGCAGGATCATCAGCCACAGCCACAGGCGGGGCATGGCCGCGCTTACCAGGGGGTGAGGAAAGTGGCGGTCAGTTCGACCTTGCCATTGGCGGGCACCGGCACCACCCAGCGCCGCAGGTCAGCCGTTTCCTGCACGCCGGGAATGCTCTCCTCCGGCACGCGCAGGTCGCGCCACCACCACCATTGGGACAGGCCGGACTGGACCACGTCGACATTCACCGGCACCGGCTTGGCATTGGTGACGATGTAGCGCATCCGCGTGCGAAAATATTTCTGCGGCCGCTCGACATAGCCTTCCGCCTTTGTGCCGTCGGGATAGGCGACGCGCCAGCGCTCGGTCTTCGTCCATTCGTCCGTCGTGATCGTGTCGCGCTGCTCGACCACCGGCTGCACCTTCACGTCGAAGGCGTCGCCCGTTCGCAGGGCGAGGGTGGAGCCGCCGGGCGTGTGCGGAATGCCGCTTTCCCCGATGAACTGGGCCTGCCCGCGCGCATCCCGCATATAGACGCGAACCGTGCCCGCGGGCAGGGCCGCGCCGATTCCGGAAGCCTTGGCATTGGAGAATTTGAGCACCGATGCGGCGCTTTCCGCCTGGTCCTTGCTTTCCATCCAGTTGCTGCGGAACTCGTAACCGCGTTCCGCCGGCACGCCCGATGCGTCGAGGAAGCTCACCTGCTTGGTCTGGGCATTGGCGATCGTCGTGCGACCCTCGATCGGATAGACATGGAAGTCGCCCAGTTGCTCGCCGCCGCTCTCCGTGCCGGGCCGGTTTCCGCGAGGCTGGGGCCGGCCGCCATTATAGCCGCCATAAGATTGCTGCACCTGTCCGACTTCCCCGGCGACCAGCAGGGCGCGGGCGTTGGCGAAAGCGGTGCCGGTGCTGTTGTTGAGCGTGATCCAGCCCTGCATGTCGAGCTTGCCCGCTTTCTCGTCGAACAGGGCGACATAGTCTGATTTCCAGCTCATGCCCGGCGTCAGGTAGCTCAGCGTCACCGGCCTTGCACCGCCCTGCGGCGCATCCATGGTGACGCTCAGCGTCGGGCGCGCGCGCAGATTGGGCGGAATGGAGGAGAAAATGACCCGCACAGGCAGACCGTCGTCGCGCAGCACCTCGATCCGCTCACCGATCTTCAGCACCACCCCGCCATTGGCCGCCAGCACCATTGCCTGTTCCCGCGTTTCCGCGCCGGTGGCTGGGTTGGTGCGCAGCAGGGTGATCGTCTGGCCCACCGCCTTTTCCATCAGCGATGCGGGTGACAAAAGGTCATAGTCGAAATTCTGCTCGACAATGCCGATGCCTTCTCCCGACAATGTCACCGTTTCCGGGCGAATGCGCGCCGAGACATCGGGAAATTCCTGCCGGGAGCGTCCGGAGGGCAGGGTGATGCGGCGGAGGTCCTGCACCAGCGCCAGATCGTTATTATAGATGGTGACGGACAGGTCGCCCTGGGCATTCGGCGCGGAAGGCTGAGCAAAGAGCGCCTGGGGAGCCAGGACCGCAACCGAGATTATCGCAGGACATATCAGACGCATGAAGCCCCCCTCCGCCAATCCTGCAAGACATGCCGCAAAAACAAAGGTCGTTCCAGAGGCATAATCCCGGAACGACCTTTGTCGCCTTTCAAGATGACGGTGGTGCAGGGCGGACAGGACTGCGCCATTCTTCCGCCCCGCTCGCGAAGGCGTCCAGCCCGCACCCGGCCCGCCGCCCTTCCATCCGTTCGGATGCTGCGGAGGGAGGCGCCAGTCCGTCGCTCAATGCAGGCCCGAACCGCCGCCAGCCAGTTCCTTGGCGATGGTGCCGACCATGTCCTTGGCATCGCCGAACAGCATCTGGGTGTTGCTGTTATAGTAGATCGGATTGTCGATTCCGGCGAAGCCCGCATTCATCGAACGCTTGATCACGAAGACCGACTTGGCCCGATCCGCCTCGATGATCGGCATGCCCGCGATCGCGCTCTGCGGATCGTCGCGCGCCGACGGATTGATCGTGTCGTTGGCGCCGATGATCAGCGCCACGTCCGCCTGCGGCAGTTCGGGGTTGATGTCGTCCAGCTCGATCAACTGCTCATAGGGCACGTTGGCTTCGGCCAGCAGCACGTTCATATGTCCCGGCATGCGGCCCGCGACCGGATGGATCGCGAACTTCACATCGACGCCCTTCTTGGTCAGCGCCTGATACAGTTCGCTCACCTTGTGCTGCGCCTGCGCCACCGCCATGCCATAGCCCGGAATGATGACGACGCTGCTGGCGTTTTCAAGCTGCAACGCCGCTTCCTCGGCCGAGGCCGAACGGACAACGCGGTCGTCCTTGCCGCCCGCCGCGCCGGCCACGACCTTGCCGAAGCCGCCGAACATGACATTGGCGAAGCTGCGGTTCATCGCCTTGCACATGATGACCGCCAGGATGAAGCCCGACGCACCGTCCAGCGCGCCCGCCACGATCAGCAGCTTGTTCCCCAGGGCAAAGCCCATGGCGCTCGCCGCAAGCCCCGCATAGCTGTTGAGCAGCGCGATCACGGTCGGCATGTCCGCCCCGCCGATCGGGATCACCAGCAATATGCCGAACAGCAGCGCCAGCGCCACGAAGGCGGGGAACAGCCAGGTCTGCGTCGGATCGAGCGCGAGCATCGCGGCGATCACCAGCGCCGCCAGCGCCACGGCGCCGTTCACCACCCGCTGCCCGACGAAGGAGACGGGACGGCTGCCCATGATCTCCTGCAACTTCGCGAAGGCGATGACCGATGCCGTGCAGGTCAGGAAACCCAGCAGCATCTCGAACATCAGCGCCCACATGATGAAGCTGCCGGCATATTCGCCATGGGCGTGCTTGTAATATTCCGCCGCGCCGATCAGGCCCACGGCAAGCGCGCCGAAGGCGTGGGAGATGGCGGTCCGCTGCGGGATCGCCGTCATCGGCATCAGCAGCGCCATCGGGATGCCGGCGGCCGCGCCCGCGACCATGGCGATGAGGATCAGGTTGTAATCGACCACCTCATGCTGGACCAGCGCGCCGACGATGGCGACCAGCATGCCGATCTCGCCCGCGCGCACGCCCCGGCGGGCCGTCGACGGGTGGCTCATCCACATCAGCGCCAGGATGAACAGCGACGATGCGATGATCGCCGCAAAGGGTACGAATGCGTTCATCTCACTTCCCCCGCGGCTTGAACATCTTGAGCATGCGGTCGGTGATCATGAAACCGCTGACCAGATTGACCGTGGCGCAGAACACCGCGACGAAGCCCAGCGTCTTTGCCAGCGGCGTCGCGCCTTCCTCGCCCGTGATGCTGATCGCGCCCACGATCACCACCGCTGCGATGGCGTTGGTCAGCGACATCAAGGGCGAATGCAGCAGCGGCGACACCTTCTTGATGAGCTGAAAACCGACGAAGGCCGCCAGGATGAAGACGAACAGATAATCGGGATTAAGCGAACTCATGACAGTGCCCCCGTCAATTGAAGCAGCCTTTCGCTGACGACTTTCCCACCCTGCGTCACGCGGATGGCGTTGCCGATTTCCTCGTCCAGCACCGGCGCGTTCCGGTCCTTGTTCCAGAAGGCGGAGAGGAAGTTATAGAGGTTGCGCGCAAACAGGGCCGATGCGTCGGCGGCGAGGCGCGAGGGCACATTCTTGTGCCCGACGATCTTGACGCCGTGCCGTTCGACCACTTCGCCCAGCACCGCGCCCTCGACATTGCCGCCCTGCTCGACGGCCAGGTCGACGATCACGCTGCCCGGCTTCATCGACGCGATCTGCGCGTCTGAAATCAGGCGCGGCGCGGGCTTGCCCGGAATCAGCGCGGTGGTGATGACGATGTCCTGCTTGGCGATATGGCCGGACACCAGCTCGGCCTGCGCCTTTTGATAATCCTCGGACATTTCGGTGGCATAGCCGCCCTTGCCCTCGCCCTCGATGCCCGCGACGCTCTCGACGAAGATCGCCTTTGCGCCCAGGCTCTCGATCTGCTCCTTGGTCGCGGAGCGCACGTCGGTGGCGGAAACCTGCGCGCCCAGCCGCTTCGCGGTCGCGATCGCCTGCAGGCCCGCGACGCCGACGCCCATGATGAACGCCTTTGCCGGCGACACCGTGCCCGCCGCCGTCATCATCATCGGGAAGGACCGGCCATATTCGGCCGCCGCGTCCAGCACCGCCTTGTAGCCGGCAAGGTTGGACTGGGAGGAGAGAATGTCCATCGACTGCGCGCGGGTGATGCGCGGCATGAACTCCATCGCCAGCGCCTCGAAACCGGCGGCGGCATAGGCGTCGACCCGCGCCCGCTCGACAAAGGGATTGAGGCCCGCGACGATCCACGCGCCGGGCTTGGCGCCCGCGATGCTGGCCACGTCCGGCCCCTGCACGCCCAGGATGATGTCGGCATCCGCCACAGTAGCGACGCGATCCGCCACCGTCGCACCCATGGCGGCATAGTCCGCATCGGATATGGCGGCGGACAGGCCCGCCCCTGCTTCCACCGCGACTTCCGCGCCCAGCGCCTTGAATTTCTTGACCGTTTCCGGCGTGCCGGAAACGCGGCGCTCACCGGGCGCCATCTCTTTCACTATGCCGATCTTCACTGCATCCACCCTCGTCCCATGTTGGCAGGGCTCTGGCGCGGCCAAAAGCCGTCCTATCCTCAGCCCATACTAATATGCCCATTATCGACCCCTATGAATCGCAATACCGCCAAACCGGAAAGAATCAAACAAATAATATGCACATAATAGGACAGGATGTATGAGGAGTGCCCTTTTGCCGGCAAATTCGCTATGGGCGGTCGGACCCCAGACGAGGAGTAAGATGAGCATCCGCAAGCAGAATTCCCGCGAAGGACTGGTGACGGCGGCCGTGGCGAAGCTGCGTGACATGATCGTCGCCCAGCCGCCCGAAGCGCAGATCGGATCCCTGCCCGATCTGGCGAAGGCGCTGGGCGTGGGCATCGTCACCGTGCAGCAGGCGGCGCGCGTGCTGGAGCATGAGGGTTTCCTGAAGGTTCGGCGCGGCCCCGGCGGCGGCTATTACGGCACCCGGCCCGATGCGGAGGGTTTGAGCCAGGCGATTTCCGGCTTCCTGGCGCTGCATCATTCGGCGCATCCGGAGGCCATCGACATCATCACCCTGCTCGACTGCGAACTGATGGCGGCGGCGGCGCGCGCCACGGACGAGGCGCTTCGGCAGGAGCTTGCGGCGCTGGTCAAATCCATCGACGGGCGCAATACGGCGCGGCAGCGCGGCGCATTCGACCAGAGCATGCTGGACATTCTCTACCTGATGGTCGACCGCCCGCTGATGGAACTGCTCTCCCGCGTGGCCGTGCACCATTATGCCGAATATCCGCGCGGGCCGGTCTATGGCGGAAGCGAGGGCAAGCAGCGCTGGAAGCGGGAAAGACGCGCCATCATCGCCGCGATCCTCGACGGCGATCCGGAGCGCGCCCGCTTCGAAGCGCAACGGCGCCGACGGGAGATCATGCGCCAACTCGACGCGGCCATCTGAGGAGGCCGGCTCGGGCAAAGATGAAGCGCCGGTCCCTTCATCGGGAACGGAGGCTTCGCGGGCATTTAAGGATGTGCTAGCGCCGCCACGATGACAAAGCCTGTGCCGCCTTCTGGACCGAATGACGAGCCATCGTCGCGCCGCCGCCAGATATTGGAGATCGCCGCCCAGCTATTCGCGAAAAAGGGTTATCGCGGCACCTCCATGCGCGACATCGGCGAGCAGGCGGGCGTGCTGGGCGGTTCGCTTTACCATCATATCAGGTCCAAGGACGCCTTGTTCGTGGAACTGCACAATGCCGCGCTCGACAGGGCGGAAGAACGCATAGCCGCGGCCGTGCGGGCGCAATCCGATCCTTGGGCCCGGCTGTACGCGGCCTGCGCGACATTGTTGGACATCCAGCTTGCCCCCGGCTCCCTCACCACGCCGATGATGAACGACTTTCGGGAAGTGCCGGATGATGTCCGCGAACAGCTGATCGCGCGGCGCGACCGGTTCGAAGGGCTGTTTCGTTCGCTGGTCGAGGAACTGCCGCTGCCGGCCCCTATCGACCGGTCGATCTATCGCAACCTGCTTCTGGCGCAATTGAACGCCACCGCCGACTGGTACCGTCCCGGCAAGCTTGCTCCGGCGGAGATTGCGGCGCAGATCGTCGCCGTCTTTCGGCATGAATGATCTCTGCCCCGCCGGGGGAGGGCGTCCGCGTGCTAAAATTCGATGGAAATCTGCACCTTGAGCTTGCTCACCCCGGCCGCTTCGGCAATGCGCGTCTTCGCCTGATCGATGACCTCCTTCAGCGACCGGGCATAGGCCTCCGCGCCCGATGCGTCGGTTTCCCGGAGCGGCGGACGCCCCTTGCCGTACAGCAGCTGTTGCTCGGACAGGCCGAAGACCGCCGCAAGAATGCGCAGATTTTCCCTTCTCGGGGTCGTCCTGCCTGTCTCCCATCCCCAGATGGTGGGCTTGCTGAACCCCGTCCGCTCGGACAATGCCGTGCGGCTCAGCCCCTTTTCATGCCGCAGCCGCAGCAGGCGTTCGCCCAATCCTTCGGCGGCGGCTTCCTCCGGCGGATCGGCGGCAGGCTCCACATCGTCGCGCCCTGGACTGCGCAGCCTGATCGCGCTTACCGCGCCCTGGGGCAGCGACGTTTCGAAACGACAGCCGAACAGGGTCTCGTTCTGCCAGACGACACGGGCCACGACCCGGTCGGCATCGGGCAGGGACAGCATGATGCTCTGCCCGATCTCCAGCGTCGACCTGGTTTCTATCAGCATGCCGGCGGTCGAGATGTCGTGGATCACCACATTCGTGCTCGCGCCGTCGGACGTGCCGGGAAGTTCCAGGCGAATGCGCCAACGCGCGGCGTCTCGCCTGTTTTCGGACTCGGGTGGCTGGTCGACGATCGCTGGTATGGGCATTTTCCGACTATTCGCACCGGCGGGTTTCCGGAATGTTAATAAGTCGGTCGTGGACCTTGGGGATTGCCGAATGGCAGGGGATGCGCCGCGATTGACTGTAACAGATGTTTGGTATAGCAGAGGCCCGCGATTTCCAGGAGAGTCCCGATGTTCAGCTATGTTCCCCCGATAGACGATTATCGCTTTCTGTTGACGGAGGTTCTCGGCTTCGACCGGACAATGGCGGACATTGGAAAGGAGGTCGATGCCGACCTGGCGGTGGCCGTCCTGGAGGAAGCGGGCCGGATGTGCGCCGACCGGCTGCACCCGCTCAACCGCCATGGGGATGAGGAGGGAAGCCATCTCGTCGACGGATCGGTGAAGACGCCGGAGGGTTTTGCCGACGCCTGGCGGGACTTCGCGGCTGCGGGCTGGGCATCGCTATCGGCGGAGCCGGAATATGGCGGGCAGGGGCTGCCCTTCATCCTCCAGCTCTGGCTGGACGAGATGCTGTCGGCGGCGAACCTGTCCTTCGGCCTGTTCCCGGGCCTGACACGCGGCGCGTGCGAGGCGATCATCGCCCATGCCAGCGATTCGCTGAAGGCCACCTATCTGCCGCGCATGGTGAGCGGCGAATGGACCGGCGCCATGGCGCTCACCGAAAGCGGCGCGGGCACGGACCTGGCGCTGCTGAAGACCAAGGCGGCGCCCGGCGCCGACGGCAGCTACGCCGTCACCGGGCAGAAGATCTTCATTTCCTCGGGCGATCATGATTTCGGCGGCAACATCGTCCATCTGGTGCTGGCGCGCCTGCCCGATGCCCCGGCGGGGGTGAAGGGGATCAGCCTGTTCCTGGTGCCCAAATATCTGCCCGACGCCGATGGCGGCTTCACGATCCGCAACGCCATGTCGGTGGGCGCGCTGGAAAAGAAGATGGGCATCCACGCCCAGCCGACCTGCGTGATGAACTATGACGGCGCGACCGGCTGGCTGGTGGGGGAACCGAACAGGGGCCTGGCCGCCATGTTCACCATGATGAATGCCGAGCGCCTGATGGTCGGCATTCAGGGGCTGGGCATTGCCGGCGCAGCCTATCAGCAGGCCGCCGGCTATGCGAAGGAGCGGCTCCAGGGACGCAGCGCCGATGGCGCGCGGGGTCCGGTGGCGATCATCGAACATGCCGATGTGCGGCGCATGCTGCTCAATATCCGGGGTTTCGTGGAGGCCGGACGGGCGTTGGCCGGGTGGACGGCCTTGCAACTCGACCGGGCGCATCATCATCCCGATGCCGCTGAGCGGGCGAAGGCGGATGCCCTGGTCGCGCTGCTGACGCCGGTGGTGAAGGCGGCCTTCACCGACTTCGGCTTCGAAAGCGCGGTGCAGGCGCAGCAGGTGTTCGGCGGGCATGGCTACATCCGCGAATGGGGCATGGAGCAATATGTCCGCGATGCCCGCATCGCCCAGATTTATGAGGGCACCAATGGCGTGCAGGCGATGGATCTGGTCGGACGCAAGCTTCCCATGGCGGGCGGCGCGGTGGTCGATGGCTTTTTCACCCTGGTGGACGCGGATCTGGAAGCTGGGGCGGGGCTGGACATTGCAGCGAAGACGGGCGACGCGCTCACCCTTCTGCGCGGCGTAACCGCGTCGCTGCGCGGCGCGGGGGTCGACGCAGCCGGAGCGGCGGCGGTCGACTATCTGCGCCTTTTCGCGCTGGTCTCCATGGGCTGGATGTGGACGCGCATGGCCACCGCCGCGCGGGGGGATGCGCCGCTGCATGCGGCGAAGCGCGCGCTGGCCGACTATTTCGCGCAACGGATGCTGCCGCAGGCCCAGGGGCTGGCAGCCGGCATCGCGGCGGGTGAGGCCACGATCATGGCGCTTGGCGCCGACGCCTTCTGAACGAAAGGATCATCATGGCCGTCGAGATGACCCGGGCGGGTGCGACCATCGTCCTGCGCCTGTCCAACGGGCCGGTAAATGCCCTTTCGGTGGGCAACGGCTTTGTCGAGGAACTGGGGGCGAAAGTCGGGGAAGCGGCGAGCGATCCCGCCTGCCGCGCCATCGTGATCGCCGGCGCCGGCCGGATGTTCTGTGGCGGCGCCGACATCGGCGATTTCGACGGTGATCCCGAGCAGGTCGACCGGCTGCGGCATCTGATTGCGACGGTCGAGGCGTGCGCCAAGCCGGTGATCATGGCGATCCACGGCATGGCGCTGGGCGGTGGCCTGGAACTGGCCATGGCGGGCCACTACCGCGTTGCCCAGGCGGGAAGCCGCCTTGGCCTGCCCGAAGTGACGCTGGGCCTGCTGCCCGGCGCGGGCGGTACGCAGCGCCTGCCGCGCCTGATCGGGGCAGGCGCAGCGCTCGACATGATGCTGTCGGGCAAGCCCGTGACGGCGGAGCGCGCATTGTCGGCGGGACTGGTCGATCAGTTGGTGGACGGCGATGTTGTGGAGGCGGCGCTGGAGGTGGCGCGCAACGTGCCTCCGCTGCGCCGTTCGGGCACGCTGCCGGTGCCTGCCGACCTCGCCGGGGCCGTCGCGTCGCGCCGGGCGAAGCTGCGGGCCGGGCTGAGCCAGGCGCCTGCCCGGATCGTCGATTGCGTCGCGGCGCTGTCCGGCGATCTGGCCGCCGGTTTGGCGCTGGAAGCGGCGCTGTTCGGGGAATTGCTGCGCTCCGAAGCCTCTCGCGGCCTGCGTCACGTATTTTTCGGGGAGCGGACTGTGGCGCGCATTCCCGGATTGGCGCCGGACGTGCGCCCCCGTGACGTCGGTCATGTCGGTGTTGTGGGCGGCGGCCTGATGGGCACGGGCATCGCGCTTGCGCTGTTGAATGCGGGCCTGCCCGTAACGATGGCCGAACTGCGGCCCGAGGCGCTCGCCAAGGCCGAAGCCACCATTTGCAAGACGATCCAGCGCGATGTGGAGAAGGGCAGGATCGGTCAGGACGTGGCCGATGCGCGCATCGCCGCCTTCACGGCGGCGACCGAACTGGAGGCGCTCGCGGATGCCGATCTGGTGATCGAGGCGGTGTTCGAGGATATGGGCGTCAAGAAGCAGGTCTTTTCCGCGCTCGATGCGATCGCCCGGCCGGATGGGATATTGGCGAGCAACACATCGACGCTCGACCTCGACGCCATCGCCGCGCTGGTGGCCGATCCGTCGCGGGTCGTCGGCCTGCATTTCTTCTCGCCCGCCAATATCATGCGGTTGCTGGAAGTGGTTCGCGGCAGGGAAACCGCGCCGGATGTGCTGGCGACCGCGATGGCGCTGGGCAAGCGGATCGGCAAGGTCGGCGTCGTGTCGGGCGTGTGCGACGGCTTCATCGGCAACCGCATGTTCGAGGAATATCTGCGCCAGGTCTGGTTCCTGCTGGAGGAAGGCGCGCTGCCGCAGCAGATCGACGCCGCCATGGAGCGGTGGGGCATGGCGATGGGGCCGTGCCGGACGATGGATCTGGCCGGACAGGACATCGGCTGGGCGATCCGCAAGCGCCGTATGGCGGAACAGCCCGACCGGCCCTATTCGGGCGTGATAGACCGCATCTGTGAACTGGGGCGGTTCGGACAGAAGACGGGCAAGGGCATCTACGCCTATCCGGATGGCCGGACGGCGGAAACCGATCCGGAAATCACAAGGCTGATCGAGGATTACTCCGCCGAGACAGGCCTTGAGCGGCGCGCGTTCAGCGATGAGGAAATCGTCGGCCGTTGCCTGCTGGCCCTGGTCAATGAAGGCGCGCGGATCGTGGAGGAGGGAATCGCCTATCGTCCCGTCGACGTCGACATGATCTACATCCATGGCTATGGCTTCGGCCGCGAACGCGGCGGGCCGATGTTCCAGGCCGACATCATGGGCTTGTCCACCGTTCTGGACCGGCTTCGCGCCCTTGCCGCCGGCCGTAACGGATGGGCATGGACGCCCGCCCCGCTGATCGAGCGGCTCGCTGCCGAGGGTGGGCGCTTCGGGGATCTCAACATTCAGGACAGGAACAGCATATGACGGATGTCTTTCTGGTATCGGCGGCGCGGACGGCCATCGGCAGCTTCGGCGGCTCGCTCAAGGACCAGAAGCCGGGCGAACTGGGTGCGCATGTGGCGCGGGCGGCGATCGAGCGCGCGGGGCTCGAGGCGAGCCTGATCGGCAATGTCGTGCTGGGCAATGTCATCCCTTGCGAGCCGCGCGACGCCTATGCCGCGCGCATAGCGGCGATCGGCGCGGGCATTCCGCAGGAAACTCCGGCGCACAGCGTCAACCGCCTCTGCGGATCGGGTTTGCAGGCGATCCTTACTGCAGCCCAGTCGATCATGCTCGGTGACTGCGACATCGCGCTGGGCGCGGGCGTGGAGATCATGAGCCGTGCGCCTTATTTCCTGCCCGCCGCCCGCTGGGGCCAGAAGATGGGCGATGCGGTGGTGCAGGACGGGTTGACCGGCGCGCTGACCGATCCCTTCCACGGCATCCATATGGGCGTCACGGGGGAGAATGTCGCTGCCCGCTACGGCATTTCGCGGGAAGACCAGGACGCGCTCGCCCATGAAAGCCAGAAGCGGGCGGCGAACGCCATCGCGCAGGGCTATTTCAGGGAGCAGATCGTGCCGGTGGAGGTGACGGTGCGGCGCAAGCCGGTGCCGTTCGACACCGACGAATTCGTGCGCGCCGATGCGGCCCCGGAGGATTTCAGCAAGCTGAAGCCCGTCTTCCAGAAGGATGGGACCGTGACGGCCGGCAATGCGTCGGGGATCAACGACGGCGCCGCCGCCGTGGTGCTGGCAAGCGGGGAGGCGGTGAAGGCGCAGGGATTGAAGCCGCTCGCGCGACTGGTCGCCTATGGCCATGCGGGGGTCGATCCGGCCTATATGGGCATCGGCCCGGTGCCCGCCACGCGCAAGGCGCTGGAGCGGGCGGGGATGGGCGTGGGCGATCTGGACGTGATCGAATCCAACGAAGCCTTTGCGGCGCAGGCCTGCGCCGTCTCGCGGGAGCTGGGCTTCGATCCGGCAAGGGTCAATCCCAATGGCAGCGGCATTTCGCTGGGCCATCCGGTGGGGGCGACGGGCGCGATCATCACGACCAAGCTGGTCTATGAACTGCAGCGCACCGGCGGCCGCCTGGGCCTGACGACCATGTGCATAGGCGGCGGCCAGGGCATCGCGGCCATCTGGGAACGGGTGTGAGGCCTGGCTCGCCCATGGCCTGACGGACGAACCGTCAGGCCATGGGCTTGCTCACGGGCGAAGGGGCGAAGCCGCCCCGCCGCTTATTTTGCGCTGAGATCCAGCGCGACGTCGACGATCATATCCTCCTGACCGCCGACCATCTTGCGACGGCCCACTTCCGCAAGGATGCTGCGCGCGTCGAGGCCATAGTCCTGCGCCGCCTTTTCCGCATGGCGCAGGAAGCTGGAATAGACGCCCGCATAACCCAGGGTCAGCGTTTCGCGGTCCACGCGCACCGGCCGGTCCTGCAGGGGGCGGACCAGTTCTTCGGCGGCGTCCATCAACGCATAGAGATCGCAGCCATGGTTCCAGCCATAGCGGTCCGCTGCGGCAATGAACACCTCCAGCGGCGCATTGCCGGCGCCGGCTCCCATGCCGGCCAGGCTGGCGTCGACGCGGACCGCGCCGTTCTGCACGGCGACGATGGAATTGGCGACGCCCAGCGAAAGATTGTGGTGGGCGTGCACGCCACGCTGCGTCTCGGGCTTCAGCACGCGATCATAGGCCTGAAGCCGCGCCGCATATTGCTCCATGTTGAGCGCGCCGCCGCTGTCGGTGACATAGACGCAGTGCGCGCCATAATCTTCCATCAGCTTGGCCTGCTGCGCCAGCGCATCCGGATCGGTCATGTGGCTCATCATCAGGAAGCCGGACACGTCCATGCCCAGGTTGCGCGCCGCCTCGATATGCTGCTTCGAAACATCCGCCTCCGTGCAATGGGTGGCGATGCGCACCGACCGCACGCCCAGATCATAGGCATGCTTCAGATCGTGCACCGTGCCGATGCCGGGCAGCAGCAGCGTCGTCAGGACGCTATGTTCCAGCACGTCCGCCACGGCGGCGATCCAGTCATGGTCCGTATGCGCGCCGAAACCATAGTTGAAGGACGACCCGCTAAGGCCGTCGCCATGGGCGACCTCGATGGCGTCGACCTTGGCGTCGTCCAGCGCCCGGGCGATCTTCTGCACATGGTCGATGCTATATTGGTGACGGACGGCATGCATGCCGTCGCGCAGCGTGACGTCCTGGATGTAGAGCTTGGTCTGGGTCGGATCGAAGGTCATGCGACGGCTCCTTCATGCATGCGGACGGCGATCTTTTCGGCGGTGCGCAACGCGGCCGAGGTCATGATGTCGAGATTGCCGGCATAGGCGGGCAGGTAATGGGCGGCTCCCTCGACCTCCAGGAAGACGCTGACCTTGAGGCCCGTGAATTCCCCGTCCATCTCCGGAATGCGCAGGGGACGGTTCGATCCGATATGTTCGAACTGCACCGCCTGCTTCAGCCGGTATCCCGGCACATAGGTCTGCACTTCGGCCACCATGCGGTCGATGCTGGCGCGGATCTCGTCCTGGCTGGCGTCGTCGCACAGGCAATAAACGGTGTCGCGCATGATCAGCGGTGGCTCGGCGGGGTTGAGGATGATGATGGCCTTGCCGCGGCTCGCCCCGCCGACGTCGACGATCGCCTGGCTGGTGGTCTCGGTGAATTCGTCGATATTGGCGCGCGTGCCGGGACCTGCGCTCTTGGAGGCGATGGAGGCGACGATCTCGCCATAATGCACCTTCGCGACGCGGTTGACGGCATGGACGATGGGGATGGTCGCCTGGCCGCCGCAGGTCACCATGTTGACGTTCGACGCATCCAGGTTGGTTTCGCCGTTGACGGGCGGAATGGTGTAGGGGCCGATGGCCGCGGGCGTCAGGTCGACCACCCGCTTGCCATGCGCCTGGAGCAGTTCATTGTGCCGCTTGTGCGCGCCTGCCGACGTCGCGTCGAACACGATGGCGATGTCCTTGAAACCCTCCAGCGCGATCAGGCCGCCAATGCCCTCCGCCGTGATGGGCACGCCCATGCGGGCGGCGCGCTTCAGCCCGTCCGATTCCGGATCGATGCCGACGAAGGCACCCATTTCCAGCGTCTCCGAAAGACGCATGATCTTTATCATCAGGTCGGTGCCGATATTTCCCGATCCGATGATCGCAACCTTGGTTTTGGCCATATCCTTCAAGCCTTTTCGTAAAGGAAACGCATGTCGCCGGCGCCGGGTACGGGCCGCCTCACAGGGCATCAGAATAAGGGAGCTTTGTACTTGACGCCACCGGGCCAAGCTGTGATCTTCTCACATCATGAGAAACAGGACGCCGCAAATCAGTTCGCTCAAGCGGACCCTGGCCATGCTGGAGGGGGTTGTGGCCGATGGCGGGCAGAACAGCGTTTCCGCGCTGGCGCGGTCCATCGACATGCCCGTGGCGACGGCCCACCGGCAGGTGACGACGCTGGTCGAGGAAGGGTATCTGACGCCGGTCGGGCGCGGACGGCATGTCGCGGGCGCGCGGCTGCTGCGGCTCTTGCAGCGGCTCGACGAAAAGCAGTTGATCGTCAACGTCGCCGCGCCCGCCATGCACCGGCTGGCCGTGAAGGCGCGGACGATCGTGCAGCTGGGGACGCTGGAAAATGACATGGTCACCTATCGCCTGAAAATCGGCCAGGGGGCGGCAGGACTGTTCACGCGGGTGGGAATGCAGTTGGAGGCCTATTGCTCCGGCATGGGCAAGGTGCTGCTCGCCCATCTTCCCCCCGGCGAGCGGGATGCCTATCTCGCCAACGGCCCCTTCGTTGCCCTTACTCCGCGCACCATCGTCGATGCCGGCGCCCTGGCATGCGAGCTCGATCTGGTGGCGCGGCAGGGATATGCGATCGACGATGGAGAAATTGCCGAAGACCTGACCTGCGCGGCCGTTCCGATCCGGAGGCCGGACGGCATGGTGCCCGCCGCCATATCCATATCGCAGTCGATGAGCGCGAGGAAGATCGGGCATGACGAGGTGATCGAACTGCTGCACGCCACAGCGCGGGAGATCGAGCAGGTGGCGTTCAACGCAGCGGAATGAGGCGCCACCGACGACCTGCGCCGGAATTCACGCAGCGCGTCCTAGCCCTTGTCGATGATCTCGCGTACCCGTTCCGCCAGGCTGCGGAAGGTGAAGGGCTTGGCCAGCAGTTCGACGCCGCTGTCCAGCCGTCCGTCGCGCATGATCGCATCCCTGGGATAACCCGATGTGTAGAGGATGCGCAGCCTGGGCTGCCGGGCGCGGGCCGCCGCGCCGAGTTCGCTGCCCGACATGCGGGGCATGACGACGTCCGTGATCAGCAGCTTGATCGGCTGGTCCTGCTTGTCCAGCAGGGCAAGGGCGGAAGCGCCGTCATGCGCCTCCACCACCCGATAACCCAGCTCGCGCAGCGTTCCCACCGTATAGGCGCGAACATCGTCGTCATCTTCGACAACCAGGATCGTTTCCGACGCGCTGCCGAAGGGTTCGCGCTCGTCCATCGCATCGGCGGGCGGTTCCGCGCTCTGGATGCTGCGCATCAGCAGCAGCGTCACTGTCGTGCCTTCCCCCAATGCCGAGTCGATCAGCACGCTGCCGCCGGATTGCTTGGCGAAGCCATAGACCATGGACAGGCCAAGGCCCGTGCCCTTCCCGACCTCCTTGGTGGTGAAGAAGGGATCGAACACCTTGGTCAGGGTGTCCGCGTCCATGCCGGTGCCGTTGTCGCTTACCGTGATCGCCACATAATCGCCGGGACTGACATGGCTTTCGTCGCTCTGGTGCGCGGCGACCTGCCGGTTGCCTGCGGCGATGGTCAGCGATCCGCCCTGCGGCATGGCGTCGCGGGCGTTCACGGCCAGGTTGAGGATCGCATTTTCAAGCTGGTGCGGATCGGCCTCTATGGTCCAGACGTCGTCCGGCGCCTCGATGGCGATGGCGACCGCTTCGGTGATGGTGCGGGTGAGCAGGTCCGACATGCCGGCCAGCAGGCGGGGCACCTCCACGGCACGGGGGTCGAGCGGCTGCCGGCGGGAGAAGGCAAGCAGGCGCTGGGTCAGCGCCGCTGCCCGTTCCGCACCGCGCATGGCATTGTCCAGCGCGCGGCCCACCCTGGGATCGGCCGAATTGTCGAGCCGCCGCAGCGCCATGTCGACGCTGCCGGTGATGATGGTCAGCAGATTGTTGAAATCATGCGCGATGCCGCCGGTAAGCTGGCCGACGGCCTCCATCTTCTGCGCCTGGCGGAGCGCATCCTCCGCCCGCAGGCGTTCGTCTATCTCCTGCGCGACGCGCTGCTCCAGCGTGTCGTTCAATTCGCGCAGCCGCGTTTCCTGAAGCTTCGCATCGGTCACGTCATAGATGACGCCCAGCAGCCGGTAACCGCTACCCTCGCTGTCGCGCATCGCCTCGCCACGGCGGGCGATCCAGCGGTCCGCGCCATCGTCGCTGCGGCGGATGCGGAACACGCTGTCGATGCTGGCAGGTTCCGCACCGTCTTCGGGTATCAACGGCTCCTCGTCCTCGCACACGACCGCGTTGATCGTCCTGACCGGCAGCCGGTCGGCGGGGTGGAGGCCGAGCAGCCGGCAGAATTCGCTGGAGACCGACACTGTCGCGAAGCCGTCCCGATATTCGAACGTGCCGATCCCGCCGGCGCTCTGCGCGATGCGGAGCCGCTCCTCCGTGCGCTTGCGGTCGGTCACATCGACCAGCAGCCCGGTGAAACGTATCGGCTCGTCCTGATCGTCAAGCTGGCTCCGGCCCCGGCCGTGCATCCATAATATCGCACCGTCCGGAGCGATGATGCGGAATTCCTTGGAGAAGAATTCGGAGCCCGCCAGCATGCCAGCGACCGCGATGCGGATGCGGGCGCGATCCTCCGGATGGATGGCGCGGAAGAAGGCGGCGGTCGGCAATGGCTGGTCGGCGGCATCGGCGCCCAATCCGTACAGCTCGGCAAAACGGGCATCGACGGTCAGCCGGTCCCGGACGATGTCCCAGTCCCAGGCGCCGCTGGCCCCCGCCGCCGCGAGCACGGCGCGCAATTGATCCGCGTTTCCGATGATCGCTTCGTCAGCCATCCTCGCCCACGATGCGCGAGATGAACTCGTCGAGCAACTGCTTGAGCGTCGCGAGCGAAGGAATGTCCATCAGCATCGCGATATAGCCGCGAATGTCGCGCTGGCGCACCGCAAAGTCGATGTAGAGAAAGAGGACCAGCCCTTCCGACCCTGTCGTTTCGTCGATTTCGAACAGGGTCGCGCCATTGCCCCGCAGCACTTCGGGGATGGTCATGGACAGCGACCGCTTGAGCATGTTGGCCATGGTCGCAAGGCAGCTGTTGAGGATGATGTTGCCCGTCTCGGCCAGCGCCTCCTGCTCCATCTCGACCGCTTCCTCGGCCGAAAGGGCGCCGCCCGTCACCGCCCGAACCAGCTCCAGGCTGTTCGTTTCGGGGAAGATCAGCAGGGCCCGCCCGCAAAAGGGACCCGAAAAATCCTGCCGCACCGCGATCAGGTCGACCACTTCGCGCTCGCTGATCAGGCGGGCGGCGCGGCGCTGGCTCACGACCTCCACCGAAGGGACGGACAGGACGACCTGGTCCCCGATCATCTTCCTCAAGGAAGAGGCGGCGCGGCTCACGCCGATATTCACGATCTCGGTCAGGGCGTCCTGTTCGAGTTCGCTCAGCGCGACGTGGCCCGTTATCATTCCTGGCTGGACCTCAGCTTGAGCGCAGCGCCGGTCAGGAAGCCGGCAAGGCCCTCGCTGGTGACGGGCTTGGCGATGAAGGCGGCGCCGATCGCCCGCGCCTGCGCGATGATCTCGTCCTGGATATTGGCGGTGATGATCGCGATCGGCATGTCCGGCCTCAAAGCGCGTATCTCGCCCGCAAGTTCCAGCCCATCCTGTTCGGTCATGTTGAAATCGATGAGAGCGACTTCGATCCGCTCCTTGCCCAGCAGTTCCAGCGCCTGCGCCCCGCTGCCGGCCTCGATTTTCTGCCAGTCGGGCTGAAGTTCCGCCAATGCCTTTCCCGCGACGATCCGCGCGAGTTTGCTGTCGTCCACGATCAACACGGTAACGGGCATTCATGACTCCACTCAATCTCGACCCGGTCGGGCCTTCATCTTCTTCTATAGGAAGGAACCGCAATCGCAGATATGAAATTGTTACACCTTGATCCGCATTGGCGATGCAAAGGCGATTTCCCGCAGGAACGGGCTTTCGGGCCGGCCGATGACGGGCCGGCCGGCGGCGAGGACCAACTGCACCACGGCAAGATGCGCCCGCGCCAGCCCGGCGATGTCGATCCTGTGATGGGGATGCTCCAGCAGCGCGGCCAGCAGCGGTTCGGCGTCCTCCACCGTCGCAGCGCCTGAGAGGATGATCCGGTCCTCCTCCACGACCACGCTCATGCCACCAGCTCCGGCAGGTCCAGCACCAGCAGCACGCTGCCGTCGGACATCATCGCCGTACCCGCCACGGCGGGCATGGCGGCCAGCAATCCCGTGCTTTCGCGCACGACGGCGTCGAACCGCTCCCCGAAGGCAGCCACGCGCAGCGCGGTGCGGCAGGGTCCGGCATCGGTCACCACCAGCCGGGCAAGCGCGCCGCTCGTGGGTTCCAGCCCCAGCAGCGCCGCCAGGTCCAGCACGGGCACGGTCCTGTCCCGCAATATGCAGGCATGCGCCTGACCGACCGGCTGGACCGCGCTGGCGTCGATCCGCGCGGTTTCAACGATCTGGTCCAGCCTGACGCCGAGCTGACGGTCCCCCGCCGCGACGACCAGAAGCGGAGTCGTGATCGCATTGGCCGGCAGGCGCAGGGTGATGCGCGTGCCCCGGCCGACATCGCTCTGGATCGTGATGGTCCCCGCCAGCCGTTCGACCGCCGCCCGCACGGCGTCCATGCCGACGCCCCGGCCCGACAGCATAGTGGCGCTTTCGGCGGTGGAAAAACCGGGGAGGAAGACGATATGCAAGGCTTCCGCATCGCTGAGCGCGGCCGCCGCCTCGCCGCTCATCAGGCCCTTGGCGACGGCTGCCGCCCGCATCGCCTGCGGATCGATCCCGCGCCCGTCATCGGTCAGGACGATGGAGATATGGCCGCCATCTTGCCGGACGGCAAGCCCGATCCGCCCTTCGGCGGGTTTCCCGCTGGCCACCCTCTGTCCGGCCGGCTCCAGCCCGTGGTCGACGGCGTTGCGCACCAGATGGAGCAGGGGTTCGAACAACTGGTCGGCCAGTTGCTTGTCGACCTGCGCCGTCTCCCCCTCGATGGTGAAGCGGATCGCCTTGTCCACCATGGCCGCGGCCTCCCGCGCCAGCCGCGGCAGGCGGCGCAGCACGGGTTCGAGCGACACCAGCCTCACCTGCGCGACCGAGCGCTGGAGCCGTCCGGCGACGCGGGCGATCTCGTCCTCCGCGGCACGGAGTTCGGCGGCGAGCAGCGGATCGATGACGCGCAGGCGGGCCGCTATCGGTTGCAGCGCACGGATCGCGACGGCAAGTTCGCCGCTCTGGTCGGCCAGCCGGTCGAGCCGGACCGCCTCGACCCTGAGCGTGGCCGCAAGTTCGGTGGCATAGGGGGCAGAATCGCTTGCCGCTGGCGACGGATTGAACGGCGCGACCGCAATCTGATCGGGCGCTAGCCGGAACGCGGCGCGCACCTGCGCTTCGTCGGCGGCGCTCAACCCCTCTATGGCGGCCATGCAGCGGAACGGCTCGCAGGCGGCGAGGTCCGGCCAGGCATCGCCGGCGGGCAATATGGCGATGCCCAGCAATTGAGGCACATTCTCGACCATGGACAGCGGGTCCTCGCCCCGGAAGAAGCAGTCGGGATCGGGGGTATAGCGGAAGGCCGTTCTCGCCCGGCCGGGGTCGACCATGGCCAGTTCGGCGCGGCTGCGCAGGGCGGCGATCCAGTCCTGATCAGCCGCGACCGGGGGTGAGACGGGCAGGGGGAGGTCAGCTTCACCGGTTTCCCCGTCCCCTGCGATCAGGGCGATCAGGCGGTCCGAAAGGCCGGTGGCGTCGGCGTCCAGCGAAGCGGCGCCCTCCATGGCGTCGATCCAGCGGTCGGTCTGGTCGATCGCCTGCATCAACAGGTCGAGCATGGCTTCGTCCAGCGCCCCGTCGCCTTTCCTCGCGCCTTCGAGTCGGGCCTCTGCGACGTGGAGCAGCCGTTCCGCCGGCGCCATGTCGAACAGGGCCACCGACCCCTTGAGCGTATGGGTGGCGCGGAACAGCCGGTCGAGCGCCGGGCGATCCCGTGCGTCGCGGCCAAGCGCCACCAGGGCGGCATGCGCATCCGCCACCAGATCGCGTCCTTCGAGCAGGAATTGTTGAAGCAGCTCGTCCATCAGCGCCGACGATAGACGATTGCCTGGCGCAAGCGAACCAGATCGAAGCGCTCGTCGATCCGGGCCATGGATTCGCTATGGCCGAGCAGGAGATAGCCGCCGGGAAGAAGCGCCTCGTGCAGATGCCGGGCGGCGGCGATGCGCGATTCGTCATCGAAATAAATGAGCAGGTTGCGGCAAAGCACGATATCGAAGCGGCCCTGGCTCGCCACCGAAGCCGCATCGTTCAGGTTCGCCTGGGTGAAGAGCACGGATTCGCGCAGGTCCTGGACGATCCGTCTGCGGTGCTGATGTTCGCGTTCGAAATAGGCCGCGAGCATGTCCGCCGGCAGCCGGGCGAGCGCGCGCGCCCCATATTGGCCGTCCCGGGCGGCATCGAGCGCGTGGGTGTCGATGTCCGACCCGACGATCTCGACATGATAGGCGTCGACCAGCGGCCATCGCTCCAGCAGCCAGAGCGCGATCGAATAGGCTTCCTCCCCGGTCGAGCAGGGAAGGGACCAGATGCGGATCAGGTCGCCGGGCCGCTTTTCCGCGGCGATCCTGGGCAGGATCTCGTCCGCCAGCGCGGTGAGCTGATGCTCCTCCCGGAAGAAATAGGTCTCGTTGATGGTGACGGCGTTGATCAGCATCTGCCGCTCGTGCGCATCGCGCTCCAGCAGCAGGAGGTAGCGGGCGATGTCGGTTGTCGCGGTCCGGTCCATGCGGTGCGCGACCCGGCGTTCGAGGTAGAAGCGCTTCTTCTCGTCGAACTTCATGCCGGTCAGGCGGTAGAGCAGCGCCGTCAGCCGCGTCAGCGACGATCCCGCAAGCAGCGTTTCGGGCACCTGCGTCATCCCTGCGCCCAAGCGAGGAGCTGCGCCGCCAGATCTTCCAGCGGCAGGACCAGATCGGCGCCGCCAGCCGCGACGAGCGCGCCGGGCATGCCCCAGACGACGGAGCTTGCCTCGTCCTGCGCCAGCACATGGCCGCCGTCCCGGTGGAGGGCGGCCATCGCCTCCGCCCCGTCATGCCCCATGCCTGTCATCAGCACGGCGACCAGCGCCCGTGGCGGGAACAGCGCCCGCGCGCTTTCGACCAGCCGGTCCGCGCTGGGATGCCATAGCCGATCCGCCCGCATCGGGGCGGCCAGTATCTGGGGCACGCCATCCCGGCGGGAGAAGATCAGGTCCGCGTCTCCCCGCCCGATATAGGCGGTGCCGGGGCGAAGGGGGCGGGGCTGCCGCACCTCCTCCACCGCGATGGCGCATCCCCGGTCGAGGCGGCGGGCCAGCGGCCCGGTGAAGCTGGACGGCATGTGCTGGGCGATGACGATGGGCCAGGGGAAGTCGGCAGGCAGCGGACCGAGCAGCGCGTCCAGCGCCGACGGCCCACCGGTGGAGACGCCCACCAGCACCGCCTCTATCCCTGAAAGCGCCTCGGCTTTCTCGTGCGAAGGAAGGTGGGCGGGCCGCCTGCGGGGTGGAATGGCTGTCGCGGCCTGTCTGGGCATGGACGGGCGGATGGGAGCAGCGGAGCCGCCCGCAAGGCGCGTGGCGGCGGCGCGCCGCCGGACCCGCTCGGTCAGCCGGGCGCTGCGCGGGATGCGGGCGCTGGCGGCCTCGCGGACCTTGGCGACAAGCGTGGCCGCGATTCCTTCGATCTCGATCGACAGCGGTCCCCGCGGCTTGGGAATGAAATCGACCGCGCCCAGCGCCAGCGCTTCCAGCGTCTCGTCCGCCCCGGCTTCGGTGAGGGAGGACAGCATGACGACCGGTGTCGGCCGCTCGACCATGATGCGGTCGAGGCAGGCGAGTCCGTCCATTCCGGGCATGTGAATGTCCAGCGTCACGACATCGGGCTGGAACGCGCTGAGCTGTGCCAGGGCTTCGTCGGCGTTGCGGGCCGTGCCTGTCTCGAAATCCCCGGCTTCGGCGAAGATTTCGGTCAGAAGCTGCCGCATCAATGGGCTGTCGTCGACGATCAGCAGTCGGATCATGGCGCTGGCGTCGGCTGGCGGCGAGCGATTTCGGCCATAAGGGCTTGCTCGGCTGAAGAAAGCAACGCTGCCGGCTGGACGACGAGCAGCGTTCTGCCGCCACCGTCCGAAGCGTGCAGCACCTCTCCGAAAATCCCATCGGCCAGCGCATCGGGAAGGGGTGCGGGAACGAGCATGCTGCGTTCGACGGCAAGGATGGTGCGCGCTTCGTCGACCAGAAAGCCGACGCGCCGGCCGTCGGTGCGCAGCACGATCAGCCGTCGCCGCGCTCCGCTGGCCGGGGAACCCGTCAGACGCATGACTTGATCGACCACCGCGAGCGGTTCGCCGCCAGTCGCCGCCAGGCCCGCCAGCCACGGCGGCGCACCGGGCAGCGTGGTCAGCCGCTCCGGCGGCCCCATCACCTTGTCGATGGCCCCGACCGGCAGGGCAAGGTCATGGGGACCGATGCGGACGAGCAGCAGGGACATCCGCGGGCTGGAGGGCGAGGATGCAGGCGCGGCTTTGCCGGTTCGCTGATCCTTCGTCACCGGCAGGCGCGCGGCGGGATCACGCAGCAGTTCGTCGACCGCCAGCATCGACACCAGCCGGCCGCCGCCCTCGGGACGGCAAATGGCGCTGATCCGCGCCTCGCCTTCCGTCCGCAACAGGGCGGTGGGTAGGCTGTCGATCCGCCCGGGCGACACGCGCAAAAGTCCTTCGACATGATCGACCAGCAGTCCCAGATTCTGGCCGCCGAGCGTCACCACGACGATGCGGCGGCGGGCACGGTCCGTCTCCGCCCCCTCATCGCCGGAAAGGCCCAGCAGCGCCGCGAGCGACAGCACGCCCAGCGACCGGTCGCGCCAGCGGATCGTCCCCACCACGGCTGCATCCGCGCCGGGGAGCAGCGCCACGTCGCGGGGCATGCGCAGCACTTGCGCAACCTCCTCCAGGGGCAGGGCGAAGCTCTGATCGCCTATCGCCACGCGCAGCAGCGCCAGCCGGTCGTCCCGCATGGCGTGCCGGACAGGTCGTGCCATGGCCCCGCCTGCGCTGGCGCGTCGCGCACTCGCGCGCAGGGGAAAGGCCTGTGCGATCCATTGGTCGAGGGGGAAATCCTCGATCCTGCCCGCCTCGTCCCCGTCGGACCTTTCCACCGCATCGATGGCCAGGGCGATGGGATCGCTGCCCCCCAGCACCAGCAAATGGCGCGCCGCGCCCAGCGCTTCGCCGCCGGTCATCGCGGCCGGGGAAAGCACCGCGATCGTCTCTCCCCGCACATTGCCCAGCCCCAGCAGACCCTGCGGCGCCAGTGGAACCGGCGTCAGCCGCGGCAATCGGGCGAGTTCGCGCACGCGGCCCGCCGCCACGGCATAGCGCCTGTCACCGGCACGGAAGACGAGCCGGTCGCCCGCCGTCATGCGCCGGACTCTCCGCTGTTGAGCGAGGCGGCGAGAGAGGCGATGTCTTCAATGGCCGCAGCCAGCATTTCCGCGCTCTGCGCCTGCTGGTGAGCGGCAGCGCCCGCCTCCCGCGCAGCTTCGGCCGCCAGTTCGGCCGCCTTTGCGATCTGCTCGCAGCCGCTTCGCACCTCTCGCGCGGCGTGCTGTATCGCCTCCGCGCCATCGAGGATCACGCCATTGTCGGCGCGGGTCGCGTTCAGCTCCGCAGCCATGCCGGCGAAGCGGGCAAGCAGCGCTTCGTTGCGCGTCGTTTCCGTCTCCCCCGCCGCGGCGATCTGGTCGAGCGTGCGCTGCGCGATCTGAATGCCTTCCTGGATGGCGCGCACGACATCCTTGCCTTCTTCGGCATTGGCGGCCAGGCTGCGCGCCAGTTTCCGAATGTCGGCCGTGACGGTCGTGAAGCCTTCGCCCGCTTCGCCGGACCGGGTCGCCTCCACCGCGCCGCTCACCCCCAGCATGTTGGTCTGGAGCGCGCCGAGCGCCAGCGTGTCGGCCACCTTCTCCGCCCGCCGCGCCGTTTCGTTCAGCCTGCCGAGCAGGTCCAGCACGGCGCGCGTGTCTTCGACGGCGGCGCCCACGCCGTCGATCAGGCCGGTCAGTTTCGCGCTTCCTTCCCCGACCGTCGCGACCAGCCCGTCCAGGCTTTCGACCGCGCCGGCCGCCCTGTCCCTTGCAATGGTGGCGCTGGTTTCGATCTGCCCCATGGCGGCGCTGGCCTGCAATGTGGCGGCGCTTTGAAGCTGTGCGCCGCGCGCAATCTGCTCGATGGCGATCTGGATCTGGCTGGATGCGCCCGACAGCTCCTGCACCGTGGCGGATAATTGTTCGGCGGCCACGGCGATCTGCTCGACCTCCTGCGAACCGGCCCGTTCCGTCCCCAGCGCGCCGCTCAGCGCCGCCAGCGCTTCCGCCGTCTGCTGGCTCTGCTCCAGCGAGGCGGCCTGCTGCTCTATCGCCTGCTGCGCCTCGGCCGCCGCGGCGGACTGTTCCTCCGCGGCGCTAGCGACCTGCTCGGCCCCGCGTTCCGATTCCGTGGCGGCCACCTCAGCCTGGACGGCGGCGGCGGCGATCTCCTGCGCGCCGCCCAGAACGGTGGCGAGGGCGTCCCGCGCTTCTTCCAGGGCTGTGCTGACATGGCTGCCGCTCCGCGCCTCCCCGCTGGCGCGTTCGCTGGCCGCGCGGACCCGCGCCGCAATCGCGCGGACCTCCGCGACGATGCCCGTCGCAATCGCGCGGATGTCGGTCGCGCTCGCCTCCGACGCTTCGGCCAGTTCGCGAACCTCGTCGGCAACGATGCCGAAGCCCCTGCCGCTGTCCCCGGCGCGGGTCGCCTCGATCGATGCGTTCAGCGCCAGCATGCCGGTCTGTTCGGCCAGGTCGCCCATGGCGTCGCCCACCGCGCCGATGCGGGCGGCGGCCAGTTCCAACTGCTCTATCACCGTGACCGAGCCAAGCTGGCGGCGGGCGTTCAACTCTATCGCCGCGACGGAAGCATCGATCTGTTCGGAGATTTCCTTGAACGACGCCTCCAGCCTTTCGGTCTGGCTGCGCGATGCGGCGGCGCGGATGCTCGCTTCCCGAAAATTGGCGCGCAGATGGCCGACGAGGCCGAGCGACTCCTGCGCGGCGCTGGCCGCCTCCTCCGCGCCGCTCGCCATCTGCTCGACATTGCGCTGGAGTTCGGCCGCGGCGGACGCCGATTCCCCCAACCCGCTGGCCAGTTCCTGCGTCGCCTGGTCGAGCCGCTCGACCGCGGTCATGGGCTTGCGCCTGCGTCCCGGCCGTGCAGGGAGCCGTTTGGGCGGGCTGGACCCGTTGGGGGCCATGGACTTGTCCATTGCCGGCCGGTCGTCAGGAGAGGATGCGACCGATCTGCCACGGCCAGCCTTGCCGAGCGCAGCCTTTTTCACCAGGGCCATGGGTAACTCTCTTCCTCGCTTCGATTTCCTACCCGCATAAGCGAGGCGGAAGGCGCACGCCATATCTCCGTGAAAAATGGCAGGGGTGGACTGGCGGAACCGCCGCTTCGCGCAGCCCGCTCAGGATTCCTCGCTCAGCGCTGCGGGCACGTCATAGCCCCACTCCGCATATTTGCGGGCGACGACCGATGTCATCAGCGCGAGTTCGGGGGAGCGGTCGCCGGGACGATGGCTCAAGATGATGGGGGACGTGGCGGGTTCGGCCAGTTCGCGAAAGGCGACGTCGTGGCTGCGCGCCCGCCGGACCGATTCGGGAACGATCGCCATGCCTTCCTCCGCCGCGACGAGGCCGATGGCGATCTGAAGCTCGCGCGCTTCATGGACGATGCGCGGCTCAATCGCCTGGTCGCGGAACAGGGAAATCACTTGATCGGCATAGCTGGGGCGCGGCGCGCGGGGATATACGATCTGCGGTTCGTCCGCCAGTTCGCGCAGCGAAATCGGCCCTTCGCCGCTTGCCAGGGGATGGTCGATCGGAAAGGCGGCGACCAGCTTTTCATCGCGCAGGATGATGCGGCGCACGCCCGGATCCTCGAACCGGATGCGGCCGAACCCGACATCGATCCGCCCTTCCTTCAGCGCGGCGATCTGGTCCAGCGTGGTGCTTTCCACCATGACCAGTTCGACATTGTCGGCGACCTTGCGGAACGCGCGGATCAATTCGGGCAGCCGCGCATAGATGGTCGAGGCGACGAAGCCGATCACCAGCCGCCGCCGCCGGCTGGTCGCCGCCGCCTTCACCATCGCCTCCACATCTTCCATGCGGCTCAGCACCTGCACCGCCTGCGCGTGCAGCAGGCGCCCCACGCCGGTCAGGCGCAGCGGACGGCTGGCGCGGTCCAGCAGGGGCGCGCCGACATGCGCCTCCAGCTGCTGGATCGCGCGCGACAGCGGCGGCTGCGCGATGTGCAGCCGTTCCGCCGCGCGGTTGAAATTGCCCTCGTCCGCCACGGCCACGAAGTAGCGCAGAAGGCGCATGTCCAACATGATGATACCTCCGGAGTATGACTTTCCGGCCGCGTCGACCCTTGAACCGCCGACGGCCGGGCAGACGGCCTTGCCTGAAACCGTAAGCTTTCAGGAGATTCGGCGCAATGTCCGCATCGGGACCGGGATGATACTTTCGTCGTCGATCGGCCGTGCCGAAGGCATGCGGCCCGGTGCCGGCCCCATCTGGGCAGAGGGGCGGTTTTGCGTGAAGTCGTGGCTCCGGCGCGCCAGTCGGCGGCGCCCGGCGCATCTCTCGCGCGGCTCCATGCGTTCAGGGCGGAAGAAGGAGACGGACATGGCAGAGCTGAGCGCAATCAAGGAACATATGGACATCATCGGCGCCGACGGCGTGCACATCGGCACGGTCGACAAGGTGGAAGGCGACCGGATCAAGATGGTCAAGGCCGACAGCGGATCGCATGGGGACCATCATCATTTCATTGCCGGCGGGCTGGTCGCCGCGGTGGAAGGGAATCAGGTCCGGCTTTCGGCGTCGGGTTCCGCAGCGGTTCTCCTGGAGGAGGAGGAAGGCGGCGAAGCGATCATGGACGACGGCAACTGACCCAGGCCGTAGAGCGGAGGATCGTCATGGCTGCGGATGCGCAAAGCGATCATAGGGCCGTGGTCGGGAACATGACCGATGAGGAACTGATCGACAGCTGGGAAACGGCCTCGGACAAGGAGACGGAGAATCTGTCCCCCTTCCTTCAGGCCGTGGTCGAGGAAATGGATCGGCGCAAGATCGCCTTCTCCGTCGATCCGGGAGGCGCATGATGGCGAGCACTCTCAGGAAAGGCGATCCCGTGACGTGGAAAAGCCATGGCGGACAGGCCCATGGCAAGGTGGTGAAGAAGGTCACCGAAACCACGCGGATCAAGGGCCACAAAGTGGCCGCCACGCCGGGCAATCCCGAATTCATCGTGGAAACGGATGAGGGCAAGCGGGCTGCGCACAAGCCCGATGCCCTCAGGAAGCGGTAAGCGCCTCGCGGGTCGCCTCAATAACCGACCGCATAGCCCATGCGGCGGGGGTCGGCCCCGCCCATGCGCGCGCCCGATGGATCGACCGCTATGCCCTGGACGCTGCCGATCGCATAAGGGCCGACCTTCTCGATCCGGTGGCCCATGGCGGTCAGCCCTTGCAGCACCGGATCGGCAAAGCGGCCCTCCGCCTGCACGGTGATCGCGGCGCCGGGCCTGTAGAAATTCGGATCGGCATCGAGCGCGAAACGCGGCGCCTCTATGGCTGCCTGGATCGGCATGCCGCGATCGACCATGTTCACCAGGAACTGGAATTGTGTCTGGCCGATCGTTTCGCCGCCGGGCGATCCGAACACCAGATGCAGCCGGCCCTTGTCCAGAACGATGGTGGGGCCGTTGCCCAGAAGGGCGATCCTGCCGGGCGCGACCTTGTTCGGGTGCCCGTCATAGGGTGCGGTGGACCCCAGCCTCAACCCGTTGTTGAAGAGGATGCCCGTATCGCCCATCACCAGAAAAGTGCCGAAGCCGCCGCCAATGGTGGTCGTGACGGCGATGGCGTTGCCGTCCGCGTCGACGGCGGACAGGCTGGTCGTGTCGCCCCCTCGCGTGCGGTCGTCGCCCCGCGCCGCGAAGCGCGGCCGCGCCTGTTCCAGCGCCGCCCGGTCGAAGGCGGCGGCATCGCCGCCCTCCGGATAGAGACCCGCCCGGGCCGGATCGATCAGCCTGCGCCGTTCCGCCGCGAAACGCTTGGAGAGCAGGCCCTCGACCGGCGTCTGGGCGAAGCGGGGATCGGCGGCGTAGCGATAGACATCCGCCTTGGCGACCTTGATCGCCTCGATCAGCAGATGAGTGAGCTGCGGCCCCTCGGCGGGCAGGGCGGCCAGGTCGAAACCCTCGACCAGATTGAGCTGCTCGCACAGTTCCAGCCCGGTGCGGGAGGTCAGCGGACTGCTATAGACGTCCAGCCCGCGATAATGGGTGCTGACCGGATCGCTCCAGCGCGGCTGATAGGCCTTGAGATCGTCGAGGCGCAGCCAGCCGCCGGTTTCGGTCGAAAAGCGCGCAAATTCCTGCGCGATGGGGCCTGAGTAGAAATAGTCATAGGCGGCTTGCAGGGCACGATCCCGGTCCGCGCCGCCCTTCAGCGCCTTCGTCTCGGCATCGGCCAGCGCTTGCAGCGTGCGGGCGAGATTGGGATTGCGGAAGATCGAGCGGGCCGCAGGCGGCTGTCCATCCGGCAGGAACAGGGCGGCGCTGGTCGGATAGAGGCTCAGCGTCTTTTGCGCCCGGCCGATGAACAGGGCGATGGACGGGTCGAGCGGGTGGCCGTCGCGGGCATAGCCGATCGCCGGCTCCAGCAATGTGGCGAGCGGCAACCTGCCGAATCGCCGGGCAAGCGCGATCCAGCCGCCAAAGGCTCCGGGCACCGTCAACGCCTTCGGGCCATGGTCCAGCGCCTTGGGATCGACCTGCGGGTCGAGCAGGCGCGGCGCGCCGCCGGTGAAGGCGAGCGAGTGGACCTTGCCCGCCTTGCGGTCGAGGCAGGTGGCGAAGCCGTTGCCGCCCGCGCTCGATGCCCAGGGTTCGACGACATTCATCACCGCCATGGCGGCCACCACCGCGTCGGCCGCGCTGCCGCCCTGCATCAGCATGCGGGTTCCGGCCATGGCGGCCAGCGGATGACCGGCGGTGACGCCGCCATGCGGCATCGGCACTTCGACACGGTGCGCCGCGACGCTCGTTCCGCCGGAGCGGGGCGCGTCGGGGGCGCGGGCGCCCGATTGCGCGCGGGCGGCGGATGGAAGGCCCGTGAGCGCCAGTCCCGCAAGCCCGGCGGCCAGCAATTCTCGACGGTCGAGCGCTTCCGGGCGCCGGGGCTTATCGGGAGCGGACATGGGTCAACCTTCGATCCTGGGGGCAAGGGAAAAGGGGATGCGGCGCCGGGAGCATGGCGCCGCATCCCGCCGCATCAGAAGGATTTCTTGATGCTGGTGTACCAGTAGCGCGCCTGCGGCTGGTAGAGGTTCGACAGATAGCCGCCCGACGCCAATGGCGGGTCCTTGTCGAAGATGTTGCGCGCGCCGATCTGGATGCTCGTGTCGTTGAGCGGCCCGCCATTTTTGAACGTATATTGGGCATAGAGATTGACGGTCGTCTGTCCCTTCACGATCCAGGGATTGGTCGAGCCATCGCGTACCGCATTCTCATATACGCTGTCGATGAACTGCGTATAGGCGCCGATCTTGACCGGCCCCAGCGTCCAGTCGAGCGTCGCCGCGATCCGCCAGCGCGGCTGGCCGTCGCGGCCCACCACGTCGCCGCCGCCCTGGATCGGCACGCCCGCATTGACCAGGCCCGCGGAGCGCCCGTCGATCACCGCCGTCACCCCTGCCGGAGCATCGACATAATAGCTGATCAGGCGCGATGCGTTGACGTTGAGGGAGAAGGTGCCGATCGATGCGGTCGGCAGCAGATAGTCGAGGTTGAAGTCGATGCCCTGCACCGTCACCGGCAGCAGGTTCTCGAAATTGGCGACCACATAGAGCAGCTCGCCCACCGGGGCGAGTCCGGTGCCCGCCACCAGCGCCACGTCGTCCGCCGTGGGATCGCGGCGCACGACATTGGGATTGCTGCTGCCCTGCACGCGCCGCAGATAATCGAGGTTGAGGCCGTTCTGATAGTCGAGCAGGCCGACCACATTCTTCTGCTTGATGCGCCAGCGGTCGACGGTGAACGTCACCTTGCCCCAGCCGTCGCCCAGCGGCGGGGAAATGACCGCGCCAAAGCTCCAGCTTTCCGATTCCTCCGGCTTCAGATTGGGATTGCCGCCGCTGCGCCGCAGGACGGAGATGCTGCGGTTGCACTGGGAGAAGTTGGCAATCCGCCCGGCGCGCAGGTCCGCTTCGCAGAGCACATAGTCGATGCCGGTGTTCACGCGGTCCAGCGTGGAGGTATTGATCACCTCAAGGTTCGGGGCGCGGAAGCCCTGCGACCAGGAACCGCGCAACCGCATGCCCTGAAGCAGTTCCCAGCTTCCCGCGATCTTCGGCTTCGCGACCGATCCGACGTCGCTATAGTCTTCATAACGTCCGGCGATCTGGAAATCGAGGCTGCGGAAGAAGGGAACCTCCATTTCCGGACTGAAGATCGGGATGGCGAGTTCCGCATAGGCGGACTTCACGTTGCGCTTGCCGCGCACGTCGGGGCTGGGACTGGCGCCGCCCAGGTCGGAACCGTAGAAGATGCCGGTGACGGCATCGGTATAGGTGGTGTCGACCCCGCGAATGCCGCCCTGATAGGGGGAACGATTGTCATGATAGGTTTCGCGGCGATATTCGACGCCTGCCGCGATGCCGATGCTGTTGTCCGCCCACAGGCCCAGCAGATGGGCGTTGGAAATCTTGAAGTCCCACAGGGCCAGCGACGTGCGTGTCTTGCGCGTCGCCTTGATGCGGAAGCTGTCGATGGTCGCGTCGCTGTTGGGCGTGCAGTCGCCGATGGACGGCGCGTCGACGCAACCGCCGTTGAAGGGGTTGTAGGCGTCGGGCGTCGTGCGGTTGATCGCGGCCTGCAGCAAAGTGTTGGAGAAGTTCTCCTGCGTATCCGCGGCGGTGGCCCATGTATAGAGGCCGGCCGTATCCCAGTCCCAATTGCCGATATTACCCTTCAGGCCACCCAGGAAGCGATATTGATAATTGGTCACCTCCACGCTGCGCGACCCGACATCGACATAGCTGAGGGACGTGATCTGGACGGGCAGGCCCGTCGCCGGAACGACGGCGGTGCTGAGCCCGGGCAGGCGGTTGGGGGAACCGATGGGCCCAAGCGGATTCCAATAGGCGTTGGCGGCGACGGTGATCGGGATGTTCGCCAGCGAACCCGGCGCGCCGATGATCGCTTCCGTCTTGCCGCGATAGAAGCCCGCTTCGCCATAGAGGGTCAGGTTGTCGGTCAGGTCGAAATGCCCGTTGGCGAACAGGTTGATGCGCTTGACCGAAGGCTGGGTGGTGAGGTCGTCGAACGTCGCCGGCGAATTGAAGCGCAGGTTGGAATCGACGTTCGCCATTTCCGTCGCGCCGTTGCCGTCATCATAGCATGTGCCGGTGGTGCCCGACGGGATGCGGCATCCGCTGTTGGTGCTCGGTTGGATGTGGAACTGGCTGGAACTGTTGGTGAAGGCGACGCCGTTGCTGGTGATCGTCCGGTTGAGGAAGGTGCCGTTGGCGGCGGGGCTGAGCGCGCGGAACGTGCCCCAGGGCGTGCTGGTGCTGGTGCCGTTGAACGCGGAGACGCCGGCGAAGCTGGTGCCCGCCACATAGCCGCGCCGGTCGACATTGGCGGTATAATCCTGATCGCTGAGATAAAGCTTGGACTTCTGCGCATAGCCGGCGAACAGGGTGATGTTGCCGCGTCCTTCGCTGAAATCCTTGCCGATCAGGCCGTTGACGGTGAACTCGCGAAGATTGGTACCTTCCGCTCCGCCATATTGCGCGTCGAACTTGGCGCCGTTGAAATCGGAATTGAGGACATTGTTGACGACGCCGGCAACAGCATCCGAACCGTAGAGAGCCGCCGCGCCGTCGCGCAGCACTTCGACGCGCGCTATGTTGCCCACGGGAATTGTGTTGGCGTTATAGCCGAAAGTCGGGACGCCGGAATCGATGACGCCGGTGATGGCCTGTGACGTGGGGTGCAGCACGGTGCGGCGGCCGTTGATCAGCAGCAGCGTGTTGCCCTGGCCCAGGCCGCGCAGCGATACGGTGGAAACGTCGCCGCGCGCCGCGTTCGCATTGCCGCCGCCCAGCACCTGTTCGTTGAAGGTCACGCCGCCCAATTGCGGGATGGACCGGAAAAGATCGGCGCCGGACACTGCGGCCACCGCTTCGATCTGCTGTTCGCCCACCACGCTGACGGGCAGCGCGCCGGTCGTGTTCGCGCCCCTGATCTGGGTGCCGATGACGACGATCTCGGCGTCTGCTCCGCTGTCCTGCGGAGCGGTGTCGGCTGCTGTCTGCGCGTGAAGCGCCCCTGCCGTCAATGCCCAAAGGCTGGCTCCCGCCAGCGTCGAAATGCTGTTCCTACTCACCCTCATCTTGCTGTTCCCCTGTGATGAAGCCCGTCCGCCGATCCCTTCGGCGGACGGGCTTTGCGCGGTTCAGCTATCGGGCAGGTGCGCGCCGATGAATCCCGTGCACGACAGGCGGTTGTTCTTATATATTGGGAATTGGCCCAGACTGTGCATTCGCGGATCCCCCGATAGCTGGAGTTCCGGCATCATCCCCTGTGGACCATGTTGTTTCCGGCCCCACGCCGGCAGCATGCATTGACGGACGAAACGCCCACTATCGCATCCGTTCGGGAGAGTAGAACTGATCAGAACATGATTTCCGCCATGGCCGGATGAATATTTTTAAAATTCCATGAAATTTCCTGAAGCATAGTGGAAAGCGGGATCATTCTCGTTACAGGGAAACGACCGGCAAGGCAGATGCCTGCTTTCCCTCGGGTAGCGCTGACTATGCCGATTACAGGGGATCTTCGTTCATGACCGATACTGCAGGGCAGGGATTGAGCCGTCGCGACTTCGCGGCATTGGCTGTGGGGGGCGTCGCCCTGGCCCAGACGGGAGCCTCCGCGCAGGACGCGGCGCCCGCCGCCAGGGCGCCGCTGGAGCCGACCCGGCTGGTGAGCGCCGGCGAAACGCTGCGGCCGGAGATCGTCGGCAATTTCGGCATCGTCGCCGCCGGGCGTCATTATGCGGTGGCGGCGGGGACGCGCATATTGATGGCGGGCGGCAATGCGACGGACGCGGGCGTCGCGGCGGTGTTCGCGGCCGCCGTGACGGAGATTTCGCATTTCGGCTTCGGCGGCGAAGCGCCGACCATCATCTACGACGCGAAGGCGAAGAAGGTTTCGCTGGTGAACGGGCAGGGCGTCGCGCCCATGCTCGCCACGCCGGACAGGTTCGCCAGGGCGGGCGTCATCCCCGGCAACGGCCCCAATGGCGGCACGGTGCCCGCCATGGTCGACGCCATGGCACTGGCCTTGCAGCTCAACGGCACGATGACGCTCGATCAGGTTCTGCAACCCGCCATCGAACTGGCCGACGGTTTCGTCATGTATAACTTCCTGGCCGAAGTCTTCGCCAGCCAGAAGAAGGCGACGTCCAAGTGGAAGGACGCCTATGACACCTATTATCCGGGTGGGGCCTTGCCGAAAGTGGGCGAGATATTCCGCCAGCCCAATCTGGCGAAGACCATTCGCATCATCGCGGAAGCGGACCGGGCGGCCTATAAGAAGACGAAGGACCGCAAGGCCGCGATCCAGGCCGGGCGCGACGCCTTCTACAAGGGCGACATCGCCCGGCGGATCGGCGCGGCGATGGAGCGCGACGGCGGACTGATGCGCTATGAAGACCTCGCCGCCTATAAGGGCAAGGTCGAAACCCCGACGATGACCAGCGTCTTCGGCTATGAAGTCTATAAGGGCGGTTTCTGGAGCCAGGGCCCGGCCATGCTGATGGCGCTCAACATTGCGGAGGCGGCGGGCATCGCGTCGATGGAGCCGGGGTCCGCGCCCTATCTCCACATCGTCGCGGAATCGATCAAGCTCGCCTTCGACGACCGCAACGCCTTTTTCGGAGACCCGGATTTCGCGACCGTGCCGATGAAGGGCCTCTTGTCCAAGGCCTATGCCGCAGAGCGCGCGAAGCAGATCGGGCCGAAGGCTTCGCTGGAGCATCGCTATGGTGACCCCTGGGCGTTCGAGGGCAAGGCTCGGACAACGCCCGCCTTTACGCCGCATATGCTGAAGGCTCCGCCGCGCCCGACCGCCGACACCACCGCCATCGAAGTGGTCGACAAGGACGGCAATCTGTTCAGCGCCACGCCCAGTTCGGGCTGGTTGCTGGGCGGCGCCTATATCGCGGGTGACACTGGCGTGCCGATGAGCAACCGCTTGACCGTCTTCGACCTCGACCCCGAAAGCCCCAATGTGCTCGTCCCTGGCAAGCGTCCGCGCACGACGCTCTCGCCCTCCATGGTGCTGAAGAACGGCGCGCCCTATCTGGCCATCGGCACGCCGGGCGGCGACAATCAGGACCAGCAGATCATGAACGTGCTGCTGCGCGTGCTGGCCTTCGACCAGCCGCTCCAGGCCGCGATCGAGGCGCCGCGCATCAACAGCAACCATTTCCACGCCTCCTTCGCGATCAAGAAGGATGAACCGGGCGTGCTGGAGATCGAGAATCGCGTGCCGCAATCGGTCCGCGACCATCTGGCCGCGCGCGGGCACAAGCTCGACGTGCTAGGGCCGTTCGCCGTCTCCACCGGCATCGTCGCGGCGGGCGTCGTGCCTGGCAGCGGCACCTTGCGCGGCGGGGCGGACGTGCGCCGCGAACGCTATGTCTTTGGTTGGTAAGAGGGCGCGTACATGAAGTCTCCGCTGAAGCTGTTTTCCATCGCCCTGCTTTCGGCCTGCGCCGTGCAGGCCTATGCCCAGCCCGCCAATCTGCCCCCGCCGGGTGGGGAAAAGCCCATCGCCTTCGACGTGCATGAGGGCACCTCCATGGCCGTCTCCGTATCGCCGGACGGCAAATGGCTGGCGGTGGACCTTCAGGGAAGCCTCTGGATCATCCCCGCCAGGGGTGGCAAGGCGAAGCGCATCACCGACTATTTCAACGATGCGCGCCAGCCGGTCTGGTCGCCCGACGGATCGCGCCTCGCCTATTTCGCCTATCGCGACGGCGGCTACGATCTCTGGACGATCAAGCCCGACGGCAGCGACATGCGCAAGCTGACGCTGGGCGCGTGGGATGATCGCGAACCGGCCTGGTCGCCCGATGGGAAGACCATCGCCTTCTCCTCCGACCGCAGCGGCAATTACGACATCTGGACGCTGGACGTCGCCAGCGGGGCGGTGAAGCAGATCAGCAGCAGTCCGCGCGAGGACCGGATGCCGAGCTGGTCGCCCGATGGCGCGAGGATCGCCTATGCGGGGATAGAGGGCAGCAGGACGGCGCTCTATTCGACCGCCTTGACGGACGGCAAGGAAAGCCTGCTCAAGCAGGTCGAGGGCAGGGTGGATGCGCCCTCCTTCGGCCCCGGCGGCGAACTCGCCTATGTAGTGCAGGACGCGAAGGGCAGCCACCTGGAGGTCGATGGCAAGGCCGTCAGCGGGACCGAGAATGTCTTTCCCTTCCGCATAAGCTGGGGGAGGGGCGGCTATTATTACGTCTCGGACGGCAAGATCAGGCACCGGAGCGGCGGACGCCTCTCCACCGTCGATTTCGCCGCCACGCTGGAGGTGGTGAAGCCCAGCTATGCGCGGGCGAAGCGCGACTGGGATTCCACCGCGCCGCGCAAGGCGCTGGGCATCGTCCATCCCACCATTTCGCCCGACGGCAGCCGCATCGCCTTCGTGGCGCTGGGCGATCTCTACCTTATGTCCTCCAAGGGCGGCGTGCCGGAGAACCTCACCAAGGACGCCGCGCTGGACGCCGATCCCGCATGGTCGCCTGACGGGCAGAGCATCGTCTATACCTCCGACAAGGGCGGCGGCTTGCCGCAACTGTGGATACGCGATCTCAGGACCGGCAAGGACCGCAAGCTCACCGACATGGACACCCAGCCGCTTGGCGCGGCCTGGTCGCATGACGGCGGGCGCATCGCCTTCCTCGACGTCGACGGGCGCTGGGGCGTCGCGGGCGTCTGCGTCGTCGACGTGGCGAGCGGGAAGGTGACGCGGCTTCAGGCATCGCTCGGCCAGCCGGGCAGCCCCACCTGGTCGGCGGACGGCAAATATGTCGCCATCGCGCTCTCCTACAAATATTCGAACAGCTTCCGTGAGGGCACCAACCAGATCTACGTCATCCCCGCCGATGGCAAGGGCGAGCCCTTCTGGCAGGTGCCGCAGGACAATGCCGGAACCGACACGCGGGGCGGCGGCGGTCCCGCCTGGTCGCCTGACGGCACGAAGATGGCGGCGATCTACGAAGGCCTGCTCAAGATCTGGCCCGTCGCCGCCGACGGCAAGCCGATGGGTCCGCCGCGCAGCTACACCTCCGAAATCTCCTATTTCCCGACCTGGACCGCTGACAGCCGCACCATCCTCTACCAGTCGTCGGACAAGCTGAAGGCGATCGATACCGAAACCGGCGTGATCCGGGAGATTCCGGTCGACCTCAGCTACCGCCTCGCCAATCCGACCGGGCGGATGGTGATCCACGTCAGCAATCTGGTCGACTCCGTCCGCGACGAGACCCAGCATGACAAGGACATCGTGATCGAGGGCAACCGCATCGCCGCGATCCGCGATCATGATCCGGCGCTGCATCAGGCGGAGCATTTTGTCGACGGCACCGGCCTGACCGCCATTCCCGGCCTGATCGAGCATCACGCCCATCTGCAAAAGGATTTCGGCTCCAATCTGGAACGCGCATGGCTCGCCTACGGCATCACCACCGTGCGCGATCCGGGCAATCAGGTCTATGACGCGATAGAGGACCGGGAGGCAGCCGAAGCGGGCGTGCGCATCAGCCCGCGCCTCTATGTCAACGGGCCGCTGTTCGAATGGCAGCGCGTCTATTACAAGATGGGCGTCGCCGTTTCCGGCCCGGCCCATCTGGAGCGGGAGCTGGAGCGCGCCCGCATCCTGAAATATGACATATTGAAAAGCTATGTCCGCATGCCCGACATCTACCAGCGGCGCATCGTGGAGGCGGCGCACCAGATGGGCGTGCCGGTCACCGGCCATGAAATCTTCCCCGCCGCCTATACAGGCGTCGACGCGACCGAGCATCTGGGCGCCACCAGCCGCCGCGGTTATTCGCCCAAGCAGGGGCCGATGGGCATGGCCTATGAAGATGTGATCCAGCTTTTCGGCAGGAGCGGCCGGACGCTGACACCCACCAATTTCGGCGCCCTGACCAATTATCTGGAGAAGAACCCGTCCTATCGCGACGATCCGCGCATCAACCTCTATCCGCTCTGGGCGCGCAAGACGGTGACGGAAAGCGATCCGATGGCGGCGCTGTTGCGGCCGATGATGGCGGGCAGCCTGACCAGCCTGAAGAAGATGTTCGATGCCGGCACGCTGGTCGCGGCGGGCACCGACACGATGATCGCGACCAACCTGCATGCGGAGCTTTCCTCCTATGTGGATGCGGGGCTGACGCCCTTCCAGGCCTTGCAGACGGCGACGGTCAATTCGGCCAAGTCGCTCAACCTGGACGCGGGGACGCTGGAGGCTGGCAAGCTGGCGGACATTACCCTCCTCGCGGGCGATCCGCGGGAGAATATCGCGAACACTTTCAATGTGAGGAAGGTGATCGCCAACGGAAAATATTATGACGTCGCAGAACTTGTTTCCGGCGGGCAATGATACCGCAACATAGGCATGGAGGATTTTCCTTCCCGCCTCGTTCATCGGGATACAGGCATCAGCAATATGGGAATGGGGGCGTTCATGGCAAATCCGTCGGCGTTCAGGCTTTCTCTTGTCGGCATCATTGCCGCCGCTTCCTTGTCATCGACGGCCCATGCCGCGCCGGTGGAGCATAAACAGGCCCCCGGCGCGATGATCGCCAGCGCCGCCGTGGTCCCGCCCGGCAGCACGCTCTATTTCCTCTCCGGCGCGACCGGCGCGCCCATCGACCCCAAGGATACGGAAAGCCCCGGCGCCTTTGGCGATACCGAGGCGCAGGCAATGTCGATCTTCACCAGGATGAAGGCGCAGCTTGCGGAAATGGGTCTCACCATGGGCGATGTGGTCAAGCTGACCGTCTTCCTGGTGGGAGACCCCAAGCTGGGCGGTAAGATGGACCGCGACGGCATGACGCGGGCCTACAAGAAATTCTTCGGCACGGCGGAGCAGCCCAACCTGCCGACGCGCTCGGCCTTCCAGATCGCGGGCCTCGCCCGGCCGCAGCAATTGATCGAGATCGAGGCGATCGCTGCCAGGGGTAACTGAACTTCCGCCGCCGCGCACAGGGGGTATTATGGAGAATAGCATGCAGCCGAGCCGCCGCCAGCTTCTGGGCCTGATCGGCAAGGCGGGTGGCGCGGCGGCCATGTACCAGGCGATGACCGCGCTGGGCCATGCCGCCGAAACCCAGTTCGACGGTCCCCCCGTCCTCTCCGGCGCGAAGCCGGGCGCGTCGGTCGTCGTGCTGGGCGCGGGCCTGGCCGGCATGGTCGCCGCCTATGAACTGGAAAAGGCCGGCTATCAGGTCAAAGTCCTGGAGTTTCAGGACCGTCCGGGCGGCCGCAACTATACGCTGCGCGGCGGCGACACCTTCACCGAAAGCGACGGCACTGTGCAGAAGGTGCAGTTCGCGCCGGGCAACTACATCAATCCCGGCCCCTGGCGCATCCCGCATCATCACAACTGCCTGCTGCATTATTGCCGGCAGTTCGGCGTGGCGCTGGAGCCGTTCATCCAGCTCAACCATAATGGCTTCATCCATTCCAGCGAAGCCTTTGACGGCAAGCCGCAGCGCTACAAGGCGGTGGCGACCGACTTCCGGGGCCACACATCGGAACTGCTGGCCAAGGCCGCGAACGCCAAGGCGCTGGACGGCAGCGTGAGCGCGGAGGACAAGGAGAAGCTGCTGGAGGCGCTGCGCCATTGGGGCGTGCTCGACGACAATATGGCCTATACCAGCAGCGTGGCCGTCTCCGCCCAGCGGGGCTATGACCGCCCGCCCGGCGGCGGCGTCGGCGGTGCTCCCACGCCCTCCCAGATCGCGAAGCTGGGCGACGTGCTCGACCCGCAGGTCTGGACGGCGATGAGCTTCTATTTCAACTATGTGATGCAGACGACCATGTTCCAGCCGGTGGGCGGCATGGACATGATCGGCAAGGCCTTCGCCAAGCAGGTCGGCAAGCTCATCACCTATAATGCCAAGGTCACGAAGGTCGCCCAGAACGGCAAGGGCGTGACCGTCAGCTACAGGGACGTGCCGAGCGGCAGGATGAACAGCGTCAGCGCCGACTGGTGCGTGTGCACCATCCCGCTGTCGATCATCAGCCAGGTCGAGATGCAAGTGGGGCCGAAACTGGCGGCGGCTATGAAGGCGGTGCCCTATGCCGGCCAACTCAAGATGGGAATGGAATTCAAGCGCCGCTTCTGGGAAGAGGACGACAATATCTATGGCGGCCACAGCTTCACCGACCAGCCGATCGCGCAGCTATCCTATCCCAACGACCGCTTCTTCGCGCCGGGACCGGCGGTGCTGCTGGGCGCGTTCGCCCGCGATGCGGGTGCGTTCGAACTGACCGGCATGACGCCGCAGGAACGGATAGAGGCGGCGCTGGCGCAGGGCGAAATCTTCCATCCGCAATATCGCAAGGAATTCCTGAACGGCGTTTCCGTGCCCTGGAGCCGCGTGCCCTGGATATTGGGATGCACATCGCGCTGGAGCGAGGAGAACCGGGAGGCGCATTACCAAAATCTGGTCGCCATTGACGGGCGCGTGGTGCTGGCGGGCGAACATGCCAGCTATTATGGTGGCTGGATGGAAGGATCGCTGCTCTCCGGCCTCGACGCGATCACGCGCATCCACCAGCGGACGCAGGCGGCATGAGCCCGCGCCGCGCCCTGATCCTCGTCCCGCCGCTATTGGCCCTTCTCGCCGCGCCGGGCCATGCCGACACGCCCGGCGGCGTGCAGGCGAAGAACAAGGCGGTGGATGGGGAGAAGGTCTACAGGCAGATCTGCGCCGCCTGCCACATGCCCAATGCCATGGGCAGCGGCGGCGGCGCCATTCCGGCTCTGGCGAAGAACAGGAAGCTGGCCGATCCCGCCTATCCGGTCACCATCGTGACGAAGGGCAAGGGCGCGATGCCGCCGATGAGCGACATGCTCTCGCCAGCGCAGGTGGCGGCGGTCATCACCTATGTGCGGACCCATTTCGGCAACGCCTATCCCCAACCCGTCACGGAAGCGGACGTGAAACGCATCGCCAGGCCCGGCCGAAGCGCGGAGTGACAGGAAAGGCTGTTCCTTCCCGCGCACCGCGAAAACCCTTAGCAATTTCCCCTTAATTGATTCGCTTCCTCGCCTCACATCTAATCAGTTTGGATGAAGTGAAGGGGAAGCCATGCAAGTTGCTGTCCAGTCGAAGCCGCAGGTGAATACCCAATGCCGTCCGCTTGTCGTCGATCTGGACGGCACGCTGATCAAGGGGGACTTGCTGGTCGAATGCCTGATCTCGGCCTTCAACGACAGACCCCGCACCATCCTCTCGTCCTTTCTGCGCATGGGATGGAACAAGGCGGCGATCAAGGCGGAACTGGCGGACAGCCCCGATTTCGATCCCCATTACCTGCCCTATGACGATCAGGTGCTCTCCCTGATCCGCGCGGCGCGGGCGGAGGGAAGGCCGACCTACCTCGCCTCGGCGGCCGATGCCCGGCTGGTGTCGCAGATCGCGGATCATCTCTGCCTGTTCGACGGTTGGTTCGCGTCCGACGGGACGACCAACCTGTCGGGCAGGGCCAAGCGGGACCGGCTGGTCGCGGAATTCGGGGAGGGCGGCTTCGACTATATCGGCAATGCCATGGTCGACGTCCCGGTCTGGGAGCATGCCGCGCAAGGCTATGCCGTGCGCGCGCCCACCGCCGCCTTCCGCCATATGCAGCGCAGGGGCCGCCCGCTCAAGGCCCTGGCGGAGGAAGGGGCCAGCCCCGGGCTCTGGCTGCGTCAGTTGCGCGTCCACCAATATGTGAAGAATGCGTTGGTCTTCGTGCCGCCGCTGATCGGCAATGAGATCACCCGGCTGGCCCTGCTGCAAAGCCTCTGCGCCTTCGTCGCCTTCTCCCTGATCGCGTCGTCCATCTATATCGTCAACGACATCGTCGACCTGCATGCCGACCGGCGGCACCCCAGCAAGCGCGGCCGTCCGCTCGCCAGCGGGCAGTTGCCGATCGGGGCGTCGCTGATCGTGTCGGGCCTGCTGCTGACTCTCGGCCTGCTGACGGGGGCGATGGTGTCGCTGCCGCTGCTGGGCGTGCTGTTCGGCTATTTCGCGCTTACCAGCGCCTACAGCTTCGTGCTCAAGCGGAAATTCCTGATCGATGTCCTGGCGCTATCCCTGCTCTACGCCGTGCGGGTGATCGGCGGCAGCGCGGCGACGGGGATCGTCATGTCCGACTGGCTGCTCGCCTTCGCGGTCATGTTCTTCACCAGCCTGGCGCTGATCAAGCGCTACACCGAACTCGCCAAGCGCAAGGACGCCGATCTGGGCGACGCCAGCAACCGCAATTACAAGGTCAGCGACATGACCATGGTGATGTCGATGGCGGTGGCTTCCGCCTATGTCTCCATCACCGTGCTGGCGCTTTATTTCACCTCGCCGGCCGTCAACGGCTCCTATCGCCATCCCGACCTGTTGTGGATCATCTGCCCGATCATGCTCTATTGGGTGGGGCGGATGCTGATGCTGGCGCATCGCCGCCTGATCCACGACGATCCGGTCGTCTTCGCCCTGCGCGACCGCATGAGTTCGGGCATGGTCTGCCTGGTCCTGCTCATCATGTTCGCGGCGCACTGATCCCATCCCCGGAGGAAAACCTTGCCTGCCCAAGCCCTGGCTGAACATCGCGCGGCCGCCGGCCTGCTGTGGCCGCTTCTGGTCCTGACCTGCGTGCTGCTGTCCTCCGGATCGCAGGTGCTGATGAAGATCGGCATGAACGGCGTCCCGGTGCAGAATGCGCTGGCGCGCGGATCGGCGATCGAGATCGCGACCACCATCGCGACCACCCCCCTGGTGATCGTCGGCATGGCGATGTTCGGCCTCAGCGCCGGGGCGTGGCTGATGGTCCTGTCCCGCATGAACCTGTCGCAGGCCTATCCCTGCGTCGCGCTCGGCATCGTGGTCACCGCCATTTGCGGCTTCTGGCTGCTGGGGGAGGCGATTTCGCCGGCGCGTCTCGGGGGCATCGGGCTGATCGTGGCGGGCGTGCTCGTGACGGGGCTGAGCTGAGATGGCCGCGACCGCGCTTGGCGCGCCCGCCCGCCGCATCTGGCCGATCGGCGTCGGCCGCGTCGACCTGGTGCTGGTCATCCTGCTCAGCATGACGGCCATGGCGATCTGCCTGTTCAACGGCAAGGCGCTGTCGCCGCAGGTCTATGACACGTTCAACATCTATTTCCAGGCCGATCCGCCCCGCGTCATCTCCAACATGACGGAGCGCTGGAGCCCGTACCAGAACCGCACCGTCGCCCATCCGCTCTTTTCCATAACCGCATTGTCATCGGTCAAGGCGCTGGCCTTGCTGGGCCTGCCGCCGATGCAGGCGATCGGCCTGCTGCTGATGCTCGCCGCCGCGGTCAGCGCGGGGGGTTTCCATGTGGCGATGCGGCTGATGGGCCTTGCCCCCGCGGCGGCCGCCGGCTTCACCCTCGCATTGCTCGCCAGCGCCGGTTTCCTCCACTGGTATGCCTTTATCGAAACCTATGCATTCAGCGCGACCGGCATCGTGCTGATGCTGATCTTCACCTGTTCGATGCGGAGCCTGCCCCGCGCCGGCTGGATCGTCGCTTCGGCGGCAAGCGTCGCGATGCTGATCACCAATTGGGGCCTGGGGCTGGCGGCCGCCTTCTTCCGCCTGCCGTTCCGCCAGTTCCTGCTGGTCAGCGGGGGCGCCTTCCTGCTGGTGTCGGCGGTCTCCGCGGTCCAGATGAAGCTGTTGCACCGCGCCGCCTTCTGGCTCGACCCGCGCATCATCGTCAAGGAAAAGACCTATGCCGGACCGAAGATGCACGCCGCCGGCATGGCATGGCACCCGTCCATCAGCGCGCGCAACGCCCTGCTGATGCCGGGCGTCGTGCCATCGCCGCAGCGGGCCGACATGCAGACGGAGATCGGCTCCTCGACGGTCGTGACCAATCAGTTCGCGCCGCTCGGCCAGTGGGGCGTCGCGGGCGGCATCGCCGCCGCCGCCTGGCTGGTCCTGCTGGCCGGAGGCGTCGCGGGAACGCTGGCCGACCGGCAGAGGCGGCCCATCGGCCTGGCGCTGGGCCTGTTCCTGGCTTCGAAGATACTCTTCCACAGCGTCTATGGAGAAATCACCTTCCTTTACGCGGCGGACATCGCGGTTGCCGCGCTGGCTTTCGCGGCGCTGGGATGGTTCTCCCCCTATCGCAAGGCAGTCGTCGGCGCGCTGATCCTCTTCATCGCCGTCGGTTCCATCCATAATGAGCGGCAGTTTCTGACCGCGGCGAAGCTTTCCAACCAGATTGCCCTGGACAAGCAGCATGGCCGCGCATCCGGCATCTGAGTCAGATGCTGAACCGCTTCGGCAAGGACTGCCGCATGCCTTCGTCGCTATAGAGCCACATCCGGCCCAGACTTCCCGCCCGGTCGTGAAGGACCAGCGATCCGAACAGGGAGAACAGCATCAGGAAGGGCGTGACCCATAGAAAGGCATGATCCCCCAGCGGCAGGACGGACAGCGGCATGGACAGCGCGGCGATGACCAGCCCATGGCCGAGGTAGATGCTGAGCGTTCGCCGCCCGAAGAAGATCAGCGGCCCCTTCAGCCACGAAATCCGGCTGAGCAACAGGGCGACGCCGACTGCCGCCATCAGGCCCGCCATGGACAGGCCGATCTGCGCGCCGGGATGGCGCGTCAGCATCAAAAGGGCCGCAAAGCCTGCCGTTCCGCCGACGATCAGCGTCGCGGCATGGCGCGGCGCCCGCTCCGCCAGCGCCCGGCCATACCATGCCCCGCCGATGAAGAACGGCGCATAGAGCAGGCCGTTGCGCCACGGATAATGGGGCAGTTCCGCCACCGGCCCGGCCGACAGGGCGCAAAGCAGGAAGATCGCCGACAGATGGACGGGACTTCGGAAGCGGGCAATCGCCTTGGCAAGGACCAGATAGATCGCCATCAGCCACAGGAACCATTGTCCGCTGGGCGGGATGATCCACATATAGATGAGCTGCCATTTGGAAAGGCCCAGCGGCTTCAGCCCGTCGGTCGGGTCGAAATAGCGGAAGAACAGCCAGTAGATCACGGTCCACAGGCTGTAGAGCCAGACGAGATTGGCCACCCGGCCGGTCAGCAGCCGGCCCCAGGACCGGCTGAGCGCCCCGGCGGCGAACAGCCCCGCTATGGCGAAGAACAGCGGCATGCGGACCGGCTTCGCCAACGCATCGAGCGTGGAAAAGACCGCCCAGCCATGGCCGATGGAAGCACCCGTCAGCGCGGCATGATGGAAGACGACCAGCAGGATCGACAGGCCCTTGGCCACGTCCAGCCAGTCTATGCGTCCCTCATCCTCCTTCACCGACCCGTGCGCGACCCTGTTTTCCTTGCGCATCTGGCTTTATCCTTATCGTCTCACCTTCGAACCTCCGCCCGGCTGAGATCGGGCAATAGGATGACCTTGGGCTGCCGGTCGAACAGCCTTGCAAGCAGGCGGCGCAAACAATGGTTGGCCGGCCCTTCGACGAAGCGATGGGACAGCGCCGCGATGCCGACCGCCAGCAGCAGCGATGCCACGGCGCGCGGCGCCGGCGGCACCGGCAGATATCCCGCCAGATAGAAAGCGGGCATGTGCAGCAGATAGAGCGAGAAGCTCCACGCCCCCAGCCGCCGCATCGCGCCATTGCCCCACAGCCAGTCGTTCAGCCGATGGTCGATGGTCGCGCTGTGGATGACGCAGGCGCAGAGCAGGACCTTCGCCAGATCGCCATAATAGCCGATATGCTTGGGGTCGCCGCGCGTCGACGGGAAGAGGAAGGGTTCGGCCCACGCCGGCGACAGCAGGATGGCGGCCAGGAAGGCCAGGGCGCTTCCCAGCACGAGCATGGCGAGCGGCGGGCGCGGCGGCGCCGCCTTCATCAGCAACGCCGTGCCGATCCCGGCGATGAAGATGTGCAGCTTTGCGAAGACGGAGAAGCCCGGCGTCCAACTGCTGATCGCATAGCTCAGGCAGATCGCGGTCGCCAGCGCCAGGAAGGCGACCGGCCTGTTCGGGCGGCTGCTGTGGAACGCCATCCAGATCAGCGGAAAGAGGAAATAGAACTGGAATTCCGGGCCGATGGACCAGAAGATCGGCTGCGCGCTGGTGAAGCTGAGCAACCGCAGGAGCTGCTGGCCGTCTATGCGATAGATGAAGGCCGGATCGGCATAGCTGAAGAGGAAGAAGGACAGCAGCGACACCGCCAGATAAAGCGGCAGGATTCGCCCCGCCCGCGCCGCGCCATAGCGCAGCAGCGCCGCGACGTCGGGCTTCTGCCCCAGATAGAGATGGCCCATCAGGAAACCGCTCAGCACGAAGAACAGCATCACGCCATAATCGCCCAGGCGGTGATTGACCCAGGGCGGCAGCCCGACATCGGGAAAATGCGACAGCATCACGATCAGCGCCGCAAAGCCGCGCAACCCGTCCAGCGCTGGAATATGCCGCCCGCTCATGCCGGGGGCGTGCTGTCCGCTGCCCTCCGCCCGCGTGCGAAGCAGAAGCCGTAGAGCGCCCACATCAACGCCGCCGTCTTGATCGAGAGCAGCGAATTGCTGATCGGCAGGCACAGGATGAGGAACAGCATGGTGCCATGTTTCGCCATGCGGTCGCCCGGCGCCCTGCCGAACCCGGTGAGCGACAGCGCCAGCCAGAGGCCGAGCGCGATGAGCACGGATTGGGACTGGATGAAATCGGCCCATCCCGCATCGTCCAGCCGCGCGAATTCGGGGCTGACCCCCAGCAATGCGGCGGCATCCATCGTCCCCAGCGCATGCAGGCCGATGCCCAGCCGCCCGGCGAAATTGTCGCCATTGGGCATCAGCAGGCCGAACGCGTCCCCCAGCCAAAGCAGGCCCAGCATGACAGGCAGGTAGATCGCGCTCCAGCGGTCGGGCAGATAGCGGCAGAGCGGCAGATAGAGGCAGAAGAGCAGGATGACCGTCATCGCGAGCCGCCCGTCGCAGATCACCAGCAGCGCGAAGGTGGACGCCACCATGAAGGCCCGGCCCCAGCGCGACAGTTCGCGCCAGCAGGCCGCCGTGAAGATGGTGACGACGACCGCCCAGTTGCCGAGCGACACCGGCTCCAGGAACAGCGACGACCCGCGATGGAAACCGAAGCCGTTGAGCAACAGCCGCCCGCCCGGCCGTTCCGAACTCAGGAACAGCGATCCGCCCGCCCAGAAGGCGTCGGCGTCATATCCGCGCGTGTTCACATAATAATCGACCACGTTGAAGAAGGCGCCATATTGGTCCGGCCGCGCCAGTTCCCACATGCCCACCAGCAGGATGCACGCCTGCATGACGAGGACCGACCGGCGGAACAGGTCGGCGCGCAGCGCCGTGCCCAGCAGGATGAAGGCCGGGATCAGCAGCACGTCGCCCAATATCTTGGGATTGAACTGCGCCCGGATCGCGCTGGTCAGCAGCACGGCCATCACCAGCAGCGCGGCCAGCGTCCACCATCGCGCCGCCAGCGCGACCGGCTGGAACAGGCCCAGCAGCAATGCAGAGATGACGATGCCGCCCTGCATCACGGACACGATCGACCCGTTCATCGGCGCGACATGGCTGTTCACCCAGGCGAGGAACGGGTTGAACAGGACCGTCGCCGCCAGCAGCGCCATGGCCGCCACCGGCACGACCGCGCGCAGCATGTCCCCGGCGCCTTGCATCCGGACGTCTCTTTGCAGGACAAGCTCAGCCAAGGGCGACCTCCACCAGCCGGTCGGCCACATCGCCCCAATCCTGCGTCGGCGCTGGCCGCCGGCGCGTCTGGGCGGCTCTGGCGAAGGCCTGCACCATCCCATCGGCGTCGCCCGGCCGATAGCCGAAACGCAGCCCATGTTCGCCCACCGCGAAATCCGGGCAGATGGCGGGCAGGCCGATGGCGCCATATTGCATCAGCTTCAGGCTGGAATCCGCCAGATAGGCCGATGCTTCCGCCGGCAGATAGGCCGCGATCCCGACATCGGCATGCTGGATATAGGGCAGCGTCCGTTCGAAGGGCATCTCATCGTGCAGCACCACATTGGACGGAAAGGCGTGCCTGGGCGTTCCGATCATGTGGAAGGTGAAATGGGGAACCGCCTGCGCCAGCGTGCGGATCGCGCCCTCGTCGAACAGCATCGATCCGACCGCCACCGCATTATGCGGCCGGTCATAGGGGCTGACGGTCGGCCGGCGCAGGTTTCGCAGGTCGACGCCATGGGGAATGAAGATGCGCGGACAGTCGAAGCTGTCGAAATGCGGCAGCATGCTGCGGGCGACGACCACGACCATGTCGATGTCGCGCGCCTGCCTTTGCAGCGTCGTTTCGATGCATGGCGGCACGCCGGCGGTCGCCAGCAGGTCGGTCGCGCGATAGACGATCCGCGCATGCGGGGCGATGGCCCGCACCCGCCGGATCAGCGCGGGGGCGATGCCGGATTCGATCAGGATGAGGTCCGCCGTCGCCGCCGCCTCGTCCAGGGCGGGGCAGGCCATGCCGGCCCAGCGGTGGAACAGCCAGCCGGTCAGCGCATCGGGCACCGGCATCTTGACCGGATGCCAGCGGGTCCGCCACAGATAGGCGCGCAGGCCGTCCACCGTTTCCCAGCGGTTGGCGCGCGGGTCCAGCCCCGCCCGGCTGTCGCCGCGCAGCCGCGACAGCCAGCTGTAGCCGATGGACAGGAAGGCGACGTCATGACCCCGTTCGGCCAGTTTCTGGGCGATGAAATGCACGCTGGCGCGGCGCGCCGTGCGATAATCGTGGCGCGACAGGATGAGGATGCGGGCGTTGGTGACGCCATGGGGTGCGAGGGCGGCCGAAATGGGGATGTTCAATGGCGTCTCTCCCTGCGGCCGATGATTTCGTCGTAATAATCTTCCAGTTCCGCCATGTTGGACCGGATGTGGAAACTGTTGTTGACCCATTCCCGTCCTGCCCGGCCGAAGCTTTCGCACAGGTCCGCCGACAGCAGCAGCCGTTCCAGATGCGCGGCATAGCTGCCGGTGTCGCGCCGCTCCGCCAGCAGGCCGCTCTGCCCCGGCCGGATGGCTTCGCGCATCGGCCCGTCGTCGAAGGCGACCACCGCCATGCCCAGGGCCTGCGCCTCCATCAGCACGATGGGCAGCCCTTCGCTGTCGCCATTCGCGGCGCGGATGCTGGGCATGGCGAAGATCCTGTGCCGGGCCATGGCGGCGAACACCGCCTCTCGCGGCTGCGGGCCGGCAAATACCGGCTGGATGCCCAGTTTTCGTGCCTGATCCATCAGCGCCGGCTTCATCGGGCCGTCCCCGATGATGGTCAGCGGCTCCTCGCGCAGGCGGGGCGGCAGCTTCGCCCAGGCGTCGAGCAGGAAGTTGACGCCCTTCTTCTCGACCAGCCTGCCCACGAACAGCGCGCCCCGGCGCAGCGAGGGGGAATCCACCTGCGGCAATGCGGCGGGGTCGATGCCCAGGCGGATGACCCGCAGCTTGCCTTCGGGATAGCCGGCCTCCAGCAGGCACTGCCTGATCCAGTTCGACACGCAGATGATGCCGTCGACATAGCGCATCAGGACGGGCTTCAGCATCAGGTACCAGAGCCCCTCCGTGCGCCGCGCATGTTCGCGGGCGGTGACGGTCGCGTCATAGCCATGGGCCGTCACCACCAGCGGCATGCGCCGCCGCAGGGCAAGCGGCAGAATGCCCGCGCCATCCTGAAGGAAATGCGCGTGGATCAGGCCGGCGGAGCGTGAGGACAGTTGTCCGTCCAGATGGTCGTAATGTCCGGTCAGCCGACTGCTGATCCTTTTCCACTTTCCGGCGCCGGGTTCATGAAGCAGATGCAGTTGCTGTCCGTCCCGATAATGGCCGCCGACAATGTCGTCGGCCATGACGAAGGGGCGGTATCGGCGCAGCGACCGGATATGGTCCGCAATGAAGGTCTCCGACAAGGGCAGGAAACCGCGTCTGTAAATGGCGACCATCGGCATATTGTCTGTCCGCACTGGGAAGATCGGGTTCGGACCCTTGGGACATATCCTAGGGGTATTCCCTCAATTCGCTGCTGCTTGTGCGGCTGTTATATCCAAAGCCCACCCCTGTTTCGAGTAAGGCATAACACCTATGCAGCGGAACCTAACCCCTTGTGTCTCGGTGATAATTGCCGCCTATAATGCGCAGGATACGCTGGTTCGCGCGGTCAATTCGGCGCTGGCGCAGCAGGTGCCGGTCGAAGTGCTGATCATCGACGATGCGTCGAGCGACGACACGCTGCGGGTGGCGCGGGGCCTGACGCGCATGCACGACAATGTCCGCCTGATCGTCAGCGCGGAAAATGGCGGACCTTCGGTCGCGCGCAACAGGGGGCTGGCCGCGGCGCAGGGCGAGTGGATCGCGATACTCGACGCCGACGATGCGTTCCTGCCGGGGCGGCTGCAACGCATGACCGGGGTGGCGAGGCGGCATGAGGCCGATCTGGTGGCCGACAATCTGCTGTTCTTCGACTGGCAGGCACAGGCCGTGGCGGGCCGGGCGCTCAGGCTGGCGGACGATCATGTGCAGCAGGTCGGCGCGGCGGATTTCGTCGGCCAGTGCATGACCGGCCGTTCCCCCTTCGATTATGGCCAGCTAAAGCCGATCTTCCGCCGCCGTTTCCTCCATGCGCGCGGACTGCACTATCCGCCTCACCTCCGCCATGGCGAGGATTTCGCCTTCGTTCTGGACTGGCTGCTGGCCGGCGCGCGCTTCATGCTGATGGGGGAGGGGCTTTACCTCTTCACGCAGCGCATCGGTTCGATCTCCTCGGACAGTTCGGGCCAGTCGCGCACCATCCTCAACCTCCAGGCCATGCGGGACCATACGCTGGGCCTGCTCGCCCGCCCGCGCATCCGGGCGGACAGGGCATTGGCGGGGCTGTTGTCGAAACGGGCGGACGCGATCCGCGACCAGGCGATCTGGAACCGCGCCTATCCGCACCTGCGCGCCCGCCGGCCGGGGGCGCTGCTGATGGAAATGCTGCGCGACCGGCGCAGTTGGCCGATGCTGGCCCGTCATCTGGTCCGGCGGCACAGGGCGCGGATGCTTGCGCGTTAAGGCCCCCGCAGGCAATATTCAGCCTTCACGGCCCCCCGCAATGCCATCCAGCGCATAGCTCAACTGTTCGACCCTCTGCGCGAAAATCGCATCGCCGCTCAGGAAAGCGGGCGCGCCGACCAGCCGATGCAAAACCGTCGCCATGCGCTCCGTCCGCCGCCTGTCCCACCGCGTCATCGCGCCCCGCGCGGCACGCTGCGCCGGCAGGCGCCCCGGCAGCGCGCGCAGGTGATGCTTCACCTTGGGGCGCACCGATTGCCATAGCGCATTGCCCTCCCGCCGCATCATCCGCCGATAATGCGCCATGGCGCTATCCCTGTCCGGCCGCGGCAGGCGGAAATCCTGTCCGATGCAGCGCTGCACCTGCCCCTCATAATAGGCCCGCAGGCTGATCGAGGGCAGCGCCACCGGCTCATAGGGCAGGTCCAGCGACAGGGTCCAGTCCAGCCATTTGAAGCTGTTGATCCGCCGGGACGACGCAACGGGCACCCAGGGCACCCGCATCGTATCCGCGATGATCGCGGCATGCATGGAATCCGCGATCACCAGCCGCGCCGATCGGATGCGCTCTATCACCCGATGCGCGCATTGCCGGGGATCGACCAGTTCCACGCCCGCCAGCCCGCAGGCCCTTTCCCAGGGGCCTTCGTCCATCGCCTCATAATGGGGAATGAAGATCGTCCCGTGCCGTTCTTCCTCGGCCAGTGGCTTCAGCCGCGGCAGGGTCGACAGCAGCAGCGCACCGTCCGCGACCGCCCGTTCCGGCCGCCCGACCACCTGCGCCGTCAGCGGCCCGCGCAGCGCCGTCACCTTCCACCGCCCGCTGTCGAAATCGGCGGGCACGGGACGATAGCCGATGCCGCTGGAAAACACCCTGATCCGTTTCGCCTGCGGCATGTCGTTGCCGATGATCGTGCCGATGCCGCAGAACAGCTCGCCATCATCCTCGTCCGACCAGCGGCCCGGCGCGAGTTCTTCCCAGAGCCAGCCGTTCAGGTCGTCGCCGAAATTCCCCTGCGGCGCCCGGTAATAATAAAGCTTCACGCAGGCATCTCCCGCAGGGCCGCCGGGCGCAGCTTGCGGCGCAGGATTTCCGTCCAACAGCCGGGCAGGTCACGCCAGAGGTGCCGGTAGGCCCTTGCGATCATCGCCCGCTGGAGCCGGTCCATCAGGCCCAGATAAAGCCGCGGATGCATCAGGATCGCCGCCAGTTCCATCTGGAAGCTGCGTCGCCGCTGCTGCGTCAGCATCAGGCTTTGCGCATCGATGCCGTCGATCGCCCCCATCAGCTCGTTCGCCCGGATCATGGAAAGGATGCGCCGCAGGTTGCGCCCGCCCAGCCGCTCATGCGCGTCGCGATACAGGTTGATGCCTTCGCCGCGCAGGCTGTTGGCGGAAAGCGAGAAGCAGATGCCCCGCGCCCGATGCGCAATCCGCGCCCACATCAGCCAGTCTTCCCCGGCATAGCGCAGGCTCTCCTCGAACCGGAGCGATCCCACCGCCGACCTGCGCAGGATCACGGACGATGTCTGGCACAGATAGTCGCGCACCATCGACGATCCGCCGCTCGTCCCGACGAAGCGATAGGTGCCGCGCGTCCCGTCGAGCAGTTCGACCCCCTGCTGCGCGGGCAGCGCCTGGAAAAACGCCATGGCCGCGAACATGGTCGTCGGCGGCATGGCGCTGTCGCAGAAGTAGAAATCATGCGCCGTGCCCAAAGTGTCGATCCCCCAGGCCAGATGGTGCGTCGACCATTGATCGTCGGAATCCAGAAAGGCGATATAGCCGGAATCCGGCGATAGGGCGTCCAGGCCATGGTTGCGCGCCGCCGCCGGGCCGGCATTGGCCTGGCGAAGGATGCGCAGCCTGATCCAGTCGGGCAAGGCGAGATTATCGACATCCAGGTCGGCCGCGACCGGCGAACCGTCGTCGACGACGATCAGTTCGACTTCGGCGGGCCAGGGAAGATATTGGCAGGCGACCGACCGCACAGCTTCGCGCAGCAGCCCGCGCTTGCGCTGGAAGAACGGGATGACGACCGAAATGCGCTTCGGCATGGTCGTCCGGCGCCGGGCCATGCTGGGGTCAGGCCGCATCGGCCCCCCGCAGGGCTGTGGTCGGGGCTGGCGGGGGCGTATCCTCCCAATCCTGCCCGCGCCAGGCATCCTTCAGCGCATGGACGATGAAGCTCAGATTGCCGCGCAGATAGCGGTCCGCGAGCCGGGTCGGCTCCTGAAACAGCCGCCATGCCCATTCGAACCGCGCCCGCTGCACCCAGGCCGGGGCGCGCCGCACCCGTCCGGCGAGGAAGTCGAGCAAAGCGCCGCCGCACAGCACGGGCCGTCCGAACTCCGGCGCCCAGCGCGCCGCCCAGATCTCCTGCCGGGGATTGCCCATGCAGGCGAGCACCAGATCGGCCTTGCTCGCCCCTATGCGGTCGCTCAGGCCCGCTTCCTCCTGCGGGTCGAAGAAACCATGCTGCATTCCCACGATCGAGAGCCGCGGGCACAGGCGGCGCAGCGTCACCGCCGCGCGCTCCGCCACGCCCGGCGCCGCGCCGACCAGGAACAGCCGGAGCCCTTCGGGATGGTCCTTCAGCAGCGCGGGGATGAAGTCCGTGCCGTTGAGGTTGACGGGAAAGGAGCGGCCATAGCGCAACCGGCTCGCCAGATCGACGCCGATGCCGTCGTTCAGCACGAGCGCATTGCTCAGCGCCCCGGCCAGTCGGTCGTCCTTCCGCGCCAGATTGGCCATATGGGCGTTGCAGAAGGCGATGACCTTCGGCCTTTGCGCGCGGACATGGGACCGGATTTCCGCCAGCGCCTCCGTCTGGGAGAGAACGGCGACCTTCACCGGACCGATGGCCCGCTGGCGATGGCCCAATATCTGGTCGTAGATATGCACGATGCGCGCCGAGACCTCCGGCCAGCTATAGCCGCGCAGCGGTTCGGCCGCGTCCTTCAGGGCTCCCCTGACCCTGGCGGTGCGGAAATCCTTGAGCAGCCGCGCGGCCGACAGGAGATCGTCGAAATGCAGGAGCGTGCCGACGCCCAGCTTCTCGCAGGACCGGCGATGCGCCGGAATGTCGCTGGCGGCGGGATAGAGGCCGGCGGAAACCGCCTCGATCAACGATATGCCGAACCCTTCATAGGCGCTGGCGGACGCGAAGATGCTGCTGCGCCCGATCAGCGCGCGAAGCGCCTCGTCGCTGGGGCTGTCGTGGAATTCCACCTTTTGGGATATACCCTGTTCGACGGCGATCCGGCGCAGGTCGGACAGGGCGACGCCCATGGGCTTGCCCGCGACGATCAGCGACCAGGCCGGGTCCAGCGCATTCAACGCGGCGAACCAGCGGATCAGCCGATCGATCCGCTTGTTGGGGGCGATGCGGCCGAAATAGAGGATCGCCCGCGCATCCGGGTCGGCGGCGGCCGCGAACTTGTCGATGTCGACGCCATTTTCCACCAGCGTCAGCCTCTGGCGGCAGATGCGCGCGAAACTGTCCTGATCCGCCTCGCTACAGGCGATCGTCGCGTGGAAGCGGCTCAGCGACAGGCGGGATATGCTGTGGAAATAGACCTGCTTCAGCCGCTGCGCATAATCTGTGTGGAAGAAGCCGCCATGGGTGCTGAGCACCATCGGCTTCTGGTGCAGAAAGCGCGTGAGGGCCAGGAAATCGACGAAGAAATCCATGGCATGGACGTGGATCAGGTCGCAATCGCGCACATGGCGCAGCACCGCCGGCGCAATGGGATAGCGCCGTCCGCCGCGGAAGGGCAGGCGGACGACCTCCACCCCGCCGATCGTCTCCCGCGCGGGCAGTTCCGCGCCATCGCCGTCGAAGATGCGGTTCAGCGTGACCATGCGCACGTCATGGCCCGCCCGCGCCTGCTCCTCGCAGAGGTTGCGGGTGAAATTCTCCAGCCCGCCGATGCCCGGATGATATTGGCGGGAGATATGGACGATCTTCATGCCTGTTCCACGCTTCATGCCGTCACACGATCATGACCGTGCCGATCAACGGCATGCCCAGCATCGACAGCTTGTTGATCGTGGACTTGAGGTCCGCCGTGGTGGTGGCGTCGCGGCTGACGGCCAGTATCGCCACCTCCGCGCCGGCCGCTGCCAGGGCGAGGTCCTCGACATGGCTGGCGTCGACCAGGCACAGGTCGAAATCGGCCATCATGTCGGCCAGGTCCCGGCTGTCGGATGCGGCCGCCAGCAGGGACAGTCTGGGGATCGAGGCAGGCCGGACGAAGGCGTGGAGGTCATCCTCCGGATCGGTGGGCGTGACCGGCGTCTGGCCGAGCAGCCGGTGCTGGACGAAGTCCGACTGCTTCATGTCGACGAGCAGCGTCCGCAGCCCGCTCAGCGCCGCCGACACCGCGACATTGGCGGTCAGGATCGCCGCCTCGTCGACCGCGCCGACCGTGAGGACCGCGATGGAGGAGGGCGCCCGCCCGTCCGCCAGGCGGAGCGCGGCCAGCGTCGACTGTATGTCGCGCGCCTGCACCGCCAGCCGGTCTTCCGGGTCGCTGATCGCCACGACCAGCGGATCGACCTGGATCGGCCCCACGGCATTCATCTCGGGCTTTTCGCCCGGGCCGGCGGCGATGAAGATCGCGCCGGGCTGCTCGCTTCTCTCTGTGGATCGGAGTCTCATGACCATTTGGCTCCTTCAAGGCGAAGTTGCTGTCCGATGTGACGGAGGTCGGCCTGTCCCAGCACGGGCACGCCGGTCAGATATGTCATCGCATCGCGGCTGCGGACGCGGGGTTGTAGCCATTCCAGCAGGACCGCCGTGCCGATGGCGAGCATCAGGCCCAATATCGTCATCATCAGCAGCCGCACGGGAATGTTCGGCGCGTTCGGCAGCAAGGGCGCCTCTGCGGCGTTCAGATGCAGCACGTTCAGCGAAGGGATGCTGCTCTTCGCGCGCAGTTCGGCCATTTGCTGCGTCTCGGTCTCATATTGCTTCTTGGCCGATTCCACATTGCTTTCCAGCACGTTGAGCTTGCCCCGGTCGCCCGCGAGCGACAGCATGCGGGCGCGGTGCTGGTTCAGCAGCGACTGCATGGCGCCCCGGTTGGCCGCGGCGGCGGAACTGGCCGCGGACAGGCTGCCCGAAGTCTTGGCCGTTTCCTGCGCCAGTGCCGCCCGCAACTGGGCAAGCTGGGAATTGGCCGCCCGCATCAACTCATGGCTGGGCCCCAGTTCCGCCGACATCTGGCGGATTTCGGCCGACTTGGTCGCGATCTGCGCACGCAATCCCTGGACCACCCCGCTCGACTGCACTTCGGGCATGCTCGCCCCTGCGGCGGCGCGGGCGCCCGCATCGGCGGCGGACGCTTCGGCGGTGGACAATTTGGACGACAATTCGCTCAGCCGCGTGCTTTCCGCATCGATCGCCCCGGTGGAGACAATGCCGTGCTCGCGCTGGAACTTCGCCAGTTCGCTCTGCGCGCTTTCCATCCGCGCCTCGGATTCGCTGAGGCGGGTCTTGAACCAGTCGGCGTAGCGCTTGGCGAAATCATTGCTCATCGACAGGCGGGTCTTGTTGAACGCATCGGCAAAGGCATTCGCCATCTCCGCCGATCTGGCCGCATCGGTGCTGCGATAGGCGATGTCGATGGTGCTGCCCGCCGGGCTGGGCGTGACCTCCAGCCCGCTCTGGACCCGCCGGTTCAGCCAGCCCTGGAAGGTCTGGGTTCCGTTGGTCTGGTCGAACCACTGCCTGCGCAGTTCGGGTTCCTTGTCGAGGCCCAGCGCGCGGGTGACATGGCCGGTGATCGCCTCCCCGCGCAATATCTGCGCCTCGGTCGCCAGCATGGCGGCGGGTTCGCCGGCCGCGCGGGTCTCGCCCGGCAGCGGGTCGGGCGCGCGCGTGTCGAACAGCAGCGTGGCCGACGCCACATATTCGCGCGGCGTCATCAATATCCAGATCGCGGTCAGCAGCATGACGCTGCAGAATATCCCCGCCACCAGCCGCCAGCGCTGCAATATCGCGCGGAATATGTCCAATATCAGCATAGTCACTATCCTATTCGATGGCGATCCGGCCTATTCGGCGGCGATCGGGCGATGAAGATCGTTCATGCTGATGATGTTCTCATCGATCTTCTCGCTGTTCTGCGCGGCGAACAGCATGGCCAGCATGAATTGCGGCGCCAGACTGTCCTGGAAGGCGATGCGATCCTCTGCCGCATCGATGATCAGCGCGTCCCGCAACTGGGACAGGATGCGCTCGCCCCGTTCATCCGCCAGCGCGTGCCGGGTGATGAAGCCGTGAGCGGCGGCGGTGCGGGCGATGGTTTCGATCATGCTCCAGTGCGGGCTGTTCGTCGCGATCACCTTGCGGAACAGCGCGGCGTCCTCCGCATTGGTGAGCGCCCAGTCATTGACGGCCCGCGCCACCCCGGCCAGCGTCGCGGGCAGGTCGACCTTCCGTTCCTTCCGCTTGATCACCTCGAAACAGGCGAGGGCGCAGAACAGCCGGACATGATAGGGCGATCCGCAGGCGAGATGGGCGATGGTCTCCCGGCTGGCATCGGTGAAGCCCATGCCGATCGACCCCGCGCCCTTGGCGATGATGTCGAACACCGCCTGGGATTCGATCCGCGAGATCGGGATCACCGACATGTGCCGCCGCAGGGACGCATGGCCCGCGATCAGGGCATCGACCCCCGCCGCGATGCCCACCGCGACGATATGAACCGGCATGGCCGCGTCGGACAGCATCTTCATCAGCCTTGCGACGTCATGTTGCACGGCGCCGTCGGTGATGCGGTCGAATTCGTCCAGGATCAGGATGAAGCGGCGACGGGCGCGCGGCGCGATCTGTTCGACCACGTCCCGCGGATTGACCGGACGGTCCGCGGGCCAGTCGACCGGCGCCCCGGCCAGGGCATCGACATAGGGCCTGATGAGCGCCCCGAAATCCTGATCGGGTTCGCACGCCGAATAGAGCACGACGAAGCCCCGGTCGTCGGCCATATTGGCGAAGACCCGCGCCAGCGACGTCTTGCCGGACCCCCGCGCGCCGTAGATCAGGGCGTGATTTCCCCGATCCAGAACGCCCTCGACCAGCAGTTCCAACTGTTCCTGCCGGCCGTGAAGATGGCTGGAACTGGTGACGGGCTGGGTCGAGTTGAACCCCTTGCGGATGGCCGACCGCAACATGTCGGCCGTCGGGGGCGCCGGCGTGGCGGGTTCGGCGGCGGCGGCGGCGCGGATGGCCGCCATGCGGCGCGCCAGCTCCTTGCTCTGGGGCTTGGGCTGGGGCTTGGGCCTCAGCCACCGCGCTATCCAGGAAAACAGGGACATTTCGGGTTCCTTCCCAGCCTGATCAGAAGATGCGTTCCTGGACGGTGAAGACGTCGCCCGGCTTCACCAGCATGTCCAGGTCGGCGCGCTTGATCCTCTGGTTGCCGCGGTTGAGGCTGATCTTCTTTTCGGACCCGCCCAATGTCGGTCCGCCCGCCTGCGCCAGCATCTGGCGCAGCGTCATGCCGCTTTCATAGGTGATCTTGCCCGGCTTGTTGACCTGGCCGTAGATGAAGACGTCCTCCGCCTTGGGCACGAACAGCGAATCCCCGGGGCGCAGCATCTGCCCGGTTCCCGTCGCGCTGTTCAGGTCTTCCAGCGGGATGCGGCGGTCTTCCTCGCCCTGGCGCTGCAATATGGCGTAATCGGCGGCATCGGTCCGCGCGCCGCCGGTGCGGGCCAGCATCATCGCGATCGTCTGCGGCCGGTCCAGCGGATAGACGCCGGGATTCTGGAGATTGCCGAAGACGGTCACCGCCCGGCTGACATAGCTCACCACCTCCACATTGACGATCGGATTGACGAAATATCCGCCCGCCTTCAACTGATCGCGCACCTTGGTCGCCAGCGCATTGGCGGTCACGCCCTGCGCCACGACTTCCCCGACGCTGGGCAGGGTGACGCTGCCGTCCTCCTTGATCCGGGTTTTGACGTCGAACGGATAGGCGCCGAAGACGGAAACCCTTATCTCGTCATTGGCCCCCAATATGTAGCTGGACGCCAGCGCCGCGCCCGGCGCGGCATCGGCCGCCACCGCCGGAACGGCAGCGGAAAGGGACGCAAGGATCAGGACGGAAAGGGCAGGGAAGATCGGTTTCATGGCCAGTACCTCATAGATCCAGTCCGACGAACAGCAGTCCCGACGTACTTTTGTACCGGAACTGGTCGACGGCCGTTGTTCGCCACTCATGGCGTATCTCCGCCCCGGCATTGAGGCGGCTGCGCAACTGGTAACGATAGCCGGCAAAGACCGCGCGGGTGCGGTCCGACCGGCGCAGCAGCGGTGTGTCGAGCTGCAATTCGCCCTTGAACGATCGGCGGCTGTAGCTTCCGCCGGCCGACAGGCCGGACCGCGCCCCCAGCTTCAGATTGCCGCGCAGGGTGAAGTCGGTCTGCACGATATAGGTCGCGCCCGTATTGCTCTGATTGCGGGAGCTGCGGTCGACATCCAACAGGATCGACAGCCGGTTGGAAGGGGTATAGACCGCCTGCGCCTCCACCCCCAGGCCGGAGAAGTCCGCAATGCCGGGCGCGCGCGGCTTGGTCTTGAAATAATTGGCGCCCAATTGCCAGCTCAGGCGTGGCGCCACGGCCCGGCGGAAGAGGATGCCCGCGCGGTAATTTTCCGCGCCGTCGCGCAGGCCGGGTATCGCCTCGTCGGCATTGGGGCGGCGGAAACGCTCATATTGGAACGTCGCGCGGATTTCGCCCAGGCTGGCCTTGGAATAGCCGATGCCCGCCATCGCCGTGGACGTGTCGATGTCGAATATCCGCCGCGAAGAGGCGCTGTTGCTGGTATTCAGATAGCCCACGGCGGCCACGGGGAAGAAACCATAGGGCTTCTCGCAGTCGACCGCGACCCTGTAATCCTGCGTCCGCTGCGTATTGCCGACGACCACGCCCTGATCGGAAAGGTTCGATTGCGCAAAATTCAGCCGCGCCCTGGGCTGCACATGGCAGTAACCGGATACGGACAGATCGGCATCGGCCTGAAGACTGATCCTCTCCCGATCGAGAAATTCGAAACGCTGGTGGAAATCATAGCCCGCCGACCCGATCACCGTCAGCCGGTGAAGACCGAATTGCCGGCGGTAGGTCACGTCGACGCTGGGCGTGATGCGCAGGTCGTCCTGCTCTCCGGCGACCAGGTCGTCATTCTGCCGCAGGATGTTGCTGTCGTAGAGCAGGCGCACGGTCGGCCGGACCCGCAATCCGTCGGGCGGAACCTCCACCTCGGTCTGGGACAGGGCCGCCTGCGGGATCATGAGGGCCGCCGTGGCGGCTGCGCTCATGACGGAAAACTGCTTCATCATGGCTCCCTTGCAACGATATATTTGCTGAGCACCGCGGCCTGCGGACGGGGGCCGCCGGTCGGCTGAACGCTCATCGGATAGCGGGCGCCCCACCATGCGCCGCCCGCCCAATAGGTCCATCCCATCCAGACGTCGCCATTGGCGCGCAAATGGGCGAGCAGAACCTCCAGCCCACGCAGGCAATTGTCGTCCGGCGGCGCGCCGAATTCGCCCAGGAAGCCGCGATGGCCATTGGTCCGCAGCCATGTCGTCGCACCCGCCAGCCGCGCGTCGATCAGGTCCGGACTGACGCAGCTCGTCGCCGTGCCGGAACTGTCGGCATCCAGATATTGGTGCATCTCGAACGCATAATTGCCGCCGGGATCGCGAAAATCGGCGAAGGCGAGCGCGTTGGAGTTCGATCCGCCCGTGGTCCAGCTATGCGCGCCGCTATATTTGGAACCCGGCACGAGGATGAGATTGGCCGCCCCCGTCCGCCGGATCGCCGCGACGCTGCCGTCCGCCAGCGACCGCCAGGCGGCGGGCGTCATGCCATAGGGCTCGTTCATCAGGCCGAAGGCGACGGCGCCATTGCCCTTGTAATGCTCCGCCAGCCGCTGCCACAGATCGGCCAGCATCGCCGACCCATTGGAAATCTGGTCCAGCCGCTGGCCGTCGTACCGGCCGTAATTATGCACGTCCAGCACGATGGTCCGGAACGGCGCCAGACTGGCGAACGACTTGTCGATCAGGGCCATCTCTGTCGTGGAAAGCGGCTTCAGCGGCTCCGGCTGCACCCGTTCCCAGAGGATCGGCACGCGGACGATCTGCATCCCCATGTCGATGAAGGGCTGGGCCGTCCTTGCGTCGGGATAGACATAATCCTTGCCGAAGACGCCAGGCTTGCGCGCGGAATTGAATTCCCCGCCTGCTATGTTGACGCCCGACAGGGGCGGTTGCCCGGCGGCGGGCTGCTCGGCGGTCAGCGGCAGGGCCAGCAGCATCAGCAGCGGCGCCATGGCGAGGCGAGTCGCCACACTCATCGGATGAAGCCCCTTTGTCGCCATGGCGATGCGCCTGCTTCCCCGCTAGGTGCTGAAGGGAAGGAGACATGATGAGCGCGAAAGGCGACCTGCTCGCAAAGGCCCCAGCCGGCGACGCCCCCGACAGGACGGCGGCGGACGCCCTGCCCTGGTTTCAGGGCGCGGACAGCGTGCCGACCCATTTCGGCATGGTGGGACTGCTCCAGGAAAAGGGGATGGTCGTGGATCTCGGCGCGCCCCAGCCGGGCGGCACGCGGCCGATCCATTACCGGCGGTCTTCCGGCGCGCTGCTGTCGATTTCCGTCCCGCTTTCCATGGCGGTCGCGGCGGGCGATTTCCTGCTCGTGAAGTCGCTGACCTGCCCCGACGGCGCGGTGCGGCCGGTCGCGGTGCGCCCGCCGGCCAGCCCGGACTGGATCGCCATAGCCGATCTGGAGGGCATATTGCGACACTATGGCGCGGGCGCATCCCGCTTCGTCCGATGGAGCGCCGGGGCGGGCGCGGCCTGCGGCATTGCCGCGCTGTGCGGGGTTGCGGCGCCCGTCACGGCGCTGGCGGGCATGGTCGCGGGCGTCGCGGCGTTTGGCCTCCATCGCCGGGACCGGCGCGACCGGGGCCGCGTCAGGCGCCTGATCGGCTGAAGCGCTCATACCAGCAGCCCTTCATTGCGATACCAGGCGACGGTGCGGCGGAAGCCCTCCTCCAGCCCCACGGCGGGCCGGAAGCCCAGCGCCTGTTCCGCCCGCGCGATGGAAAAGGCGCGGTTATGCTTGAAGAAGGTCAGGCGGCGGCGGTGCAATGGCGGCTGCACCCCCAGCGGCGCGCAGAGCAGTTCGCAGCCATGGGCGGCCAGGTTGACCAGCCCATAGGGCACGGTGCGCCGGGGCGCGGGCACGTTCAGCACATTGGCGGCGGTCGCGACATAGTCGCGCAACGGCAGATAAGTCTTGCCGCCGATGATGAAGGTGCCGCCCGGCGCCGCGTCGCTCGTCATCGCCAGCAGGAATCCGTCGACCAGATCGTCGATATAGACCGGGTGGAAATTCGGCCGCCGCGATCCGATGAACAGGAAACGGCCCTGCTGCACCATGCGGAACATCTTCAGCATGCGCGTGTCGCCCGGCCCGTAAATGGCGCAGGGGCGGATGATGACGACGTCCATGCCCGGCTGCATCATCGCGTCGCGGCACAGGTCCTCCGCCAGCAGCTTGCTTTCCTGATAGGGGTCGCGCGGGTCGAAGGGCGCGTTTTCGTCCGCCGGCGTCTCCGCCACATCGCCATGCACGCCGATGGACGAGCAATAGACGAAGCGCGCCACGCCTGCCCTGCGCGATTCCGCCAGCAACGCTGCCGTGCTGTCGCGATTGGCGCTCAGGAACTCCTCCCGCGCGCCTTCCGACCGGTACATGGCGGCGATGTGGAAACAGGCCGTCGCACCCTCCACCAGCCGGGCGAAGGCATCGGTGTCGGTCAGCGATCCGCCGATCCATTCGATGCCGCTCTCCCTTTCGGCGGCGCTGGGCGGACGGCGGGTCATGGACCGGACATGATAGCCCATGCCGATCAGCCGCCGCGCCAGCGCGCCGCCGGTGAAGCCGGTCGCGCCGGTGACGGCGACGATGGGGCGTCCGTCCGCGCTCATGCCTTCCTCTCCCGGTCGAAGCGCTGGAGCACCGGATTGCCGATCAGGCTGGTGACGCCGATGCGGCGCAATCCTTCCTCCACCATGCGGACCGGCTTCCCCGCAAGGCGGTGGAGGCCCATGGGCGCGCTGAACTGCTTGAAGCGGCGCCGGGGCGCGAAGCCGTTGCGGCGGAAGGCCTGCTCGATCCGGGCCGGCCAGAAGCTGCGATAGGTGCGCGTGTCCTTCTCGATCAGCCGCTTGATCGGGAAGGTCGCCGCCGACAGCGCATTGGCGCCCATCAATGTCGGATAATCGACGATGACGCTGTAGCGGGCGACGCGACAAAGTTCGTCGATCAGCCTGTCCGGATCGTCGATGTGCGCCAGCAGCCTGATGCTGGTGACAAGGTCGAAACGGCCGTCCGGGAAGGGCAGGGCCAGCAGGTCGCCGGTCACATAATCCACCCGGCCGGCATCGGCGCCCTGCAACAATTGTTCGGCGCAATCGGCCGTCGAGCCCAGCACCGTCGTCTGAATTCCCATGTCCAGCAGTCCGCCGACAAGCTGCCCATGGCCGCCGCCGACATCCAGCGCGCTCTGGTGGAGGGGCGGCCCATCGTCGACCAGATCGCGCAGGCCGCGTTCCTGGATGTTAAGCAGATAGGCGCCCGAAGGCCCCGCAAACCGGCGGGCATATTGGACCGACCCCGTTTCCAGATCGGGGGGAGGAAGCAAACCAGTCATGCCGCACCCGCGGTTGCTGCAATGCCAAAGAACGCAGGCGGACATGACTGGCCTGACGGCACGCACCGCCCGCGGGGCGGCAGGGGCCTGACCACGGACGCACCTTTCGTGCCGGGAAGGGCCTGCTTCCCGACATGGGGGCAGGCACGCCGCACGGTTGGGTGCCGCCAGCTGTAGACGTGGAAGCTGCTGTGCGTGGGGACGGGGGTCAGGCGTCGCTCGATCTCACGGGCGATTTCGGGGCGCACGCCCATGGGATTGCGCCACTGATAATCGGACACGATGACGACGCCGTTATCGGTGCAGTCGATGACTTCGGACAGGGCCGCCGGGCTGTCGATCAGCGGACGGCCGGTGCGGAAATCGCTGTTGAAGTCGGTCGGCGGCTTGAGCTCGCCCAGCCGGCTGTGGCTGATGAACAGGTCGAACGGCCCGATATGCGCCAGGGTGCGCAGGTCGTCGCCGGTGACGAGCAGGCTGCTGCCTTGCGCGATCCGCCGCAATTCGGGCGCCGCCCTGTCCCATTCGCCGTCGGGCACCGGCGCGGCAAGGGCGGCGGGCCCTTGCGCAAGGGTCGACGCCATCAGCCGGGCGGAATGGCGGTAGGCGACGTCGCCGCCCATCAGCAGCAGCATCGCCGCGCCCGCCAGCAGGGCTGGACGCAGCGTTCCGCCGCCGCCGAACCGTTCGACCAGCGCGCCGATTCCCAGGCCATAGGCCATGCAGATGAAGGGAAAGACATAATAGCTGTAGCGCCACGCCTTCATCCCCGCGAAACTGTGGAGCGTCAGGCACAGCATCGCCATGATCGCGCACAGGCTGGCCAGCGAGGGATTGCGCCGCCACGCCGCCGCCAGCGCAACGGGCCAGAGCAGCAGCATGGCGGGCATTTGCGCCCGGAATTCGCGCAGATAATAGAAGGCGTCGTCCTGCGATCCGGTCGCCCAGCGCTCGGCATGGCGATAGCTTTCCAGCGCTGGCCCGGCCTGCGACAGGGCGATGGTTGCGCAGGCCAGCGCGATTGCGCCCAGCACGATCAGGTGCAGCGGGCGCATCGCGGCTATCGTCGCGCGCTGGTCGAACAGCAGCCAGCAGCCCAGGGCCAGCGCGGCAATCGCCGTCACCGGTTGCAGATGGGCCGCTATGGCCAGGCAGAGCGCCGTGGCGGCCAGCCAGCCGGGCCTGAACCGGCCCGCAGGCCGCGTGGCGAGGAAAAGGCTTCCCGCCGCGGCCAGTATCATCAGCGCGTGCAGGGCGTAGAAGCGGGCGAAATGCGCGATGTCGAGCGTATAGCCGGCAAGGCCGAACAGCGCGGCGCCGGCCACCGCGCTCCATATGCCGCCGCTCTGCCGCAGCCAGTGGAAGACCAGTCCGACGCTGATGCCCGAAAAGAGCAGCGAGGGAATGCGCGCCACCCAGAGGTCGGATCGCCCGAACAGATCGAAACTGCCGCCGACGATGGCGGTGAACAGCCGCGCCCGTTCGTAACGGCCGTCCAGGATCGCGAAGCTGCCGTCCGCGGCCCAGCTGCGCCCCGCCAGCAGATGGTAGAATTCGTCGATATGGGCGGGGCGCGTCTGAATGGTCAGCCCATAGACCAGGCAGGCCAGCAACCCCGCGGCCAGGGCAGGGGCCGCTCCCGGCAGGGCCATGGACGCGCGCCGGCCATCCTGCGACGGCAGGGCGGCGTGCGATCCCAGATGCTCCGATGTGGTGGCCATGAATATGATCTCATATCCGGCAAAAGCCGACAGGATGTTCGATGGCGCAAGAATTCGATCTAACCGAATTTAAGTCAATATAGGGGAGAACGCCTAGCCGTAGGTATGACTACATAATGGTATGTTTCTGAAATTTATGTGAATGTGTTTCCAAGGTCGCTGAATCGATTGGCGTTGAACCCGATTGTGGAAATCATAAGGGGCATCGCCGGCAATATTATATAATATTGTAGGAATGGACGCATGGTCGATGTTTCGATTGTCGTTCCTCTTTATAATGAAGAGGACAATGTACGGCTTTTGCATGAAGCGATCAGCAATGCATTGACCGACTTCCGGCCCAGCTATGAAGTCGTGCTGGTCGATGACGGCAGCAGGGACGCGACCTTTATCCGCGCGGCGGAAGTCGCTGAGCGGGACGGGCGCGTGCGCATCGTCAAGTTCCGCGGCAATTACGGCCAGACCGCCGCGATGGCGGCCGGCATCCAGAATGCCCGCGGCGACATCATCGTCACCATGGACGGCGATCTGCAGAACGATCCGCTGGACATACCCCGCATGGTCGAACTGATCGACGCCGGGCACGACATCGTCGTCGGCTGGCGCAGGAAGCGGCAGGATGGCGGGCTGCGCGTCTTCGTGTCGAAATGCGCCAACCGCATCATGGCCCGGCTGATGGGCGTGGCGGTGCGGGACAGCGGCTGTTCGCTGAAGGCCTTCCGCAGCATCCTCATCAAGCAATTGCCCATGTATGGAGAAATGCACCGCTTCATTCCGGCCCTCTCCCGCCTGGCCGGGGCGCGTCTGGCGCAGATCGAGGTGCGGCACCATCCGCGCCAGTTCGGCGTCTCCAAATATGGCTTCTCGCGCATCTACAAGGTGATGCTGGACATCGTGTCGATCCGCATCCTGCTCAGCTTCGTGCGGCGGCCCATGGCTTGGCCGCGCCATATGATCGTCGGCATCACCCTGCTTGGCCTGCTGTCCGTCGCGGCGGCGGTCTGGGGCGGGGGGCTGGCGCTGCCGATGCTGGCCATCGGCGTGCTCTGGCTGTCGCTGGCGCTGTTCCTGCTGGGATGGGCGGTGATTGGGCAGATGCTCGCCAGCCTGACCGGCAATGTTTCGGGTTTCGCGTCGCTGGGCGCGAAACTGTCGGCCCAAATCAAATTGGGGGATTGAACAATGGTTGCCACGGCAAAGCTGGACCTGGTCGAAGTCATGGACATTTCCGTCATCGTCCCGGTCCTCAAGCGTTTCGACGATGTCGCCCGCGTCTATGCCGAATATCGGGACAGGGTTGCATCCTCGGGGAAAAGTTACGAGTTCATCTTCGTCATCGACGGACAGCCGGACTATCCGGTCGCCACGCTGGAACAACTGCAACGCGACGGCGAACCCATAGAGATCATCCGCTTCGGCCGGGAGTTCGGGGAATCCGCCTGCCTGCGCGAAGGCATCCGCCAGTCGAGCGGGCGGCACCTGCTGTTCCTGCCCGCTTATTTCCAGATCGGCGGCGCGGCGATCTCCGAACTTCTGGATCATCTGGACGAAGCCGACGTCGTCGCCGCCCGCCGCGACAGGCGGGCGGACGCCATGTTCAACCGGCTGCGCGGCTGGGGCTTCCAGAAGATGGCGCGCTTCGCCGGAGCCAAATATGACGATCCCGGATGCCTCGTCCGCGCCGTCCACCGCAGCGTCTTCGACGAAATCCCGATCCAGGATGAGAAGCAGCGCTTCCTGCCCCTGCTGGCGGAGGTGCATGGCTTCAAGGTCGTCCAGCTCACCCTGCCGCAGGCCGAAAGCGACGCTGGCCGGCCGCAGCACAAGCCGGGCGTCTATTTCGACGTGATGATGGACCTGATGGCGGTCGGCTTCCTCGTCCGCTTCATGCAGCGCCCCTTCCGCTTCTTCGGCACGGTGGGCGCGGCGTCGATCCTGAGCAGCCTGGTCCTGATGGCTTTCCTGCTGTTCCAGCGGGAGGTCAGCAATATCCCGCTGGGCGACCGCCCGCTGCTGGTGCTGGTCGTGCTGCTGCTGGTGCTGGGCATCCAGATCGCGGCGATCGGCCTGATCGCGGAGATCGTCATCTTCACCCGCGGCGACGGCAAGCAGCATTATCGGATCGAGAAGATCGTGGAGCATGTGTCCGCCGATGCCTGAAACCGTCATCATAGGGGCGGGCATCCAGGGCGCCACGCTGGCGCTCGCCGCGCTCGAACGGGGCGTGTGCCCGATCCTCGTCGATCGGGACGACCAGCCCTCCGGCGCGTCCGTCAACAGCTATGGCATCGTCCATGGCGGGCTGCGCTACCTCCAGTCGATGAACATCCCCCGCTGGGTGCGCAGCCGCCGCGCGCAGAACTGGTATATCGACCGCTACCCCCATCAGGTGCGGCCGCTGCGCTGCGTGATGCCGCTTTATGCCGGCGCCCCCCGCTCGCCCCGGCTGTTCGCCCTTGCGCGAGGCTTCGACCGGCTGCTGCGAACGGCGCTTGGCCAGCATGTGCCGCTTCCCGAAGATGGCGCCTGTTCGCGGCAGGAGGTCTTGCAGGCCTATGACGTCGCATCCCATGGCCTGCTGGGCGGCGCGGTCTGGTACGATGCGCAGTTGCTGAACCCGCCCGCGCTGTTGAGGGAAATGCTGGCCGAAGTGGAGCAGCGCGGCGGCGTCGTGTTGCGCTCCACCGAAGTCATCGGCCTGATCGAGCAGGGCGGCCGCCTCCAGGCCGTCCTGTTGCGCAACGCAAGCGACGGGCGCGAACAGAGGATCGCCGCCGACCGGCTGTTCGATTGCGGCGGCGCGCAGGCGGGACGCTGCATGGGGCCGGCGCGCCGGGTGCCGAGCGCGGCGGTCCTCGCCTTCAACCTGCTGATGGACATTCCCGCGCCCCCCGCCAGCGACGCCTACGCCCTGTCGCCCACGCCGGGGCGCGGACGCAGCTTCTTCTTTCGCCGTTATGGCGCCGCGACGCTCGTCGGCACTTTCTACCGTCCCGCGCCCGGCATCCTTTCGCCCGAACCCACGGCGGAGGATGTCCGGTCCGCCCTCTCATCCATCCGCCAGTGCCTGCCCAATGTCGAACTGGACGAAGGATCGGTGCTGGCCACCTATGCCGGCCTGCTGCCGGACCGCGACGGCAGCGGCCGGGCGCTTCATCCGGGCGACCGGCATCTGCGTCCGGGGCCGGAGGGCTATCATATGCTGGTCAGCGGCAAGCTGACCACCGCGCCGCTGCTGAGCGAACAGGTGGCGCGCCGCCTGTGGCCTGCCGCGCCCTTGCCGCGAACCGGCGGATGGCGGCCGCGCCATGCCTGAGCTGATGATCGACGCGCACGTCCATCTGCATCCCGGCGACGATCCGCGGGACCGGCTGATGCAGGCGCATGGGCGCATGATGGCGGCCGCCGGGAAGGACTGCCTGCCCGTCTTCATGCTGGCGGAGCAGCAGGGCTGCAACGCGTTCGGAATGCTGAAGGCATCGGGCCGGTCGACCGCGGAACCGGAAAGCCTGTGGCTGGAAACCGGTTCCGCCGACATATTGGTGCTGGCCGGCCGGCAGGTCGTCAGCGCCGAACGGCTGGAGATACTGGCGCTGGCCACCGCCGCCGGTTTCGCCGACGGCGCGCCGGCCGAACAATTGGTCGCTGCGATGGGCGCGGCGGACGCGCTGACCATCCTTCCCTGGGGCGTCGGCAAATGGGCCGGCGCGCGAGGACGGCTGGTCGACAGGCTGCTGGCCGGCGATCCGGAAGGCCGGTTGCTGTTGGGCGACAATGGCGGGCGCCCCGCCTTCTGGCCGGAACGCCGCTTCCGCCACCGGACGGTGCTGCGCGGATCGGACCCCCTGCCATTGCGCGGCGATGCGCGGCGGATCGGGACTTTCGGAACCATCCTGCATGGCGGGCTTTCGGCCGACCGGCCCGGACGCGACCTGCGCGCGCTCATCCGTTCGGCCGGGCGGCAGGCGCGGCATTATGGCGCTCTTGCAAGCCCGCTGCATTTCCTCGGCAACCAGCTTCGCCTGAGGATGGCCTCATGAAGATATTGATGCTGGCGCCCCAGCCCTTTTACGAGGAACGCGGCACGCCCATTGCCGTGCGCATGGCGGCCGAAGCTCTGGCGGCGCAGGGGCATGAGGTCGCGCTGCTGAGCTTCCATGAAGGGCGCGACGTGCCGATGCCCGGCGTGCGGCATCACCGCATCGCCGCCCCGCCGGGCGTCCGCAATGTCCCCATCGGTTTTTCGCTCGGGAAGCTGGTCTGCGACCTCTGGATGCTCTTTGCCGCGGTCGGCCTGCTTCGGCGTTATCGCCCTGACGTCATCCATGCCGTCGAGGAAGCGGCCTTCTTCGCGCTGCCCTTGTCCCGGCTGTTCGGAACGCGCCTCGTCTATGACGCGGACTCGATCCTGAGCGAGCAGATCGTCGAAAAATGGCCGCGGGCCCGCGCCATCGCCTGGATCGTCGAACGGTGCGAGCAATTCGCCTTCCGCCGCAGCGACCTGGTGATCGCCGTCTGCCCCGCCATCCAGCAGAGCGCCAGCCGCTCCGCAGCCGCCGATCGCATCCACCTGCTGCCCGACGTGGCGATGGAAGGGCCCGCCACCGCGGCGCCGGTCGAAGACCTGCGCCCGAACGCAAAGGATCGCCCGCTCGCGCTTTATGTCGGCAACCTCGAATCCTATCAGGGCGTCCACCTGCTGATCCAGGCGATGGCGGCGCTTGCGCCTGCCGAGCGTCCCGCGCTGGTCGTGATCGGCGGCAAGGCGGATCATGTCGCGCAGCATCGGCAACTCGCCCTGCAATGCGGGCTGGAAGGCGATGTGCGCCTGCTTGGCCCGCGCCCGCTCGATGGCCTCGGCCGCTATCTGGCGCAGGCCGACATCCTCTGTTCGCCGCGGCTGAAGGGCCGGAACACGCCGATGAAGATCTTCTCCTACATGGCGTCGGGCAAGGCGCTGCTGGCGACCAACATCGAAAGCCATTCCCAGGTTCTGGACGCGCGTTGCGCCATGCTGACGCCCGCGACGGCGCAGGACCTGGCGCAAGGGTTGCGGCGGCTCTGCGCCGACGACGCGCTGAGGGCGAGGCTGGGGGAGGCCGCCGCCGCAAGGGCGCGGCTCGACTATGGCCATGCCGCCTTCGTCGACCGGCTGCGGCGCGCCTATGCCGTGCTTTCGCCGGATGCGGGCACGCCCCCTCCGCCCACCGCGCTGGAGGCCGCATGACGGCGGTCGGCGCCAACGCGCGGGCGACCAACAAGGCCGCCTCCAGCCTGTTCGCCGCGCTGGGCTTCGGCCTGTCGGGCGCGGCCTTCACCCTGGGCATGCTGCTGCTGGCGCGGGAACTGCCGGTGGAGGCTTATGGCCGCTTCACCCTGGCCGTCGCCCTGTTCAATATCTTCGGCCTGCTGACGCCGCTGGGCGTCGACCAGCTGTTCCTGCGCGGACCGATGCGCGCGGGCAAAGGATTGCTGGCTTTCCTGATCTTCTCCGGCCTTGTGGTGGGCGGACTGGTGGGCATGGCGGCAGGCCTGCTGGGCGGACTGCATCCGGCGGAGGCATGGCTGACCGCGCTGGCGATTGCCGGCGGCGGGCTGGTCGCGGCGACCAGCACCGGCCTTCGCGCGCGCGCCGTGCCCGGCGCCTCCATGCTGCTTGCGATTTCGGCCAGTTTCGTCCTGTTGCTGGCCGGGACCGCGGCCGTCGTCTTCGGCCTGAAGGACGGGACGGCGCCTCTTGCCATATTCGCCGCCGGAAACATCGTCTTCGGCGCGATCGGCTGGGGCCTTCTGCGCCGCAGGGCGAAGGACGGCGATGCCGTCCACCCCGCCCGCCGCTGGCGCGAGGCGGGATCGATGCTGGGCCTCGTCGCCCTCGGCACGGTGTCGCTTCAGGTCGAACGGATCATCATCCCGATCCCGCTGGACCTGAAGGAACTGGCGCTGTTCGGCGTGCTGGCGTCGGTCGCGATCTTTCCCTTCCGCCTGCTCGCGTCCGGCGTCGGCTTCACCCTCGCCCCGCGCCTGATCGGTGCGCAGCGGGCGCGCCGGCAGGCCGTCGTGCTGGCGGAGGCCAGGCCGCTGCTGGCGGTGATCGTCGTGGCGACGGCGGGCCTTGTCGCCTGCGGCCCGTGGATCGCCGCCATAGTGACAGGCGGCCTCTATGCCATCGGCCCGGCCCTGATCCTCGCCGCCTGTGCGAACGGCGTGGGGAAGGTCGCCATGGCCTTCCCCCGGGCGATGCTCACGGCGGCGGGATCGCCCGCCGATCTGGTGCTGCTCAACGGATGGGGGGTGGTGGGTCTGGCGCTGACGGTCTGCGGCGCGCTGGCCGGGGCCGCCTGCGGAATCACCGGGCTGCTATGGGGGGCGACGCTGGGCGGCGCGATCCCGACGCTGTTCACGCTGCACCTCGCCTGGCGTCGGCTTGGAAAGGATTGAGAAATGACCACCCAGATGGGCTTTGCTGAGATGATGCAGTCGCTGCACGCCGGATCGGCGGCGCTCGACTACCGCAAGACCGGCCGGCTGCTGCGCGAGATGGAGGCGCAGGCGGGCGTGCACGTGGCGTTGATGGGCAATGTCACGCTGGACCTTCTCACCCCCTTCCTGCGCGTGGAGGCGGCGAAGGTCGGCCAGATGTCCGCATTCCATGTCAGCCCCTTCGGCCAATATATGCAGGACCTGCATGGCGAGGCGCTCCAGCGCTTCGACCCCCATGTCATCGTCCTGCTGCTGTCGGCGCAGGCGATGCGGCCCGACGCCTTCGAACGGTTCCACCAGCTCTCCGTCGAGGACCGTCATCGCCTGCGCGACGACATGATGGCGGAGGTGGAGGGCTGGATCGACAGCGCGGTCATGCGCACCGCGGCGACGCTGATCGTCGCCAATTTCCCCTGTCCTTCCAGTGCGCTGGGCGTCGCGGACCTCAGCAGCGATTATGGCGAGCGCGAATTCTTCCTGGACCTGAACCTGGCGCTGCTCCGCGCCGTGCGGGCGCGCCCCAGGGCGATGATGCTCGACGTGGTCGAGGCGATGGGCCGGGTCGGCACGCGCCAGGCGGTGGACCGGCGGATGCACTATATCGCCGGATTGGGCTGGACGGACGCGATGATGCGGGAATTCGGCGCGGTCTTCGCCCATGCGCTGGTCGGCGCGCTCGGCGCCGCGCGCAAATGCCTGGTGCTGGACCTCGACAACAGCCTGTGGGGCGGGGTGGTGGGCGAGGACGGCCCCCATGGCATCCGCGTCGGCCGCGGCGACATGGTGGGGGAGGCGTTCCGCGCCTTCCAGCTCAGGATCAAGGCGCTGAAGGAACGCGGCATCCTGCTCGCATTGTGCAGCAAGAACAATCCGGAAGATGTCGAGGAAGTGTTTCGCCTGCGTGACGACATGCCGCTGCAATTGTCGGATATGGCGGCGACGGCGATAGGCTGGGACAGCAAATATACGGGGATCGGGAAGATTGCGAGGCAGCTCAACATCGGTCTGGACGCGCTGGTGTTCCTCGACGACAACGCGGCGGAGATTGCGGCCGTGCGGCAATATTGCCCGGATGTCCATGCCGTGCTGCTGCCGCCCGATCCATCCGACTATGTCGACATATTGGACGCGCTGCCCTGGTTCGAGAAAAGCCGCCTGACGGCGGAGGACAGGGCCAGGACCGAACATTATGCGCTGGCCGCCGGGCGGGATGCGCTGTGCGCGTCCTGCGACCCGATGGACTATCTGCGCGGGCTCGACATGCGCGCGGCGATCCGCGACGCCGGGCCGGCCGACCTGTTGAGGGTGCATCAGCTCTTCAACAAGACCAACCAGTTCAACCTGACCACGGGCCGCCCCACCATGGGGGAGGTGGAGGCGATGATGACCGACCCGGCATGGCAGCTCATCGTGGCGGATCTGCGCGACCGCTTCGGGCAATTGGGCACAGTGGCGATCTGCGCCCTGAGGCGGGAGGGCGCGGCGCTCCATATCCGGCATTTCCTGATGAGCTGCCGCGCCATGGGCCGGGGCCTGGAACATGCCGTGATGAACGATGTCAAGCGCCGCTTTCTGGAAAGCGACGCCGCATCCCTGCACGGCAGCCATGTTCCGACGGCCAAGAACGGCCCGGTGCGCGGCTTTTTCGACGATCAGGGCTTTGCCGCCGCCGATGGCGGCGACCGCACCGACTATGCGCTTTGCCGGGCGGATGTCGCGTTCAGGGATTGCGACTGGATCATGCTGGAGACGAAATAATGGCTGTGAACATGGACGACCTGCTGAACCTTGTCGGCGACATCATCGAAGTCGATCCGTCCCGGATCGACCTGCGTCTCGACCGGGACGATGTGCCCGGCTGGGATTCGCTGGCCCATCTGCGGATCATCACCGCGTTCGAGGCGCAATATGGCGTGCGCCTCAGCATGGACCAGATCGCCGAGATCCGCACGGTGGAACAATTGTCGCGGACATTGGGCGAGGCGTGACGCCATGCGCATGGGTGTCGCCATACGCCGCTTCGCCATTCCGGGCTTCGTGCACAGCCTCTACCATCTGTTCGCCGGGCGCGCGATCGTCAGCCCGCGCGCGGAACTGGAATGGAGCAGGCTGCTGAAGATCGGCCGCAGGTCCCAGATCAGTTCCTTCGTGAAGATCAAGGCGAGCGAAGGGCCGGTGCGGATCGGGGAGCGGACCGACATAGGCTGCGGCGTGTTCATCGCCGGGCACAGCCATGGCATCGTCATCGGCGACGACTGCCTGATCAGCCCGAACGTCTCCATCATCGGCGTCAATTACCGCTATGACCGCGCCGACCGGCTGATCCGCGAACAGGGGTTGCAGTCGGGCGGCCCGACCAGCATCGGCAACAATGTCTGGATCGGCGCGGGCGCGGTGATCCTGGACAACAGCCAGATAGAGGATGGCGCGATCATCGCGCCCAATGCGGTGGTGTCGGGCCGGGTGCCGGCCATGTCGGTCATGTCGGGCAATCCCGCCAAATTGGTGTTCACGCGCCGATGAGACTGTTCGTCACCGCCCGGCTCGACGACCTCTATGCGCGATGGACCCGCTGGCGCCTGCGGGCGGCGGGCGGCAAGGCGGGCCGGGCCTTGCGGGTGCGCGGCGGCGTCCCCTATCTCGCCGGGCAGCTTATCCTGGGGGAGGCTGTGCGCCTGCGCAACGAGCCTGCCCGCATCAGGCTGAAGACCGCCGGAAGCGGCCGGATCGTCCTGGGCGATCAGGTATCGCTCAACAGCGGTGTCACCATCTTCAGCGCCGCCAGTGTGGAGATCGGCGCCTTCAGCCGGATCGGGGATCATGCCAGCCTGTTCGACACCAGCTTCCATGCCGTGCATGAAGGGCATGCCGCCCGGCCCCGGCCGATCCGCATCGGCCGCAATGTCTGGATCGGGCGCAACGCCACGATCCTGCCGGGCGTGTCGATCGGGGATCACAGCGTCATAGCCGCGGGCGCCGTGGTGTTCCAGGATGTTCCCCCCCGCCAGCTCTGGCGCGGCAATCCGGCCAGTTTCGTCAAGCATGTCCGCGCGGGCGACGATTTCATAAGACAATAAGGGAAGCATCATGTCCGCAACCACGGGCGGCATAGCCGGGAAAATCCGATCGGGCATGGCCTGGTCGCTGGTCGAAAGCTGGAGCGTGCAGGCGCTTCAGTTCCTCGCCTTCATGATCGTCGCCCGCTATGTCGACGCCGCGGCGCTGGGCGTGGTCGCCATGGCGCTGCTGGCGGGGCAGTTCTTCCAGATGACGGTGCTGTCGGGCATCAGCGCCCCGATGGTCAGCGCCGGGCGCGACGATCCCGACCTGGACGATACCGCCTTCTGGATCGCCTTCGCCCTGGGCGCGCTGATGCTGCTGCTCACCCTGGCCTGCGCCGGCGTCGCGGAACGGGCGTTGGACCAGCCGGGCCTGGCATGGGTGCTGCGCTGGCTCAGCATCGCCAATTTCCTTTCCGCGCTGAACGTCGTGCCGCAGGCCTGGCTGACGCGGGCGCTGATGATGCGGCCGCTGGCGGTGCGATCCACCCTGTCGACCATGGCGGGCGCGCTGGTCGGCATTCCCATGGCGATGGCTGGCTATGGGCTGACGGCGCTGGTGATGCAGAATCTGGCGACCGCCCTGATCGGCGCGGCGATCCTCTGGGCGGCGTGCCCCCGGCGGCCGCGCTTCCGCTTCGCGCGGCAGAAGGGACGGGAAATCTTCTTCTACAGCCGTCATGTGACGCTGACGGGCATCGCCAATTTCTTCAATTCCAACTCCGACGTGCTGATCGTGGGCGTCGTGCTGGGCGCGGCGGCGGCGGGCGTCTATACGGTCGGCAAGCGCGCGCTGCTGGCCGCCAACTTGCTGCTGGCGCGGGCCCTCTCCCGCGTGGCCTTCCCGGCCTTCTCCCAGCTCAAGCACGATCCGCCGCGACTGACGGCGGCCTTCCTCAAGCTCGTATCCGCGACATCGCTGATCACCACCCCGGCCTTTGTCGGCATGGCGCTGGTGGCCGATCCCTTCATCCATCTCGTCTTCGGACCGCGCTGGGCGGGGGCGGTGCCTGTGATGCAATATCTCAGCCTCTTCGGCGCGCTCCAGGCGGTCGGCATCTATAACCAGTCGCTCATGCTCGCCCTTGGCAAGCCGCAATGGCAGACATGGCTCGCCGCCCTCTATGCCGTGGTGAACTGCACCCTCTTCTTCGCGACGGCGGATCAGGGGCCGGGCGCGATCGCCGCCGCCTTCACCCTGCGCGCCTGGCTGCTCTACCCGCTCTCCGTCCTGGGCGTGGTCCTGCTGCTGCCGATCGGCTGGGCAGATTACTGGCGCGCCGTTCGGCTGGGGCTGTTCGCTTCCGCGGCCATGGCGGGATGCGTTCTGGGCGCGCGGCCCTTTCTGGTCCAGATGGCCCCGGCCGAAGCGCTGACCGTCACCATCCTCACCGGAGCGCTGGCCTATGGCGTTGCGCTCCTGTTGCTCGGGCGAAACGCGCTGGTTCAGCTCCTGATGTTCGCCAGGGGCCGCTACGGCACGGCATAACCTATGTTAATATATTGCTCTTGCGCGATTTTATTGCCGTAAAGATGTAAAATTCCGTAGCAATACCTACTAGGCAATCCGTGACCATGCTGTTACCACTATTGCAACGCAGCAATTCCCCTTAAGCTATTTCCCTTAGGAAGGGCTGGCTTATGGGGATGACGCATGAGCGGAGTCGGGCCGATCCCGGCCTGCTCCAATAAAAACCAAGGTCGCAAGAAATAGTTCTGGGCTATAAGCGCGGAGTCAAAGACTATGCTTGCAACCGGTGCCGGGGAGCGCCTTCAGCGGCGTTTCTCGCTGGCATTCATGCGTAATGCGTCGCGACGGTTCGTCCCCGCCGCGTGGGCCGCGTGGATTGCCGAAGTGCGCTGGAGCGGCCTCGGCAAATATATCGCGTCGCTGGTCATCGTCTTCCTCGCGTCCTCGTGGATTTTCCGCAACGGCGTCGCGTCGCTGACCGCCGGGGACTATGCCGTCCTCACCCTGATCGTGATTTCCGTCGCCACCCTGATGGGGATCGGCCCGGGCGCGGTCACCACCGCCGGCCTGCTGACGGTCATCTACGCCATTGTCGACGTGAAGATCAGGGGCGGAACCGGCGAGGACGGCCTGGCCTTCCTGCTGGTCATGGTGGCGGCCAATGGGGTGGCGCTGAAATCCACCTTCTGGCGTGCGCGGGCGGAACGGCAGGGCGCCTATGTCAACCGCCTGACAGAGCAGTTGAAGCTGCTGACCGACGGATCGGTCAACTACGCCCTCTACATGACCGATGTGGAGGGGCGGGTCGTCCACTGGAACCGGGGCGCCGAACGCTTCACCGGCTGGGACAGCCGCGACATCGTGAACCGCCCGGTATCGCTGCTCTATTCCCATCATCCCGGCATGGAAGACAATATGGCCGAAGCCTTCGCCCTGGCCAAGGAGCATGGCAGCTGCGAATTCGACTGCCATTTCATCAGGAGCGACCGCAGCAGCTTCATGCAGAACTGCGTGGTGACGGCGCTGCGCGACAACAAGGGACGGCTTCAGGGCTTCGCCAAGCTGGTGCGCGACGTGACGGCGGAACGGGCGCAGGAAGTCGCCCTTCAGGAACGCGAAGCGGAATTGCGGTCCATCCTGGAAACCGCGCCCGACGCAGTGTTCGTCGTCGATATTTCGGGGCGGATCGACTATATGAACAGCACCGCCTGCCGCATGTTCGGCTATAATCTTTGCGAGCTGGAAGGCGCGGAGTTCGACCATCTGCTGACCGGAGCGCAGCCGCCGCGGGAGGTCCGCGACGAGCCTCTCCATGTGGAGAGCGACGGGCCGCTATCCTATCCGCGCAGGCTGATCGGGCGCCGCCGCAACGGCTCCAACTTTCCCATCGAGATGAGCTTCGTGAAGATGGAGGGCGCGCATGAGACGCACTATACCGCCTTCATCCGCGACCTCACCGAACAGGATGCGACCAAGGCGCGGCTGGAACTGCTCCAGACGGAGATGCTGCACGGCACCCGCTACAGCGCGATGGGCGCGATGGCCTCCATGCTGGCGCATGAGCTGAACCAGCCGCTGACCGCGCTCGCCGCCTATATGGAGGGCAGTTCGATCCTGCTGATGCGCGGGCAGGAGGCGGACCGGCCGAAGCTGAACCGCATCTTCCGCTCCGCCGCGCAGGAAGCGGTGCGCGCCGGCGCGATCATGCGCCGCCTGCGCGATTTCGCCAGCGACGGAGAGGCGCTGCTGGAAATCCACGACGCGCAGGATGTGGCGCGCAGCAGCCTGGCGCTGATCGCCGCCATGGCGGAGGCGGCGGACGTCACCGTCGAAATGGACGTCGCGCCAGGCACCGGATCGATCTTTGCCGATCCGATCCAGATCCAGCAGGTGATCGGCAATCTCTGCCGCAATGCCATCGACGCCATGCGCGAGGAGCCGGAACGGCGGCTGACCGTGCGGGTCGCGGCGGCGGACGAACTCACCACGCATTTTCTGGTTTCCGATACCGGCTCGGGCATTCCGCCCGCGATCAAGGACCGGATTTTCGATGCCTTTGTCAGCAGCAAGGAAGAGGGGACCGGCGTCGGCCTGTCCATCTGCCGCACCATTGTCGAAGCCCATGGCGGACGGATCTGGCTGGAGCCGAGCGTCACGGGAAGCTGCTTCGGTTTCAGTCTCAGACGCAAGAAGGGAAACGCCATTGGAACCCACTAAGCTGATCCACATCGTGGATGACGAGGATTCGGTCCGCGCCGCGACCGCCTTCCTGCTGGAGCTGGAGGGCTATACGGTCCGCACCTGGCAGCGCGGCACGCATTTTCTGGCGGCCGCCGCGAACGAGCCGCTGGGGTGCGTGATCATGGACCTGCGCATGCCGGAAATGGACGGGATAGAGGTGCAGCGGCGACTGAACGAGGCGGAACTCTATTTCCCCATCATCATGCTGACCGGCCATGGCGACATCGCCTCCACCGTGACGGCGATGAAGATGGGCGCGGTCGATTTCCTGGTGAAGCCCTTCGAGCGGGAGACGCTGCTGCGCGCGGTCGAAAATTGCTGGACGCTGTTCCAGGATACCGGCGCGCGCCGTCAGCGGGCGGTGCGCGCAGGGGCCATGGTGGAGAAGCTCACCCCCAGGGAGCGCGACGTGCTGTCGGGGCTGACCATGGGCCTGCCGAACAAGCATATCGCGCTGCAATTGGGCATCAGCCCGCGCACCGTGGAAATCCACCGCGCCAATCTGATGTCCAAGCTGGAGACGCGCAGCCTGTCCGATGCCTTGCGCGTGGCGTTCGCCGCCGGGATCGGCAGGCAACTGGATTGCTGAGGAACACGGGCCGGCGATCGGCGGGCCGTTGTTTCCGGCCCGGATCGGGCCATCTCCCGAAATGGACCGCCCTCCGCCGCATTTCGCGGCCGGATGAGCGATAGGAGCGGTTCGACCGGCCATATTCCGATCGAACCGCTCCACCGCGCCCGGATGCGGAGCCTTCGTCCTCCGATCCCCGGCGCGTCGCTGCCTTCTCCTCTCTCTCCTGAAACTTCAGCGCCGCCGTCCCGCCGGCGATCTGATCGTGAACAGGGCATCGTCGGGCGCCGCCCTGCTCTTGACGACCTGCAATGGCGATCCGCCATAGGGGGGGTGCGGCAGGCCCGATTGCCTGTCCTGGCCCTCCACCCGGGCGGATGATTTCACCAGCCGCAGCGATGCCCGTTTCGCGCCCTGCGCCGACCGGCGCCATGTGCGTCCTCTCCGCTTCCGCCTGATAAGGTCCCAGGTGAGATAGGGCAGTGAAATGACCAGAAGATAAAGCGATGCCGGCAACCACAGGAGCGCGAAGAGCCGATCCCGCCACCCAATCCTTACAATGTTCCGCGACTTGTTCTGCAATCGCCAGAGATTACAGGACCCAAGCATCCATATCCCGGAGACGACCGCCATCGCGATAATCATTGCCATCCTGTTCCATCATCCAATCGCAGCTCTTTCGGCTGCTTCGCGAAGCTGTCCTGTATGAACTATAGATGAAAGGCGTCATCTGTCATCTACGCAGGAATACGCACCGGCTGATATTTCGGACCGTCGATCAACCCTCTGTATTCTCCCGGATTGCACCTGAAGCGACATTATGTCTGATTTAGCGCTGATAAGGATCAGGTCGCCGGAACAGATATTCTGCATCAACTGGGTTTCGATCGAATGCGTGCCACGGGCACGGAGAATCCTCCAGGCGCGCAAAATGAGGTGTGCATGTCGAGAATTGACCTGGCGATGGCGACCCGTCCTGCCGGCGGACGGGGCCCTGCCGCGGCGCATCGCGCCTTGCGAATCTGGCTTTGCCTAGCCCTGGCGCTGTGGGACATGGTGGCGTTGACATGCGGGCTGAGCGTCGGACTGGCGCTCGCGCCCGTGGCCGGGGGGCTTCGCGACAGCGGCGCCTCCGTCGCGGCGCTGCTCATGGCCTATCTCATCATCGCCTTTCACAATCAGGCCTATGATCCCCGCGGCCTGACCAATGCGACGACCAGTTGCCGCAATGCCGCACGGGCCTTTGCCGGCACAGTGCTGATCTTCTTCCTCGTGCTGTTCGCGGTGAAATCGACCTCGACCTTCTCCCGCGCCGCCGTGCTGGCGGGGCTGGGCTGCGCGGGCGGGCTGCTGCTGGCGCAACGGCTGCTGCTGAGCCGCCTTCTCGAACGCCATTTCGGGGACCGGCTGTTTGCCGAACTGCTGATCGTGGACGACTGCCCGATTCCGGAAAATCCGGGCCAGATGGCTCTGGTGGACGCGCAGGCCATCGGCCTTCGCGCCGATTTGGACGACCCCTATATGCTGCACCGGCTGGGCATGTTGCTGCGCGATCACGACAGGGTGGTCGTCGCATGCCCCGCCGACCGCCGCGTGACCTGGGCGCAGATGCTGAAGGGCGGCAATATATTGGGCGAGATCGTCTCTCCCGAAGTCGAATCCATGGCGCCGCTGACGGTCGGGCGCTGGCAGGACATGGCCACGCTGGTGGTGGCGCGAGGGCCGCTGAACCTGGCGAACCGGGCGACGAAGCGGCTTCTGGACCTGTTCGTCACCGTGCCCCTGCTGATCGGGCTGATGCCGCTGATGATCGCCGTTGCCGTTGCGATCAAGCTGGATTCGCCCGGCCCCGTCTTCTTCCGTCAGCAACGGATCGGGCGGGGCAACACCCTGTTCAGCATCCTCAAATTCCGCAGCATGAAGGTGGAGCGATGCGATATGGACGGCGTCCGCTCGGCCAGCCGGACGGACGACAGGATCACGCGCGTCGGCCGCTTCATCCGCCGGACCAGCATCGATGAATTGCCGCAGCTCATCAATGTCCTTCTGGGGGAGATGAGCCTTGTCGGGCCAAGACCTCATGCCATCGGGTCGACGGCGGAGGACATATTGTTCTGGCGCGTCGACCGCCAATATTGGAAAAGACATGCGCTGAAACCCGGAATAACCGGTCTCGCGCAGATTCGCGGGTTCAGGGGCGCCACCGAAACCAGGGCGGATATTTTGCAGCGGGTGGAAGCCGATCTTGAATATATGAATGGCTGGAGCCTGATGCGCGACATCGTGATCCTGTTCGGCACCGTTCAGATTCTGGTGCACAGAAACGCCTTCTGATCCCCGGCAAGACTGCATTTCCGATCGATACCCTCCCCGGAACCACCGAATGCGCATTTCCCCGCAATGGGTAAGTGATCACACCGAATGGATCATCGCCGCCGCGCATGAAATAAATCTTCCATTATTGGGGAGCATCATGGATCGACGGACTTTCCTCGCCGGCGGGCTGGCCGGCACGGCATTGGCGGCCTGTCAGCGCGACAATGAACCGCGCATCGTCCAATCCTCGCGCAGGCCGATGGTCGGGCGCCGGACGTTGCGCGCCGATGTCGTCGTCTATGGCGCGACGCCGGCGGGCATCGTCGCCGCCGTCAGCGCCGCGCAGATGGGCGCGTCCGCGATCATCGTCGGCGGATGGCGGGAACGGCAGCCGGGCGGCATGCTGTCCGGCGGGTTGAGCTGGACCGATTATCGCGACATCGACGCCTTTGGCGGCCTGGCCCGTGCCGTGATCGAACGGCTCGCCGCGGCGGGCGGCATGCCGCGCAACCGCTATGCCTTCGATCCCGCCCTTGCCGTGCCCCTGTTTGAGCGCATGACGACCAGTGCGGGCGTGCCGATGGTCTGGTCCGACGGTGTGGAGGACGTCAAGCTCGTCGATCGCCGCATAAGCGAATTCTTCCTGCAATCGGGCAGGATCGTGCGCGGGCGCATGTTCATCGACGCCAGCTATGAAGGCGATCTCATGGCGCGTGCCGGCGTCGCGTTCAAGGTGGGGCGGGAGGCGGCCGACGCCGCCAATCCGCTCAACGGCTATCGCGGCGCGAAAAACGGCCATCTGGTGCGCGGCGGCCGTCCCGATGAGGACAGCATCGCGCCGATCAGCCCTTTCTGGAATGGCGAGGGCGGCGCCCTGCTGCCGCATGTCGCGGCGGCGCCCGATCTTCCCCTTGGCGCGGCGGACAAGGCGGTGCAGGCCTATTGTTTCCGCCTGACCATGACCAACCGTCCCGACCTGCGGCAGGACCTGCCCGCCCGCGCGCCCGATGGCTATGACGAATCCCGCTACGAACTGCTGTTCCGCGACCTGGACGCCCGCCGGCGCAAGGGGCGGATATATGGACGCGACTGGACCTTCGCCCGCGATCTGGTGAAGGCGGATGAGGTCGCGCCGGGCATTTACGACGTCAACAACCGCGCGCTGATGTCCATCGATGCCGTGGGCCTCAGCCACGACTATCCCCAGGCCGACTATGCGACACGGGAGAAGATCTGGAAGGCGCATGAAGCCTATCTGCGGGGCTGGTTCCACGCCATGGCCTATGGCCGCGACCCGCGCATTCCGCCGGGCCTGCAACGCGAGGTGCGCGAATGGGGCCTGGTTCGGGGCCGGCACATCCATCCGCATCCCAACGACCTGCCGGGCTGGTCGCCGCAACTCTATGTCCGCGAGGCGCGCCGGCTCGACAATGGGCTGAACTGGTCGGGCAGGGACCTGTCGGACGTGGACGGCGCGGAGCCGCGCCGCAAGGGCATCGTCGCCATGGGCTCTTATTGGCAGGACAGCCATTCCACCCGGCGCATCGCGGTGCAGGACGGGGCGGGGCGATGGGGCATCTGCAATGAAGGCTCGATCATGTTGCGGACCGGCGGGAAATATGAACGCTCGCCCCTGCCGATGGACCTGATGCTGCCGCACCGGGACCAGTGCACCAATCTCATAGTCCCCTTCTGCGTGGCGGCGACGCATCAGGCCTTTGCCACGATCCGCATGGAACTGACGTCCATGGCGCTGGGCGAAGCGGCGGGCAGGGCGGCCGCCATGGCGCTGGGCGAAGATAATGTGCGCGACGTGCAGGACGTGCCGATTCCGGGACTCCAGGCCGCGCTGGTCGCCAATAAGGGCGTCATCCACGGCGTTTCCGCCTTCGAGGATTATCGGCGGCGGCTGAAGTTCCGGCTGAACCGGATGCTGGGAGGCTAAGGACAGAGGGGCCGATCCGGCGATATGGGATCAACCCCTCCCTTCCACTCTGTTACCGCGCCCGCTTGAGCATGCCGTGCATGTCGATCCACCGCACGAAGGCGTCGAACCAGCCGGTGCTGGTGGTCGCCTTCGGATACATGCCGAAGCCGTGGCCGCCCTGTTCGTAAAGGTGGAATTCCACCGGGCGATGCGCCGCGCGCCAGTCGTCGATCAGCTTGAAGTCGCGATTGCCGAACAGCGGATCGTCGGCGGCGATGGCGGCGAACATCGGCGGCGCGTCCTGCGGCACGGTCATGCTGCCCAGCGGACCGTAGACATTGCCGATGAAGGCGGGCTTCGCTTCCGTCGTCGACAGCGTCGTCGCCATGGTCAGCATCGCCCCGGCGGAAAAGCCGATCATGCCGATCCGGTCCGGGTCGACATGCCATTGCGCCGCCCGTGCGCGGATCAGGCGGAAGGCGGCGGTCGAATCCGCCAGTTGCGGGGCAAGGTCTGTCGCTGCCGAGGCGGGAGCGGGCAGCGGTGTCCTGGCCACGCCGGAGAACATCTCCTGCATCGACCGTTCGAAACCCGCCATGTCGGCCGGCGTCTGGCGCAGCCGATATTTCAGCACGAAGGCGGCAACCCCCCTGGCGGCAAGCGCCCGCGCGACGTCATAGCCCTCATTGTCCATGGAAAGCGTGCGGGAACCGCCGCCCGGCGCGACGACGACCGCCGCGCCGGAAGCCTTGGCCGGATCGGGCAGGAAGGGCGTCAGCGTCGCAACGGTGACGTTGCGGGCAAAGCGGCTGCCATATTGGCGGTGCCAGCTTTCCTTCGCCGTGGCGCCGGGAAGTGCGCCGGTGCCCAGTTCGATCGCGTCGGGCTGGGCCGGGGCGGCAATGGGCGTCATCCTGTCGTCCTGCGCCTGACCCAGCGCCGGAGCAGCCAAGGCGCAGGCGGCGATGCCGATGGCGAAAGCGCGGGCCGCCGGGAAGCGGAAGGGGCGCCGCAATGCCTTCCGAGCAGATAGATGCTTCATCTCATCCTCCTGTGACTATCGATCCTTATTGCAGGTCGAGCACGACCACCGACTTGGGCGGCAGCGCCACCGTCAGCGTGCCGCCGCTCACCTGCGCGCCGGTGAAGGCGGCGGGCTTCACCACCTCCGGCGCGTCGAAGCTGTTGTGCGAATTGATCGCGGGGGCGGTCAGGATGCGGCCCGACACATTGGCGGCGTTCAGCCCGTCCAGCTTCACCGTCACCATATTGGTCTGGTTGGGATCGAGGTTCGACAGCCCGACATGGACCTTGCCGTCCCTGGCCCGCACCGCCGATCCGCTGACCGCCGGCATGACGAACCTGTCCTTGTTGTACCAGGGCGTGTCGATGTCGATCGGCAGCACCGTCGCGTCCTGCCAGGGCTTGTACATTTCGAAGACATGATAGGTGGGGGTGAGCACCATCTTCCTGCCTTCGGTCAGGATCATCGCCTGCAACACATTCACCATCTGCGCGATGGCGCTCATGCGCACGCGGTCGGCATGTTTGGCGAAGATGTCGAGATTGACGGAGGCGACCAGCGCATCCCGCAGCGTGTTCTGCTGCCGCAGGAAGCCGGGATTGGTGCCGGGGTCGGGCGCATACCATGTGCCCCATTCGTCCACAGCCAGGAATATCCGCTTCTGCGGATCATATTTGTCCATCACCTTGCTATGGCCGGTGATAAGCTCGTCCATCTTCCATGTGGCGGCCAGCGTGTCGGCCCAGGCGGTCTCGTCGAAATTGACCGGATCGGCCTTGGGCGGCCAGCCGCCCTGGGGCAGGGTGTAATAATGGAGCGACAGCGCATCCAGTTGCTTGGCCGCGTCGCGCATCATCACTTCGGTCCAGTTATAGTCGCCGCCGTTCGCGCCAGACGCGATCCGCACCAGCGTCTTGCCCGCCGGAACCTTCAGGAAGGTCGAATAGCGCTTCGTCACGTCGGCGGCATATTCGGCGCGCATGTTGCCGCCGCAGCCCCACAGCTCATTGCCGATGCCGAAGGCGGGCAGCACCCAGGGTTCCTTGTGCCCGTTCTTCGCGCGCTCATCGGCCAGGCTGCCGGCGGGCGCGGTGATATATTCGACCCATTCCGCCATTTCCTGCGGCGTGCCGTTGCCGACATTGCCGGAAATATAGGCTTCCGCGCCGACCTGCCGCAGCAGTTCGAAATATTCATGCGTGCCGACGCTATTGGGTTCGGTCACGCCGCCCCAATTGGTGTTGACCTTGATCGGGCGCTTGCCCTTCGGGCCGACGCCCTCCCGCCAGTGATATTCGTCCGCGAAGCAGCCGCCCGGCCAGCGGATCACCGGGACGGAGAGGTTGCGCAGTGCCGCCACCACATCGTTGCGGAAACCATTGGTGTTGGGGATCGACCGATCATTGCCGACCCACAGGCCGCCATAGATGCCATGGCCCAGATGTTCGGCGAATTGCGTGAAGATGCGGCGGTCATAGACCGGGCCGGGCCGGTCGGCATGGATGGTGGCGGTGGTCGGCTTGCCGGCGGTGTCGGCGCTGGCGGTCGTCGCCGCCAATGCGCTGGCGCAGAGAAGCAAGGCGGCGGTCGTGCGGCGCAGGGTCTTGATCATGGTCGTCCTTTTCGGAAAATGGCGGCGGAATGGGCGAAACCTATTTGGGCAGCGGGATCATCCGGGCGATGCTGTAGCGGGCCTGCGGGACCTGCACGCCGTCGTCCGGCTGGCCGCTGCCGACGCTCAGGCCATAATCGCCCGGTATCAGCCCGCGCTCGCCCGTGATGGTGACGAAGCTGAGGTCGCGGGGGCTCAAGGTGAATTCCACCTTCCGGGTCTCGCCGGGCTTCAGCGTCACCCGCTGGAAGCCGCGCAGGGCAAGGCGAGGCGCGCCCTCGAACCGTGGGGGCGTGATGTAGAGTTGCGCGACATCGTCGCCCGCCCTTGCACCCGTGTTCGTGATGGCGGTGCGCACCTTCAGGCCATTCTCGACCGAACCGTCCACCGGCTCGACCGTCAGCGGGGCGTAGCGGAAGCTGGTGTAGCTGAGGCCGTGGCCGAAGGGATAGACGGGCTTGCCCCTGAAATAGCGATAGGTGCGCCCCTCCATCCCATAGTCGGTAAAAGGCGGCAGGTCAGTGACGCTCCTGTAGAAGGTGACGGGCAGTCGGCCGCCCGGATCGGCCTTGCCCGAAAGGACATTGCCGACCGCCAGCCCGCCGGATTGGCCCGGATACCAGGCTTCGACGATGGCGGCGGCATTCTCCTTCGCCCAGGACAGGTCGATGGCGCTGCCATTCATGGCGATGACGACCAGCGGCTTGCCCAGCGCCCTGGCCTTTTCCAGGAAGGCGCGCTGGTCGGCGGGCAGGTCCAGCGTCGTCTTGTCGCCGCCGTCGAAACCCTCCACCTTGACGGGCATCTCCTCGCCCTCCAGGTCGGAGGTCAGGCCGACCACGGCGACGACGACATCGGCATCCTTCGCGCCCGCTGTCAGATCACGGTCGAGATCGTCGGTAACGCGCTTCCAGAAGATCGCCGGGCTGGCGGCGACGCCGCTCTCGCCCTGCAGGCGGATGGCGTAGCGCTCGCCCCTGGTCATGCGCACCTCGACCAGCTTCAGCGGTTCCGCCCAGCGCGAATATTCGCTGGCGGAGACGACGGGCTTGCCGTTCAGCGAGACCTCGCCCTTCACTCCGGTCAGCGCCAGCCGATAGAGGCCGGTTTCCGGCGCGACCAGATAGCCGCTCCAGCGGACCCGATGCTGGTCCGACAACTGTTTGAACTCGGCCGCCCGCGATACGATGCTGGTTTCGGTCCGCGTCAGCACCGGCCGGGTTGCAAACTGGTCCTTGCCCGTGGCGTTGAAATATTCGGCCTTGATTCCCGGCTTGCCGTCCGGCGTCAACAGCGCGGTGCCGGGGACGAGGTCGCCGTCCGTGATCGACGGGCTGAAGGGGATCACCGTCACGCTGTCCGCGCCCATGACCTGTTTCAGGCCCTCCGCGACCGAAATGGGTGGAGCGCTCTTGGCCGAGGAATAATTGCCGCGCAGCACGCGGGTCGCATCCGCCAAAGGCCCAGCCAGCGCGATTCTCGTCCCGGGCTTCAGCGGCAGGACGCCGTCATTCTTGAGCAGCACAAGGCTCTTTTCCGCGGTGCTCAGCGCCAGCGCCTGATGATCCGGCGTACCGATCGCGCTTGGCGGGATCGCGTTGGGCTTGCGGGAGGACAGGCCCGGCAGGTCGCCATTGCGGTATCGCGCGGAAAAGAGCCGGACGAGGGCGGTGTCGATGTCGCCCATGCCGATATGGCCCCGCGCCAGCGATTCCTTGTATCGATCGCCAAGGTCGGTGCGTCCGCCCAGCGTCGCATTGTTGCATTCGCTGTCGACCCCGTAGCGCAGCGCGACGGCAACGCCGGTGGCGGCGTCGGGCGCATATTTGTGATGCTCGTAAATGTCGACCACGGCGTCGCAGTCGGACACGACATAGCCCTTGAAGCCCCATGCGCCGCGTAGATAGTCCTGCAACAGCATATGACTGCCGCAGGCCGGTTGCCCGTCGACGCGGTTATAGGCGCACATGATCGACCCGGCCTTGCCCTCGACAATGGCGGCGCGGAAGGCGGGCAGGTAGGTGTCCTCCAGATCGTGCGGTGTGGCGAAGATATTGTCGGTGTGGCGGCTGGGTTCGGGGCCGCTATGGACCGCGAAATGCTTGGGCGTGGCGACGACCAGAGGCAGGTCCGGATTGTCCCCCTGCATGCCCTGGACGAAGGCGACGCCGATCCGTGCCGTCAGATAGGGGTCTTCGCCATAGGTTTCCTGCCCCCGGCCCCAGCGCGGATCGCGGAAGATGTTGATGTTGGGTGACCATGTGTCGAGGCCCGTGCCGATCCGGCCGAGATGCCCCGTCTGCCGTCCCAGCCTATGCAGCGCCCGGACCTCCGTGCCGATGGTGGCGGCGACCTGCCTGATCAACGGCGCGTCGAATGTGGCGGCAAGGCCGATGGGTTCGGGAAAATTGGTCGTGGGCACCGCCCCGATCGCGCCATGAAGGGATTCGGTCCACCAGTTATAGGCCGGGATGCCGAGGCGCGGGATCGCGGGCGCGACGTTCAGAAGCTGCCCGACCTTCTCGTCCAGCGTCAGCCTGTCGACGATCTCCCGCGCCTTGCCGTCGGCCTCCGCCCATATGTCCGTGGCCTGCGCATGGACAATTGCCGGGGTCGCGAGGCACAATATCGCGCCGGCCGCGCGCAAGGCGAAAGCGGTCTTCATGATTATCTCCCCAAGAAGCGCGCTGTTTTCAGCGTCGCTCGATATGTCTCGTCCGGTCGGTGGGGCGCGGGGGATGGCACTTCCCCCGCGCCCGGCGCGCTCAATGGGCCGCGCCGTCCTTCATCCCCTTGGCGACGAAGGGATTGATGGTCCGGATCGTGCCGTCGGGATTATAATGCAGTTCGGTCACCTTCACGTTGCGCAGGCGGGTCTGGCCCGACAACTGGCTGTCGGCGTAGAACAGCCACCATTTCCCGTTCCATTCGACGATGGAATGATGGGTGGTCCATCCTTCCACAGGCTCCAGGATGCGGCCCTTGTAGGTGAAGGGACCATAGGGTGAATCGCCGATGGCATAGACCAGATAATGGGTATCCCCGGTCGAATAGCTGAAATAATATTTGCCCTTATATTTGTGCATCCACGACGCCTCGAAGAAACGGCGGTCATGGTCGCCGCCCAGCAGCGGCTTGCCCTTGTCGTCCAGGATCTGGATCGCGCGGGGCGCTTCGCTGAATTCCAGCATGTCGCCGGTCAGCTTCGCGACGCGCGGCGCCAGCGCGGGCTTGTCGTCCTGTCCCAGATCGGTCTTCGACCCATCGGGATCATATTTGCCGTCGACATTGCGCTGAAGCTGTCCGCCCCAGATGCCGCCGAAATACATATAGCTCGATCCGTCATCATCGGTGAAGACGGCGGGATCGATCGAATAGCTGCCCTTGATCGGCTGCGGCTGCGCCTTGAACGGACCCATGGGGTCCTTCGACGTGGCGACGCCGATGCGAAAGGCGCCCTCCTTGTCCTTGGCCGGGAAGTAGAGATAATAGGTGCCGTTCCTGTACGCAGCGTCCGGCGCCCACATCTGCTTGTCGGCCCAGGGCACGTCCTTCACATCCAGCGCCACCGGGCCGACCGTCACGGGGCCGCCGATCCTGTCCATCGACAGGATGCGATAGTCCCGCATTTCGAAATGGCTGCCCAGATCGTCCTCCGGCGTCGGCCCGTCGATGTCGTGGCTGGGATAGACGTAGATCTTCCCGTTCCACACATGGGCGGACGGGTCGGCGGTGTAGATGTCCGTGACCAGCGGTTGCGACAGATATTCGGATGCGTCGCGCTTCGCTTCGGCCTTCGGCTGGGCTTCGTTCGCCGGCTGCGACTGCTGGCATCCGGCGGCCAGCAACAGGGCGGCGAGCGGCAGGGCTTCCAATGCGCGCAACTTCATGGGCATGCTGATCCTCTCTGGTTATTCCCGCAACGATAGCGCTACCATTTTGCGAAGGCAATCTTGTACGACAAATTATATGGCCGTCAGACCGGTTGCAGTCCATGGGCCACGATCTTGTCGATCAGATCGCGATGGCGCGGCAGGCCGGCGCGCAGCTTCGCCGTCATGGCGGTATTTTCCCGCCGGGCGCGGTCCGCCAGATGGGCGTCGCGCGCCAGGGCGGGCCGGTCGACCTCTGTCCGGAATCCCATGCCGTAGAGCACATATTGGTAGCTCGCCGCCGGGAAGACCTCCTCCACCCGGTCGAACTCGTCGAGGAACCAGGGCGATTGGTAACGCCAGAGCAGCATCAGTTCCTTCAGACGATCGGGAATGGTCTCCTCCCGGACATTGTCGCGCCAGAAATCGCTGTCGGTGCGCTTCGTCAGCACATAATGCAGCTTCAGGAAATCGATGATCCGCCCCCAGCGATAATGGGTCGTGGCGTTGAATCGCGAAGCGATGATGTCCATCACCTCGCGGCAGGCGGGCATCTGCTCTGCGATGATCTTGGCCGACAGTTCGATGAGGACGATGGCCGACGCCTCCAGCGGTTCGAGGAAGCCCGCGGCCAGGCCCACGGCGACGCAATTGCCCTTCCAGAAGGTTTCGCGATGGCCCGAACGGATTGCGATTTTCCGCGCGCCCAGCCCTTCGGCCAGCGGACCGATATAGGCGCGCAGTTCCCGTTCCGCCTCTTCGTCGGAAATATGGTTGCTGGAATAGACATGGCCGATGCCGCGCCGGGTCGGCAGGCCGATGTCCCAGATCCAGCCCGCGCTCTGCGCCGTGGAGATGGTGTGCGACGCCATCGGGCTGTCGGGCCGCTCATAGGGCACCTGCATGGCGAGCGCGGTGTCGCAGAACAGCACGTCGTTGCAGTCCCTGAACGGCACCTTCATCGCGCCTTCGATCAGCAGCGCCTTGAATCCGGTGCAGTCGACGAACAGGTCGCCCTCGATCTCGCCGGCCTGGGTGGTGCGGATGGCGCGTATGTCGCCATCCTCCTTCATCAGCACCTGCTCCACATCGGCCAGGACATGACGCACGCCCAGCTTTTCGCAGCAATGGCGTTGCAGGAAGGGCGCGAACTTGCCCGCGTCCAGATGATAGGCATAGTTGGCCAGCGCGTCATATTCGGCGGTCGCGATGGTCTTGGGTGCCAGGCCGTCGTCGCAGATGCGGCCCTGCGAACAGACGCTGTCGCAGAAACTTTCATCCCCCTCGCTCGCCAGCCAATGGGGGGCAAGGTTCACCTGCCCGAAATTCTGGGGCAGCATCAGGGGGTGGTAATAGCCGTCGTCAGGCGTTCCCGTCGTCCAGCGGGCGAAGCGCGCGCCTTGCTTGAAGGCGGCGTCGCATTCGCGGAACAGGTCGGTTTCGGAAATGCCCATGCGCGACAGGGTGGTGCGCAGCGTCGGCCATGTCCCTTCGCCCACGCCGATGATCGGCGTGTTGGGGGATTCGACCAGCGTCACGGTGAAGCCGTTGCCGATGCGGCTGCGATGGCGGGCGGCGATCACGCCGGCGGTCAGCCATCCGGCGGTCCCGCCGCCGACGATCACGATGTTGCGGACGGGATGAACCATGGCGACAGCCTTGATAGGGAAAGCGGGAAGGAACGCCAAAAAGGGAGGGGATGTCAACCGACATCCCCCCAGGGCGAGACAGGTTAGAAGCGGTAACGAACGCCTGCGGTGTACCGCCGGCCATAGGCATAGACGTCAAGCAACTGGTTGCTGAACCGGCCATGGGTGCTGACCGTTTCGTTGGTGAGGTTCAGCGCCTCGCCGAAGATGGTCAGTTGCTTCGTGATGTCGAAGCTGGTGCTGAGGTCGACCTGCAACGCCTCGTTCACGAAGGTCGGTTCGGCGCCGAAGGCCGAATTGTTCTGCGCCTGGCCGAAGGCCTGCAGATATTTGTCGCGCCAGTTGACGGCGGCACGGATCTGGAAGCCGTTCTTGTCGTAGAAGCCGACGAAGTTCGCGCTGTTGGCAAGGCCGGTCACCGCGAAACCGCTCTGCGACAGGTCGGTCCTGTCATAGGGCTTGTTCGTATCGACGAAGGTGGCGTTGGCATTGAAGCCGAAGCCGCTGTCGCCGAAGACATGCTGCCATGCCAGTTCCACGCCCTTGATCGTGGCGGACGGGCCGTTGACCCGCTGCGACACGGTGAAGACGGCCGGCTGGCCCGTCGTCGGATCGACCACGCCGTTGATGGTCTGGCGCTGCGTGCCGGCAACGATGAAGTTCGACACATCCTTGATGAAGAAGTTCACCGCCGCATAGGAGTTGCGCTGATAATACCATTCCGCCGCGAAGTCGAAATTGTCCGCGAGGAAAGGCTGCAATCTTGGATTGCCCCCGGTCGCGGTCAGCGCGCCGACGCGCTGGCCCACACCGACGTTCAGAACGGGCGTCAGGGTGTTGAGCGAAGGACGGGTCAATGTCCGCGATGCGTCGAAGCGGAGGTGGAAATTGTTCGTGACCTCCAGCTTCATATCCAGACTGGGAAGCAGATAGGAATAGCTGCTCTTCGTCGAGATCGGCTGACTTTCGGAGAAGGTGACGTTGAGGAGCGTCGGGTCGGCGGCGCTGCCCGTAAGGGCAATGGGCAAGCGACCGACGCCGCTGGACGTCAGGTTGGTGATCTCCTCGCGAACCCCCGCATTGAAGCGGAAGGGCATCCCCGCAATCTCATGTTCGAAATTCACGCTGACATAGGCGGACCAGGTTCGTTCCCTGATGTCCTGGACGCTGCCGGGATCGAGCGCGAGGTCGAAGGCTCCCGTGAAATTCGGCCCGACCGTGGGATCGGCATAGTTGAAGCCCGGGATGTTCGTCGTCTGCGGATTGCCCAGCCCTTCCAGATATTCCTGATAGGCGCGCGGGTCATAGGCCAGCAGTTCCGGCGGCAGATTGCCGGAGAAGCCCGGAATCCAGTTGTTCAGGCTGATCGGACGGCCATAAAGGCTGGTCGGGATCGGCACGCCCGTATTCCGGCCCGAAGGTGTGCCGTAGCCCGCATAGGCCTGCCAGAAATTATTGGCGAAGGTGTTGCGGTTCTCCAGCCGGAAGCGGTCCTCCATATAGCGGCCGCCGAACTTCACGCGGAAGCTGTCGTCCTCCCAGGTGCCGCCGAGACGGAATTGCTTGATCTCATCGGAGTTCTTCTGGACCGACCGCACGGTGACGTGCGAACCGATGATGGTGGGATCGCTCCAGCGCGACTGATCGCCGGCCGGGCCATAGGTCGTCAGTTCGGGGAAGCTGTTCTTGCTGTCGCCGGTTACGCGGACGCCCAGCGCCGTGCCGAGCAGGCCGCCATAGCCGATGTCGCCATTCTCGCTGCCGATACGGTTTCCGGGGTTCTGCCGGCTCTTGGCGTAGGAGGCGTCGGCTTCGAACTTCAGATTGTCGGTCGCATCCCATTTCAGGTTGACGCCGACCTGATTGGTTTCCAGCAGACGGCTGTCGCGGCCGGCCGTGAAGTCGGTCGGCGTGCCCGCCTGGATGAAATTGATCGTCGTGCCGTTCTCGTCCTGCTCCACATTGCGCAGGTCGCCCTGGTTGAACCACATGCCGAAACCGGAAATGTCGGTCACGATCTTCTGACGCGAATAATTGTCGTCGATGGTCAGCAGCACGTCGTCCGAAGGCTGCCACTGGAAGGCGATGCGGCCGTCGATGCGTTCATCCTTGGTATAGCGCTGGTCGGCGCCATATTGCTGCTGATACCAGCCGACGACATTCTGCCGGTTGGTCGGGGTCGCCCAGGCGGCGGATTCAGTATCCGACGTCGGGGAACAGCTTGCGGCGGTGCTGCCTGCAAGCTGGCACGGCGCGAACCGGCCGCCCTGCCAACCCGAAACATAGACGCGGTTCACCTGGGTATCGCGACGGGTATAGACCGCGTCGACAAGGATGCCCATTGTGTCGTCGGCAAAGGTGGTGCTGAACAGGCCGCCGATCGTCGGCACGATCTTGCCGGCATCGTCCTGGACCGATCCGGCCGCGCTCATCGCGACGCGGGTGCCGGGGTGATCGAAGGGCTTGGGGTAGGAGATATTGACGGTTGCGCCGATCGAACTGCTCGACAAAGAAACGTCGGGCGTCTTGAGGACAGCCAGCTGGCCCACGAAGTCCGATCCGACAGTGGTGAAGTCGACCGATCGTCCGCCGGTCGCCGTCGAAATCCTGCGGCCGTCGATCAGCGTTTCGTTGAAGTCTCCGGCGAAACCGCGAACGGTGATGCCGTCCGGCTCGCCACGCGAACCGGCGCGATTGATCGATACGCCCGGCAGGCGCTGGAGCGACGCCGCGACGTTCGAATCCGGGAACTTGCCGATGTCTTCCGCAGAAATGACGTCGACGACGCCGGAAGAATCGCGCTTGATGTCGAGATTGCGCTGCAATGAGCCGCGAATACCGGTGACGATGATGTCGGCATCGCTGGCCGGCGCGGCGTCCTGGGCCGTGGCCGGAACGGCGATGGCCAGGACCAGCAGGCTTGCCGTCGCCGCAAGCGCGGCACGGCCGCGCGCCGGTTCGGCCTTGGTCATTCTATACGTCATGATCCTCCCCTTGTTCAGACAATATCTCGCCCGAACGCCGCGGCACTATTGCTGCGGCGATCATGTTTTCTTGATCAGGGATTTGTCCCGCTTTTCTAAGCGGATTTGATCATCCTCACCCAGGTCTTCTTTTTTTCTGCTGAAAATGGTAGCGCTATCTAAACGCGCGATCAAGCGGAATTGTAGGCGTAATCATTATCCGCCAGGATGCAGCCTCCGCATGGGGAAAAAGCCGGCCGAAGCGGCAAGCCGAGCGGCCGTCAACAAGGTGGGAGAGGATATGGAAGAGGTGGAACTGCTGAACAGCGAACTGCACGCAACCTTGCGGATGCGGCCCGCGAACGAGGGACGCGATCCCTTCGTCCGCATCGTGGTCGGCGAATTTGCGGCTGCGGCCGCTGCCTGTCCCCTGTTGTTTTCCAAACATGCGGAGACCGGCGCTTTCTATGCCGGGGCGTTGATGGGCTTCAAAAGAGGGGAATGCCTGATCGATTCGCCCGACGGCCGACCGGCCTTCCGGCCGCTGGAGGCGGATCGCGAGGGCTTCTTCGCTCTGGGGGAGAGCATCGCCTTCGATCCCGGCCATGACCGTTTTGCCGGGCGGGAGGGCGAATCGCTGTTCGATGCGCAGGGCGCGCCCACGGCATCGCTGAAGGCTGTGCAGAATGCCTTGGGCCGCCTGATGGCAGGGGCCGCGGATACCGACGCCTTCATCGCGGAGATGCTGGCCCATCGCCTGATCGAGCCGATCGACATCTCTCTCAACTTCGATGATGGGGAAAGGCTGCGACTCGACGGGCTTTACACGATCAGTCTGGATGCGCTTGGCGATCTGGACGATGCGACGGTGCTCAAGCTGTTCCGTGCGGGGCATATGCAAAGCGCCTATGCCATGATCGGCTCGCTCCGGCACATCGCGCTGATGGCGCGCCGCCGCAATGAACGGCTGGCGGTGCCGGCCTGAACATGGGCGACGCCAGCCCCGTGATCGAGGCGTTCGCGGCGGCCGATATGACGGCGGCTGACGATCTGCGCGCATTCGCCGCCCTGTGCCGACCCGCGGTGATCCGCGGGCGGTTCAACGACTGGCCGGCAGTGGCGGCCGGCGGGCAGGGCGGGTCCGCGGCGCTGCACTATGTCGCCCGATTCGCCGCCAGTTCGAGCGCCGAATATTTTACCGCGGGCGCCGAGCTTGGCGGACGTTATCATTATGGCGACGGTCCCGGCGGCTTCAACTTCACGCGGGAAACGGCCAGTATCGGCGATGCGCTGGGCCGGATCGCCGCCAATGCCGAAAGCGGGAGCGAAACCGCCTATCTGGGATCGCTGCCCGCCGATTCCCATTTTCCCGGTTTCGCGGAGGAGAATCCCTGCAATTTGGTGGGCGCTGGCGTTCATCCGCGCCTCTGGATCGGCAACCGGTCGACGGTCGCCTGTCATTATGACAGTTACGACAATCTCGCCTGCGTGGTGGCGGGACGGCGGCGCTTCACCCTTTATCCGCCGGACGCCATCGGGGATCTTTATGTAGGGCCGGTGGACCATACCCTGTCCGGCCAGCCCGTTTCCATGGCGGCGGGCGCACCCGATGGAGCGGCGACCTATCCCCGTTTCGCGGCCGCGCGGGCAAGGGCCCTCGTCGTCGATCTCGCTCCGGGCGACGCGCTTTATCTGCCCAAGCTCTGGTGGCATCAGGTAGAGGCGCTCGACGACGTCAACATCCTCGTGAATTATTGGTGGGACGGGTTCGCGGCGGGCCCCGATTCGCCCTATGCGGCGATGCTGCTGGCGATGATCGCCCTGGCCGAGCGGCCCGAGCGTGAGCGCGCCGCGTGGCGCGCCTATTTCGATCATTACGTCTTCCGGCCGAACGGCCATCCGCTGGCGCATCTGCCGGAGGAGCGGCATGGCGTCCTGGGGCCGCTGGCGAAGGGCAATTATGGCCGTATCCGGACATTGGTCATGCGGATGCTGCGGGGCGCCTGAGCCTGGAAGACAGGAGCTTGAAGACAAATGACATGCGATGGAAAGGGGATGATGTGAAGAAGATGATCATGGCCGCGATGGTCGGATCGGCATTGGCGATGAGCGCCGCGCCCGGCGGGACGCAGGTGGCGACGGGCGGACCGCCGGCGGTGGCAGGCGCGAAAGCCGTGACCGTGGAGCGGATCAAGGTGCATGCGCCGTCCATCGAAGGCAATCTGGAGGGGGAGGCGGCCGACCGCGACGTCCTGGTCCTGTTGCCGCCCAGCTATGGCCGCGAACCGGGCCGGCGCTATCCCGTCATCTATGCGCTGCACGGCTATTCCATCGGGGCGGAACAATGGACGAAGGAAATCCATGTCCCGACGACTGTGCAGAATGCCTTTGCGAAGGGCTCGCGGGAGATGATCCTGGTGTTGCCCGATTCGAAGACTGTCCATAATGGGTCGATGTATTCGGGATCGATGACGACGGGAGACTTCGAAACCTTCATAGCGCGTGATCTGGTCCACTATATCGACACCCATTACCGCACCATCCCCCGCCGCGAAAGTCGCGGTCTGGCGGGGCACAGCATGGGCGGTTACGGCACCAGCCGCATCGGCATGAAGCATGCCGACATGTTCGGCGCCCTTTACATGATGAGCCCCTGTTGCCTGTCCCCGCGCAGCGCCGGGCAGATGGACGCGGCAGCGTTGAAGGCGCTGGAGGCGGTGAAGACTCCTGCCGATTCGGCTGCCTTGCCTTTCTTCCTCAGGGCGCAGCTTGCGACCGCCGCGGCCTGGTCCCCCAATCCCGGGAACCCGCCGCTCTATCTGGACCTGCCGGTCAAGGACGGCCAGGTGCAGCCGCAGGTTCTCGCCCGCTGGGCGGCCAATGCGCCCCTGGCCTTTGTCGACCAATATATCGGCAATCTGCGCCGCTACAGGGCGATTGCCATCGATGTGGGCGACAAGGACGGGCTGAAGGACGACGCACGGGCGCTTCACGAAGCACTCGACCGCTATGGCATCGCCAACAGCTTCGAAATCTACGACGGCGATCATACGAACCGGGTCGCATGGCGTTTTCAGGACAAGCTGATCCCGTTCTTCGCCAGCCATCTCGATTTCGGAACGGCGAAATAGGCGCCTTTCAGTGGTAGCGATAACAAATCCGGTTGCCGCCGGAGGAAAATGGATTATCCCTGCGCGTGACGGCCCGGGACAGGGCCGACAGGACAGGGAGGAGCGAACGGCCTATGTTTTCCCGCAACATCATCTGGCACTTGGGTTTGACCGTCAGTCTGGTCGCGCTGAGCGCAGCTCCGGCGTTGGCCGCGCCGCGCTTCGACCCCATGTTCGGCGATCATGCCGTCATCCAGCGCGATCATCCGGTGACGGTGACGGGCAGGGCCGATCCCGGCGAAGCCGTCTCGGTCACGCTGGCGGGTGAGGTCCGGCAGGTCCGCGCCGACAGGGAAGGCCGTTTCGCGGCGCAGTTCGGTCCGCTCGCCACCGCAGGACCGGTGACGCTGGAGGCCCGCGCTCCCTCGGGCAGCGCGGTCGCGCAGGATGTGGCGGTGGGCGACGTCTTCCTCTGTTCGGGCCAGTCGAACATGGAGCTGGAGGTCCGCAATGCGCAGGATGCGGTGGGCCAGATTCGCGCTTCGGCCGATGACCGATTGCGCCTGATGCTGGTGCCGCGCGCTGTGGCGGACGATCCGTTGCGCGACTTCCGGCAGGCGCCGTCCTGGCGCCCGGCCGGACCGGACAGCGTGGCCGATTTCTCAGCCGCCTGCTATTATATGGCGCGGGAATTGCGGAAGACGGCCGGCGTGCCGATCGGCGCCATCGCCAGCAGTTGGGGCGGATCACGGATCAGCCCGTGGATGGGGGCGCGGGCGCAGGCGGCGGTCGGACAGGCGGCGCAATCGGCGCTCGTATCGCTGCATGGGCGCGATCCCTTTGCGGCGGAGCGGGCGGCCAGCGCCGAATGGGAAAAATGGTGGCGCAAGGAAACCGGGGATGCCGCCGGCAAGGAACCCTGGCAGCCGGACAGCAGCATCGCATGGCAGGACGTGCCCAGCATAGGCCCTTGGGAACAATGGGGCGTTCCCGCGCTGGCCGACTATAATGGCATGGTCTGGTTCCGCAGGGAGATCGAACTGACGGCGGCGCAGGCGAAGCAGGCGGCCACCCTCTCCCTCGGACTGCTGGACGATGTCGGCCGGGTGTGGATCAATGGCAAGCCGGTGGCGATGAGCGCCCGAAGCTGGCAGCCGAGCATGTTCGACCTGCCCCCCGGCGTGCTGAAGCCGGGACGCAATGTGCTGATCGTCAATGTGCAGGACAACTATGCCAATGGCGGCTTGTCCGGCCCGGCGGAGGTCATGAAACTGGGGCTTGGGCACGGGCAGGGCGGGGACCTGCCGCTGGGCGACGGCTGGCGCTATGCGGTGCCGGCCAGATCGCCGGCGGGCGCGCCGCGCGTGCCGTGGGGCGACACGACCGGTTCAGGCACGCTCTACAACGGCATGATCGCGCCGCTGGGGTCGATAGGGTTGAAAGGCGTCGCCTGGTATCAGGGCGAATCGGACGTCGACCTGCCCGGCTATGACGACCGCATGAAGGCGATGATGGAGGATTGGCGGCGGCAGTTCGGTTCGCCCGACCTCGCTTTCGTCGCGGTCCAGCTTGCCGCTTACGGCGCGCCGGTGACGCAGCCGGGGGAAAGCGGCTGGGCGGCGATGCGCCAGGTGCAATATCAGGCGATGGCGCGGGATGCGCATGGCGGCCTCGCCACGGCCATCGACCTGGGCGACCCGTTCGACATCCATCCGGGCGAAAAGCAGGAGGTCGGCCGCCGCCTGGCACGGGCGATGCGCGTCGTCGCCTATGGCGATCCGGTGTCGCGCACCGGCCCGCAGGCGGCGCGGGCGGTGGCGACGACGGACGGCGGCGCGGCGGTCGAGTTCACCGGGCTGACCGGCGGGCTGCATATGCGCAGCGCGAGTCAGGCCATCGGCTTCGAACTGTGCGGAGCAGCGGCCGGAAGCTGCCGTTTCGTACCCGGCCGGGTGGAAGGCACGCGCATCGTGCTGGCGGGCGACGGCCTGCCGGCGACGCGCGTGCGCTATGCCTGGGCGGAATCGCCGGTCGTCAACCTCTATGATGAAGCGCCGCTGCCGGTCGGATCGTTCGAGCTGCCGATCACGCGGTAACGGATGGAGGGGGGATCAGCGCAGCAACGCTGCGTCCCCCCAGCTCACCGGAACGGCATTGCCCTTCGCGCCGTCGGCGCGGGCGACAAGTTCCAGCAGCTTGATCCCCTTCACATCCGCGGCGATCGCCTGGGCCGGCGCGCCCCGGCGCATCGGCGGCGTGCTGGCGAGCGGCTTGCCGTCGCCATAGAGGAAGAAGCGCACCGCCTGATCCCCGTCGAGCGCGCTGTCGTCCACGCCGACTTGCGCCGCAAAGCGGGCGAAGCCGGCGTTGCGCACTTCAAGCCGGCTGTTGGCCAGAATGCCTATGCCCGAGCCATAGGTCCTGCCCGCGATGACCAGCGGCTGGTTATAGGGGGTGAAGTCCGCCATCGCGCCGCCCCAGCCGGCATACATCGGCCGCTCCCCGATCCCGCGCGTGCCGCGCCAGTTGGGGATCGAGCGATAGATGGTGGGATCGGGTTCGGGCTGCACCACGCCGTCCGCCGCCGGATTCACCATGCCGGGCTGTTCGGACAGGTAGAGGCCGCCGGCCAGCGTCCGGTCGCCCCTTGCGCGGAACACGACCGTTTCGCGGGGAGCGACGCGCAGCTTCATGTCATGCGTGAAGCTGCTCTTCTCCCCCGTCCAGAGATTGGCGAGCGCGATCGGGCGGTCGGCGCGGAACTTCAGGTGATCGGCGGTCAGGATCGCGTCCACCGGCGCAAGGCCGCGATTGAAGAGGGCGACCGCCTTGTCCCCGTTGGCCAGCGTCTTGACGAGAATCTGGAAGCCGTCCGCGTCGAAAGCCATGACCGCCTGATTGCCGGCCGGGTCCTGGTTGAGCGCGATGATGTCGGCATTGCCGAAAATGTCGATCAGCGGCTGCGGCGTGACGCGCAGGTCCGCGCCGATCAGCAGCGGCGCGTTCATCATCGCCCATAGCGAGAAATGCGACTTCGCCTCGATCAGGTGGTTCGCGTCGAAATCACCCTTGCCGATGAAGAGCATGTCGGGATCGTTCCAGCTTCCCGGATGCGCGTATAGGGCACGGCGGGCGGCGCTGTCGTAATTGGTGAGCATTCGTCCCCAGTCCGGCGAAATGTCGTCGCTGGTGCGCGATATGTTGCCGACATCCTTGCCCCAGCTCCGGACATTGGCGCTGCCCCAGATGCAGAGCGAGAGCATATAGTCGTCATCGGGATTATATCGGGCAAGCGACTGGTTGATGTCGGCGAACAGCGCCTTGACCGCCGGGATGTTCGACCGGCTGATGCTGTGCTGGTCGATCAGCGGCGCCAGGGCGCGATATTGCCCGCTCTTCACCCGCTCGGCGTCGGCGGCGTAGGCGCGGATGCCGCAACCGTCGACCTTGATCGCGTCGAAGCCCCAGTCGGCGAAGAAGAGGCGGATATCCTGGTCGGTATGGCCGTAAAGGCCGACTTCGCGTTCTGCGACGCTGCCCTCGGGAAGCTGCTCGCTGCCATCGGCATAGGCTTGCGAGCAGATATTGCGGCCGAGGTCGGAATAGATGCCGGCCTTGAACCCCATGGCGTGCAGCCTGTCGGTCAGCGGGCGGAAGCTGGGATCGCCCTTGACCCGCGCGGAGGGGAATTTGTCGGTGCGGATCATCAGCTTGCCGTCGCTCACCCGGCGCCTGATCCACCAGCCATCGTCGATGTTGATGTAACGATAGCCCTTCTGCGCGAGGCCGGTCTCCCGGATACGCTCAGCCGAGCCCATCAGCTTTTCCTCGTCCACATGGGTGAAGAAGGCGTTCCAGCTGTTCCAGCCCATGGGCGGCACCTGCGCGCTGCCCGCCCGATAGGCGGACCAGCGGCCGGTGGGGGCGAGCGGGTCCGCGGTCTGCACCGGCGACTGCGCGGAAAGAGCGGTGCCGGCGCACAGCGCCACGGTCGGCAGGATGAAACGGCGCAGGGTCATGCAAAATCCTTGAGCGTCAATGTGACCGGCAGGCCGGCCTTGAAGGTGAGGGGGCGGCTCTTCGTCCCGAGGCGGATGGTGCGACGCCCGCTGAGTTCGGGGCGCATGATGGCCCGGTCCAGCCGCCCATCGCGCCAGTGGAGATCGATGCCGCAGCGGCCCCGCGCCCGCAGGCCGGTGACGCCGCCGGCGGGCCAGGCCGCGGGCAGCGCGGGCAGCAGGTCGATGACGTCGCCATGGCTGTCCATCAGCATTTCGACGATCCCAGCCGCGCCGCCGAAATTGCCATCGATCTGGAATGGCGGGTGGGCGTCGAGCATATTGGGATAGGTGCGCTCCGGCCCCAGCAGGAAGCGCAATATCTCATGCGCATGATCGCCCTCGCGCAGGCGCGCCCAGAGGTTGATGCGCCAGGCGGTCGCCCAGCCGGTCGCACGGTCGCCGCGGATTTCCAGCGTGCGGCGCGCGGCGGCGGCGAGCGCGGGGGTGCCGTCCGGCGTGATCTGGCGCGAGGGGTGCAGGCCGTAAAGATGAGAGACGTGGCGGTGATTCTGTTCGGGCGCGTCGGCGTCCCAATCCTGCTGCCACTCCTGGAGCTGGCCCTGCCGCCCGATCCTGTAGGGGGCGAGCCCGTCGTGCGCGGCCTGCATTTCGCTGACAAGGGCGGCGTCCTGGCCGAGGATCTTCGCGGCCTCCATCGTCCGGGAGAAGAGGTCGCGCAGGATCGCCATGTCCATCGTCGGCCCGGCGCAGACGGTGCCGCCGTGGCCGTGCGGGTTTTCGGGGCTCATCGACGGATTGGTGACGAGGAAGCCGGTCGCCGGATCGCGCTGGAGCGTGTCGAGGAAGAAGCGCGCCGCGCCCGTCAGCAGCGGGTAGATGGACGCAAGATAGGCGCGATCGCGGCCATAGTCATAATGATCCCACAAATGGATGCACAGCCACGCCCCGCCGGTCGGCCACAGGCCGAACTGCGCACCGTCGATCGGCGCGGTGGCGCGCCAGAGGTCCGTATTGTGATGCGCCACCCAGCCGCGCGCGCCATACATGGTCCGGGCGGTGCGCGCGCCCGTGACGGCGAGTTCGCGCACCATCTCCACCAGCGGCTCGACACATTCGCCGAGCGCGACCGGCTCGGCTGGCCAGTAATTCATCTCGGTATTGATGTTGATCGTATATTTGGAGCCCCAGGGAGGATTGAGGCTGTCGTTCCAGAGCCCCTGCAGGTTTGCGGGCTGACCGCCGGGGCGCGACGAACAGATCAACAGGTAGCGGGCATAGTGGAAATAGAGCGCGGCGAGCGCGGGATCGTCGCTGGTCTGCGATGCGGCGATGCGCTGGTCGGTCGGAAGCTGGGCGGCCGGCGACGTGCCAAGGTCCAGGCTGACGCGGCGGAACAGCCGCCGGTGCGCGGCGGCGGCATCCGCGGCGATGGTCGCGAAGGAGCGGTCTTGCGCACGGCCAAGCGTCGCGGCGGTGCCGGCGACGGGATCGCCGCCGACATCGTCGAACCGCCTGAAGCTGGTCGCCATGGCGAGGAACAGAGTGACCGACTTCGCGCCCCGGATGCTGAGGCGGCCGTCTGCGCCGTGGGTGGCGCTGCCGCCCTCCACGCGGGCGGTCAGGCGGGCGGCGAAGCGGAGCTTGCCCTCCATCCCCTTGGACGCGCCGTTGCGACCGGTGAGCAGCAGGCTGGTGGCGCCGTCCGCAGCGACCTGAACGCCGCTCTGGGAGGAGCGGAGGGAAATGTCGACGTCGAGCCCGCCGGTCGAGGAGAGGCGGACGGCAATCAGATTGTCGGCGGGGGAGGCGACCACCTGACGGACATGGGCGGCGCCGCCGGCGGTGAAGCGGGTGGTTGCCATCGCGCTGTCCAGATCGAGTTCGCGGTGATAGGCGGCCGCCTGCCCGACGTCCGGAAAATCGAGGATCAGGTCGCCCAGCGTCTGATAGGGCATTTGCGCCAGCGGCTTTGCCATCAGCGTCTTGTTGGCCAGCGCTTCGGCCTCCGCGATCCTGCCCGCGAAAATGAGTTCGCGCACCTGGGGCAGGTTCGCCTTCGCCTCCGGATTGACCGGATCATAGGGCTGGCCGGCCCAGAGCGTGCCTTCGTTGAGTTGCAGCCTTTCCCGCGCCACACCGCCGAACACCATCGCGCCAAGGCGTCCGTTCCCGATCGGGAGCGCTTCCGTCCACGTCGCGGCGGGCTGCCGATACCAGAGCGTCAGCGGATGCTGCGCTCCAGGTGCGGCGTCTGCCGGCCGTGCGGCGGCGAGCGCGGCGGTGCCGGCGGCCATCGCCATCATGGTGTCACGGCGGCTGAGGCTCATGGCCGCACGCCCTGCGGGAGCGGCATGAGGGTGAAGCTGTCGACATCGAGATAGCCGCCGGCTGGCGCGGGATTATAGCAGGAAAGCGCGATCTGCTGCCCCTGGAAGGTGCCCGTGCGCCAGTCGAAGGCGAGCGGGAAGCTGCCGCCCACCTCCGCCCATTTCCGGTTGTCGAGGCTGTAGGCGACACGGCCCAGCTTCGCGTCGAAATCCATGTCGGCGCGCAGCCAGAGCGTGCGGCCGGCAATGGACAGGGACGGGACGCGCACCTCTGTCTTCGGCCCGTCCATGGTGCTTTCGGTCAGCATCATGCGCAGCGCCTTCGCACCCCTGCGCCGCCGACGACCGAGAGTTGGGCGCTATATTTGCCGAAGCTGCCAAGGCCGCAAATGTCGCCCGGCCTGATGCCCGCCGTGTCGAGCTTCGTCACGGCGCGCATCCTTGGCCCCTGCGCCTTCTGCGTCAGCGTGTTGCGCGCGGTCCAGATGCCGTCGGCCTGCGTGGCGTGGAGGCGGAGGAAGCCAAGGCGCTGCGTCAGCGACCATTTGCCGTCGTCAGGATTATGATTCCACTGCCATTGCAGCCCGAGCTTCGATGCGGAGAAATCGTCCGAGGCGGGCGGTTCGGCAAAGGCATGGCCCTTGATCGGCTTGGGCGATCGTTCGGGAACGTGATCGGGCCTGTCGGGCGTTCCCCACCAGGGCCAGTCGTCCTTCCAGAAGATCGGGCTGATGTTGGTCATGCGCCCGATCGCGCCGGCATCCACCATGACGAAGCCGTACCAGCTCCCGTCGGGCATATCCACGATCGCGCCCTGATGACCGCCGGTCCTGTCGTCGATCGATGGCTTGGTTTCCCACGGTCCCCACAGGCTGCGCGAGCGGGAGACGGTCATCGCCAGCTTGCCGGGAATGGCATTGAACAGATAGTACCAGCCATTGTGGCGGATGATCTTCGATCCTTCCGCGCCCTTGTTGTAATAGGGGACCTTCGCGGCGGTGACGGCGCTCAAATCCTTGTTGAGCGTCAACAGCGTCACCGTGCCGTCGCTGCCGATCGAGGTGCCGAGATAGGCCGTTCCGTCGGCATCGATGAACAGCGCGGGGTCGAAGGCTTCGCGGTCGATCGCCCGATACGTCCACGGACCTTCGATCGTCGACGATCGATAGATGCGCGTCCTGTGCCCGACCGGCGTGACCGCCAGATAGAACATGCCATTATGGCGGCGCAGGCTGGCGGCATAGAAACCATGGCGATAGTCGCCGCCATCCTTCAGCTCATAGCGCGGGTCGCCATCGAGCCGGTCGACCACATGGCTGACGATCCGCCAGTTCACCAGATCCTTCGAGTGAAGGATGGTGACGCCGGGGGAGTTTGCGAAGGTCGTGGAGACGAAATAGAAATCCTCGCCAACGCGGATGATGTCGGGATCGGGATAGTCGGCGAAGAGGACGGGATTGCGATATGTGCCGTCGCCCTGATCGGCGCGCCAGACCTGCGCGGGCGCGGCAAGGGAGAGGCTGGCGGCCAGCGCGACGGCGACCGGGCGGAGCATGGCGCGCTTCCTCATGGGGCGGGCGTGTAGTGATAGGGGCCGACGACCGTGCCCACGAAGCCCCCGGCCTTCCGGGTGCTGAGCAGCGTGGCGTCCACCCCCTGCTTCAGCGTCCGGGTCTTGCCGCCGGCGCCATAGTCGAACGCCATCGTCCCACCGGTCACGCGCATGGTCAGGGTCACGGGTCCGTTCGTGGCGACGGGGGCAGAGGCGACCAGCGTGTCGGCGTCGGCCGCATCGCGGGTGTAGAGCGCGACGACGGGCTGGCCGGCGATGCGGGTCAGGCCGAAGAAGAGGTTGCTGCGGTCGCTCTGCACGGCGGCCAGCCCGGCGCGGTCGCCGTCTTTGACCGGCGTGTAGCGCAGCGTGGTGGAGAAGGTGGCATTGGCATGCTGCTGCCGCCGCCCGATGAAGGCAGGGACGCCGTTCAGGTCCCCGATGGCCGCCCCGCTCTCCAGTTCCAGCGCGCCGTCCCTGATCTGGTAGAAGGGCTTGTGCGGGGTGCGAATGCCGATCCACTGCATGGGCAGGCGCGTGCCGTTGAAATCCTCGACATAGGAAAAGTCGCCGCTCGTCGGGATCGCCGGCCTGGGCTGCGGCGGAAGGTCGGGGCGCTTCGCTGCATGGGGGATCGCCTGACCGCGCGGCAGGATGATCGGCCAGCCGTCCTTCCATGTCACTGGCAGCAGGAAGGTTTCGCGGCCGATATTGTAATGGTCGTCGCCATCATAGGGACGCACGGCCAGGAAGGTCGCCCACCAGTCGCCCCTCTGCGTCTCCACCAGTTGGGCGTGACCGGCCGATCCGATGAAGTTCGACCGCGCGGGGTCAAGATCGCGCTGGGTGAGGATCGGGTTCCCCTCATAGGGCGTGTAGGGGCCGCGCAGATCCTTCGAACGGAACACGACCTGCGAATGGTTGACGCTGGTGCCGCCTTCGGCCGCGGTCAGATAATAATAGCCGTCCTTCCTGAAGATATGCGGCCCTTCGATCCAGACCGGCTTTTTGCTGATGTCGACGCCGCCGTTGATGAGTTGCGTGCTTTCCCCGACCATCTTGCCGGCGCGCCAGTCATATTCCTGAATCCAGATGGCGCGGTGCCCGTCATAGCGGGGCGGTTCGTTGGGCGCGCGGTTGTTGACGATATAGGCCTTGTCCCCCTCCCAGTAGATGGAGGGGTCGATCCCTTCGAACGGCAGCCATATGGGGTTTGACCAGGGGCCGGCGGGGTCCTTCGCCGTGATGATGAAATTGCCCCTGCATTCGACGCAGGTGTTGACGATGTAGAAAGTGCCCTCGTGCCAGCTGATGGCCGGCGCGAATACGGCCTGCGAAATGCGGCGACCGTTGAAGTCGAGCTGTTCCGGCCGGTCGATCGCATTGCCGATCTGCGTCCAGTTGACGAGGTCTTTCGACCTGAAGATCGGCAGGCCCGGATAATGGGCGAAGGAGGAGTTGACGAGATAATAGTCGTCCCCCACGCGCATGACCGATGGATCGGGATAATAGCCGGTCAGGATCGGGTTGCGATATTCACCCGGCTTTACCGCGATCTTCTCGATCGACTTTCCTTCATAGGCAAAGCGATCGAACCGGGCGGGCGCCGCCTCGGCGGTGGCGGCGCCCAGCATGAGCAGGGAAAAGGACAGCAGCGCAGAAGGAAGGGGTAAAAGGCCTAAGGTCCGGTGCGTCACGATCAATCTCTCCTGGAAGTGCCGACCATCCCGTGCGGCTCGCTTATTGATAGCGCTACCAATCATATGTGTCGAGCGGGATGCTCAGTTCCGCGCAGGGCGCGCCGTTACTCCGGCCTCGGTCTGCACCACCGGTTTCAGGGTGCCGTCAGGATTATATTCCAGCCGCTCGACGGTGACGGCCCGCCGGCCGATGGCGCCGTTCAGATCGCCGATCGCAAGCGTGGCGTTGTGCAGGAAAATATACCAGTCGCCCTTAAATTCGGCGATGCCCGGATGGATGGTGAAGCTGTACTTGCCAGAGCCGGTGAGTTCGCCGCGATAGGTCCAGGGGCCGTCGAGGGACGTTGCGGTCGCATAGGATATGCGTTCGTCCCGATGCGTCGCCCTGTCGAGGGAGGCATAGGTCAGATAATAGAATCTGCCGCGCTTGTGCAGCCAGGGGCCTTCCTCGAAATGGGGCGGAGTGATCTCCCTGATGGGTCCGTCCAGCTCGATCATGTTGGACTTCAACTTCGCGATATAGGCCTGACGATTGCCCCAGGCGATCCAGCTCGTGCCATCGTCGTCCGTGAAGACTGTGGGATCGATGTCTTCCCAACTGTGGGTGCCCTTTGGCGTCATCTGGTTGGTGATCAGCGCCGAGCCCTTCGCATCGACGAACGGGCCGGTCGGCTTGTCCGAAACGGCGACGGCGATCGCCTTGCCCGGATGCGTGTTGTCATGCTCGACCGCGGCGTAGAACCAGTAGCGGCCGTTCTTTCGGATGGTCTGCGACGCCCATGCATCCTTCTTCGCCCATTTGAAGTCGGACACCTTCATGATCGGGCCATGATCGGTCCAGTGCCGCATGTCCGTGGTGGAATAGACCAGCCATTCCTTCATGTTGAACATCTCGTCCCGCTGCGCCTCGTCATGGCCGACATAGAGGTAGAGGCGGTCGCCATCGACCATCGGCGCGGGATCGGCGGTGAACTTGTCGCGGATGATGGGATTGGACCCCGGCGCCGCGTCCTGCGACAGGGCAGGCGCGGCAATGGCGGCAAGGGTGAGGAAGGGAAGCAGCGACCGGCGCATGGATGGACAGTCCTCTTGATGTTCAGCTCAGGATGATGCGGCGCGCCGCGCCCTGCGGATCGTCGACCATGCGGCATTGATTGTCGAAGACCATGGTCGCGCACCGCGTGGCGTCGGTCGGCGTCCAGTTCAGGCCCGGCTGGCTGGGATTGCCGGTGCGGGCGAAATTGGCCCAGGCCGTCGCCATGGTGCGGGCCAGCTTCCGCGCTTCGGGCGTATTGCCGGTGCCCTGATCGCACAGCGCTGTATTGTCGAACACGAAGGCAAGGTCGGCGGTGTGCCATGCGCCAGCGACTCCGTCCAGCTGGGGCGACTGCCACTGGAAGAGATATTGGTACATCGGCGCGGCGCCCGGCTGCTTGTCGCGCAGGCCAACCATGGTCTGGATGCGATTGCGGTAGCCCAGGGAGTCCACGCCGTAGGAGAGGGTGCGGATCGCCTTTTCGGGGTGGTCCCGCTTCATCTGGGCGATAAGCGCGTCCGCCTTCCGTGCGCCATAGCGTTGGCTGAGGTCGGCGCGCCATTCCGCCTCGCCGGGATTCTGGCCGAACCGCATTCCCTCTTCGCTGGTGTTGCCGATCAGCATCGGCACATCGCGGGAAACATCGGGCGCCACGTCGAAGAAGGACCGCACCGTGATGACCCGGCCGTCCATTGTCGGATTCCAGCCCACGCGCGGAGTGGTGGAGGGGCCGCCTACCCCGCGCGGGCCGTTGACCTGCTCGGCCACCTTGTTGCCCGCGGCGAAAAGCGTCGCCCAGTCCATCCTTTGCAGCGCGCCGATGTCCCGCGCGCCGATACCCAGTTCCTTGACGACCCGGCGCGAGAAATCGCGCGATTGCTCCAGCGTCGGAATATTGCCGCCGCCGCCCGATTGCGCCGCCGCGCGATGGATGAGACCCTTGCCCGACGGCATGCCCATCAGCGTCGTCACCTTGGATGCGCCGCCCGACTGGCCATAGATCATGATCCGGTCCGGATTGCCGCCGAAGGCCGCGATATTTTCCTGCACCCAGCGTAGCGCCGCGATGCAGTCGGTCATGCTGACATTGACCGATTCCTCATAGGGCGCGCCGCCCACCTCGGTCAGGTCCAGAAAGCCCAGCACGTTGAGGCGGTGGTTGATCGACACCTGCACCACGTCATGATGCCGCGCCATCTGCGCGCCGTCGTGAGAGGCGAGTTCGTAGGAGGAGCCGAAGGCGAAGCCGCCGCCGTGGAAATAGACCATGACGGGGCGATTGCCCGACAGCGAGGGCGTCCAGATGTTGAGCTTCAGCATGTCCTCGCCAAGGAAGCCGTCGGTCCATTGCTGGAGGAAGGTGTGTTCCTTCGCGCGAAAACTGTGCAGCGTCTGCGGGCAGTTCGCCCCATAGGCGAGCGCGGGATAGGGATCGGTCCAGGGCTTGGGGGGCCTGGCGGGAAGCCAGCGGTTCTCTCCCCCCGCATCGTCGCCATAGGGTATGCCCTTGAAGGTGAAGACGTCTCCGGCGACATAACCGCGCACCGGGCCATAGCGCGTCCTCGCAATGGCGTTGCGCGGCGTGGTGCAGGTTCCCGCACCGCCCGAAACGGCGGTCGAGCGCGGAGCGGCCGCTGCTTCGCCACCCAGCAGCGCCGCCGCGCTGCCCAGGGACGACGCCAACAGCGCCTGACGTCGATCGAAAAGCATGGCCCGCTCGGTCATCCAGCATCCCCTTGTCGATTATGATGCCGGTGTCCTGCTGATCGACCGGCGCTAAAATCCTATACGATCCAGAGGGCTGGTCAATAACTCACACAAATATTTTATGCGCCGTCGCCCGCCGGGGGATGACCCGGCGAACGCCTCTCGCCGCGCTCCGGCATCTCCGCCGATCCATGTCCTCTTTGCCCCTTTGCCGCAGGCGATCCTTGGCTTAGATCACCGTTTTGGGTTTGTCGAAGACATGGGGTGGGCATGGCGAAACCGGAGCGTCCGGCGCGCGGGGCGACGATCGTCGATGTGGCGGCGCGGGCGGGCGTGTCGTCGATGACGGTGTCGCGCGTCATCAATGGGCGCGCGGGCGTGAGCGCACAGGCGCGCGCGGTGGTGGAGGAGGCGATCAAGGCGTTGGCTTACACGCCGAACGTCGCGGCCCGCAGCCTGGTGACGTCCAGCGAACTGCGCATCGGCGTGATCTATTCCAATCCCAGCGCCGCGTTCATGAGCGAATTTCTGACAGGGGTGTTCGAGGAAGCGTCCGCCTGCAGCGCGCGGCTTGTGCTGCTGAAGGGGGAAGGGGGGCGCGCTCCGTCCGCCGCCGCGCTGGAAGACTGGATCGAATCGGGGATCAGCGGCGTGCTGCTCGCTCCGCCGCTGGGTGAAGCGCCGGATGTGCTTCGCGTCCTGCGGGCCAGAGGCTGCGTCATGGCGGCGGTGGGCGCATATCAGTCCCCCGATACGATTTGCGTGCGCATCGACGATCGGGCCGCGGCCTATCAAATGACCGGGTTGCTGCTGGACATGGGGCATCGCCGACTGGGGTTCATCCTTGGCAATCCCGATCAGGCGGCAAGCGCCGAACGCATGGCTGGCTTCTACGCCGCCGTCCGGGAACGGGGCGGGGTGGAGGTGCAGGTCGCGCAGGGCGATTTCACCTATATGTCCGGCCTCGCCGCTGCCGAGCAGTTGCTGGGCGCGGCCAGTCCGCCCACGGCGATCTTCGCGAGCAATGACGACATGGCGGCGGCCGTCGTGTCCGTGGCGCACCGGCGCCATCTGGACGTTCCGGCGGAACTGACCGTCGTGGGGTTTGACGATACCACAGCCGCCCAGACGCTGTGGCCGCCGCTGACGACCGTGCACCAGCCGGTGCGGGATCTGGCGGCGGAGGCCCTTAACCTGTTGGTGGCTCAGATCGCGGCGGGCGCCCGCCGTTCCCGCGTTCCCCGCGAGAGGATTCTGGAGCATCGGATCGTGCAGCGTCAGTCCACCGGAGCGCCGAGCTCTTCCTCCACATAGACGAAGCTGGCGAAATCCGCCGGATGGGCCTGGCCCGACAGGTCCTGGCAGGCCATGCCGATGAAGGCGCCGGTGAAGTTGGGCAGGCCGGGGTGGGTGACTTCGTCCGACAGGATGCTGGCGTCGTGGACATCCGGAAGGATATGCCAGTCCTCCCCATCGGGCCGCCAGGCGAAGCGCAGCCGGTCGCCATCCACGGCGGCGCGCAGATCGATCGCGCCGTCGGGCAGCCGGTCTGCGACGATGTCGAATCTGTTGCCCTCCGGATTTTCGGGCGAAGCGGAGAGGATCTGGAGCTGCCGCCGGCCTTCCTCGGCGCTGACGCACAGATAATAGAATTTGGTGCTGTTATAATAATAGATGAGGCCCGCCGCCTGCTGGAAGCTGCGGGGCTCGAAGGAGAGCGAGGTCGTCGCGGTGAAGCGGAAGGCGGTCTGCCGCCGCGCCACCAGCGCCTGCTCGAACAGGCTGCCGACCGTTTCACGCCCGTAAAGACGCAGGAAGCCGGGCCGGACCGTCAGGCTGAACAGCCGTTCCGGGGCGGGGCTGCGCAGCCATTGCAGGTCCTGCGGCAGTTGGGGAAGGTCGAAGCGGCCGTCCCAGCGTTCGATGTCCCATGGGGCGGGCGGCAGGTCCGGCGCAGGCGGCGTCCGGTCGGGCTGCGCGTCCCCGTTGACGGTGCGCAGCCAGCCATCCTCGCCCCACAGCATCGGTTGTATCGCGGTTTCGCGGCCCATGATGCAGCGTTCGCGCCCCGGCAGGGGACGGCCGCACAGATAGGCCAGCCAGGTGCTGCCATCCGCCAGTTCCACCAGATCGCCGTGGCCGGCGCGGGCGATGGGCACGTCCTTGCGGCCCGCGCTGGTCAATATGGCTCCATCCGGATGCACTTCATAGGGGCCGAGCAGGTCGGGCGCGCGCGCCATGACGACGGCATGATCCCAGCCCGTGCCCCCTTCGGCGACCAGCAGATGATAGAAGCCGCCATGCTTGTAGAGATGCGGCCCTTCGGTAAAGCCGCGCTCCGTGCCCCTGAAGATCAGCGTCGGTTCGCCGACCAGCTTCAGCGCCGCGCGGTCCAGTTCCTGCGCCTGTATGCCGGCGAACCGGCCATGGCCGGGCCGGTGGTCCCACAGCATGTTGAGCATCCAGCTGCGCCCGTCATCGTCATGGAATAGCGCCGGGTCGAAACCGCTGCTGTTGAGGTGCACCGCGTCCGACCATATGCCGTCGACCGTTTCGCAGGTGACGACATAATTGGGGAAGTCGCGCAACGACATGCCCTTCGCCCCCTGAACGGTAGTGGCGCCGTAACGCTTGACGTCCGTGAAGACCAGCCAGAAGCGGCCGTCCGCATGGCTGAGGTCCGGGGCCCACACGCCGCAGCCGTCGGGATCGCCGCGCATGTCGAGCTGCGCCGCGCGGTCGAGCGGGCGAGCGACGAGCCGCCAGTTCACCAGGTCGCGGCTGTGGTGGATCTGCACGCCCGGATACCATTCGAAGGTGGATGTCGCGATGTAGAAATCGTCGCCCACGCGCACGATCGACGGATCAGGATTGAAGCCCCGCAAAATGGGGTTGGAAATGTTTGTCATCGAGGCTTGCGCACCAGCGTCCACAATATGGCGGCGCCGACCAGGTCGAGCACGCCGAGCAGGATGAAAAAGGGCTCATAGCCGACCCGGTCGACCATCTGCCCAAGGGAAAGGGAAAAGACCAGCACGCCCAGATTCCCGGCCAGGCCCGCCATGCCGGCGGCGGTCGCCACCTCATTCCTAGCGAACAGGTCGGACGCCATGGTGATGACCGTCACCGACAGGGTCTGATGGGCGAAGCCGCCAAGGCAGAGCAGGGCGATCGCCGCATAGGGATTGGTGGCAAAGCCGACAAAGGCCATGCCGGTCATCAACAGGGCGCCAAGCGTGAAGGCCCAGCGCCGCGCATCGACAAGGTCGATCCCCCTGCGCTGGAGGAAGGCGACGACGGCCGGGCCGAACAGGCATCCAAGGTCGGCGGCCAGGAAGGGCAGCCAGGCGAACAGCGCGATTTGCCCAAGATCGAAGCCGCGCACGCGCGCAAGGTAGAGCGGCATCCAGAAGGACAGCATGCCCCAGACCGGATCGGCCAGCAGGCGGGGAAGCGCTATGCCCCAAAGGTCGCGCCGCCGCGCAAGGGCGAGCACAGCGGGTTTTTCGGCGCGAGCGGCCAGGCGCTGTTCCTGGTTGTTCAGGATATAGTCGCGCTCCGCCTGACTCAGCCGCCGGTGCCTCATCGGGCTGTTGTAATGGAGGAACCAGAGGACCGACCAGATGAGGCCTATGCCCCCCGCCACGACGAAGGCCAGCCGCCAGCTATGCACCATGACGGCCCAGGCGACGAGCGGCGGGGCGAAGACCGCGCCGAAGGAAGCGCCGATATTGTAGATGCCGCCCGCGATGCCGCGTTCCCTGGAGGGGAACCATTCCGCCACCAGCTTCTGGCCGGCGGGCTGGGCCGATCCTTCCGCCAGGCCGAGCAGCCCGCGCAGCGCGGCGAATCCGAACCAGCCATTCACAAGGCCATGCGCCATGGTGACCAGCGACCAGACCGCGACGCATATGGCGAAGCCAATGCGCAGCCCTACGCTGTCAAGGAAATAGCCGGCCGCCGGCTGGAGCATCACGCCCAGTTGGAAGGCGCCGGTTATCCAGCCATATTCGACGTTGCTGATCTTCTGTTCGGCAAGGATCACGGGCGCGGCAACGCCCAGCACGGAACGCGACAGATAATTGATGACCATCGCGCCCACAAACAGGCCGATGATCGTCCAGCGGAACTTGCCGACCAGCGTCAACATGGCGGCCTGCTCCAGCGCGAGCCGCGAAATCGCCTGGGTTTTCGGGCGATGGGAGCCGGGCCGCCGTCCTGCACGGACATGGCATGGCGGCGGCATTTGTGGTTCGAAAGCAACATCCCCTCCCGATAATCTTGTATGAGTATTGACAATAATCCTCCTCCAATCAATAGGCATTGTTAGCGCTAACTAAAAATCAGTCGATTCCTTGTTATCGTTTGACGGTGAAGGCGCGCGGCCGGGGCGACAGCCCCGCATTCAGATGCAAAGCATCATTTTATTGGGGAGAGCAGGATGTCGGATTTCCAGTTTCAACGCCGTTTGATGCGCGCGGGTTGCGCCATGGCAAGCATGGTCGCGCTCGGCATCGGCCTTGTCCATGCGCCCGCTTTCGCTCAGGCGGCGAGCCAGGCTTCGGCGCCCCAGAATGGCGAAGAGCGCGCCAGCACTTCGGACATCGTGGTCACCGGATCGCGCATCAAGGCCAGCGGCTATACCGCGCCGACGCCCACGACCGTGATCGATGAAACGTCGATTCAGGCCAATGCGCAGCCCAACATCTTCACCACCATTGCCCAGTTGCCGTCGCTTCAGGGCTCAAGCGGCACCACGGTCAACACCTTCAGCACCTCAAGCGGCCAGCAGGGCCTCAGTTCCTTCTCGCTGCGCGGCGTGGGCGCGATCCGTACCCTGACGCTGATCGATGGCCAGCGGGTTGTCGGCGCAAACGTGACCGGCGTTCCCGACGTCAGCCTGTTCCCGCAATTGCTGATCCAGCGCGTCGACGTGGTGAATGGCGGTGCGTCGGCCTCCTACGGATCGGACGCCGTGGGCGGCGTCGTCAACTTCATCACCGACACCCGCTTCAAGGGGCTGAAGGGCAATATCCAGGGCGGCATCAGCAAATATGACGACAATGAACAGGTGCTCGTCCAGCTTGCGGCCGGCACCAGCTTCCTGGACGATCGCGCGCATCTGGTCGTCAGCGGCGAATATGCCAATGAAGACGGCGTGGGCGGCGGCGACTGGGGCATCGGCCTGGCCGGCGGCCGCGACTGGTTCAAGCAGACCAGCCTGATCGACCGTGGCGTCATCAATGACGGATCGCCGCGCTATGTGCTGCGCGATTATGCGCAGGCCTATAACTACACCAAATATGGCCTCATCACCTCCGGCCCGCTGCAGGGCACGGCGTTCGACCAGAACGGCAACCCGTTCCAGTTCAACTATGGATCGAACGGCGTCCCCGCGCGTGACGGCACGACCAATGTGCGCGGCTGCTTTCCCGGCTTCTGCCTTGGCGGAGACCTGTCGGGCAATGTCGATGCGGGCCGTTCGCTCCAGTCGTCCATCGAACGCATCAACACTTATGCACGCCTCGGCTTCGACTTTGCCGACAATGACGAACTCTACTTCACCTTCAACTTCGGCCAGGTGAAGACGCAGAACCAGCCTGTGGGCGGCATGAACAAGCCGGGCCTGACGATCCAGTGCGCCAATCCGTTCGTGCCGGCGTCGATCAAGGCGGCCTGCGCGACGGCGGGCATCACCAGCTTCGGCTATGGCACCAGCAACGCCGCGCTGGGCAACACGCAGGTCAACACCGACCGCCGCCAGTATCGCGCGGTGATCGGCGCCAAGGGTCAGTTCGACTTCCTGGGCACCGAATGGTCGTACGACAATTATTATGAGCGCGGCACGAACTATACCGACATCGATGTGTCGAACATCCTGCTCACCAACCGCTTCAACGACGCGATCAACGCAACCACGCTGAACGGCGCGGTGGTGTGCGCCAGCGCCGCGGCGCGGGCGAACGGATGCCAGCCGCTCAACATCTTCGGCGGCAACCCGTCGGCGGCTGCGCTCGCCTATATCATGCCGGAGAACGGACCCCGCCAGCGGACCCGCCAGACGCAGGACGTGGTCAGCATCAACATCTCCGGTTCGCCGGTGGAACTGTGGGCCGGGCCGCTGTCGATCGCCTTCGGCGGCGAATATCGCCATGAATTCTATCGCGTGAAGGCCGATCCCTATGGCGTCGGCACCAATTTCCAGCCGAGCGAACCCGACTATCCGTTCGATCCCACGCTGCTGCCCGGCGGCAACAACTGGTACGCCGGCAATTACAAGAGCGGCGGCGGCGCCTATGGCGTGAAGGAAGCCTTTTTCGAGGCCGATCTGCCGGTCCTCAACAGCGACGCGCTCGGTCGCGCCAACATCAACGGCGCGGTGCGCGTGACCGACTACAGCACGTCCGGCACCATCTGGGCATGGAAGGTCGGCGGCACATGGAACCTCCCGATCGAAGGATTCCGCCTGCGCGGCGTGACGTCCAAGGACGTCCGCGCGCCCAACCTGTCGGAACTGTTCGCCGCGCCGGTCACCACGACATTGCCCAATTTCTTCGACCCGTTTCGGGGCGTCAATGTGCTCGCGATCCAGAACAGCATCGGCAACCCGAACCTGCGTCCGGAAACGGCGCGCAACACGACGGCGGGCATCGCCTTTTCCGGCGCGTCCTGGCTGCCGGGCCTCAGCGTTTCGTTCGATTATTACAAGATCAAGATCAAGGACGTCATCTCCAGCCTGGGCGCGGGCGACATCGTCAACCTTTGCTTCCAGAATGTCCGTCCCGAAACCTGCAGCGCGTTCAACCTGAACAACCAGCAGGGGCCGAACTTCATCAATGTGCAGGCGTTCAACCTGGCGTCGATCGATACCAGCGGGTTCGACATAGAGGCGAGCTACCAGTGGCGGCAGCCTCTGGGCCTGCCGGGCACCCTGACCCTGCGCGGCCTTGCGACGCATGTCAGCAAGTTCGTGACGGACTCCGGCCTGATCGGCACGATCCCGGTCGACAGCGCGGGCGTCAATACCGGCAACACGCCCGACTGGAAGTTCCTGTCGATCCAGAGCTACGAGAATGAGAAATTCTCGTTCATGATCCAGGAGCGCTGGTTCAGCGACGGCGTGCTGGGCCACCAATATGTGGTTTGCCAGCCGGGCACCTGCCCTGCGTCCACCAACAATCATCCGACCATCGACCAGAATTTCATGCCCGGCGCCTTCTACATGGACATTGGCGGCACCTATAATGTCACGCCGCAGGTGACCGCCTATTTCAAGGTCGACAACCTGTTCGATCGCGATCCGGCCAAGTCGCCATTCTTCGTCAATCCCGCGCTCTACGATGTCGTCGGGCGCATGTATCGGGCAGGCGTTCGTTTCCGTTTCTAGGACATGGTGCGGGAAATCGGGAACCGGTCTTCTGCTCATGACCAGGTCAACGTCTGAATGAAGACCATGCTGTCGGGGTCGAAGCGACACCGGCAGCATGGCGATGAACTGGGGAGAGGTTTGCGTCCAGAGCTTTGCCTGGGCCAGGGCAGCGGCGGTTTTCCCCTTCCCCCGCCTTGCCCCATGCCTCTCCTCCCTCTTCTTCCGCGGCATCGGGCCGCTTGCGCCGGGCCGTCAAGCGCGCAATCCCTTCCTTCCACCGGGAATATGTGGTAGCGCTCCCAAAATAAGAGGCGAGAGGGTGGGATGGCAGGGGATATTTTTCCGTCGCTGACGAACATATTGGCGCCCCACGGGCCGCCGGTCAGCGCGAAGCTGCTGAGTTTCGCTCCCGGCGACTACAGCATCCATTTCTTCCTGCAACTCGCGCTCATCGTCCTCGCCTGCCGGGGGGTGGGCTGGTTCTGCCGCAAATTCCTGGCGCAGCCCCAGGTAGTCGGGGAAATGATCGCCGGCGTGATCCTGGGGCCCTCGCTGTTCGGCGTCGTCGCGCCCGACCTGCAGGCGATGATCTTTCCCAGGGAAACCAACAATGTGCTATACGCCGGCGCGCAGTTCGGCGTGGCGCTTTACATGTTCCTCGTCGGCCTGACGCTGCGCCTGGATCATTTCCAGTCGAAGGCCCGGAACGCGGCGATGGTGTCGGGCGCGGGGCTGTTCGCGCCTTTCGTCATCGCGATCCTGATCACGCCCTGGCTTGTCACCGTTCCCGGCCTTTTCGCGGAGGGCATAGGTCAGGGCAGCGCGACGCTCTTCATGGGCGCATGCATTGCCCTGACCGCCTTTCCGATGCTGGCGCGGATCATCAACGAACGCGGCCTTGCCGACAGCCCGCTCGGAACCCTTTCGCTGACGGCCGGGGCGTTCGACGACGCCGCATCCTGGTGCGTGCTGGCCGTGGTGCTCGCCCTGTTCGGCGGCGGCAGCGGCGTTGCCGTTCTGGCGATCGTCGGCGCCTTCCTCTATGTCGGTTTCCTGCTGCTGTTCGGTCGGCGCCTGCTTGCGCCGCTGGGGCGCGCGGTAGAGGCGCAGGGCGAAATGAGCATGACCGTGCTGGCGATCACGCTGGCGCTGTTCTGCCTGTCCGCCTTCATCATGGACGCGATCGGCATTCACGGCATATTCGGCGGCTTCATCCTGGGCGTATTCATGCCGCGCGGTTTGTTCGTGGAGGAACTGAGGAAGAAGGTCGAACCGTTGGCCGTCGTCATCTTGCTGCCGATGTTCTTCACCTATTCCGGGTTGAACACGCGCCTCGACATGGTGAATTCGCTTTCCTTCCTGCTCATTGCGCTCGGCATATTGGTCGCCTCCATCCTTGCCAAGTTCGGCGCCTGCTATGCGGCGGCGCGCCTGTCGGGCGAGGATAATCGGACCGCGCTGGGAATCGGCGCGCTGATGAACTCGCGCGGACTGATGGAACTCATCATCATCAATATCGGCATTCAGAAGGGCATTATCGAACCCGCCCTGTTCTCGATGCTGGTGTTGATGGCGATCGTCACCACCATGATGGCGGGGCCGCTGTTCGAGATAGTCTATGGAAGGCGCGCGCGGGCGGAGGGGGAATTGGGTCGGCTGGGGGCCGCGGCCTGATCTCCCTGTCGTGAGCCGCCCCTAAGGTGTGTGGGGATTCAGCTCAGGGTGGAGCGAAAATGGTGGATTTCGAGAACCTCGAAACGAGGCAGGTGACTCGTTTCGACGCAGCGTACTCAAAGTACGTGAGCACTGGAAGCGCAGAAAGCCGTCATTTGCAGCCCGCCATGGGCTGAATCCCCACACACCTTAGACCGGCCGAACCGGCACGACCGCGAGCATATCGGAGGATGTGAGGAAAAGGCGTCGCCCGGCGGCGTCCAGCGCGCAGTTCGCCACCGACTTGCCCGTCCCGATCAGCCCCAGCGCCCTGCCGTCCGGGGCGAGTATGTGGACGCCCCCCGGACCTGTGGCGAAGACATGCCCATTGCGTGAAACCTTGATGCCGTCCGGCAGGCCGGGCAGGCCCTTCTCCTGTTCCGCGCGCATGTCGTGGAACAGGCGCTGACCCGTCGGAAAGCCGCGTTCATCGAGCGAATAGGCCAGAACCTCCGGCCGCTGCTCATCGGACAGTGCAAGATAGAGCGTCCTGCCGTCCGGCGATACCGCAACGCCATTGGGGCGGCGGTGACTGCCGTCCAGCAGCGACAGCGCTCCGTCCGGACCCAGCGCATAGAGGCCGCAATGCTCCAGTTCCCGCAACGCAGACCTATCGCCATCCGTCAGCCCATAGGGCGGGTCGGTGAAATAGATCATGCCCGACGGCGCGACGCACAGATCATTGGGGCTGTTGAAACGCTTGCCCTGGAACCGGTCGGCCAAAATGGTCCGGGCGCGCGTGCGCAGGTCGATTCGCACGATGGCGCGCGTGCCGCTGTCCGCGGCGATCAGCGCGCCGGAGGAATCGATCGCCAGACCGTTGAGGCCCGGCTCCCTGATGCCGGGCGGCACGGGGCCTTGCAGGCCGGAAGGCGACAGGAACGGACGCACCCCATCCTTCGGCCGCCAGCGATACAGGATATTGGACGGCGGATCGTTGAACAGCAGGCAATTGTCCCGCGGCGCCCAGACCGGACCCTCGGCCCATTTATAGCCCCTGGCGAGGACGGTCACGGACGCGGATGGCGCGACGATCCGGTCCAGTTCGGGGTCGAGCCGCCGGATCGAGCCGATGGGGGCGGCCACCGCCGCGCCCAGCCGCGCGCCGACGGGCAGGCTCGCCAGACCGGCCAGGAACATCCGGCGCGACGTCATGCCCTTATGGCGACCTCTCGCCGCTCGGCCGCCGAACGGTAGATCGCTTCGATCACGCGCATGTCGGCAAGGCCTTCCTCGCCCGGCACGATGGGGGTCGTGCCGTTGACGATGCATTCGGCCATATGATCGAGCTGCCCCGCAAACTGGTTCTTGGCCGCGGGCGGGAGCGTGCGCGGGGTCGTGACGCCATCCTTGCGGATCGACATGCTCTGCCCCTGATAAGGGGTCGCCGGTTCCATGTCGATCCAGCCCTGCGTGCCGATGACGCGATAGCCATTATGGGAGGAACTATAGCTGGAGATGCAGTTGGCGACGATGCCGGATGGAAAGCGCAGCAGGAAGCTGATGCGGTCCTCCACCGTCTTGAAGCGGGGATCGGCTTTGTCCGTGGTCTCGACGGCGCTGACCGAAACCGGCTCTTCCCCGGTCAGGTAACGGGCTGCGTTCAGGCTGTAGATGCCGATGTCCATCATCGATCCGCCGCCCGACAACGGTCGGTCGAGCCGCCACTGGTCCGGCCGGGCCGGGAAACCATGTTCGGCGGTGATGAGGCGGGTGGGGCCGACATGGCCGCCGCGCGCCAGTTCGATGGCGAGCCGGTTATAGGGTTCGAACCGCGAACGATAGCCGATCATCAGCTTCGTCCCCGCCTTGCGGCAGGCGGCGATCATCGCCTCGCACTCCGCGACGGACACGGCCATGGGCTTTTCACACATCACATGCTTGCCCGCCTGCGCCGCGCGGATGCTATATTCGGCATGCATGCTGTTGGGCAGCACCACATAGACGACGTCGATGTCCGGATTGTCCCGGATGCGATCGAAATCGGCATAGCTGTAGCGGTGGGTCGCCGCTATGCCATATTGCGCGCCATATTGGTCCAGCTTGGCCGGCGTGCCGCTGACGAGGGCGACCAGCCTCGCATGCTCGCAACCCGCGAAGTTCGGCATGATCTGGCGCGTGGCGTAGGAACCCAGCCCGACAATGGCATAGCCGATCTTGCGCGCCGGCGCCGCGCCGGCGCGCGTTGCCATGCCGGCCAGAACCATTCCGGCGCCAAGGCCGCCCAGGATTTCACGACGGGAAGTGGTCGCCACGCGAAGCTCCCTTTTTTCTGGAGGATGAATGAGGGGTCAGTCGGCGGCGCGGCCAAGCGCGGGGCGCAGCCAGCCCAGATTGCGCGCGACGATGGCCGCCTGGGTGCGGTTGCGGACGTTCAGCTTCCGCATCAGCGCCGTCATATGAACCTTCACCGTGGCTTCGGCCATGCCCAGTTCATAGGCGATCTGCTTGTTCAGCAGGCCCGAATGAACGCAGCGCAGAACCTTCATCTGGGTGGGGGTGAGCTGGGGCGGTTCGGCCGTCCTGATGCCCTGGGGCCTCTGATCCTGATGACCGAGGCTGTCATGCAGATCCAGCGCGATGTGCATCCTCTCTCTCCCTGTTTTGCCGGGCGCTGTCCTGCCCGGCGCTATTCTACCCGGCCTATTCCGCCAGGCTTGCCGAGGCAGCGCGGTTCGCGCACTGCCATGTCGGATTCGATAACGCTAACATACCGGAATCGGTCAGACAGCTTCAAGCGAAAAATGCGATATACGACCCCATATCTGTGGTTTTGCGCTGAAATCATGGCTATGACCTGTCTAACAGGTTTAAGCAGCGGCTGATCTCCGCATGGCCCTATCACCATATAGAAGAGAGGGGAGAGGATGGCGTTAACATCAGTTATGGCGGCGGTGGCTCCTCATCCGCCGGTCGCCCGCGTCGGTGCGGGAGCAGGCGCCGCATGAGCCCGGCGGACTATCGGCTGATCTTCTCGGCCATTGCCGGCATCGCGCTCTCCATCACGCTCATCATCCGGGGGCGGCTGCATCCGTTCGTGGGCCTGCTCTGCGGCGCCTTCACCGTGGGGCTGCTGGCGGGCCTGCCGATGGAGGAAACCGCAAAGGCGGTGGAGAAGGGCGCGGGCGCCATCCTGGGCGGCACGGGCCTTGTCGTCGCGCTTGGCCTCGGCCTTGGCGCGATGCTCCAACTGTCGGACGGCGCAGGCGGACTCGCGCGCGCTGCGCTGCGCATTTCAGGCATTGGGGGCGCGCCCTGGGCCAGCCTTTTCACCGCCATCGTGATCGGTCTGCCCCTCTTCTTCGAAACGGGGCTGGTGCTGCTGCTGCCGATCGTCGCTTCGGCGGCGGCGGCCTTGCCCAATGGGCAGAACAACGACACGGCCAAGCTCCGCCTGATGCTGCCCGCCCTGTCGGGCCTGTCGGTGGTCCATGCGCTGGTGCCGCCGCATCCCGGCCCGTTGCTGGCCGTGAACGCGCTGGGCGCCAATCTGGGCCTGACGCTGGTCTATGGCCTGATCGTCGGCATCCCCACCGCCATCATCGCCGGCCCGCTGCTGGCCCGCTTCACCGCGCCCGGCGTGAAGCTCAGTCCTCCGCTGCTCGATCCCGTGCGCGTCGATGTCGCGACTCCTTCCGTCGGCCGCGCACTGGCGGCCGTGCTGCTGCCGGTCGTGCTGATCGCGGCGGGGCAGGCGGTCGCGCTGATGCCGCCGGACATGGCGACGCTGTTCCACTGGCTGAGCTGGATCAGCGATCCGGTCGTCGCGCTGCTCGTGGCGGTGCTTGCTGCATTGCCGCTGCTGTTCGGGCGACGCATCGCCGACCGCAGCATCCAGAACGCCATCTGGACGGAGGCGATGACGCCCGCCGGGGGCATCATCCTGGCCATCGGCGCGGGCGGCGCGCTGAAGCAGGTGCTGGTGACGGCGGGGCTTTCCGACATGTTGGTGCGGCTGGCGCAGGGCGGCGCGATCTCCCCGATCCTGCTTGCCTGGGGCGTGTCCGTCTGCATTCGCCTGGCGACCGGTTCAGCCACGGTGGCGACGATCACCACGGCAGGCGTCATGGAGGGGCTGGTCGCCGCATCCGGCGTGCAACCCGAATGGATGGTCCTCGCCATCGGCGCGGGTTCGCTGTTCTTCTCGCACGTCAACGATCCCGGTTTCTGGCTGGTGAAAAGCTATCTTGGCACCGACATGCCCGGCACTTTCAAGACCTGGTCGATCATGGAGACAGTCGTCGCCGTCGTCGGCCTGCTGCTGGTGCTGGCGGCGAGCAGTATCTTCTAGCAAGGGGGCAGCCATGACTTCGACAGACAGGCAGGTGTCCCGATGACGCAGGCGCGGCTTTCCGACCATGCCTATGCCGGCATTGTCGAGATCATCAAGGCGGAAGGTCTGGAGGTCGGTGAACGCCTGCCCTCCGAATCGCGGCTGGCGGAGATGTTCGGCGTCTCCCGCGCCATCGTGCGGGAAGCTTTGGTGCGGCTGGCGTCGGACGGCATAACGGAGGCGCGGCGGGGCGCCGGCTCCTTCGTCAAGAGCCGCCCGTCGGAACGGCTGACGGCCTTCATGCCGCTCAGCGAACTGCCGACGACGCTCGGCAGCTATGAGGTGCGCTTCGTGCTGGAGGCGGAGGCCGCGCGCCTCGCCGCCACCCGGCGGACGGGGCATGAAATGGCGCATATCGAAGAAGGGCTGGCGCTGTTGAGCCAGGCCCTGCTGTCCAGCGAGCCCGCCCATGCCGAGGATATGGAACTGCACCGCCGCATTGCGGAAGCGACCGGCAATCCGGCCTTCGTCATCACCTTCGATGCGCTATATGGCGATGTAGAGAAGATCATGCGGGCGGGCGTCGACATCTCCCGCTCCCGCCCGCCGGAGGTGATCGCGACCATGCTGCGCGAGCATGAGCTGATCGTCGACGCGATCCGCGCCCAGGACCCGGAGGGCGCCGCGCTCGCGATGCGCTGGCATTTGTGGGAAGGACGCCGCCGCCTGATGCCGTGAAGGCAATCAGCGCAGCCAGTCCAGCGTCAGATCGCGCAGCGCGCCGGGCGGCGTGTCGGTGGTCAGGATCATCGCGCCCTCGTCCGGCTGCGGCCGTTCCAGCGTCGCCAACTGGCTGTCCAGCAGGCTGGCGGGCATATAATGGCCGGGGCGGTTGCAAAGGCGCGCCAGCAACTGGTCCCGGCTGTTTTCCAGCAGGACAAAACGCACAGGCGCGCCGATCGCCGTGCGCAGCCGGTCGCGATAGCTTCTGCGCAGCGCCGAGCAGGCAAGGACCGCCGCGCCGTTCGCCGCTATCGCATCCGCCGCCGCTTGCCCCAGACGGTCGAGCCAGGGCCAGCGATCCTCGTCGGTCAGCGCCCGCCCGCCGCGCATCTTCTCCACCGCATCGGTCGAGTGGAAACTGTCGCCCTCCAGAAAGGGACAGGCCAGCGCTTCGGCCAGCAGGGCGCCCAGCGTCGACTTGCCGCAGCCGCTGACGCCCATGACGATGACGGCGAGCGGCAAGGAGGGGGCAGGATCGGCGGATGATGGCAAAATGGCGTCCCTGGCAGGCGGGCGATGGCGCCCTGATGACGCACCGCCCCGATGTCCCTTCGCTATAGCTTTGCCGGCAGAGGCATGAAAACTACGACCTTTGTCGCAAGTGCCAAGCGCCGGCCCCGGCCTTAGCCATGGGTCGAGGCGACAACTATCTCGGGAGACGGTGATGATCGGACGCGCCATGATGGCGGCTCTGCTGGCGGCGACGGCCCTGGCGGGGGCCGAACAGGCACAGGCGGAGCAGGCATCCTCCGCGGGCCGCTCGGTCTTCCCCCTTGCCCCCGACGAACCCGATGCCGTCACCGTCAGGGCGAAGGGCGACGGCCGCGCGGACGACAGCGCGGCGATCCAGCAGGCGCTCGACAAGGCGCGGGACAGGACCGGCCATGGCATCGTCTTCCTGCCGTCCGGCACCTATCGCATCACGCGCACGCTGGTGATCCCGGCGGGCGTGCGCGTCTATGGCGTGGGGCCGACGCGCCCCGTGATCCTGCTGGGCGCCAATACGCCCGGGTTCCAGCAGGGCGTGTCGACCATGATCGTCTTCGGCGGCGGCGACCAGTATAATGTCGGCCAGGTGCCCGTGCCGGTGCCGACCGTCGTCCCGCGCGAAAAGGTGGTGCGCGACGCCAATTCAGGCACTTTCTATTCCTCGATGAGCAATGTCGACATAGAGATCGCGCCGGGCAATCCGGCGGCGGCGGGCGTGCGCTTCCGCATGGCGCAGCATGCCTTCCTCAGCCATATGGAATTCCGCCTCGGCACCGCCTTTGCGGGCGTCTATCAGGCGGGCAACGTCATCGAAAATGTCCATTTCCAGGGCGGCCGCTATGGCATCGTGACGGAAAAGACCTCGCCCGCCTGGCAGTTCACCCTGCTCGATTCCACCTTCGACGGCCAGCGCGACGCCGCCATCCGGGAACATGAGGTGGACCTGACGCTGGTCAATGTCGCGATCCGCAACACGCCCGTCGGGATCGAGATCGACCGGGGCTATGGCGACAGCCTGTGGGGCAAGGATGTCCGATTCGAAAATGTGTCGAAGGCGGGCGTCATCATCTCCAATGAGAAGAATGTCTTCACCCAGGTCGGCTTCGAAAACGCGCTGGCGGTGAACAGCCCGGTCTTCGCGCGCTTCCGCGACAGCGGGCAGGCGGTGAACGGCAAGGGCAGGGCCTATAGGGTGGCGTCCTTCTCCTACGGCCTCGCCGTGCCCACGCTCGGACGGACGGGCGAGTACAGGACGGAAGCGGAGGTGGAGGCGCTGCCCGCCATGCCCGCGCCCAGGACGCCCGCCATCCGCGACCTTCCGGATATGGCGCAATGGGTCAACGTCCGCACGCTGGGCGCGATGGGCGACGGCAGGGCGGACGACACCGCCGCGATCCAGAAGGCGATCGACAGCCACCGCATCCTCTATTTCCCGACCGGCTTCTACAAGGTCACCGACCGGTTGAAACTGCGCCCGGACAGCGTGCTGATCGGCTTGCACCCGGCGATCACGCAGCTTTATATTCCGGACAACAATCCCGGACATGCCGGCCTCGGCACGGTGCTCCCCATATTGGAAAGCCCCAGGGGCGGCGACAATATCCTGTCCGGCCTCGGCCTCTTCACCGGCCGCGTGAACCCGCGCGCCTCCGCGCTGCTGTGGCGCTCGGGCGAGAACAGCCTGGTGGACGACGTCAAGATCATGGGCGGCGGCGGCACCCCCACCGCAGACGGCACGACGCTCGGCAGCCTGCGGGTCCACACCGGCGATCCCGTCACGGACGACCGGCTGGACGCGCAATATCCCAGCATCTGGGTCACGGACGGGGGCGGCGGCACCTTCGTCGATGTGTGGAGCCCCAACAGCTTCGCGCAGGCGGGTTTCTATGTCACGGACACCCGCACGCCGGGCCATGTCTATGAAATGTCGGTCGAACATCATGCCCGCAATGAATTCGTGCTCGACAATGTGCATAATTGGGAGTTCCTGGCGCCCCAGACCGAACAGGAAGTGGGCGACGGGCCCGACGCCATCTCGCTCGACATCCGCAATTCCAGCAACCTGCTGTTCGCCAATTATCATGGCTATCGGGTCACGCGCACCTATGCGCCGGAGGAAAGCGCGGTGAAGCTCGCCAATTCGGGCGACATCCGCTTCCGCAACGTCCACATCAACGCCGAAAGCGGCTATGCCACCTGCGACGACGAAGGCTGCGGCACCTTCCTGCGGGCGAGCAAATATCCGTTCGACAATGCGATAGAGGATGTGACTCGCAAGCTGTTCGTGCGGGAAAGGGAGTTTGCGAAGCTCGACATCGGACCGGCGGGCAGCACCATCCCCGCCCCGCCGCCCGGCGGCACGAAGGTCGATAAGCTGGAGGACGGCTTCTGGTCGATCTCCGGCGCGGCGGTGGACCCGCAGGGCGCGCTCTATTTCATCGACCGCCGGTTCCAGCGCATCCACCGCTGGAGCGAGGACAAGGGGCTGGAGATCGTGCGCGACCATGCGCTCGACCCGGTGAACCTTGCCATCGACGCATCGGGCCATGTGATGGTGCTGTCCTCCCTGGGGCCGAAGGCGGGCGTCTATTCCTTCGATCCGGCGGGGCCGAAGGATGCGATGACGCCGATCCGGCCCACTCCGGTGCGCAACGCCGCCGCCGCCCGGACATTGCTGCCGGTCAACTGGTGGAACAATGGCGAGTTTCGCGACCAGCTCGACTTCGGGACCTATCGGTTCACCACATTGGCGGAGATGTTCGCACGCGACGTGGGAACGCCCAAGGCGCAGGAATATCTGTCACCGGACGGCAGCCTGTCGCTGCCCGCCTTCCGCACCTGGCAGCAGGGGCCGGTCGACCATAGCGGCTGGCGCTGGTCCGACAGCCTCAACGCTTATGGTTTCGTGTCGGGCGAGCCGGGCGAGCGCCTGTTCGTCACCAATGCGTCGGAAAATGTCACCTATAGCGGCACGGTGGGCGCGGGCGGCGCGCTGACCGATCTTCGCCGCTTCGCCAATCGCGGCGGGGAAAGCGTGGCCGTGGACGGCCGGGGCCGCGTCTATGTCGCGAACGGGCAGATCTTCGTCTATGGGCCGGACGGCAGGGAAAGCGGCCGGATCGACGTGCCCGATCGTCCGTTGCAGATCCTGTTCGGGGGCCCGGACAGGCGCACGCTGTTCATCCTGACGCACCACGCCCTCTACGCGGCGAAGCCGTAGGAAAACGCCGCCACGGCGCGCCTACGACCTATGTCGTAAGTGCGGCGCGGCGGGCCGGGGGCTAATCTTTGCGGCATCGCCGGGCATGGGCGCAGCCGGCCGGCAACGGGCGGCCAGATATAAAAGGGGAAGGATCAATGAAAGTGACGATCGCAATCCATCGACATCTGGCCGGCGTCAGCCTCGCGGCGGTGGCGAGCATGGCTCTGGCCGGCGCGGTCCGGGCCCAGGACGCGGCCACGCCCCCGACGGCCGCGCCCCAGGCGCAGACGGAGGATGCGGGCGCGGCGCGCAATGCCGACATCGTCGTCACCGGGTCGCGCATCACGACCAGCGGCTTCAACGCGCCCACGCCAACCACGGTGATCGGTGAGGAGCAGATCGCCAACAATGCGCAGCCCAATATCTTCAACACCGTCGCCCAATTGCCTTCGTTGCAGGGATCGACCGGCGCGTCGACCGGCACCTTCAGCACGTCGAGCGGCCAGCAGGGCCTCAGCTCCTTCTCCCTGCGCGGCCTGGGCCCGATCCGCACCCTGACCTTGCTCGACGGCCAGCGCGTCGTCGGCGCGAACGTCACCGGCGTTCCCGACATCAGCATGTTCCCGCAGCTTCTGGTGAAGCGCGTCGACGTGGTGACGGGGGGCGCGTCGGCCTCCTACGGCTCCGATGCGGTCGGCGGCGTCGTCAACTTCATCACCGACACCCGTTTCGAAGGGTTCAAGGGCAATATCCTTGGCAGCATCACCAAATATGGCGACGATGAAACCGCGCTGGTGCAGGCGGCCTGGGGCAAGTCCTTCCTCGACGATCGCCTGCATGTCGTGCTGAGCGGCGAATATGACCATGAAGGCGGCGTGGGCGCCGGCGACTTCGGCACGGACCTCGCCGGCAGCCGCGACTGGTACCGCGCGACGACGCTGATGAACACCGGCCAGCTCAACAACGGCCTGCCGCAGTTCAACTATCGCGACTATGCACAGCCCTATCAATATGCGCGCTACGGCCTCATCAACAACGGCCCGTTGCAGGGCATCGCCTTCGACCGGAACGGCACGCCCTATAATTTCAACTATGGTTCGGGCGGCCAGCCGCTCGGCAACGGCCAGGTCAGCAACTGCTTCCGCGGCAACAGCTTCTGCCAGGGCGGCGACCTGTCGGGCGCGCCGGGTTCGGGCGCCTCTCTGAAATCGGCGCTGGAGCGCATCAACGGCTACACCCGGATCGGCTACGACTTCGCCGACGACAATGAAGCCTATGTGACGGTCAATGTCGCGCAGGTGAAGACCAGCAACCAGCCCAGCCCCGGCTATAACCGGCCCAGCCTGACCGTCCAGTGCGCCAACCCGTTCCTGCCGCAACTGGTGCGCGACCGCTGCGCCACGGCGGGCATCACGGAATTCAGCTTCGGCAGCAGCAACGGCGCCTTCCCCGATCCCCGGGTGCACACCGACCGCAGGCAATATCGCTTCGTCGGCGGGCTGAAGGGCAAGATCGGCGTCGGCGGAACGGGCTGGAACTATGACGCCTATTATGAACATGGCATCACCATTTCCGACATCAGGGTGCGGGACATCGTCCTCCAGAACCGCTATGTCGCCGCAACCAATGCGATCACGCTCAACGGCGCCGTCGTCTGCGCCGATCCGGCGGCGCGGGCGGCGGGTTGCCAGCCGATCAACATCTTCGGCGGCTTCACCCCTTCGGATGCGGCGCTGGCCTATGTCGCGCCGCATGAGAACGGACCGTTCCAGCATACGAAGCTGACGCAGGACGTCGCCAGCCTCAACTTCTCGGGCAATCCGTTCGAACTGTGGGCTGGGCCGGTCTCGGTCGCGTTCGGCGGCGAATATCGCCGCGAATTCTATCGCGTGAACGCCGATCCCTATGGCGCGGGCGTTTCGCCGCTCAGCCCCAACAGCCCCGACTATCCGGCCGATCCGCTGCTCAATTCGACGCTGGGCAGCAACTGGGCGGCCGGCAACTACAAGAACGGGCGCGGCAAATATGAAGTGTGGGAAGGCTATCTCGAAGTCGACCTGCCGCTGATCGACAGCGACGCCATGGGCCGCGCGAACCTCAACGGCGCGGCGCGCGTCACCAACTACAGCACGTCGGGCACGGTCTGGACGTGGAAGGTCGGCGGCACCTGGGACACGCCGCTCGACGGCATCCGCCTGCGCGCCGTGACCTCGCGCGACGTGCGCGCGCCGAACCTGTCGGAACTTTTCGCGGCGCCCACGGTGACGACGCTGCCCAACTTCAACGATCCCTTCCGCAACCAGGCGGTGCAGGTGTTCCAGAACACCATCGGCAACACCAATCTGAAGCCGGAAGTGGCCCGCAACACCGAACTCGGCATCGTGCTGGCGCGGCCGTCATGGCTTCCCGGCCTCAGCCTCTCCTTCGACTATTACAACATCAAGCTCAGCGGCGTGGTCTCCACCCTGTCGGCGGACCAGATCGTCCGCTTCTGCTTCGAGGGCAACCAGGCCTTCTGCGGCGGCTTCCAGCTCGACGGGCCGCAGGGCACCAATTTCGTCAATGTCCAGCCCTTCAACCTCGCTTCCTGGAAGACCAGCGGCTTCGACATAGAGGCAAGCTATCAGTGGCAGCAGCCGCTGGGCCTGCCGGGCAGCTTCACCGTCCGGGCGCTGGGCACGCATATCCGCAAGTTCATCGTCAATGCGGGCATTGCGGGCGTCGACCCGGTCGATCAGGCGGGCGCCAACAACGGCAATACGCCGGACTGGAAATGGCTGGCGGTCCAGACCTACGACAGCGGCCGGTTCAGCTTCACGGTGCAGGAACGCTGGATCAGCGACGGCACCTTCGGCAATCAATATGTCGTCTGCCAGTCGTCCTGCCCGGCCTCGACCACGAACCACCCGACCATCGACTATAACCGGATGAAGGGCGCCTTCTACGTCGACATCGGCGCGACCTTCAAGTTCGGCGAAAACCTGTCGATCTACGGCAAGGTGGACAATCTGTTCGACAAGGACCCGGTCGCCGCGCCGCAGACCAACACCGGCCTGGACATCAACCCGGCGCTCTACGACACGCTGGGCCGCATCTACCGCGCGGGGGTTCGCTTCAACTTCTGATCTGCCACTCTCTCCCCCACCTCGTCCCGGCCTTCACCGGCCGGGACTTCTTGTAACTGGAGTATGTCGATGGTTCGTGGATTGAGCGGGGCCTGCGCGTCGGTGCTGCTGTTGCTGGCGGCGGCTGTACCCGCTCACGCTTCTCCATCCGTCTATACCGTTGCGCCCGACGAGCCGCGCGCCGTCACCGTCAAGGGCGCGGGGGACGGCCGGGCGGACGACAGCGCGGCGATCCAGCGCGCCATCGACGCGGCGGCGGAAAAGGGCGGCGGCGGCATCGTCTTCCTGCCGGCCGGCACCTATCGCATCAGCCGGACGATCTTCCTCTGGCCGGGCGTCCGCATCTTCGGCATCGGGGAAAGGCGCCCGGTCATCCTGCTCGGCCGGAACACGCCGGGCTTCCAGCGCGGCGTCGCCCATATGCTGATGTTCACCGGCAGCAAGCGCCAGACCGACCGGGACACGCCGCCCGCCGCCTTCCCCCCGGCGGGCAGCGTGCCGTTCAACAGGACCATCGCGGACGCCAATCCCGGCACCTTCTATTCTGCGCTCGGCAATATCGACTTCCGCATCATGGACGGCAATCCGGCGGCCACCGCGATCCGCTTCCACTCCGCCCAGCACAGCTTCGTCAGCCATGCCGATTTCGACATCGGCTCGGGCCTCGCCGGCCTCTACCATGTGGCGAATGAAGCGGAAGACCTGCATTTCCGGGGCGGGCGCTACGGCATCCTCGCGGAAAAGCCGTCCCCCGCCTGGGGCTTCGCGCTGGTCGACGCGACGTTCGAGGGACAGCGCGACGCCGCCATCCGCGAGCATGAGGCCGGCCTGACGATGGTCAACGTCGCCTTCCGCAACGTGCCGGTCGGGATAGAGATCGACCGGGGCTATGGCGACTGGCTCTGGGGCCAGGACCTCCGGTTCGAGAATGTGGCCAAGGCGGGCGTCGTCATCTCGAACGAGAAGAATGTCTATACCCAGATCGGCTTCCAGAATGTGCTGGCGGCCAACACCCCCACCTTCGCCCGTTTCCGCGAAAGCGGCCGCACCGTCGCTGGCAGGGGGCAGAACTACAGGATCGCCTCCTTCACCCACGGCCTGACGCTGCCGGGCGTCGGCCGCATGGGCGAGTACCGGACGGACATGCAGGCGGAAGCCATGGGCGCGCTGCCGGCCCCGTCCGCTCCCGCCATCCGCCCCTTGCCGCCCGTCCCGGAATGGGTGAACGCCCGCACGCTCGGCGCCAAGGGCGACGACAGGACCGACGACACCGCCGCCATCCAGAAGGCGATCGACAGCCACCGCGTCGTCTATCTGCCCGCCGGCTTCTATCATGTCAGCGACACGCTGCGCCTGCGTCCCGATACGGTGCTGCTGGGCCTGCACCCCAGCCTGACGCAGATCGTGCTGCCCGACGGCGCGCCCGGCTGGGCAGGGGTGGGCGCGCCCAAGGCGCTGGTGGAAAGCGCGAAGGGCGGCGATGCGATCGTCGCGGGCCTCGGCCTCAACACCAACGGCGCCAATCCGCACGCCACGGCGCTGCTGTGGAAGGCCGGCGCCCACTCCATGGTCAACGACGTCAAGTTCCAGGGTGGCCACGGCACCGACCGCTTCGACGGCAGCCGGGTCAATCCCTACAACAACAATGCCACCGGCGATCCCGATTCCGCCCGACGCTGGGCCGGCCAATATGCCAGCCTCTGGGTGACGCAGGGCGGCGGCGGCACCTTCGCCAATATCTGGAGCCCCAGCACCTTCGGCCATCCCGGCATCCTGATCTCCGACACGGAAACGCCCGGCCGCCTCATCCAGGCGTCGGTCGAGCATCATGTCCGCACGGAAATCGGCCTGAACCGCGTCGCCAACTGGGAACTGCTCGCGCCGCAGACGGAGGGTGAAGCGGGAGAGAGCGGCGACGCCGTGGCGCTGGAAATCAGGGACTCGCGCAACATATTGGTCGCCAATTTCCACGGCTATCGCGTCACCCGCACCAGGGAGCCCGCACCCGCCGCCATTACCCTCTATAATTCCCATGACATCCGTTTCCGCAACGTCCATGTGAATGGCGAAAGCGGCCTTGGCACCTGCGACGAAAATGGCTGCGCGACCTTCCTGCGGCTCACCAAATTCCCGTTCGAAAACGCCATTCGCGACGTCACCCATGGGCTGGACGTTCGCGAACGGGAGTTCGCCGTGCTGGACGTCCCCGCCCGGCCGGAGCCGGTGAAGCCCGCCAGCTTCCTGGGCGGCAGGGTGGAGAAACTGGCAGACGGCTTCCATTCGGCGGGCGGCGGCGCGGTGGATGCGCAGGGCCGGCTCTATTTCATCGATCGCCGCTTCCAGCGCATCTGGCGCTGGTCGGACGAAGGCCGGCTGGAGATGGTGCGCGACGCCTCGCTCGATCCGGTCAACCTCAGCATCGACCGTTCCGGCAATCTGCTCGTCCTCTCCTCCTACGGGCGCAACGGCACGGTCTACAGCGTCAGGCCCGGCGCGCCCGACGGCGAGATCAGCGTCATTCCGGCAACGCCCGTCGCGCCCCACGCGGGCAGGGCCACGGTGCTGCCGGTCAACTGGTGGAACAATGGCGAGTTCAGGGACCAGATCGATCCCAGGACCTACGAATTCACGACGCTTGCCCAGATGTTCGCCCGCGACATGGCGGCGCCCAAGGCGCAGGAATATGTCTCGCCCGACGGCAGCATCGCCCTGCCTGCCTTCCGCACCTTCGCGCAGGGTCCGGCCGACCATCGCGGCCTGCGCTTCTCCGATTCGCTCGACAGCTATGGTTTCATCCAGGGGGAGCCGGGCAGGCGCGTCTTCCTCACCAATGGTTCGGAAAACCGCACCTACAGCGGCCTGGTGGGCGCGGGCGGCGCGATCACCGACCTCAGGCCGTTCGCGGATCGCGGTGGGGAGGGGGTCGCGGTGGACCCGCAGGGCCGGGTCTATGTCGCGAACGGGCAGGTCTTCGTCTATGCGCCCGACGGCAGGGAGGTCGGCCGCATCGACGTGCCGGAACGGCCCTTGCAACTGCTCTTCGGCGGGGAAGGCGGCCGAACCCTCTTCATCCTGTCGCACCACGGCCTCTATGCGGTGAAGCCGGGGCGCGGGGGCTAAGCTCCGGACCGCCGCCACCGTGGAGCCGCGCGAAGCTGCCGGGCGGACAGCCCAGCCGCTTGCGGAACGCGGCGCTGAAGGCGCTGGCGGAATCATAGCCGATTTCCTCCGCGATCCGGCCCAGGGACCTGTCGCCCCGCAGCAAGGCGTGTTTGGCGATCGCCATGCGCCAGCGCGCAAGATATTCGATCGGGCCGCAACCCAGCGCCTCACCGAAGCGCGCGGCGAAGGCGGAACGCGACATGCCCGCCACGCTTGCAAGCTGCGCGACGGTCCAGGGCGCGCGCACATCCTCATGCATGGCCCGCAGCGCGCGGGCCAGCGCGGGATCGCGCATCGCGCCCAGCAGGCCCCGATGGTCCGCTTCCCCACCGCCCGGCCGCCAGCGAAGCGCCTCCACCAGCAGCATCTCCAGCAGGCGCCGGGTGATCAGTTCCTTGCCCGGATGGCTGGACAGGCATTCGTCGGCCAGCATCCCGATCAACTGGCCGAAGCGCGTGGCGCGGCCCTGCGCTGCCGGGATATGGATCAGATCGGGAAGCAATGACAGCAGAAGGGGGGCGTTGGCCCGCTCGAACGCGAAGCTGCCGCCCAATGCGATGAAGTCCGGATCGCCTGGCTGATCCCCGTGCCGCACCGCTTCGCCGCGGGGTTCCACCCAGGTGCAGGGAAGACCCGCTTCGCTGCTCAAGGAAAAGGGCGGGGTGGTCGGCATCAGCAGGAAGTCGCCCTGCGCCAGCCGAAGCGGTGCGCCCCCTTCGAAGGCGACCCAGGCTTCCCCCGCAAGGATGATCGTGAAGCCGGGCGCGTCATGCGCGCGATAGCGAACGCCCCACCGCCCGCGCCCCGTGATCGGCTTGGCGATGGCGGCGCTGGGTCCAAGCAAGGCGATGATGTCGCTAAGGGGATCCATGTTATGGACGATCCGTAATCTTATATGGATCATTGATTATAGATCGTCCGAAACGGTCCGTCTATCGGTCATGCATCGACATCGAGCGAGGCAGACGATGAGCAAGACGATCCTGATCACCGGCACTTCTTCGGGCTATGGCAAGGCCACGGCGCTTCATTTCCTCTCGCAGGGATGGAATGTCGTCGCAACCATGCGACGGCCCGACCCGGCCCTGTTCGGCGGCCATTCCGAACGCCTGCGCCTGCTGCCGCTGGACGTCACCAGCGAGGACAGCATAGCCGCGCTGGTCGCGGCCGCCGGCCGGGTCGACATAGTGGTCAACAATGCGGGGATAGGCGGCGTGGGCGCCTTCGAAGCCATGCCGATGAGTCTGGTCCGCCAGCTCTTCGAAACCAACAGCATCGGCACCATGGCGATGTGCCGCGCATTCATACCGCAGATGCGCGAGCGTGGATCGGGCATGATCGTCAACGTGACGTCCACCGTGGCGTTGGGAGCCTTTCCGCTCGCGGCGGCCTATAGCGCGACCAAGCATGCGATCGAGGGATTCACGGCTTCCCTCGCGCATGAACTCGCCTATTTCGGCGTTCAGGTGAAACTGGTCGAGCCGGGCTATGCGCCCACCACCCGCTTCGGCGCGAACGCCATCATCCCCGTGACCGACCTGCTGCCCGGCCGATATGCGGATTTCGCGCAACCGATCCTCGCGGCCTTCGCGTCGCCTGCCCTGACGACCAGAGAGAGCGACGTCGCGCAAGCCGTCTGGACCGCCGTTCATGACGGGACGGGTCAGCTCCGCTTTCCGGCGGGCGCCGACGCGGTGGCGCTGGCGGAGGGACGCTGATCCTGTTCCGGCGAACCCACGCCCCAGCTCAGCAACACCCCGCCCAAGATCATGGCCATGCCGGCAAGATGGTATCCGAACAGCGGTTCCCCAAGGATCAGGGCAGCCAGCACGGCCCCGAACAGCGGCAGCAGGCTGATCGTCTGTCCGGCGGCGCTGGCGCCCACATGGCTGACCGCGGCGTTGAACGACATATAGGCGATGATCGAGGGAAAGATCGCGACATAGGCGATGGCGGCCATCACGCTTCCGTTCCAGTGCATCCGCGCGATCGCCTGCGTCTCGCTCAACGCGCCCATGCCCATCGCCAGCGCGCCGATGGCGAAGGTCACGAACAGAAAGACCAGCGGGGCGATGGGCGGGCGCAGGCGCAGGCAGGCGGTATAGACCGCCCATGCGCCACAGCCGCATAGCACCAGCAGGTCTCCGATGCCCAGGCGCAGCCGCAGGATTTCGGACAGATCGCCCCTGAACACGATGAATGTCACGCCCAGCGTCGACAGCGCAATGCCCGCGACCCGGCGGAGGGGCGCTCTGTCGCCAAAGGCGATGCGGCTCACGATGACGACGAATGTCGGGATCAATCCCTGCAACAACAGGCTGTTGGCCGCCGTCGTGTGGCGAAGGCCCGAATAGAGGAAGCCGTTGAACGCAGCGACGCCGGCCAGCCCCAGGAACAGGATCGTGCGCCAATGGCGGCGGATCAGCGCGCGCTGGGCCATGACGGGACGCCACGCAAAGGGGGCCAGGATCAGCAGCGCCAGCATCCAGCGGCCGAAGGCCAGCGTCAGCGGCGGAATTTCGCCCCGTACCGCGCGGCCGACTATCGCATTGCCCGCCCAGAACGCCATGGTCATGCCCAACATGGCATAGGCCCGCACCTGCAAGTTCAAATCCTGCCGCCCTTTCCTTTGGAGCACGCCGCGTCAAATCGGACGCAGGTCGCGCGCTCCAGTTTTCCGTTGTCGCATCCTTTCAGGCCGAAAACCGGTTCCCACCCTTCGACAGGTTCAGGACAGGCTTTTCTGCACGACGCACGCCAACTTCGGTCAGCCGTTCCTTAGGCGGGCAGGGGCCGAGAGGCCAGCCTGCTTTCGCTCCTGTTTTTCGCGGCCGTCTGCTTCGGCTGGCGGCGGGGCAGCGGGCTATGCCAATATCTTGAACGGCTGCAACTGGGCGAACAATGCCTCGCGGCTCCTCACGCCGGTCTTGGAATAGATGCGGCGGATATGGGTTCTGACCGTTTCCAGGGATATTTCGAGATTTCCCGAAATCTGTTCGGCGTTCATCCCGCTCATCATGGCGCTCAATATCTTATACTCGCCATTGGTGAGCCGATAAATGTCCTTGACGTCGCCCGACACGATCGACTGGTCGATGAAATGTTTGGCGGAAAAGAACATGATGCCGATCTGCTCGCCCTGTTCTCCCCGCCCGCTTGCCCCGATCGGCCTTCCGCGAAGGATGAGATAATCGTCCGCAACGGGTAGAATGACCATGGAGGAAGATGCGTCGGACCCGGCATGGGCGGCGAACAGCTTGAGCCGTGCGTGGTTTTCCGGTTGCAGGGCGAAGAGGCGGCCGTCCTGTTCCTGCAATTCGGACGAATGCTGCAGCAGGGCTGTGGCGGCCCGATTCTGCCAATGCAGCCGCAAGGAGCGATCGATTATCGCGTGCGGAATGGGATCGGCGTCGACCCAGCTCGCAAAAATCGATTCCCCATCCGCGATGGAGCCTTCAGCCACACATACCCCCCGGCAGCAGCCTCTCAATCTTGATCTATATCGGTCGAATCGACAGCTATTACGTCGGATATAGAGAAATTGAATAAATTGTCCTTAACAAATTAACAGCCCTTTGTCCCGATCTCGTACATGATCGAGGCGATCTGGGTCGATCTGGCGGAAACTATGCCTTTCATCCGCCTGAATCCGCGACTTTGATGATCGAAGGGCAAGATGCGCTTGTTGCCTGTTAACCATTAAAGCGGCGTCATACCCAATATTGAGTATTAACTTTCGTTAGATATATATTAATACTTTCGACCAGCTCCAGGGGTGGGGAAAGAGAGTCGCGCGTCCTCCCTGAAGTTACGGTCCGGAGCAAACCCATTGGAGACGGGGGCGGTTCTGGCCGATTTTCGTAACAGATGGGGAAGTATTCCATGAAGAAGATGATCCTTGCCTCCGCGGCAGCAATGCTTGTCGCGAGTCCGGCCCTTGCGGCCAACTCGGCCACCGACCAGTTCCAGATCAATGCGCAGATCCCCGAAACCTGCACGATGCAGAACGTCAATGACGTGAACCTCGGCGCGCTGAACATTTCCACGACGGCCGGCAATGGCGCCCTGCTGCTCAGCAGCGATGCGACGCAGAACACCAACCAGTTCTGGGTGAGCTGCAACAAGCAGAACCAGATGACCCTGTCCGGTCCCGCGACGCTCCAGGGTTCGCGCGCCTTCCAGGCGGGCGTCGACGACGCCGGCTTCACCGACAAGCTGAACTACCGTGTCGAGGCTCTGAACTATTTCACGAGCGGTGCGCAGCCCAGCTTCTCCAGCGCGCAGGGTGCCCAGAACCAGACCAGCCGTGGTCCCGTTCACCGCCAGGTGCGGCTGGCTGCGAAGGTGCTGTCGTCCGAAAACACGCTGCGCCCGCTGGCCGGCAATTATACTGGCACCGTTACCGTCACCGTCCAGACTGCGCTCTGAGGCATGGCTTGGATCGGGATTCGCAGACGTTCCTGATCCCGTCGCCGCTCTGACGCGCAATCCATTTCAAGATTCAAGGAAATCCTTATGAAGAAGCTCCTTATGGCCGCCACGGCCGCAGCAGTCCTGATGGCCGGCACGCCCGCTTTCGCTGCCAACACCGACAGCGACACCTTCGACATCAACGCATCGGTCGCCAAGACCTGCACGATGGAGAATATCGGTGACATTCAGCTTGGCACCGTCAACGTCAACACCAACGCCGGCAGCACCGCGCTTTTCATCAACGACGTCGCCAGTAGCTCGACGAACTCCTTCTACGTGTCGTGCAACGACACGAACAGCATGACCATCTCGTCGGCCAATGCCGGTCGTCTGACCACCAGCACCCCGCTGACCGGCGCGGATGCGGGCTTCAAGAACACGATCAACTACTCGCTCGCCGCCGACAATTACCGTAATGGCGGCCTGCTGCAGCAGCCCGGTTTCCGCCGTTCGGCGCTGTTCGGCCTGGTCCAGCTCAACAACGGCGCCTCGCGCGGCGCGCTGCATCGCCAGGTCAAGTTCGACGCATTGGTCGATCCTCTGAACAACCTGGATGCTCGCCCCGTGGCTGGCACCTACACCGATACCGTGACGGTCACCGTCACCGCGAGCTGATCGCAGCATATCACGGGAATTGGGGGAGTCGTTCATGGCTTCCCCGATTTCCGCCGTTCATGATCGAGGGGGGAAGAGGACGATGTTCCTCAAATGGGTGAAATTCGTTCTGCCGCTGCTTCTGCTGACGGGCATGGCGACCGGCGCTCAGGCTGCGCGGGTCACGCCGATGTCGGTGGATCTGGAGCCGCAAGGTACGCGGTCCACGGCGCGGATCGAGGTCGCCAATAATGAAGACCGCCAGTTGCCGATGGAAGTGCGCATGTATCGCGGCGTCATCGGGGAACGCGGCGAACTGACGCTGGAGCCCGCCGACGACCGGTTCATGGTCTTCCCGCCCCAGACGCTGATCGCGCCCAACGGCAAGCAGGTCTTCCGCATCCAATATCTGCCGGACGGCCCGCTGACGCAGTCGGAGGTCTATTATGCCGCCGTCAGCCAGATCCCGGTCCAGCTTCCCGCCGAACAGTCGCGCATCCAGGTTGTGATGCGCTTCAACGTGCTCGTCAACGTCGTGCCCGACGGGACGACGCCCGATCCGGTGGTCGCCCAGATCGCACCGATTTCCCGGGAGGTCGAACTTGGTCCGGACGAAAAGGCGCCGGAGGACAAGGATGTTCGCAAGACCAGGACCGAAAACGGTCTGGAAGTGCGCATCGAGAACAAGGGCAATCGCTATTTCCCGGCCGGCCGGTCCGGTTGGACCATCAGCGGCGTCGATGGCGCGGGGAAGCCCTATAGCGCGGAATACAACGCCGCTCAGATGAGCGAAATGATCGGAATGGGAATCGTCGCCCCGGGTCGCGCCCGCGTCTTCTTCATCCCGACTCCGGAAAAGATGGCGGCTGGGGCGACGGTGACGCTGAAGCGCTGATCCATTGAACATGCCCGAGGGGGGGCAGGGTGAAACATCTACTCTTCAGCGTCGCCACAGGCGCATTGGTCGCATCGTCGACTATCGCGCTGGCGCAGGCGGCCGGGCAGCCAAGCGCAGGCGCGCAGCCCCCGGCTGCACCCGCACCGCCGGGTTCCGCGCCGCGCCCTGCGGACAAGGGCCTTCAGATGACCCTGCCCCTTTTGCGGCAGGGCAATGTCTATGGTGACGTCTCTGCGACGGTCTATATGGACGGCACAGTTCTTTTCGACCGCCAGTCCCTGATCGAGCATATCGCACCCCTGCTGTCGGAAAGCGGACGGATCAAATTCGCCGCCGTCTTGCCCGGCACGCCTTCCGTGTCGGTCGCGGACGCGGAAAGAGCGGGCGTCACCCTCATCTACGATTCGTCCGAATTGCAGGTGCGCGTGGATCGCATCGACGGGACCATGGTCGCTGCCCAGGCCTTGGGGGAGGCCGTGCGTTTCTCGCTCCCCGCGACGACGCTGGAGCCGGAGACGTTCAGCGCCTATCTGAACATGATCGGGGACATGCGGGTTACGGATTTCCGCGACTTCGAAAAGCCCGCGATGATCCTGCAGGGCGCCATGCGCTATCGCGGCGTCGTTCTGGAGTTCGACGGCGGTTACGACCAGGCGCTGACGGGCGGAGGCGGCTTCTACCGGCGTCAGGCGCGGCTGGTCTATGACGAATATCAGAAGCAGCGGCGCTGGACGGCGGGCGACCTTCAGCTCAACGGCCTGTCGATCACTTCCGGCACGCTGCTGGGCGGCATCGCTGTCGAAAAGGGCAGGCGGACCTTCACTGGCAGCACGCCGCTCGTCCAGCTTGGCGGGCAACAGGTTCTGCTGGACCGCGATTCGACCGTCGATGTGATCGTCGACGGCCAGCAGGTGGAGCGGTTCCAGCTCAATTCGGGCACTTACGACCTCTCCCGGCTCCAGGCCCAATATGGCGGCCGCAATGCCCAGCTGTATGTCACCGATGTCAGCGGGCGGCGGCAGATCACATCCTTCGACTCCTATTTCAACCCGTCCGATCTGGTGGCGGGCGAAACCGAATATGGCGCCGCACTCGGCTTCGTGCCGACCGACTTCCGCGCTCAGCCGATCTATGGTCATTCTCCCGCGCTGTCGGCCTATTATCGCCGGGGCATCAGCAACCGGCTGCTGCTCGGCGGCGCGGTGCAGGCGGGGGATGATGTGCAATTGGGCGCAATCGAGATAATTTCCACGCCGCGCACCATCCCTGGCCGCTTCGAATTCTCCAGCGCCATCAGCACGGGGCGGGGCACCGGCTATTCGCTGCGCGGCGCCTATTCGCTGCAATTCGGCTATGGCATCCAGGGCAAGCAATTGTCCGTCAGCGCCGATTATCGCAGCAGGAATTTCTCGACCCTGTCCGACGCCATCGGTTTCGGGCGCTTCCGAACCTTCACGCTGACCGCCAATTACGGCCAGCAACTCAGCGAGCGCACCAGCCTGGTCGTCGGCGGCAACTGGTTCGAGCGGGAGGGGTTGAGGGGAACCAAGCTCGCCTTCGTCGATGTCATGCACCGGGCGTCTCGCTTCCGGCTGACCGGTGGCGTGGAATATGGCAAGGACGTGTTCGGACGCAGTTTCGGCGCGCGCATCGCGCTGGTCGTGCCCTTCGGCCAGAAGACGCGGGCGGAGGCAGGTTATAACAGCCGCCGGGACGATGCGCGTCTCACCCTGACGCGCAGCTATGACGATACGGTCGGGTCCTTCGGGTACGACATCGCGGCGCGCAATTCGGACGGCATGGCTTCGGTCGACGGGTCGGCGACCTATATCGGCAACCGCTTCTATTCGCGCTTCACTACCATCTCTTCGGGCAATGGTTTCTCGCGCATCGACGACCGGCAGGACAGCCGCCTTCAGATCGGTACCTCGATCGCCATGGCGGGGAACAGCATCGCCGTCGGGCGGCCGGTTTCCGACAGCTTCCTTGTCGCGAAGGCGCATGAGGCGCTCAAGGACAAGCAGGTCGTGGTGGGACAGTCGGTGGACGACGGCAAGGTGGAGGCGCAAAGCGGCACCTGGGGTCCGGCCATGGACGGGCGGCTCAACAGCTATAACCGTCAGAGCATTCAATATGACCTGAAGAACGGGACGGAGGGCTATGACATCGGCACGGGCGTGCACACCGTCAATCCGCCCTATAAGAGCGGTTACAAGCTTGTCGTCGGCAGCGACGCCAACATCAGCGCCTACGGCTTCCTCTATTATCAGGGGGAGAAGGTCAGCCTGCTGGGCGGCACCATTTCGGCGGTGGACGATCCGGACTTCGAGCCGCAACCCTTCTTCACCAATTCGGCCGGCCGTTTCGCCACGCAGGGCCTTCGTCCCGGCAAGAGCTATCGCGTGGAACTGCGCAATCCGGACATGATGTTCACGATTCATGTCCCCGCCGACACGAAATCCTTGCTACAACTGGGCGATGTGACGGCCCGCCCCGCCACCGGGACACAGGAGTGAATATGATGCGCCGATTTTGCCGCTGCCTGGGTTTCGCATCGCTCGTCATGCCGGCCCATGCCTGGGCGGAATGCCAGCCCTCCTTCATCGAGGGGCCTCGCGAGGTCCGCCTTGCCGCCGGCGACGGCATGGACCAGCGGCAGTTGACCGAACCTTTCCGCATCATGATACGCAATGACGGCGACAGTGAATGCCGCCTGCGGCTTCGGGTGACGCGGGATCTGGGCGCATCCGACGCCTCTTTCCCCAACTACACACTGAACGGCCCGGGCGGAAACATCGCCGTGACCTCCGCCTCGCCTGCGGATGTATCCAGCGGTGGCGGCGTCGTCATTCTGCAGCCGCATGCGCGCAGCCCGGTCGGCTATACCGTCAACGTGCCGGTGAACTGGGGCATGCGAAGCGGCGATTATCGCCAGCAGCTGATCTTTGCCCTGTCGGAAGACATCGGCAACACGCCGCTGGATACGGCGCAGGTTCGGTTGAAGCTGGAAATTCCGGCGACGGCGCGCATTCGCTTCGCCGGCGTCGGCGGGGAAGGGGGAGCGGCCCGGATCGACCTGGGCGAACTGTCCACCACCATGCCTACGGTGTCGCAGCCCTTTGCGGTGCGCGTGCTCAGCACATCCGGCTATCAGCTACGTTTCGCATCGCAATATGGCGGAATGCTTCGGCGGACCGATGGGCCGGACGTCATTCCCTACCGGCTGTTCGTGGATGGCCGCGCCTTCAACATGGCGACCGGCGATCAGATCAATGTCGGTGAGCATACCGGGTCGCAGGGCGACGTGCATGCGGTTTCCATCACCGTCGATCCGGACCCGACCTGGCATGCCGGCAAATATACCGACCGGGTGACCGTCGCCGTTACGCCGATCTGATTGCGGGGTTGCCCGGTCCCGGCCGGATCAGAAATAAGTGATGGTGAGATTGATCGCCAACGGCGATTGAAGCGCACTATATTGCACGCCGATCGGGCGCATGCCGAATTTGGCGCCGACACGGTTGGCAACCGGCGTCCAGCCCGATGCATTGAGCTGACGCGAAAGCCCGGCATAGCTGAACCGCACCTGCTCGTTCGGCGCCAGTTCGCGATAGGAAGCGACAACCTGAAAGCCGTCCGCACTGTTGCAAAGCTCCATCACGCTTCCCGACTGAAAGCCCGCACCCTCGCTTAGCTGAACGGGATCGCTGTCGATCTCGCAATAGGCCGGAACCACGGCCCTGACAGCGAAGGATCCCTTCGCGGTCTCGGCCGCGGTGGCGGGGTTGGCCAGCAGCAATGCCGACGAAAAGATGGTGGACGCAGCGCATAGTCGAACGAATGTCATATCCGGCCCTTTCGGTTGCCGTTCGTCTAACATCCGCGAATTAAGGAATGCTTGATGCATTATCCTTAACGAACCGTCTCCGACGGGCCGAAATATGGCCGAAATCGGCTGAACGAAGAGGGGAAGGGTTTGGAGACGTTCCCGCTCTCGCGTTCAGCCGAGCGAAAAGCGGGGAAGTATCCGGATTTCGCCAACGCAGTGTATCACTTCGGTTCCGGCAGTTCATCAGTCAAAAATGTAAACCATCCGTTACGGACTTTCGACCTTTTGGGTGATGCCCGATGGAGGGGCTATGCGCTGATCCAGTCCCTGCGCAGCGCCTTGCCCGCGAGCGCCATGAACAGTCCGGCCAGCAGGTAAAAGCCCAGCGCCGCGACGATCGCATAGCGCAGGGCTTCGTGGCCGAATTGCGGCGTCAGCGCATCCGACAGCGCGCCGACGCTCCAGCTGCCAAGGCCCAGGCCCACCAGATTGTTGATCAGCAGGAAGGTTGCCGATGCGCTCGCACGCATATGGGCGGGCACCAGATGCTGGACGGCGGTCAGCACCGGGCCCAGCCAGACATAGACCAGCGCCTGCGGGATTAGGAACAGGCAGAAGGCGAAGGCCACGCTGTCCGACAGCACGCCGATGACGAACAGCGGCATGCCGACGATATAGCTGGCGGCGGGAACCCAGGCATAGGCGGCCCTGTCGCGTCCGCCGAGCCGATCCCCCAGCCAGCCGCCCAGCAATACGCCCGCCACGCCGCCGGCCAGCAGCAGTGCGCCGAGAAACTGTCCCGCACCCATCAGATCGAGGCCGAAGCTGCGCATCAAAAGGCTGGGGAGCCAGAAGGCGACGCCATAGCCGCAAAGCGACGAGCAGGCCGCGCCCAGGGCAAGCAGCCAGAAGCTGCGCTTGGCCGCCAATATGCCGAAGACGGCGGAAACCGGTATAGCATCGGCCTGCATGTCGGGGCGAGCCGGCTCCCGGACGGTGAGGCGGAAGATGGGCGCGATGATCAGGCCGGCCAGGCCGACGACAATGAAGGCCGTGCGCCATTCGACCGTCTGCGCGATATAGCCGCCCAGCAGCACGCCGCCCGCCGAGCCGAGCGGAATGCCGAGCGAGTAGATGGAAAGGGCGCGGGCGCGCTGGCCTTGCGGGAAATAGTCGGAGACGACGGCATAGGATGGCGCGACGCCGCCTGCTTCCCCCACGCCGACCCCGATGCGGAACAGGAACATCTGCGCGAAACTGCCCGCCATGCCGCACAGCGCGGTGAAGCCGCTCCAGACCGCAAGGCTGGCGGTGATGACCCATGTGCGGCTGGTGCGGTCCGCCAGCAGCGCCAGCGGGATCGCCAGCGTCGAATAGAGCAGGGCGAAGGCGATGCCGCCCAGCGCGCCGAGCTGCGCGTCGCTAAGGCCCAGTTCCGCCTTGATCGGCCCGGCGAGGATACCAAGGATCTGCCGGTCGAGGAAGTTGAAGGTATAGACCAGCAGCAGCATGGCGAGGACGATCGCGCGATAGCCTTTGCCTGCCGTTTCCTGCGCGCGTCCGGTCATGCTGCCGCTGGTCCCTTGCAAATTAGAAGCGGAAGCCCGCCGTGATCGTCCAGGTGCGCGGGTCGCCATAATAGACAGTCTGGATGTTGCCCACGCTGGAAAATTCCTGCCCGTCGGTCTTGTACAATTCCTTGAAGGCATTCTTCACCGCGCCGCGCAGATAATATTTGCCCTCCGCGAAATCGGCCTGAACATAGGCGTTGGCGATGGTATAGCCGTCTTCCTGAAGGCCGGGGCGGTTGTCCACCGACAGCCACTGCTTGTCCACGAAGCGCATGTCCCCGCCCAAGGTCAGCGACGCGCTGCCCAAGGGAATGCTGTAGTCCGCCGCCAGCCGCACCGTCATGGGCGGCGCGAAGGGGGGCTTGCAGGTGATGGCGTTGCCGGTCGGATTGCAGGAGAAGGCGGGCGCGCGGCGGCCGTCGTTGAACTCCTTGTAATCGGCGTTGAGATAGCCGACAGAAGCCGCGACGTTCAGGTTGCGCATGGGTTTTACCGAAGCCTCGAACTCGACGCCCCAGATGCGCAGCTTGCCTGCGTTCACGACGGGGAAGGAGCCGCCCGCGATGCCGGTGGTGCCGCCGCCGACACGGGCCTGGAAGTCCTTGTAGTCGGAGTAGAAGGCGGCCGCGGACAGATTGACCCGCCCGCCCAGGAAGCTGCCCTTGGCGCCCGTCTCATAGCTCCAGACCGTCTCCGGCTTGAAATAGGGGATGATGGTGGTGACGCCGTCCACCACCTGCGTCACGTCGCCCAGCCCGTTGACGCGGCCGTTGAAGCCGCCCGACTTGAAGCCCTTGGAAACGGTCGCGTAGAGCAGCGTCTCGCGCGTCGGCTTGTAGGATAGGGTCGCCATCGGCGTCCACGCGTCGAAATCGACATGGTCTAGGTCATTATAGGGCGCCGGCAGGCTGCCGGGGAAGAGGAAGGGCGCTGTCTGCGCGCCGGCGAGCACCGTATAGGTGGACCGGTTATACTCCTTGCGTTCCTTCGTGTAGCGCAGGCCTGCCGTGATCGAGAGCTTCCGGGTCAGATCATAGGTCATCTGGCCGAAGGCGGCGTAGCTCTTCACATTCTGGTGATCGTCGATGAAGCGGGTGAAGGTCAGCGGCAGGATAAGGCCGGGAGCGGCCTGAAGCTGAAGATAATTGTCGTCATAGCTTTCCTGATGGGACCGGATCGTCTCATTCAGATAATAGAGCCCGAACACGCCCGACAACGGGCCGCTGTCATATTTGAGCTGCAGTTCCTGGCTGAACTGCTTCTGATGCACGCCGACGAAGGCGTCCGCCACTTCCAGTTCGGTGGCGTCGAAATCGATGTAATAATCCGGGCGCAGCTTGCGATAGCCGGTGATGGAGGTCAGCGTCACCGCGTCGTTCAGTTCGACATTGGCGGTGAAGGACAGGCCCCAATGGTCGAGCCGCTGGCCCTGGCCCGGCGCCAGGCTGGTCGACGCCTTGTAATCATATTTGCCATAGGGATAGGCGGGCTTCACCACCGGCACCCCGATCACCTGGAAGGCGGAATTGTAGAGCACGTTGGTGAGCGGCGCGGTGGCATAGCCCAGTGTCGGCGCCGTCCGCTGGCGGGTATAGTCGCCCGACAGGATCAGTTCCACCCGGTCGCTGGGTGTGGCGCGCAAAATGGCGCGGCCGGCCTTGGTGTCGCGATCATTATATTTGCGGCCGGTCAGAGGATCGGTGACAGTGCCGGCGCGCTTGTCATAGACGCCCGCGATGCTGAGGGCGAGCTTGTCCTGCACCAGCGGCGCGGAGACATAGCCGTTCGCCAGCCAGGTGTCGTAACTGCCATAGGTCAGGCTGCCCATTGCCTTGAAGTCGGTGGTGCTGGGCTTGCGGCTGACGATGTTGACCGCGCCGCCAATGGTGTTCTTGCCATAGAGCGTGCCCTGCGGGCCGCGCAGCACCTCCACCCGCTCGACGTCGAACAGGTTCACCAGCGCGCCCTGGATGCGGCTGAAATAGACGCCGTCGACATAGGTGCCGACTGCCGGATCGAAGGTCTGGAGCGCGTCGGGCTGGCCGATGCCGCGGATGAAGAAGTTGGAATTGGAGGTGGAGCCGCGTCCCTGCACCAGATTGACGTTCGGCACCGCCCCCTGAATGCCCGACATGTCGTTCGCCTGGAGCCGGGCGATGCTTTCCGACGAGATGGCGGTGACGGACACCGGCACGTCGAGGATATTCTCCTCCCGCCGGCGAGCGGTGACGATGATCTCGCTGCCGCTGTCGAATGCGGGCGTTTCATTTTGCGCGATGGCTGGAAGCGAAACGGCGCCGCCCCATGCTGCGGAGGCGAGCGCGGCGATACGCAGGGAATGGCGAGCCTTCATGGACGGTTCCTCTCCTGAAATACGCCCGGAAATCCGGGTCGCGGGACTGTTCCTGCGATTCGATAATGAAAGTTGAACCAACTTTCAACTTGAAATAAGGACGCATGACGGGAACAGGCCGGATGCGGCAAAAAGATCACGGATGGGGAGGATGACGGATGACGGATTTGCTGGGCGAAAAGGACAAGACGCCGCGCACCGCCCGCGGGGAAAGAACCCGCCGGGCGCTGTTGTCGGCGGCGGCCGAGGAGTTCGGGGAAAAGGGCTTCCACGAAGGGTCGATCAGCGGCATCACCCGGCGGGCAGGCTGCGCGCTGGGCAGCTTCTACACTTATTTCGACAGCAAGGACGACATCTTCCGCGCGCTGGTCGCGGATATGTCCGGACAGGTGCGGGACTATGTCGGGCCGCGCATCGCGCAGGCCCGCGACGGGATCGATGCCGAACGGCTGGGGCTGCTGAGCTTTCTGGAGTTCGCGCGGAGCCACAAGGAAATCTACCGCATCATCGATGAGGCGGAGTTCGTCGACCAGGCGGCCTATCGCACCCATTATGAGAGCACGGCGTCTCGGATATTGGTCCGGTTGCGCGAGGCGGCGGCGCGCGGGGAAGTCTCCGGCGAGCCGGATGAAATCCATGCCTGGGCGATCATGGGCATGAACGTGTTCCTGGGCCTGCGCTTTGGCGTTTGGGACGACAGCCGCCCCGTTCAGGAGGTGGCCGCGATCGCCAACGCGCTGATCGAGCGCGGAATCGGAAGCGGCGGCAGGGATGGAAATCCTGACAACGCCTGACGGCCAATCTCCATGAGTCCTGGAGGCATTCCACCCATGATCTCATCCGAATTTGCGCGAGATCATCCGGAATAGCCTTAAATTGTAGCAATTGAGCAACTATCTTCTTCCTACCGCAGTCGATCCTAATCCAGGTTGCATTCCAGCCAGCGTCCCTCAACCCCGATCGCGCGTTCAGCGGCAGCGCCGATCTTACTGCGGTTCGGCGCGACTTCTTCCTGTGAGGGGATCGAGCAATGCGAACCAATTCGGCTATCATCCACCGCGCCCTCTGCAATAGCTCTGCACTGACGGCCTGTCTGGCGAGCCTCAGCCTGATCGCCCCGGCGGCGGCGCAAAGCAGCACTGCGCAGCAGTCCGACACGCAGACCGCGCCCGGACAGGCCCCGGCCCCCACGACCAACTCCGCCGAACCGAGCGAGGGCGACACGATCGTCGTGACCGGGTCCATCCTGCGCACGACGACGGCAGCGACGCCATCGCCCATCACCGTCGTCAATGCCGAGACGCTGGAACAGCGCGGCATCAACACCACGCAGGAGGCGGTGCAGCGGCTGGCGTCGAACAACGGCCCCGCGCTCACCAACTCCTTTTCCGCCAATGGGGCCTTTGCCGCCGGCGCATCGGCGGTGTCGCTCCGTGGCCTCAGCACCAACTCGACGCTGGTCCTGTTCGACGGCCTGCGCGCGGCCTATTATCCGCTGGCGGACGATGCGACGCGCAATTTCGTCGACCTCAACACCATTCCCGACGACATCGTCGACCGGATCGAAGTGCTGCGCGACGGCGCGTCCTCCACCTATGGCGCGGACGCGATCGCGGGTGTCGTGAACGTCATCACGAAGAAGCAGATCACGGGCATATCCGGCCGGGCGGAAGCGGGCATCAGCCAGCGGGGCGACGGCGCCAATCACCGGCTCAGCCTGACGGCGGGCTGGGGCGATCTCGATGATCAGGGATTCAACGTCTATATCAGCGGTTTCTACTTCGATCAGGCGGCGCTCTATAACCGCGACCGGCGCTATCCCTATAATTCGCAGAACCAGTCGGGCATCTGCCGCGACGGCGTGTGCGGACCGTCCATCGGGCCGAATGGAGGATCGATCAATCCTTCGACAGGCGGCTATTCCGGTTTTTCGACCACCACCGACGCCAGCCTGTTCGCCACCACCTTCTTCGTGGCGCCGGCCGGTCCGGACAATGCCGCCGAAACCGGCCGCTACCAGTTCCTCAACCCCGCCGCCGGCTGCATCGCCGGGGAGACGCCTTATACGCTGACCCCACAGGAATTCGCGGCGGACGCGCGTGCGCCCGGAACCGTATGCCAGGGCGATCTCGTCAATCAATATGGCGTCATCTCTCCCAATATCGAAAGATGGGGCGGTTCCTTTCGGGCGACGGGACGGATCACCGACGACATAGAGGCCTATTTCCAGGCGAATTTCCTTCAGAGCAATGTGAGCTTCACCGGCCTGCCCGCCAGCATCCGCCGCAACGGCCCGGCCGGCATCAACTTTCCCCGCTTCAGCACGGCGGCCGCCGCTGGCGGCGCCAATTCCGTCGGTTCGCTTGTCCTTGCCCTGCCGGTCTATGTCTGCCCGCTGATCAATAACTTGCCCGATCCCAATTGCACCGCCGCCAATCCGGCTGCCCGGCTCAATCCGAACAATCCTTTCGCGGCGCAGGGGCAGGTGGCGCGCATATTGGGGCGCATACCCAATATCCAGGAATATAATGAGACCCGCAGCCGCACCTATCGCGCCGCTCTGGGCGTTACGGGCAAGTTGTGGGACGACTGGGACTTCGCGGTGAATGGCGTCGCAATGCGCACCGACCTGCGGCGGACGCAGAACGGTTATATCTATATCCAGAATCTTCTGAACGTGATTGCCGACGGCAGCTATGATTTCGTCAACCCTTATGCCAATAGTCAGGCGACGCTCGATTATCTGTCGCCAGACAATGTGACGGATGCCAATTCCCAGCTTTATGCCGTGGAGGCGACGCTCAGCGGCAATCTGTTCGACCTGCCAGGGGGACCGATGCAGATCGGCGGCGGGCTTTCGCTGCGCTATGAATCCATCGATGCGCCAAGCGCCAATTCGGACGTCAACGGGCCGACGCAGCGTTATTTCGTCCTCAACGCCTTCGGCACCAAGGGCCACCGGACGGTCCGTTCGGCCTTTGTCGAGCTGAATGCGCCGGTGCTGGAGTCGCTCGAGATCAACGCTTCGGGCCGCTATGACGATTATTCGAGCGGACAGCACGCCTTCTCTCCGAAGGTCGGGGCGAAGTTCACGCCGATCCGCCAGGTCGCGCTTCGCGGCACCTGGTCACGCGGCTTCCGCATCCCCAGCTTCGCGGAGGCCAACGCCATTCCGACGACCGGCTTCGTCACGGCCGCTCAATCGCTGTACAACGACGCCTTCCTGTCGCAATATGGCTGTTCCCTGGCGACCTTCAACAGCTGTCCGGCCTATATCAGCAGCGCCAGCTATGGCCAGACCACGCTGGCCAGCCCCGACCTGAAACCGGAACGGTCGACCAGCTTCACCGCCGGCATCGTCGTGGAGCCGATCCGGAACATTTCCCTCAGCATCGACTATTTCAACATCAAGAAGACCGGCGCGATCACCACGCCCAGCAACCGCCCGGCGCTACTCGCTTATTATGCGGGCCAGGTGGTGCCATCCGGCTATAATATCATCGCGGATGCGCCCGCGCCCGACTTTCCCGGCGCGACGCCGCGCGTGGCCTTCGTGCAGTCGCAGCTTATCAACGCCAACACCATCCGTTCGGAAGGACTGGACTTCGCCGCGAGGGCGCAGATCGACCTCGGCCCGGACATTCGCTTCACCTCGGCGCTGGAGGCGAGCTATATCATCAATCTCAGCACGACATTTCCGGACGGCACGACGGAATCCTATGAAGGAACGGCCGGCAACTTCAACCTGACCGCCGGATCGGGCACGCCGGAATGGCACGGCAACTGGCAGAATACGCTGGAATGGGGGAAATGGACGGTCAGCGCGACAGCCGAATATTTTGGCGGCTATAATCTTTCCGCCGCCGACCAGGGGACGGAGCCGGGCGATTGCGGCCTGCTTTCCGCGCCTTTCGTGAAGTGCGACGTGCCTGCCTATATCACGGTCGACCTGACGACCAGCTTCAAGGCGTCGGATCGCTTCACCTTCTACATCAATATACTCAACCTGTTCGACGATCTGCCGCCGATCGACCCCGTCACCTACGGCGCGAACAACTATAATCCGGTCCAAGGTGGACTGGGAATATTCGGGCGCTCCTTCCGGGCCGGCGCGCGGTTCACCTTCTGAGAGTTTGGGAGGACCGGAGGAGGAATTCTCCGGTCCGGGCCCGGCATCTTCATATCCGCCCCCTGCGATCATTCAGCTTTGCCCAGCCTGCGGCACCCCAATCCATGGTTGCGCGTTGATCCGGTACGAAGAAAAGCAGCGAGGATGCCATGATGAAAATCGGAAAGAAATGGATGCTTGCAACGGGCCTCATGCTTGCGCTTGGCGCCTGCACGACGGCAACCCCCTATCAGCCGGCCGGGCAGAGCCGCGCTGCCCCCGGCGGCTATGCCGACGAGCAGATCGAGGCGAATCGCTTTCGCGTGACCTTTTCCGGCAACAGCATGACATCGCGGGAGACGGTGGAGCGCTATCTGCTCTACCGCGCCGCGGAACTGACGCGCCAGCGCGGCTATGACTGGTTCGTCATGGCCGACCGCAATACCGAGAGGCGCAGCCGGACCTATGTCGACCGGCCGTTCGCGCCGGGCGCCTTCGGCTATTGGGGCCCATCCTGGCGCTATTATGGGCGCGGCTTCGGTTGGCGGAGCTGGGATCCCTATTGGGGCGATCCCTTCTGGGACAGCCGGATCGATGTGCGCACCGTGGACCGCTATGAGGCCAGTGCAGAAATCGTGATGGGCAGGGGCCGCAAGCCCGCAGATAATGTCCGCGCCTTCAGCGCCGAAGAAGTGATGACGAATCTGGGCCCCAATATCGTCCGGCCCAACTGACCGCAGGCGGAATAAAAAAGGGGCGGCAGCGCCATGGCGCTGCCGCCCCTTCTACGATCCGGCTTAGCAGCTGGAGTTGCGATCGATGGCGCGGCCCGCAAGTGCGCCGGCGCCCGCGCCGATGATCGTGCCGGGAGCCCGGTCGCCGCGGGTATCGACCGCGCGGCCCAGCAGCGCGCCCGCGACGCCGCCCAGCAGCAGGCCGGTCGTGCCGCCCGACTTGCGGCAGCGATAGCCGCGGTCGTCGCGATAGGAACGGTAGTCGCGATAGTCGCGGCGGTCGGAATAGCGAACCCGCTCGTGGCGATCATGGCGGTGCCAGCCGCCGTCGCGGGCGAAGGAAGTGGCCGGAACCGCCGCGGAAAGGGTCGCGGCAGCGGCAGCGATGGCGAGCATGGTCTTGCGAATGGTCATGACTGGTCTCCTCTTACCTCGTCGTTGACCGCCTTATTCCATGCCGCACATGCGCCAATCCTGAACCGGCTTGTTATCAATGGTTAAGCTGGGGGCCGGCGCTATGCGGCCCCGGTGCTGCCGCGCACGACAAGGGCGTGGGGCAACATCAGGCGGGATTGCGGCCCGGCGCTTTTCTTTCGGAAGGATGGGTCGACCAATATGTCGACGGCGGCGGCCGCCATTTCCGCCTTGGGCTGGCGGATGGTCGTGATCTGCGGCCAGGCCGCGCGCGAGGAGGCCGAATCGTCGAAGCCCGCGACGGACAGCGACTGGGGCACGGCTATGCCGAGTTTCATCGCGGTGATGAGGACGCCGAGCGCCATGTCGTCATTGCAGGCGAAGACGGCGCTTGGGCGGTCCGTCCGGTCCAGCAGCGCTTCCCCCCGTTCCAGGCCGGAGCGAAAACTGAAGTCGCCGCGCAGCACCGCATCTTCATCGACCGCAATGCCGGCCTCCGCCATGGCCGCGCGGAAACCTTCCTCCCGCCGGGCGGACGCGCTGTGGCTGAGCGGCCCCTGGACCAGGCCGATGTGGCGATGGCCAAGGCCGATCAGATAGGCGGTCATCTCCCGCGCCGCGCCGCGATCGTCCATGCGCACCGCGCCAGAATCGGGCGATTCGCCGGATGGGGCGATCAGCACATGGGGCACGTCGGATTCGCGGAACAGGTCGATCAGCTCAGCCGCATCGCAAATGGGCGGGGCGATGATCGCGCCATCCAACCGGAGGCTCGCTATGCTGGCGCGGACATGATCCTTCCAGTCCGGCCGGTTCAGCTCGACCGGCTCCACCACCAGATGATAGCTGCGTTCCCGGCATCGCAGCAGCGCCCCATGCTGCACATCTGCGGCATAGCCCGAAACGGGATCGTCGATGAACAGGCCAAGCAGATAGGAACGGGAACTGGACAGGCTGCGGGCAAAGGCATTGGGCCGGTAATTGAGTTCCGCCACCACGCGCTGCACCGCTTCCCTGATCTCGGGTCGGACATGGTCCTCCCCATTGATGACGCGCGAGACGGTCTTGGGGGAAACGCCGGCGCGGGCCGCGACGTCCTTGATCGTGACGGTACTCATGGGCGGGTCTCCTGCGGCCGCGCGCACAGGGCCGCGAACTGGGCGATGAAGGCATAGCAGGCGGCGGGCAGGATCAGCGCGGGCAGCAATGCCGTCGCATCCGCCAGCGCGCCGGTCAGCAGTGGAACGATGGCCCCGCCGACCACCGCCATGCACAGCCACATGGATGCGACCGGCGCCTGCCATTCGTCTTCCGGCAGGGCGAGCGCGTAGATCGTCGGGTACATGATGGCGTTGCAAAGGCCCACGGCCAGCAGGGCGCTGGCGCCGGTGACGCCCGGCAGGACGATGGCGGCGGTCGTCAGGACGGCCGCCCCGAAGGACACGGCCATCAGCAGCCGCGCCTCCGCGATCCGCTGCATCGCCCATGCGCCCAGGAAACGCCCCACCATCGCGCCGCCCCAGTAGAGGCTGACCAGTTGACCGGCGAGAACAGGCGCCGCGTCCAGCCGGTCCGGCCGCATCAGGACGGTGGGCAGCAACGCGCCTATCGCCACCTCCGCGCCGACATAGACGAAGATCGACGCCGCGCCCCAGCGCAACCGGCGGGAGCGCATTACCCGGAACATCTGCCCGATGGAGGCGAATCGGCGCGATTCATCCTGCTCCAGCAAGGCGCGATTGCGGAAATAGGCGAAGGCCAGCAGTCCCGTGACCAGCGCCGTCCCCGTAAAGGGCAGGGCCGCGCCGACATGCCGCGCCGCCTGCGGGTCCAGCTCGCCAAGCAGCAGCGGCGCGCTGAGCAGCGGACCCAGGACGGTGCCGAACGAATTGAAGCCCTGAAGCAGCGTCAGCCGGCGCGCCGCGCCCCGCGAAGGTCCGATCACGGCCACGACGGTGTTGGACGCGATCTGAAGGAAGGTCTGCCCCGCCGAAACGAGCAGCAGCGCCCCCAGCACCATGGCGAAGGACAGGGCGTTCTGGGCCAGGGTCAGGGCCAGGCATCCCGCCGTGATCACCGCCAGGCCGGCGACGATGGCCCGCATGTAGCCGGCGCGCACGATCGACCAGGTGATCGGCAGCGCGAAGAGCATGTAGCTGGAATGAAAGGCAAGCTGGACCAGCAGCGCGCCCTTGTAGTCCAGGTCCAGCATCAGCTTGAGCTGCGGCACCAGCAGGCTGACGGACGATGTCAGGAAGCCCCCGGTGAAGAACACGCCGATGGACAGCCGGAAAAGCCGGCTGTCCACCTGCTCTTGATCGGAAAGGGGCGGGGATGACGTGACGGCCACCATGGAAAGAGGCTTTGGCTGAACCTTGGAGAATATAGTGAAGCCGCAAAGCCGTTCCGGCGCAATATGGCAATATATGACAACGATGTCAAAAATCATGTTGACATCGTTGTCAGGCTTGGGTCAATAGGCGCCCACAGACCATGTGGGTCCAGGGAGAGAGATGATGAAAAGCTTTGCGCTGGCCGCGAGCACCGCGCTTGCATCCGCAACCTTGTGGATGACCCCCGCCTTCGCACAGGATGCAGCGCCCCAGACGGCGCAGCCCGATTATGGCAGCGACATCATCGTGACGGCCACCCGTCGCGAAACCACGCTGCAATCCACCCCCATCGCCGTGTCCGCCTTCGGTCAGGCGCAGCTCGACCGGCAGCAGGTGAAGGACGTCACCGACCTCGCCCGCTTCGTCCCGTCGCTCCAGTTCAACCAGCAGGGCGACCAGTCGGCGGTGCTGCTGACGCTGCGCGGCATCGGCAACGACAGCGCCTATACCGAAGTGGCGGACCCCGAAGTCGCCATCTATGTCGACGGCATCTACTCGCCGCGCGCGCAGGGGGCGTCTGTGCTGATGTACGACATGGAGCGCGTCGAGGTGCTGCGCGGCCCGCAGGGCACCCTGTTCGGCCGCAACGCGACGGTCGGTGCGCTCAGCCTCATCTCCGCCAAGCCGAAGCTGGGCGAGTTCGGCGGCAATGTGGAGGTCGTCGCGGGTAATTACGACCGTCTGGGCGTGCGCGGCGCGATCAACATCCCAGTCACCGACACGCTGGCCTTCCGCGTCGCCTTCGTCACCGACCGGCATGACGGCTATGCCGATTTCCAGCCTGCGCCGGACGTGCCCGGCATCAACCGCTCGGCCTTCATCACCACCGGCAAGAAATATTATGCCGCCGACCAGCAGTCGGGCCGCGTCTCCATGCTCTGGCAGCCGAGCGAACGCTTTAGCTGGAACCTGTCGGCGGAAGGTTTCCTCGACAATGGCGCGCCGGTCATCGGCCTGCTCCAGACGCCGCGCCCCGGCACGAAGCGCTGGTCGACGCTCAGCGACACCGCGCCCGACACCGACCGCTATTCCGTCGCGGTGCGCAGCACCATGAACTACGATGTCACCGACGGCATCCAATTGAGCTATATCGCGGGCTGGTCGCGCATCGGCGGCTCGACGCAGACCGATGCGGACGCAGGCGCTCTGCCGCCGACGGGGCAGGTCGACGCGGACGGCAACGACCTGCCGCTCGGCGCCTTCGGGGAGAACCGGACGCTCTCCTCGCGCTACGATTTCCAGAGCCATGAGGTCCAGCTCAAGTCGACCGGCGAACAGGCGATCGACTGGATTTTGGGCGCCTATTACAGCCATGAGAAGAACCGCATCCGCTTCGACATCGACCAGCGGAACGGCTATCGCGACGGCACCTTCAGCTGGGCGGGCAGCTTCATCCAGGCGAATCGCCAGATCGACAGCCGCGCCGTCTTCGGCCAGGCGGTCTGGCATGTCAGCGACGCGCTGCGCGTCACGGGCGGCCTGCGCTACACCTCCGACAAGAAGGAGGATATCGGCGGGCGCAACGTGACCTTCTCCGGTTGCCCCGCGACCCTGCCCGCCGACGCGTGCCAGGGCGGCATCTTCGGCGCCTATCCGAACGCCACGGCGGATGAACTGGCCGCGCTGCTGCCCGGTTTCTCCATTTCCAGCAACGATGTGAAGGGCAAGTGGGACAAGCTCACCTATCTCGCCCGCGTCGATGCCGACCTGGCGGAGGATGTGCTGGGCTATGCCAGCATCAGCACCGGCTTCAAGTCGGGCAATATCCAGGACAATGCCGGCCTGACCGATCCGGAAACGCTCACCAACTATGAAGTCGGCCTGAAGTCGCGCTTCCTCGACCGGCGCGTCACGCTGAACCTCGCGGCCTATTATAGCGACTTCAAGGGCTATCAGGTGAACCAGGCCGTCACTTTCCGCGACGATGCGGGCAATGTCGTGCGCAGCCAGATGATCACCCAGAATGCGAAGGGCGCCAAGGCCTATGGTCTGGAGGCGGAAATGGTGGCGAACCTGACCGACAGCGACCGGCTGCAATTCTCCGGCACGCTCCAGAAGACCAAGCTGGAGGAACTGGAGAGCGTCGACGGGCGCCTCTACGACGGCGGCAAGCTGTCCTCCATCGCGCAGCTCAAGGGCAATGAACTGGCGCATGCGCCGCGCTTCTCCGCCACGCTCAGCTATGAGCATGATTTCGAACTGGCGAGCGGCGCGAAGATCACGCCCCGTTTCACCACCCATTATGAGACCAAGAGCTGGCTGAGCTACTTCAACGGCGATGCGAATCCCTTCGTCAATCCCGACGATCCGGCCGACAATATGCCGAACCGCGGCACCAACGGCACCGATTGGGACCGCCAGAAGGCCTATTTCCGTTCCGACGCATCGATCCGCTTCGTGTCGCCGGACCAGAAATATTCGGTCGAAGCCTTCGTCCAGAATATCGAGAATGGGAAGATCCGCACGGGCGCCGGTTCCTTCGGCGCGCCGCGCTACGACCCGGTATTCCTGTCCAACCTCCAGCCGCCGCGGACCTGGGGCGTGCGCGCCCGGGCCAACTTCTGACCGGCTGACGAGGAGAAGTTGAGATGACGGCCGACATTCCCTCCCCCGGTCGGATCGTCATCGTCGGCGGCGGAACGGCCGGATGGCTGTCCGCCGCCACCTTCTCCCGCACGCTGGGGATGCGCGACGTGACGCTGGTGGAATCCAGCGAGATCGGCATCATCGGCGTGGGCGAAGGGACCTTTCCCACCATCCGCTCGACCCTGGCGGGACTGGGCGTTGGGGAGGGGGAATTCCTCCGCTCCGCCGATGCGACCTTCAAGCAGGGCGTGCTGTTCGACGGCTGGGCCACGGGCGCGGACAGCTATTTCCACCCGTTCAACATGCCCATCGGCGGCGAGGATGAGGCGCTGCTGCCCCATTGGCTGGCGATGGAGGGACAGCGCGCTTCCTGGGCCGACAGCGTCACCGTGCAGGAACGGGTGATCCGCGCCGGGCGAGCGCCCAAGCGGGTGCAGGACCCGGATTTTTCCGGTCCGATGAACTATGCCTATCATTTCGACGCGGCGCGTTTCGCGGACTATCTGCGGACGATCTCGCTCGCCGCCGGTGTCCGGCGGATCGAGGGCATGGTGGCGCATGTCGAACAGCGGGAGGATGGCGACATCGCCGCCCTGACCCTCAGGGACGGGCGGCGGGTAGAGGGGGACATCTTCATCGACTGTTCCGGTTTCCGCGCCCTGCTGATCGGGAAGACGCTGGGCAGCGGCTTCGTCGGCTGCGGCGACACGCTGTTCAACGACCGCGCGCTGGCGATGCAGGTGCCCCATGACCGCCCGGACGCGCCGATCCGTCCCTATACGCTGGCGACCGCGCATGAGGCGGGCTGGACTTGGGACATCGGCCTCCCCGAACGGCGGGGCATCGGCTATGTCTATTCCAGCCGCCATTGCTCCGACGATGAGGCGGAAACCGTGCTGCGCCGCTATGTCAGGCCGGGCGGCGAGGCGCTGACCCCGCGCCAGCTTCGCTTCGCTACTGGTTATCGCGAGCGGCAATGGATCGGCAACTGCATCGCCATCGGCCTGTCGGCGGGTTTTTTCGAGCCGCTGGAATCGACCGGCATCATGCTGATCGAGGCGGCGCTGCGCATGGTGGGGGATTTCCTCCTGCCTGCCGGAAGCGCCAGCGACACCGCCGCCCGCAATGCCGCGGCGCGCCGCTTCAACAGGCTGATGACGGCGCGGTTCGAACGGATCGTCCGCTTCCTGAAGCTGCATTATTGCATTACCCGCCGCACCGACACGGCCTATTGGCGCGACAATGCCGATCCGGCCTCCATCCCGGCTGATCTGCAGGACCTGCTCGCCCAATGGCGGCACCGCCCGCCCTCGCGCTTCGATTTCACGGTCGATCTCGAAACCTTCCTGCCGCCCAGCTATCATTATATCCTCTACGGCATGGGTTTCGAAACCCGGCTGGCGGGCGGCATCGGCCGCTATCCCGGCGGGCAGGAGGCGCGGGCCGCCTTCGCCAGGGTGGCCGGGGCCTCCGGCGCCGCCGTCTCCCATCTTCCCGACCATCGTGCGCTGCTCGACCATCTGCGTGGGCGGCAACCCTCTGCAAGAGTATCCTGATGACGCGCAAACCGCTGATCGCTTCCCTGCTTCTTGGCGTCGCCGGCCTGGCCCATGCGCAGCCTTCCCCGCCGGTCCCCGCCGCCAGTGCCGGCAGCAACCGCGCCCTGTCGCCGGAAGCACGCGCCAGGGCGCTGGTGGCCGCCATGACCATCGAGGAGAAGCTGGCGATCATCCACGGCTATTTCCCGCCGCTCGCCCGGCCTTCCCAACCGATCGCCATGATCCCGTCCGCAGGGCACATCCCGGGCATCCCGCGCCTCGGCATCCCGACCCTGCGGGAGAGCGACGCGAGTCTGGGCGTCGCCAACCAGATCGAGCAGCGCAAGGGCGATACGGCGACGGCCCTGCCGGCCAGCCTCGCCACGGCGGCCGCCTTCAACCCGGCGCTTGCCTATGCGGGCGGCGCGATGATCGGCGCGGAGGCGCGGGCCAAGACCTTCAACATCCTGCTCGCGGGCGGCGTCAACCTGACCCGCGATCCCTGGAACGGGCGGAATTTCGAATATCTGGGCGAAGATCCGCTGCTGGCCGGGGTGATGGCGGGCGAGCATATCAGGGGCGTGCAGAGTGCCCATATCGTCTCAACCATCAAGCATTTCGCGTTGAATTCGCAGGAAACCGGCCGCACCGTGCTGGACGCCCGGATCGACAGGGCGGCGCTGCGCGAAAGCGACCTGCTGGCCTTCCAGATCGCGACGGAGATCGGCGATCCCGCCTCCGTCATGTGCGCCTATAACAAGGTGAATGGCGATTATGCCTGCGAAAATGACTGGCTGCTCAACCAAGTCCTGAAGAGGGACTGGGGTTATAGGGGCTGGGTCATGTCCGACTGGGGCGCGGTCCATTCCACCGGGAAGGCGGCGCTGGGCGGGCTCGATCAGGAATCGGGGCAGGAACTGGACGATGCGATCCATTTCGGCAAGCCGTTCGAGGAGGCTGTGAAGGCCGGCCGGATTCCCGCGGCCCGGCTGGACGATATGGTGGAGCGCATCCTCCATGGCGTGATCGCCAGCGGCCTGATGGACGATCCCGTCCCGGAAAGCCCGCGCCAGATCGACTATGCCGCCCATGCCGACATCGCCCAGCGCGCGGCGGAGGAGGGCATCGTCCTGCTGAAGAATGAGGGCGATCTGCTGCCGCTGGCGAAAAGCGCGCGGCGGATCGTCCTGATCGGCGGCCATGCCGATGTCGGGGTGCTGTCGGGCGGCGGATCGTCGCAGGTCCGCTCCGTCGGCGGGGCTCCGGTCGAAATTCCGCTGACAAAGGGGGCCGCCGCCTCCTTCGCGCGGATGACCTGGCATGCTTCCTCGCCGCTGAAGGCGATCCGCGCACTCGTGCCGCAGGCGGAGGTCAGCTATGTCGACGGCGGCGACCCAAGGGCCGCGGCCGAAGCGGCGCGTCGGGCGGACCTCGCCATCGTCTTCGGCTGGCAATGGCAGACGGAGGCGCAGGACCCTGACAATATGCGCCTGCCGGACAATCAGGATGCGCTGATCGAAGCGGTCGCCACTGCCAACCGGAAGACCATCGTCGTGCTGGAGACGGGCGGCCCTGTGGAAATGCCCTGGATCGCGAAGGTGCCGGCGCTGGTGCAGGCCTGGTATCCCGGCCAGCGCGGCGGCGAAGCCATGGCGAATATCCTCTTCGGGGACGTCGCGCCTTCGGGCCGCCTGCCCATCACCTTCCCGGTGCGCGCCGGTCAGGCGCCGCGTCCGGAACCGGCGGGCCTAGCCGAACTGCACGCGGCCGAGGCCCGCCGGGACGCCGGGGACAAGACCAATTACGGCATGACCGGCGGCGTGGCGCCCTTTGCGGTCGATTATCCCGAAGGTGCGGAGGTCGGCTATCGCTGGTATGCGATGAAGGGCGTGAAACCGCTTTTCCCGTTCGGCCATGGCCTGACCTATACCAGCTTCACCTATGCCAATCTGGCGGTGCAGGACGGCGCGGCGCTGACCGTCAGCTTCGACGTGACCAATGCGGGCAGCCGTGCGGGCGCGGACGTTCCGCAACTTTATGTGCAGGCGAAGGGGAGCGCAGGCATCGCCGCCTGGCGGCTTGCCGGCTTCGACAAGCTCAGCCTGTCGCCCGGCGAGACCCGGCGCGTCACCATGACCGTCGACCCACGCCTGATCGCGCGCTTCGAGGAAGGGAGGGGCTGGCGGCTCGACGGCGGCAACTATGCGCTGGCGGTGGGGCATCATGCGGGCGACGCCGCGCTGAAGGGCGTGGCGAGGCTTAATGCCAAGAGCCTGAAGCCCTGATGGGGGCGGTTGGCCCAAGTGCAGAATGTGCTCCTGCCTCCGCGGGAACGCATTGATGCCCGGACAGAAAAAATTCCGCTATTTCGCCAGCATGAAGGCGACCTTATTCCAGGAGACGACATGACCATCGGCCTTTCGCCCGTTTCCCTGACCGTCCTGACGGTCCTGCTCGCGGCATCCGCGGCGGCGCAGCAGCCCGCGGCCTCGGTTGCGCATCCCGAACTCTGGCCCAGGGTGGATGCCCAGCCCAAGCGCGACCCGGCCGTGGAAAGGCGCGTCGACGCATTGCTGAAGGCCATGTCGGTCGAGGACAAGGTCGGCCAGCTCATCCAGGTCGACATCGGCTCCATCACCCCCGCCGACGTGCGGACATACAAGGTCGGATCGGTCCTGAACGGCGGCAATAGCGGCCCTTATGGCGACGAATATGCTTCGCCCGCCAAATGGTTGAAACTGGCGGACGAATTCTATGAAGCCTCCATGTCCCGGAGCGACAGGGGCCCGAAAATCCCGATCATCTGGGGCACCGATTCCGTCCACGGCAACAACAACATCGTCGGCGCGACGCTCTTCCCGCACAATATCGGCCTGGGCGCGGCGCGCGACCGCGATCTCATCCGGGAGATCGGGCGCGTGACGGCGCTGGAGACGGCGGCGGCGGGGCTCGACTGGACCTTCGCGCCGACGCTGGCGGTGGTGCAGGACGACCGCTGGGGCCGCACCTATGAAAGCTATTCGGAGGAGCCGCAGATCGCCGCCGACTATGCCGGCGCGATGATCGAGGGCGTGCAGGGCAAGGCCGGCACCAGGGATTTCCTCGCGCCCGATCATCTGATCGCCACCACCAAGCATTTTCTGGGCGATGGCGGCACCGGCGGACGCGACCAGGGCGATACGCGCGTGTCGGAGGAGGTGCTGCGCGACGTGCATCTGGGCGGCTATCCCGCGGCGATCGAGGCGGGCACGCAATCGGTCATGGCCAGCTTCTCAAGCTGGAACGGCGCCAAGATGAGCGGCAACAAGTCGCTGCTGACCGACGTGCTGAAGGATCGCATGGGTTTCGACGGCTTCGTCGTGGGGGACTGGAACAGCCATGGGCAGGTGCCGGGCTGCTCCAATGAGGATTGCCCGCAGGCGATCAATGCCGGGCTCGACATGTTCATGTATTCGGGGCCGGGCTGGAAACAGCTTTACGACAACACGCTGCGGGAGGTGAGGGCGGGCACGATCCCGATGGCGCGGCTGGACGACGCCGTGCGGCGCATCCTGCGGGTGAAGATCCGCGCCGGGACGTTCGAGCGGGGGCGCCCCTCCACCCGCGCCTTTGCCGGCAAGTTCGATGCCATCGGCTCCGCCGGCCATCGCGCCGTCGCCCGGCGCGCCGTGCGGGAATCGCTGGTGCTGCTGAAGAATGAAGGCGTCCTGCCGCTCAAGGCCAATGCCGACATCCTCGTCGCGGGCGAGGCGGCCGACAGCATCAGCCAGCAGGCGGGCGGCTGGTCGATCACCTGGCAGGGGATCGACGTGCCCAATTCGGCCTTTCCCAACGCCCAGTCGGTCTGGAAGGGGATAGAAGAGACGGTGAAGGCCGGCGGCGGCACGGCGCGCTACGCCCCCGACGGCCGCTTCACGCAAAAGCCGGACGCCGCCATCGTCGTCTTCGGGGAAAAGCCCTATGCGGAGTTCAAGGGCGACGTTCCCAATCTGGAATACAGCCCCGGCGACAAGCGCGATCTGGAGATGCTGCGCCGCTTCAAGGCGGCGGGCGTGCCGGTGGTGGCGGTTTTCCTTTCCGGTCGGCCGCTTTGGGTGAATGCGGAACTCAACGCATCCGACGCCTTCGTCGCGGCCTTCCTGCCGGGAAGCGAGGGCGGCGGCGTGGCCGATATGCTGTTCGCCGGCGCGGACGGGAAGCCGCGCCATGATTTCCGCGGGAAGCTGAGCTTTTCCTGGCCGAAACGCCCGGACCAATATGTGCTGAACCGCCGCGATCCGGGCTACGATCCGCTTTTCCCCTTCGGCTATGGCCTGAGCTACGCCCGGCCCGGCAAAGTAGGGACGCTGGACGAGAGCCGCCCCGCCGGCATGGCGGCGGCGACGCCCGGCACCTTCTATGGACGCGGCCAGACGCCGCCCGGCTGGGCCATAGAGGCGGAGGGCGTCACACAGAGCGGCGTCGACCGCCGCGCGCAGGAGGACAGCCGTCGCTTCGTATGGAAGGGGGCAGGGCAGGTCGCCTTCGTCGCCCCCCGCGCCTTCGACCTCTCGCGCGAGAGCAACGGAGAGATCAGCCTGGTCGTCGAATATCGGGTGGACGCAAAGCCGGCGGGGAAGATGACCGTCGGCCTGCAAAGCGGGCAGAGCACGGTCGAACTGCCGATCGGCGGCGCATTGTCCTCCGCAAAGCCCGGGGAATGGTCTCGGCTCGTCGTTCCGCTGCAATGCTTCGCCAAGCGCGGCGCGGACATGCAGGCGGTCACCGCGCCGCTCGTGCTGCGATCCAACGGCGCTGCCGACATCAGCATTTCGGACGTGAAGCTGGACTATGTCAGCGTGCCGATGGACGCCTGTGGCGACGCGGCGCCGCACTGAGGGGAAGGAGCGATAAAGCAGGTTAAACCCTATTCGGTTGTCGCCCTGTGGTGAGGATACCGTCCGGACATGGCACGTTGAGACCCTCGAAGCAGGAGATCGACATGCAGAATGACGGACAGCGCGGCGAATCGACCCAGGACCCGGCGGAGGGCCGCAATGACGTGCCGCCGCCGGAAAAGGGTTCGCCCGGCGGCGATGCGGGCCAGGCCGACGATGAAGCGGCGGAGCGCGTGGAGAAAGCCGAGGACAGCGATCCCAATCCATTGGCGCCGCCCGTCAATACGGAAGCGGGCAGCTAGAGCAGATGGAGTCATCTGCTGGCTCGGAAAACGCGATAAACACAAACCTAGAGCAGTCGAGCCGATGCAATCGGATCGGAATCTGCTTTGGATATGGTGCGGAACTGCCCGTGCTGAGCCCGTCGAAGGGCGGGGCCGGTTTTCCGCCTGAAAGGATGCGATAACGGAAATTCGGATGCGCGTGCCCCGCCTCCTGCCTGACGCAGGGCGCTCCAGCCAAATGCTTCATCAACCGGAGAGCAGCGGGTAACGCATGCGCCAGTCGTCCAGCAGCGCCTCGATCGCGGCGATTTCCTGAAAGCTTCCGGTCGGCGCGGCGGCCCAGTTGCAATGCGGATGCGTCGCGCGGCTATAGAGCCGGATCGGCCCCACCAGCCTGCGCCAATGATGTTTGCTGCGTCCATGATCGCGCACCAGACGGGCGACGATCAGTTCGACGAGTTTGTCAGCCGTCATTCTCTTTTCCCTCGGCGCAAAGCCATTGTCCCGGCAGTTCCAGATAAGCCTCCAGCTCCCGCCAGTGCCGGTCCCATCCGGGTCCGCGCCGTTCTTCCGGCACATGGGCCTCCACCATGCGCCTGGCCCGCGCCACGACATTGCCGGCGGGTGCGCGCAAACGGTCGAGAATGTCCCTGATGCCGTCTGTCATGAAGATCGCCGCCGCATCCATCGCTGATAGGAGCAGGCGTGCCGGCTTTCAACTTTCCCGAACCGACTGGCCCGCCTGACCTCGATCAGGCAGAGGGAGCGCGCCTTTCGGTTCGTCGCGCAGCGGCAACAGCAGTCCGCAAAACATCCATCCACTATTGTCAATCATAATGATAGAGAATATGTCATGGGCAGGAGGTTTCCCATGCGCCCATATGCCCCTGAACTGACCGCTTCCGCGACGATCCTGACCGTGCCTGGCCTGATGAACAGCGGGCCGGGGCATTGGCAGACGATCTGGGAAGCCGAACTGCCCAATTGCCACCGCGCCGAACTGGGCAGTTGGGACGCCCCGCAGCGCAATAGCTGGATCGGCAATCTCAACCATGCGATCGATCGCATCGATGGCCCGGTCATTCTGGCCGCCCATAGCCTGGGCTGCCACGCCGTGACCTGGTGGGCCGCGTTCGAATGCCGCGAATGGAGCGAAAAGATCGTCGGAGCCCTGCTGGTGGCGCCGCCTGAACTCGAATCGGGCGCCGTCGACTCCCGCCTGCGCGGCTTCGCGCCGACGCCCAAGGCGCTGCTGCCTTTCCCCTCGATCCTCGTAGCCAGCCGCAACGATCCCTATATCTCCTTCAGCCGGGCGAGGCTGCTCGCGCAATTCTGGGGCAGCCGTTTTGCCGACGCGGGAGAGGCGGGGCACATCAACGCCGATTCCGCGCTGGGCGATTGGACGTTCGGACGATTCCTGCTGTCCCGGCTCGGTCAGCCTTTCGAAGATCAGGGAATGGATGGCCAGCGCATCGCCGGCGAGCGGGAACGCAGCGCGGAGGCGACGCTGCTTTACGGCGTCTGACCATCGCCTTCCTGTTGTTGAATGGCCGCTGGACGGAGGCGAAGCGGCGCGGTTGAGCCCTCAACCGGCCTTCGCCTGTTCCTCCTCCCCACGCTTCGCGCGGGGAGGATGTCCGTTTGAAACGATGCGGCGACAGAAATTTGGAGCGCGCGGCCAGCGTCCGCTTCAACGCGGCGCGCCCTAAAACTTGACCTTCATCCCCAGGCGCACGGTCCGGGGCTCCACGACCCGGCTCAACCGCCCTTCCTGCGGACCCGTCATGTCGAAAGCGGGAATATAGGACTCGTAAAAATAAGCGATGTCCTTGTCCCGGCTGTCGAAGATATTCAGCAGCTCCCCATAAAGTT
>NZ_CP060036.1:315000-790000 GCF_015074805.1 Sphingobium fuliginis | reverse complement strand
ATGCGGCGCTATCTCCAGTGCTGTCATTGGTGGTGTGGACTCTCAAGCGTGAGGTAAGGGCATCTGGTGAATGCCTTGGCATGTACAGGCGATGAAGGACGTGGCACGCTGCGATAAGCGTGGGGGAGCTGTGAGCAAGCTTTGATCCCGCGATTTCCGAATGGGACAACCCACCTTCACCATTTAAGGCTGCACCCGAGCGATCGGGCACAGCGTTAAATGGGAGAGGTATCACTAAGCTGAATAAAATAGGCTTTGGTGAAGCGAACCCGGAGAACTGAAACATCTCAGTACCCGGAGGAAAAGACATCAACCGAGATTCCGTTAGTAGTGGCGAGCGAACGCGGACCAGGCCAGCGCCTGGTGTTTAGTTAACAGAAGCCTCTGGAAAGTGGCGCCATAGCGGGTGACAGCCCCGTATGTGAAAACGAAACATCAGGACTTGAGTAGGGCGGAGCACGTGAAACTCTGTCTGAACATGGGGGGACCACCCTCCAAGCCTAAATACTCGTACATGACCGATAGCGAACCAGTACCGTGAGGGAAAGGTGAAAAGCACCCCGATGAGGGGAGTGAAACAGTACCTGAAACCGGATGCCTACAAGCAGTGGGAGGGTCCTTGAGACCTGACCGCGTACCTCTTGCATAATGGGTCTGTGACTTAGTGTATCGAGCAAGCTTAAGCCGTTAGGTGTAGGCGCAGCGAAAGCGAGTCTGAACAGGGCGTTTGAGTTCGATGCATTAGACCCGAAACCCGGCGATCTAGGCATGACCAGGCTGAAGGTGCGGTAACACGCACTGGAGGGCCGAACCGTTTAATGTTGAAAAATTATCGGATGAGTTGTGTTTAGGGGTGAAAGGCCAATCAAGCCGGGAAATAGCTGGTTCTCCGCGAAATCTATTGAGGTAGAGCGTCGGATGATTGCCGTTGGGGGTAGAGCACTGGATGGTTGCGGGGGTCGCGAGATCTACCAATACTAACCAAACTCCGAATACCAACGAGTCTAGTCCGGCAGACAGACGGCGGGTGCTAAGGTCCGTCGTCAAAAGGGAAACAGCCCTAACCTACAGCTAAGGTCCCCAAGTCACGTCTAAGTGGGAAAGCATGTGGGATTTCCAAAACAACCAGGAGGTTGGCTTAGAAGCAGCCATCCTTTAAAGAAAGCGTAACAGCTCACTGGTCTAAACAAGAGATCCTGCGGCGAAGATGTAACGGGGCTCAAGACGTGCACCGAAGCTTAGGGTTCAGTCTTTTGACTGAGCGGTAGCGGAGCGTTCCGTAGGCCGTTGAAGCGGGAGGGTAACCGACCGTGGAGGTATCGGAAGTGCGAATGCAGACATGAGTAGCGATTAACAGTGTGAGATGCACTGTCGCCGAAATTCCAAGGGTTCCTGCTTAAAGCTAATCTGAGCAGGGTAAGCCGGCCCCTAAGACGAGCCCGAAGGGGGTAGTCGATGGGAACCACGTTAATATTCGTGGGCCTGGTGGTGTGTGACGGATGGCGTAACTTGTTCGGCCTTATTGGATTGGTCCGGGCAGGGAAGTTGTCCCAGGAAATAGCCCCACCGTATAGACCGTACCCTAAACCGACACAGGTGGAATGGTAGAGTATACCAAGGCGTTTGAGAGAAGTATCCTGAAGGAACTCGGCAAATTGCCTCCGTACCTTCGGAAGAAGGAGGCCCCACATATGCGCAAGCACTTGTGGGGGGCACAGGCCAGGGGGTAGCGACTGTTTAGCAAAAACACAGGGCTCTGCTAAGTCGGCTTCAAGACGACGTATAGGGCCTGACGCCTGCCCGGTGCCTGAAGGTTAAGAGGAGGAGTGCAAGCTCTGAATTGAAGCCCAGGTAAACGGCGGCCGTAACTATAACGGTCCTAAGGTAGCGAAATTCCTTGTCGGGTAAGTTCCGACCTGCACGAATGGCGTAACGACTTCCCCACTGTCTCCAGGATATGCTCAGCGAAATTGAATTCTCCGTGAAGATGCGGAGTACCCGCGGTTAGACGGAAAGACCCCGTGCACCTTTACTGCAGCTTCAGAGTGGCATTAGGAAAGAACTGTGTAGCATAGGTGGGAGGCTTTGAAGCCGGGACGCCAGTTCCGGTGGAGCCATAGGTGAAATACCACCCTGTTGTTTTCTGATGTCTAACCTCGCACCGTTATCCGGTGCAGGGACCCTCTGTGGCGGGTAGTTTGACTGGGGCGGTCGCCTCCTAAAGAGTAACGGAGGCGCGCGATGGTGGGCTCAGGACGGTTGGAAACCGTCTGTTAGAGTGCAATGGCATAAGCCCGCCTGACTGCGAGACTGACAAGTCGAGCAGAGACGAAAGTCGGTCATAGTGATCCGGTGGTCCCTCGTGGAAGGGCCATCGCTCAACGGATAAAAGGTACGCCGGGGATAACAGGCTGATGATTCCCAAGAGCTCATATCGACGGAATCGTTTGGCACCTCGATGTCGGCTCATCACATCCTGGGGCTGGAGCAGGTCCCAAGGGTTTGGCTGTTCGCCAATTAAAGTGGTACGTGAGCTGGGTTCAGAACGTCGCGAGACAGTTTGGTCCCTATCTGCCGTGGGCGTCGAAATTTGAGAGGAGTTGACCCTAGTACGAGAGGACCGGGTTGAACATGCCTCTGGTGTACCTGTCGTCCTGCCAAGGGCGCAGCAGGGTAGCTATGCATGGACGGGATAACCGCTGAAAGCATCTAAGCGGGAAGCCTCCCTCAAGATAAGATTTCTTCGAGCGGTCGTAGACCACGACCTTGATAGGCCGGATGTAGAAGTGTGGTAACATATGGAGCTAACCGGTCCTAATTGCTCTGATCGCGCCTGAGAGTCCCACCATCAATGACAACACTGGATAAAACCAGCGTCTGCCATCGAGCGTGGTGATCAACCTCATGCCAGATAAACAAACCAACTCATTTGATGACGCGTTTCTCAACCGAAACGCACAAGTGCACGGCACCGATTAAAACCCGAAGCGCAAGCTCTATTGCTTGGTGACCATAGCGTCTGTGACCCACCCGATCCCTTCCCGAACTCGGACGTGAAACCAGTCTGCGCCGATGGTACTGTGGCTCAAGCCCCGGAAGAGTAGGGCGTCGCCAGGCATTATAGCTCGCGCTTCACATTAACCCATTCGCAATCTCCTGCGCCTAGGCGCAATGCCCCCCCAAGCGCAGCCCCTCAGGCGCTGGCAACCGGCAAACCACCAGCCCAAATCATACCTCAAACCCACCCTCCAAACCTGGGTAAATCACCCATGGCGCTGGACCAACGCGCTGAAAGCTCTACCGGCTGCCAAAGACGCGCGCCCATCATCGTCAGGGCCGCACCCGCGCTTGCGCTTAGAAACAGCAGCGCGGCCAGCGCAAATTCCGGCATGGTCATGTCCGCTGCCGGATTCTCCATGACCAGCCTGCGCAGCAGCCCGCCTTCTGGCCAGGTGGAGATCAACAGGATCAGGCCCGCCAACCTCAACCCGATCCTGGCCACCAGATGTTCATGCCAGTCCGACATTTGCCGCATTCTCCTTCCCGGAGAATGTTCAATTGCGCATTCCCGCATAGCTTATCGAGAGCGAGAACCGATCGTCCGCGTTGAAATTTCATAGGATTCGGGGGAGTTTTCCGGCATTCCTATGCGAATCCTATGCCGATCGCATAAAGCCCCACTGGAAATATAATGCGGCTTCATGCGATGGGCGGCCCGGCAACAGCGAGTGACGGTACGGATGACGGATCGAGCGGGCGAGGGGGTGGGCCATAGCCATCCGCAGGGGAAGTTGTCGCTTCTGGCATTGGGGGCGCTGGGCGTGGTGTTCGGGGATATCGGTACCTCGCCGCTCTATGCCCTGAAGGAGAGCTTCGTCGGCCACCATCCGCTGGCGGTCGATCCTGCCCATATCTATGGCGTCTTGTCGCTGGTCTTCTGGACCATGACGCTCATCGTCACGGTCAAATATGTGTTCATCATCATGCGCGCCGACAATCATGGCGAAGGCGGCAGCATGGCGTTGCTCGCCCTGATCTCCCGCAAGCTGGGGGAGAGCCGATGGACGCCGACCATCGCCATATTGGGCGTTCTGGCGGCAGCGCTATTCTATGGCGACGCGATCATAACCCCCGCCGTATCCGTGCTCTCGGCCGTGGAAGGGCTGGAGACGGTGAATGACGGATTTGCGCCCTTCGTCCTTCCCATCGCCATCGTCATTCTGATCGGGCTGTTCCTGATCCAGAAACATGGCACCGCCCGGGTGGGCGCGCTGTTCGGGCCCATCATGGCGGTTTATTTCCTGGTGCTGGCGGCGCTCGGCATCCTCAACATCGTGCGCCATCCGGGGATTGTCGCCATCGTCAACCCTATGTGGGCCATCCATTTCTTCGCGCTCGATGCGAAGCTCGCCTTCCTGGCGCTGGGTTCGGTCGTACTGGCGGTGACGGGGGCGGAGGCGCTCTATGCCGATATGGGCCATTTCGGGCGCAAGGCGATCAGCATAGCTTGGCTCTACGCCGCCTTTCCCTGCCTGCTGCTCAATTATATGGGCCAGGGCGCTCTGCTGCTGGACCTGCCTGAGGCGGCGGAGAACCCCTTCTTCCTGCTCGCGCCGGAATGGGCGCGGCTGCCGCTGGTCATATTGGCCACGCTCGCCACGGTGATCGCCAGCCAGGCGGTGATTTCCGGCGCTTTTTCCGTGACGCAGCAGGCGGTGCAACTCGGCTTCCTGCCGCGCCTCAAGATCGCGCATACCAGCGCTTCGGCGGCGGGGCAGATCTATGTGCCGCTGGTCAACTGGGCGCTGCTGTTCCTGGTCGTGCTGCTGGTTCTGGGCTTCCAGTCGTCGAGCAACCTGGCCGCCGCCTATGGGATTGCCGTCACGGGGACCATGGTCATCACCACCTGCATGATGGCGGTGCTGACCTTCAGCGTATGGCGCTGGAACAGGCTGCTCGCCGCTGGCGTGACGGGGCTGTTCCTCACTGTGGACGGCGCCTATTTCCTGTCCAACGCGACGAAGATTCCCGATGGCGGCTGGTTCCCGTTGCTGGTGGCGGCGGTGGTGTTCATCATCCTGACGACCTGGTCGACCGGGCGGAAGATCATGAACTTCTATCTGCTGGAAGGAGCGATGGAGGTCGAACTGTTCATCCAGTCCGTCTCCGGCTCCCTGAAGCGGGTGCCGGGCACGGCGATCTTCCTCAATTCCCGTGTGGAGGGCGTGCCGCCGGCGCTGCTGCACAATGTGAAGCATAACAAGATATTGCACGAGCGGGTGATCATCCTGACCGTGCGGACTGAGGGCGTGCCTCATCTGCCGCTCACCGGCCGTTCCGAAGTGACGGAACTGGGGGCAGGCTTCTACCGCGTGGTGCTGCGCCACGGCTTCATGGAGGAAGTCGACATTCCCGCCGCGATGAAAGCGGTCCAGGGCTGCGGCGGCCCCATCAATGTCAGCCAGACCAGCTATTTCCTCAGCCGCCAGACTTTGATCCCGTCGGAAAAGCCCGGCATGGCGATCTGGCGGGAAAAGCTGTTCGCCTGGATGATGCGCAATGCCGTGACGCCCATGGATTTCTTCAAGCTGCCGACGAACCGGGTGGTGGAACTGGGGTCGCAGGTCGAAATCTGATTCCCCTTCATTTTTCAACTTCACCCCGTCATTCCCGAAGGCGGGAACCCATCCCCCGGACGTGCCGCCAGGGGCTTCTTATGGAGGGTGGATTTCCGCTCCGTGGCGATGATGACTAGAGGGAGGAGGGGGGCTCAACCCCCATCCGCTTCCTTCAACCGGTAGCCGATCCCCAGTTCGTTCGCGATGATGCGGGGCCGCTGCGGGTCGTCCTCCAACTTCTGCCGCAGGGTTCGCACCAGCACGCGCAGATATTCGACATGATGCGCATGCTCGTTGGGCCAGACCTGCGCCATGATCTGCTGATGGGTGATCACCCGCCCCGGATATTTCGCCAGTTGCGCCAGCACGCCATATTCCTTCGGCGTCAGATGCACTTCCTGTCCGCCCCTTGTCACGATCCGCGCCATCAGGTCGATCGCCACATCCCCTGCGCGGACCATCGAAACGCCGCCATCCTTGGTCATGCGGTTGCGCAGCGCCACGCGCACGCGGGCAAGCATCTCGTCGGTATCGAAGGGCTTGGTCAGATAATCGTCCGCGCCCAGGTCCAGTGCGGCGACCTTCTGCTCGGTCGCGTCGCGCGCCGATATGACGATCAGGCTGGCGTCCGAATCCCGTTTGATGAGCGGCACCAGCTCCAGCCCGTCGCGGTCGGGCAGGCCAAGGTCGAGCAGGCAGATGTCGGGTCGCTCCTCCCGCAACTTGTCCAGCGCCTCGCGCGCATTGGCGGCCTCCACCGTCGCATGGTCGGCGCGGGTCAGCGCCGCGTGGATCAGGCGACGGATTTGCGGTTCGTCATCGATGATCAGCACCTTGTGGCGACCGGATGAACGGGTGGTCATGACATGTCCTCGTCAGCAAGCGGAGACAGGATCGAGGCCTGCGGAAAGCGCAGGGTGAAGCAGGCGCCGGGCGGATCGGCCCGGTTGGCGGCCGATACGCCAAGCCCCATCGCCTCGGCAAAGCCCTTGACGATGGCAAGGCCAAGGCCGGTGCCATGCTTCGCCCGGTCCGACCCCTCCATGCGGGTGAAGGTGTCGAAGACGCGCGCCTCGCTCCCCGGCGGGATGCCCGGTCCCTGATCGATCACCGACAGGGTGATCGCGTCGGGCAGCCGCTGGCCCTGGATGGTCACGGGCGTATCCGGATCGGCATAGCGCCCCGCATTGTCGAGCAGGTTGATGAGGATATGGTGCAGCAGCGTCGAATCGACCCGCACCAGCGGAATATCGGGCAATATGTCGACCTTCACCTCATGCCGGCCAAGCGACTGGCGCGTATCGTGGATGGCGCCCGCCACCGCGTCAAACAGGTCCACGGGCTCCAGCTTCAGCGGCAGGGCGCCCGCCTCCACCCGCGCCATGTCCAGCAGATTGGCGACGAAGCGGGTCAGCCGCAACGCCTCCGCCTCCACCGTGTCGGCAAGGTCGCAGGGGTGCTGGCGCTTCAGTTCATGCGCGGCGGAGATGATGGTGGTGAGCGGCGTGCGCAGGTCGTGCCCGACCGAGGAGAGCAGGGCGGAACGCAGCCGGTCGCGCTCGCGGATCTGGCGGGCGTCCAGCATCTCCTCCTCCAGCGCCATGCGGTCGAAGGCGATGGACGCCTGGTCGAGCAGGCTCATGAGCAGCGGCAACTGGTCGGACCGCAACGGCTCCCCCGCATCCTCCCGCGCCAGTCCCAGCACGCCCAGCACGCCGCGCGTCGTGCGCAGCGGGTGGAACAGCCAGTCCGACGCCGTCAATGTGGAGGAACCGCGCCCGGCGGGCTGCTCATTGTCCATCGCCCATTGGGCGGCGGCCTTCTCTATCTGCTCCAGCCGGTCCTCCGGCGGCACGGCGGCGCGCAGTTGCGGACCGTCGGGGGATGGGAGGAGGAGGACGGTGCGCACGTCGAACATTCGCCCCACTTCGGCGCAGATGGCATGCATCAGCTCGTCCTGGCTGGCCGCCGCGGTCAGTTGCCGGGAAAATCCCGCCAGCGCCGCATTCTGCCGGGCGCTGCCATGGGCCAGGTCCGCCTGGGCGCGGACGCGGGCGGCGAACTGGCTGGTGACGATGGCGACGCCCAGCAGGACGAGGATGGAGATGACATTTTCCGGATTGCTGACGGTCAGCGTGCCGGTGGGCGGCAGGAAGAAGAAATTATAGGCGAGGCTGGAAAGCAGACCCGCGAACAGCCCGGCGCGCAGGCCGAAGCTGGCGGCGGCGAACATCACCGGCACCAGATAGAGCAGGGCGATATTGCCGAGCGCGATGGTCTGGACCAGCAGCCGCCCTATGGCGGTCATCAGCGCGATCATCGCCGTGGACCAGAGATAGTCGGCGGGCTTGCCCCATGGCCCCATGCGGGCGGTCCGGCGGGGCGGCGCGAACCGGTCGCCCGGCAGGACGTGGATGGCGACGTCTTCCATGGCGCGGACCAGACGGTCGACCACCGACCCGTGCCGCAGTTCGAACCACCAGCTTCGGCTCGCCTTGCCGATCACGATCTGGGTGGCGCGGGCGTCCGCCGCATATTGGCGCAGCCCCGCCACGACGCTGGGGGCGGGGATGGTCGCGGTCGTTCCGCCCAGGCGCGATGCGAGCGCCATGGTGTCGGCCAGATGGCCGCGCTCCTCCGCCGTGAAGGCCAGGCTGCGCTGCGTTTCGATATGCACGGCGGTCCAGGGCGCCTTCAGTGCGTCGGCCAGCCGCTTGGCGGCGCGGACCAGCCCCTGCGCGCTCGGCAGTTCGCTGATGGCGACGACGACCCGCTCGCCCGCCGCGAAGCTGCCTGCCAGCGCATGGGCGCGCACATAGTCCAGCATCTGCGCGTCCACCGCCTGCGCGGCGCGGCGCAACGCCATCTCGCGCAGCGCGGTCAGATTGGACTTGGAGAAGAAATGGTTGAGCGCCCGGCTGGCCTCCGCCGGGATATAGACCTTGCCCTCCTTCAACCGATCGATCAGCTCGTCGGGCGGAATGTCGACCACCTCGATCTCCGCCGTTTCGAGGATGGAATCCGGCACCGTCTCGCGCACCCGGACGCGGGTGAAGGAGGCGACGACGTCGTTCAGGCTTTCGACATGCTGGATATTCACGGTCGAATAGACGTCGATCCCGGCGTCGAGCAGCTCCTCCACATCCTGATAGCGTTTCGGATGGCGGCTGCCCGGCGCGTTGCTGTGGGCGAGTTCGTCCACCAGCACCAGCCCGGGGCGGCGGACGAGGATCGCGTCCAGATCCATCTCGCCCAGGCTATGGCCCTGATGATCGACTGCGCGCCGGGAAATGACCTCATGGCCGTGGAGCAGCGCTTCCGTCTCCCGCCGGCCATGGGTCTCGACCACGCCCACCGCCACGTCGACGCCGGCCTTCAGGCGCTGCATGCCGTCGATCAGCATCTCATAGGTCTTGCCGACGCCCGGCGCCGCGCCGAGGAATATCTTCAGACGCCCGCGGCCTTCCCGCGCCGCCTGACGCAGATAGGCTTCTGGATCGCGGCGGTCCGGTTCGCTCATCCCGCCTGATTAGCGCCGATGCCATCCAGCCGTCGATTGATTTCGAGGACATTGACCCGCGCTTCCCCCAGAAAGCCCAGAAGCGGTCGCTCTATGCTCCGGTCGACCAGCGCGCGAACCTGGCCCGGCTCCAGACCGCGCGCCTTCGCCACCCGCCCGACCTGAAAAAAGGCCGCATCGGGGCTGATATGGGGGTCCAGCCCCGATGCGGAGGTTGTCACCAGATCGGACGGAACGGGACGACCGGGTGAGTGCAGGGCCTGAATGTCGCGCGCGACGCGGTCGGCCAGCGCCCTGCTGGCGGGCCCCAGGTTGGAACCGGAGGAGGCGAGCCCGTCATAGCCCTTGCCCGCCGCCGACGGACGGGAATGGAAATAGCGGTCGCTGGCGAAATTCTGGCCGATCAGCGTGGAGCCCACCGGTCTGCCGCTCTGCCTGATCAGGCTGCCATTGGCCTGGAACGGGAAAAGCGCCTGCCCGATGCCGGTCAGCGCCAGCGGATAGGCGATGCCCAGCAGAAACGCGAAGAGCAGCGTCATCGCGAGCGCGGGTCGAAGGGAGGTTTTAAGGTCGGTGAACATTCTGCTATCCTTTCCGCCGTCCGTCACGCCAGACCCAGTCCATTCACGGCAAGGTCGATCAGCTTGATGCCCGCGAACGGCGCGACCAGCCCGCCCAGCCCATAGATGGCGAGGTTCCGCGCCAGCAGAGGCCCGGCGCCGATGGGCCGGTAGGTCACGCCCCTCAGGGCCAGCGGCACCAGGCAGGGAATGATCAGCGCGTTGAAGATGATCGCGGACAGGATCGCGCTTTCCGGGCTGGCAAGGCCCATGATGTTCAGCACCCCCAGCCCCGGATAGAGCGCCACGAACATGGCGGGGATGATCGCGAAATATTTGGCGACGTCGTTGGCGACGGAAAAGGTGGTCAGCGCGCCGCGCGTCATCAGCAATTGCTTGCCCAGGCCCACCACCTCGATCAGCTTGGTCGGATCGCTGTCGAGGTCGACCATATTGCCCGCCTCCCGCGCGGCCTGGGTGCCGGTGTTCATGGCGACGCCGACATCCGCCTGCGCCAGCGCCGGGGCGTCATTGGTGCCGTCGCCGCACATCGCGACCAGCCGGCCGCCCTCCTGCTCCTTGCGGATCAGGGCCAGCTTGTCCTCCGGCGTGGCCTGGGCGAGGAAGTCGTCCACCCCCGCCTCCGCCGCGATGGAGGCGGCGGTAAGGGGATTGTCGCCGGTGATCATCACCGTGCGGATGCCCATCTGCCGCAGTTCCCCGAAGCGTTCGCGAATGCCCGCCTTGACGATGTCCTTGAGGAAGATCGCGCCAAGCAGCCTCCCATCCTTCGCCACTGCCAGAGGCGTGCCGCCCGCGCGGCCGATCTCGTCGGTGATGCGGCGCAGTTCCTGGGTTGCGGCTTCCCTGTCTAGGGCGGGATTGGCCCGCAGGATGCTGTCCACCGCCCCCTTGTGGATGGTCGAACCGGCCAGCGTTACGCCGGAAATGCGGGTCTGTGCCGTGAAGGGAACGACCACCGCGCCTTCGGGCAGCGCATCCGCGCTCTGCCCGAACTTCTCCCGCGCCAGCAGGACAATGGAGCGGCCCTCCGGCGTTTCGTCGGCCAGGCTGGCGAGCAGCGCCGCTTCCGCCAACTCGGCCGGGGACGTTCCGCCGACGGGGCGGAACTCGGTCGCCTGACGGTCGCCGACGGTGATGGTGCCGGTCTTGTCGAGCAGCAGCGTGTCTATGTCCCCCGCCGCTTCCACCGCTCTGCCCGATTTGGCCAGCACGTTGAAGCGCACCAGCCGGTCCATGCCCGCGATGCCGATGGCGGAGAGGAGGGCGGCGATGGTCGTGGGAATCAGCGTGATCAGCAAGGCGGCGAGGATCGCCACCGGCACGGCGCCCCCGGCATAGCTGGCAAAGCCCGGAATCGTGCCCACGGCGATCAGGAAGATGATGGTCAGGCCGACCAGCAGCAGCGTCAGCGCAATCTCATTGGGCGTCTTCTGCCGTTCGGCGCCCTCCACCAGCGCGATCATGCGGTCCAGAAAGCCCTGTCCCGGATTGACCGTCACCCGCACCCGAATCCGGTCGGAAATGACGCGCGTGCCCGCCGTCACCGCGCTGCGGTCGCCGCCCGCCTCCCGGATCACCGGCGCGGATTCGCCGGTAATGGCGGCCTCGTTGACCGAAGCGACGCCGGCGACCACCTCTCCGTCGGATGGGATGAGGTCGCCGGTTTCGACCAGCACGACATCGCCCATCCTGAGCGCGCTCGCCGGGACGGTCTCGACCGCGTCGCCCTTCAGCCGCCTGGCCGTCAGTTCCGCCTTGGTCGCGCGCAGCGAAGCGGCCTGCGCCTTGCCCCGTCCTTCGGCCAGCGCCTCGGCAAAGGTGCCGAACAGAACCGTCAGCCACAGCCAGGCCACCAGTTGCAGCTTGAAGCCAGGGGCAAGATGATCCTGCCCCACGGCCAGCAACAGCGTCAGCAGCACCGCCACGGCGGCGGTCGTGAACATCACCGGGTTGCGGATCAGGTCCCTGGGGTTCAGCTTGCGGAAAGCGTCGCCCATCGCGGGCAGGATGAGGTCGGCGGTGAAGAGCGATCGGGTTTCGGACCGGGGCATGGGCTTGTGATCCTTAGAAGAGCTGGCCACGGACCATCGCGAGATGATCGGCCATGGGGCCAAGGGCAAGGCCGGGGAGGAAGGTGAGGCCGCCGACGATCAGCACGATGCCGACCAGCAGCCCGGTCCACAGCGGCCCCGTGGTGGGGAAGCTGCCCGCGGTTTCCGGCGTGTACTTCTTCGCCGCCAGTCCGCCGGCTATGGCCAGCATGGGTATGATGATGAAGAAGCGGCCGATCCACATCGCCACGCCCAGCAGGCCGTTGTAGAAGGGGGTGTTGGCGGTCAGTCCGGCAAAGGCCGATCCGTTGTTGGCGACCGCGCTGGTGAAGGCGTAGAGGATCTCGCTGAACCCGTGCGGTCCCTTGTTGAGCGGGCCGGCAAGGCCCGCCGGCAACACGCTCGCGATCGCGGTGAAGCCCAGTATCGCCATCGGCAGCACGGCGATGGCGAGGACGGCGAGCTTCACCTCCCGGCTCTCGATCTTCTTGCCGACATATTCCGGCGTGCGGCCGACCATCAGCCCCGCCACGAACACGGCGAGGATGGCGAACAGCAGGAAGCCGTATATGCCCGCGCCGACGCCGCCGACCACCACTTCCCCCAATTGCATGTTGAACAGGGGGACGAGGCCGCCGATGGCGGTGAAGCTGTCATGCATGGCGTTGACCGCGCCGCAGCTCGCCGCCGTGGTGATGACGGAGAAGAGGGCGGAGGCGGCGATGCCGAAACGCACCTCCTTCCCCTCCATGTTGCCGCCGGGAACGCCCAGATGATGGAGGACCGGATTGCCGGCCGCCTCCTGCCAACAGGTGATCGCGACGCCGGCAAGGAACAGGACCATCATCGCAGCGAGGATGGCCCATCCCTGCCGCACATTGCCCACCGCCTTGCCGAAGCTGTGGGTGAGGCCGGCGCCGATGGCGAAGATCGACAGCATCTGCACGAAATTGGTGAGCGCCGTCGGATTTTCGAACGGGTGGGCGCTGTTCGCGTTGAAGAAGCCGCCGCCGTTGGTGCCCAGCATCTTGATCGCCTCCTGACCCGCGACCGGTCCCAGGGCGAGCGTCTGCTTCGCGCCTTCCAGCGTCGTGACCTCGACCGGTCCCGCCAGCGTCTGCGGCACGCCGCTCGCCATGTAGAAGATCGCGAGGAGGACGCAGAGCGGCAGCAGCAGATAGAGCGTCACCCGCACCATATCGGCCCAGAAATTGCCGATGGTCGCGCTGCTGCGCCGGGCAAATCCCCGGAACAGCGCAAAAGCGAGCGCAATGCCCGTCGCCGCGGAAAGGAAATTATGGATGGTGAGCGCCAGCATCTGGCTGAGGTTCGACATGGTCGATTCCCCGGCATAGCTCTGCCAGTTGGTGTTCGAGGTGAAGCTGATCGCGCTGTTGAAGGCGAGATGCCCGCTCACCGCGCCCAGATGCTGCGGGTTGAGCGGCAGCACCGCCTGCATCCGCAGCAGCGCATAGGTGAGGAGCAGCAGCGCCGTGTTGAAGACCAGCATATGCACCGCATAGCGGCGCCAGCCCTGTTCCTCCCGCGGATCGATGCCGGAAAGGCGGTAGAAGCCGCGCTCCACAGGGCCGAGCAGGCCGTGAAGCGGCGTGCGGCGTCCTTCGTAAAGCGCGAACAGCCAGAGGCCGACCGGCTTCACGAGGATCAGCAACAGGCCGACAAAGGCCGCGATCAGCAGCCATCCCTGAAAGGTCATGGAACGCGCCTCCCTAAAAGCGTTCGGGCCGCGCCAGCACGGCGACCAGATAGAGGAGGAGGCCGATGGCGGTGAATGCGGCGAGCCAGAGGTCGATGGTCATGGCGCCCGCCCTCACGCCCGCCCGCACAGCGCGGCATAGCCGAGGCTGGCGGCGAGAAGGATCAGGATCAAGCCGATCCAGAGCATGTCTTGCATAAGGAAACTCCCGCAGCCGAAGCTGTCGCGCGGGGTGCGGGACGGGCCATCGTCTGCCGCCGCTCAATTAGGACAGGGCGGCGTTTGAAATCGAGAGAGGGGAAAAGGGCAGGGCATAGAAATTGCGTATGAAAATGGCGCGCGGCGCGGGTTCCGGCCATCATGGCCGCAGGACACGGCCGGCCGGGTCACGGATGGACGAGGACGGCGCCGTCTTTGCAGATGAAGGGGAACGGGATCATATCCGGTTCGATTGGCGACGATGGCTGACAGTCGCGCCTGTCGCGCATAGACTGGGGCCGGTCACGGGCTGAACGGAATTTCGATGGTTTACACCGACATCGCCAACCGCACCTATAATCATAATTGGCGGCTGGACCCCATTGTCCGCAGCCTGCTGGACACGGATTTCTACAAGCTGCTGATGCTCCAGATGATCCGTCACCTCTACCCGGATGTGCAGGCGACCTTCAAACTGATCAACCGCACGCAATCCGTGCGTCTGGCCGAGGTCATCGACGAGGGCGAATTGCGCGCGCAGCTCGACCATGCCCGGTCCGTGCGCTTCGGGAAGAAGGAACTGATCTGGCTGGCGGGCAACAGCTTTTATGGCGAGCGGCAGATGTTCAGCCCGGATTTCATCGCGTGGCTGGCCGATTTCCGCCTGCCCGACTATGACCTGCGCAAGGTCGACGGCCAATATGAACTGTGCTTCCACGGCCCCTGGACCCACAGCAGCATGTGGGAAATCCCGGCGCTGGCGATCATCAACGAATTGCGATCCCGCGCGGCGATGAAGGGACGGGGGCGGTTCGAACTGGACGTGCTCTACGCCCGCGCCAAGGCGAAGCTGTGGGAGAAGGTGGAGCGGCTGGCGCAACTGCCCGACCTCGTCATATCCGACTTCGGCACGCGGCGGCGGCACGGCTTCCTCTGGCAGCGCTGGTGCGTGGAGGCGCTGAAGGAACGGCTGGGCCGCCGGTTCATCGGATCGTCCAATGTGCTGCTGGCGATGGACGCCGATCTGGAGGCCATCGGCACCAACGCCCATGAGCTGCCGATGGTGCTGGCCGCCCTGGCCGAGGGGGATGAGGGGCTGGCCGCCGCCCCCTATCGCGTGCTGGAGGATTGGCGCAATCATTATGCCGGCAACCTGCTGGTCGTGCTGCCCGATGCCTTCGGCACGGCGGCGTTCCTGCGCCATGCGCCGGACTGGGTGGCGGACTGGACGGGTTTCCGCCCCGACAGCGCGCCGCCGATCGAGGGGGGCGAGCGGATCATCCGCTGGTGGAGGGAAAAGGGACGCGATCCGCGGTCGAAGCTGCTGATCTTCTCCGACGGCATGGATGTCGACAGCATCAAGGCGACCTACCGGCATTTTGCCGGGCGGGTGCGGATGAGCTTTGGCTGGGGCACCAACCTCACCAATGATTTCAGGGATTGCGCGCCCTTTGCCACGACCGGGCTCGATCCGATCTCGCTGGTGTGCAAGGTGGTGGAGGCCAATGGCCGCCCGGCGGTCAAGCTGTCCGACAACCCCGCCAAGGCGACAGGCGAGCCGGAGGAGATCGCCCGATATTTGCAGGTTTTCGGGGGAGAGGGACGTCTGGAGAAGGAAGTGGAGGTCTAAGGGCGGCAGGGGCCAGGCTGCCGCGATTGATCCTTTCCCCCCACCCGGACGTTCCACGAAGACAGGAGCCATGACGACCCGATGACCGATACGCGCGCTCGCATCAACGCCATCGGGTGCGCCGTCCCCGCGCTGGACATGCATGCACCCTTCATTCGCTGGGCGACCGGCCAACTGGACGATCCGCGCGAGCGCCGGCTGTTCCAGCGCATGGCGGAGCGGTCCGGCATCGGGCATCGCTGGTGCGTGCTGCCGCCGACCGCCGAGGGCGGATCGCCGGTCGATCCCGGCGGCTTCTACGCGGGCGAAATGCCGCCGACCTCGCTGCGCATGCGCTGCTATGCCGATCATGCGCCCCGCCTGGCGATGGAGGCGATCGCGCGGTTGAGGGCGCAGGTGCCGCTCGACCGGATCAGCCATCTGGTGGTGGCGAGCTGCACCGGCTTCGTCGCCCCCGGCATCGACCAGATCATTGCCGAACGGCTGGGGCTGGAGGGGGTCGAGCGCACATTGGTCGGCTTCATGGGCTGCTATGCGGCGGTCGCGGCGTTGCGGACGGCGCGGCACATCGTCCGGTCGGAACCCGATGCGCGGGTGCTGGTGGTGACGGTCGAACTGTCTTCCCTGCATTTCCAGCCGGAATGGCAGATCGAGCGGCTGCTGATGATGCTCCAGTTCGCGGACGGCGCGGCCGCCGCTCTGGTGACGGGGGAGGACGCCGGCGTCGCGATCGACCGGCCCTTCTCGCTCAACCTCGCGGATTCGGCGGAACTGATCCGCTGGGACATAGGGGATAGCGGCTTTGTCATGCACCTGTCCGGAGAGGTGCCGGGGCGCATCCTGACGGCGCTGGGCGATCCCTCGGTGCGCCGCCGCCTGTGGGGAAGCGACGATATGGCCGGGATAGACCGATGGGCGGTGCACGCAGGCGGCCGGTCGATCCTGGACGCGGTGGAGCAGGGACTGGACCTTAGCCGCGATGCCCTGGCGCCGTCGCGGAGCGTGCTGGCGCGGTTCGGCAACATGTCCTCCTCCACCCTGATGTTCATCCTGCACGACATGCTGGCGGACGCGGGGCGGGGGGTGGCGCTGGCCTTCGGACCGGGACTGGCGGCCGAAGGATTCCGTTTCGAAGGGCTGGCATGACGGCGCGCCTGCCCGCTCTGGTCGTCGGTGGCGGACCGGCGGGCGCGGCGGCGGCGATCGCCCTGGCTCGGGCGGGGGCGCAGGTGCATCTCCTCGACCGCCGGAGCGGCCCGCATGATGGCGTGTGCGGCGGCTTCCTCGGCTGGGATGCGCTGGCGGCACTGGGCGATCTGGGTGTCGACGCGGTCGCGCTGGGCGCGCGGCCGATCCGGCGGTTGCGGCTGGTGGCGGACGGCCGGCATCTGGAACTGCCGCTGCCCCATGTCGCGGCGGGGCTGTCGCGGCGGACGCTGGACGAAGCGCTGATCGCGCGCGCGGCGCGGGCGGGAGCCGTCGTCCAGCGGGGCCGGGCGGTGCGCGCCGCCGACCCCGCAGCGCGTTCGATCCGGTTCGACGATGGCGGGCAGTTGGCCGGCGATGCGCTGTTCCTGGCGACGGGCAAGCATGAATTGCGCGGGCTGGCCCGCGATCTCACCGGCCGTCGGGAACCGCCCTGCGTCGGGTTTCGCGCGACCCTGCCCGGCAGCGCGGACCTGACGGGCGTGATCGAGATGCACCTGTTCGACGGCGGCTACGCCGGCCTGCTGTTGCAGGAGGATGGCACCGCCAATCTCTGCCTTTCCGTTGCGCGGGACCGGCTGTCGGATGGCGCGCCCGCGCTGATGCAGGCGATCATGGCGGAGGCGCCCCATCTGGCCCGCCGCATGGCTGGAAACATGCCGCCCTCTTTTGAAGCGATTGCCGGCGTGCCCTATGGCTGGCGCGCGGCGGCGAGCGTTCCGGGACTCTTCCGCATCGGGGATCAGGGCGCGGTGATCGCTTCCCTGGCCGGCGACGGCATCGCCATCGCGCTCCACAGCGGGACCAGCGCCGCGCAGGCCTATCTGCGGGGTGGAGCGCAGGCGGCGATGGGCTGGCAGGACCAGTGGCGCCGCCGCAGCCGGCGGCCGCTGGCGATTGCCGAAGCCTTGCGCCACGGGGCGGCGGGACCATGGGGACGCGGGCTGCTGATGCGGCTGCTGGGCCTGATGCCGGGGCTGGGCGTTCAGGCCGCGCTGCTCACCCGCATATCCGCTCCACGCACAGGCGGAAGGAAAAGCGCCGCACGATCCGCACATCGTCCAGGCTGATGCCCGCCTGGGGCAACAGCTCCGCCCAGTCGCCGGGGCGGAAGGACCGGGCAATGGACAGCCGGCCATCCTCCCGCACGATGCGGTGGACGCGCAGCAGGCGGGCGAGCAGCGGAAAGCCCCAATGGGCAAATCCATGCCGGTGCAGGTCGCAGATCAGCCACCCCATCCGCGCCTCCGCCTCCATATGGCGCAGGAAGGTCATCAGTTGCGCATCCGTCATATGGTGCGTCACCTGGCTGGAGATGATGAAGTCGAACTGCTCCGGCTGGTCCAGATAGTCGCCGGCCCGATAGTCGATGGCAAGTTCGGGCGGAGTCGCGTGGCGGGCCGCGGCAAGGCTCTTTTCATTGAGGTCGACGCCGATCAGCTCGGCCTCTATCCCGCGCTTCCGGGCCCAGCGGGCGACCGCGCGCAGGACGTCGCCGTCTCCGAAACCGACATCGAGCAGGCGGAAATGCCGGGCCGGACCGACCGCGCGGTTGAGGAAGGCGATGGTGGGCCAGGCAGTGAAGGTCCAGCGGTTCACGCGGGCGAGGTCGTGCAGCACCCGCTCATAGACGGCGGGGTCCAGGTCTGGCGCGTCCATCTGCTCTTCCTGCCGCGAACGGATCGAAAGGTCGGCCATATGCCCTCTCTTCTTCTCCGGCATCATAGCATATCTTCATGGGCATGGAGGTGCATGCCATGGGATATTTCACCGCGCTCCTGATCATGGCGGCGGCGGCCTCGCCGCCGTCCGTCGAGGGCCGTTGGCTGACCGAGGACCGGAAGGGCGTGGTGCAGATCGCGCCGTGCGGCGGGCAGATGTGCGGTCGGATCGCGCAAGTGCTGGACAAGGGACCGGGCGTGCCGGCGACCGATGTCAACAATCCCGACCCCAAGTTGCGCGGGCAGCCGATATTGGGCCTGCTCACCCTTTGGGGTTTCCGCCGCGACGGCGCGATCTGGAAGGGCGGCCGCGCCTATGACCCGAAATCGGGGCGAAGCTACCGCGCGACATTGGGATTGAACGCGGACGGATCGCTCAGGCTGACGGGATGCGTGCTGTTCCTGTGCCAGTCGCAGCGCTGGACCCGGCTGCGCTAGAGCACGCTGCGCTAAATCGGACGCAGGTCGCCATGGGCTGAATCCCCTCACACCCTAGGACCGGCGCTGTCCTTCTCCCACAGGAAGATGCCGTAGCGCATCGCGCCGGTGCGCAGCGCCAGGATCAGGCGCGGCAGGCTGAGGATGAAGTCGCGGTTCCGGGTCCGGGGATTGAGCGCAAGGCTCCGCAGGGCCGGGTCGCGGATCATGGCCACCGCCAGCCGACGCAGGCAGATCGTCCAGGTGCGGCGGACGCGGACGCTGGCATCCTCATGGTCGCGCAGCGCGAACCCCGCTTGGGCGGCCAGCGCCTCATAATCCGCCCGGCTGCCCATGCCGGGAAGCCGCCCCTCCCGGCAAATGGGTCGCAGCAGGTGGCGGACTTCCCATGGCCGCGCGCCTTCGCCCTCCAGCCAGGCGCAGACGACCAGCCGCCCGCCGGGCCGCAGCACCCGTGCCGCTTCCGTGAAGAAGCGGGCCTTGTCGACCATATGTTCGGAACTTTCGATCGCATAGGCGCCGTCGAAACCCGCATCGGGCAGATCATTGTGCAGCCAGTCCCGACGCAGGCAGGTGAAGCGGGACAGCGCACGCGCGCCTGCCACCTTCTCCTGCGCGGAGGAGAGGGTGAGGCCCGTGACATGGACGTCGTGCCGGGCGACGATCCGGGCGGCGGTGGCGCCATAGCCGCATCCTATGTCGCACAGCCTCTGTCCTGGTTCCGGCGCAAGCCGCGCCTCCACCTCCTCGACGAGCGCTTCGGCCGCTTCGGCGGGGCTCTCGCTCCCCCTCCGCCAATAGCCATGATGCACATGCTCGCCCCAGATCCGCCGGTAGGCGAGGTCCAGTTCGTCATAATGAACGGCGACGCCCGCCGCGGTAGAGGGCATATCCGGCACGATCATGCCGCCTATATCCCTTGCCCGGCGGGCAGGCGCAACGAATTTTCAGGGCAGGGCCCCCGCCTTCATCCCGCCGCCGCGAGCAGCCTGGCGCTGAGCGCGGGCCATTCGGTCATGTCCCAACCCTCCGGCGTTTCGCGGGTCATGATCTGGTCCGCGCCGAAGCAGTTGGAAAGGTCTATGTCCTCCGCCTTCACGAAGCTGCGGTCGGAAAGCGAATAGAAGGGCCGCACCACCGGCAGCGTCAGGTCGTCGGCATTCTGCTCGACCACGATCGCCAGCCGGTGCGAGCGCAGGCGGACCAGCGATCCGATGGGATAGATGCCGACCGCGCGCTGGAACGCCTGGAAGATTTCGGGGTCGTAGAGCGTCTGCGCCTCGTCCAGCATCAGCAGCGCGCGGGATGGGTCCTCGCCATGACGGTGGATGCGGTTGGACGTCATCGCGTCATAGGTGTCGCAGATCGCCGCCATGCGGGCGAACCGTCCGATTTCATCGCCCTTCAGCCCATGGGGATAGCCGCTGCCGTCCAACCGCTCATGGTGATGGAGGCAGACGTCCAGCACGGCGTCCGGCATTTCGCCGCCCAGCGCCAGGAATTCATGCGCCAGCGTGGTGTGGCTCTTCACCACCTCCCATTCCTCCGGCGTCAGCGGACTGTCCTTGTCCCAGGTTTCCTGCGGCACATGGCCCATGCCGACGTCCATCAGCAATCCGGCAAGCCCGGCCTGCTGCACCTCTTCCGGAGAGAGGCGGAGCTGCTGCGCCAGGCTGATCATCAGCGCGCAGACCGACAGGGCGTGCAGATAGAGATATTCGCTGGTGTTCTTGAGCCGCGTCACCGCCATGAAGGCGTGGGGATTGCGCTGGATGGAGCTGGAGATCTCATCGATCATCGTTTCCAGCCTGTTGAGCTTGATCGCATTGCCCAGTCGGGAATCGTCGAAGATCTTCTGCATCGCGCGCACCGACTTGCGGGCGAGGCGGTTGGCATGAACCATCTCCGCCTTGGCCGGCAGCCTGTCCTTCGACAGCGGGTCGAACGGACGGCTGACGGGCGGCGGCGCCCCGCGCCGGGCTATGGTGGCGCCCGCACGGCCGAACGGACGGTCACGCTGGTCGGCAGCCGGCGCGCGGGGCGGGGCGGGCGCTTCGCTGGGCTTCAGGTCAGCGCCGCGAGAGGTGTCTATCTGCACCCATTCGACCTTGCTCGCCTTCAACGTTTCCAGTTGTTCGGCATCCTCCAGCAGCATCCTGCTCTTCCAGAAGGGGTGGGCGAACCATGACCCTTCCATCTTGTGGAGGAACATGCCCAATTCGACATGCTCGGTACGAATTCTCTTCAACATGATGATGCGCGGCCCCGACTTGAAAGTCCCTCCCGTCCGATCCGAAGCGCGCTCTCCCGTCCCTGCCGGACTCCTCCCCCGGAGCATGTCGCGCTTCCATCGGACAATATGGACTTTTAGAGCATCGTGCGGAAAAGCCTGTCCTGAGCCCTGTCGAAGGACGGGAACCGGTTTTCTGCCTAAAACGATGCGACAACAGAAACTTGGAGCGCGCGGCCTGTGCCCGATACAAGGCAACGCGCTCCAGCGCGGCATTTCGCTCCCAAAGCCTTGCGGAAAGGTTAAATTCCCTATTGCCAGCCGAGGCCGAGCGCCTTTTGCAGGGCGATATAGTCGGCCGTCATCGCCGCCGTTCCCTGGGTCAGCGCCTGAGCCGCCGACAGGCTCTGCCGCTCCGCGTCGAGAAGCTGGATGCGGGTGGCCGTTCCCGCCTCGAAACGCTGGCGCATCAGCGCGGCGGCGCGCTCAGCCGAGGCCTTCGACCGGGCGGCGCTGGCGACGCTCAGCCGCCGCGCGCCAAAGCGGGAAAGCGCGTCCTCGCCGTCGCGCAGGGCATTGAGCACCGCCTGCCGATATTGCGCGGCCGCCTCGTCCCGGACGCCTTCGGCCTGTCCGACCCGGGCGGCGTTGCGGCCGAAATCGAGGAAGCTCCAGCTCAGGCGCGGCATGGCGATCGCCGCCAGCGTGTCGAGGTCGACCAGATCGCCCGGATCGGTGCCGCCGATGCCGATCAGGCCCATGAAGCTGAGGCTGGGAAAACGCGCGGCCTCCGCCACGCCGATCCTGGCGGTGGCGGCGGCGAACTGGCGCTCCGCCGCCCTGATGTCGGGGCGGCGCCTGAGCAGCGCGGCGGGATCGCCGACCGCGACCTGCGCGGGAGGCAGCGGCACGGGCGCGGGCGCGGCCAGCATGGCGTCGAGCGCGCCGGGCGCTTCCCCGGCCAGGGTAGCCAGCGCGTTCAGATAGGCGTCGCGCTCCGCACTCAGCGGCAGCAGCGCGGCGTCGCTCTGCTCCAGCTGGTTGCGCTGCTGTTCCACCTCCAGCGCGGAGGCAGTTCCCCCGGCGTGGCGCTGTTCCGTCAGGCGCAGCATCTCGCGCTGCCGGGCCGTGGCCTGCTGCGCCAGCGCGATACGCTGCTGCCGGTCGCGCAGATTGACATAGGCCTGGGCGATTTCGGCGGTCAGGCTGACCTGCGCGTCCGCGACATTGGCCTGCGCCGCCTCAACCTGGGCCCGTGCCGCCTCGACTCCCCGCCGCCGGCCACCCCACAGATCGACCTCCCAACTCGCGTCGAAGCCCAGATTGTAGAAATTGAGCGACTGGCTGTCGCCGCCATCGGAACTGTCCTCCTCCGAATTGCCGAGGTCGACGCCGGGCACGGTGGCATGGACGTAAAGAGCGGAGGCATTGACATTGGGAAGGGCATTGGCGCGCTCCGTCCGCAGCGAGGCGCGGGCCTGCCGCACCCTTGCCTCCGCCACGGCCACGCCGGGACTGGCGGCCAGCGCGCGGCTTTCCAGCGCGTCCAGCACCGGGTCGCCCAGCGCCGTCCACCAGGCCGCGGCGGCGGGCGCCTGCGGGCCGGCGTCGGCGGGCGCCCTGACGAACTGCGCCGCCGGGCTGACCGGCCTGGCCGCTTCCGGCCCTTGATAATCCGGCCCGGCGGTGCAGGCGGCGAGCGTCAGCAGCGGGAGGATGGCCGGAGGAAGGACGGTCTGGGGGAAACGCATGGAACCAGCCTCAATGCATCGCGACCGCTTGCCCCTTGGGCAAGGGACGCAGGAACAGCACCAGCGGCAATACGGCGATGATGCCGACCGCCAGCATCGTGAAGATGTCGTTATAGGTCATCACCAGCGCTTCCCGCTGGATCGTGCCTGCCAGCGATCGAAGCGCGGCGTCCTGCCCGCCCAGCGAATGGGCGAGGCCGCCGATATAATCCTGCACCTGCCCGCTATTGGCGCTCAGGCTTTCCTCCATGCGGCGGCTGTGCAGCCAGCTTCGCTGGTCCTGGATGGTGGCGATGCCCGCCAGCGCCAGCGATCCGCCCAGATTGCGGACGGCGTTGAACAGCCCGGCGGCATCGCCCGCATCCTCGCGCGGGACCGATGCGATGGCCGCCTGGTTGAGGAACAGGAAACCGAATACGCTGCCCACGCCGCGCAGCAATTGCGACTCGACGAAATCATGGCCTACCGCCTGATTGGTCAGCACCGTGTCGACCCAGCAGCTCGTCGCCATGACGAGCAGCCCGGCGCCCACCGCGATGCGGATGTCGAGGTGCCGGATCAGCAGGGGCGTGAGCGGCATCAGCATCAGGCTCGGAATGCCGGACAGCAGGACGATGCGGCCCGATTGCAGCGCGTCATAGCCGGCGATCGCCGCCAGGAACTGCGGAATGACGAAGGCGGTGCCGTACAGCATCATGCCGATCACCAGCCCCATCAGCGCAACGGCCCCGAATTGCCGGTCGAGCAGCAGCTTCAGCCGGATGACGGGCCTTTTCGCGAAATATTGTCCGGCGAACAGCAGGATGAAGCCGATGCCGGAGATGACCGACATCAGGACGATCTCGCTGCTCTGGAACCATTGTTCCCGCTGCCCCTCCTCCAGCACGATGGTAAGGCCGCCCAGGCCCAGCGCCATGCCCGCGATGCCCAGCCAGTCGGCCTGCCGGAATTCGCTGAGGCGCGGCTTTTGATGCGGCATCGTCACCAGCAGCAGGGTGATCAGCACGATGCCCACGGGCAGGTTCAGGAAGAAGGCGTAGTGCCAGCTTATATTCTCCGTCAGCCATCCGCCGACCAGCGGGCCGAGCACCGGCCCAAGAATGGCGGTGACGCCGAACAGCGCATTGCCGATCGGCTGCTGCGAACGGGGAAGGCGCGTGGCGATGATGGTCATCGCCGTGGGGATCAGCGCGCCGCCGGTAAAGCCCTGGCCGACGCGGCCGATGACCATGGTGGTAAGGTCGCCGGCCACGCCGCACAGCATCGAAAAACCGGTGAACAGAAAGGCGGCGGCGAGCAGCAGGGTGCGCAGCCCCAGCAGCCGTTCCAGCCAGGCCGCCAGCGGAATGACGATGATCTCCGCGACCAGATAGGATGTCGCGATCCAGGTGCCCTCCGTGCCGCTGGCGCCGATCTCGCCCTGGATCGTGGGCAGCGCTGAATTGACGATGGAAATGTCCAGCGTCGCCATCATCGCGCCCAGGCTTCCCGCGATGACGGCCAGCCACGCGGCGGTGTCGGCGCGTTCGGGAAGGGGCGGCGCGGCCGGAGCGGCGGTGGCGTTCATCGGCCGATCCGGGCGTTATGCCGCTCCTGCTCCCGGCGGATCTGCGCGGCGGCGTTCCGGGCCGAACGGGTGTCGACGGACACTTCGACGGACATGCCGGGGACCAGCAGCTTCCGGGTTTCGGGGCCGGCGCTGACGGCGATGCGCACCGGGATGCGCTGGACGATCTTGGTGAAATTGCCGGTGGCGTTCTGCGGCGGCAGGACCGAAAACTGGGCGCCGGTGCCGGGCGCGATGCTGGCGACCCGTCCGGGCAGCTCGATCCCGGGCAGCGCATCCACCGCGATCGTCACCGGCTGGCCGACGCGCATCAGGCCCAGTTGCGTTTCCTTGAAATTCGCCTCGACATAGAGGCTGGCCTTGGGAACCAGCGTCATCAGCCGGCTGGCGGCCTGAACGAACTGGCCCTGCCTGACGCTCCTGTCACCGATCCGCCCGTCGACCGCCGCCCGCAATATCGTCGCCTCCACATTGGTGCTGGCGGCCGAAAGCTGCGCACGCGCGGCCTCGCCCTGCGCTTCCGCCTGCCGCACCTGTGTCTGCAGGGTGGCGATCCGCTTCTGCGCGCTGGTCAGTGTCGCCCTGGCCGCCGCGGCCCTCGCCCGCGCCTGGGTCGCCTGGTTCTGAAGCTCCGACAGGCGCTCGCGGGTCTCCGCACCGCTGGCCGCCAGCGGGCGATAGCGCTCCACCTCGCGCGCGGCGAAGGTGGCATTGGCGTTGGCGGCGTTCAGATCGGCCTCGGCCTGCGCGACGGCGGCGCGTTGCTCAGCAATCTGGGCGACGACCCCGGCCGCATTGGCCTTGGCCACGTCGATCTGCGCCACGGACTGGGCCGCCTGCGCCCGGTAATCGCGCGGATCGATCTGAACCAGCGGCTGGCCGGCCTTCACATCCTGGTTCTCATCGACGAAGACGCGGTCGACATAGCCGGACACCTTGGGCGCGACGGTGATCGAATCGGCCTGGATATAGGCGTCGTTGGTCGATTCCTGATATTTGCCGAAGGTTTCGAAGCGGATGAGCCACAGCACGCCGCCGCCGATCAGCGCCAGCGCCACGAGCAGCAGGATCAGGCGTGCACGCGGGCTTCTGAGCGCGGAGGAGCGGCTCTGGCCCGAGTCGTCGCCATGGGGGGGAGAAGAAGCCACTGTCTCAGAACTCATCGATGGAACCCGCAGATCGCAATACCGTCCCCTATGCTCGCGCTTGCACCATAGCGCAATACCATTTATTGAGGTTCCTCATGAATGGCGCCGACGAACAGCTACTGACCGACCTGTTTCGGGTCATCACATTGATCCGCAGATCGTTCGACCGCGCGATGACGGAACAGGGCGCATCGCTCGCCCAGACCAAGATATTGATGTGCATAAAGGCGCAGCTGGGAACGGCGCGCGCCGCCGACATTGCCGAGATCATGAATCTCGCGCCGCGCACGGTGACGGAGGCGCTGGACGGGCTGGAGCGCGAGGGCCTGATCCAGCGGGTGCCGGACAGGGACGATCGGCGGGTGAAGCGGCTGGCCATCACTCCGGCCGGAGAGGCGGCGGTCGCCGTGACGGAGCCTCTCCGCCTGCAACTGGGGGGAAAGCTTTTGAAGGCGCTGAACCCTTCGGAACGGCGGCATTTCCATGCTGCGCTGCAAAAATTATTGCAGGGACTGGACGACGCCTGACCTTTTGATTCGCGCGATATTCTCTGTTATCATCGCCCCGCCCGACCGGCATAAGCCCGGCGGCAAGGGAGAGTGCGATGGAGCGTATGCATTACAGCATGTGCCAATGCAGCGTCGGGTTGCTGAGCCTGTGCAGCGCGTCGGCCCTGGCGTTGACCGGCACGCTTTATATCCTCCTCCACTGACGGCCCGCGGGCAATCGTCCGGAACGACGCGCCGCGGGGTCGAATGCGGCGCGCCCTGAATATCAATCCTTTTCCACCTGGCCCACATCCCGCACCGCGCCGCGCGCCGCATTGGTGGTGAGCGCCGCATAGGCCCGCAGGGCGGGCGACACATGGCGCTTGCGGCCGAACGGCTTCCATGCCTTCGCGCCGCGCGCCTCCATTTCCGCCTTGCGGGCGGCGATGACGGCGTCGTCCAGGTCCAGCCTGATCACGCGATTGGGAATGTCGATGAGGATGGGGTCGCCGGTCGCGATCAGCGCGATCAGCCCGCCTTCCGCCGCTTCGGGCGACACATGGCCGATGGAAAGGCCCGAAGTGCCGCCGGAAAAGCGCCCGTCGGTGATCAGGGCGCAGGCCTTGCCCAGCCCCTTCGACTTCAGATAGCTGGTCGGGTAGAGCATTTCCTGCATGCCCGGCCCGCCCTTGGGCCCTTCATAGCGGATGACGACGACATCGCCCGCCTTCACTTCATTGCCCAGGATGCCGGCGACCGCAGCGTCCTGGCTTTCATAGACCCGTGCCGTGCCGTGGAAGGTCAGGATGGATTCGTCCACCCCGGCCGTCTTCACGATGCAGCCTTCGGGCGCGATATTGCCGAACAGCACGGCCAGCCCGCCATCCTTAGAAAAGGGATGCGCCGCGCTGCGGATGACGCCGGTCTCGCGGTCGGTGTCCAGTTCCTCCCAACGGGCGTTCTGGCTGAACGCCTGGGTGGTGCGGACGCCGCCGGGCGCGGCGCGGAAGAAGTTGCGGACCTCCTCGCTATTGGTGCGGCCGATGTCCCAGCGGTTGAGCGCGTCGCCCAGCGTCGGCGCATGGACGGTCGGCAGGCTGGCGTCGACCAGCCCGGCGCGCTCCAGCTCGCCCAGGATTGCCATGATGCCGCCCGCGCGATGGACGTCCTCCATATGCACGTCATTCTTGGCCGGCGCGACCTTGCAGAGGCAGGGAACGCGCCGTGACAGACGGTCGATGTCGGCCATGGTGAAATCCACCCCGCCCTCATAGGCGGCGGCGAGCAGGTGAAGCACCGTATTGGTCGACCCGCCCATGGCGATGTCCAGGCTCATCGCGTTCTCGAACGCGGCGAAGGTGGCGATGTTGCGGGGCAGGGCCGATGCGTCGTCCTGTTCGTACCAGCGCTTGGCGAGGTCGACGATGGTGCGGCCCGCCTCCAGGAACAGCTTTTCGCGGTCGGCATGGGTGGCCAGCGTCGATCCGTTGCCCGGCAGCGACAGCCCCAGCGCTTCGGTCAGGCAGTTCATCGAATTGGCGGTGAACATGCCGGAGCAGGAACCGCAGGTCGGGCAGGCGGACCGCTCGATGACCTTCACTTCCTCGTCGGTATAGCTGTCGTCCGCCGCGACGACCATGGCGTCGACCAGGTCCAGCGCGACGGTCTTGCCGCGCAGCTCGGTCTTGCCGGCCTCCATCGGACCGCCCGAAACGAAGATGGTCGGGATGTTGAGGCGCATCGCGGCCATCAGCATGCCGGGCGTGATCTTGTCGCAGTTGGAAATGCACACTAGCGCGTCGGCGGTATGGGCGTTCACCATATATTCGACGCTGTCCGCGATCAGGTCGCGGCTGGGCAGCGAATAGAGCATGCCGTCATGGCCCATGGCGATGCCGTCATCGACCGCGATGGTGTTGAATTCCTTGGCGACGCCGCCCGCCGCCTCGATCTCCCGCGCGACGAGCTGGCCCAGATCCTTCAGGTGCACATGCCCCGGCACGAACTGGGTGAAGCTGTTCGCGATGGCGATGATGGGCTTGCCGAAATCCTCGTCCCTCATGCCGGTGGCGCGCCAAAGGCCGCGGGCGCCCGCCATGTTGCGGCCATGGGTGCTGGTGCGTGAACGATAATGCGGCATGGGTCTGTCCTCGGTTCCTGTCCGGCCGCCTTACGCCTTCGCGGACAGGTTGTGAAATATATTGCAGCCGCGCTATAAGGTCGCAGGATGACTGACTGACATGGACCTTCGCCAGCTCAACCATTTCCTCGCCGTGGCGGAGGAACTGCATTTCGGCCGCGCCGCCGAACGGCTGGGCATGACCCAGCCGCCGCTCAGCCAGTCGATCATGGCGCTGGAGCGGGAACTGGGCGCGCCTCTCTTCACCCGGACCAAGCGGCAGGTGGCGCTCACCCCCTTTGGACGGCAATGGCTGGAGCATGTCCGGCCCGCCGTGGGGGCCGTGGCCGACCTCGCTGCCGTGGCGCGGCGCCTGCAGGCCGGGACGGTCGGGCGGATTGTCCTCTCCTTCGTCAGTTCGGCGGACTACAGCATCCTGCCCACGTTGGTGCGGCGCTATGCCCATGCTTTCCCCAGGGTGGACATGACGCTGGTGGAAGCGACCAGCGACGTGCAGGTGGAGGCGCTGGTGGAAGGGCGGACCGACGCCGGGCTGCTGATCCCGCCCGCATCCGGCCTGCCCGCGGCCATCGATTATCGCCCGTTGCTGCGCGAGCCGCTGGTGGCCGCCGTGCCGGAGAATTGGGTGAAGGACGGCCGCCTGCTGGTGGAGGACGGCAGGCTGGCCGGGGAGGGCTGGCTCGACCAGCCGCTGCTGCTCTTCCCGCGTCACGTCGCGCCCACCTTCCACGATCTTGTCATCGACCATTATCGGGCCCAGGGGCGGGAGCCGCACGTGCGCCAGCGGGCGATCCAGATGCAGACGATCATCAGCCTCGTCTCCGCCGACATGGGATTGGCGTTGGTCCCCGCCTCGCTACGCAACCTCGCGCGCACGGGCGTGCGCTATCTGCCGCTGGCCGGCCTTGCCCCCATGCTGGAAACCGGCCTGGCGTGGCGCCGGTCGGACGAGGCGCCGACGCTGCGCGCCCTGCTGGGCATCGCCCTCGACATGGCCGGGGGCTGATCGCCTTATCGGACGACCGCGCGCGTATAGAGGTGCCAGGTGGCATAGCCCAGCACGGGCAGCACCACCGCCAGCCCCACCAGCGCGGGCAGGGCGCCCAGCACCAGCAGCGCGACCACGATCAGGCCCCAGGCCGCGACCGTCACCGGATTATGCCATGCCACGCGGCAGGATGTGCGCACCGCGACGCCCCAACTGACCGGCTTGTCCACCGCCATGGGGAAGGAGACGACGCTGACCGCCAGCGTCAGCAGCGCGAAGCCGAAGCCGACCAGATTGCCGAGCACGATCATCTGCCAGCCCTGCGACGTGCCGAATATGGCCGACAGGAAAGCGCCCACGGAGGATGTCGAGCCGGGCACATTTTCCAGCGTCGCATGATAGATGAACCAGGCCGTCGCCATCCACGCCATGAACAGCAGCGCCAGCACGCAGGTCAGGTCGAACAGGGCGGACCCGCCCGGCTTGCGGATCACGTCCAGGAAATGGCGCCAGCGCGCGTCCAGCCCGGCCTCCCGCCGCCGCGCCAGTTCGTAGAAACCGCTGGCGAAGGCCGGCCCCAGCAGGATCGCGCCCGCCACCAGCGGAAAGATCAGCGGCAGGATCGACATCCGGCTGGCCGACATGATCGCGAGCGCGACGATGATCGGATAGATGAAGCCGATGAACACCAGATCGCCCCTTTTGGCGAGGAAATCGTCCCACCCCTGACGCAGGGCGACGCGCAGGTCGTCGAACGTGATGGTGCGGATGGAAATATCTTGCCCGGCGGACGCCGCCTGGGACGGGTGAGCCATTGCCATGGTTCGCTCTCCTGACCGAAAGCCATGAAGCTCCTGTTCTTATATGTCCTCTGTCGGGACATGCGCGCTTTTCCGGGGCGAGCATCTCTCGGCATGAGGGAGCGCCTCATGGCCAATGGCGGCATCCTACACCCGGAACAGGGCGCCCGCCAGCCCTTTGATGCCCCCCGCGGCTTCGCCTGTCGCGCCACTGCTGGATGATGCGCCTCCGGCATGTTTCTCAGTTATTGTGAATGTTATTTCGTTCAGCGATTTTTCGACGGTCCGCTTCTACGATCCGCTTCTGCGAACAGAACGACAGACCTGCGTCACGCGGGCAATCGGGAGGGATGACATGCGCGTTGCGTCGACCAGACTTGCCCTGCTTTCAGGTATCGCCTTCGCCGCCATGGCTCCGCCGGGTCCATCCTTCGCGCAGCAGCAAGGTGCGGCGGCCCCGGCGGATGGCGCTTCGGAACCGCCGGACGCCGCCCCGGCCGGCTCCCCGATCCCGGCCCCATCCTCGCCTCCCGCGCCGTCCGATCCACCGGTGGAGGCCGACATCGTCGTTTCCGGTTCGCGCATCGTGCGGGACGGCTTCAACGCCCCCACGCCCATTTCCGTGATCGGTGCGGAGCAGGTGCAGAACCGCGCCGCGATCAGCATCGGCTCGGTGCTGCAGGAGGCGCCCGCCTTCCGCCCCAGCCAGAACCCGTCGGCGGCGCGCACCTTCACCAATAGCGGCTATTATGCCGACCTGCGCGGGCTGGACGCCAACCGCACCCTCGTCCTGGTCGACGGCCATCGCTTCGTGCCGACGTCCAATGTCGGCACCGTCGACCTCAGCCTCATCCCCACCTTCCTGGTCGAACGCGCCGAGGTGGTGACCGGCGGCGCGTCCGCCGCATGGGGCTCCGACGCCGTGGCCGGCGTCGTCAACATCATCCTCGACCACAAGCTGACCGGGCTTCGCGGCGAAGCGCAGGCCGGCATCTCGGAGGAAGGCGACGGCTATAACATGAAGGTCGCTCTCGGCGGCGGGACAAGCTTTGCCGACGGCGCGGGCCATATCATCCTGGGCGCGGAATATTCCTATGACGAGGGGGTGGGCGACAATTACACGCGCGACTGGGGGCGGGAGGAATGGTGGTTCGTCACCAATCCCAATTTCGCCACCAACGGCCAGCCCGCGCGCATCTGGACGAAGAACGTCCACTACGCCTCCCAGACGCCCGGCGGCCTGATCGCCACCGGACCGTTGCGCGGCACCGCCTTCGCGCCGGACGGCACCCCCTTCCAGTTCAACTTCGGGGAAGTATGGGGCGACGACCAGATCGGCGGCGACGGGTACGGCATCGGTTCCTGGACCGGCGTCAACATCAGGCAGCCGCATGAGCGCGTCGTCGCCATGGGCCGGGTCAGCTTCGAAAGCGGCGACACCAGCTTCTTCGCGGAGGGCAACTACGCCCATGTCGACTGGACCGTGCCCAGCATCGGCACGCGCAATTTCGGCACTCAGTCGCCCAGCACCAGCGCCTTTTCCCCCATCGTCGTCAGCGCCGACAATCCCTTCATCCCGGCGGCGACGCGGGCGGCGATCGACAATTACAATGCGACGCGGCCGGCCGGCGCGCCGGCGCTCACCAGCTTCCAGCTCGGCCGGTTCGGGACCGAGAATTTCCAGCAGATCGTCAGCAAGGCGAATGAGACCGCCCGCGGCCTGATCGGCGCCGAAGGCTCCTTCGGCGGCATCAAATGGGACGTCTATGCGCAATATGGCCAGAACCGGTTCATCCGCGGCGTCATCGGCCAGCGGATCGAGGCGAACTGGCGCCGCGCCATCGATGTGGTGAACGTGACGCAGAACGGCGTTTCCATCCCCGTCTGCCGCGACCTGCTCAGCCCCAACGCCGCCATCCGCAACGCGGCGGCGGGCTGCGTGCCCTATAATATCTTCGGCACCGGCACGGCCAGCGACGCGGCCAAGGCTTATGTGACCGGCCTCTCGCTCCAGCATCAGAAGACGACCCAGACGGTCGTCGCCGGCAATCTCCAGGCGGAACCCTTCTCGACCTGGGCGGGCCCCGTGTCCATCGCGACCGGCATCGAATATCGCCGGGAGACATTGCTCTCCATCCCCAGCCCGCTGGAGGCGGCCCGCGCCTTTTCCAGCGCCAACTCCGCCTTCGTGGACGGATCGTTCGACGTGAAGGAAGGCTATGTGGAGCTGCTCGTTCCGCTGGCGGCGGACAGGCCATTCTTCCGCCATCTGGATGTCAACGCCGCCGCCCGCTACGCCGATTATAGCGGCGCGGGCAGCGTGTGGACCTGGAAGGCGGGCGTGAACTGGTCGATCACCGATGAATTCCGCGTCCGCGCCACCCGCTCGCGCGATGTCCGCGCCCCCAATCTCACCGAAATGTTCACGCCGGAAAGGAATCAGAACGCGCGCATCATCGACCCGGTCACCAATACGGCCTATACGGTGCGCACCTTCTCCGTCGGCAACAGGAACCTGGAACCCGAAGTCGCCAATTCGCTGACGGCGGGGTTCGTCTATCAGCCGCAATGGGCATCGGGCCTGCAATTGTCGGTCGACTATTATGACATCGACATAGACGGCGTCATCAACACCTCCGTCGCGCAGGTCGTCCTCGACTCCTGCGTCGCGGGCGACGCCAGCCGCTGCGCCTTCATCACCCGCCCCGTCGCCAACGGTCCGATCACGGAGATGGTGACGCCCTATCTGAACCTCAACCGGTTCCAGACCAGCGGCGTCGACATCGAACTGTCCTATCGCATGCCCCTCGGCGCGGGCAATCTCAGCACGCGGCTGCTCGCCACCTATGTCTGGGACTACAGGCTGACGGACACGACCGGGGCCATCGATCGTTCCGGACAGAATGGAACGCCCGTCAATGGCGGCACGGTCGGCATGGTGGACCTGACGATGAACGCGACCATCGCCTATGACACCGACGATTTCGGCGTGAACCTCCAGGCGCGCTACATCAACGACGGCAAGATCGACACCGCCGCCGTGCCGGGGACGGCGACCAGCCTCAACATCAACAGGATTCCCAGCCGCATCTACTTCAATCTGGGCGGAAAGCTTGTCCTGACCCGCAGCGAGGACAACGACAGGAAGGTGGAACTGTTCGGGACGATCGACAATCTGCTCGACACCGATCCGCCATTCCCTTCCTTCGACGGGACCTATTATGACCTGGTGGGTCGTGCCTATCGGCTCGGCGTGCGCTTCCGCTATTGACGCCCTTGGGGGAGAATGACGATGCGCGGTAACAAGGCGGCTCTGGCCGCAGCCATGGCGGCCCTGGCGTTTTGCGGATGCGCCGCCGCACCGTCGGCGGCGGTCAATGCCCCAACGGCTCCGGCCGAACCGCTTTCCGTCTTCGGCCATCGATCCGTGCTGGAGTTCGGGCCGGCTCTGCTGGCGGCGAAGAATGCGCCGCCCGGAACCGTCGTCACCGCCAGCGGCGGGGTTCCCAACCTCTGGGCGGCGCCCGACCCCGCGCTCGCCGCTTCGGTCGGCGGGCATGCGGAGGGCGCGCCGCCGCCGCCCAATCCCGGCATGGCCGATCTCGCCGGCAATGCCGAAACGCAGACGCTGCGCATGTCGCTGAAGCATCCCGACGTCCGCATCGTCGTCACCACGACGGAAGGCCTGTACCGCATCGTCGCCCGGCGCTCCTCCGGCATCGCCTCCGTCGCGGACCTGAAGGGAAAGCGGATCGCGGTGTTCGTCAACACCTCCGCCGCCTTCTACCTCCACAGGCTGCTGAAGGGCGCGGGGCTGGGCGAGGCGGACGTCACCATCGTTCCCCTGACCGCCAGGGCCGGTGCGGACGCGGTGATCAAGGGCGCTGTCGACGCGCTGTCGACCTGGGAACCCGAAGCGGAACGCGCGGCTCTCGCGCTGGGGGACAATGGCCTCAGCATCCAGCCCAAGGGCGCCTATCGCGAAATATACAGCCTGAACGCCAGGGCCGGGACGCTCCGCGATCCGGCGAAGCGGAAACAGGTCGTCGCCTTCCTGCGCGAACTGCTGGCCGGCTGCCGCAAGGCGGAGGAAGATCCCGGCGAAATGCAGGCCATGCTGGCGGAACGGACCGGCCAGAATCTCGAACTCATTCGCCAGTCATGGCATCATCACCGCTTTCCCTGCGCGCTTCCCGACGACCTGCTGGACGTGATGGTGGAGGAGGAGCAGTGGCTCGCGAAGATCGATGGCCGCCCGCCGCGCGACCGCGCAACGCTTTCCCGGCTGATTGACCCCAGCCTGTTGCGGGAGGCGCGGGCGCGCTGAGCGGCAGCGCCCGCGTTCCGCCCTCAGGACGCCGGTTCGGCGTCCAGCCGGACCACCCCCGCCACGCCGTCGCGCGCCAGGGGATAGCGGCTCAGCACCAGCGGATCATGGCCGGGAATGATGTGGTTTTCCGAACTCGCCAGTTCCCGCATCCTGTCGAAGCCGAACAGCATGTCGGTCATGCTGTCGAAGGAGGGGAAGGGCCGCGCCTGCTCGAAATTGGCGTAGAGATGCGCGGCGTCGGAACCGAGCACCACCCAGCCGCGCCGGGTCTTCACCCGCACCACCTGCAATCCGCGCGTATGCCCGCCGACCCGGTGCAGGGTCAGGCCCGGCGCCAGTTCGCTGTCGCCATCGTGGAATTGCAGGCGGCCGTCGAACAGCCGCCCGATCATCGCCTGCACGTCGCCGGGCTCATAGGCGTGGCGCAACGGCTCGTGGCACATGCAGCGGCCGGTGCAATAGGCCATTTCCGCATCCTGCACATGGTACCGCGCCTGCGGGAACATCGCATGATTGCCCGCATGATCGAAATGCATGTGGGAAATGATGACGTCGCTGACCGCGGCGGCGTCGATGCCGATGGTCTTCAGCCCTTCGTTCACGGGCCGCACCAACTGCCGGTTGCGCTTGATCCCCATGGCCGCGTCGAAACCGGTGTCGAGTATATAGGTGCCGTGGTCGCCCACCATCGCCCAGACGAAATAGTCGAGCGGCATCGGCCGGTCGTGCGGATCGCCGCCGACGAAATTGGCCGATGCGGTGCGATCGTGATGGCCGTACTGGACGGCATAGACCTGATAGCAATCCTCCAACGACTTCCCTCCCAAATCTCGCGTCAGGCGTTCAGCCGATCTCGACGCCGGCCCATTGCTCCACGACCCGCGCCATCATCGTGAAGTCGGCATCCGCGCCGAACTGCGCCGCCGTGATGTCCAGCATCGTCTTGGCCAGATTGCCCAGCATCATGGGTACGCCCAATGCCTGCGCTTCGTCCAGGCAAAGGCGGACGTCCTTCAGCGACAGGCCGGTCGCGAAGCCGAAGTCGAATGTGCGCGGGACGACGGCGCGGGGAAACTTGTCCCGGGTGGCGCTGTTCTGCCCGCTCGACATGTTGAGCACGTCCAGCATCACATGCGGGTCCAGCCCCGCCTTGACCCCCATCGCCATCCCCTCCGACGTCGCGGCCAGCGCCACCACCGACATGATGTTGTTGATGAGCTTCATCGTCTGCGCCTGACCGGGCTGCATGCCGACCGGGATCACCTTGCCGAAATGGGAAAGCAGGGGCGCGACCTCCTCCTGCACGGCTGCCGGCGCGGCCAGCATCAGCGTCAGCTTGCCCGCCAGCGCCCCGGCGCGCCCGCCGCTGACCGGCGCGTCGGCGAACGACCTGCCATGCTGCGCCAGCAGGCCCGCCGCCTCGGCAGAGGCGCGCGAACCGATGGTCGACAGGTCGACCACGATCCCGACCCTCGTCCCCGCCAGCTCGGCCGCCACTTGCCGGACGATCTGGGGGGAAGGAAGGCTGGTGAACACCATGTCGGCCCGGTTGCCGACCTCCTCCACGCTGTCGCCGGCCAGGCCGCCCGCCGCCGCGAAAGCCGCCCGCGCCGAAGGATTGACGTCATAGGCGATCACCGCATGGCCGTTTTCCAGCAGCCGGGGCGCCATGGCGCTTCCCATGCTGCCAAGGCCGATAAATCCCACATTCCGGCTCTGCGTCATCGACTGCTCCTCAAACATCGCCCTGCCGCTGGCATCAGCGGGCCATCCATCCGCCCTCGATCGGCAATATGGCCCCATTCATATCCGTTCCGGCGGGGCCGCACAGCAGCAGCAGCACCTCCGCGACGCTGTCGACATCGACGAACCGGCCGCTGGGCTGCTTCCCGTCCAGGAAGCGCGTCTCCGCCTCCGGCCGCGTCAGCCCTTCCTCGATCATCATCCGCTCCAGCCGGTCGGACCAGAGGGGCGTCAGCACCGACCCGGGCATCAATGCATGGCAGGTGATCGGACTGCCCGCCGTCTCCAGCGCGGTGGCGCGCGTCAGTCCCTGGATCGCGGTCTTGGTCGTTACATAGTCCACCCGGTTGACGGTGCCCCGATAGCCATAGACCGACGTCATGTTGAACACCCGTCCATATTGCGCCTCCCTCATCTTCGGCAGGACCATCTGCGTCGCAAGGAAGGCGGCGGTCACGTTGACGGCCAGCGCCTCGGTCCATTTGTCGATGGGGAAATCCTCGATCCGCGCGAAATGCCGGACGACGGCGTTGTTGATCAGGATATGGACCGGACCCAGCGTCCGCTCGGTATGGTCGACAAGGTCCCGCACGGCCGACGCCTGGCGCAGGTCGGCGCGGCAATAGACGGCGCGCACGCCATAATCCCGCTCGATCGCCTCGCCCAGGCAGGCGGCTTCCTCCGGATCTTCCAGCCCGTGCAGCATGACGTTCGCGCCGGCCGACGCCAGCTTGCGCGCCATGGCCTGGCCCAGCCCCCCGACCGATCCCGTGACCAGCGCATTGCGGCCGGCGAGTCTTCCTGCGTCATTCATGGTCCGTCACCGTCAGTTCGGTAAAGCGCGACACGTCTTCGCACCGGTCCAGCGCCAGTGCGGCGTCGACAAGGCGCCGGGCCTGCGCTGCGGTCAGCGTTCCCGCCACATTCTCGTTGAACTTCGCCACGATCTCATCGGTGGTCATCGGATTTTCCGACGATCCGCGATTATGTTCCTCGATCTCCTCAAGGACGGTGCCGTCGGTCAGTTCCACGGAAATCACCCCCTTGAACTGCTCCGGGCCGGGGAGGGACCCGTCGACCCGATATTCGACCCGCCGCGCCAGGGAGAGAATGGCCTCGTCGCGTAGATATTCCGGCTGATAGGCGTCCTTCCCCAGCCTGCCCCGCACCAGCGCCTCCGCCAGCGTATATTGCAGGCTGACCCGCCCGTGCGAATCGGTCAGCGGATGCAGCTTCTCGCCCTGCGGCTCGCACACGATGCCGACGATATAGGGCGCGACATCGCACCTTATGGCGCGGATGCGCTCTGCCGACAGGCCGTGACGCTCGCGCAGCCGCAGCAGCGCGCTGACATAGGGATGGATGACATGGGCGGCGGGAAAGGGCTTGAAGGAGGCGTTCCGGCTTTCCCATTCCTCGCCCAGCGCATCGGTCAGCCGGCGCCAGTCGGGTGTCACGGCCTCGTCCTGAAGATGCGACGCATAGAGGCCGAAGCGCCCCTCCAGCACCTCGGCGGGACCGGTGACGCCGGCCTCAGCCAGTGTCGCCGCGGCGATCCCGCTCTGCGCGGCCCAGCCGGGGTGCAGGAATTTGGACTGGGTGCCGTCCACCCAGCATTGGATCAGCCCCGCGGCGAAGCTGCCGGTGATCCCGGCGGCGCGGATCATCGCATCCTCCTCCAGCGCCAGCATCTTTCCCGCAAGCCAGCTCACGCCGAACGGCGCGAACAGGCCGGAGGGGTGGAATCCCCGTTTGTGGAACTGACCCGGCGCCAGGCTGCCGACGCGGCAACTGATCTCGTTGCCGATGGCTATGGCCAGGATCGCGTCGCGCCCGCCGCAGCGCAGGCGGTCGCCCAGCGCCAGCGCCGCCGCGACGGCCGGGCTGCTCATGTGCACGATCGATTCATTATGGGTGTCGTCATATTCCAGCGCCTGCGACAGCGCGCCGTTGGCGAAGGCCGCGCCCGACACGCTCGACCGCGCCGCCCCGCCCCAGATGCGGGCCTCCGTTCCGGGATGCAGGCCGGCGGTGGCGCTGCGCACCGACATGCCGAACGGGCGCTGGCTGCCCGCGATGGAAAGCCCCACCACGTCGATGACGCGCAGCATGGTCGCGGTCACAACATCGTCGGGCAGATCATCGAACCGCATTTGCCTAACCCAGGCCGACAGTTTTTGCGAAGCGGCTATCACCCCTCGGACCCCTCCAGATCGTTATTGAAGATACCGGTATCACGATTGGGATACGCCGCGAACCCGCATGGCACAAGTCCCAATTTTCCTGGGCGGCAGGTTCGGCCCGGTTTTCGGTCGGGCGGGGCCAGGCGCGCAACGGCCCTCCGCGCTACGCCTGTCCCGCGCTCCAGGGCATTCTCAGCGTCGCAGATTCCAGTTGGTCACGGCTTCATCGTCGATCTCCGCACCGCTGACGGCCGCCACTCTCGCGAGCATCATATAGGTGCAGGTGATGAAGAGGATCTCGAACAGGGTGGGCAGGCCGAAATATTCCTGCATGGCCGCCAGACTCCTGTCCGAAGGGGAAACGTCCGACACCAGCTCGCTGACGAAATCGCACAGGCATTGCTCCTCCGCCGCGAAGACGCTGAAGTCGCCGCTTTCCAGCCCCTGCCTCTCCCGCTCCGTCAGGCCCAGCGCGGCGGCAATGCTTTCATGATGATAGATCTCATAGTCGGAACGCGACAGATAGGCGACGCGCAGGATGATCAGCTCGCGCTGGCGTGGCGTGATGCTGATGTCGAAGATGGCGGCGCGGCCCAGTGCGCGCTGCGGCGCCCAGAAGGGGTCGGGAGCATGCATGGCCATGCGCGATATGTTCAGCACGCGACCGAACGCCCCGGACAGCACTTCGCGCTTCGTTTCCGACAGGCCGGCGGGGTCTGGATAAGGAATGCGTGTCACGAAATCTCCTGTTTCCGGGTCCTGCCGGCGCTTGCGGACAGGGCAGCCAAGAACGGCACGGCATTTAGCGGATTTCGCGCAATTCCAGCACATCGGGAAAGCATTGGCTATCCAATAACATTATGCTGAAGCGACGGCATATGGCATTCTTCGCGAACTTTGGCCCTAGCTAAACCGAACCATCCTATGGTACCGGTATCTCATAAAGATTCAATGAGGATGGTGAAAAGGATCGGGAGCGGCCGCCTTCCCAATGGCTGCGCAACGCCTTTCCAGCGCCGCTTCAAGCGCCAATCATGATCGAGAAGGGTGTTTCCATGTCCGACAATCTCTTTACGCTGCTGGGGCGCAAGGCATTGGTCGTGGGATGCGACAGCGGCATAGGATTGGCCTGCGCCCGCGCCATCGCGGCAGCCGGCGCCAGCCTGGTCATGTCCGGGCTGGAAAAGGAGAGGGGGGAGGCATTGGCCCGTGAAATCGCGTCGGACAGCGGGCAATCCGTTCATTATCGCGCCGTGGACGTCCGCGATGAGGCAAGCGTCGAAGCCCTGGTGGCAGCCGCGACCGGGATCATGGATGGCCTGGACATCGCGATGAACAACGCCGGCATCCCCGGCCCGGCGGCGGCCATTCAGGATCTGGCGGCGCGCGATTTCGACAATCTGTTCGCGATCAACGTGCGCGGCGCCTGGCTGAGCATGAAATATGAGATTCCGGCTATGCTGGCGGCGGGGCAGGGGGGCTCCATCATCAACCTCGCCTCGACCGCCGCGCTCTCCGGCCTCGCCTATGTCGGCGCCTATTCCGCCAGCAAACATGCCGTCGCAGGGCTGACCAAGTCCGCCGCCATAGAGCTTGCCCCCCACAATATCCGGGTGAACGCGATCGCGCCCGGACCGGTCCAGACCGACCTGCTGCACAATATGCGCGCCGGCCGCAGCCAGGTGAGCGACGTGCGGCCCGCATCCGTGCCGATGGGCCGCGTCGCGCAGCCGGAGGAGATGGCCGGCACGGTGGTCTGGCTGGCTTCGCAGGCGGCATCCTTCGTCACCGGATCGATCATATCCGTCGACGGAGGCGTGATCGCCGCCTGAACGACCATGAATTCACGATAGCAAAGACCATAAGCGCCCCGGAAAGGGCGAATAAGCGGAGGTGACGGAGATGGCGCCGGAGGCAATCAGATGAGCGGTGGAGCCCCGATCGATGCGGTGCGCACGGGTTCCGGCCCGGAAGCGGCGGTGGGCGCAGCGCTCGATAGCATCACCTCCGCCCGGCTGCGGATCGTCCCGCCGCTGCTGCTGGGCTTCGTCATGCTGTTCGATTCATGGGACAGCATCGCCATCGCCTATGTCATGCCCTCGCTCACCCGCGAATGGGGCCTGACGCCGGTCGCCGCGGGCAGCCTGATCTCGGCCGGCTATGCCGGGCAGTTCGTCGGGGCGATCCTGCTTGGGTCGCTGGCCGAACGCTTCGGCCGTATGCCGGTATTCCTGGTCTCCGTCGTCTGGATGGGATTGCTGGCGATCTTCTGCGCGCTGACGCCGGGCTATGGCGCACTGTTTGCCCTGCGCATCGTCCAGGGCGTGGCGATCGGCGGCGCGCTGCCGGTGTCGATCACCTATATCAACGAAATCGCGCCCTCCGCCACGCGCGGCCGCTATTTCGGCATATTCCAGTTCATCACCATGGCGGGCTATGCCGCCGCATCCTTTTCCAGCACGGTCGTCATCCCTCATCTCGGATGGCGCTGGCTGTTCGCCTTCGGGGCGATTCCCCTGCTGATCCTGCCGGTGGTGCTGCTGCTGCTCCCGGAATCGCCGCGCTGGCTGGTGCGCAGCGGCCGGGCGGACGACGCGGCGAAGGCGCTGCGCAAGTTCGGCTATGCCGCCGCCGATCCACAGGCGCTCCGTTCGTCCGAACCGTCCGCCGGGCCAGCGCCCCGCCTGCCCGCGACCATATTGTTCGCGCCCGAATTCCGCCGCCGCACGACCGTCGTCATGCTGCTCTGGTTCTTCACCTCCTTCGCCAGTTTCGGGCTGACGACCTGGCTGCCGTCCATCTATGTGTCGGTCTTCCATATCCCGGTGGCGACGGCGTTGCGCTATTCCGCGACGGCCAGCCTGCTGTTCCTGGTCCTCGCGCCGACCATCGCGCTGGTGATCGACAGCGTGGGCCGCCGTCCGCTGGCGATCGGCGGATCGCTGATCGCGACCGTCGCGCTGCTGACGCTGGGCTTCACCCTGCCGAAGGACGTGGCGATCCTGGTGCCGCTGGTGATCGCGGGTCAGCTCTCGATCTTCACCGGCTCCATCGTCCTCTGGCCCTATACGGCGGAAACCTATCCCACCCATGTCCGCGCCGTCGCGCTGGGGCTCAGCAGTTCGCTGGCGCGCGGCGCATCCACCCTGACGCCGGTCGTGGTGGGCGCGATCCTGGCCAGCGGCGCGTCGGTCGCCATCGTCTTCGGCATATTCGGCCTCTGCGCCGCCGGGGCGCTGATCCTGTGGGTCACGGCCACGCGGGAAACCGCCCGGATGCGGCTGGACGCGATCTGATGGCGGCCACCCTGCAAGCCGGGCTGGACCCCGACGCCCGCGCTGTGCTCGACCTCATGGAGGCGAGCGGCCGGCCGCCGCTCCATCTTCTGAGCGTTGAAGAGGCGCGGGCGGCGATCCGCATGTCGCTGGAAACGCTGGGAAAGCCGCCGCCGCCCGTCCGGGAGGCGGATCTTTGGGCGGACGGGCCGCGCGGCCCCGTTCCCCTCAGGCTCTACCGGCCCATGCAAGTGCCGGACGATGCGCCTCTGCCCGCCATGCTCTATTTTCACGGCGGCGGCTGGATGACCGGCGACCTCGCCTATGGCGCATGGTTCTGCGCCTCGCTGGCGGAGCGGGCCGGGATCGCCATGCTGTCGGTGGACTACCGGCTGGCTCCGGAACATCCCTTTCCCGCGGGGCTGGAGGATTGCATGGCCGCGCTCCGCCATGCCCGTCGCGATGCTGCGGCGCTGGGCATCGACGCAGGACGGATCGCCGTCGGGGGCGACTCGGCGGGCGGCAATCTCGCGGCCGCCTGCGCGCTATGGGCACGCGATGAAGGCCTGCCGCTCAGCGCGCAGATATTGATCTACCCCGTCACCGATCTGGTGGAGGAGCATGAGTCCTACCGCCGCAATGCCGATGGTTTCGGCCTGACCGCGGACATGATGCGGTGGTTCCGCACGGCCTATCGCAACGGAGCGGACCCCGCCGATTGGCGCATGTCGCCGCTGCGCGCGCCCCGGCTGGAGGGTGTCGCGCCGGCATGGGTGCTGACCTGCGGTTTCGATCCCCTGTGCGGCGAGGGCGACGCCTATGCGGATCGGCTGGCGGCGGCCGGCGTGCCGGTGAAGCATATCCGCCATGCCGACCAGATCCACGGCTTTTTGATGTGGCCGAAAATGATGCGCGCATCCGACCGGGCCTTGTCCGGCATGGCGCGGGAATTGCGCGCCAGGCTGTTCGCCTGAGCCAGCAGGAGAGCTTGAATATGGCAGAAGACCCGATTTTCGACACCCATGCGCATCTGATCGCGGATGACGATGTCGCCTATCCGCCGTCGCCCATGCGCGGCACGACCCATGTCACGCAGATGAACTACACGGCCACCGCCGAATGGCTGATCGACCGGATGGACCGCAATGGCGTCGGCAAGGCATGCATTGTCCAGCGCGGCCATGTCTATGGTTATGACAACAGCTATATCATCGATTCGGGCAGGAAATATTCCGACCGTTTCGTGCCGGTGGTGATATTGGACGCGCAGGACCCCGAAACGCCCGCCAAATACCGGGACATGGTGTTGAACCACGGCGTGCGCGGCCTGCGCTTCGCCCAGACGCATTTCGAATTCTTCGATACCGCCTGGATGAATTCGCCCAATGCCATGGAATGCTGGCGGACGGCGGCCGAACTGGGAACGCCGGTGGCGATCATCTTCTTCCGCAGGCATTTGTCCTGGGGGTTGCCGGCCCTGAAGTTCATCGCGGAATATCTGCCGTCGCTGAAGATCATCGTCGATCATATCGGCACGCCGCACACCCTCTCCAACCCGGAAAAGGCGCGCTATGTCGCGGCGGGTCTGGACAGCAGCATGCCGCCGCCGCCGGATTTCGGCATTGCCGATACCATCTCGATCTTCGAAGGGCTGCCCAATATCAGCTTCAAGTTCACGGAGATCAACATGGAGCGGCTGGCCGACCAGAAGGCGGAACCGGCCGCGTTCATCCGGCGGCTGGCGGATGTCTTCGGCGCGGACCGGCTGATGTGGGGCTCCGATCTGGGCCAGAGCGAATGGCCCTATGAGGAAAAGGCGGCGGCGGCGCGAAGGGCGGCGGCCCAACTCGGCCCCGACGAACGCCGCGCCTTCCTCTATGAAACGGCGGAGAGGCTTTATGAGCGCTGAGGTCCAGATGAGCGCCGAGGTCCGGGTCGACACGCACGCCCATATCTGGGGGCCCGCCATGCCCTTCTGGAGCAGGGCGTGGAAAAGGCCCGACTATGCCTATACGGTGGAAACCTATCTCGACACACTGGACGCCAGCGGCGTCGATTTCGCGGTGATCGCGGCGGCCAGCCTGTTCGGAACCTATAATGACTATGTCATCCGCGCCCTGCGGCAGCACAGGCGCCTGCGCGGAACCGTGATCGTCGATCCGGAAATCGGGATGTACGATCTGGAGGGCATGCGCCGCGACGGGGTGGTGGGGGTGCGTTTGCAGCTTTTCCACACCGACCTGCCGGATTTCGCTGCCGACGGCTATAATCGCCTGTTCCACCGGCTGCGCGACATGGACATGCATGTCCATGTGAATGTCGAGGCGCACCGTCTGCCATCGGTGCTGGACGGCCTCAGGCCCAGCGGGGTCAAGGTGGTGATCGACCATTTCGGCTGGCCGGATGCGGAAAAGGGGCTGGACTGCCCCGGCTTCCAGGCGGCGGTCCGGGCCTGTCAGGACGGCATGGCCTGGGTGAAGCTGTCCGGCGGCTTCCGCCGGCCCGATCAGGACATAGCCCGCCTGTTCGCGCAGGCCTATGTCGAGCGGGTCGGGACGGAACGGCTGTTTTGGGGCAGCGACGCGCCCTTCGTGGGGGCGGAAGGGACGGTGACGCATCGGCAGACGCTGGACCAGCTTGGCTATTGGCTGCCCGACGCGGCGGTGCGCGCCGCGATCCATCGCAGCGCCCTTGATTTCTACTTCGCCTGACCGGAGCGGGTGGAGGGAAGCTTGAAGACGCCGCTGCCGCGTGCGACAGCACCATCGGGCCCCAGCAGCACGCCGTCGCAGAAGGCGAGGGACCGGGTCGCGCGCAGCAGGCGGACGCGGGATTCCAGCCAGTCGCCCGGTTGCGCGCCCCGCATGAAGTCGACGGACAGCGATATGGTGGGCGCGTGGGAAACGGCACAGCCCGCCTGCGCGTTCTGGCCCAGGCAGACGTCGAGAATGGATGACAGCCAGCCGCCATGGGCGAACCCGGAATAGCTGCAATTATGCGGCGCGACCCGGAAACCCAGCCGGACGGCTTCCTCTGCCGCCGGTTCGAAGGGGTCCGCGATATAGAAGGGACCGTTCAGATGCTGGAAGGGATCGACGTCGGCGCCTTCCTTGACGCGCCAGCCGGGCGGGGCGGATTGTTCGATAGGGCTCATGGGGGTCTCCATTGTCGCTTGCCGCGGGCGTGAGATACCGGTACCAATTTCTCTAGGGACAGGATGATGGAAAGGCAAATGATATGAAGAAGGGAAAGGTCATCATAAGCTGCGCGCTGACAGGGAGCATGCATACGCCGACCATGTCGCCGTTCCTGCCGGTCGCGCCGGAAAAGATCGCCGAGGAGGGCATTGCGGCCCACCGGGCGGGCGCGGCGATATTGCACCTGCACGCCCGCGATCCGGAAAATGGCCGTCCGACGCCGTCCGCCGAGGTCTTCATGCAGTTTCTGCCGCAACTTCACGCGGAAACCGACGCGGTGATCAACATCAGCACCGGCGGCGGACCCGGCATGACGTTGGAGGAAAGGCTGCGCGCGGCGGTTCAGGTCAGTCCCGAACTCTGTTCGCTCAACATGGGCTGCATGAACATCAACCTGTCGGAACTGGCGAGCCGCCACGACTTCAAATATGACTGGGAAAAGCCCTTTCTGGAGGCGACGGAAGATCTGGTCGCCAAGAACACCTTCCGCGACATACGCCACATCATCGAGACATTGGGTCCGGGCGGCACCCGGTTCGAGATGGAATGCTACGAGATCGGCCATCTCCACAATATCGCCTTCTTCGCGGACAAGGGACTGCTGAAGCCGCCTTTCCTGATCCAGTCGGTGCTGGGCGTGACCGGCGGCATGAGCGCCGACGCCGACAGCGTCTATTTCATGCGCCAGACCGCCGACCGGCTGTTCGGCAGCGATTATATCTGGTCGCTGTTCGGCGCTGGACGGCACCAGATGGGCGTGTGCACCATGGGCGCGCTGATGGGATCGAGCGTTCGCGTGGGACTGGAGGACAGCCTGTTCATCTCCCGGGGGCAACTGGCGAACAGCAATGCCGACCAGGTGCTCAAGATCCGCCGGATATTGGACGAGCTGGGCCTGGAAGTCGCGACCGTGGAGGAGGCGCGCCAGATGCTGGGGCTGAAGGGCCGGGCCAATATCAACCTCTGATCCGCCATTCGCCCTGATCTGCGGGTAATGGTCCAAGAAGCGTCATGCTGAACCTGTTTCAGCATGACGCAGGATTCGATCGGGAAAGATGATTTATGCGGGCCCTGAGCCTAAATCGTCTCCAGCTTCCGCCGCGCCGTTTCCGTGGTGGCGAAGATCCAGAGCAGCGCCGCCCCGAAGGCAAAGGCCGCAAATGCGCTGTAAACCAGTGAAATGGCGGCCCCGGTGCTCAATATCACGCCGACGAACAGCGGCGTCAGCATGGACGCGGCGCGCGCCATCGAACTGGAAACGCCCATGCCCACCGCGCGCAGATGCGTGGGGAAGCTCTCCGCCGTATAGGGCCACTGGATGAAGGAACTGAGCGCGCTGCCCAGCGTGCCGATCACCACCAGCGCCACCAGCGGTCCGGTCTCGAAGCGGAAGAGGGCAAGCGACAGCAAGGCCAGCCCCGCCGCCAGGCAGCCGCCGATCGCATAGGGCCGCCGCCCCACCCGATCCATGGTCGCACCGATGAACGGCGTCGCGAGCAGGAACAATATGGGCGTCGCCGCCGCATAGCGCAGGGCGTCCGCCAGCGCTATGCCGTAAACCGTCACGAAGATCGATGGGGCCCAGGTTGTCAGCCCGAAATTGGTGAAGGCGACCGTGAACCAGATGCTCATCAGGATGATCGTCGATGCGCGCTGTTGCGGCGCGAACAGAGCGGAAATCGGTATCCTCGCCGGCTCCCGAAGGCGCGGCGCGGCCTGCCGCAGGTCGCCGTCCGACAGGTCGATCCTGCCCCCCAGCTTCGCCAGCGCGCCCGGAACCTGCCCGGCGCGGCCGGTGCGGGCCAGCCAGCGCGGCGATTCCGGCAGGGTCAGCATCACCACCGGCAACAGCAGCAGCGGAATGCCGCCCAGCCCGATCAGCCAGCGCCATCCCAGTTCCGGTATGATGACCGTGCTGGACAGGGATGCCGCCGCATAGCCGCTCATGCACAGCCACTGGAAGATCATGAAGTAGCGGCCACGGGTCATCGTCGGCGCGAGTTCGTTGATATAGGTGATCGATACCGGCAACGCCCCGCCGATCGCCAGTCCCTGGACGAAGCGGATCGCCAGCAGCGCCTCCGGCCCCGGCGCCACCGTGCAGGCGATCGCCAGCGTCGCCATCGCCAGGACCGATCCGACGAACACCGGCATGCGCCCGAACCGTTCGGCAAGCGATCCCAGGGCTATGGCGCCCAGGAACTGGCCGATATATCCCGAGGAGATGAGCGCCCCCATCATCGCGGGATGCAGCCCCCATTCGCGCGACAGCGACGGCATGACATAGGCGATGGCGATGCTGTCCCAGGAATCGAACAGCATGATGAAGCCCATCAGCAAGGGCGCCAATATGCCGACGCGAAAGGTGCGGAGATTGTCGAGCGCCTCCCCCACGCGCAGTTCCAGCGGACTGGCGGCCGTCCTGTCGGCATGAGCAGCGGTCAGGCTGTCCATCTTGCGATCCTCTCCCTTTACGATCGGAAACGAAGCGGTTTCCCGCCCTTGCTTGTTGAAGCGTCTTAGCCTTCCGGAAAGCCGAGCGCAATGATACCGGTCTCAACATTCCGAGCATGCAGGCGCGCGGCTTTGTCGCGATGGTCGCGGAAGCGCGGCGGAAGAAGCGCCGCCGTCCCTGTTCCTGCCCCGAATTTCCGTCCATTCAGGCTGATGGAGCGCGGATTCCCCACCCGTAGGCGCGCCGGAACGACGCAACGCCCGCAGCTTCGCCGGTTCAGCAAAAAATCTCGTCCTATGCTATATCCACAAATTATGCTCCGATCATGGGGCCCGAACATGCGGCATAGTGAAGAGGCGCTTTTCCTTGCCTGAACAGGCAGCCAGGGCCCGAAATCATGGCTGCTGTCCTGCGCCAGACCCGCCGGCATTGCAAATTTCCGATCCGGCGCCATTTGACAGCGCCCTGTCTCTGAGATACCGGTAACACATATTCCGCCACCGTTGAGACGTCGCCTGGCAGGAAAAATAAGAGGAGGAGGGGTGAAATGAACTTGCAGGGTGCATTGCTTTGCCGCAGCTCGGCCTTCGCGCTGACATGCGCGACCATTGCGGCGCTGTCGCCGGCCATGGCGCAGGACAATCCTCCGCAGGCGCAGTCGGACGCCGCCGCAGGCGTCAGCGATGCGGACATCGTCGTCACCGGTTCGCGCGTCGGCCGCAAGGGCTATGACGCGCCGACGCCGGTCAATGTCGTGGGGGAAGAAAGGCTTCAGCAACTGGCGATCGACAATGTGGCGGATGCGCTGAACCAGATTCCGTCCTTCCGCCCCATCAATACGCCGGCTTCGACCTTTTTCCGCGTGTCCGGCAATATCGGCGCGCGCACGCTCGACCTGCGCGGGCTGGGCGCCACGCGGACGCTGACGCTGGTGGACGGCCGCCGCTTCGTGCCCAGCGCGGATGACGGCACGGTCGACATCAACGGCGTCCCCTCCATGCTCATCCAGCGGACCGAAGTGGTGACCGGCGGCGCCTCGGCGGCCTATGGCGCGAACGCCGTGTCGGGCGTCGTGAACCTGATCCTCGATACGAAGCTCAACGGCTTCAAGGCGAATGCCAGCTATGGCATCAGCCAGCGGGGCGACGCCTCCAGCCTGTTCGTCGGCGCGGCGGGCGGCACGGATTTCGCGGGCGGGCGCGGGCATGTCGTCGCGGCGATCGAATATGCAAGGGAAGGCGGCATCGGCCCGTGCGAGGAACGGAGCTGGTGCACGCGCTACACCAATTATGTGCCCAATCCCGGCTATAACACCGCCACCCGGACCAGCACCAACGGCCTTCCGGCCACGCTGGTCCTTCAGGGCACGTCCTTCGTCTATAATGAGAACGGCATCGTCGTCGGCGCGCGCAAGCCCAATGGCACGGGCGGCACGATCACCCTGGGTCAGCAGGTGCTGAACACCGGCGCCACCTCCCTGCCCAATGCGTTGCGCGGCAAGCAGTTCGATTCCAACGGCAATCTGGTCCCCTATCAGTTCGGCAATTATCTGAGCGGCATATTGCAGCAGCTCGACGACCCGACGCAGCCCTATGCGCTGGGCCTCAGTCCGCTGCCGCTGATGGTGCCGACCAAGCATGTGTCGGGGACGGTGCATGCCGATTATGAACTGACGGATTCCATCACGGCCTCGGTCGAATTCATGTATTCGAAGGTCACGGGCGGTCCGACCGCGCGTTCCGCGCCGCTCGACGCAGGTGTCGCGATCAATATCAACAATCCCTATGTGTCCGATGCCACCCGCGCGACCATCCTCGCCGCCGATCCGGCGATCACCCATCTGGTCATCAATTCCTCAAGCTGGGCGCTGGGCAGCCTGTCCAAGGCGACGAGCAAGGTGGATACCTATCGCGGCGCCTTCGCTCTCAAGGGACAATTGTCCGACCAGTGGGATTGGGACGCCTATTACACCTATGGCCGCGTCGACAGCCGGGTCGGCGCCGACAACAACCGCCTGGCCGAATGGAACAATGCGCTGGACGTGGTGTCCGCGCCCGCCGGCCTTCCGGGCATAGCGGCGGGCACGCCGATCTGCCGGTCCACCATCGCCAACCCGGCCAATGGCTGCATACCGATCAATCTGTTCGGCTTCGGCAATATCAGCCAGGCGGCCATCGACCGCTATATCGTGCCCGAATGGCAGACCCGCCGGTTCGAACAGCACGCCGCCGCCGTCAACCTGCGCGGCTCGCTCTTCTCCACCTGGGCCGGCGACGTGAAACTCGCGCTGGGCGGCGAATGGCGCCGCGACACGGCGGAGGGAGAGGTCGATCCGAATACGGCCGCGGGACGGTTCATCGCCGCCAACGGCTCGGCGCTTCCCTTCACGAAGACCAGCGTGGTCGAAGGCTATCTGGAAGTCGCCGTCCCGCTGCTCAAGGACTCTCCGCTCGGGCGGTCGCTCGATGTCGACGGGGCGATCCGCCAGACGCATTACGATCCCTTCGGCGACGCCACCACCTGGAAGCTGGGCGCGGTCTACCGCCCCATCGACGACATCACCTTCCGCGTGACACGCTCGCGCGACATCCGGGCGCCATCCGCCCGCGAATCCAGCCCCAACGCCACGACGATCCAGCTCCCGCTGCCCGATCCGTTCGTCGGCGGCACGACCAGCCAGTTCGTGGTGACGGGCGGCAATCCGGGACTGAACCTGGAAAAGGGCGACACCTTCACCGCCGGCGTGGTGCTGAGGCCGTCCTTCATCCGCAACTTCAACCTGTCGATCGACTATTATGACATCAAGGTGGAAGGCGCGATCGACTCCCTCACCGGCACCGCGATCGCCAATGCCTGCAAGCAGAAGAACCTGCTCTGCAACCTGATCCAGTTCAATCCGAACGGGTCGATCAACACCGTCTTCTCCAATTTCCAGAACCTCAGCAAGCTGCATGCGGAGGGTCTGGAACTCGTCTCCGACTTCCAGGTGCCGGCCCTGGGCGGGAACTTCAATTTCCAGGTCAACGGCAATTATGTGATCGACCTGTCGACCATCGACGCGACCGGGGTGAAGACCCAGCTCGACAACTGGACCGGCAATGCCGGATCGGTGACGAACATCCAGGGCGTGCCGCGCTGGAAACTGGACGGGGTGATCACCTATTCGCGGCCGACCTGGTCCATGACCTTCCACGGGCGCTACATTCCCCGCGCCCTGCTGGACCCGACCAAGATCGGGCCGGAACAGGACGGCTATGACATCAACGATCCCAACAGCATCAGCGAGAACCATATTTCCTCGCGCTTCTATCTCGACATGACGGGAACGCTGAAGGTCAACGAGTCCTTCGAGATTTTCGCCACGGTGAACAATGTCTTCGACAAGGACCAGCCGGAGGAACTGCGGCTGATCGGCAATCCGTTGCATTTCGATCCGATCGGGCGTTTCTTCAAGATCGGGGTGCGGACGCGGTGGTGACGATATGGGGCGGGTACTGGAGGTAACCGATGTACGACAAGACCGACCTTCGTTCGACACTGGCTGGCTCGCCCGCCGGGGCCGCGCCGGTGGACCGGCTCTACGACGCGGAATATGGCCTGTTCTACCGCGATCCGCCGGTGGAGGAGGATGCCCGCGGCAAAAGCTGGTATGTGCGGGGGCAGAATTTCGTCATCGCCTATAGCGAGGCGCTGCCCGGCGCGGTCTTCGAACGGACCGGGCAGGCGGACGAATATATGGTCCTGCTGCCCGATGAAGACACCCCCGCCATCGCCGCCGCGGGGGACCGGACCGAACGGAGCGGGGGATATGCGCTGTTCGTCATGCCGCCGGGGGACAGCCGGCTGGTGCTGGAGAAGGGCGGGCGCGTCGTCCGCATCTTCTCCGCCCAGTCGCCCGATCTGGTGGCGAAATGCCCCAATGCGGACGCCTATGCGGATCGGCATGCGAACATCCCGCCCTTCCGGCCATGGCCGGAACCGCCCGACGGGTACAGGGTCCGCCGCTATTCGCTCGACGTGCCGGTCGAAGCCGGCCGGTTCGGCCGCATCTGGCGCTGCACCACGATCATGCTCAACATCCCCAACAGGCAGAAGGGACCGCGCGATCTCACCAGGGTGTCGCCGCACCATCATGACGATTTCGAACAATGTTCGCTCGCGCTGGAGGGGGAATGGCGGCACCATATGCGCTGGCCCTGGGCCGTGGACATGAACAAATGGCATGACGATGTCCATGCCGCGGTGGACTCGCCATCGGTGACGGTGATCCCGGCGCAGGTGATCCACACCTCCACCTGGCATTCCGACGTCAATCAACTGGTCGACATCTTCGCGCCGCCGCGCCTTGACTTCTCGCTGAAGCCCGGATGGGTGCTGAACGAGAGCGACTATCCGATGCCGGCGCAATAGGAGGGATATTTTGGATCGCAAACCAAGCTTGATCGATCGGCTGAAGGCGAAGGACGCATTCCTTGTCGGCACCTGGGCGAAGATTCCCTCGCTGGAGACGGTCGAACTGATCGGCCATGCCGGTTTCAACTTCGCCGTGGTGGACATGGAACATGCGCCGCACAGCTTCCAGTCGGCTTATCAGGCCATCGCCACGGCGCAGGCGGTCGGGCTCTACGCCATGGCCCGCCTGCCGGACCGCAGCGGCGGCGCGGTCCAGAGGCTGCTCGACGCGGGCATAGACGGGCTGCTGGTCCCCCGGGTGGAGACGCCGGAGATCGCGGCGGACGTGACGGCGGCCATGGCCTTCCCGCCACTGGGGTCGCGGGGCATGGGCTATACCTCGCGGGCGGCACGCTGGGGGCTGGACAGCGCGGCCGACTATCTGGAGCGGGGGCGCAACCATGTCATGCGCGGCGTGCAGATCGAGGATATGGGCGCATTGGAGCAGATCGACGGCATATTGGCCGCCCCCGCGCTCAATGCAGTGTTCATCGGCTTCGGGGATCTGGCGCTGAGTTCGGGCCTGCCCGGATCGCACCCGACCCTGCGCGGGCTGGAGGCGAAGGTGCTGGCGGCCGCCAGGGCGAAGGGCGTGCCCTGCGGCACCGCCGTGCAGACGCCGGAGGAAGCGGTGCGCTGCCGCGAGGCAGGCTATTCCTTCGTCATGATCAGCGCCGACACGACCCTGTTCGCGCATGCGGCGCGCAGATTGATGGACGACACGAGAAATGCGTTGGGGCGCTGAAAGCGAAGAGGCGAACATGGTTTCACTATTGGACGAAAATGTCGCGGATCAGGCGTTGGAGGATCGGATTTCCAGCCTGCTGGTCGGCGCGGTCGACATGCATTGCCATAGCGGCCCGTCGGTCATGCCCCGGTCGCTCGACCATATGGAGGCGTTGCAGGATGCGGCGGACGCGGGCTTCCGCGCCATGCTGATCAAGGATCATTATTATTCCGCCACGCCGATCACCGAACTGCTCAACCGGACGCACGGCCATTTGAAGGTGCAGTTGTTTTCGGGCGTGCCGCTCAACAACACCACCGGCGGCTTCAACAAATATGCCGTCGATCACGGCATCGCCCTCGGCGCCCGGCTGGTGTGGATGCCGACCTTCGCCTCGAAGAACCATGTCGAGGCGGACCAGAAGCGGAAAAAGGGCTTCCCCCACACCAGCAAGCCGCTGCTGCCGCCCGATCCGCTGACGCCGCTCGACGCCAACGGCGCGCTGAAGGACGAGGTGAAGGAGATACTCGACATCATCGCGGAACATGACGTGATCCTGTCCGGCGGCCACCTCCATATCTCCGAAATCTTCCCGGTGTTCGAGGAAGCGCGGAAGCGCGGCGTCAAGCGGCTGCTGGTGAACCATCCCACCTTCATCATCGGCGCCTCGCTGGACGACATCAGGCAGTTGGTGACGATGGGCGCCTATATCGAACATTCGCTGTGCATGTTCATCCAGATGATCGGCCGCGAACAGGCGATGTTCCCGCCGGAGGAGCTGGACGCGCTGATCAGGGCCGGCACGGTCGACCGCACCATATTGGCGTCCGACCTGGGGCAGGTGGGCAACGACCGCCCGGTCGACGGCTTCCGGGGCGTGATCCGCAATTGCATCGGCCTTGGCTATTCGGACGAGGACATCCGCAAGATGATCTCGACCAACGCGCTGCGGCTGCTGGGCCTGGAGGATTGAAGGGGACTGACGGCCTGCGCGGCGCGGGGGACCGCGCACGCCGTCAGATTATCATGGCACGCCCCGCCAAGTTACGGTAACGAGCTTCCATCTGCGGAGTGCATCCCTCCGCATGAAACGATGCGAAACGAGGAGCCACTTGCCGGTATCGAAGAAAGCCAATGGGACGATCCGGATGCGCGACGTCGCGGAGCGCGCGCAGGTCTCCCGCATGACGGTGTCGCGCGCGCTGAACAGCCCGGAATCCGTCAATGAAACGCTGCGCAATCGCGTGCTGGAGGCGGTGCAGGAACTGGGCTATGTCCACAACCATCTGGCGCGCAGCCTGTCGTCGCGCCGCTCCAACGTCATCGGCCTCGTCCTGCCCAGCCTGGAAAACTCCATCTTTTCCCAGACGGTGAAGGGCATATCGGACGTGCTTCGTCCGCTCGGCTATCATCTGATGGTGGCGGAAAGCTCCGACGATCCGGAGGATGAGGAGCAGGTGATCGCTGCCTTCCTGGCGCAGCGCGTGGGCGGGCTGATCCTGCATTCGACCAACCATTCGCCCACGGCGGTCAGGATGCTGAAGGCGTCGGACACGCCGGTGGTGGAAAATGGCGATTTCCCGGTCGATCCGGTCGACATGGTGGTCAGCTATTCCAACCGCGCCGCCGCCAAGGCGATGACGCTGCACCTGGCGCGGCTCGGCTACAGGCGGATCGTCTTCGCCGGGCTGGCCGCCAATCCCCGCGCCGCCGAACGCCAGCGCGGCTTTCAGGACGCCCTGGCGGAGATCGGGCAGAAATCCGACCGCAAGCATGTGGTCGCCGTCTCCCGCGGTTTCGGCGGCGGGACGGAGGCCATTTCCTATATCGATGCGAATGTGCCGGACGCCGACGCGCTGTTCTGCGCGGGCGACGTGCTGGCCGTCGGCGCGCTGCTGGAATGCGACAGGCGGGGATGGGCGGTGCCCGGCCGGCTCGCCATCGCCAGCTTCGACGATCTCGACCTGATGCGCCACGTCAGCCCGGCGATCACCTCGCTGCGCCTACCCCGATATGAGATCGGCCGGCGCAGCGCGCAGATGATCCTCGACCGGATCGAGGAACGCACCATGCCGGTGACGACCATCGACCTGGGCTTCGAAATCGTCCAGCGCGCCAGTTCCTAGAGGGTTTTCCAAGCAGCCGGATCGGATCTGCTCCAGAGCGCGCGCTCCGGTTTTCCGTTGCCCCATCCTTTCAGGCAGAAAACCGGCCCCATCCTTCGACAGGCCCAGGACAGGCTTTTCTGCCCGATGCTCCAAGGAGCGGACCGCTGACCTTTCACCGGGGCGGGCTGAATTCCCGCGCCTCACTCCGCCGCCTGATCCACTTCCGCAAAGGCTTCCCGCGCGATCCGCGTCGAATCCAGCCCCGCAGGCACGCCGCAATAAATGGCCACCTGAAGCAATGCTTCGCGTATCTCATCGCGGGACAGGCCGTTGGTCAGCGCCGCCTTCACATGCAGTTTCAGCTCATGGGGCCGGTTGAGCGCGCTGATCATGCCGATGTTGAGCAGGCTGCGGTCGCGCCTGGACAATCCCTCCCGGCACCATATCCTGCCCCAGCAATATTCGGTCGACAATTGCTGCATGGGACGGCTGAAATCGTCGGCATTGGCGAAGGACCGTTCGACATAGTCGGCCCCCAGCACTTCCTTGCGCAACGCCAGTCCGCGCTCATAATCTTCCGTTGCCATGATGATCTCCTCTGCCGATGGTTTGAACCGCTATTCGGGCTTGCCGAAAGACTATGCGGATGCGATACCGGTAACAACCATAAAAATCACGACATAAGCCCTATTTTTCAGGAAGGATCGAAGATGCGGCTGGATGGGAGGATTGCCGTTGTGACCGGCGCGGCGCGCGGCATTGGACGGGCGATTGCACGGGGGCTGGCCGAAGCGGGCGCCCATGTCGTGCTGACCGACGTGCAGGAGGGGGAAGCCGCCGAAGCGGCGCGGGCCATCGCCGGCGCAGGCGGCCAGGCCACCGCCTTCGGTCTGGACGTTTCCGATGCCGCTGCATGCGAAACGCTGGCGGCGCGGCTGGAGCGGGATGTCGGCCCGGTCTCCATATTGGTGAACAATGCCGGGGTGATCTTCCCCGGCCGCATCGATGAGCCCGGCGCGCGGGAAAAATGGGACCGCACGCTGGCGATCAATGTCGGCGGCCCGTTCAACATGTGCCGGGCCTTCCATCCGCAGCTTCGCGCCACCCGGGGGTCGGTGATCAACCTCGCCTCCATCCGCTCCTTCGTCGCCGCGCCCAATGCGGCGGCCTATGCCGCGTCCAAGGGCGCGGTGATGCAATTGACCCGGGCGCTGGCAGTCGAATGGGGCGGGGAGGGGATCAGGGTCAACGCCATCGCCCCCGGCTTCATCGAAACCACGCTGGTTCCGGACCGGGAAAAGACGGCCGACCGCGAAGCCGCCATCCTCGCAAGGACGCCGCTGCGCCGCCAGGGACAGCCGGACGAGATCGCAGGAACGGCGGTCTATCTCGCCTCGGACGCGGCGCGCTATGTTTCGGGGGCGATCATCCCGGTGGACGGCGCTTATCTGGCCGGGTGAGAAGAGGCCATCCGACCAGATCGCAGCCGCGATGTCGGCTCTTCCCCTCCCCTTCAGGGGAGGGGACTGAGGGTGGGGGCGTGCCCCAAAGGAAAACCAAGCCTTTAGAGGCACGCCCCCACCCGAACCGCCCGGTTCCTATCCCCGAATAGCCAGAATCTGATCGTCATAGGTCGCCGGATCGATCGTCACGTCGATCAGCGCCGGACGCCCGCTCGCCAGCGCATCGGCGAAGGCTCCGGCCAGTCCGCCTTCCTCATCGACCCGGCGGGCGTGCCAGCCGAAACCGGCGGCCACCTGCGCAAAATCGGTGTGGGAAAAATCCACCCCCGCCGGAGCCAGTTGCCGCCGCCGCTGCTTGGCCCCGATCAATGTCAGGCAGGAGTCGTTGAACAGGACGACGACAGGCTTTGCGCCGCTCTGCACGGCGGTGCCCAGTTCGCCCAGGCACATCATCGCGCCGCCGTCCCCCGTGAAGGCCACGGTGGTGCGGCCCGGATCGGCCAGGCTGGCGGCGATGGCCGCAGGAATGGCGAAGCCCATGGTCGAAAGCCCTCGCGAGATCAGGGACTGGTTGGGTTCGTCGCACCGCCACATATGCAGCACCGGCAGCATATGCGCGCCCGCGTCGATGGTGATGCGGCTGTCCGCCGGCACCGCCTGACGCGCCGCGCGGACCAGCGCCGCCGGGGAAATGCCGCTGCCGCCGAAAATCTGCGCCGCCGCCCATAATGCTTCCTTGCGCCGCGCCAGCTCTCCCGGCTCCCACCCGCTGCTGTCCGTCGCATCGTGCAGGGCGGCGATGGAAGCGGCTATGTCGCCCACCACGGATGCGGTCGGCGCGAACAGCGGATGCTCATAGGCGTGGTTGGTGAGTTCGACCGTCGGAACAGCGCCATAGCGCCAGGGCTGCGGCGGTCCCTCGACCGGATCGAAGCCGTAGAGGATGATGAGGTCGGCCGACCTGATCAACGGCTGTTCGGGCACGCCATTGGCGTAGAGGCCCAGCCCGAGCGGCGCATTTTCCGACACCACCCCCTTCGCCTTGTAGGTGGTGAGGACGGGACAGCCGGTCGCCGCGACAAAGGCGCGCAAGGCGGCGGTTCCATCCGGAGACCGCGCCTGAAGCCCCGCCAGCAGGATGGGACGGCGGGCCGCGGCGACCAGCCTCTTCGCCTCCGCCAGCGCGGATGGGCCCGGCGCGGGAAGGCGGGCTGCGGGAAGGCGGGTCGCGGAAAGGGGGGCGGGCGCCGCTTCGGCCCGGCGGCGGATGAAGGAACCGGCGACCTCCAGATAGGCCGGGCCCGGCGGATTGCCCATGGCGGCGTCGATCAGCCGGTCGACCTCCGCCATGGGATCGCCGTTCCGCAGATTGGAGGAAGCGCGCAGCATCGGCGCCAATATCGCCGTCTGGTCGATCCGCTGATGGCTGATATAGGCCTGGTCGTCTTCATAGCCGTCCGCGATCAGCAGCATCGCGGCACGATCCAGATCGGAATAGGCGACGCCATTGGCGGCGGCGGCAAGGCCCGGCCCCCGCGTCGTCATCGCCACGCCGGGCGCTCCGGTGATTTCGGCGGTGACGCAGGCCATCATCGCCGCCGACGTCTCCGTCCGCGTCAGGATGAAGCGCATGCCCTGCTTCTCCGCCGCGGCGATGAAGTCCAGATTGCACTCGCCCCCCGGCACGCCGAAGATGAAGCGCACGCCCTTTTCCGCGAGGCGGGCGACAATGGCCTCGCTTACCGTTCCAACGGTCATTCTGTCTTCCTTCCGGGCGCATGCCCTGCCAGATCGGCTTTATCAGATCGGCTGTTCCAAAGTGGGGGCGCTGTCCTCCAGCGTCACCCGGCGCATGTCGCGCGGATATTTCTTGTCGTCATAGCGCGTGCCGCGATGCATGGTGCAGCGATTGTCCCAGATGACGAGGTCCCCGACCGCCCATTGATGCGCATAGACGAACGGGCGCTGGGTCGCGAATTCGGTGAGTTCCCGGATCAGCGCCATGGCTTCGGGACGGGGCCAGCCCTCGATGGCGCCGATATGGGCGGAGAGGTAGAGGGCAAGCCGCCCGGATTCCCTGTGCAGCCGCACCAGCCGTTGCGGCACCGGCGTGCACCGTTCGACCTCCTCCGGGCTGAATGCGTCGAAACCCATCTGCTCGCGGGAATAGATCAGCGAATGACAGGCGATCAGGTCCTTTGCAATGGCCTTGAGTTCGTCCGGCAGATGGTCCCATGCGACGCGGGTGTCGATATATTCGGTGGCGCCGCCGACCGGCGGGATGACGCGGGCCTGGAGCATCGACCAATAGGCCGGCGTCGGCTTGAAGCTGCTGTCGCTGTGCCACAGCAGATTGCCCAGATTATACATGCGCCGCCGGTCGTCCGCGCCCCAAATCCGGCCGTCCGGGCCCAGATTGGAGATGTCGTTGATCTTCATATTGGCGATGCGGCGTCGTTCCTGGTCAACCAGCGTCGGCGTCTCCTCGATGGTGCCGAACTGTTCGGCGAAGGCGGCCTGTTCGTCGTCGCTCATCATCTGGTTGGGGAAGACGACCACGCCATAACGGTCCATCGCGCCCTTGACCGCCGCCTTCTGCTCCTCCGTCAGCGGCCGGCGCAGGTCGATCCCCTCCGCCCGCGCGGCGAAATGGGGATGGACCGGCGTGCATGTCAGCATATCGTTCCTGTCCAACATGGTCGAATGACTGGACATCATCTTCTCCTGTCAATTGCGCGGGGCCCTGGCCCCGAAAGCGATTTGGTACCGGTCACAAACCTGTCTCTCACAAATGCGGCCCCGGTTCAAGCAAGAGACAGGCAGAGATATTTCAGCTCCAGATAATCATCCAGCCCGTAACGCGACCCCTCCCGGCCGATGCCCGATTGCTTGACGCCGCCAAAGGGCGCCACTTCGGTCGAAATGAGGCCGGTGTTGATGCCGACAATGCCGGATTCGATGCCTTCCGCCGCGCGCCAGATGCGGTTGACGTCGCGCGCGTAGAAATAGGCGGCCAGTCCGAATTCGCTGTCATTGGCAAGGGCGATGGCTTCGGCGTCGTCATCGAACTTCACCAGTGGCGCCAGGGGGCCGAAGGTCTCCTCCTCCAGCACCTGCATGCCCGGCTTCACGTCGCGCAGGATCGTCGGGGTGAAGAAGCGCGGGCCGTCGGGGGCGGGACCGCCGCCCAGCACGATCCGCGCGCCCTTCGCCACGGCATCGTCAACGTGCCGCTGGACCTTCGCGACGGCCGGTTCGTCGATCAGGGGACCGATGTCCACGCCGGTGCGGGTCCCTTCGCCGACCCGCAGTTTCGCGGTGGCGGTGGCCAGCTTCCCGGCAAAGGCGTCATAGACGCCCGCCTGGACATAGAAGCGGTTGGCGCAGACGCAGGTCTGGCCTGCATTGCGATATTTGGACTGGATCGCGCCCGTGACGGCCGCATCCAGATCGGCGTCGTCGAAGACGATGAAGGGCGCGTTGCCGCCCAGTTCCAGGCTGAGTTTCTTGATGCTGCGGGACGCCTGCTCCATCAGCAGCCGCCCGACCGCCGTCGATCCGGTGAAGCTGATCTTGCGGACCACGGGATTGCCCGTCATTTCGGCCCCGATCTCCCGCGCGTCGCCGGTCACGACGTTGAGAAGCCCCCGGGGCACGCCCGCCTCGTCAGCGATCTGCGCTATCGCCAATGCGGTGAAGGGCGTGAGTTCCGAAGGCTTGAGCACCACCCCGCACCCAGCCGCAAGCGCCGGGGCCAGTTTGCGCGCGACCATGGCGGCGGGGAAGTTCCAGGGGGTGATCGCGGCCACGACGCCCACCGGGTGCTTCAGCACCATGATGCGCCTGTCCGGCATGGGACCGGGAATGATGTCGCCATAGGCGCGCTTCGCTTCCTCCCCGAACCATTGGAAGAAGGACGCGGCATAGGCGATCTCGCCCTTCGCCTCCGCCAGCGGCTTGCCCTGTTCCTCGGTCAGCAGGGCGGCAAGATCGTCGGCGCGCTCCAGCATCAGGGCGGCGATGCGTTGCAGGATCGCGGCCCTTTCGCCGGCCGGGCGCGCCGCCCAGGCGGGCATGGCCATGGCCGCCGCTTCTATCGCCCGCCGGCTCTCCTCCCGCCCCAGCGCCGGAACGCGGCCGATGATCCCGCCCGTCGCCGGATTGTCGACCGCGATCCACTCCCCATTGCCGACCCATTCACCCGCGATGAAACATTGTTCGCGCTTCACTGACCGTCCTTCGCCCGCATTCCGCCCGCACCCGCACTCGTCGCATCAATCCTTCAGGCTGCCGGGACTCCATTTCTCATACCACGCACGCGGCGGCACGGTGGTCGGCGTGTCGCTCTTGAACAGGTTGACGAATTCCCGCGTGCGGAAACGCCAGCGGCCATCCTCGCACAGCAGCAGATGGTCGATCTGCTCCGCGATCTGGATCGGCGCGTGGGAGGGCAGCACCGGCGTCCCGTCCCCGGCGAACAGCATCATGACATTGTTCGTGCGCGCCAATCCGGGCTCGATCAGCTCGGCGCGGAAATTCGCGATGACATGGCGGTTGACGCGCGGCCCCCGGCTCTGCCGCCAGACGTAGAACTGATGGATCGCCTCGCGCCCCTTCAGGTTGAAGAAGGTGGCGTCCTCCAGATAATAGTCGCGGGTGTCCAGACCGCCATTGACGTCCACCTCATACCAATAGTCCGTCGCATTGGCGAGCAGGAGCTGGGTCAGCATGATCTTTTCTTCGGATGTCATCGCCAATTCCGTCGTCCTGTCCCTGCCGGCGCTATTGTCGCAGCGGGGGATGCCTTCCCGCCGCTCTCTCACAAGAACATAGAATAGGGCATGACGCCCTGTCCGATCACCTTTGGTTATACTCGCGCCAGAATACTTATTTTTTCCGCCGATGGGATTTTGCCACCGAAGATGGCAGGTTGAGGGGCCGCCGTGCGCGGGGCGGAAGAGGAGCAGAAGGTGAAGAGCGGACAGCATGACCGGGCGCTGGAACACTGGCTCGACGGATTTCAGGCCGCGCTGGCTGCCCGCGACACCGGCGCCGTCCTTGCTCTTTTCGCGCCCGACGAATGCTATTGGCGCGATCTGGTCGCCTTCACCTGGAACATCGCGACGATGGAGGGGCGCGAGGCCATCGGTAAAATGCTGGACGCGCAGGCCGATCCCGTCCTCCCCTTCACCGCGCGCCCGGAAGGCGGCGCCGCCGAAAGGGACGGGCTGATCGAAGGCTGGTTCGATTTCGAGACCGGCGCGGGCCGGGGCAAGGGCCATGTCCGGCTGAAGGACGGCCGGTGCTTCACCCTGCTCACCGCCCTGCAGGAACTCAAGGGCTTTGAGGAGCCGGGCGGGCGTCGCCGGCCGGAGGGCGTCGTCCATCGCGCCATCAAGGACCGGGAAACCTGGTCGGAGGCGCGGGCCGCGACCGCCCGGACGCTGGGGACGGAGGTGCAGCCCTATTGCCTGGTCGTCGGCGGCAGCCAGGGCGGGCTGGCGCTGGGCGCGCGGCTGAAGCGGCTCGGCGTCCCGACCCTCATCGTCGACGCGCTGGAAAAGCCGGGCGATGCCTGGCGCAGCCGCTACAAGTCGCTCTACCTGCACGATCCGGTCTGGATCGACCATCTGCCCTATATCCCGTTCCCGGACCATTGGCCGGTCTATACCGCCAAGGACAAGATGGGCGACTGGCTGGAAATGTATGCCCGGGTGCTGGAACTGGACTTCTGGGGCTCCACCCGCTGCACCAGGGCGCATTATGACGAAGCCGCGAAACGCTGGACGGTGACGGTCGACCGGGCGGGGCGGGAAATGGTCCTGCGCCCGGCGCAGCTGGTGCTGGCCACCGGATTGTCGGGCATCGCCAACATGCCCGTCTTCCCCGGCGCGGACAGCTTTCGCGGGGTGCAGTGCCATAGCAGCCAATATGCGGATGGCGCGGCCTTTGCCGGCAAGGCCTGCGTGGTCGTGGGTTCCAACAACTCCGCGCACGACATTTGCGTCGACCTCTGGTCGAACGACGCGAAGGTCACGATGATCCAGCGGTCGCCCACCACCGTCATCAAGGCGAGCGCGCTGCGCCGCATTTCCGAAGAAGGCCCCTATTCGGAGAAGGGGATCGCGGCAGGGATCGATACCGACCGGGCCGACCTGATCACCGCATCCACGCCCTTCCGCCTGAAGGAAGCGATGGACCGCCATAATTGCGACCGCATACGCCGGGAGGACGCGGCCTTCTACGAACGGCTGGCGGCATCCGGCTTCCAGTTCGATTTCGGGGAGGACGGGACGGCCATAGCGGGCAAATATATGCGCCGCGCCTCGGGCTATTATATCGATGTCGGCGGCTCCGACCTGATCTGCGACGGAGAGGTCAGGGTGCGGAGCGGCGTCGGCGTCGCCTCCATCGCCCCCGGCGGCCTGGTGCTGACCGACGGCAGCGAGGTGGCGGCCGACGCGATCATCTACGCGACCGGCTACGGCCCGATGGACGGCTGGGCCGAGATGCTGATCTCCCGGGAGGTCGCTGAAAAGGTGGGCCGCTGCTGGGGCCTGGGATCGGGCACCGCCATGGACCCCGGTCCCTGGGAGGGGGAGCTTCGCAACATGTGGAAGCCGACCCGGCAGGAGGGGCTGTGGTTCCATGGCGGCAATCTGGCCCAGTCGCGCTTCCACTCGCTGCATCTCGCCCTTCAGATCAAGGCGCGGATGGAGGGGATCGATACCCCCGTCCACCAGCCCGAAGCCGTGATGCGGGCGCCCCTCTGCCTCCCGGAAGACGGCCTCATGGCATCGCAGGGGGCATGAGCGGCGGCTGCACGGCCGCTCCATCCGCAGATCGTTCCAGCCGGGGCAATTACCGCGTCGTCGCGCTGATCGTCGCCAGCACCATGATCATGGAGCAGATCGACGCGACCGTGCTGACCACCGCGCTGCCCACCATCGCGCGGGACTTCCGGGAACCGGTCAATGCCCTCGGTCTGGTCCTGACCGCCTATCTGCTGGCGGTGGCGGCCTTCATCCCGCTGAGCGGCCGGCTGGCCGACCGGTTCGGCGCGCGGTCGGTATTGCGGGCGGCGATACTGGTCTTCATGGCGGGCTCGCTGCTCTGCGCCTTTTCGACATCGGCAGCCCAGATGGGCATGGCCCGCTTCGTGCAGGGCGCGGGCGGGGCGATGATGACCCCGGTGGGGCGGATCGCCCTGCTGCGCGTCACGCGCAGGCAGGATCTGGTTTCAGCGACCGCCTGGCTGGTCACGCCTGCGCTGCTGGGCCCGATGCTGGGGCCGCCCATAGGCGGGCTGATCGTCACCCATCTGGACTGGCGCTGGATATTCTACGTCAACCTGCCGGTCGGGCTGGCGGGGATCGCCGCCATCTCCCTCCATATCGACAATGGCCGCGCCGATGCGCCCGGACGGGCAGACATTCCGGGCTTCCTGATCTGCGCCGCCGGCCTCGGTACCCTGCTGCTCGGGTGCGAAAGCGCGAGCCAGCCGGGGCGGCTGGGGCAGGCCTTGCTGCTGCTCGCCGTCGCGGGCGTGATGGCCGGAACCTATGTCCGCCATGCGGCGCGCCGGCCCGATCCGCTGCTGGACCTCACCGTGCTGCGCGACCGGTCCTTCCGCCTGTCGCTGATCGGCGGATCGCTGACCCGCATCACCCAGGGCGCGCAGCCCTTCCTGCTGCCGCTGATGTTCCAGGTGGGATTCGGCTTCAGCGCGGCGGTGAGCGGGGCGATCATGCTCGCCACGGCGGTGGGATCGCTGGTGTCGAAGGCCATCGTTTCCCCGGTGCTGCGCCGTCTGGGCTTCCGGCGCAGCCTGATCGTGAACGGCCTGCTGTCCTCGCTCTGCTACGGGCTGGCGGCGGCGTTCCGGGCGGACTGGCCGGTGCCGCTGATGATGGCGGTCCTGACGCTGGCGGGCTTTTTCATGTCCTTTCAGTTCTCGGTCTACAACACGGTGGCTTATGAAGGCGTGGAGGCGGCGCGGATCAGCCGTGCGTCCAGCCTCTATTCCACATTCCAGCAATTGCTGCTGTCGCTGGGCATCTGCACCGCCTCCGTCGCGATCCAGGCGAGCATGGCCGTCCGCGGATCGGCCACGCCCCACCGGGAGGATTTTGCCGCCGCACTGGTCGCCGTGGCCCTGATCTCGCTGTCGGCTTTCTTCGTGAACCGGCGCTTCGCCCCGGATGCCGGATCGGCCATGAGCGGCCATGTGCCGCGTGCGGAGCAGGACAGACCGAAATGAACGCCTATTGGCCAATCCAAGACATTCCCCTCCCGCAGGCGGGAGGGGTTAGGGGTGGGCGCGAGCGCAGCAAGCTTCTGACTTAGCCGTTGCAAAACAGCGCAGATGCCGCGCCAGCCCAGCCCCTAACCCCCTCCCGCCTGCAGGAGGGGAAATGTCCGCAATCCAACCCAAATCGGCAGAGGTCTGCGCCGATCTACCCGGTCACTTCCAGCTTCTGGAGCGTCATGCGTTGCAGCGCCGCTTCATCGACGGAAAGACCCAGGCCCGGCCCCGTCGGAACCGTCACGGCGCCATTCTCTATCGCCATGGCGCCTTCCGCGATCAGGGGATCGTCGCCCAGCACGCCCACGCCGAAGACGAACTCCGCCGCGCCGAAGGTGCGGGCCGCCGGGACCGAGGCGCAGAAATGCGCGGCCGCCGCCGCTTCGAGTTGGGAGGCGACCGCCAGGCCTCCGCAATTGATACCGATGCCGTGCGCCTCGCCCAGCGCCGCGATCTTGCGGGCGGGGGTCAGGCCGCCGACCTTGTAGAGCTTGATGCAATATACATCCGCCGCCGCCGCATCCGCGATGCGGGCCGCGTCCTGGAGCGTGAACAGGCTTTCGTCGGCCATGATGGGAACGCCGCCCGCCTTGGCCCGGATCGCGGCCATGGCGCGCAGATCGGCCCGCTCCACCGGCTGTTCGCAATAGCCCACATCCATGTCGCCCAGGGCGTTGAGAGCCGACACCGTGTCCGCCGCCGTCCAGCCGGTATTGGGATCGACGCCGATCATGATGCCCGGCCCGACCGCCGCCCGCACCCGTTCGAAATTGGCGACGTCCGTCCGCCAGCCGCCCTTGCCCGCCGCCTTCAGGCACAGCACCCGGATGCCGAATTCCTCGACGGCGCGGCGGGCGTCCGCGACCATCTGCGCGGGATCGTCATAGAGGCTGACCGACCATTCCAGCGGAATCGCGGCATTGGCCCGCCCGCCGATCAGCGCGTGGACGGGCAGGCCCACCGCCTTGCCGAATGCATCGTGCAGCGCGATGTCGACCAGCGCGCGCGCCGCCGGATTGCCCGCCAGCCGCGATGTCAGCAGGCCGTCGATCGATTCCAGGTCGCACACCCGCTTGCCGATCAGCAGCGGTCCGTAGATGTCCCTGATCGCGCCGATCACGCTATGCACCGTATCGGCGACGAAATGGCCGGGGCTGATCGGACGGATCTGGGCGATGCCGGTCACGCCTTCCGCATGGATCTTGAGCAGGACGGGCTTGCCCAGCAACTGGTCCGAAGGCCCGGTGTCGTAGCTGCCGCTGGAGAAAGTGCGCTTCAGCCGGACCGGCAGTTCGGTGACGTGCAGTTCTATCCTCTCGATGCGCATCATGCGGCCGCCCGGCTGTCGTTGCGCCATTGCGCCAGCACGATGTCGGCGCCCCGTTCCCCGAGCGCGATGGTCGGCGCATTGGTGTTGGACGAGGGAATGGTCGGGAAGATGGAGGAATCGATCACCCGCAAATTGCCGACGCCGCGAACCCGCAGTTGCGGATCGACCACCGCCTCCGCATCGGTCCCCGCCTTGCAGCTTCCGACGATATGCCAGGTGGTCTGCGTCGTTTCCCGGATATAGTCGATGATCTCCTCATCGGTGACGGTGGCGTCGCCGGGCCGCGTTTCCCGCACGATCATCGCCCGCATCGCGGGATGGGAGGCGACGTCCCGCACTGCCTTGATCCCCGCCAGCAGCACGCCGACATCATGCGGATCGTCGCAATATCTGGGGTCGATCTTCGGATAGGCGACGGGATCGGGCGACTGGATATGCGTCCAGCCGCGCGAGCGGGGCCTGAGGCCCATGACGCCCACGGTGAAGCCCGAATGCGCGTCCAGCCCGTCCTGCGGCCTGCGCGCATAGCGATCCTTGCCGGAAAAGGGCTGAAGCTGGAGCTTCAGGTCGGCGCGCGGTTCATCGGGGGAGCTGCGCATCACGATATGCGCCACCGCTGAGCAGATCGACAGCAGCCCCTTGCCGAACAGCGCGAATTTCAGGCCTTCCTTCACCTTCACCGTCGGGCGCTGCAGGGCGTCGTTGATGGTGATCGGCCTGGTGCATTCGAATGTCAGGCGGGTATTGGGATGGTCCAGCAAATTCTCGCCCACGGCGGGCATGTCCCTGATGACCTCTATTCCATATTCGCGCAGCAGCGACGCATTGCCGATGCCGGACAGTTCGAGCAGCTTGGGAGACTGGACCGGCCCTGCGGACAGGATCACTTCCTTGCGGGCGTCGATGCGCGTCAGTTCATTGCCACGCCGGACCTCCACACCCGTAGCCACGCCGTTTTCGATGATCACCCGCGTCACCAGAGCGTCGACCATCACGTCCAGATTGGGACGGCCCCGCGCCGGCTTCAGATAGCCGACCGCCGAAGAGGAGCGGAAACCGCGCCTGGTCGAATATTGCAGATAGGACGCGCCCTCATAATGGCCGTCATTATAATCCTCGACATAGTCGAACCCGGCCTGGCAGCCCGCTTCGACAAAGGCGTCGGCCAGCGCGTCGAAATGCTTGAGGCTGGTGACGCCGATCGGCCCGTCATGGCCGCGCACCGCCGGATCGCCCTGGCGGTAGCTTTCCATCCGCTTGAAATAGGGCAGCATGTCGGACCAGCCCCAGCCCGGCAGGCCCAGCGCCGCCCAACTGTCGAATTCCGCCGGATCGCCGCGGACATAGACATTGCCGTTGATCGAGCTGGAGCCGCCCAGCACCCGCCCCCGCGTCCATAATTGGGTGCGGTTCTTGAGCGCGGCCTGCGGTTCGGTGATGAAGGGCCAGGTGTGATTGGGGTCCTTTAGCAGGTTCACGACCATCAGGGGTATGTGGATGCTGATGCTGCTGTCGCGCCCGCCCGCCTCGATCAGCAGCACCCGTTCCCGGCCATCCTCCGACAGACGATTGGCAACCGCGCATCCGGCCGACCCGGCACCCACGACGATGAAATCATAAGGCCCTTCGTTCCGGCCAGCCCTTGCGTTCACGCTGCATCCCTCATCGATATTCTGGTTGGCCGGACATTATGGCCGGGTAGCATGCAATACAATATAATCGCAGAGGAGCAGCATATCGTTATCGCATGCCGAAACTGTCGGCGCCGGTCAGGACTGGGGCTTCACCGTCACCGGCGTGCGCCAGATCTCGCCCTTTTCCGCCTCCGTCACGTAGAGATAGCCGTCATGGATGGTGAGGTTCGTCGTCCAGCGGCCGGCTTCCTTCGGCAACTTCATATAGCCGAGCGTGAAGCCGTCCATATCGGCCACGCCCACCGCCCCGGCCAGAAATTCCGCCCAATAGAGCCGCCCGTCCGCGTCCATGGTCATGCCGTCCGGCCCGATCCCGCCATCGGTATGCGCCAGAATATAGGGGCCGCGCTTGCTCTGCGCATTGGCGACCGACGGCATGGTCATGATCGCCTTCGCGCCGTAGAGGCCGATATTGACGAACTTGCCGTCGGGCGTAAGCGCGACGCCATTGGGATAGGGCAGCCTGTCCGCCAATATCCTGGCCGAACGGGTGCCGGGCGCGAAATAGGCGACGCGCCCCACCCGGTCGAGATAATTGGAATTGTCCGCCAGCGTCACATAGATGCCGCCCTGTTCATCGAAGACGAGGTCGTTGGCGACAAAGGATTTGCCTTCCACCCTGTCCGCGAAGACTGTGAGCGACCGGGACCGCGGATCATAGGTCAGGATGCCGCGCGCATTGTCCGTGATGAACAAGCGCCCGTCCTTATGGAAGCGCGCGCCGTTGGGATTGCCCCCCGTGCTGAGCTGGGTGACGCATTGGCCGCCGACGACCTTGACGATTGCGCCGTTGAACAGGCTGACGGCCCAGATGTCGCCATTGCCGTCGAAATTGATCCCTTCCAGGAACTGGCCGCAGGTGACGAGCTTTTCGAACCGGCATTCGCCGCATATGTCCTTCAGGGTCGATGCCTGCGCGGCGACGGCGCCGGTCATCGCGACGGCGCAGCCCAAGAGCTTCATCAATTTCCGGATTGCCATTCCACCTCTCCCATGCTCCGCTGTCCTGCGCGCATTTCCGATGCGAAATCATCCGGATCGAGGGGATCGAAAGCCAATATCCAAACGGCATTCAGGAGAAGCGCTGCTTATGGTGGAACCGGCGGGCACCATAAGCTTCCGTTATTCTCGCTCACCGGAAACATATTGGAGGGCATAGCGTCGGCGGGCTAGGACTGTGCCAAAGGCGGGAGGATGACATTGGCTGAGCGGCAGGATTACGATCTTTTCATCGGCGGGCAGTGGGTGCCGCCGGAAACGAACGAGCGCTTTCCCACCGTCAATCCGTTCGACCAGAATGTCTGGGCGACAATCTCGCAAGCCGGTCCGTCCGACGTCGCCGCCGCCGTCGCCGCCGCCCGGGATGCCTTCGAACGGCGCTGGCGCGGGGTGCCGGGGGTGGAGCGCGCCCGGCTGATGCACCGCCTGGCCGACCTGATCGAGCGCGACGCCGACCGGCTGGCCAGGCTGGAGTCCACCGACAATGGCAAGGTGATACGCGAAACCCGATCGCAGATGCGCTTCTGCGCGCGGGTCTTCCGCTTCTTCGCGGGCTATGCCGACAAGATATTCGGCAAGGTCATTCCCGTCGACCGGTCCGACATCTTCGACTATGCGACGATGGAGCCGCTGGGGGTGATCGGCGTCATCACGGCATGGAATTCCCCTATCGCGCTGCTGGCGAACAAGGTGCCGGCGGCTCTGGCGGCGGGCAATGCGGTGGTGGTGAAGCCGTCCGAGCATGCGTCCGTCACCACGCTGGAATTCGCGCGGCTGGTGGAGGAGGCGGGATTCCCCAAGGGCGTGTTCAACGTCGTCACGGGGGACGCGCGTACCGGAAGGGCGCTGGTGGAAGGCGGCGGGCTGGACAAGATCAGCTTTACCGGCAGCAGCCATGGCGGGCGGGAAATCGCCGCCGCCGCCGGGCGCAACCTGACGCCCGTGATCCTCGAACTGGGCGGGAAATCGCCCAACATCATCTTCGAGGATGCGGACCTGGGCAAGGCGACCGTGGGCGCGCTGGCGGGCATTTTCGCGGCGACGGGGCAGACCTGCATCGCCGGGTCGCGCCTGCTGGTCCAGCGGTCGGTCCATGACGGCGTGGTGGAGGAACTGGCGCGCCGGGCGGCGAATATCCGGCTGGGCGATCCGCTCGATCCCGCGACGGAGATGGGCACGGCGGCCAACCGGCCGCAGTTCGACCGCATCCTGTCGTTCATCGAGTCCGCGAAGGCGGACGGCGCGCGGCTGATCACCGGGGGCGAAGCGGCGCGCGACGGCATTCTGCGCGACGGGCTGTTCGTCAAGCCCACCATCTTCGCGGACGTCGACAACCGCATGCGCGTGGCGCAGGAGGAGATTTTCGGGCCCGTGCTCTCCATCATCCCCTTCGATACGGAGGAGGAGGCGATCGCCATCGCCAACGACCAGAGCTTTGGCCTGGCGTCGGGCATCTGGACGCAGAGCCTGAACCGCATGCACCGCGTTTCCGCCGCGCTGCGCACCGGCATGGTGTGGGTCAACACCTATCGCGCCGTGGCCGTGCAGACGCCCTTTGGCGGGGTGAAGGACAGCGGCTTCGGCCGCGAGCGCGGCGAAGAGGGGTTGAAGGAATTCCTGACCACGAAGAATGTGATGATCAACCTGTCCGAAAGCGAGCGGGACCCGTTCCAGGTGCAGACCTGAACGGCAGAAGAGGATGAGCCGATGTGCGATCAATGCCCCAAGGCGCCGGATGGCTGGATCGGCTGGCTGGACCTGCCGGCCAGCAGGCCGGTCCAGCCCGCCGGTCCCTGGGTCGACCTGACCCATGATGTCGGCCCGGACATGCCCTGCGCGTCGATCTTTCCAAGGCCCAGCTTCGGCAAGCTGCGTTCGCTGCCCCAGGACCCGTTCAACGTCACCGACATCCACATGGTCGCGCATGCCGGGACGCATGTCGACGCGCCGCTGCATTATTTCGAGGACGCGCCCGACATGGCGTCGATCCCGCCGGAGCGGCTGAGCGGCGAAGGCGTCGTCTGGCGCATCGAAAAGGGGCCGGACCAGATCATCTCCGTCGCGGAGCTTGAGCAATGCCGCCCGGTCCTCCAGGCGGGCGACATATTGGCGGTGGACACCGGCTGGGCCGCCCGCTTCGGCACGCCGGACTATGAACGGCATCCGAGCTTCAGCCCCGAAGCCGCCACATGGCTGCTGGAAAGGCGCATCAAGATGCTGGCCTGCGACTTTGCGACGCCCGACCTTGTCTATCATCTTCGGCAACCCGGTTTCGATTGGCCGGTCCACCGCACGCTGCTCGCCAACGGCATATTGATCTGCGAGCATTTGACCGGGCACGCCGCCTTCGCCGGGGATCGGGTCGAGTTCCTGTTCGGCGCCCTGCCCATCGCCGGAGGCGACGGTTCGCCAGCGCGGGTGCTGGCCCGCAGGATCGCCCGAGCCGGTGTATAGCGGGGACCGGTATCTGGCCGACGCGCTTGCGGCCTGCGGCGCGACTCATTTCTTCCACGTCCCGCTGCTGCTGCCCGGGGCGGTCAAGGCGATGCAGGCTGCCGGGGTCCTGCCCGTCGTCGCCCATGGCGAGAAGGCCGCCGCCTATATGGCGGACGGCTATGCGCGGGCTTCGGGCCGGATCGGCCTGTGCGGGGCGCAGCAGATCGGCGCGGCCAATCTGGCCGCCGGATTGCTGGACGCGCTGATGGCGCGATCCCCGGTGCTGGCGCTGACCGGCGGCAGCACCGCCGCCACCCGCGACCGCAACCAATATCAGGAGGTCGACCAGCAGCCCATTTTCGCCGGGCTGACCAAGATGACGTCGCGCATCGACCTGGTCTCGCGCCTGCCCGACATGCTGGGCCAGGCCATGCGGGTGGCGACCGGCGGCGCGCCCGGCCCGGTCCATCTGGAACTGGCGGGCTTCACCGGGGCGGTGCTGAACGATCCGATGGACCCTGCGCCCCTGCCCGATCCGGCCTTCGCTTCATGCCCGGCGGTCCGCCATGCCGCGCCCGCCGCCGATATCCGCCGCTCCGCCGACCTGCTGCGCCATGCCATGCGTCCCGTCGTCATCGCCGGATCGGGCATCCGCGCGAGCGGCGCGCAGGAAGCGCTGGCGGCCTTCGTGCGGCGGCACGGGCTGCCCCTCGCCACCTCGCTCGACGCCAAGGCGGTGTTGCGGGAAAGCGATCCGCTCTCGCTCGGCGTCTGCGGCATCTATTCGCGGGAAGCCGCCAACCGGGCGGTGAGCGAGGCCGATCTGGTCCTTTTCGTGGGGACCATGGCGGGCAGCATGACGACCACTGGCTGGAAGGTGCCCCAACCCGGCATCGCCGCGATCCAGATCGACGTGGACGCCCGCGAACTGGGCCGTAACTATCCGTTGCAGGCCGCGCTTTGCGGCGATCCGAAAACCATATTGGAACAATTTTCCGCTGCGCTGACGGACATGCCGGTACGGCGGGACTGGCTGCGGCATGTGGAAGAATTGCGCGCGGACTGGACCCAGGCGGCGGCGCCGGCCGAAATGTCGGACGCCCTGCCGATCCGTCCCGAACGCCTGTGCCGCACCCTGTCGGAAGAACTGCCGGAAGGCGCGCTTCTGGTGGTCGACACCGGCCATGCCGCCGCCTGGGCGGCGCGCCACATCTATCTCGACCGGCGCGGGCAGGGCCTGCTGCGCGCCGCCGGATCGCTCGGCTGGTCCTATCCCGCCTCGCTCGGCGCCAAATGCGCGCAGCCCGACCGGCCCGTCCTGTGCTTCACCGGCGATGGCGGGTTCCTGTACCATATGAGTGAAATGGAGACGGCGCGGCGTTACGGCATCAACACCGTCACGATCGTCTCCAACAATAACGGCCTCAGCCAGGAAAAGCCGGTCTGGGCCGGCAATGCCGACCATGATCATCACTGGCGCTTCTCCCCTGTCGACTATGCCGCCGCCGCGCGCGCGTTCGGCTGCAAATCCTGTCGGATCGAGCGGCTGGGCGAGTTGGGCCCCGCGCTGCGATCCGCCATCAAGGAGGATGCGCCTGTCATCGTGGAGGTCATGACCGACATATTGGCGTTGCATCCGCCCGCCTGGACGCCCTCCGATCCGGCCCGGTTCTATTAGGTGGATTGGGTGCGTTCGGAATAGGCTGGATGACTGATGTGGGTAGGAATCGGACACCCACTTACCCCACTCCCTCAAGGGAGAGGGCTGCGCAGACTTGGCAGCTTGCTGCCTAGTCGTAGCCGGGTGAGGGGGTTGCGATCCGTGGGATCGCACGGGCCTCATGCCCGCTTCCCCTCATCCAGATCAGCCTGGGCTTCCTCGTCGCCAAGGCTTCCCATCCTCCTCCCTCAAGGGAGAAGGAAGGTCCCGAATTGGCCAAATTCTCATCGCCCGAACCCGCTTCCTATCAGCCGCTTGTCCGTTCGAATGCCTTCGCAGAGACATGGTGCGCCGATTGGCTCTAACCCGCCACCGTTTGGAATTCATGCACCGCGCGCCTTACCCGCAAGGGCGTCAGATTCGGCGCGACCGAATGCACGAAGTCCAGCAGGAACGACCGCAAATAGGTATTCCGCCGCAGCACGATCTTGATCGTGCTCGACGGCAACAGATGCGATGCATCCCGCGCCCGAATACCGACATCGCGCTCCGGATCATAAGTCATGGACGCCAATATCCCAATTCCCAGGCCCATCCCCACATAGGTTTTGCAGACATCGGCGTCGATGCCGCTCATCACGATCTTCGGCTCCAGTCCGGCGTCGGAAAAGGCCTTCATCACCTTCCACCGACCACTATAGCGCGTGTCGTAGGTGATGATCGGATAGCGCGCGATCTCCTCCAGCGTCAGTTCCGGCACGGCCAGGATCGGGTGGCCGACCGGCGCGACGATGCAGCGGTGCAGGTCGAAACAGTCGAGCTTCACCAGATTGGGGAAATCCCGCGTCGTTTCCGTGCCGATCGACAGGTCTGCGTCGCCCGCCTCCACCAGCGCGCAGATTTCCTCCGGGTCGCCCTGCTTCAGCACCAGCTTCACGTCGGGATAGCGGGCGACGAATTTCTCCACCACCTTGGGCAGCACATAGCGGGCCTGGGTATGCGTCGTCGCGATGGTGAAGACGCCGCGATTGCCCGAATGCATGTCCTCCTTCAGCGACTTGAGCGCGGCGACGTCCGTCGCGATGCGCTGCGCGATGGAAAAGACGACGCGGCCCGGTTCGGTCAGGTCGATGATCCGGTTGCGGGTGCGCATGAAGATCTCGAAACCCAGTTCCTGCTCCAGCAACTGGATTTGCCGGCTCACCCCGGGCTGCGAGGTGTTGAGGGCATCGGCCGCCGCCGAGAGATGATTGTTATGCCGCACGATTTCAACGACATAGCGGAGCTGTTGCAGCTTCATCCGGCCATCCTCACCATAAATTTTTGATATGGCAGAATGCTATAATATTCCGTGCGCGCATAAAGCAATCCCCTAAAAGTGGCTGGCATGACAGCGGCGGGGCAGCCTTGTGACCGGTCTCACCGGCGTACCCGCCCGCTTGCCTTGGAGGGGAGGGCGGCAGCGCTTTCCTGAATCAGGGATTGGCCTGGATCAAGAGGGACGGGAATGCCGGAACAGCAACAATCCGATTTCGACATCGTGGTCGTGGGCGGCGGCAATGCCGCGCTCTGCGCCGCGATCAGCGCCGCCAATGAGGGGAGCCGTGTCCTCCTGCTGGAACGTTCCCCGGTGGAGGAGCGGGGCGGGAACTCCGCCTATACCGACGGGCTGATGCGCACCGTCTATGACGGCGCCGACGACATCCGCGCCTATTGCCCGGATCTCACGGACGAGGAAGTCGCGGTCAGCGACTTCGGCACCTATACCGAGGAACAGTTTTTCGACGACATGGGCGAGATCACCCAATATCGCACCGATCCCGACCTGTGCGAAATCCTGGTGAAGCGCAGCCGGGAGACCATCCTGTGGATGCGCGATCAGGGCGTCCGCTTCTTCCCCAATTTCGGGCGGCAGGCCTATCGCGTGAACGGCCGCTTCAAATTCTGGGGCGGCGCCACCATCGCCGTGGCCAGCGGCGGCCCCGGCCTGGTCGATGCGCTGTACAATGCGGCGGAAAAGCGCGGCGTGGAAATCCGCTACAATGCCTGGGTCCGCGATCTGCTGCGCGACGAAAGCGGGATTTCCGGCGTCACGCTGCTCAATGGGCAGGGCGAGATCGAAACCATCCATGCGCGGGCCGTCGTGCTGGCCTGCGGCGGGTTCGAGGCGAATGCCGAATGGCGCGCCCGCTATCTGGGGCCGGGCTGGGATCTGGCGAAGGTTCGCGGTTCGCGCTTCAACACCGGCGACGGCCTGTCCATGGCTCTCGCCGCCGGCGCGCAATCCTATGGGCACTGGTCGGGTTGTCATGCCGTGTCCTGGGAACGCAACGCACAGGATTTCGGCGATCTCGCACTGACGCCACAATATCAGCGTCATTCCTATCCGCTCTGCATCATGGTCAATCGCGACGGAAAACGATTTGTCGACGAAGGCGCCGACTTCCGTAACTACACCTATGCGAAATATGGGCAGGCGGTATTGCAGCAACCCGGACAGGTGGCATGGCAAGTCTATGACTCCAAGGTCAATCATTTGCTGCGCGACGAATATCGCACGCGCCAGGTCACCAAGGTCGTCGCCCAATCCATGGAGGAGCTGGCCGACAGGATCGGAGAAATAAACAAGGATCAATTCTTGGAAACGGTCGCGGAATTCAACGCATCGGTGAAGACCGACATGCCGTTCGACCCCAATATCAAGGACGGACGCAGCGCCTCCAGCAACGGCGTCGTCCGCAGCAACTGGGCCAACAGCATCGATACCGGGCCGTTCGAAGCCTATGCGGTGACTTGCGGCGTCACCTTCACCTTCGGCGGCATCAGGGTTTCGACGGAAGGCGAGGTCATCGACACCAACGGCCACGCCATCCCCGGCCTGTTCGCGGCGGGGGAGATGGTCGGCGGCATATTCTACTTCAACTATCCCGGCGCGAGCGGCCTGACCAGCGGAGCCGTCTTCGGCCGCCTCGCGGGCGGCAGCGCCGCCGCCTACGCCAAGTCCGCATCGCGGAAGCCCGCGCTGTCCGTCGCCTGATCCCTTATCGAAGAAAGTTCCTCCATGAACGCACCCAGCAAATTCGTCGTCCCCGGCGCAACCCGCGACATCGCGGATTTCGCCGCGACCCTGCAATATCGGGATATTCCCGACGACCTGATCCTGAACGCCAAGCAGTGCATCCGCGACAGCCTGGGCTGCGCCGTGTTCGGCGCGCCGACCCCCTGGGTGCAGGCGGTGGTCCGCACCGTCGGCCTTCTCGGCCAGAAGCCCAGCGCCAGCGCCTGGGGCATGAAGGTCAAGGCCGATCCGCTCGGCGCCGCCTTCATCAACGGCACGGCGGCGCAGGGCTATGAACTGGACGATTGCCACGACCAGTCCATGTCGCATTATGGCGCGGGCGTCGTCCCCGCCGTGATCGCCTGTTCGGAGGGCGCATTCGGCGCCTTCACCGGCAAGGACATGATCCGCGCCACCGTCGCGGGCTATGAGCTGGGGACGCGCATCGGCAACACGGTCAGCCCGTCGGCCTTCCATCGCGGGTTCCATCCCTGCGGCCTTACCAGCACCTTCGGTTCGGCGGCCGCCATCGCCAAGCTGCTGGACCTCGACACCGATCGATATGTGAGCGCGCTGGGCCTGGCGGGCAGCCAGGCGGCGGGGCTGATGGCGTCGCAATTCGGCGCGATGGCCAAGCGCTTCCATTCCGGCAAGGCGTCGCAGAACGGCATCATCGCCGCGCTCTGCGCCCGCGAGGGGCTGACCGGCGTGCGCGACGTGCTGGAGGCGCCCTATGGCGGCTTCTGCTCCACTTACTCCGCCGAATATGATCTGAGCTTCGCCACCGACGGCTTGGGCACCGATTGGGAGATGCGCCGCAACGGCTTCAAGCGCTATTCCTCGCTCGCCAGCAGCCAGACCACAGTGGACGCCCTGCGCGCCATCCGGGAAAAGGCAGGCATCCGGGGCGAGGATGTGGAGAAGGTCCGCGTCGGCACGACCGAGATGGTCTTCGTCCATTGCGGCTGGCCCTATGTCCCCAATGGGGAGACGATCAGCGCGCAGATGAACCTGCCCTATACCGGCGCGGTGACGCTGCTGGAGGGCAATGCCTTCATCGACCAATATACGGACGAAAAGCTGACCGATCCGAAGATCATCGACCTCGCCAACCGGATCGAGGTCTATGTCGATCCCGAGTTGGACGCGCGCGAGAAGCACCAGATGCGCGCCGTCCGCGTCACCGTGACGATGAAGGACGGGACCGAGCATTTCCACGAGCAGACCTATCGCAGCGGCCATTGGCGCAATCCGATGTCGGACGAGGTGCTGAAGGAGAAATTCCGCGATCTCGCCAGCCGTCAACTGACCGGGCAAGCCGTGGCCGAGATCGAACGCATCATCGACAATCTGGAAAATGAGGAAGCGCCCGCCATCGCCCTTGGCGCCGCGCTGCAACAGGTCCGCTGACATGACATTATCGCAGACATTCGGTGAATTCGCCGCGCATTTCCCTTCGGCCGGGATGCCGCCCGAAGTGCGGGAGGCGGCGCGCTGGCACATGATCGACTCGATCGGCGTGTCCATCGCCGGGGCCAATCCCAAGGAGGAAAGCGGCGCGGCCTTCGGGCGTCTCGTGGCGCAATGGGCCAAGGGAAAGGGCGATGTGAAGGCCGCCTCCCTCTTCGGCTTCGACAGGCAGGCCCGCGCCGAACTGGCGGCGCTGGTCAACGGATCGCTGGCCCAGGCGCTGGAGATGGACGACAAGCATGGCTCCTCCCTGGCCCGTCCCGGATCGACCGTCGTGCCCGCCGTGCTGGCGGCGGCGGAGGCGGAGGGCCTGTCCCTCGCGGCGGCCATCGACGCGGCCGTCGTCGGCTATGAGGTGATGATCCGGCTGGGCTTCGTGGCCGGCGACCGCTTCCTGGAGCGCGGCTATCATACCAGTTCGCTGATCGGCTCCTTCGGCGTGGCGGCGGCCATCGGGCGGCTGCGCGGCGCGACGCCGGCGCAGATCGCGGACGCCATGGGCATTGCGGGCACCTTCGCCTCCGGCATTCAGGAATCGACCCGTACCGGCTCGACGTCCAAGATATTGCACGGCGGCTGGGGCGCGCATGCGGGCATGCTCGCCATCGACCTCGCCATGGCGGGGATCACCGGTCCCGACACGGTGTTCGAGGGCAAGTTCGGTTTCTTCGAGACGCATTTGACCCCGATCACCGGTCAGCTCGACTTCGCCCGCGCTGCCGAGGGGCTGGGCACGCGCTGGTACCTGCCGGAAACCGCCTACAAGCCCTATCCCTGCTGCCAGTTGCTGCACGCCTTCATCGAGGCATCGAAGCAGGTGCTGGCCGACTTTGCCCGCGATGGGGTGACGGTGGCGGAGATCGAGAGCGTGCATTGCCAGCTCGCGGAGCCGGGCCTGACGCTCGTCACCGAACCCCGCGACCGCAAGAAAGCGCCGAAGACGCCGCATGAAGGCCGGTTCAGCCTGTTCTTCGGGGTCGCGGCGGCTTTGGTCGATGGCGATGTCGGGCTGGAGACCTTCCTGTCCGAGCGGCTGGACGATGATCGCATCCTGACCCTCGCGCAGAAGATCGAGGCGTCGGTCGATCCGGAGTCCGACTATCCGGCCCATTGCCCGGCGCGACTGACCGTGCAGGCGGCGGGGCGCCGCTATTTCAAGCATGTGCCCTATCATCCCGGATCGCCGGAAGCGGCCCTCTCCCGCGCCGACGTGCTGGCGAAGTTCGAGCGCAACACGCGCTGGCATTTCGGGGATGGCGCCGTGTCGGTGGCCGAAGCCATGGGCGAAACGCCCGAGGCGGAGTCCCTGTCGGACATGCTGCGTCCTATCCGGGCGGTCGAAACGCTGCGTCAGGCGTCATGAGCGTGGAGCGGTTCGACCGGCTGTTCATCGGCGGCGAATGGGTCGCGCCCCGCGCCGCTGGCCGAATCGCGAGCATCGATCCTTCCACCGAGGATGTCTGGGCGGAGGTCGCGTCCGCCGATGCGGCCGATGTCGAGGATGCGGTCGCCGCCGCCCGCGCCGCCATGGCCGGTCCATGGGGCCGCACCGCGCCGACCGAACGCGGCGCGCTGATCGCCCGGTTCGCGGACCTGGTCCGCCGCGACGCCGCCCGGCTGGCCGAGATCGAGAGCCGCGACAATGGCAAGCCGCTGCGCGACACGCTGGGCGAGGTGCAGCGGGCGGCGGACTGGCTGACCTTCTTCGCCGGGGCAGCGGACAAGGTGAATGGGGAGCAGATACCCTATCGGCCCGACGCGCTGGCTTATACCAGGCTGGAGCCGGTCGGCGTGGTGGCGGCGATCCTGCCGTGGAATTCCCCCATCTCGCTCGCCTCATGGAAGCTGGGGCCGGGCCTCGCCGCCGGCAACGTCATGATCCTGAAGCCCGCCGAGCAGACTCCGGCCAGCCTGCTCGCTCTGGCGGCGCTGGCGGAAGAAGCGGGCTTCCCCGCCGGCGTCGTCAATGTGCTGCCGGGCGACGGCGCCGTGGGCGCGGCGCTTTCCGCCCATCCCGGCGTCGCGAAGGTCAGCTTCACCGGATCGCATGAAACCGCGATCCGCATCATGCAGGGCGCGAGCGCGAACCTGAAGCGCTGCTCCTTCGAATGCGGCGGCAAGTCTCCGTTCATCGTCTTTGCCGATGCGGATTTCGACAGGGCGCTGTCCGTCGCGACGCACAGCGCCTTCCGCTCGACCGGGCAGTCCTGCTCCACCGCATCGCGCATCTTCGTGGAGCGGCCGATCTATGAACGTTTCGCGGCCGGCCTGGCCGAGCGGGCGAAGCGGATACGTCCTGGCCCGCCCTTCGATCCCCGCACCCATATCGGGCCACAGACCTCCGCCGAACAGCGGGACAAGACTGAAGCCTATATCGGTCTGGGACATGAAAGCGGCGCGCGCCTGCTGGCGGGAGGAGGACGGCCGGAGGGCCTTTCAAGAGGCTATTTCGTCCAGCCCACCGTCTTTGCCGATGTCGACAACCGGTCGCGTCTGGCGCAGGAGGAGATATTCGGGCCGGTGACGGCGGTCATGCCGTTCGATGGCGAGGAAGAAGCCGTCTCCCTTGCCAACGACACGCGCTATGGGCTGGTCGGCGGCTTGTGGACCAGGGATGTGTCCCGCGCCCATCGCGTCGCTGCCCGCATCGAAAGCGGCCTCGTATCGGTCAACACTTTCCGCCCCGTGCACTTCATGCTGCCCTATGGCGGGTATAAGATGAGCGGGATCGGGCGCGAAAACGGGTTCGACGCAATCCGGGAGTTCACCGAGACCAAGACGGTCGTCATCGATCTGTCCCACGCGATTCCGCCTGATCCATTTGCGGATTGAGGACCCTCGAGTCCCGAGGGCAAGTCGATGGACAGTTGTCGGTCCCGGGAAATCGACATGACATAAGTTAAACCTGCCCTTCATCCCCAATTCCGCTGGAACGGAAGTCGGCCGAGCCCGTTGGATCGGAGCTGCCGGCCAGGTAGCCCAGTGGAGCTTCTTCATGAATGAGATATTCCAGCACGCGACCGCCGATCCCGGTGCGGTCGCGTCGGGACCCTGCCTGACCGTTGTCGAGCGCAGCCTGTATCGCGGCGCCCATATCTTCGGCATGCGGCCGATGGCCCGCATTCAGGTGGACCTTGGCAGGCTGGAGGCATGGCCGACCGACCGCCTGCCGCTTTTCACCGAACAGTTGCTGGCCCGCCTGCCCGGCCTCGCCAATCATGGTTGCAGCTATCGACAGGCCGGCGGTTTCGTCCGGCGGCTGCATCAGGGGACATGGCTCGGCCATGTGATCGAACATGTGGCGCTGGAACTCCAGACCATGGCGGGAAGCCCGGTGAGCCGGGGCAAGACGCGCTCCGTCAAGGGGAAGCCGGGGTTCTACAACATCCTTTTCACCTATGGCGACGAACAGGCCGGCATGGCGGCGGGCGCCTTCGCCATCGCACTGGTCGCTTCGCTGCTGCCGGAAGGTCTGGGCGAGGTGAAGGGGCTGGAGAAGCTGGGCGTTCAGATGCCCGCCGATCCGCAGGATGCCGATGCCCTGATCCGGTCCTTGCGGGAGATATTGCGCCGGAACGCGCTGGGTCCGACCACGGCCTCGCTTGTGGCGGCCGCCCGGCGCAGGGGCATCCCGGTCACGCGCCTCAATGAGCAGAGCCTGATCCAGTTCGGCTATGGCAGCAGGCAGAAGCGCATCCGCGCAAGCATCACCGGCGACACGTCGCAGATCGCCGTCGACATCGCAGGCGACAAGAGCCTGACCAAGAAGCTGCTGGACGAGGCCGGCCTGCCGGTCCCCAGGGGCGTGGTCGTGCGTTCCGAGGAAGAAGCGGTCGGCGCGGCGCGGCGGCTGCGCATGCCTCTGGTGGTGAAGCCGCTCGACGGCAATCATGGACGCGGCGTCACCACGCAGGTCCGGGACGAGGCCGCGCTTCGCGCCGCGGTGATGCGCGCCCGGCAGCATGGCCGCCGGGTCATCGTGGAGGAGCAGCTGCCCGGCGACGATCACCGCATCCTGGTGGTGGCCGGGAAGGTCGTCGCCGTGGCGCAGCGCATGCCCGCCGAAGTCGTGGGTGACGGCTTCAGCACCATCGGCCAGCTTATCGACCGGGTGAACGACGATCCGCGGCGGGGGCGGGGGCATGAAAATGCGCTGACCCGTATGGTCGCGGACGATGCGATGATCGCCCTGCTCGCCAAAGACGGCATGACGCTTGGAACGGTGCCGGGCGTTGGCAAGAGGGTTCGCCTGCGCGACACGGCGAACCTTTCCACCGGCGGAACGGCGGTGGACCGGACCGACGACATCCATCCGGACAATCGCCTGATCGCCGAGCAGGCGGCCGCCGCTGCCGGACTGGACATTTGCGGGATCGATTTCCTGTCGCCCGACATAGCCCGTTCCGTGCGGGAGACGGGCGGCGGCATCGTGGAGCTGAACGCCGCGCCGGGTTTCCGCATGCACCTCGAACCATCGAGCGGCAGGGCCCGCGACGTGGCCGGTCCTGTGATCGACGCCCTCTTTCCGCGTGGCCGCTCCAGCCGCATCCCGATCTTCTCCATCACCGGGACGAACGGCAAGTCGACCACGGTGCGCATGGTCGGGCGGATCCTCTGCCAGCATGGCCTGAACGTCGGCATGACAACCACGTCCGGCGTCTATTTCAACGGCCATCTGCTGAAGAAGGCGGACGCCAGCGGGCCGCGCAGCGCGCGCATGGTCCTGCGCAACCCCTCCGTCGATGTGGCGGTGCTGGAAACGGCGCGCGGCGGCATATTGCGGGAGGGGCTGGGCTATGACGGGGCGGATGTCGGCGCCGTGCTCAACGTCACCGCCGATCATCTGGGCCTGAAGGGCATCGATACCGTGGAAGCGCTGGCCGACGTCAAGGGCGTCGTGGTGGAGAATGTCGCCCGCAGGGGATTTTCGATCCTGAACGCCGACGATCCCATGTGCCGGCGCATCGCCCGCCATGCGCGGGGACGGATCGTCTGGTTCTCGCTCGAAGGCGGCGCGCGCATGGCGGAAATGCTGCGCCGTCACCTGCTGGCGGGCGGCCTGGCGGTCACCCGCGATCCGGACGAGACGGGCGGCACCATCGTCATCCATCGCGGCGAGGAGCGGATCGCCCTGATGCCCGCGTCGGAAATCCCGGCCACGCTGGGCGGCATAGCGGAATTCAACATCGCCAATGCCCTGGCGGCGGTGGCGATGTGCTTCGCCCATGGCGTCCCGCTGGACGCGATCCGCGAAGGGCTGCGCGCCTTCACCTCCAGCTTCGAGGAGTCGCCGGGGCGGCTCAACATGATGGAGCGGGACGGCATCCGCATCATCGTCGACTATGCCCATAATCCTGCTGGCCTGATCGCCCTGGGACAGGTGGTCGACCGGCTGCGCGGCGCCCATGGACGCGCGGTGGGGATGGTGAGCATTCCCGGCGACCGGCGCGACTGCGACATTGTCGAGATGGGGCAGATCGCGGCCGGCGTCTTCGACGAGATCATATTCCGCGAGGCGCCGGACGGACGCGGCCGGCCCCGGGGCGAGACCAATGCCTTGTTGTCCCAGGGCGCATTGAGGGCCGGCATGCCGAACGAGCGCATCCACCGGATCGTGGATGAGTTCGAGGCGGTCGAGGCCGTGCTGTGCAAGGGCCGGCCCGGCGACCTGCTGGTGATCCTGCCCACATCGGTCGAAAAGGTCTGGCGACAGGTACAGCAATTCGGGTCGCCGGCGGCGGCCGGAGAGCAGATGGTGCCGGCCCATGTCTGAATGGGCCCTGATCGTCCATGGCGGGGCGAAGACGATCGACGTCGCGCTGCACGACCGTAACCGCGAAGGGTGCCGGGCAGCCGCCGCGGCGGGCGCGATCGTGCTGCAATTTGGCGGCTGCGCCGTCGCGGCGGTCGAGGCGGCCATTCGCGTCCTTGAAAATGACAGCATCTTCAACGCGGGCTTCGGCTCCGTCCTGAACGCCGACGGCGCGGTCGAGATGGACGCGGCGATCATGAACGGCCGCGATCTTTCGGTGGGCGCTGTCGCGGGCGTCCGCCGCATCCGCAACCCGATCGTCGCCGCGCGTGCTCTGATCCCGGCCCGGCCGGTGCTGCTGGCCGGAGAGGGGGCGGAACGCTTTGCGGAGGAGCAGCAGATAGCGCTGTGCGATCCCGCCGAGATGATCGCGCCCGACCGCATGGCATCGGAATATGCCAAGGCCCATGATACCGTCGGCTGCGTCGCGATCGACATGCAGGGGCATATCGCGGCCGGGACATCGACCGGGGGTTTGCCGGGCAAGCATCCGGGCCGGATCGGGGACTCGCCGCTTCCCGGTTGCGGACTTTATGCCGATGACGGCATTGGCGGCGTGTCCCTTTCCGGTGACGGCGAAATGATCATCCGCACGACCATCGCCGCGCATGTCATGCACGCGCTGCAAGCCGGACCGCTCTGCGCCGCCGCCGAAACCGGCCTTGCGCAGCTCGACCGCGTGGGCGGGGAAGGGGGCGCGATCCTGATCGACCGCCACGGGCGTTTCGGCGTCGCGCATAACAGCGACCATTTCGCGGTCGCGATCCACGGCAGCCGTCTTGCCGACCCGCATGGCGCTGTCCACCGACAGGAACTGGAGGGTCTGCTTGATGGCTGAGGAAGGAGGCCCGCTGATCATCATCGGCGGGCGCGAAGACAAGGAAGGCGAAAAGCGCATCCTTAAGGAAGTGGCCGAGCGGGTGAAGGATGGGAAACTGGTGATCGCCACGGTGGCGAGCCACCAGCCCGACGGCTATTTCGAATCCTACCGGAAGGCCTTTGGCGATCTGGGCCTTGACGATCTGGTGGAACTTTACGTGCATGAACGGGGCGAAACGCTGGAATCCAGCGCGGCGACCCTGTTCGAAAATGCCAAGGGCATTTTCTTCACCGGCGGGGATCAACTGCGCATTTCCAGCCAGATCGGCGACACGCCGGTGGAGAAGATGGTCCGGCAGATTCATCTGGAAGGCGGCGTGGTGGCGGGAACGTCCGCCGGCGCATCGGTGATGAGCGAGACCATGCTGGTCAAGGGCAGTAGCCAGGAATCGCACCGCATCGGCGACCTGCACATGGCCCCCGGCCTGGGTCTGATCCGCGATGTCATCATCGACCAGCATTTCGCGGAGCGCGGACGCATCGGCCGCCTGATGGGAGCGGTGGCGCAAAATCCGCGCGTGCTGGGCATCGGCATCGATGAGGATACCGCCATCCTGGTCCAGGGGCACCGTTTCTGCGTGATCGGTTCCGGGGCGGTCTATATCGTCGACGGCTCAGGCGTCACCCACTCCAATATTGCCGAAGCGAGTCCGGAGCGCACCCTGTCCATGCATGACGTCCGCCTGCATGTCCTGAGCCAGGGCGACTGCTTCGACCTCAAGCGGCGCTGCCCCAAAGCGCCAGGTTCCAATCAGGCAGGGGTTCGGCATGCATGATCTCTCTGCCTTCCGGAAGGCTGAAATTCCCCCTCCCGCCATGCTGGCGCGCAAGCCGGAAGATGCGGCCATGGAGGAAGAAGCGCTGCGCGAACTCCTGCTGCTTCTGAAGAAGCGGCGCTATGCCTTTGTAACGCCGACGCCTCTTTCCCATTCGCGCATATTGGCGCGCGACGCCGCCCGTCCGGCGCGTGACCTGCGCGATGTGTTCGGGTGGAACCGGCCCTTCTCTCCCGACCTTCTCGATCGCTCCGTAATGGAGTGCCTGAAGCGGGCGGAAATGGTCGAGCACCGGGCGGACGGGATGATGAGGAGCCGCGTGCGGGTCTCCTCGCTGGATGATGATCTGTTCCTTCATTCCAGCTACCCCACGGTGGATCGCGATGCCGTGTTCTTCGGCCCGGACAGTTACCGGTTCGCGCGCTTGATCCGTCAGGGGCTTGCGATGCGCCCGGCGCGGCGAGGGGCGCGGATCGCGGATATGGGCGCCGGTACCGGAGTCGGCGCCATCGTCGCTGCCCGCTCATGCCCCCAGGCCTGCATTGTCATGACCGACGTCAACGCATCCGCCCTGCGTTTCGCGCGGATCAATGCGGGCGTGGCCGGGTTCGGCGCCGGCTATGTGCTGGCCGACACGCTGGACCCGGTGGCGGGCGATTTCGACCTGATCGTGGCGAATCCGCCCTATATCAGGGATCGGCAAGGCCGCGCCTATCGCGACGGCGGGGACGGGCATGGCGCAGCCGTGGCCTGGAGGATGGCCGAAAGCGCCTTGTCCCGGCTGAAGCGGGAGGGTCGCCTGCTGCTCTACACCGGCAGCGCCATCGTCGGCGGGGCGGACGCCCTGCGCGCAAGGCTGTCGGCGCTGGCGGAAAGCCGGGATTGCACTCTGTGCTATAGCGAAATCGACCCGGACATATTCGGGGAAGAGTTGGAAGGCCCGGCCTATCGCGATGTCGAACGCATCGCGCTGGTCGCCGCTATCTTCACGAGGCGCCACTGACGCGCCCCGCAACTGGCCATTTCCCCACATTCCGAATTCGTCCACGCGGCCTAACCCATGGCAAGGAAAATCGGCTTTCGGAACCAGGATCAGGAACGGGAGTCCCGTTCTCGCGCTTATCGGTGAACAGGCTGACAGGAGCGATCATGAACAAGAGCCGCGGGGGCACGCGAACGCCCTGCACCCATATCGTCATCACGGGCGCGTCGAGCGGCATAGGCCAGGCCACGGCGCAGGCGTTCGCAGCCCGGGGAGGAAAGCTGGTCCTCGCGGCACGGGATGGCGAGGCGCTGGAAGCCGTGGCGGAGACGTGCCGCAGGGCCGGGGCGGAGGTGTTGGTCGTACCGCTCGACGTGGCGGATGCGGATGCAGTGCGTCAGCTCGCCCGGTCGGCGCGCGATTTTTGCGGGTCGATCGACCTCTGGTTCAGCAATGTCGGCGTCGGAGCCGTCGGCAAGTTCGTGGACGTCCCGATCGAGGTGCACGAACGGACGATCCGTTCCAACCTCATCGGCCATATGAACGACGCCCATGCGGTGCTGCCGATCTTCATGGCCCAGCGGCACGGCATTTTCGTCAACATGATCTCGCTAGGCGGATTGACCGGCACGCCCTATGCCGCCGCCTATGGGGCGAGCAAATTCGGCCTGCGCGGTTTTTCGGAAGCATTGCGCGCGGAAATGACCGAATGGCCGGACATCCATATTTGCGACGTCTATCCGGCCTTCGTCGATACGCCCGCGCTACGCCACGCCGGCAATTATACCGGCAAGGCGCTGACCGCCCCGCCGCCCATACTCGATCCAAGGAGGGTGGCGGCCGCCGTGGTGCGCCTGGCGGACCGGCCCCGCGACAGCCTGCTGCTGGGGACGCCGACCTGGGCCGTGCGGTTCGCCCATCCATTGGCGCCCTCGCTGCTCAGCCGGATCGGGAATCTGGCGTTCGGGCGCTATTTTGCCTCTGCGGAACGCGCGCCGGTCACGCGCGGCAATCTGTTCGATCCGCCACGGGACAGCGGCGGTATCGACGGCGGGTTCCGCAAACCCGCGACGAAACGGCGGAAGGCCGCCCTGGCCACCGGCGCGGGTGTGGCGGCCGGGGTTCTGCTACTCGGCCTGCTGACGCCGCGCCGGCAGCCCGGGCGTTAGCGGAATGACGAAGCCCCTGGATTGCCTGGTGGTGGGCGCAGGCCCCGCCGGCCTTACGGCGGCCATCTATCTGGCCCGCTTCCATTTGAGGATCAGGATCGCGGACGCGGGCAACAGCCGCGCTGCGCTGATCCCGCATACCCGCAATCATGCAGGCTATCCCGGCGGCATATCGGGCCGGGAGCTGCTCGCGCTCATGCGCCGGCAGGCGGCGGAATTCGGAGGTGAGGTGACGGAAGGGCTGGTGACGGGACTGGAAAAGGACGGCGATATTTTCCTGGCGCATATCGGGACCGAGACATGGCAGGCGCGCAGCGTCCTGCTGGCGACCGGCGTGGTGAACAATGCGCCGCCCATATCGCCCGATGTGCACGATGCCGCGCTTCGGCAGGGGCTGTTGCGCTATTGTCCGATCTGCGACGGCTACGAAGTCACCGACCGGCGTATCGCCGTCATCGGAACGGGCACGCGCGGGACGAACGAAGCGATGTTCCTGCGCACCTATTCCCCCGACATCAGCTTGATTTCACCTGAGGGCGATCATGAACTGTCCGCCGACCAGCGGGTAAGACTGGAGGAGGCGGGCATCGCCCTGGTGAACGGTCCTTGCGAACCGCTGCGCATCGACGGCGAAAGCATATCGGTGCCGACGCCGAATGGGGCGCAAGCCTATGACACGGTTTATCCGGCGCTTGGATCGATCATCCGGTCGGAACTGGCGATGATGCTGGAGGCCGAAGCGACGGACGACGGCTGCCTCATCGTCGACGACCATCAGCGAACGAGCGTGCCGGGCCTTTATGCGGCCGGCGACGTGGCCAAGGGCCTGGACCAGATCAGCCACGCCATGGGGGAGGGGGGCGTCGCCGCCACGACGATCCGAAACGATCTGGCGGCGAAGATTTCGCTCTTCCGATAAGGCGCGTTATCGCCCGGACCCATTTTGTGCCGCGGAGGAACCTGAAGATCCCTGCGTTGCCGTGGGACTGTCGCTGGCGGAAACGGCGCCCCGCGTGCTGGTCTCGCCATCCGTCATGGCGCTGCCGGGGCCTTCGCCGGGAATGCCGTCGGGCACCGTGCCTGCGGTCGTGTTGCTCGGCGCGAAAGTGGAATCACCGGAATCGCCCTGATCGGAAGGTGCGCATGCGGTCAGTGCGACAATGAGAAACGCGGGAGCCATTTTCATAACATCTTCACCCCTGATGGCTGGTTTATTCTGCAACGACCCGATTTCACGGCCGTTCCGGCGAATCCGTTATCGCGTAAAACTATATTAGATCATCGTGCAGAAAAGCCGTCGCGAACCTGTCGAAGAATGGGAACCGCGCTGAATGACATGTGTGACACTTTACCGAATTCGCGCGCGGGGGATTAAGTGTCACGGCTGATTTTTCGGAAAGGAAGAGCATTCTTCGCGGCGCCGGACAGGTCACGACCATTGGCCGTTCAGATCGAGCCGCAGGAAATGGCAATGGACTGCGAAATCCCACGCGCTTGCCGGGTAAAGTGTCATCCGTGCTTTTTGTTGGAAGATCGCCGCAGAGGGGGATTCACACGGACTCAGCATGTGCTAGATTCCACATATGTTCCACCAGCCTGATCTCTTCGAGCAATCACCGTCGGCGTCCCGGCCGCCCTCGCTGCCCGTGACGTCCGCGCTTCCCGATCTTGTCGAACGCATATCGACGGTGTCGAAGCGGCCCCGCTATGCATTGCTGGTGCTGAAGCTGATCGCTCAGGAAGCGGGTTCCAACGACAGCGTGGGACCTTATGTCGGCAGCGGCAAGGGGAGGGTGCCGGTCCGTGACTGGCTTTGCCAGGCGCTGGCGCCTCTCGCGCAACGGGATTGTCGGCGTCGCGCCATGATCGATGCGGTTCACGCCGATCTGATGTCGCGTCCGGGCAATATGGCCGATCCCGAAGAGGTGGAACGGCAGCTCGAACAGGAAGTTCAGTCGCGAATATTGCGATCGGGACGGACGAATGTGAGCCGGGTCGTATCGGACCTGGTCCGCGCCGGCCTTTTGCGCCGCCACTATCAGGGGTATCGGGTCGATCATCCCAATCGCGGGGCGCAGCGCGAAGCGGTCTATACCATCACGCCAGAGGCCAAGCGCGCGCTCCAACGCCATTGAAGGGCGCCGATAATGGCGGTGCCGCTTCCCGCAGGAGCGATTTCGCGAACCGGCGCGGACTGCCCCTTGGTTTGCGCGGCGCGCCGGGTTATCCGCGCAGGATGAGCGGCGAGACCATGACGACAGGACAGGCAGGGAAGCGCTGGCAGGGCGGTCGGCTGCCGCGCGCAGAGGTCGACCGGCGCATCGACCGGCTGCTCGACATCGCGCTGGAGGAGTTCGCGTTGACGGGCTTCGGCGGCACCAGCCTGGACCGGCTGGTCGAGCGTTCGGGTGTCAGCAAGACCACCATCTATCGCCGTTTCGGCAGCAAGGAAGGGCTGTTCACCGCGCTGATCCATCGCAGCATGGAAGCGGTGCGGTCCGGTCTCTGGGCGCTGGAACTGGATGTGGCCGACCCCTTGGGAACGATAGAGCGGTTCATCGCCACCTATACGGAGGTCGCGATATGCCGCCCCATGGGGCGGACCCTGCTCCAGATCGCGGTGGCGGAACGGCGCGACTTTCCTCATCTGGGCGCGATGCTGCTTGCCAATGCCTATGAGGGCTTCCGGCCGATCAGCGATTATTTCGAACGGCTGATGACGGACGGCGTGCTGCGCCCGGGCGATCCGCAGGACGCCGCCTTCGACCTGCAAGGCCTCATCACCCAGGGATTTCGGGTGATGGTCGATGATATTGGCTTCGTCCACCGCGAAGGGCGGGCGCGGGAAATCGCCGGAAGGTTCCTCCGCGGCTGGTCCTGATGCCGTTCGGCATTCCTTCGTCCGGCGGATAGATCATATCCATGATGCATGGCCATCGTCGCTGACCGGCATCGTCGCGCCGGTCAGTAACGGCTCCGCCATCGTTCAGTCCACCAGCCGCTTCACTTCGCGGTCCCGATCGAGTGTTGGGTCGAGATAGCGCCCGACCTTATAGTCGCCGGCAATGGTCGTGCGCCGGGCGCTGCGCTTGCAGTCGAGCGGAACGCCATTGGCGGAATGCACGATCCGCCAATTGTCCCAGACGACCATGTCGTTTTCCTGCCATTTGTGGAAATAGGCATGGGCTGGATCACCCAGATGTGCCGCCAGCTCTGTCAGCAGCGCATCGCTTTCCGCCCTTTCCATGCCCAGCACATAGCGGGCATGCATGGGCGAGAGTTTCAGCACCTTCCGGCCCGTTTCCATCTGGGTGATCACCAGCGGATGGACGACAGGCGGGAAATTGTAATGCGATCCCGGCTTGACCGTCGCGCCGACGTCAAGGCGTTCTATGTCGGTGGGGAAGCCGAATTGACCGGAACAGAAATCGGGGTTGAATTCGTAAACGACCTCCAGCCCCTCGATGCGTTTCTGCATGTCCGGCGACAGCCGGTCATAGGCCTGGATCGCGTCGATGAAGCCGGTTTCCCCCATGGTGCGGGCCGGTTCCGTCATGCGCAGCACGGCGCCGCGCACGATTGTAGGCATGAAGCTCTGATCCCAATGCCAGCCCAGCCAGCCTGCGCGATCGATGCCATCCACGCGATAGAAGGGGTTGGGTCGGCCCGAGGGGTCCTGCGGATCATAGGCCAGCGTCATCATGAACTGATTGACGGGATCGTTCAGATCGGCCGTGGCTGCGGGTTCCATTTCCCCGAAGATGGTGCTGAGGCGCATCTGCGCCATGTCGTCGTTGCGGACGTCGCGGAAGAGCAGGATTCCCGCGTCGATCCATGCATCATGGATCGCCTTCCGGGTCGCGCCGTCCAGATCGCGGGTCAGGTCCGCGCCGACGATTTCCAGTCCGAAAGGTGCGTCGAGCGGGCGGCGTTCGATGGTGGTGGCGATGTTCAGCATGCGATCGGCTCCGGTTGCAGGATGAGGCGGCGCAGATCCTGCACCGCGCGATAGGCGTCGCGCACCGCTTCACCGATCCGCGCAACCTGCGCGGCGTCACCGATGCGGATCATCGGAATGTCGAGACCGGTGAGAGCGTCCGGCAATTCGCTGTCGGGCACCAGGCCATGGGCCAGCAGCAGGGCCGCGGCCGGCTGATCCGTCAGCGCGCCATCGCCGGAGAGCGTGACATGCTCGCCATCGACGGCATGCAGCGTCGTGTTGTCGAGAATGCGGATGGCAGCATTGCCATGCAGCCGCTGCAACAGAGCGCCGCGGTAAAGCACTTCGGCGTTGCGGGCGAGGAACTTGGCGTCGGAACGGGTGACAAGCAGCACATGATGCCCGTCCTGCGCCAGATATTCCGCTGTCTCCGTTCCCGTTTCACCTCCGCCATAGATGACGATCGGCCGTTCAGGGGTCGATGGCGGGACATCCGTTTCGCCCATCAGCACTTCATAGGCTGGCGCGGTCGGCAAATTGCCCCAGCTCGCAAGGTCAAGCGGCGCCAGCCGCGAACCATTGGCGAGGATCAGGACGTCTGGCTGGTCCTCTTCAATCACCTCCCGCGTCGCCTGCGTCCCGGCGCGCACGGTGATGGTGCTGCGTTCGACCCGGTTCAGCAGGAATTTATGATACCAGAACAGCTTGTCCTTTCCGGGAGGAACGGCCGAGGTGATAAGATTGCCGCCCAGACGCTGGCGCTTTTCATACAGGGTGACGGCAAAGCCGACCTGATCAAGAAGCAGGGCCGCGGCCATGCCGCCCGGGCCCGCGCCGATCACCGCCGCCTTCAGGCCATTGGCGAAACGCTCCAGTTCCGCTTCCGTCTCCTTGCCGCAACGGGGGTTTTCCGCGCAGGCGACCGACCGACTTTGCGCCAGTTCGCGAATGCACCAGTTGCAGGAGGTGCATGGCCGGATGTCGTCGACCAATCCGCGCTGCGCCTTGATCGGCCACATCGGATCGGCCAGCAGCGCGCGACCCAGCGACACGATGTCGGTGTCGCCATTGATCACTGCCTGCTCGCATTTGTCGGGCCAGCGCATCACGCCTGCGGTGATTACCGGCTTGCCGGTCGCTTCCCGGATGCGGCGGGCATAGGGCAGGCGATCCCCTTCCTCGACCGACATCGGCTCCAGGATGAGATGGGCGCTTTCCAGAAAGCCCCAGCTGATGTCGACGGCATCCACACCGGCTTCGCAAAGACGCGGCGCAATCTTCTCACTGTCCTCGATGGTGATGCCGCCTTCAACGCCGTCCACCACGGACATCCGGTACATTAGCGGCTTGTTCCCGATCTGCGCCTTCACCGCCTTGATGACTTCGGTGGGAAAGCGCAGCCGGCGCTCGAAATCGCCGCCCCATTCATCGTCACGATGGTTCATCAGCGGGGAAAGAAATTGCTGGATCAGATAGCCATGGGCGCCATGCAGCATCACGCCGTCATAGCCCGCGAGCATGGCGAGCCGCGCCGTATTCGCATAACGCCCGATGATGTGGTGGATTTCCTCATCCTCCAGCGGCCGGGGCACGGCGTTCATATAGATGCTGTTAAGAGGAATCGCGCTGGATGAGACCGGCTGGCGGCCGATCACGCTTTCCTTGGTCTGCCGCCCCGCGTGCGAAATCTGGATGACCGCCTTCGCTCCGGCCGCGTGAATGGCGGCGACCAGTCGCGCGTGACCGGCCTTGAACCGGTCATTGTCCAACCGCAATTGCGGCACGTTGGAACTGAAGCCGGTTTCCGCGTCGACGCAGGTGAATTCCGTGATGATAAGGCCGGCGCCGCCCCGCGCCCTCTCGCGGTAATAGGCGATGATCGCTTCGTTCACGCCGCCGTCGGGTTCGCCCAGATGCGTTTCCATCGGGGCCATGGCGATGCGATTCTTGAGCGTCAGATTGCCGATCCGGAACGGATCGAACAGGCGCGGATAGGCCATGCTTCCTCTCAGCTTATTATTGAAGTCGCCTCTTTCTAGCATTGCTATCTGAGCGGATAATCACCACAGTTCGAGACACATTATGCAATGATGAGAGATAATCATGGATCGGCTGACGGGTTTGGAAGTGTTCGTGGCGATCGTGGATTCGGGCAGCTTCGTCCGTGCGGCGGAGCGGCTGGCTCTTTCCCCGACCATGGTTTCCACCCATCTGGCCCGGCTGGAAGACCGGCTGGGCGCGCGGTTGATCCACCGGACGACACGCCGCTTCGCCCTCACCCCTCAGGGCCATTTGTTTCTGGAAGAAGCGCGATCCATTCTGGAAGCGGTGGAACAGGCCGAAAGCCGGATGCGGATGAGCGACATGGGCCCTAGTGGCCGCGTCGCGCTGGACGCGCCGGGCGCGATCGGCCTGCGCTTCGTCGTGCCGGCCCTGTCGCAGTTGCGCGCCCTTCATCCTCGCATCGTCCTTGACCTTAGCGTCGGGGACCGCACCATGATGTTCCGGCCCGAAGCGTTCGACCTGCTCATCCGCGTCGGCGTACCGGCGGAAGGGAAGGGGGAAGTCGTCAATCTGGGCCGTACCCGTTTCGTGCAGGTGGCTTCGCCCGATTATCTGGCGCGTCGCGGCGAACCGGTGACGCCTGACGATCTTCACGATCATGATTGCGTGCTTTACGCCACGGTCGATCGGCCGGTTGGTCAATGGCGATTCGTTCGCGGAAAGGAGCGGCGGTCGCTACGCCCAGCCAGCGTCGCCACCTTCAATCATGGCGACGCCATAGCCGCCGCAGCGGTCGCCGGAGTCGGCATAGCCCAGACGCTGGAAATGCTGGTCGCTCCGGAACTGACATCGGGTCTGCTGAAGCCGGTATTGACGGAGTGGAACCGGGAAAGCGTCGACGTCCAGCTCTTCATTCCCCAGGATCGCATGAAGCGTCAGGCCGTCCGCGCCGTGGCGGAGTTCCTGCAAAGCCGGGTCGACTGGGGCAGTTCCGCCTAGAGCCAATCGACATTCAGCCCTGATGGCCTGCAAATGACGCTTTTCCGTGCTTCCGGTGCTCACCTACTTTGAGTAGGCTGCGCGCCGGGTCACGGAAAACCACCATTTTACCTTCGGTGGCCTTCGGCTCGGCTCGTCATCTTCTGAATGTCGATTAGCTCTAGGCCGATCGGTGTCGCAGGGCCGCGACGATCAGATCGATCAGCAACAGCGCCTGGACCGATAATGTGCGTCGAGCGAGGGATGCCACCACCAACTCCAGCGGCTGAGCGACTGGCAGACCATGAATAAGCGCGTATCGATCGTCGGCCAAAGCCTCCGCCGTGATCCAGACAGCGTCGCTTGCCAGCGTGACCAAGCCCGCAATCTCGAAATTGTCGCAACTGATCGTGGGCGCGTAGATCGGGCTGCCGCCTGTTCCGCCGATGATGGGATAGCCTGCGATGTCCTCCTCCCCCACCGTGCGGCCGGCAAGGGGATGGCCGCGCCGCACCAACGCGCCCAACCGCGTCCGGCCAATGCGCCTGAAGCTGAGGTCAGGCCGGTCTTCCACAAGGACATGGGCCAGGACGGCAAAGTCCAGTTCCCCTTCCTGGAGCAACGCCTGGAGTTCCCCGACATCGCCCAATTTCGTCCGCACCCTCAGGCCGCCATGATCGCGGGCGACATGGGACAGCATGGTCTCCAACAGCAATGCAGCGGCGAGGGGGCCGAAACCGCAACATACTTCCCCCGACCTGGAGTGGGCCCCTGGGGTCGGACAGGTGGGACCATAATGATTGACCGTGGGTTTGGCTTTTGGAGAAAAGCCAATGCGACACCGTTCCCACAGCATGGAGTTCAAACGTCAGGTCGTTCAGGAATATCTGGGCGGCGAAACATTGCATGGGCTGGCCAAGCGTCATGACGTTTCTCGCCAATTGATCCGGGTCTGGATTGAGAAGTATGAGGCGGGCGAGTTCGACGATGACGCGCAAGCGGCTGATCTCATCCAGCAATATGAGGCCCGCATCGCCGCGCTGGAACGCCTGGTAGGCAAGCAGGCTCTCGAACTGGAGTTTCTAAAGGGGGCTCTGCAAAGCGCACCGCGGCCGAGAAACGGGACTACATCCGTCATCACCGGCCCCTTGGCATCTCCGTCTCCCAGGGGTGCAGACTGATGGGTATCGCACGTTCAACCTATTATCATGGGCGGGTGAAGCGGGTTGACGAAGCCGATCTGCTGGCCGCAATCATGGCGATCTGCGATGAGTTTGAGGCTTATGGCTGGCGACGCGTACGGGCGGCCCTTCAGCACCAGGGCATCTGCGCAAATCATAAGCGCATCAAGCGTTTGATGCGGGAACACAGCCTTCAGCCGCGGAGACGGCGGAGATATGTCGCAACGACTGACAGTGATCACGATCTGCCGATCTTCCCGGACCTGGCAAAGGACGTCGCTCTGACAGGTGCGGATCAGCTCTGGGTCGCAGATCTGACCTATGTCGCGATTGCGAGTGGCTTTGCTTATGTGGCGATCATCCTAGACGCATGGTCAAGGCGGGTGGTTGGCTATGCCATCGGTCGGTCGATCGATGCCCGCCTCGCCATTGCCGCGCTTGAAACTGCTATCGCAAGTCGGCAGCCCTCACCGGGCCTCATTCATCATTCGGACCGTGGATCCCAGTACGCAGCCGCTTCCTACCGTGCGCTGCTGGCAGCCAATGGCATTACCGGATCGATGAGCCGGCGCGGAAATCCTTACGATAACGCCAAGGCGGAAAGCTTCATGAAAACGCTCAAGGTCGAGGCGGTCTACCCGATGGCGTTCGAGACTTTCGAGGATGTCGCCACCCATCTTCCACCGTTCATCGACCGCGTCTACAATGAACGCCGACTGCATTCCGCTCTGGGCTATTTGAGCCCGGTGCAGTTTGAGGAGTTACACACCAAAACTATGGTCAAATCCGCGGCCTGATACCTGTCCGACCCCAGGGGCCCACTCCAACCCGCGGTCGGAAAGCAGCGCCATATTGCGTTCAAGATTCTCCATCTGCCGGAGCAGCGGCACCGCGTCAGCCAACAGCGCTTCGCCGGCGCGCGTTGGATATACGCCATCGCGCCCGCGGTCGAACAGGCGCAGGCCGATTTCCGCCTCGGCCGCCTGGATGCTGCGCGTTAGAGCCGATTGCGTCACGCCAAGGCGGTCTGCGGCCGGGCCGAAGTGCCGTTCCTGACTCAATGCGACGATATGGCGAAGTTTACGGATGTCCATGTGCTGAACTCAGCGAAATCATACTGTCAATGAATTGGAAGCCTCCCCGAAGCCAGCCTAAATTGCCGGACAAGGAGAGAAACAATGTCCTATTATGGTCCGGTGCTTGCCGTGACGGCGATCGTCCTGGCAACGGAAATTCTCATGGGCCGCCATCGCGGCATTTATCGTCGCGACGATATATTGGTGCTCGGCCTGTGCGCCCTGCTCAATCCGCTGGTCACGCGAATATTGGCCGGGCTGTTGATCGCTGGCGCGGCCGCGCTGCTGCTGCCGCAGGGGAAGGGTGCGCTCGCCCACCTTCCCTTGCTGCCCTCCTATGTCAGCCTGTTCCTGCTGGTGGAATTCGCCTTCTACTGGGGACATCGGTGGGCGCATGAGGGGCAGCGCCGATCGGCGCTTCGCTGGTTATGGAAGATACACCGGACACATCATGCGGGGCGGTACATGAACGTGCTGGTGACACAGCGCATCAATCTGTTCTGGTCGTTCGTCGTGCCGACCGCATGGATTACGGGCTTTGCGGTCTATCTGGGGCAGGGGATCGCGGTGGGCCTCGTCATTCTCACCATCTTCTGCTGGAACCTCATCACCCACAGCCATTTTCGCTGGGATGACGCTATCCGGCGACATCCGCGTTTCGGCACCATGTTCCGCGCGATCGAGCATCTGCTGATCAGTCCGGGCATGCATCATAGCCATCATGGCTATGGCAAGGACGGCGCATCCTATCGCAACTATGCAGTCACCTTCGCTTTTCTCGACTGGATTTTCGGAACGCTGCACATTCCGCAGGGGCGGCCCTGGCGCTATGGCGTGCCCGGTGCGCAGCCCCATTGGGCGGAGGAGGTGTTCTATCCGCTGGTGCGCATGCCCGCCAAGGCGAAGGAAAGCGGAGAGGCGGATGCGGCGGAGGGGGCAGTGGCCTGAGCAGCCACCGGATGCCTCGGGTCCGAAGATATTGGCGTCGCGCCCCGCGGTGAAGCCAGAGCTTGACGGAACTAGTTTACCAAGTGCATCATATCTCCATGGATTGGCGGCTTCAAGCCGGATATAAGAACGATCGTTCTATAGGATGGTCGATCCTGTTGGTGATAGCCGGCCTGCATGGGAGAAGGATGTGATGCCCCTTGACACTGGCGATTATTTTCTGTCCGCCGCCAATCCGGTGGCCAATGTCGACCAGCGCGATCTCGAGAGGCTCGCCATGCGACTGTTCGAGCGGCCGGACGTCAGGGCGGCTCGCGCCCGTGCGGAGATCATGTGGCGGCGCGTGACGGACAGGCTCATGCCTGCCGACCAGATGGCGCTGTTCGACGACCATGTTTCCGATTATTGTTTCAAATGCACGCTGGTTGCCGCCAATACGGATGCCAATCATCCCCGCATATTGCGTGTATATAGTGAAGGCGGCCAATGGTTCGGACATAAGGTGCCCGGCGCGAAATGGGGTGGAGACAATCCCAACAACGCCTATCGCATCATTCCCGTCGCGGCAGGCGGACGCTATGAACTGACGGGGCAAAGGCAGGTCGAACCGTCCACTTACGTCACCTTCCAACTGGTCAGCAACAGCACCACGTCCGCGACGCTGGCATCGCTCGAACAACTTGACATGGAGATTGACGGGGACGGCCGGTACAGGCTCACCCTGGATGATATGCCTGCCGGGAAACGGCGGAATCATCTCCAGATACCGGCAGGGACGCTCTATCTCTTCATCCGCGATTCCATGGGGGATTGGGAACGGCAGCAGCCCGATGCGTTGCAGGTGCGCAGGCTCGACCCGCCGACGCGACCCCCGCTGACGGAAGATGAACTGGCCGCTACAGCCATTCGCAATATCCTGTCCGATGTATTCTATGCCTATTATGCCCAGCGTCTGTTCTTCAACGGCCCACAGATGATGACGCCGCCCGAGGGAGCGGGGTCTGTGGGCGGACTGGTGACCCAGCAGGGCAGCCTGGGCCACTTCACGTTGCGCGAGGATGAAGCGGTCATCATCACGGCCAATGCGGCGGGCGCAACCTATCGCGACATCGTCCTGCATGACCTGTGGTTGCGCAGCCTGCCCAATCGCGACAGGCAGATCAGCCTGACCAATGCGCAAATGGCGCCGGATGCGGACGGACGCTTCACCTATGTCCTCTCCATGGCGGACCCGGGCGTGCATAATTGGCTGAATCCATGCGGGCTGCATGATGTGCTGGTCCTGCACCGTTGGCAGGGCTTCCCCGATCCCGATGCGGAAGCCCCGTCGATCGAAAGCCGGAAAGTGGCGTTGGCGCGGCTTGGGGAGGCTTTGCCGCCAGCGGTTGCGAAGGTGACGCCTCGGCAAAGGCAGGCACAGATCGCGCGCCGCCAGGCTGCTTATGACCGGCGCTTCGCGGTCGATTGAGCGGAAGGTCGCAGGGTCTTCACAGATCAATTCAGCCTGATCATCGCAGATGCGCTTTGAGCCGCCACTTGTTGGTGCCCAACCGCTGTAAAAACTCGATCGAGCCTTGAACCGGCTTTTCCATCCGAGGCCATGGTCGGAGAGATCACAAATACGATCTATGTAGGCGCACTTGCATGCAATATGCGCCGTAGTTAGCCTTGCACCGTTCTGGCGCTGATATGCCGGATCAAGGACAGGCGGTTGAAGCCGCCGGCATCCAGACCGCGAGAACGGCGGATGTTCTGTCCGAAGGGGAGGGACGATGCGATCTGCGCGGCGCCTGGCCATATTTCCGGACATGATCCGCCTGCTTCATCATTTGCGATGCGGGCAGGTGCTTTCTTTGTCTCGGCATGATTCCGCCTGCTCCGGATCACCCGCGCCGGGTTCCCATGCATCCTTGGAACCGTTCGGGAGGCGCATTCGCATCGCTCGCTCATAGAACAAAATCATAGGGAGAGACGTCCATGAAAAAGCAGCTTCTTTTCGCCAGTGCGGCCCTGTCCGCCCTGTCCATGCCCTCTCTTGCCAGCGCGCAGGATCAGGGCGGCCGCGCCACGGCTGGAGATGCAGACATCGTCGTGACCGCCACACGGCGCGAACAGCGACTGCAGGAAGTGCCGCTTGCCGTCACCGCGCTGAGTGGAGACACGCTGCGCAGCCGGGGTATCGAAAATCTCAATGATCTGGGGCCGGGCAAGATCGCCGGTCTTACTTCCTATCCGCTCAACGGGACTGAGACCGGGGTAGCGCTCCAGATGCGCGGCTATGGGACATCGGACGCGTCCCAGGGCACGCAGGACAATGCCGTGGCCTTCTATATCGACGGCATCAACATTCCGCGAGCCCAGGGCGGCGCGCTCGACCTTATCACGCCTGAACGCATCGAGGTGCTGCGTGGGCCGCAGGGACAGTTGTTCGGCCGCAATGCGGAGGCGGGCGTTGTGCAGATCGTTTCCCGCCGGCCAAGCGGCGTGCTGGGAGGAGACTTCCGCGCCGGCATCGGCAATTTCGATGCCTATGAGCTCAAGGGGCGTCTAGATATGCCGGAAATCGCGGGATTCCGTATTCAGTTGTCGGGCATGTACCGCAAGCGGGGTGGGTATTTCCGGAACGTCAAGAGCGCTCTCCTGCAAAACATAACCCCCGTTTCAAGCCCTTATTCATCCTTTCACTGGAAGACTGGAGACTATGACAGGGACTTCCGTCAGCTCAAGACCTATGGCGGCAGGGTCGCGGTGGAACGCGATTTCGGCGATCTCAACATTTTCTATGCCTATGACAATGTCTGGGCAAAGGACGATCAGGCCTTTCCGCAAATCCTGGTGTCTCCCAATATCGGCACGATCGAGAACCCCAATGGCGGCATCACCGTGCCGCCCACAGGCCCGGCCACGATCTTCACGACCGATGGAGGACGCTATCAGCAGTTTCCGCTCGATCTCGACAAATATCCCGACAGTGCGCCCTTCGCGATTCCCTCGCTCTATTTCATCACGAAGAATCGCGGTCATGTGCTGAACCTGACCTATGGCGCCAGCGACGCGCTGACGCTGAAGTCGATCACCGGATTGCGTCGCTCCATCAACTATGGCGGGGCGGTTACGTCATTGGGAACGTCGCCCGTGCAGGCATGGGCCAGCAATTATCTGGATTCCAAGGTCTTCAGCCAGGAACTTCAGGCGATCTACACGACGTCCAGCTTCAACGTCACGGTCGGCGGCATCTATTTCTACGAAGATGTGCAGGATGAACGTGATTCCGGCTTTTCCACCAATTGTCCGGCGGGCATAGCGGGCGCGCCCTGCACGCCGGGCGGCGGCCCCAGCCGCGCCCCCTATTACAGTCCTTTCGCGCCCAATGGCGGCTTCATCCGCCAATTTTCCAAGACGAACGCCTATGCGGCCTACGGTCAGGCAAGCTGGACGCCACCCATATTGGAAGAGCGGCTGGAACTGACCGCGGGCCTGCGTTACAGCGACGACACCAAGAGGGCCCGGCGCGACATCTTCAACGGTGTGATCCTGCCGACGCAGTTGCGCAACGAGGCGAAGGAAAAGCGCGTCGATCCCGCCTTCACGGCCAAGGTCAAGCTGACCGAGGACATGAACACCTATGTCCGCTATGCCTCCGGCTTCCGGGATGGCGGCGCCAATGTTCGTTCGCAGGTGTTCACCGCCTATGGCACCGAAGTTTTGAAGTCCTGGGAAATCGGCATGAAGTCCCAATGGTTCGACAGGCGCGTGACCTTGAACATCGCGGCCTTCAAATATAAGGTCGAGGATCAGCAACAATCCATTCAGACCAGCCCGGCAACGAACCCCAGCATTTCCGACACGTTCAACGTCACCGTTCCCTACAGGGCAAAGGGGCTGGAAGTGGAACTGAGCGCCCGGATCGTGCCGGGGCTGAGCCTGGCGGCGAACTATACCTATGTCGACAGCAACAAGCGGTTGATCGGGATCGATCCGCGGACACTGACCACGTTCAAACCCAATGGGACGAGCATCCTGTCGTCGGGTCCGTGCGCGGCGGCCCCGGCCGGCAATTGTGCCGGCGCCCTGGTCGTATCGCCCGCCGATATGGCGGCCCACCCCGGCGCATCCTTCCTCCAACTGCTGGGCGTAGGCGCGGCCAAACATGCCGGCTCCGTTTCCGTGGACTTCAGCCGGCCGCTCGACCCCGGCGTCTTCAACATCCATTTCGACTGGACGCGCAGCTCGAAAATGACATGTTGCGCGCCCTACAAGCTGCTGACGGTGGTCAATTCGACCGGAACCGCTGCTTCGCCTTCGCCGCGCTATAATCCCGGCGTTTTCACCAACCGCATCAATATGCGCACGGGCATCTCCGAAATCCCGCTTGGCAACGGGGTGAAGGGCGAACTGGCCTTCTGGGTCAAGAACCTGCTGAACCATGTCGATCTGGGCCAGCTATTCCCGGCGGGCAATGCGCTCAATGCGTCGCAGCCCTATCCCCAGGCAGCGACCTATCTGCAACCGCCAAGGACGATGGGCGGCGAATTCCGCGTCCAGTTCTGATCGATCGGGGGATCGGCCATCTGCCGGTCCCCCATTCGCACGCATTATCCGCAGCTTCAGCACAATATCAGTGGCATCGCGAAATCGGAGCCGCCCACCGCGCCGGATGGGGAGGGAAGCGGATCGCCGCCGTTCCGGACGAGGGCGCGATAATGGCTCGCACTCATCCCGCTATGGTGGCGGAACGCCTGCTGGAAGGATTTGAGATCGTTATAGCCGATCAGCGTCGCGATCTGCGAAACCGGGCGATCGGTATCGCGTAGCTGCGACTGCGCGCTGCGCATCCGCACCAGCCGCAGATAGTCCCGCGGCGTCATGCCCAGCTTCGCGCGGAACCGGCGGATCAGTGTCTGCGGGCTCACCGCAAGATGCGTCGCGAGCATGCCGATATGCAGCCCGCGCGACGCCCGTTCGGAAAGCCACATCTGCGCCGCTGCGACCAGGGGATCGTCCGACAGGCCGGGCCGGTCCGATTCCATGCCCATCGCGTCCGCCAGCGTCCCTGCCATGGTCGGTGACAACAGCCTGCCGATCAGGCGGGTGAGCAGGCTCATTTCGTGCGTCATCCCGCGGGCCATCATGATCCGGTCGACTTCGGCAATGGGGTCCGTCGTGTTGACGCGGATATGCGGATAACGCCTGCGGAATTCCGCGGCTGCGCCTCGCGTCACCGGCACGGGCCCATTGCCCGTCAGCCCGGCCTCCGCCAACAATTCTATTCCCCGCCCAGTGGCGGACAGATGCGCGCCGCCTGCATATTGACTGCGGAGCCAGTCGATTACGGAATGGAGTTTGGCAAGATATTCCGGCGTCTCTTCCTCCGGACAATAGAAGTCGGGCACGTGGATATAGAGATGGGGCCTTGCCTCCAGCCCATCTTCCACTTGCAACTTCCATCCGCCCAGGACCTGAATTGGCCTTGGGCTTGGTCCCAACAATTTGGCGCGTGTGTGCATGCCGATGTCGTCTCTTGTTCGAAACTGATCGGCCACGCGCAGGCGCATCTGGCCGAACAGATCCAGGAACAAGCCGACACTGGCGAGACATGCGCCGTCAAATCCGATCACTGCAATATCGCGAGCCATACAGGATGGTAATTTACCCCCGTCATGATGTCAAAACCACACCTGACGCCAGTGCCAGGAGAGTCGCATGATGCATGCATAGAAAATAGGCCATGGACTTGGCCATTGGGAGAGTTTCGCATGATCGAGCAAATGGCCGGGCGCGCAACAGGCGCGCCGGAGACGGCATTTTCATGTCTTCCGACACGTGATGGGCCCAGGCAGGACCGGGCCTGATCCATGCCGCAACCCACTAAATTCTATCCACGCCTCAAGGGACGTTCGGCCATCGTCACGGGCGCGGGGACCCAGGGCGACGGCATCGGCACCGGCCGCGCCATCGCGATGCTGCTGGCGGGGGAGGGCGCGCATGTCGCGCTGGTCGACCGCGACAGGGAAAGCGCGGAGGAAACGCGCCGCCGCATCGATGCTGCCGGTGGACAGGCCTTCACGCTGGCCGGCGATGTCACGGTCGATGCCGACTGCCGCCATTTCGTGGAGCAGGCGGTCGCGCATACCGGGCGGCTCGACATATTGGTCAATAATGTCGGCATATCCGATCCCGTTGCATTGGACGCGGCGGACGAGAGCGGCTGGACGCGGGTCATCGACGTCAACCTCAAAAGCGCGATGCTGATGATCCGTCATGCCGTACCGGCCATGAAGGCGGCGGGCGGGGGATCGATCGTCAACATATCCTCCATCGCAGGGATACGGGCCCATGGATCGATAGCCTATGGCCCGTCGAAGGCGGCGATGGCGCAACTTGCCGCCGAAATCGCCGTCCTGCATGGCCGCGATGGCATCCGCGTCAACGCGGTTGCGCCCGGCCATATCATGACGCCCCATGCCATGCATGTGCTGCCCGAAGGTCTGCGTACATTGCGGCGGGCCATCGCGCCGCTGGGCATCGAAGGGGATGCTTGGGACATCGCCAGGGCAGTGGCTTTTCTGGCGAGCGACGATGCGCGCTTCATCACCGGCGTTCTGCTGCCCGTGGACGGTGGCGTCACGCGGATCGGCCCCATTGCCGCGCATTTCCTGGCCGAAGCGGAACTGGCGGCCGACGCGGGAACAGAAGGACCGAATCAATGAGCCAACTGGATGAAAAACAGGAATCGGGCGTCGCCTTCATCACTGGCGTCATGGGCGAACGCTTCGGCGGCGCCTTCAACGAAGCCGCGACATCGAACCGTTTCGGGTCGGATATTACCCGCATGGCGGCAGGCTGGGCCTTTCACGATGCCTGGCGGCATGAAGGCATCAACCGCAAGCAAAAGAGCATAGCCGTCATCTCCGCGCTGATCGCGTCGCGTCAATCGCTGGAGCTGAAAAACCATGTCAAGATCGGCCTGGCCAATGGCCTGACGGTGGAGGAACTGGAAGGGCTGCTGGTCCAACTGACGCCCTATGTCGGTTTCCCCTGCATCGCCTCTGCCCAGACAGCGGTGATCATGGCCATGCGCGAGGCCGGCATATCGCCCGAAGATCTGCCGACGTCGGAGGAACGCGGCCTGCTGTGACGAGGCAACCGACCGGCCCGGCGGCGAGGCGGTCACGATTTCACAACAAAAGCGAACATCAATGTTTCAGGGGAGGTTGTCATGAAAATCTCGAGTTTCTGGATGTCGTCCTGTGCCTGCCTGCTTTCAGCGGCTCCGGCAATTGCATCGGCGCAGGCGGCGCCCGAACAGGAACTCCAGCATGCGCAGGCCGCCTTCGGCAGTGACGACATCGTCGTAACGGCACGGCGGCGTGAGGAACGGTTGCAGGATGTGCCGCTCTCCGTCAGTGCGGTGTCAGGCGCTACGCTGGAGCGCGCCAATATTTCGAATGTCGCGGGCCTCAGCCGCGTGGTCCCCAGCCTTGTGTCGGTTCCCGGACAGGGCGGCAGCCGTTCGCTGCCCAATTTCGCGATCCGTGGCCTCAGCCAGCAGGAACTAACCCTGCTCGCGGACCAGTCCGTTTCCACCTATATGGGCGACATCGTGCTTGCGCGCACGCAGGGGGTCAATGGCGCGCTGTTCGACATAGGATCGGTGGAAGTGCTGCGCGGGCCGCAGGGCACGCTGTTCGGCCGCAACACGACCGGCGGCGCGATCATCATCCGTCCCAACCGGCCGACCGACAATTTCGAAGGCCGCGTCGGCGTCACCTACGGCAATCTGGACACCTTCATCGTGGAGGGCATGCTGAACGTGCCCCTGTCGCCCAATATACTGGTGCGCGTCGCCGGCCAGCGTCAGCGCGACGACGGCTTCGTCTATGACGAGATATTGGGCCGCAACGTCAACGACACCGCGCAGGAGGGTGTGCGCGCCTCCGTGCTGATGAAGAACGACAGCGGCGTCGAATCGCTGACCGTCTATAATTATTTTCACGAAGACGATGGCGGCACGGCAAGCTTTCTCGCCAAGGTCCGTTCCACCGGATCGCTGAACGGCGCCGCCGTCCGCGCGGCGCGTGGCTATCGCCCGCTGGAGCAATTGCTCGCCGAACAGCAGGCGCGGGGCCCCTATCGCATCGCCAATGGATCGAACATCTTCACCAAGGTGGAGACGCACGACATCGCCAACACCACGACCATTCCGCTCAACGACATGCTGACGGTCAAGAACATCGTCGGCTATCGTCACGTCAAGGACAACATCTTCGACGATATGGATGGAAGCATGAATTCGCTGCATCCACAGCAGCGGATAGACTGGACCGCGCAGTTTTCGGAAGAACTGCAACTGCTGGGCGAAACCGAAAACTTCAACTGGATCACCGGCCTTTATTATTTCTGGGAAAAGGGTCGCAACCAGGGTCTTTCCACGGTCGGCAGCGTCGATCCGGGCCTGGTCGAGCCGGAAGATATTTTCGGCTATCCCACCGCTGCGTTCAGCAATACCGATGTGGCGGGCCGCAACCGCAGCTTCGCCGCTTTCGCGCAGGGCACCTATCGTTTCAACGACAGCCTGAGCCTGACGGCCGGCGTTCGCTACAATCGAGACAAGCGCGAGGCGACGATCCGCAATCGCACGGCCACCGCATGCCGTTTCACCCGCGACCTCGACAATAATCCCGCGACGCCGGAAACCGCCGTGCCGCTTTCGCAGTGCGAGTTGAACGTGGGCGACAGCTTTTCCGAAGTCACCTACAATCTCAGCCTGGAATATAAGATCGCGCAGGACAAGCTGATCTACCTTGCGCACCGGCATGGCTACCGCACCGGCGGCTTCGGCGCCCGCGCCTCGACCGAGGCCGGGCTGCGCCGGACCTTCAGGCCGGAAACGGTGGACGATGTCGAATTGGGGGTGAAGGCCGACTGGCGCATGGGCGGCATGTTCCTGCGCACCAATCTGGCCGCCTATTACGCCAAATATAACGACATCCAGCGGTTGCTGACCGATCCGCTGGCCTTGCCCCCCACCACTGTCACGACCAATGCGGGCAAGGCGCGCATCTGGGGCATCGAAGCGGACATATTGTTCCGTCCGGTGTCCATGTTGGAACTGTCGGCCAACTATGCCTATACCAACGCGAAGTTCACGAAGTTCATCTATCCGGACGGCAGCGACCACAGCAACGATCCCTTCGCCCGCGCGCCGCGCAATGTCTACACGCTGGGCGCGCGGCTGCTCGCACCGCTGGACAGTTCTCAGGGCGATGCGTCCATCGGGATCAGCTATTATCATACCGACGATTATGTCGGGAACGATACGGTTGTGCCGGGCTATACGGATGCAGAGGGCTATAATCTGGTGAATCTGGACGCGAGCTGGAACCGGGTCATGGGATCGGGCTTAGACCTCGCCCTCTATGTCAACAACCTGACCAAGAAGAAATACGACTTCCTGCTCATCAACCTCGACAGCCTGGGCTACACCAGCCACACGCCCGGCCTGCCGCGGACTTATGGCGTGACCCTGCGCTATCATTTCTGAAAAAAGGGGCGGCTGCCCTGCATCCGTCCTGTTTCGCGGGACGGATGCGGGTCGGCCTGGCCCGACGTTTATGGGAAGACCGGACATGGCCGACATGATTACTTCCACCTCGCCTGATACCCCGCCAATGCGCGAGCTCAGGACCGCCAATCATCTGCTGGGCGATCGCGCGGCGCTGGATGCCGCATGGGATCGGGACGGCTACTGGTTCTTCCGCGACGTGCTGGACAGGGATGCTGTCGGCCGGTTGCGCGCCGTCTACCTGGATGTCTTGCGCGACCTGGGAGTCGTCGACCCTGCGCGCGACGACGCGGCCGTGTATAATGGCGCACCGCTCGACGATTTTCCGATCCGCAACGACGGCACGCCGGCCACCGATCCGCTGCTGGCGCGCTATCCGCGGGATCAATTCGTCGCGGAGCCCGCGATCCGCGCCTTTTTCGAGGAGCTGTTCGGGGAAGAGGTCTTCTGGGTGCCCAATACCGAATATCACGCGCTGCCGCCGGGCACGGGTCGGCCGGACTCGCGGTTCAACTTCGTCCATTGCGATGGTCCCAACAACAAGGGGCTGCCACTGAAAATCTGCTGGATGCCGCTCGCTCCAATCGATGAGGAGACGGGCGGCCTGGCTGTTGCCGAAGGGTTGCACCGTCCCCGGATGAATGATTTTCCCCGGCCGCCCCAGGGCATAGGCGACGATGTGATCCCGGCCGATGCCTGGTGCCGCGCCCTCTACCAACCCGGCGACCTGCTGGTGTTCAGCCTGGAAACGCCCCATAGCGGACTTGCCAACCGGTCCGACCGCCATTTCCGCCTGTCGATGGATATTCGCGGCATGCCGAAATCGGGCAATATCCCGACCGTCGGCACGGTCGCCGCGCTCGACGCCTGCGCCATCGCCGTGGAAACGAAGGAGGGGGAACAGCGCACCTTCCGCATCGATGAGGACAGTTTCTGCCGGATAACCCGAGGACGGCTGACGGGCATGCCGCTGGCGCTGGAGGAAATCCCGCAACTGGTGAAGATCGGTGATCCCGTTTATGTCGCATCCGACCACGGCACCGCCATGTTCATCCGTCCGCAGCACTGAAACATCCCGCGGAACAGCCGGCACGTCCCGGCGCCATAAGGCCGGTCGTACGGACTTGTGATGCATTGTCGGCGCCTGTGTGAAAGCCGTTGCCCGAACGGGATCGATCCTCTCTACCTGACTGTCGAACAGGGCAGCAGGCATGGGAGAGGTTCGTGGAGGTCATGGCAAGCGGCCTTCTGATTCCGGAAAGGCCGGTGGCGCTTTCCGATGGATCGGCGCTGGTGGTGGAATTGGGCGATGGGCGCCTCAGCGGCGAAGTCGCCGCCACGGCGTCGGGCCACATCATGCCGGACAGCTTCGCGGTGGAGGCGGGCGGGCATGTCTGCATCGTCTCCATTGGGCGAGGCGGTATCACCATCGTCGATCCCGCCATCGGCCTGCGCGGCGACATGCCGATCGATGATCGCATGGTGACGAACATCGCCTTCGGCGCCGAGAATGGCCGGGATGTCTGGATCACGGCAGCCGGAACGGGTCGGCTGCTGCGCGGCCGTTCGCCCGGGGCCGGGCCTGCCGCTCGCTTTCGTGGCATGAGGGACGAACACCGGTCATGACCCATTCGGCAAGACTTCGACCCCGATCTGACCCAGCAGCCGTGACGGCCGACGATGATGCGATAGTCGGGCGTGTCATGCCCCCGCAACTGGATGTGCTGGACGCTCGCTCCCGCATTCTCGACGCCGCGGCGCATCTGTTTCGGCGGGAGGGTTTTTCCGGCACGTCGATGGACGCCATTGCCGCGCTGGCGCGCATGTCGAAAAGGACCCTCTATGCCGGCTTTCCGGACAAGCGCGCGGTTCTCGAAGCGGTTCTGGAGCAGTTCATCGCCCGCCGTTTCGCCATGATCGAGCGGATCGGCCGCGAAGCCGCGAGCGATGAGGCGATATTGACCCGCATGGTCGGTGCCCTCAACGCGATGGCCACGGACGAGGATGCGCTCGCCATGTACCGGTTGCTGGTGGCGGAGGCGACAAATCTGCCTGCGCTGGCACTGGCGGCGAACCGGAACGGGCTGACGCAGGCGCAGGCCATGCTGCGCCAGCCTCTCCTCAATTGCGGTGTACGCGATCCGGATAGGGCCGCCTGCTTCCTCTACGACCTCGCCGTGCTGGCGCCGATGCATCGCCTGTTGGTGGGTACGGACAATCTGCACATGGACGTCGCCGCCATCGTCAGACTGGTTCTTCAGGGCGTGAAGGGAATGTGAAGCAGGGTCTTGCTCCGATCGCGGATGGCCGGGAACGGCTGTGGCCGGCACCGGGCGCGTCGGCGGCTCCCTCAGCCCTGGGCGGGATTTCTTAGGCTATGTTGCGATCTGCCGGACCATCCCAAGCGAACCTTATTTTCCGCCGGGGTCAAGCGCTCCATGGACGCCGAATTCCCCGCCGGCGCTGCGATGACGGGGAAGGGCATGTCTTGCTGCAAACGCTCGTCGGGCATCTGGTCGCCTGCCTATTATCGAAGCTGCATATGGAGGAGGCTGCATGAAAGAACCATGGTTGCCGTTGGTCCCTGAAGACGTCACCGCCTCCTGGCTGGGCGAAGCTCTGGCACCGCGCTATCCCGGAACGCGGGTCGAGAGGCTCGACGTCCACGAAATCCTTTGGGGCACGGGCACCAAGATGATGGTGACGGCGACCTATAATGACGCCGGGCGGGGCCATGGCCTGCCGCGGGCCTTGTGCATCAAGGCGGGTCTTGCCGAGCATCGGGAGCTGGTGAAATTCTGCTACCAGACGGAGGCGCGCTTTTTCGCGGAGCTGGCGCCGCGCCTGCTGCTGGGGCTGCCGCAAATCCTCTACGCCGCGGCGAATGCCGATCAGGGGATGGTGGTCATGGAGGATCTGCGACCGACCGGCGCCCATATCTGCCGCGTGCAGCAGCCGCTGACCCGCGATCAGGCCGCCGCTTTCCTGGACGACATGGCCGCGTTGCACGCGCGCTGGTGGAACAGTCCCGCGCTGGAGGACGATGGCGATCTTGGCTGGCTGATGCGCCATGATCCATTGCCGGACGAAGCCTGGGGCGATTTCGGGCGCGGTCAGCTCCAGCCCGAAACATGGGCGCATTATATGGGGCTGCCCCGGTCGCTCGGCATTCCGGCGGCTTGCCGCGACCGGGAGGGGGTTCATGCGGCGCTGCAGGAATTGCGCCTTTTCGGGGAGCAGGGTCCGCGTTGCGTCATCCATGGCGACGCGCATCTGGGCAATATGTATCTCACCCGCGAGGGGCGGCCGGGCTTCCTCGACTGGCAGACCACGCGTCGCGGCCATTGGGCGCAGGACGTGACCTATTTCTACATCTCCGCGCTCGATCCGCTGGACCGGCGGGCTTGGGAGAGGGATCTGGTCGCGGGCTATCTTGCCGCGCTGGCCCGCCATGGCGTGGCCCATCCGCCGTCCGAGGAAGAGGCATGGCGCGCCATCCGCGCGCATATCGTCTATGGCCTGTTCTACTGGATGGTGAATCCGGTCGAATGGCAGGCGGAGGAGAATAACGCCGCCACCGCGCCGCGTTTCGGCTGGGCGGCGGTCGATCATGCCGCCCCGCCACTTGGTCCGCTTTAAACCGGATCAGGCGTTCGCACGAACCGGTTCTGGATCGAGCCGAACAGATAGTCGCGGTTCGCCTGCTCGTCGAACGCGTCCAGCGTCCAGCCGCCGGGATGGATGCTGGTGCGGATCGCTTCAGGTTCGGGGATCAGGGCCACTTCGTCGCCCTGGATGTAGAAGTCCCGCCCGCTGACATGGGAGGCGGCATCGGTGCACAGCCATACGACCAGCGCCGCGACATGGGCGGGCAGGGCGGTCATGCGCGGCTGCGCCATCGGCTTGTTCCACAGCAGCGGAATGCCAAGCCGCGCCGATTCAGCGATGGTCTCGTCGATTTCCGGCGTATGCGTGCCCGTCAGATGCGACACCGGGCGGATCAGATTGGCGCGAATGCCGAATTCCCCCAGGTCGCGCGCAATGGTGCGGGTGAAGCCCAGAAGGCCTTCCTTGGCGGCGGAATAATTGGCCATGCCCCAATGGCCGAAGCCCGATGGCGACCCCGTATTGACGATTACGCCGGACCGCTGCGCGATCATATGCGCCGCCGCGGCGCGGCAGGTGAAGAAGCTCGACGTCAGACTGACGTCCATGCAGAGATTCCAGTCCTGGTCCGTCATCCGGTCTATCCGCGCCGGGCGGACGATCCCCGCATTGTTGACCAGAATGTCGATCCGGCCGAAGGCATCGATGGCCGCCTGCACCGCCGCCTCGCCGCCCTCGCGGGTCGCCACGCTGGAATATTGGCCGATCGCCTCGCCACCCGCGTCGCGTATCTCCTGCGCGACGGTTTCAACCAGCGATGCGTCGCCGCTCTCCGTGCCATAAGGGCCGCCGCCCAGATCGTTGACGACGACCTTCGCGCCCTGCTCCGCCAGCAGCATCGCTTCGGCCCGGCCGATATTGCGGCCCGCGCCGGTCACGACGGCCACCTTGCCCTTCAGTCTCTGCATATCCTGCTCCCATCAATTGTGCCGGGAGAGTAGCCGCTGGCACCTTAAGACCCTAATCACCGACGTGATGATTGCGCCTGACATGCTTCCCGCCGATGCCCGGCTTCGCCACAAGATCAGCGCCAACGGAGCGCGTCGATGATCCTGGCCGAATGAAGGAGATGCAGGGGTGAAGGCGATCGTGATCAACCGCCATGGCGGCCCGGAGGTGTTGGAACCTGCCGATCTGCCGCCACCGCAGCCCAAGCAGGGGGAAACGCTGGTGCGCATCCTGGCCGCGGCCGTCAATCCGGCGGACGGCAAATGGCGGGCGGGCCTGTTCGAAAGCTTCGCGCCTGTCGGTTTCCCTCATGTCCTGGGCTATGACGTGGCGGGCGAAGTCATCGGCGGGGAGGGCTTTGCGCCCGGCGCCCGCGTCTTCGGCATGCTCGATCCGTTTCGCAAGGGCGGCTATGCCGAGCAGGTCGCCGTGGCCGCCGATCATCTGGCGCCGGTGCCCGATGGCCTCGATCTGCCGACCGCCGCCGCGATACCTACCGCTGGCCTGACCGGATTGCAGATGGTCGAACGCGGGTTGGACCTTCAGGCGGGCCAGAGGCTGATGCTGACGGGCGCGCTGGGCGCCGTCGGCCGTTTCGCCCTGTTTGCGGCGAAGGAGCGGGGCGTCCATGTGACCGCCGCCGTCCGCGCCGCTCATGTCGAGGCTGTGCGCGCTCTGGGTGCTGACGATGTGATCGCCCTGGGCAAGGAGGATTGGAGCGGCGCGTCCTTCGATCATGTCATCGACACTGTGGGCGGCGAAGCAGTCGGCGCGCTTTGCCGGCATCTGAAGCCCGGCGGCCGGGTGCTGACCGCCGCCACCACGCCGATCCCGAGCGACGAATTGCCGTCTGCGCCAGAATTTTTCGCGGTCGTCCCGAGCGGTCCCGACGCCGTCCGTCTGGGCGCCGCCGTCGCGCAGGGCAGGATCGCCGTGCCCATCGCCCGCATCCTGCCGCTCGATCAAGCGGCGGAAGCGCAGCGGCTGGTCGATGCGGGCGGATTGAACGGCAAGGTCATCCTGACGAACTGAAAATCCTTGCGATAGCGCAGTCTTCAGTGCCGCATCGTCAACCGGCCAGCGCAGCCAGCGCCGATGCCTTTTGCGCCAGCGCCCCGCGCATATCCTCTCCCACCGGCAGGCGCAGGGGCAGCGTTTCGCCGTCCAGCGCCGCCAATATCGCCTCCGCCACCGCTTCCGGCGGGCTGGCGGCGGTGGCGTAATAGCCGTCCAGCACCGTCTTGCCCTGCCCCGACAGAAAGCCGTAATCGGCAATGCGGAGCTGCGCCTCGCGCGTGCCATGGCTGATGAAGCGGGTGGCGATCGCGCCCGGCTCGACCAACATGGTGCGGATGCCCAGGGCTGCAACCTCCAGCGCCAGCGTTTCGGTCAAGCCTTCCAGCGCGAATTTGCTCGCGCAGTAAGCGCCGAGGCCGGGCGTGCCGTTCAGACCGCAGCCCGACGACAATTGAACGATCGTGCCCGATCCGCGCGAGCGGAAATGCGGCAGCAGCGCCTGGGTCAATGCCCAGGGACTGAAGAAATTGACCTCGAACAGCCCGCGCGCATCATCCAGATCGACCTCCTCGACCGCGCCGAACAGGCTCTGCCCGGCATTGTTGACCAATATGTCCACATGCCCGGCCGCCAGCGCTTCGCATGCAAGCCTCAAAACCTGCCTGGGATCGCTCATGTCCGCGACGATTCCCCTGGTGCGGCCTGCGCCCTCCGCTTCGAATGCGCTGATCGCTTGCGCGTCGCGGGCGGCGCCAGTGACATGGTCGCCCCGCGCCAGAGCGGCTTTCGCCAACGCCGCGCCGATGCCGCTCGAAATGCCTGTGATCAGCCAGCGCCTCATATGCCGTCTCCTCGCCCACTCGCCCACTCGCCCCCAGACGTCTCAGAAAAGCGCGAGGTCGACAATCGGAGGGGGGAGAAGCGCGTAAACAATGCATGCTTGATGCATGTCCCTATCGACATGGATGCCGTCTGCCGCTCAGCGCTCTATCCCTCGCAGGAACAATGCGACCACGCGGGTCGCCCATTGCTGCCGAAACGCCTCGTCCGTGAAGTCGTCGGTCAGGAGGAAACGCAGCCCCCCATTGGCCAGATTGATGAAGTGCTGGGCCAGTTGGGCGGGATCGTCGATCTCGTACCCCGCCTCCCGCAAATGGGTGAGATAGGCGGTTATCGGCGCCACCGTATCAGCGATATGGCCGTGCAGCCGCTTGGCTATGTCGGGGAAGCGTTCCTTCGCGGCGATGGCGAGACGGAGCAGGGCGATCCGCTCCGCCTCCGCCACTTCGCCGGTGATGCGAAGGGCGAAGTCCGTCAGCACCCCGGCGGGTTCCCGCCCCTCGGTCGCGATGCTTCGCACATCGCTGCGCATGGACGCGACGCTGTGGAGGGCGACGGCCTCGAACAGCGCGGCCTTGTTGTTGAAGCGGGCATAGATTGTCGCCTTGCTGACCCTGGCGACGGCGGCGATATGGTCCATGCTCGCGCCGGCATAGCCGTGCATCAGAAAGGCGCGCGCCGCTGCCTCGATCAGTCCGGCCTCGCGCACCGGCGCATCCGCATTGGTCGGCCTCCCCCGGCGCGGTCTTGTGATGTCTTCGCCGGGCACGCTTGCTCCATCGAAATAAAACTATACCGTTTATTTTATTAAATGCGAGTCGGTCGCGCAAGAGCGATCAGGGAGAGGGCAAGATGAAGCGGGTCATCCTTTTGCGCGGACCGCGGTCCGTCATGGCCGCATCCGCGCCCGAATGGGCCGCGGCGCAGACCTGGGCCAAGGCGGCCGAGCGGATCGTCGTGCATAAAGGGCTGAATGCTCCGGCTGAGCCCGGCGGTGTTCCGACGCCGCCGGTTTACGATGCGGTGATCGAACTTTGGTCCGACGCCGCGCTCGATGCCCACAGCATCCGCTCCGATTGGGAAGACGTGGAGGTGCGCTCCTCCGCCCAGATCGTCGGCAAGGCAGCGGCTGCGCGCTTGCCGATCGGCATCACGCCGGGCCTTTCCCAGCTTTCCTTCATCCGCGCCATCGAAGCTTTGCCACGACAGGATGTGGAACGGCACTGGAACGAACATATCCCGCTCGCCTGCGAAATCCATGTCGGCATGAACCGCTATGTGCAGGATCGTTTTTCGCCGGCGGTTCCCTGGTTCGGCATGGCCCATCTTCATTTTCCAAGCGAAGCGGCGCTGCGCGACGGGTTGTTCAGAAGCCCGGAGGACATCGCCGTGATTACGGCGGACGTGGCCGAGTTCGTCAGCGATTACGCGACCATGATCGCCATCGAGCATATCGTGAAAGCATAGGAGAGGCAGGCATGGACCTTGGACTGGCAGACAAGCGCGCGCTGGTGACGGGCAGCAGTTCCGGCATCGGCGCGGGCATAGCCCGACTATTGGCGGCGGAAGGCTGCGCCGTGATTGTGCATGGCCGCGATGCGGAAAAGGCGCGTGCCGTGGCGGATTCGATTGGCCGCGGCGTCTGCGTGGCGATTGGCGATCTTTCCACCGATGCAGGGGCGGACGCGGTGGCGAAGGCAGTCGGGGAGGTCGACATATTGGTGAACAATGCCGGCGGCGCTGGAGTGGGCCCCTGGGGTCGGACAGGTATCAGGCCGCGGATTTGACCATAGTTTTGGTGTGTAACTCCTCAAACTGCACCGGGCTCAAATAGCCCAGAGCGGAATGCAGTCGGCGTTCATTGTAGACGCGGTCGATGAACGGTGGAAGATGGGTGGCGACATCCTCGAAAGTCTCGAACGCCATCGGGTAGACCGCCTCGACCTTGAGCGTTTTCATGAAGCTTTCCGCCTTGGCGTTATCGTAAGGATTTCCGCGCCGGCTCATCGATCCGGTAATGCCATTGGCTGCCAGCAGCGCACGGTAGGAAGCGGCTGCGTACTGGGATCCACGGTCCGAATGATGAATGAGGCCCGGTGAGGGCTGCCGACTTGCGATAGCAGTTTCAAGCGCGGCAATGGCGAGGCGGGCATCGATCGACCGACCGATGGCATAGCCAACCACCCGCCTTGACCATGCGTCTAGGATGATCGCCACATAAGCAAAGCCACTCGCAATCGCGACATAGGTCAGATCTGCGACCCAGAGCTGATCCGCACCTGTCAGAGCGACGTCCTTTGCCAGGTCCGGGAAGATCGGCAGATCGTGATCACTGTCAGTCGTTGCGACATATCTCCGCCGTCTCCGCGGCTGAAGGCTGTGTTCCCGCATCAAACGCTTGATGCGCTTATGATTTGCGCAGATGCCCTGGTGCTGAAGGGCCGCCCGTACGCGTCGCCAGCCATAAGCCTCAAACTCATCGCAGATCGCCATGATTGCGGCCAGCAGATCGGCTTCGTCAACCCGCTTCACCCGCCCATGATAATAGGTTGAACGTGCGATACCCATCAGTCTGCACCCCTGGGAGACGGAGATGCCAAGGGGCCGGTGATGACGGATGTAGTCCCGTTTCTCGGCCGCGGTGCGCTTTGCAGAGCCCCCTTTAGAAACTCCAGTTCGAGAGCCTGCTTGCCTACCAGGCGTTCCAGCGCGGCGATGCGGGCCTCATATTGCTGGATGAGATCAGCCGCTTGCGCGTCATCGTCGAACTCGCCCGCCTCATACTTCTCAATCCAGACCCGGATCAATTGGCGAGAAACGTCATGACGCTTGGCCAGCCCATGCAATGTTTCGCCGCCCAGATATTCCTGAACGACCTGACGTTTGAACTCCATGCTGTGGGAACGGTGTCGCATTGGCTTTTCTCCAAAAGCCAAACCCACGGTCAATCATTATGGTCCCACCTGTCCGACCCCAGGGGCCCACTCCAGCGCCGTGGGCACCTCTGCCATGCATTGGACGGAGGTGGACGAAGAGGGTTGGGAGGGTACCTATCAGCTCAACGCCATTGCCGCCGCGCGGATGATCCGGCGGCTTCTGCCCGCGATGCAGGCGAAAGGATGGGGCCGCATCATCAACATCGCCAGTGCCGCGGCCACGCAGCCCATCGCCTTCGGCCCGGATTATGGCGCGGCCAAGGCGGCCATGCTGAACATGACCGTCAGCCTGGCGAAGGCACTGGGACCCTGCGGCGTCACCGCGAACAGTGTCAGCCCCGGCATGATCCTCACTCCGGCAGTCGAGGCATGGCTCGGCAATCTCAAGCGGAACATGGGCTGGGGCGACATTTCCCTGGAGGAAGCAGAAGCCCGCGCCGCTCGCGAGTTGACGCCGATCCCCGTCGGCCGCATCGGCCGGGTCGAGGAGATCGCCCATGTCGTCTGCATGATCGCGAGCCCGCATGCCGGATACATGACCGGCGCCAATGTCCGCGTGGACGGCGGTCAGGTCCAGAGCGTAAACTGAGTACCCCTGACGCCTGTTTTCATCGAATAGCCGATCTTTCTTGCCCATGCTGGCGCCGGTCGGGCGAAGGGATAGGATCGCCCCGGCTGCCGCTCGCCATGGATGACCGCCTGTTTGCGCGTGACGAACGCATGGGCCGAAAGAGAATGGAAGAAGAGGATGGACATGACCGATTTGCGTTTCGACGGCCGCGTGGCGATCATCACCGGCGCAGGCAACGGTTTGGGCAAGGATTACGCGCTGGAGCTTGCCCGGCGCGGCGCGAAGGTCGTCGTGAACGATCTGGGAGGCAGCGGATCGGGGCAGGGGCAATCGCATAATGCGGCGGACCTGGTGGTCCAGGAAATTCGCGGCAAGGGCGGGGAAGCGGTCGCCAATTACGACAGCGTGTCGACGCGACAGGGAGGTGCGGCCATTGTCCAGACCGCGCTAGATGCCTTCGGCAAGGTCGACATCTGCATCAACAATGCAGGCTTCCTGCGCAATGGCCGGTTCGAAGATCTGACCGATGAGCAGATCGACGCGATCATCGACGTGCATCTGAAAGGGGCCATCTATGTCGCCCAGCCCGCCTATCGCGCAATGCGTCGAAACGGCTACGGCCGGTTCCTTTTCACCGGTTCGGCATCCGCCATGTTCGGCCACGCCTGGCAGGCCAATTACGCAGCGGCAAAGGGCGGCCTCATGGGCCTCAGCCATATCGTCGCCATCGAGGGATCGGCCTATGGCATCACGTCGAACCTGCTGCTGCCCACCGCGCAATCCCGGCTGGCAGCGGAAATGGACGCTGGTTTCATGGAAATCCCCGCCTTTGCGGAGGCGGTGCAAGGCGCCGATTACGCCGCGAGCGAGGGCCGCATCGAAGTGGCGTTCAATACGCCGCTGGCAGTCTATCTGGTCAGCGAACAATGCACTTCCACCCACGGCATCTATTCGCAGAATAGCGGCCGTTACGCGAAGGTGCGCATCTGCGCCGCCGATGGCTGGGTTGCGCCGATGGGGCCTATGCCGCCCAGCGTGGAGGATATTGCCGCTCACTGGGGCAGCGTCACGGACGATGCCATCGTTCATGAACCTCTGACCGTCTATGATGAATTCACCGCCGTCGCCAAAGCGGCGCGCCGCCAAGGCCTGATCTGACCGGAACATGCCTCGCGGTCGCTGGCGGACCGGGCATCGGGCTAAAGCATCGGGCGGAAAAGCCTGTTCTGAGCCTGTCGAAGGGCGAGAACCGGTTTTCCGCCCGAAAGGATGCGGAAACGGAATTTGGAGCGCGCGACCCGCGTCCGATTCAGTGCAGCGCGCTCCAGACCTGGCGGTGCTACAGCCCGCCGATGAATTCGCGGTCGAACCGCTGGTGCAGGTCGCCCAGCAGCCGGGACAAGGTCTGCCGGTCGGTGGGGCTGAGTTGGCGGAAGAAGCGGACCAGCTTCGACTGCGCGGCAATGTCGACAATGGCTCGCTCGATGAGCGCGCGTCCCGGCGGCGTCAGCGCCAGGTCGAAAACCCGTCGGTCCTCCGGGTTGCGCTGGCGCTTCAGCACGCCCGCCTTTTCCCGGCGCGCGATCCTGGTCGAGATCACGGCATTGGATATATGGAGGGTGGAGGCGAGATCGGTCGCCCGGTGCGGCATGTCCTGATCGATCGCCAGCGTGCCGAGAAGGTCGAGATCAGCGAAACTATATCCCAGCTTGCCCGCGATGCCGTCCAGATCGGTCGTGACCAGATGCCCGACCGTGAACAAATGCCAGAGCGGCCCGAAATGCTCGCTCTCCATCTCGGGCATGCGCTGTGCATAGAAGGAACGGCCGGCGTTGAGTTGGTCCAGAGGCTTGCGAGGCATGTTCGCGCTGCCCTCCACCGGCATGGAGCTATCGACGGCGGCTCAGGGCCAGCACAGGTCCAGACTGAGCACACCGTTGACCATGCCCGTCGCCAGTACCGGCTTCGTTCCCGGCTTGATGCGAAAATCCGGAATGCGGCTCAGCCATTCCTGGAGGAAAATGCGAATTTCCCGCCGCGCCAGCACTGCGCCCGGACAGGCATGGGCTCCGTTTCCGAACGCCGCGTGCACCGGCTTTTCACGGCTGAAATCCACCACCAGCGGATCTGCGTTCACCCGGTCGTCCGTACCGACCCAGAGATTGGCGGGCAATATGCGGTCGCCCGCCTGGAAATATACGCCCTTATATTCGAGGTTCTCGGTGATCACGCGGGACGTATTGGCCAGACCGTGACGACGAATCATCTCCTCAATCGCATGCTTGATGAAATCCTCATCATCCAGCCGCTCGACCAACTGACGGCGATGACCTGGATTCAGGGCCAGGAAACGGGCGATGAAACCAATCATGCCGGCCACGGTGTCGAGCCCGCCGAACAACACCAGCGTTGCGTAACTGACGGCCTCCATTTCGGAAATCCGACCTTCACCGACATTGACGTTGACCAGCTTGCTCAGCAAATCCTCTCCGGGATTGTCGCGACGGGCGCGAATTTCATCTATCAGATAACCGCCCATTTCCTGCTGCGCCTGCAACCGTATTTCGGCGGTGTGGCCGCGCACCGAACGTTCCGCGATCGGCAACAGGCGATGCTTGTCGGAGATCGGCAGATCGACCAGTTCCAGGAAGACGTGGATGGGGAGGATCTTGGCGAAATCCTCGATGAATTCGCATTCGCCCCGCGGCAGCACGCGCTCTATCGCCTCCACCGCGACATCGCGCACCTTGCTCTCCAGTTCGGAGACCACGGCAGGCATCAGCGACTGCATCAGCGGGCGCCGGTATCGCGCATGTTCGGGCGGGTCCATCTCCAGCGGGATCTGGCGCGGCGTGCCTTCCGGCATCGGGGGCAGGACGATGTGCTTGTGCGAGAAATGATGATAGTCGCGCTGCATCGCGATGATGTCGTCGCTGCGGGTTGCAACCCAGTGACCGCCATTATGGGGGGTCCAGAATATATCGGGATTGGCCTGCTGGATCGCGGCATAGGCCGCCTGCACATCCTCTGCCGACCCCGGAATATCGTAGATGTTGAAATCGCGCACCAGCGCGGCCGGTACATGGTCGGGACGCGGTGCCAGCTCGCCTTCAGCCACGCTTGTCATGTCAGCGCTCATTCTCTGTTTTCCCTCTCCGAAACTGTCTTGACCCAGGGGGCAGGCGAGGCAAGGGCCGCGCCTGCGCATGGGTCAGGATTTCACAGATGCGATGGATCGCGGCTCCCGCCGGTCGCCGCCTCTCAATCCTCCGGCGCAATCGCGATGCGCAGGCCGTCCAGCTCCGCCGTGAGAGGAATCTGGCAGGACAATCGCGAATATTCGTCGCGATGTTCGGAACTGTCCAGCAGGTCGCTTTCATCCTCGCTGACCGTCGGCAACAGCCTGAAGAAGGCCGGGTCGACCTTCACATGGCAGGTCGCGCAGGAACAGCATCCTCCGCAAAGCGCCAGCATCTCGTCGATCCCGGCATCGCGGATCGCTTCCATCAAGGACAGTCCGGTTTCGGCGGCAATTTCCCTTTCCGCGCCATCGCGGGTGGTGACGATCACATTTGGCATATTGGGTCCCCTGGATGAAGATCAGTCGCCGAAGCGGACATGGAGATGCCTGGGCACGCGCATCATCGAGCCGCGTATCTCGGGCCGCGGCTTGTCGGGGTCGAAGCGCAGATTGGGCAGATGATCCAGCACCGCATGCAGCGCGCGGGTCATCTCCACCCGCGCCAGATGCTGGCCGACGCAGATATGCGGTCCGCGCGAGAAGGAGAAGTGCGCCTTGCGCTCGCGGAAGATGTCGAACTTGTCGGGATCGGGGAAGATCGCCGGGTCGCGATTGGCGGCGCCCGCCACCACGTCGAGCAGCGATCCGGCCGGAATTTCGACGCCGCCGAGCACCACATCCTGCTTCGCCATGCGAAGCTGCACGGCGACGGGGCCGTCCCAGCGCAGCGCCTCCTCGATTGCGACGGGTATGAGCTTTCGATCCTCCCGGATGGCGTCGAGCTGGTCGGGATTTTCCAGCAGCGCGGTCAGCAGCACGCTGGTCCCGCGATAGGTGGTGTCGCCCGCCGCGTTCATCAATTGCCGCAGGAAGGAGATCAGCACCAGCGGCGGCAGATAATCGCCGTCCACTTCGGTATTGGCGAGCAGGCTGACCAGATCGTCGCCCGGATTGCGCCGCCGTTCGTCCACCAGCGCGGTGAAATATTCGCCCAGCTTGCGCGATGCCTCCTGCGCCTTGTCGATGTGCATATAGTCGGTCTGGCCAATGGCCAGCCGCTGGAAGGTGCGTACGTCCGATTCCGGGAGATCGAGCTGCTGATAGATCACCTCGAAAGGATAAAGCAGGGTGAATTGTTCGATGAGGTCGGCGCGGCCGGTGCCCATGAACCTGCCCATCAATTTATGAACCACCGGATCGACAATGGTTTCACCCCATGTTTTCACATATTGGGGCAGGAATATTTTCTGGAAGATCTTCCGCCAGCGGCCATGTTCGGGATTGTCCATGACGCTGATGCTGCCCTGGCCGAAGGTTTCCCCGATGTTGAACCTGTAGCCATGGTTGGAAAAGCGGTCGGTGTCGGTCAGGACCGTCAATATCTCGTCCGAACCGACGATCGTGAACATCTTGCGATCCGGGTAAGTGGCGGATTGCAGGCCCATTTTGGGGCGGTAATCGCCTTCCAGCACCGGGGTCTGCGCCCGCCATTTCGCGATCTTCGCATAGGGATCGAGCGTGTCCCCGAAATTGATGTCGTCCGCGCTGAACGGATCGTAGCTCGGATCGTCATATTCCTGAATTCTGACGGCGGGTTCCATGGCCGGAATCTCTCCTATGAAGCATATGCTACATAAGTCGGGCCAGTCGGGCTGTCAATCGATGGGCGGCCCCACCAGCGACTGGGCGATCAGTTGCTCCAGCACGTCCAACACGGCCTCACGGCCCGGCGGATCGGGGAAGAGCGCGTCGCGCAGGATCACGCTGGCGGCGATCATGCCGAAGCCCAGACGCACGCCGATGCCAAGGTCGAAGGGCGGATCGATCCCCGCCAGCGCATAGCGTTGACGGACCTGATCGACCGATTGCTGGAAAAAGGGCGCAAGGCCGCGCAGGCCCGGCGCCGCATCCTCGCCGCCGCTTGGCGGTCCGGCCAGCAGGGCGCGGAACATCGCCTCATTGCCTTCGAACAATTCATAGACCTGCCGGGTGAAGCGGCGCGTTTCCGCCTGCCTGGGGAATGGCGCGGTGGGATCGGGATGGAGTTCGACGAAGTCGGCCATCAGCGCGTCGAACGGCGCGATCACCACTTCATTGAACAGTCCCGCCTTGTCGCCATAATAGCGGAACAGCAGGGTTTCGCTGACGTCGGCCAGACGCGCGATCTCCCGCGTGGTGGTGCCGCCATAGCCGCGCTCCGCGAACAATTGCCGCGCTGCGTCGCAGATGCGCTGGACCACATCCTCGCGCGTGCGCCGCCGCCGCCGCATGCGCCCGCCATCTTCGGCGGAGGCGGTTTCGTCTGTCAGGATTTTAGCGATTGCGCCCCTCCAAGATAATGTCGGCCGCGTTCCATGCCGACGCCATGATCGGCCCGTTGGTATTGGCCGAAACCATCATAGGCATGATCGATCCATCCATGACGCGCAAGCCGTCGACACCCTTCACGCGCAGTTTTTCGTCCAGCACCGCATCGTCGAAATCGCCCATGCGGCAGGTGCCGCAGGCGTGATAGCCCGCCTGGCCGATCTGGCGGAAGGCCGAGAGGATTTCATCGTCGGTCCGGAGCGATCGGGTCGGCTCGCGCTCCCCCGCGATCATCGGCGCGATGGCGGGACGGGACATCCAGTCGCGCAGATAGCGGTGCATCGCGACCGTGACCGCGCAATCATAGGGATCGGTCAGATAGCCCGCGCGGATCTTCGCCGGGGCCATGGGATCGGCCGCCGTGATCCGCACGGACCCTTCGCTGCGCGAGCGCAACGGATAGCCGAACAGGGTGATGCTGTGCGCTGCATCCGCGACCATATTGCCCTTGGCGTCCGGCGCCGCGACGGCAGGGGAAAGCAATATCTCTATGTCGGGCGTCTCCGATTCCGGCAGCACGGTCGCGAAGGCGCCGACATTGCCGTAGCCCGCCGCCATCGGCCCGGTGCGGGTGAGATAATAGCGCAGCACATTGCCGACCAGTTTCAGGCCGGCCAGTTCCTTGTTCTGGCTGTGCGGAACAGCAAGGTCATAGACCATGGAGAGCAGGCGGTGTTCCAGCATATGTTCGCCCACGCCCGGACTGTCCGCCACGACGGGAATGCCCAGGTCGCGCAACAGTTCGGCCGCCCCGATGCCGGAGCGCTGGAGGATTTGCGGCGACATCAGCGCGCCCGCGCTGACGATGATGTCGCGGCCGCTGGCGAAGTCCCGGGCAACGCCGTTCACATGGGCGCGGACGCCGGTTGCGCGCTGGCCGGTGAACAAGACCCTGTCGACGATCGCGCCGGTGACGATGTGCAGATTGGATCGGCCCCGCGCCCGTTTCAGAAATGTCTGGGCCGCGCTCTGCCGCTTGCCCTTCCAGATGGTGCGCGGCGTATAGCCGACGCCTGCGCGACCCGACCGGTTGAGATCGTCGACGCGGGGCACGCCCATCTGCTCGCCCGCGGCGATGAAGGCTTCGGTCAGCGGGTCGCGCATCGGTTCCACCGAGATGCGCAGCGGCCCGTCGCCCCCGCGCAGCGCGTCGCCGCCCAGCTCATGCCCCTCCATCGCGCGGAAGGCCGCGCCGATCCGGTTCCATCCCCAGCCTTTCGCGCCCAGCGCTTCCCACCCGTCATAATCTTCGGGCTGGCCGCGGAAATACATCATGCCGTTGACGGAAGAGGAGCCGCCCAGCATCTTGCCGCGTATCCAGGTTTCGGCGGGAATGCCCTCATGCTCCTCGGTCTGGAAATACCAGACATGGCGGGGGTCGGTGTAGAGCTTTGCGGCGCCCCGCGGCATGTGGATGAAGGGGTTGCGGTCCTCCGGCCCCGCCTCCAGCAGCAGCACGCTGTTCGCCGGATTTTCCGACAGGCGGTCGGCCAGCACGCATCCGGCGGAGCCGCCGCCGACGATGATATAATCATAGGTCATCGGAGCGCCGCCCGGATGGCATCGCCAATGATGGTGCGGCTGTCTTCCGCAATATCGACCGTATCGAACATGCGGTTGTGGCAGATGCCGACCGCCAGCTTCAGGTCGGGGTCGGCCCAGCCGATATTGCCGCCCATGCCCGGATGGCACAGCGCCCGCATGTTGCGAGGGGCAGATACGGGCGGATTTTCCGCGCCGCCCAGCCAGAAGCCCGACCAGGCGATCGGCACCACCATGCCGAAGAAGACGGGATCGGCGTCCTCGAAATGCGGGCGCGGCGCGGCGAAGCTGGCGACGCGTTCCTCCGACAGCAGGCGGACGCCGTTGAACTGCCCGCCATTGGCCAGCATCGCCCAGAAACGGGCGTTGCTCCGCGCGTTGAAGATGCCGCCGACCGCCGGAATGCAGGCGCGGCGCACATAGGGGCGTTCGAACGGATCGGGCATCAGGTCGACGATCAGGGGCTGCGCCTCCCGCATCATATTATTGTCCGGGGCGACATAGACGGCGGCGGCGTCCAGCCTGGCGATGCGGGGTTCGACGGCATCGGCTATGCCCATCCACAGATCGGCGGCGCCCAGCGGGTCCGCTATCTCCTCCTTGATGAACTGGCCGAAGGGGCGGCGTTTCGGATCGGTCCGGCGCACCACTTCGCCCACCATCCAGCCGAAGGTCATCGACTGGTAGGAGGAACGGCTGCCGGCGGGATAGACCCCCTCCATCTCCGCGATGCGGCGGCACATCCAGTCCCAGTTGGTCATCAGTTCGGGCGTCACGTCGGGCGGCATGCGCAGCACGCCAGACACATGGGAAAGGACGTGGCGGAGGGTGACGTCGCCCTTTCCGGCCTGGGCGAATTCGGGCCAGTAGGCGGCGACGGGCGCATCATATTCGACCAGGCCCCGTTCGGCCTGGATATGCAGGGCGGTGGCGGTCACCGCCTTCGACACGGAATAGACGTTGAACAGCGTGTCGCCGTCGACCGGCCTGCCCGTGGCGGCATCGGCAAGGCCCGCCCAGCAGTCGACAATCTGTTCCTCGCCCAGCCAGGCGCTGACCTGAATGCCGATTTCCTTGCCCTCCGCGACAAGCTGGTCCAGCACGTTCTGAACCGCGTCGTTGACCTTCGTCATCCTTCCAATCGCCTTTCCTGCTTGCCATGGCGTCGGCGCCAGTTATCAAGTATGCACTTGATAGCACGGAAAAGGACGAGGGGAAGAGCGATGGGCGAGGCGTTCGACAATATCATAATGACGCAGGATGACGGGATCGTCGAATTGCGCATCCACCATCGCGGCGGCCCGGCCAAATGGGCGCTCTGGGGCGGGTTGCACAGGGAACTGGGCATCGCCTTCGCGCAGGTCGCCGCCGATCCCGACGCGCGCGTGCTGCTGATCACCGGCACGGGCGACAGCTTCTGCGCGGAGTTCGACATGGACTGCGACATGCCGCAGATGGGCGCGGCGACGTGGGACGTGATCTTCCGCGAGGGCAGGGCGCTGCTCAACAATCTGCTGGCGATCGAGATACCGGTGCTGGCGGCCGTCAACGGACCCGCCTTCATCCATGCGGAGATCGCGCTGCTGGCCGATGTCGTGCTGGCGGCCGAAGAGACCGTCTTTGCGGACAGGCCGCACGCGCTGGCCGGCGTGGTGCCGGGCGACGGCGTGCACAGCATCTGGCCGATGCTGCTGGGGCCGAACCGCGGCCGTTATTTCCTGATGACGGGGCAGGAGATCGGCGCGGCCGAAGCCCTGTCGCTGGGCCTGGTGGGGGAGGTGCTGTCGCCCGAAGCCCTGATGCCCCGCGCGTGGGAACTGGCCCGCACGATTGCCGCGCGACCCGCCATTGCCAACCGCTATACCCGCATGCTGCTTACGCGTGAGATCAAGGGGCGGCTGGCCGCGGAACTGGATCAGGGACTGGCCATGGAGGGCATGGCGATCCTTGCGGGGATGCAGGGACAGGCGCGATGATCGCCGCACCGTGTCCATCGCCATTCAGTGCACGAAAAGAGGTGATCAGTCCCAGGCGACAGGCAGTTGGCGTTGTCCCCAATAGATCCAGCTATCGATCCGCTCGGGACTTCCCGTCAGACGCAGATCGGGCAGGCGTTCGACCAGCTTCCGCAAGCCGACCTGCGCCTCCAGGCGGGCGATGGGCGCCCCCAGGCAGAAATGAACGCCATAGCCGAAGGACAAATGCCGCTTCACCTGGTTGAGCGGCCGATCCATGATGAAGCTGTCGGGATCGGGGAAGATGTCCGGATCGCGATTGGCCCCCATCATCGAGAACATGAGCTTGCTGCGTTCGGGCAGCTCCGCGCCATGCATCTGTACCGGGCACAGGCTGGTGCGGAAATGGGAATTGATCGGCGGATCGAAGCGCAGGCTTTCCTCGATCACATTTTCCACCAGATGCGGCTCGGCCTTCAACCGCTCCCACCGTTCGGGGGCTTCCAGCAGCCGCCAGACCACATTGGTGAGCAGGCTGGTGGTCGTTTCCTGCCCTCCGGTCAATAGCGCGGTGCAGATCTGGAACAATTCCATGTCGTTGAAGCGCCTACCCTCCACGCGGCTGACGAGACCGAGCGAGATATAGTCGAACGGCAGCACCGTTCCCCAATGTTCATGGGTCGGTTCATCGATGCCCGCGTCGCGCAACAATTGCCTGCGCGCTTCGATCAGGCCCATGAAATGTGGCTGGATTTCCGCGATGAGCGTCTGTTCGGCGTTCGGATTCCTGTCGTTGAACAGCAGCGACTGCAATTCATCCGCCCAGCGCTTGTAATCGGCATGGAGCGCTTGGTCGGCTCCCAGCATGAAACACATGGTCCGGGCAGGCAGCGGGAGGCAGAAGAGATCGTGGAAATTGCCCTGCTTGTCCGCCCGACTTTCCAGTCCGGAGACCAGATCTTCCGCAATCGTCTCCACCTCCGGCAGATAATAGCGCATGCGGGCCGGCGTCATCCCCCTGCGCAGGGCGGCGATATATTCGAGGTGGAAGGGGGGATCGGTCAATATCCCGAAATCGCTGAACGCTTCCCAATCCATGGGTGCATCGCCCCATTTGAACGACCATATGGGATTGTCGGACAGGATCTTGTCGCGAATTTCCTTGTAATCGCTGGTGATGTAGAACTGATATTCCTCTCCCTTATAGTGATAAAAGGGACATTGGGCGGCAAGCGCCGAATAGGCGGGGCCAGGATTGCGGATCGTTTCCGGGTCCAAAGGATCGAAGACATGATCGACCGCAGTCTTCAGCCGCCGTTCCTTGGGCTCCTGTGTCTTCGCCCTGGTGATTTCAGTCATCCCATCCTCCGTCATGATGCCGGACGGAAGCATAAGGGGTGCTGTTCCGGGATTGAACGAAAAGTCCTTTAGGGGCCTAACTATCGGTGGAGTCCTCCGGGCGGGCATTGGTGGGACAGCGCTTAGTCCTTGTGTCGAGGATAGCGGCCCATCATCAGGTAAACGCAGCCCGCCGCCATGAAGCTGGGCAGGACGAACAGGCTGGAAGCGGCCGCAATTTGATTTAACATAAGATATATTATCGTACTTTCGTGGATTTTGGCGTTGCTTCCTTCCTCCTCCATCGGCCGTGCAGGTATCGCTTATCTGAAATGTGGCGCGGTGCGGGACGAGACGGCTTGGCACATGGGCGGCCATAAGTCAGGCTTCCGTGCTGACAGGATGCAATGGCCGCGATGCAGGCTTTGCGATCGAACTGCTCAATCAGATCACAGGCCCGAAGGCCAAGTTGAGAGGAAGCATTCATGCCCGACTATGATCTCATCATCCGGGGGGGTAGCATATAGGCGTCACCTCAAGGTTTGTGCGCCAGACAACGATTTGCCGGACATTGTGGGAACATAGGCGTCAGGCCGCGACGCGGAGATACTGGTATAGGGTTTCACGGCTGATCCCCAGGTCGCGGGCGATGGTGGCCTTACGTTCGCCGGCGGCAATACGGCGGAGTAGCTCGGCGACCTTATCGTCAGAGAGGGACCGTTTCCGTCCGCGATAAGCGCCGCGTTGCCTGGCAAGCGCAATTCCTTCGCGCTGCCGTTCCCGGATCAAGGCACGCTCAAATTCGGCGAACGCGCCCATGACCGAAAGCATCAGATTGGCCATGGGGGAATCCTCGCCGGAAAAGGCAAGGCTCTCCTTCACGAACTCGATGCGGATGCCTCTCTTCGTGAGAGACTGGACCAGCTTGCGCAGATCGTCGAGATTGCGCGCCAGTCTATCCATGCTGTGCACCAGGACGGTATCGCCCTCACGGGCGAAGGCGAGCATGGCGTCGAGCTGGGGCCGATTGACGTCCTTGCCCGATGCTTTGTCGGTAAAGACCCGGTGAGCGACTGACCTTCCAACTGGCGATCGACATTCTGATCGAATGTGCTCACCCGGATGTACCCGATCCTTTGACCTTTCATCGTCACCCCCGGCCAATCTGTCAGGTTGAAATCTATAATACGACGAGACAGGCGTCAACAAATGCTTGTCTCAACCCTATCCTGACAGAAATTGCTGCGCTTTCCTGACGTCCGGTTAGGCTATATTCCAGATTGACGCTAGCCTGCTGCCCAGGAGTCGGCGGGAGGCAGTATGGCGCGGCGGCGATTATTGACCGGGGAAGAACGGCGACGCCTGTTCGATGCGCCCCATGACGAAACTGCGATCGTCAGCCACTATACGCTTGCCGTCGAGGATCTCGACCTGATCGGCCGCCGTCATCGCTCCCCTAATCGTCTCGGCCTGGCAGTGCAGATTGCATTGATGCGGCATCCCGGTTTCGGCTTACAGCCGGCTATCGGCGTCCCGGATGCCATCCTTCATTACCTCGCTGCCCAGATATTTGTCGAAGCGGAGGTTTTCGCCGATTATAGTCAGCGTCCCCAGACGCGTAACGATCATGCCGACATCGCCGCACGGCACCTCGGGTTACGCCCTTTCCGGCGAGGGGATATTCCGCTAGCGCTTGATCTTGCCGCGGAGGCGGCCGACCGGACCGATCGGGGCGAACCAATCGTTCGCGCATTGATGGAGGGATTGAAGCGGGAACGATTCATTCTCCCATCGGCTGACACGCTCGAACGTGCCGGTCTCGCAGGCAGGGCGCGCGCACGCAAAGCCGCGGCAGCCACCATCGTTGCAAGCCTGAGCCACGCCGAACTGGCCCGCATCGACGATTTGATCGCCAACAGCAGCGACTTCGGCATGACGCCGCTGGCATGGCTGCGCAATTTCGAGGAGGCGCCGACGACAGCCAATATCAACGGCCTGCTGGAACGGCTGCGCTATGTGCGCGAGATCGGCATCGACCCCGCGATCGGTGCCAGAATCCCCGATTTCCGGTTAGCGCAATTCATGCGCGAAGGTGGCGCGGCGCCGGCATTTCTGCTTTCCGACTATAGTCTCGGCAGGCGACGCGCGACCTTGGTCGCGGCTGTGATCGATCTCGAGGTCCGGCTCGCCGATGCGGCGATCCAGATGTTCGATAGGCTTGTCGGGAGCCTATTCACCCGCGCGCGGCGCGGCCGTGAAAGGCGCTATCAGGACAGCATCCGCTCGGTCGGCGAACTCATGCGGTTGTTTGGCGCCACGATCGCGGCGCTGGGAGAGGCGGTCGAGCATGGCGGCAATCCGCTGGAACTGATCGACGAGGCAGTGGGCTGGCACAGGCTGGTCGCGGCAAAGGCGCAGGTCGATGCCTTGGCCGACTTGGCGGGGGAGGATGCCCTTGTCGCTGCAACCGGGCGTTATGCGACGTTGCGGCGGTTCAGCCCGGCTTTTCTCGACGCATTCACGTTCAAAGCAACGGGAAGCGGGTCGCAACTGGTCAAAGCCATCGATATCATCCGCGATGCCAATGCGCGTAAAACGCGCAGCCTGCCCGATGACGTTCCCCTGCCATTTGCCAACCGGCAGTGGAAACACCTCATCACCGAGGGCGGCCAGGTCGACCGCCGGCGCTATGAGACAGCGGTCATGGCCACGCTGCGCGATCGGTTGCGCGCGGGCGACATTTGGGTCGAAGGAACCCGCAATTATCGTCGCTTCTACGCCTATCTGCTAAGTCGGCGCGAGGCCAGTAAGATGGCCGACAGCCTGCCATTCCAGACCGATGCAGCCGCCTATCTGGAGGAGCGGGCGAGGACGCTTGATTGGCGGCTGCGCCGTTTCGCCAAGCAGCTCAAGGCGAACAGGCTAGTGGGCGTGGCGATCGAGCGCGACCGGCTCAAGCTGCAACCGATGCAAGCGATCACGCCGCCCGAGGCGGAGGCCCTCGATCGCAGGCTCGACGCGCTGCTACCGCGCGTGCGGATCACCGAACTCTTGGTCGAGGTGGCCGAGCGCACCGGGTTTCTGAGCGCGTTTCGCGATCTTCGTTCCGGCAAGGAGCATGACAACCCGCATGCTATCCTTGCGGCCATCCTGGCCGATGGATCGAATCTGGGCCTTGAGCGGATGGCCAATGCCAGTGACGGAGTGAGCTACGCCCAGCTTGCCTGGACACATAACTGGTATCTGTCGCCCGACAACTACCAGGCCGCGTTGGCCATGATCGTTGCCGCACACCATGATCTTTCGTTCACGCGCCATTGGGGCGCCGGCACCAGCTCATCCTCCGATGGGCAGTTCTTCCGCACCGGCCGCAGTCGATCGGCGGCGGCCGACATCAATGCAAAATATGGCGGCGAGCCGGGCCTGAAGATCTACTCCCACCTGTCCGACCATTTCGCCTCGTTCGGATCGCGGATCATGTCGGCCACTGCCGGCGAAGCCCCCTATGTGCTCGACGGCCTGATGCTGGGTGCCGGTGCGCTGCCGCTGCATGAACATTACACCGATACCGGCGGCGCGACAGATCATGTCTTTGCCCTTTGCCATCTTCTCGGCTTCCGTTTCGTGCCCCGTCTGCGCGACATTGCGGACAGGAAACTCGGCTCCATCGCCGTGCCCTCGACCTACAAGGGCATCGAAAGCCTCATGGGGCGCACGATCAAGACCGCGGCGATCGAAGCCGATTGGGATGACATCGTCAGGATCGTCGCCTCTATCAAGGAGGGAGCCGTCGCGCCCTCCGCGATCCTGCGCAAGCTGGCCGCTTACAAACGCCAGAACAGGCTGGATTTCGCGCTGGCCGAACTCGGCCGCATCGAGCGGACGCTGTTCACGATCGACTGGCTGGAGCAGCCCGACTTACGCCGGGCCTGCCAGGCCGGCCTCAACAAGGGGGAAGCACGCCATACCCTCGCCGCCGCCATCTACACCAACCGGCAGGGTCGGTTCACGGACCGGTCGATCGAGAACCAGGAATATCGGGCATCGGGTTTGAACCTGCTGATCGCGGCGATAGCATATTGGAATACCATCTATCTGGACAGGGCCGCCCAGCACCTCACAACATCCGGCGTCCTTTTCGATGACGCGCTCCTCGCCCACCTTTCCCCAATGGGCTGGGCGCATATCAGCTTGACCGGAGACTATCTCTGGCAACGGGCAAAACCGCTCGCCCCCGGCGAATTCCGCGCCCTCAACGATCCCATGGCGCGCCTCAAACGCGTGGCATAGCCTTTGTTCTCATTATGTCCGCCAAATCGTTGTCTGGCGCACAAACCTTGAGGTGACGCCATATATGACGGCAGCGGCGGAGAGCCGTTCGTTGCGGATGTCGCCGTCAGGGACGGGTTGATCGCGGCGGTGGGCGATGTCCGGGGCGTCGCGCGGGAAGAGATCGACGCCGCCGGCCGCATCGTCACGCCGGGTTTCGTCGACGTGCATACCCATTATGACGGGCAGATCACCTGGGAGAACAGGTTGGCCCCCTCCTCCGATCACGGTGTGACGACGGTGGTCATGGGCAATTGCGGCGTCGGCTTCGCTCCCTCGCGTCCCGAGCACCGCAGGTTGATGATCAAGCTGATGGAAGGCGTAGAGGACATTCCCGAAGTCGTCATGGCCGAAGGCGTGCCGTTCAACTGGGAAACCTTCCCCGAATATCTGGATGCGCTGGAGAAGCGCGAAAGCGACATCGATTTCGCCGCGCAATTGCCTCATAGTCCTCTGCGCGTCTATGTGATGGGCGAACGCGGCGCCAATCTGGAACCGCCGACGCCAGAGGATCTGGCGGAAATGCGCCGCCTTACTGCGGAGGCGATCCACGCCGGCGCCCTGGGCGTCACCACGTCGCGCAGCTATGCGCACCAGTTCCGCGACGGTCGCCCCGCCCCTTCGGTCAAGAGCGAGGACCAGGAAGTGCTGGCGCTGGCCGAGGGCCTGCGCGACGCCGGCAAAGGCGTGTTCCAGATGGTGCCCAGCTATGACGTGACGGCGGCCGAGCGCATGGACCTGCTGGACGACATTGCGCGGACGTCGGGCCGCCCGGTTTCCTTCACCTTCATGCAGACGCCCAAGGGCGAAGGCGACTGGCAGGAAATGGTCGCCCGGCTGGAGGCCTCCAAGCAGCAAGGTCTGGAAGTGCGCGGCCAGATCATTCCGCGTCCGACCGGCGCGCTGCTGGGCCTTGAACTGTCCATGCACCCCTTCTCCTTCAACCCCAGCTTCCGCGCTATCGAGCATCTGCCGCTGGAGGAGAAGGTGGAACGGATGCGCGATCCGGAGTTCCGCAAGAAGCTGATCGCGGAGGAGCCGGACGATCCGCAGGCCTTCTTCGTCTATGTCATCTCCGATCTCGACGCCATGTTCGTGCTCGGCAATCCGCCGAACTACAATCCCCGCAGCGACGAGAGCATCGGCGCCCGAGCCCGCGCCATGGGCGTCGATCCCAAGGAATTGATCTATGACGCGCTGCTCCAGCGCGACGGGCGGGAAGTGCTCTATCGTCCTCTCGGCAATTCGGAAGGCGAGAAGTTCGAAAGCTCCGGCCGCAACCTGGTGAAGAACGACAGGACCTTTCCGGCGCTGGGGGATGGCGGCGCGCATTACAGCATGATCTGCGACGCCGCCTATACCACCTACTTCCTGACCTATTGGGTGCGCGACGCCAAGGGCGACAGGAAGGTCGACCTGCCCTACGCCGTGCGCAAGCTGACCTATGAGCCGGCCCATGCCGTCGGTCTGCACGACCGCGGCCTGATCAGGCCGGGGTACAAGGCGGACCTCAACATCATCGACATGGAAAGGCTGCATCTCTACGCCCCGCATGTCGTCTATAATCTGCCAACGGGCGGCCGCCGCCTGCAACAGCGCGCGGACGGTTATGACGCGACGATCGTGAGCGGCGTGGTCACCTATCGCAACGGCCGCTCCACGGGCGCGCTGCCCGGCCGCCTCGTGCGCGGGGGCAAGGAAGCGCCGGAAACCGCGCCCGAAAAGAGCCTGCAACCGGCCTGAGGGATCAGGGCGGGCGAAGCGGACCGCCGCTTCGTTCGCCCATGCACCGACAGCGCAAAGGGATTGCCATGACCGAACTTACGCCCGACCTCATCGCCTTCCTTCAGGAGATGAAGGACCGCACCGCCATCCACGACTGCCTGCTGCGCTATACGCGCGGCGTCGACCGGCACGACCGCGAACTGATGCTGTCGGCCTATTGGCCCGACGCTTTCGACGATCATGGCGTTGCGGAAGGCTATGCCGCCGATTTCGTCGACTGGGCGATCGGATGGCATGGCGAATTCCAGACCAGGCATCATCACGCGATCAGCAACCACACGGTCGAGATCGACGGCGACACGGCGCATGGGGAAACCTATTATACTTTCTGGGGCGAGAATAAGGGCGCACCGCCCCAGCTCAGCTTCGGCCGCTATGTGGACCGGTTCGAAAGGCGCAACAGCGAGTGGCGCATTGCCGACAGGGTCTGCGTCAATGAAATGACGGCGACGCTGACGGCGGCCGAAATTCCCGACGAATGGAAGGCGCGCATCTTCAGCACAGGCCCCAACCGGCGCGACAAGAGCGACATCTCCTATGTCCGGCCGCTGGTGCGCAAGGCCGCGGCGGGCTGATTTGCCCGCTCCACTTGCCGAATATATGGATATGACAGGTTCAACATCTGACCAGAGGATATTGCATGACCGCACGAACTGTCGTCGTCACCGGCGCTTTCGGGATATTGGGCGGCGCCGTCGCTTCTGCCTTCGCGGCAGCAGGAGACAGGGTGGCGCGGGTCGATTACGCCCCTGCCCCGGCGGAGACTCCGGCGGGCTGCTTCGACATGGGCGGCGTCGATCTGACCGACTTCTCCGCAACGCAGAAGCTGGTGGCGGACATCGTGGAAGCGCTGGGATCGATCGACGTGCTGGTCAATGTCGCGGGCGGCTTCATATGGGAGACGCTGGCGGATGGAGGCAGCGCGACATGGAACCGCATGTTCGCGATGAACGCCACCACCTGCGTCAACATGACCAAGGCGGCTCTGCCGGAACTGGAGAAGGCGGCGCAAGCCCGCATCGTCAACATCGGCGCGGTGGGCGCCGTCGTCGCCGCAGCGGGCATGGGCGGCTATGCCGCATCGAAAATGGCCGTGCATAAATTGACCGAGAGCCTGGCGGCCGAACTGGCGGGCAAGGACATCACGGTGAACGCGATCCTGCCCAGCATTATCGACACGCCGACCAATCGCGCCGACATGCCGGATGCCGACTTCAGCCAATGGGTGCAACCGGGCGCGATTGCCGAGGTCATCCAGTTCCTTGCATCGCCGGCGGCACGCGCCGTCAGTGGAGCGCTGATTCCGGTGACGAAGGGCGGTTGAACGTCCCCGCCCTGCCGCAAAGGAAGCGGCAAGCGGGCGCGATCGCCCGCCTGGCCGTCAAATGATTTCGAACAGCGCGGCGGCGCCCATGCCGCCGCCGATGCACATGGTGACGACGGCGTTCTTCGCGCCCAGCCGCTTGCCGGCCAGCAGGGCATGGCCGGTCATGCGCGATCCGGTCATGCCGAAGGGGTGGCCGATCGAAATGGCGCCGCCGTCGACATTGACCCTGGCCCGGTCGATGCCCAGCCGGTCGATGCAGTAGAGCGCCTGGCTGGCATAAGCCTCGTTCAGTTCCCAAATGTCGATGTCGGATACCGAAAGCCCGGCCCGGTCGAGCAGCTTCGGCACGGCGAAGACCGGCCCGATGCCCATTTCGTCCGGCTCGCATCCAGCCACCTGCATGCCCTTGTAGAGACCCAGGATCGGCAGACCGCGCCGCGCCGCTTCGTCCGCATCCATGATGATGCAGGCGCTGGAGCCGTCCGACAACTGGCTGCAATTGCCCGCCGTCACCGAACCGCCTTCGAACAAGGGCTTCAGCTTGGCGAGCCCCTCCATGTCCGTGCCGGGCCGGTTGCATTCGTCCTGCGTCAGCGTGACCTTTTCCTGACCCGTGACGGCCAGCGCCTTGTCCACGACATTCTTCGTCGTGGCGACCGGCACGATCTCCTCGTCGAACCAGCCTTTGTCCTGGGCTTTCGCGGTGCGAGACTGGCTCGTCACGGCGAATGCATCCTGCGCTTCGCGGCTGATGCCGTAGCGGCGGGCCACGATGTCGCCGGTCAGGTTCATCGCCATGTAGATTTCGGGCTTATGGTCCAGCAGCCATTCGTCCTTGCTGCGAAATAGGTTGCGATGCGGGTCGACCAGGCTGACGGTTTCCACGCCGCCGGCCACATAGACGCCCCCCTCCCCGCTGCGGATGCGCTGCGCGGCGATGGCGATGGTCTGGAGGCCGGAGGAGCATTTTCGATCCAGCGTCATGCCGCACACGCTGATCGGCAGGCCCGCGCGCAACGCAGCCTGGCGCGCGACGTTGGAACCCACAGCGCCTTCGCACCGCGCCGATCCCAGCAGGACGTCATCGATCTCCGCCGGATCGATTCCGGCACGTTCCACGGCGGCGCGGATGGAGTGCGCCGCCAGCGTCGCGCCATGGATATTGTTGAGAGCGCCCCGGTGCGCCTTACCGATCGGCGTGCGTGCGGTGGCGACGATGGCCGCATCCTTCATGCTTCGAAATCTCCCGTCAGAAGCTGGGGCGCAGATAGGGGCTGATGGCGCGGCTTTCCATAAAGGCGCTTGCCTCATCACGTCTTTGATGAAGCCGCGCGCCATTCTTGACCCGGACCATGCCGGTCCACAAAGCAGGTGTGACAAGAAACAGGGAGCGCTCCCCATGACCATCATCGTCGAAAAGCAGGGTCAGGTCGCGATCGTGACGCTTGACCGCCCGCAGACCAAGAATGCGATTACCCAGGAGATGCGCGGCCAGCTATATGGCGCGTTCGAGGACATCGCGATGGATCAGGACGTGCGCGCGGTCATCCTGACCGGAGCAGGTGGCGACTTCTGTTCGGGCATGGACGTGTCGGGCATGCGCAAGGGCGGCGTCACCGGATCGATGGACCGGATGTACACGCTCAACCGCATCGCGAAGGCCATATATTCGCTCAAGAAGCCGACCATTGCAGCCGTGCCGGGCATATGCGTGGGTGTGGGCTTTTCCTACGCGCTGGCCTGCGACATCGTGCTGGCGGGCGAACAGGCCCGCTTTGCCGCGATATTCCGCAACATCGCATTGGCGCCCGATGGCGGCCTTGTCTGGCACCTGCGCCAGTCGCTGGGCGTGCAGAAGGCCAAGGAACTGGTCTATTCGGGTCGCATCATCCGTGCCGACGAAGCGGTGGCCATGGGCATCGCTTATGAGAAGGTCGCCCAGGATGCACTGATGGACCGGGCGATGGAGCTGGCGGAAAGCTTCGCGTCCGGCCCCAGCATCGCCATGGGCATGGCAAAGCGCCAGTTCGATCTGAGCTGGAACAACGGGTTCGAGCAATATCTGGAGCTGGAGGCCGCGATCCAGCCGCTGATGAGCCGCACCGAAGACCATGAGGAAGGCCTGGCCGCCTTCCGCGAAAAGCGCAAGCCGCTGTTCCGGGGCGAGTGACGCGGATGCTCCAGCCCGAAGCGGAATGGCGCGCGCATCTGGCCGAGGGTCGTTTCATGATCCAGCGCAGCCGGTCGACCGGCGGCCATGTTTTCTACCCCCGCGTCATGGAGCCGGGCACGGGCGCGGAGGATCTGGAATGGGTGAGCGCATCCGGGGCTGGAACGGTGCATGCCGTCACCATCGTGCGCAAGAAGGACCCGGCCGACAGCTACAGCGTCGTTCTGGTCGACCTGGCCGAAGGACCGCGCCTCATGAGCCGCGTCGATGGCGTGCCGGTCGATGACATCCATATCGGCATGGCCGTCAGGGCCAGCATCATCCAGGAGGGGGACAAGCCTTTGCTCGTCTTCGTGCCCGCATGAGCATGGGCAATGGATTTCCGCGCGGGCGCGCCGCGATCGTGGGCGCGTCGACCTATGGCATCGGCCAATGCCCCGGCCTGTCCGCCGTGGACATGGCGGCGAAGGCCGCGCTGCTGGCGCTGGCCGATGCGGGCATTGCCCTGTCGGAAGTGGATGCGCTCTACACCTCCGCGCCCTATGAGGCGCTGGGCGGCATGGAACTGGCCGAATATCTGGGCCTGACGCCGAAGGTCACCGACTGCAACCGCACCGGAGGCTCCGCTTTCGAGGTCTATGTGCAGCAGGCGGCGCTCGCGCTGGAGGCGGGGCTGATCGACTGCGCGCTGATCGCCTATGGCTCCAACCCGGCGAGCAACCCGCCGCCCGGCGTCGGCATGACGCGCCAGAGCCCGTGGGAAGCGCCGTACAAGCCGCTCGCTCCCCTCTCCTCCTATGCGCTGGCGGCGAGCCGGCACATGCATCTCTACGGCACCACCCGCGAGCAACTGGCCGAAGTGGCGGTGGCGGCGCGGCAATGGGCGCAACTGAATCCGGAGGCGGCGGTGCGCGATCCGCTGAGCGTCGAGGATGTGCTGAAGGCGCGGATGGTGTCCGATCCGCTGACCGTGCGCGATTGCTGCCTGTTCAACGACGGCGCGGCCGCCGTGGTGATGGTGCGCGCCGACCGGGCGAAGGATTGCGCCAGGGCGCCGGTCCATGTGCTGGGCGCGGCCCATGCCGTCACCCATCGCGAAATCAGCTCCATGCCCGACCTCACCGTGACGGGGGCGGCGATTTCGGGTCCGCAGGCCTTTGCGCAGGCCGGGGTCAAGCCCGCCGACATGGACGTGGCGATGCTCTATGATGCGTTCACCATCACGCCCATCCTGTTCCTGGAGGATCTGGGTTTCTGCCCCAAGGGGGAAGGCGGACGCTTCGTCTCGGGCGGCCATGTCGCGCCGGGCGGCGGGTTGGCGCTCAACACCAATGGCGGCGGCCTGTCCTGCGTGCATCCGGGCATGTATGGCCTGTTCCTGCTGGTGGAAGCCACGCGCCAGCTTCGCGGCGAATGCGGCGAACGGCAGGTCGGGAACGCCCGCCTTGCCGTCGCGCATGGCAATGGCGGCGTGTTGTCGAGCGAAGCGACGGTCGTGCTGGGAACCGCCGAAACCGTATAGCATGGCGGAATGGGCGCCCTGCCCTCCTTCAGGCGGGTGCGCTCAACACCAGCCGCGCCAGTTTCTCGACATCGGTGAGCAGCGTCTCCATCTCCAGCGCGGGCTGCTCCTCGCCAAAGCCATGCTTGTCGAACAGCGCCACCGCATTCCACATCATCGCCCCCGCCAGCGCGATGCGGGCCCGGCCCAGTTGCGGCGGCAGCCAGGCCAGCGCGGCGTGCAACCGCTCCAGCAGGGCCGCGATGCTGGGCGCGCCCGGCCGCGGGATGCGCGCATCGAACGGATCGCTGAGCAGACCCGCCGCGCTCATGTGCATCATGAACCGGATATGGGCGTGCGGCGTCTGTTCATCGTCGAGGAGGAAATAGGGCCGCATCATGCAGCGCCAGGCGGTGAAGGCGTCAACATCCTCCAGCGAGGGACCGCTTTTCCGGATCATCCGTGCGCGCTCCGCCTCCGTATCCCGGAGCCGCATGTCGATGACGGCGCGCAGCAGTTCCTCCACGCTGCCGAAATGATAGCTGACGGCGGCGGTGTTCTTCTGCCCGGCGGCAATCGCGACAGCGCGCAGCGTCGCCACGCCGATCCCCGATTGCGCCACCAATGTCTCTGCCGCGAGGCAAAGCTGCCGGCGGGTGGTTTCGCTGCGGGAAGAGGAGGCCATGGCGATGCTTGTAGCTGGCCCGCAAAGGATGGCCAGACCTCATATTAAAGCATTTGCTTTATTTTTGTTGGAGCCTATGATGCCTCCCAGGAAATTGAGAGGATTCCCCATGATCATCAGCGCCATGCCCGGTCCCTTCGGCGCCATCGTCGAAGGCGTCGACCTTTCCGTCCCCCAGAGCGACGAGACCTTGCGCGCCTTGATCGCGGCGCTGCACGAACATCAAATTCTCGCGATACGCGGGCAGCGGCTGACCGATGCGGACTATGTCGCCTTTGGCCATCAATGGGGCGACCCGCTGATGTTCCACCTGCCGTCGCACAGGAAGGATGACTTTCCGGAGATGATCCGGATCACCAATGCCGCCGCCACGCCCGAGCGCTATCGCGACGGCGCCAAATTCTGGCATCAGGACAGCAGCTATGAAGCGGTGCCCGCCAGCGTGACCATGCTCTATGGTGTGGAAACGCCCGATGAAGGCGGCGAAACGCTGATCGCCAGCACGGTCATGGCCTATGATGCGCTGGACGAGGACATGAAGGCCAGGATCGACGGGCTCACCGGATTGCACTGCCTGGGCGGGTCCCCGGCCCTGCCGGGTGAGAAGATCCCCTTCATTCCGGAAAATACCGCACGGCACGGCATTGTTTCGCATCCGTTGGTGATGCGTCATCCGGTGTCGGGACGAAAGGCGCTCTATCTGTCCGGTTCGGCCTTCGGCGCGGAGGGGCTGGACGTTGACGAGGGGCGCGCGCTGATCGACCGGTTGCGCGCCCATTGCACGCAGCCCCGGTTCGTCACGCGCTACAAGGTCGAGGCCGGCGACATCTTCCTGTGGGACAATTTCCAGGTGCTGCACAGCGCCACGCCGATCGAATATTCCGACGAACCCGGCAAGCGGCGGCTGCTCTACCGGATCAGCACCAAGGGCACGCCCGCGCTGTGCAGGCCGGCCGATCTGGCGGCCTGACGGATCAGCCGGGGTCGAGGCGCCAGTCGATCCGCTCCGTCAGGAAGGCGAGCGCGGCCTGCACATGCGGCAGGGCGATACGATCCGGGGCGCCCATCAGCACGACAGGCAGCCGGGGCCAGTTCGCTTCCGGCAGCAGCGGGATCAGGCGACCGGCGCGGATATGGTCGCGGGCCAGCATTTCCAGCGTCTGGCCGACGCCCAGACCGGCGAGGGTTGCGGACAATATCGCCGCGCCGTCGTTGAATGTGAAGGCCGTCGGCGGTCGCACGCGGACGGTGCGGTCGCCGTGCCGCAATTGAAGCGGATTGCCGCCCGGCATTTCCACGCTGGCATAGAGTATGGCGCGATGCTGAGTCAGGTCATCGGCTTCCGACGGCTGGCCGTGCTGTGCGATATAGTCAGGCGATGCCAGGCAGATCAGCCTTGTCGTGCCGAGCGTCAGGGTCTTCCATCCCGTGGGCGGCGCTTCGCCCGCGCGGATGACCAGGTCGAAGCCGTCGACGCGAAAGAAAGTCCCTCGATCGCCTAGCGTCAGGTCGAGGATCAGCTGCGGATGGGCCCGTTGGAATTCGGCCAGTGCTGGCATGACGAACGCCTGCCCCATGGAGGCCGGGGCATCCAGCCGCACGCGTCCCGCTATGCCTGCCCCCGGCCGCACCGCCATGTCGGCCGTGGCCACGGCGTCCAGCGCAGCCTGCGCATAGGTCAGATAATGGCCCCCTTCGGCGGTCAGGTCGACGCGGCGCGTCGAGCGGTTGAACAGCCGCACGCCCAGATGTTCCTCCAGCCGCCTGACATGCAGGGTGACCATGGGCGTCGAGATGTTGAGGCGCAGCGCGGCGCGGGTGAAGGAACCGGCCTCAGCCACGGCGACGAAGGCCTCCATCGCGGTCAGTCGATCCATCTTCTGCTCCTGCCGCGGTCAGCAACGGTCCAGAGCCGCAGGCGGACCGGAATAGGGAAATGCGAGGAAGCGTTCGGCAAGGCTGTGGAAGTTCCGGATGGTCGAGCCGTGCATCCTACATCGGAATGCCGCGCGGCATAGGCTTCCTCCCCATCTCATCGGCCTTTTGATGTCTGCCGCGGCGTCCTTGCCGCATTGCATGCAACCCTGCAACAACATGAGCTGGAGAGGAGTCCTGGATGAGCGGTTTTCTGGACGAACGCGCCAATCTGGCCGGCAAAGTGGCGGCCGTCATCGGCGGCGGGGGCGGCATTGGGGCAGGCATATCGCTGGCGCTGGCCAAGGCGGGGGTGGACCTTGCGATCTGCGACATCGACGCGGCTGCGCTGGCGGGGACGGAGGAAGCGGTCAGGTCCATGGGCCGCCAGGTCACGGCCATGGTCGTCGATGCCACCGACGAAGCTGCGCTCGACGCCTTTTACGACGAGGTCGAACGCGCCTGCCCACGTCTCGACATAGTGGTGAACGTGGCGGGCGGAACGAAGCGGCAATTGCTGTCCGAAGCCAGCCGGGCCGACATCGCCCGGGACATCCATCGCAACTATGGCTATGTCGTCCAGTCGGTGCAGCGCGCCGTGCCGCTGATCAAGCGTTCCGGCGATGGCGGCAGCATCGTCAATTTCACCACCATAGAGGCGCATCGCGGCGCCGCCAGCTTTTCAGTCTATGCGGGCGCCAAGGCGGCGACGACGAACTTCACCCGTTCGATGGCGGTGGAACTGGGCAAGGACAGGATCCGCGTCAGTTGCATCGCGCCGGACACGACATTGAGCCGGGGCAATATGGCCGCCATGCCCCCCTCCTTCGCGGAGGGTTTTGCCAGGCTGCCCGCTCACGCCCAGGGCAAGGGCCTGGAAATGTACATCCCCAGGGGCGAACAGCCGCCGGTCGACGCGCTCGCCGATGCCGTGCTGTTCCTGGGTTCGGACCTGTCCACCTTCGTGTCGGGCATGACGCTGCATGTCGACGGCGGCACCATGGCGGCGGCGGGTATGCTGGACTGGCCCTTTGGCGACGGTTTCGTGCCGACGCCGCTCGCAGGCACGCTGGCGCGCCTCTACCGCGATGGAGATGAGGCATGATCCTCTATGCCGTCACCCTTTCGCCCTTCGCCGCCCGCGTGCGGCTGGCGCTGCGCGTCAAGACGCTGGACTATGCCATGCAACCTCCGCCGGGCGGCGGCACGCGGTCGCCTGAATTTCTGGCGATCAATCCGATCGGGAAATTGCCGGTGCTGGTGACGGACGACGGGCTGGCGATTGCCGAATCGGAGACCATCATCGACTATCTGGACGAGCGCTTCCCTGCTCCATCCTTATTGCCCGCCGATACGGGCGAACGGGTGCGGATGCGCAACATCATCCGCAGTTTCGAACTCTATGCCACGCCTGCCATGTCGCGTTTGTTCAAGCAGATGGACCCTGTGACCCGCGACGAGGCGACGGTCGCGGCCGAGATCGCCAATTGGCGCAACGGGCTGGCGCTCACCGACCGGTTCACGGCAGACGCCCCTTTCGCCGCGGGCGGCGCCATCAGCAAGGCGGACTGCATATTGCTGCCCAGCCTGTTGCTGTGCGAGGTGGTCGCCCAAATCTTCGGGCTCGACGATCCTCTCGCGGACTGCCCCAATCTGGCGGGCTATCGGGCGAAAGCGCGCCGGCATCCGGACATGGGCGCGATCTGGACGGAGACGGCGGACGCGCTCGCGGCCATGAGAGCGGGAAAATGATCCGCCGAAAGACGAGACGTCCCCAGAACCGCATTTCGTTCAGCACCGCATTTCGGCTTTCAGGCGAAGAGGTCGGCCGCCGCCAGCCGGTCGGCGATGAAGCGGCAAAAACGCGCCGCATCCGCACCATTGATCACGCGATGATCATAGCTGAGCGACAGAGGCAGCATCTGCCGCCACGCAATCCCGCCGTCATCCCCCGGGACCGGCACCGGCCGGGCGCGCGTGACGCCCAGAATGGCGACTTCGGGCGCGTTGACGATTGGCGTGAAGCCGGTCCCGCCAATATGCCCCAATGATGTCAGGGTGATGCAGCCGCCGGACATTTCCGCCATCGACAGGCCCTTGGTCCGCGCCTTGTCGGAAAGGGCGGCAACCTCCTCCGCGATCTGCGTCGCGGATTTGCGGTCGCAGTCCCGGATGACCGGCACCAGCAGGCCGCCCGGCGTGTCCACCGCCACGCCCACATGCACATATTTCTTGAGCGTCAGCATGCCGCTCGCCGGATCGAGCGAGGCGTTGAATTGCGGAAAGGCGGCCAGGCCGTCGGCCAGCGCCTTCACCAGCAGCGGCACGGCGGTCAGCTTCGTGCCGCCCGCCGCGTTATGCGCCTTGCGCCGTTCCTCCAATTGCGTGATGTCCGCATCGTCCTGATGGGTGACGTGCGGAATGGCGACCCAGTTGCGGCCCAGAAAGGCCGCGACGAATTTCTGGATCTTGCTGAGGGGGCGCTGCTCGACCTCTCCAAAGACTGAGAAGTCGCCCGTGGGCCAGGGGGCCAGACCTGCCAGGAGATCGCTCATATGCGCTCAGGCCCCGTTGGCTTGAGGAATGTGAAGCGCGGGCTTTCCATGTCGATGGAATCCGTCAGCCGCATGGCCGGCGCCGCCGCGAACACGCTATTCAGCAGGGCCGCGGGATCGTTCGTGTCAACCTCATAATCGGCAACGAACAGGCCGGTTTCGGTTCCGGTCATGTCCAGTTCCCTGTAGCGGGTACAGGACAGGATGCCCGGCAACCGGCACATCTCGACCGAGTGGACCTCATCATACCAGCGGTCATATTCGGCCTCGCGCCCGGCCACCGCGCGCGAGGTGACATGCAGGATGTAGCGCATCGGGCTTAGCCGATGGTCGCCAGAAGGGTGCCGACCTCATAGGTTTCCCCGATCTGGGCGATGATCCTGAGGGTGCCGCTGGCGGGGCTTTCCACTTCCTGCGTCGATTTTTCCGATTCCAGCGCATAGAGCGGCTGGCCTTCGACGGCCTGGCCGCCATCTTCCACCAGCCATTCGGCCAGCGTGCCTTCATTCATCGAAAAGCCGATCTTGGGCAGCAATACTTCAACAGCCATTGGGAACTCCCTGAGCGATATTAGGATTTGACGAGGGCCTCTGCCGCCGCGACGATGTCGGCGGTTTGCGGGGCGAAGGCGGTTTCCAGCGGTTTGGAGAAGGGAACCGGGCAGAAAGCGCCGCCCAGCCGTCGGACCGGGGCCTTGAGCTTGCCGAACAGCTCCTCGTTCAGCACCGCCGCGATTTCCGCGCCGGCGCCAAAGGGCGTCACCGCCTCATGCACGATGATGGCGCGGCCGGTCCTGGCGACCGACTTCACCACCGTTTCCCTGTCCCACGGCGCGATGGTGCGCAGGTCGATGAGTTCGGCGGAGATGCCCGCTTCCTTCAGCTTGGCGACGGCGGGCATCGCCTCCTGGATCATGCGGGCATAGGCGATGATGGTGACGTCGCTGCCCTCGCTCAGCACATTGGCCTTGCCAATGGGCACGCGATGGCCCTTTTCCGGCGCTTCGGCGGGCGACCAGTAGGTGGGCAGATTCTCGATGAACAGCACCGGATCGGGATCGTCGATGGCGCTGCGCATCAGGCCATAGGCGTCCTTCGGGCTGGAGGGCGCGACCACCTTGATCCCCGCCGTATGCGCGAACCAGGCTTCCAGATAGTCGCAATGCTGCCCGCCGCTGGCGAAACCCGTCCCGGTCATGGTGCGGATGACGATGGGCACATGGGTCTGCCCGCCCGACATGAAGCGCAGCTTCGCCGCATGGTTGACGATCATGTCCATCGCCACGGTCGTGAAGTTCATCAACATGATCTCGGCAATGGGCTTGAAGCCCACCAGACTGGCGCCGATGGCCGCGCCGATGATCGCCTGTTCGGAAATGGGCGTGGAGCGCACGCGATGCTCGCCAAAGCGCGACGACAGCCCCTTGGTGACGCCGCAGACGCCGCCTTCCTCCGGATCGGCCAGGTCTTCGCCCAGCGCGATGACATTCTCATCCTCCTCCATGGCGTCCGCGATGGCGGCGTTGATGCCCTGGAGGATATTCGCCTTGGCGGCCTTCACAATATTTGCGGGGGCCATCGGGGTCTCGGCGTTCATCAGGCCATCTCCTCCGCGAACACGTCGCGCTTCAGTTCCTCCACGACGGGGAAGTCGCTTGCCAGCGCGAATTCGACCGCTTCGTCGATCTCCTTCTCGATGGCGGCTTCCATTTCGGCCAATTGCTCCTCCGTCGCGATGCCGGTTTCGATGAGCTGCGCGCGGAAGCGCGGGACGGGATCGTTCGCCATCGCATCGGCCTTGCGCGCCTTGTCCATATAGGCGTCGGCATCGCCGAAGACGTGGCCGAAGAAGCGATAGGTCATCGCCTCGATCAGCGTCGGCCCCTCTCCGGCGCGGGCGCGGGCGATCGCCTCCTGCGCCACGGCGTACATTTCGAAGGGGTCGTTGCCGTCCACCCGCACGCCCGGCATGCCATAAGCGGCGGCGCGATCCGCGACCTTGACGTTGCTGGTCTTGTCATAGGCGGTGTGCTCGCCCCATTCATTGTTCTGGCACACGAAGATCACCGGCAGCTTCCAGACGGCGGCCAGATTGAGCGATTCATGGAAGGCGCCGATATTGGCCGCGCCATCCCCGAAGGAGGCGACCGTCACGCGACCGTCGCCGCGCAGCTGCGATCCCCAGGCAAGGCCGTTGGCGATGGGCATGGTGGACCCGACGATGCCGGTCGTCACCATGATGCCCTTGGCGGGATAGGTGACGTGCATCGGACCGCCCTTCCCCTTGCAGGTGCCGGTGGTGCGGCCGGCGACCTCCGCCCACAGATCCTTGAGCGGCAGGCCCTTGGCTAGCTGGTCGTGGCTGCCGCGATAGATGGTGCAGATATAATCCTCATCCGTCAGATTGACCGAAATGGCGCTGGGGATCACTTCCTGACCGCGCGGGCTGTAATAGGGCATGACCAGCCGCCCGTTCATGATGACCTTGCGCGACCGTTCGTCATTCGCCTTGATCAGCGCCATGCGGCGGTAGATCTCTAACTGTGTCGCCGCATCGGGGGTTGCCCTGTTGCTCATTTCAGACGTCCTTTCGAAAGGCCGGATTTTCGCTATACGCCGTCCAGCATCTGCCATGTTTTGGCGGGCAGGAAAGCCCCGCCCCTGCCATATCGCAATTGTGAAGGATGAGGCGGCGTCCCTATTCCGGCCGGGGACGGCGGGCGCGAAGCTCTATCCGCCCCTTGCCGAACGGCGCGTCGCGATTGGCAAGCGCTTCCTTCAATCCCTTTTCCGCCATGTCCTTGCGGAACCGGCTGCGGCGCGGGCCGGTGCTGAGATGGGCGCGGGCATCGAGTTCGGCGGCATAGCGCAGGGATTGTTTCGCCCCCGCCAGCTCCATCTGCGCATTGACGACGCGCTTGTGCGTGGCGAGTATTTCCGCGTCGACGCTGCCGATGCGGCGCACCATCTCATCCGCCTCGAAATCCAGTTCCTCGGCCGGATAGGCTTCCAGCACCATGCCGATGCGCGCCGCGTCGATGCCGCTGATCGTGTCGCCGGTGAACAGCATGCGCTTGGTCCACTGCGGACCGCAATGATAGAACCACAGGTTCGTCGGCGGCGTGCCGTTGGCGCGGGCGGCGGGGAAGCCGATCTTCGCGTCGTCGGCGGCAAGCACGATGTCGCAGGAGAAAGCGAGGTCGGTGCCGCCCGCCAGGCAATTGCCCTGCACCTTCGCCACGATCGGCTTGTGCAGGTCCAGCATGATGGAGGTCAGCTCCTGCTGCCGCTCCAGATTCCAGATGTCGTCGTCGATGGTCCCCGCGCGGCTGCGATAGGCGGCGGGATGATAGTCCGTCGCCGCGTCGGCCGCGCCGCCATAGCTGTCCGTCAGGTCGTAGCCAGCGCAGAAATCCCTGCCCTCGCCCGAAAGCAGGATGACATTGGCGTCCCGCCGGTCGTCCGCTTCCAGCAGCGCCTGATGCAATTCCTTGAGCATCTGGCCCGACAGGGCGTTGCGCTTTTCGGGGCGGTTCAGGGTGATGCGGGCCACATTGTCGCGCACCGCGAAGCTGATGCAGTCCGTCGATTTCAGCCATTTCATGCCCATGTTCCGCTCTCCAAATCCCTATCGCGCCAGCATAGCGCGCCCCGTGCCGCGCTGGCGAGGCTGGCCCCGCCGCCTATCGGCCATGTGATCCTTGCACCCTCCCCGTCTTGCCCCGTCCGGGTGGAGGGCGCAGTCCTGCCGCTTATGCAAAATGCAAAGGCGAGGATGGCGGACGTGCCGGCGGGCTTCCACCGGCTGGACCGGATGGACGATGTGATCGGCGGCTTCGACCCGGTTTACATCCGCCGGGAAGCGGACGGCCATGTGACGCTGGGCTTTCATGTCGGACAGCAGCACTGCAACCCGCGCGGCCATTGTCATGGCGGCACCTGGGCCACGATGGCCGATGTGGTCATGGGCGTGAATGTCGGGTTCGTGACAGGACTGAGCGGGCCCACCGTTTCGATGAGCATCGACTTCCTGGGCGCGGCGGCGGAAGGCCAATGGGTGGAAGGACGGGCGGAGGTTCTGCGCTGGACGCCCAATCTTGGCTTCGCGCAATGCCGCTTCAGCGCGGACGGCGAGATAGCGCTGCGCGCCAATGCGGTCTTCCGCCGCAAATTCCCGCCCCATCGCGACTTTGAATCGCTGATCGCGCGGTCGTCGGAACAGAATGGATAAGGAGAGCATCATGGGCCGTCTGTCAGGCAAGGTCGCTGTGATCATGGGCGCGACGCGGGAAGGCAATATGGGACAGGCGATCGCCCATCGCTTCCTGGAGGAAGGCGCGCATGTCGTCGTGTCCGGTCGCGGCCAGAAAGGGCTGGACGCGTTCGCCGCCGCGACCGGAGCCACCGCCATTCCGTGCGACATCCGCAGCCGCGACCAGATCCAGTCGCTGGCGGACGCGGTGCTGGCGCGGCATGGCGCGATCGACATCGCCGTCAATGCGGCGGCCATCGGCTTCCTCGCGCCCTTCGAGGAGGAGACGGAGGAGCAGATCGATTCGATCCTCTCCGTCATCTTCAAGGGCGGGCTGTTCTTCATGCAGGTGATGGTCGGCGCGATGAAGCGGGAACGGCCGGACGGAAGGGGCGGCGCGATCGTCAACATCTCTTCCGCCGTGGCCGACATCATGTCCGACGATCATTGCAGCTATATGGGCGCCAAGGCCGCGCTCAACCAGATGACGCGCTTTGTCGCCTATGAATATGGCAGGCATGGCATCCGCGCGAACATCCTGGCGCCGGGCCTGACCATCACGCCGATGCTGGGCGGGTTCAACGTGCCCGGCATGGTGGAGGCCTATGCGAAGGAATATCCGCTGGGCCGGATCACCACGGTGGAAGACATCGCCAATGCGGCGCTGTTCATGGCCAGCGACGAATGTTTCATGACGGGCCAGACCTTCCATGTGACGGGCGGGCTGACGCTGCGCCGCAATCCCACCACGGCGGAGATCATGGCCTCCATCGCCGCCCATGACGGCGCGTCGCCGCCGATGTGAGCCTGCCATGATCCGCTTCTCGCAGCCGAACGGTTGACGGTAAATCCATCCGATCGGGCGGGCAGGGATCAGACTGGCGATGATCCGGGCCGCGTGGACCCGCGACATTGACTTGCGCCATGTGGGCGCGGGAAGCTGATGGCAAGGTCTCAGGAGAGGGCAGCAATCGTGAACCAGCCAGCCGCCGCGCTACAGCCGAAGATCACCCGCAGGAAAAAGGCAGGGCCAGAGGATTTCATCCCGAAGGAAGATTATGTCAGCCGCGATTTCGCGCGGCTGGAACAACGGCGGCTCTGGCCCCGCACCTGGCAGATGGCCTGCCGCGAGGAGGAGATTCCCCGCGTCGGGGATTATGTGACCTATGACGTGCTGGACGAATCCATCATCGTCGTGCGTGTCGCGGCGGACAGGATCGCGGCCTATCATAATGCGTGCCAGCATCGCGGCCGCCGCCTGACGGAAGGGTGCGGCCATGCCGCCCGCCTGTACTGTCGTTTTCATGGCTGGTCCTGGAAGCTGGACGGCACCATCGCCCATGTGGTCGACCGCGATAATTGGGACGGCAGCCTGAAGGACGAGGACATCGCCCTGCCGCAAGTCCGGGTTGATCGCTGGGGCGGATTCGTCTTCATCTGCATGGACGGGGATGCCGAACCGCTGCTCGACTTCCTCTCGCCCATTCCGGATGTTTTCCGCAATTATCCGTTCGAGAAGATGCGCTATCGCTGGTACAAGCGCACGGGCATCGACTGCAACTGGAAGACCGCGCTGGAAGCCTTCAACGAGGGCTATCACGTCCAGACGACCCATACCCAATTGCTGCCCGTCCACGATGACGAGGCCCTGTCCTTTGCCGAGGGACGCCATGGCAGTTACCAGCTTGCGCCGGGGCGCATTTCGCTGGGCGAGCGCTCCCCCCGGCTTGCCAGCACGCAGGTCGACTATCGCCGCAACGTCCGCGACTTCGTCCTGATGCTGGAGGAGGATCTGAAAGCCTCGATCCCGCCGCACATGGCGGAACTGGCGGACCGGCTTGTCGACGAACTGCCGGAGGACGCCTCCCTGCTCGACGTGCTGATGAAATATGGCCAGATCGCCTTCGAGGCGGCGCAGGAACGCGGCATCCCCTTCCCATCGCTGACGCCGGAGGAGATCGGGCGAGCCGGGGCGGACTGGCACCTGTTCCCGAACATGGTCTTCCTGCCCGCGCCCGATGCGATGCTCGCCTATCGCGCGCGTCCCGACCGCAATGATCCGGAACGGTGCATCTTCGAAGTCTATTCGCTGGTCCTCTATCCCGAAGGACAGGAGCCGCCGCTGGAACGGCAGGAATTCAAGGATTGGCGCGATCATGACGCCTGGGGCCTGATCCTGACGCAGGATTTCGAGAATATGACCGAAGTGCAGCGGGGCATGCGCTCCACGGGCTTCACCGGATCGCGCACCAATCCCGTGCAGGAACGGAGCGTGTCGAATTTCCACCGGGCGCTGCGCGAGTTCATCGGCGCCTGACCCCAAAAGATTCAAAAGGAGAGAATATGGCTGGCAGATTGAGCGGCAAGGTCGCGATCGTCACCGGCGGCGGCCAGGGCGTGGGTCTGGGCATCGCGCAGGTTTTCCTGCGGGAAGGCGCGAAGGTGCTGATCACCGGCCGCACGCCCGACAAGCTGGAAGCGGCGGTCGCCGGCTTGAAGGCGGAGGGCGGCGAAGCGGCGTGGATCGCGGGGACCGCCGGCGTGCGCGCCGATGCGGAGGCCGCCGTCGCCAGGGCGGTCCAACTGTTCGGCGGGCTCGACATATTGGTCAACAACGCCCAGACGTCCAAACCCGGCACCATGTTCGAGGATACGGACGACGCGCTGTTCGCGCTGACGATCGAATCCGGTCTCTATGGAACGTTCCAGCATATGCAGGCGGCTGTCCCGCATATGAAGGAAAAGGGCGGATCGATCATCAATTTCGGTTCCTATGAGGGGATTCATGGCGGCGTCGGATTCGCCGCCTATGCCGCGACCAAGGAGGCCATTCGCGGCCTGTCCCGCACCGCCGCGCGGGAACTGGGCAAATATAAAGTCCGCGTCAATGTGATCTGCCCGGCCGCTCTCAGCCCCATTGCCGAACAATGGGTGAAGGACTTCCCGGAAGAAGCGGAGAAGGTCATGAAGCTGATCGCGCTCGGCTATCTGGGCGATTGCGCAGAGGACATCGGCCCTGCCGTGCTGTTCCTGGCGAGCGAGGACAGCCGTTATGTGACGGGCCAGACGATCAATGTCGACGGCGGGCAGATGATGTTGTGAGCGGGATGCTCGACCTTTCGGGCCGCACCGCCATCGTCACCGGCGCCGCTAAGGGGCTGGGCCGCGCCTATGCGCAATGGCTCGCCGCCCATGGTTGCGCCGTGGTCGTGAGCAACCGTCCGGCGCCGGACGGCTCATCCTCGGCGCGGGCCGTCGTGGAGGAGATCGTGGCGGCAGGCGGCCGGGCGGTCGCGCATGACGGGCCTGTGCAGATGCCGCAGGCCGCCGCCGAAATGGTGCGGATCGCTGGGCGGCATTTCGGCGCGCCCGACATTTTCGTCAGCAATGCGGGTGTTCAGGCGTTCCGCGATTTCGGCACGGTGACGCTGGAGGAAATGGATGCGTTGCTCGACATCAACCTGCGCGGCGTGCTGGTGGGGCTGAAGGCCGTGTGGCCCGCCATGGTGAAAGCGGGCTATGGGCGGATCGTGCTGACCGGCTCCAGCGCCGGACTGTGGGGACAGGTCGGATCGGCCGATTATGCGGCGTCCAAGGCGGCGATGGTGGGCCTCGCCCGTTCTTTGGCGATCGATGTCCCGGCTGGCGCGGACCTGTGCGTCAATGTCGTCGCTCCCGCAGCCTATACGCCTATGTCCTCGGGCAGCATTCCGGCGGAATGGGCCGACTATGCCTCGCCCGATCATGTCGCGCCGGTCGTTGGCTGGCTATGCAGCGACAGATGTTCGACCTCGGGCGGCATCTATCATGCGGGCGCAAGCCATGTCCGCCGCGTCCAGATATTGGAAGGGCCGGTTCGCCAATTGTCGGAAGGCGACATCGACAGCGTGATGCGGGGCCTGACCGCGCAGCCCGAATGGACCAGCTCTTTTGCGTCCGGCGCGGAGATCATGCCGGAACTGGTGAAGGCGATGACAGCATGACCATCGATTTTTCCGGCCAGACGGCCATCGTGACGGGAGCAGGCGGTGGCATGGGGCGCGCCTATGCGCTGGAACTGGCGCGGCGCGGCGCCGCCGTGGTCGTCAACGACTATGGCGGCGGCGTTCTGGGCGAACAGAATGGCAGTTCCGCTCCAGCCGAAGCGGTGGTCGCGGAAATCACGGCGGCGGGTGGGCAGGCGATCGCCAATGGTCTGGCGGTCGGCACGGCGGCGAATGCGCGGGCCATCGTCCAGGCGGCCCTGAGTGCCTTTGGACGGATCGATGTTCTGGTCAACAATGCCGGCACGGGTATTGCCGGACCCTTCACCGCCCATGATGACGAGGCGATCGAGCGCCATTATGCGACGAACCTGATCGGTGGCCACCATCTGATGCGCGCCGCCTGGCCGCATATGGCGGCGCAGCGCCATGGCCGCATCCTCAATGTCAGTTCCAACGGCGCGCTTGGCGTCGGCGGCAATGCCCCCTATGCTGCGGCCAAGGCGGGCATGCTGGGCTTGACGCTGGACGCCGCGATCGAGGGCAGGCCGCTTGGCATAGTGGTGAATGCCGTGATGCCGACATCCTATTCCCGGCTGATCGAGCAGATACCCGATCCCTCCACGGTCGCCTGGTTCCGCGACAACCTGCCGCCCGAGAAGGTGGCGGCGGCAATGGCCTGGTTCCTGAGCCGCGATTGCACCGAGACCGGCCGCATCCTGCTGACGGGCGGCGGTCGCCTGTCGAGCCTGATCTTCGCGGAAACAGGGGAGATTTTCGACGCGGAGATCAGCGCCGAGCGGGTCGCCCAAAGGATCGGGGAGATCGGGGACGAAAGCCTGCTCACGCCCGTGCACAATCAGGCGGAAGCAGGCGCGCGCTATTTCCGCCATCTGCCCTGGACGGCCGCCGAGACGCCCGATTTCGGCCCGGACGTGGAAAGAGGCTGAGCGAGGATCAAGCGCGCCGCCGCCCGTGCAGGGTGATGTAGATGGCGGTGCCGATGATCAGCGCCGATCCCACATAGGTGCCGGGCTGCGGCCATTCGCTGAACAGCATATATCCCAGCGCCGTGGCGAAAAGGATGCGGACATAGTCGAGCGGCCCCATCAGGCTCGCTTCTCCCAAGGTCATGCCGCGAATGTAGCAGGCTTGGGACACGACGCCGAGCACGCCCATGGCGGCCAGCAGCAGCGCATCCCCGGCCGTGGGCATGCGCCAGCTGCTCCAGGCCAGCGGTGCGGTGAAGATGAGGCCCAGCAATGTCGACCAGGTGAGAAGCGACAGGTCGCTATGATCGCGCGTCATCTGCTTCACGCTGATCACCGACCAGGAGACGAGCAGCGCGGCCAGCAGCCCCTGGGCCGCCGGCCAGCCGATCAGCGAATGGGCGGAGCCGGGCGCGATGATGATCAGCACCCCGGCAAAGCCCGCCAGCGTGGCGAAGAGCCTTTGCCGATCCAGCTTTTCGCCCAGCAGCAGGGCGGCAAGCGGCACGAGGAACAGGGTGCGGGTGAAGGACAGGGCGTTCGCTTCCGCCAGTCCCAACAAGTGAAAGCTGTTGAAGGCAAGGATGATCGACAGGCTGGTGGCCGCACAGCGCAGGATCATCAGCATCGGCCGGCGCAGCATGAAAGCGCTGCGGGGCCGCCGCAGGATGAAGGGCGCCAATGCGATCAGGCCGACGCCCTGCCGCACGAAATTCTGCGTTGCCGACGAATAGTCGTCGCCCAGCAGCTTCACCAGCGCCATGGCGATGCTGTAGGCAAAGCCGGAGGCCAGCATCCACAGCGCCCCGCGCGCATTGTCGTGATACCCTTGTCCGCCACCGTTCATCCCGCCCCGTTAGACGCACTCGGAACGGGAGGATAGTTTATTCGGCAAGTATCGGTCCGGTGATTGGCGATGTGCTGATGTACCGGGATTGGATGTCGAAGCGGCTTGGCCATGCCCGCCCTCAATCATCGGCGCCGGACTCGAAGGTCCGGCGCCGGTGACGCTTCGATCAGAATTTGTAGGACAATTCCATCCCATAGGTGCGCGGTTCGCCATAGACGGAGGAGATGTAGCCGGCCTCGTTGTAGATGCCGATCACGCCCACACGATAATAGCTTTTGGTCAGGTTGTTGACGAAGGCCGCCGCGCCCAGTCCGGTACCGAAGATATTGTCCCAACCCGCGCGCAGGTTGACCAGTTCATATCCCGGTTCGGTCGCCAGCACGTCATTCTTGTCGAGATGCTGTTTGGTGCGATAGCTGACATTGGCGTTGAGGTTGATCGCGCCCGCATCGCCCGACAGGGGGATCTCATAGCTGACATTCGCGCCCATCTGATGATGGGGCGACCCGACCAGCGCGAATTCGCCCGGCTGGCGGCCTTGGCTGATCTCCACGCCGACATAGGAATAGAAGGCGCTGATGTTGAGCGGACCCGCGATGAGGCCCAGTTCCAGCTCGCCGCCATAATTTTTCTGCCGGGCGGTGTTGTCGATGATCGTGTTGACATTGCCCGCGCTGTCGATGGACGATGTCTGCTTCTGGACGTTCTTATAGTCCTGATAGAAGATGGCGAGACTGCTGGTCAGCGTGGCGCCGCCCAGCGGATGGCGCGTCTTGAGCCCCACCTCATATTCCTGCACGGTTTCCGGATCGAAGGGCTGCAATTCGTCGGTCGACGCCGCCCGCAGCGAGAAACCGCCGGAGCGGAAACCGCGCCGGGTCGAGATATAGGTCGTCAGATTCGCGTTGGGTTCATATTGCAGCGTGACGTCCCAGGTGAAGGCGTCCCATTTCTTGCTGTTGGTCTGCGGGCAGTCGGCCAGCGTCGCGGGAACGAAGGAGGTCGTGCCGGTGTCCACGCGGAACAGGCATGTGCCCAGATTGGGATAATAGGCGAAAATCCGCGCATTGCGCTTGTCGGTCGTGTAGCGGATGCCCGCCGAAACCTTGAACTGGTCGGTGAAGGCATAGGTGCCCGCCGCGAACAGCGCGAAAGTCTTCGCCTTGCCGCTGCCCGCATAGGCGTTGAGGAAAGTCGCGGCCGGAGTGTTGAGCGGCAATCCCGAGCCGGCTATCGCCAGTTCCGGGAACTGGCTGGACGTGGAACCATCCTTCCCCTTCTCGACGAAATAATAGGCGCCCAATACATAATCCAGCCGGTTCTCGATCGCCTTGCCCTGGATCTGGAATTCCTCGCTGAACTGTTCGATGCTGCGATAGCGATTGGAATTGATGAGATAGGCGGGCACGCCATCCAGGTCCATGACCTGGTCGAAGTCCAGCTTGCGATAGCCGACGATATTCTTGAAGGTGATGGTATCAAGGCTGTAGGTGGTGCGGTTCGTGACGCCCCGGTTCTTCAGCCGTTCAAAAGGCTGGGTCTGATAGGCGTCGAGCGTGCCGCCCGTTCCCGATCCCGATGCGAAGCGATAATGCGGCCGCGCCTGCTGCGCCGCGAACTGGCCGACGACGTCCGATACCGGAATGCCGAAGCCGCGCAGCGTCGCATATCCGGCGATGGCGGGCGCGGCGGGATTGGCGGCGGTGCCGACCAGCGCCGTGCCATGTTCGTTCGTCTTGATATAATCGACGATCGTATTGGATTCGAATTCAGGCGTCGGCGCGAAGCGGATCGAGGTTCGGAAGGTCTGGTAATCCTGATCGTCATAGTCGCGACCGGTCAGAACATCCCTGGTGAAGCCATCCCGCTTCCTGATCTTGCCCGCGAAACGCACGCCGAGACCTTCCGTAAGGGGCAGGTTCACCATGCCGTAAATGTCGCGCATGTCGTAATTGCCGATCTGGCCGCGCAATTCGGCATGAAAATCGTCCACCGGCTTGTTGGGTTCGATCAGCACCGCGCCGCCGGTCATGTTGCGGCCGAACAACGTGCCCTGCACGCCCTTCAGCACCTGGGTCGATTGCAGGTCGTAGAGCGCGTAGGCGAAGCCGACGCTGCGGGCCTGGACCACTTCAGCGAAATAGGTGCCGACCGGCGGATCGGTGAGCAGTTGCGATTCCTGGGTGCGCTGACCGCGAATGGCGAAGCCCAGCTCGTTCCGGCTGGTGCCCTGGTTGGTGAGGCTGAGCGAGGGCACGCGGCTTTGCAGCCCCAGCGCGTCGCTGACGCCGCTTCGCGCAAGAGAGTCGCCGCTGACGGCGGTGATCGAAATCGGCACGTCCTGCAACGCCTCCTCGCGCCGGCGGGCGGTCACGATGATGTCGGACGCCTGGGCCATGCCCGAGTCCTGCGGTGCGGCGTCCTGCGCGGCGGCTGCGGTGGCGAAGAGCGATGTGGCGGCAAGCAATGCGGACCGGAACATGGTCATCCTTCCTCTCCTGATCGTCCGGCACTGGCGCCGGTCTGGCCGCTGTTGCGGCTCTGGGGAACGATCATGTCGAAAGGATATTTTTACTCAATCGTCCCGAGCGTCGGGACGAGATTGATCGCAGTCATGATATTTGCCCGCGACCCCGTCAGCTTTCCGCGATGAAGCCATGGCCTGCGAGCGGTCCGATCCCCACGACGCCGCCATCGACCGCCAGTTCGACGCCGTTGACGAAGCGGGCCTCGTCGCTGGCGAGGAACAGCACCGCCTGCGCCACGTCCCAGGCGTCGCCCTCAATGCCGAGGGGGCTTACCTTCCGCCGCATCTCGCGCATCTCCTCGGACATGTAACGCGCTGCATGGGGCGTCATGACATGGCCGGGCGCCACGGTGTTCACGCGGATGCCGTCGCGGCCATGCAGCACGCCGATCTCGCGGGAAAGCTGCGCCATCGCCGCCTTGGACGGGCCATAGGCGATCGCCCCCATCGCCCTTATGCCCGCCAGCGAGGAGATGTTGACGATCGATCCCCCGCCGCCGCGCACCATAAGGGGAATGGCCGCCTGGCTCATCAGCATCACGCTGGTCAGATTGGTGGTCAGCGTCCGGTTCCACTGGTCCAGCGTCATGGTTTCGAGCGTGGCCGGTCCCGAAATGCCGACATTGTTGACCAATATGTCGAGCCTGCCGAATGCCGCAACGGCCGCATCGACCAGCTTTCCGCAGACGTCCGGGTCACCGACATCGCCTCCAGCCGCAACGGCGCACCCACCATCGGCTTTGATCCGTTCCACCGTTGTCTGCGCCCGCGCCGGGTCCAGATCGGCGCAAACAAGTCGTGCGCCTTCCGCTGCCATGAGCAGGGCGATGGAACGACCGATACCGACATCATCCCCTTCCGCTCCAGCGCCGGTGACGATCGCCACCTTTCCGGCAAGGCGGTCATAATGGCGGATCGGTTCGGGCATGCGGGCTCTCTCCTCGTCGGTCGCGCAGATGGACCCAAGCGCGTGATCCGTCCAGCGTGCAAGACCTGCTGTTCGCCCAGGGCGAGGCAGATTGACAGGGAGTATTTGCGCATATACCGGCTATTTTCTCTCAGTCATGGCCTTTGATTTCGCCCTTGTCGCGCTGCCCGGCGCCTATTTCAGCAGCATCGGCGCGCTCGTGGACAGCTTCCTGATCGCCCGCGACCGGGTGGAGCATGTTTTCGCCGGCGAAGACCAGATGCGCATGGAAACGAAGCTGCATATCCTCTCCGCCGACGGCGGGCCGGTCGTGCTGGGCGACGGCCGATCCTTTCCGGTCGACGGCCCCGCGAACCGGGATGAACCGATGGCTTTCATCTGGCTGCCCGCCTTCCGCGCCGGGGGGCGCGAGCCATTGGAACGCCGCCTGGCGGAGGCAGGTCCGCTGCTCGACTGGCTCCGCCGCCAATCGGCGATGGGCGCGGTGATCGGCGCCAGCGGAGCGGCTTCCACCCTGTTGATGGCGGGCGGTTTCACCGCCGATCTTGCGGTTCCGGTGGCGCGGGCGATGCAGCCGCTGACCCGCATGCTTTTCCCCCGCCAGCCGTTCGAGGAGCGGTTTGGGTTGGTGGATCACGGCCATCTGCTGATCGGCAACGGCATGGGCAACGACCTGCAACTGATCATCCGGGTGCTGGAGCGGATGATCTCCCCCGACATTGCCCGATGGCTCTCCTCGATCGTGGGGCAGGACTATGAGGAGAAGGAACTGCTGGCGCCCGACCCTTTGGTCGCCCGCGCGCAATTGTGGATCGAGCAGCGTTTCACCGGGCCGATCAACATGGCCGAACTGGCGGGGCATCTGTCGACCAGCCCGGCGACGCTCAACCGCCGCTTTCACAAGGCGCTGGGCCTGTCGCCCAAGGCCTATGTCGGGCAGCTTCGCTTTCAGGCGGCGGTGCGCATGCTCGAAAAATCCACGCGATCGGTGGACCGCATCGCGCAACTGGTCGGCTATTCGGACAGCCGACTGTTTCGGGCGATGTTCCGCCAGCATGCCGGCATGACCGCTAGCGAATGGCGGGCGAAACCGCGGCGAAAATGAAGCCTGACTGACAGGCCCCGCCCTGTTCGGGAGGGGCCTGGCCCCGATCAGCCATTGCCGCCTACGGCATGGTGGGCGGCGATCCATCCGAAAATGAAGGACGCGCCGATGCTCGCGCCCGCCGCCGGGTAGCAGCGGCCCATCACCGAAGCCGTGGAATTGCCGGTGGCGTAGAGACCCTCGATCACCGATCCGTCAGCGCGCAGGACACGGGCATTCTCGTCGGTCACGACACCGCCCGACGTGCCGACGTCGCCGGGCACGATCTCCATGACGTAGAAGGGCGGCTTGTCGATCTTGCCCAAATTGGGGTTCGGTTTGACCGTCGGATCGCCAAAGCAATTGTCATAGCCGCGCCCGCCCCGGTTGAAGTCCAGATCCTTGCCGGTCTCGCAATAACCGTTGAACTTCTCGATCTCCGCGTTCAGCCCGGCGGGATCGATGCCGGTGATGCGCGCCAGTTCCTCGATCGAATCCGCCTTCTTCATCATGCCGCTGTCCAGCCAGGACTGCGGCGTCTTGCCGGGCGGATAATAGCCCCAGGCGTAGCGCTTGCGGTGGCGGCTATCCAGGATGACATAGGCAGGCACGTCATTGCGGTACAGCCGCTGGCCATTCTCCATATAGGAGCCGCTTTCGTTCAGGATGCGGCGGCCATGGCGGTTGACGATGATGCAATGCGGCTTGGAAATGTCCGTATTATGCATGTTCGCCGGTCCGCCTTCGGGCACGACCGTGCCGGGAACCCACCAGGCCTGGTCCATCAGGTCCAGTGCGGCGCCATGTCTTTCGGCAATCTGGATCAGCTCTCCGGTGTCGCCGGGATTGGCGTTGGTCCATTCCACCGAACTGGGTTGAGGACCATATTGCTTGCGCATCTCCGCATTGCGGGAAAAACCGCCCGCATTGATCAGCACGCCATCGCGGGCGCCGATGCGCAATGTCCTGCCGCCATGCTCCGCGATGACGCCGACGATCCTGCCGTCTTCCTCGATCAGCTCGGTGACGCCATGCTCCGTGCGCATGTCGACGCCGGCCTTGTCCGCCAGCATCAGCAGACGCCCCTGCAATGCGCCACCGAAGCTGAGTATCGGTTTTCCGCGCCTGGCGACGACACGCATGCGCCATAGCAGCTTCAGCCCCTCCCACATGCCGCGGGGGGTCCGCGTGGCGAGGCCGATAATACCCGCCTTGTCCGTCGGCAGCGGCATCACCATCGGCCCGAGCCGCAGCTTGTCGAACAGCGGCCCCATCTCCCGCGCATCCAGCATCGGCGCGCCGATGGAGCGGCTGCGCGTCACGCCGCCGGGCCGGTCGTCATAATAGTCCGACCAGCCTTCGGTGTGCAGCCACTTCATGCCCTGATCTTCCAGCCATTTCAGCATGACCGGCCCGTTGCGCAGATAGGCCTCCTTGCGCTCCGGCGTGGCGCCCGGCCCGCCATCGTTGCCGACGGTCGCATCCATATAGGTGCGGGCCATCTCATGGCTGTCCTTGATGCCCTTGGCCCTGATGATGTGATTGTTGGGCACCCACAGCACGCCCCCGGACATGGCGGTGGAACCACCCAGCCTGTCGGTCTTCTCCAGGATCAGCGGCGTTTTGCCGATGGACTTCAGGTACAGCCCCGCCGCCATCGACCCGCCGCCCGAACCGATGATGACGAAGTCGGCAACCTCGTCGAACTTCGTCTCGTCCATTCAGTCCGCCTTCCCCATATAGTCATGATAGACGTGGTGGAAATTGCTGATCTCCACCTCCTGAACGGGATTGGTCCGGGCGGTCCTGAAGGCCTGCGACTTCATGCCCTTCTGCACTTCCTCCATATTCTGGAAGTCCTGCTCCAGGATGAGGCCCCAATTGAGGGCGCGCCATTGGCCGTCGCTGCCGTCGCCGCCGTCTTCCACCTCGACCTTGGGCTCGGCGCCCGGCGCGTAACGCTCCAGCACATTGACTTCGAAGATGCACTTGTCCGGGTCGTCGCCATAGGGGCGGGCGCGATAGAAGAGCACATTGGTCGCCTGTTGCAGGAAGACGAGGTTGGGGAAGATGTTCCAGTCGGTCCCCGCCTTCATCAACTGCTCCCCGCTGATCGCCGGAAAGGGACGGCCGCTCCTGGCCGATTCCTCCGCATGGAACTGGGCGAAGGCGCCGTAGAGCGCGAAGGGATCGACGCCCTCGGGCAATTCCATCAGGCGCTTGCCCGCCGCCAGCATTTCCTGCGTGGTGGTCGCCTGGAGCGTGTCCCAGATTTCCTTGTTGAACTCGTAGAAACCCTTGCGGATGTCGCCGCTCTGGTCGCTGACGCGCGGGCTGGGCAGGCCGAACAGCGCGGTCGGCGCATAGCCGAACATCGCATGTTTCCCATAGGCCTTGGAATAGGTGTAATCGTCCTGGTAGGCGAGCAGCTGGCGGTGCGTCGTCTGCACATGATAGCCCTCCATGAAGGCCTCCTGCGCGGTCTTCCAGTTGCAGGGCATGACGATGCGCTTGCGCCAGGCATAGCGCATATGCTCGATCTCGAACGGGTCGAGGATCGTCTTGGCCTCGCCCAGGAAATCCTCCAGGCTTTCGCTGTCCGGGTCCATGTTGATGAAGACCCAGCCGCCCCATTGCCCGACCTTCACCCTTTGCAGGGCAACGTCCTCGTCCGGCAGGGCATCGCCCCAGTCGTGGCGGTCGACAATCTCTGTCGGTTTGCCGTCCAGGCTCCACTGCCAGCCATGATATTTGCAGTGGAACTTGCCCATCCGGCCGCAGCCTTCCGTCAGGCGGCGGCCCCGGTGGGGGCAGACGTTGAAATAGGCGGCGATGGTCCCGTCCTTCTGGCGGACGACCGCGATCGATTCATCCGCGATGTCGTAGGTGTAGAAATCGCCGGGATTGGGAATCTCTTCGGCGCGGCAGGCGACCTGCCATATCTTGGGCCAGAGCCGTTCCTTTTCCAGCCGCACATAGTCGCGCGAAATATAGGCGTCGACCGGGATGCGATCGGCCGTCACCGCGACTTTCTGCCTCGAAACGCTGATCATTTCGTTCATTGTCCGATCCTCTCCTTGGCGGGACGCTTCAGCCTTTCAGCCTTTTGCGGGGCCCTGGGGGAAACGCATGTCGAATACGCCTTCCGCAATACGGTTGAGCAGCACTTCTATCGCGCCGCCTGCAATCATCCACCCCCGCGTGCGGCGCAGGCAATATTCGACCAGGCTGTCCTGGCTGTAGCCCGCGCCGCCCATGATCTGGATCGCCTCATTGGCGCATTCGAAACCGGCGCGGTTGCACGCGACCTTGGCAATGGCGGTCTCTTCCGGCGAAGGCAGGCCCGCGTCGGCATTGGTCGCCGCACGATACAGCAGCAACTGGGCCGCATCGAGTTTCAGCTTCATTTCCGCAAATTTCCACTGCAACCCCTGAAATTCGCACAGCGCCTTGCCGAACTGTCTGCGCGTCTTGGCATGCTCGACCGCCGCGTTGAAGGCGTAGCGGCCGAGCGCAAGGCTGCGCGCCGTGTTGCCGATGCGTTCGACGTTGAAGCCCGACATCTGCTTCTTGAAGCCGCCCGGCCCCAGCAGTACCTTGTCCTTGGGCACATAGACATTGTCGAAGAACAGCGGGTTCCATTCCTCGCCCGACAGGAAACGGATCGGCTTGCCGAAGCTGAAGCCTTCCTGGCCGCGCTCGATCAGCACCGATCCGATATTGCCGGTGCCCGGCCCATAGCGGACATAGACCAGGAACACGGTGGCATGGGTGCCGTGGGTCGTGAAGATCTTCTGCCCGGTGATACGGTAGCCATCGCCATCCTCCACTGCCGTGGTGGTCAGCTCTGTCACGGCGGAACCGGCATTCGGCTCCGTCATGGCGACCGAAATCAGCCCCTCGCCGCGTAGCAGGGGGGCCAGATATTGTTCCTTCTGCGCGTCGGTGGCGAACTGGGCGAAAGTGCGGATCGCCCCGAAATTGCCCGCCTGCACGACATCCGCAGACCGGGGGCACACCGACGCGATCGTCTCGATCGCGATGACCGCGTCCATCAGGCTTCCGCCCAGACCGCCCTTGTCCTCCGGCACGGTGATGCCGATCAGGCCCTGTTCGGCCATCATCCTGGCCACGTCCCACGGATAATCGTCGCTATGCGCGCGCTCCAGCGCTCCGGCGGCCAGATGGCGCTGCGCGAAGGCGGCTACCGCGTCGCGGAACATGGTCTGCTCTTCATTCAGGTCGAACTGCATTCGATCGCTTCCCATAGGGCGGCTCATATGCCGCGGATAAACTGCTATCCTCGACCTAATCGGGGATGATCGCGATGCGAAGATTACCGCTGCGATCCTTCACATTTACGATGCATCGCCGCCGCCCGCCGCCCCAGCTTGACAGTTATGACCGGCAAATAGCTTGTGGGGACAGGTTTCAGACGCATTTTCAAGACAGGGCCCCTCGATCCAGCCATGACCCAGATCAATGACAAGATCTCCACCCGCATCGAAGGCGATATAGGTTTCATCGTCAGCGACAATCCGCCTGTGAACGCGCTGGGCATCGGCGTCCGGCAGGGACTGGTCGGCGCGCTGGAAGAACTGAACGCCGACCCGGGCGTGAAGGCTATCGTGCTTTATTGCGCGGGACGGACCTTCTTCGCGGGCGCCGACATCACCGAATTCGGCAAGCCGCGCCAGTCGCCCACCCTGCAGGACATCATCGCCGCGCTGGAAAGCTCAGCCAGGCCGGTGGTCGCCGCGATCCACGGCACCGCGCTGGGCGGCGGGCTGGAGACGGCGCTGGGCTGCGCCTTCCGCGTCGCGATCCCTTCCGCCCGGATGGGCCTGCCCGAAATCAACCTGGGCCTGTTCGCAGGCGGCGGCGGCACGCAGCGGCTGCCGCGCCTGATCGGTCCGGAAAAAGCGCTGGAGCATGTGCTGTCCGGCAAGCCGGTGGGCGCCAGGCAGGCATTGGAGCTGGGCATTGTCGATGCCGTGGAGGAAGGCGATCCCGCCGTCATCGGCGCCGCCTTCGCCCGCCGCGTGATCGACGAAAACATCCCTGCCGTGCCGGTGCGCGACCGCGACGAGAAGCTGGCGGCGACCCGCGCCGATCCTTCGGCCTTCGACGCGCTGGCGAAGAAGCTGACGGCGCGCAGCAAGGGCCAGGCCGCGCCGCAGGCCAATATCGATTCGATCCGCCGCTCCTTCACCATGAGCCTGGACGAAGCGCTGGCGATCGACGCCGCCGCCAATCGGGAACTGATGGCGGGCAGCCAGTCGCGCGCTCTGCGTCACCTTTTCTTTGCCGAACGGGAAGCCGCCCGCATCCCCGGCCTGCCGGAAACCGCAAAGGCGCGGCCCGTGCAGAAAGCCGCGATCATCGGCGCGGGCACCATGGGCGGCGGCATCGCCATGTGCTTTGCCGGGGCCGGGGTGCCCGTCACCGTGGTCGACACGACGCAGGAAGCGCTGGATCGTGGTCTGGAGCGGGTGAAGGGCAATTACGCCACCTCGGTCAAGCGCGGGTCCATCGGTCAGGCGCAGATGGACGAGCGCCTTGCGCTGATCGCGGGCGCCACCGACCGCGCGGCGGCGGCCGACGCGGACATCGTGATCGAGGCGGTGTTCGAGGATATGGACGTCAAGAAGGAGATTTTCACCGATCTGGAAAAGCGGGTGAAGCCCGGCACCATCCTTGCCTCCAACACCTCGGCGCTCGACGTGGATGAGATCGCGTCGGTGCTGGAGCGTCCGCAGGATTTCGTCGGCATGCATTTCTTCTCGCCCGCCAATGTCATGAAGCTGCTGGAGGTCGTGGTGGCCCGGCACAGCAGCCCCGAGGCGATCCTGACCGCGATGGCGGTGGGCAAGACGATCGGCAAGGTGCCGGTCTGGTCGGGCAATTGCGACGGCTTCATCGGCAACCGCATGGTCGCCAAGCGCTCCGCACAGGCCGAACGGCTGTTGCAGCAGGGGGCCTTCCCGCAACAAGTCGACGCCGCCCTCACCAATCTGGGCTTCCCGATGGGGCCGCTGACCACGAACGACATGTCCGGCCTGGACATCGGTTATTCGATCCGCAAGCGCCGCGGCACCCCCTTCCCTATTGCCGACGCCATCGTCGAGAGCGGGCGGCTGGGACAAAAGACGGGCGCAGGCTATTATCGCTACGAACCGGGCGACCGCACGCCCCATCCCAGTCCGGAGACGGAGGCGCTCATCATCGCGACATCGGAAAAGCTGGGCATCACCCGCCGCGACATAGCGGAGGAGGAAATGGTGCAGCGGCTGCTGTTCCCGCTGATCAACGAAGGCGCGCGCATTCTGGAAGAAGGGATCGCGTTGCGGGCGTCCGACGTCGATCTCGTGTGGATCAACGGATATGGCTGGCCCCGGCATCTGGGTGGGCCCATGTTCTATGCGGACGAAACCGGCCTGGCGACGATCGTCGCCAAGCTGCGCGAGATGGCGGCCGAAACGCCGGGCGATCCGTCGCTGCAGCCCGCCGCGCTTCTGGTAGAGCTGGCGGACAGGGGCCAGAACTTCGCCGACTGGCAGAAAAGCCGCGTCGCGGCCTGAACGAGACAGAGAATATTACAGGGATTTTTCGGAGACGATTATGAGCGACAACGAGTTTCAGCGCGACATCGACTATAGCGAGTTCGACTTCTTCAAGGTCGAAATCGCCGAGGACGGCGTCACCACCGTCACGATGAACGATCCCGACAAGCTGAATGCGGTGGGACCGCATAATCATTGGCAGTTGGAGGACATCTGGCTGAAGCTGGCGCGCGACGAGCGCGTCAAGGTCATCGTGCTGACCGGTGCGGGCAAGGCCTTTTCCGCTGGCGGGGACATCAAGCTGATGGCCGAACGCGCCCAGACCGAATATGGCCTGAAATATGCCCTGCGCGTGCCGATCAACACGCTGCGCATCTGGGACCAGATATTGATGACGCCGCAGCCGATCATCGCGGCGGTCAATGGCGACGCCATCGGCCTTGGCACGTCGCTGTTCGCCTTCTGCGACATGAGCATCGTCGCGGAGGATGCGAAACTGGGCGACACCCATGTGCGCGTCGGCCTGGTGACGGGCGACGGCGGATCGGTGATGTGGCCGCTGCTGGTCGGGCCGCAAAAGGCCAAGGAATATCTGATGCGCGGCAAGCTGCTGAACGGCAGGAAGGCCGAGGAGATCGGCCTGGTCAACTATGCCTTCCCCAAGGAGCAGGTGCTGGAGGAAGCGCTGAAGATCGCGCGCGAGATCGCCGGACAGCCGATGTGGGCGGTCCGCTGGTCCAAGGCGGCGGTCAACAAGTGCATCCGCGATCAGGTGAACCTGACGGGCGAATTGTCCATCGCCTATGAAGCGATGACGATGCTGACGCAGGATTACAAGGAAGCGACGACCGCCTTCGCCAACAAGGAAAAGCCGGTCTTCAAGGGATATTGATCGCCATGGCCGCCTATCGCGACGCGGACAGCATAAGCACCGTCGCCGCGATCGGCGGCGGCGTGATCGGCAATGGCTGGGTCGCTGCCTTTCTGGGCAGCGGCCGGGCCGTGCGCCTTTACGATCCGATGCCCGGCGCGGGCGAACGCACCCGCGCCCATGTTGCGGGCGCATGGGACCAGATGGTCGAACTTGGGTTGGCCCAGGCCGACGACGACTGGTCTGTGCGCCTTTCGGTCCACGACACGGTGGCCGACGCGCTCGCAGGCGCGGATTTCGTCCAGGAAAGCACCCCCGAACGCACCGAGGTCAAGCAGGCGCTGTTCGCTGATCTCGACCGGCTGGCGCCCGCGGATGTGCTGATCGCCAGCAGCACGTCGAGCCTGCCCGTCACCGAGTTGCAGGCCGGCCTTGCGACCGCCGATCGTTTCGTGCTGGGCCATCCGTTCAATCCGGTGCACCTGATCCCGCTGGTCGAAGTGGGCGGCGGCGAATGGACCGCAGAAGAAGCGGTCGACACCGCCTTCGCCCTCTATGCCGCCATGGGCAAGCAGCCGATCCGGCTGAAGCGCGAGATATTCGGCCATATCGGCAACCGGCTGACCGCCGCCATGTTCCGGGAGGCGGTGCGGCTGGTGGCGGAGGGTTATGCCAGCGTCGGTGACATCGACAAGGCGATGAAACACAGCTTCGCGCTCAAATGGGCGATCCAGGGGCAGTTCACCACCTTCCACACATCGGGCGGCGCGGGCGGTCTGGCCGAATTCCTTCCCAAATTCGGGCCGGGCATCGTCAGGCGCTGGGAAAGCATGGCCGATCCGCCGCTGGCCGACCCGGCCTTGCAGGCGATGCTGGTCGAGCAGATGGAGGAAGCCGCTGCCGGGCGAAGCGTGGCGGAAATCGCCGCCCGGCAGGATGAGAAGCTGATGCAGATGCTGAAGCTGCTGGCGCCGGACAATGAGCAATAATAGCCGAAAGTAGACGAAAATCATCCCACCCTACCGATCCCGGCCATGATAATATGGTCCCGTCCCGGCGCCTCCAAAGGTTGGCCGGTCCGAGTGGAGAGGAAGGAAGAGATGACCGTCGATGTGATCAATCGCCCGGAAGCCGAAGACCTGCATGTGCAGGATGTCGTCGCGGCGGGCGAACTGGAAAGCTGCAACCATCTGCTGGACGACCCGGAAGCGCTCAACCGCTTCTACGAGGAGAAGGGCTATATCCTGCTGCGCGGCGTGTTCGATAGGGATACGGTGGCGCGCGCGCGGGATGAAATGCTCGCGGTCGCTGCTCAGATGGGGCTGGTCGAGCCGGGCGATCCCACTGGCAAGTGGACGGGCAAGCCTTCGGTCGGCGGCATGGAGGAAAGCGATCTCTATGCCGGGATCGCCGCCCGTCTGATCGAGGACCCGGCCAATCAGGCGGTGATGGAAAAGGTGCTGGGTGAACCGGCCTGCTCCGTCCCGATCGTGCAATATCGGACCTATCCGCCCCAGAGCAAGCTGGGCACCGTGCATCAGGACGGCTTCTACAGCCCCGGCATTCAGGATTATCGCCCGGTCTGGGTGTCGCTGACCCCCTGCACCCGCGACATGGGCGGGCTGGCGCTGGCGGTTGGCCAGAACAAGCGCGGCTATTTCCACAATGTCGGCAAGCCCAATCCCTTTCCGATCCCGCGCGACGCGATCCCGGCGGAAAGCTGGGCGACGACCGACTATATGCCGGGGGACGTGCTGGTCGTGCATCCGTGCACGCCGCATTGCGGCCTTCCCAATAATAGCGACCGGCTGCGCGTCTCCTTCGACTCGCGGGTGCAGTCCGCCGCCAACCCCAGCGCCATCGCGGCCACCGTCAAGTCCTTCACGCCCACGACCGTCACCGTGGATGCGGATCGCGTCGGGGAGATCACGCTGAATATCGACAAGGACAGCTATTTGCGCCCCATCGATCCGGGCGTGCGCGAGAGCTTCGATGGCTTCGTCACCTATATGAAGCCCGGCATGCGGCTGGTCGTGGTGCGGGATGGCGACCGCGCCGTCATGCTGCGCAAGGCGGCGGAGGGATAAGGGCAAGGCGATGAACGATGCCGTGAAGCTGTTGACGCGCATGTTCGGCTTCACGGAAGAAGGCCGGCACCGTCCCGACATCTTTCCTGTCGGAGGCGAAAGCCGGCCGTCGCCGGCGGACTATTTCCATCCCGATGTCGTGCACAGCCTGTTCGGCCCCAGCGGCACGAAGGAGACGCTGGTCGGGCGCGACGCCTTTCTCGCATTCGCGGCCTCCTGCGCGGAGGCTCTGGCGGAAAGGCGGGACGAGATCATCGCCATCACCTGCGTCGACCGGCAATGCGCCTTCGTCCACGCCCGCGCCTACCGCAAAAGCGCGGCGAATGGCGAGGACATCCATTATGAATGGGCCATGCTCTACCGCGTGGAGCAGGGCCTGATCACCTATGGCGCCGACATGCTGGATGCCCCCGCGCAGGCCTTTTGGGGGCGAGTCCGTCAGAGGCCTAATCCCAGTTCGACTTTCTAGGCGGCGTGGACAAATTCAGGACTCGCTGAACTGAGTAATTTGGGTGGAATCAGGACATTCCCCCTCCCGCAGGCGGGAGGGGGCTAGGGGGTGGGCTGGCGCGGCATCTGTGCTGTTTTGCAACGGCTAAGTCAGAAGCTCGCTACGCTCGCGCCCACCCCTAACCCCTCCCGTTTACGGGAGGGGAATGTCTTGGATTGGCCAATTTCCCGCCATTCCGAAACTCTCCACGCGGCCTAACCGCCTGGAACATGCGCCCTATGCTGACGGAAGCGCGCCGATCCCCGTCAGCGACATCAGCAACGACCCTCAGGCAGAGGCGGGATAGACGCCGCGCTTTTCCACGAGACGGGCGAGATGCCAGTCCCGGTCGCCCAACAGCGCGTCGATGGCGGTCAGCCGCTTGAAGGCATGCCCGACCTTATATTCGGCGGTGATGCCGATGGCGCCGTGCATCTGCACCGCTTCCTGCCCGATGATGCGGCCTGACTTGCCGATCTGCGCCTTTGCTGCGGAGATGTTGCGGCTCCGTTGATCGGCATCGCTGTCGAGCGACAGCGCCGCAAGGATCGCCATGCTGCGCGACAGTTCAAGCTGCATCAGCATTTCGACGGCGCGATGCTGGAGCGCCTGGAAACTGCCGATGGCGACGCCGAATTGCTGCCGGGTCTTGAGATAGTCGACGGTGACATCGAACGTCTCCGCCATGGCGCCGACCGATTCCGCCACCAGTGCAGCGGTCGCTTCCTCGAACACGCGGGCCAATATGCCCTCCCCCTGCCCCGTCGCGCCGATGAGCGCATCCTTCGGGACATTGACGCCCGACAGGGCGAGCGTGGCGACCGGCACGCCATCATAGCCGCGCTTCCCCTCGACCGTCACGCCAGCCGCCGCCGCATCCACGAGGAAGAGCGAAAGGCCCTCTCCCGTTATTGCGCTCACGATGAACGTATCGGCGCTCTGCCCATGCAGGACCGCGATCTTGCGGCCATCGAGCGTCCATCCATCGCCCGACGCAGACGCGGTCGTGCGCGCCGCCAGCGTATGGCGCGGCAGGCCCTTCTCGCCATGCGCCAGCGTCAGGATGCGCTCGCCAGCCGCAATGCCCGGAACGATGTCCCCGCGCTGCTGCGCTGACGCGCCATGGCGCAGCACGCCGCCCGCCAGCACCACGGTTGCGAAATAGGGTTCGACCATCAGGCCGCGCCCCAGCGCCTCCATGACGATCATCATCTCCACGCCGCCGCCGCCGAAGCCGCCATCTTCTTCCGCGAACGGCAGCGCGAGCAGGCCCATCTCCGCAAGACCTGCATAGGCCTCCCGGCTCCAGCCATCGGGCGTCCTGAGCGCATGTTCGCGCTTCTGGAAGTCGTAGGTTTCCGCCACGAACCGCGTGACGGTTTCCTGCAGCATCTTCTGTTCGTCGTTCAGGTCGAAATCCATGGCGCGTCAAAGTCCCAGCATGGTCTTGGCGATGATGTTCTTCTGGACCTCATTGGACCCACCGAAGATCGACACCTTGCGCATCGTGAAATAGAAAGGAGCGGCAGCGCCGATCCAGCCATCGTCCGGATCGTTCGGCGCATGATCATGATCGGGCATGGCAAGGCCCGCCGGGCCTGCCAGCTCAGCGACCAGTTCGGTCATGCGCTGCTGCATTTCCGTGCCCTTGACCTTCAGGATGGACGCCGCCGCATTGGCGCCGCCGCCATGGGCATCGGCGGCGACGACGCGCAACTGGGTCAGTTCCAGCGCCCGCAATTCCACCTCCACCTCCGCCAGCTTGTGCGCAAGGCGGCGCTGTTCTTCGTCGGTCAGGGTGCCGTCCGCGGCAAGGCGGCTCTCCAGCGCGCGCAGTTGCGAAAGCCTTTCCTTGGAAAGACCGATGCGGGCGATGCCGCTGCGTTCGCTGCCCAGCAGATGCTTGGCGACGTCCCAGCCCCGGCCTTCCTCGCCAATGACATTCTCCACCGGCACGCGCACATCGTCGAAGAAGACTTCATTGGCGTCATGCTCGCCGTCGATCGTCTCGATCGGGCGGACGGTGATGCCCGGCGTCTTCATGTCCAGCAGCAGGAAGGTGATGCCCTGCTGCTTCTTGCCGCTGCTGTCGGTGCGGAACAGGCCGAACATCCAGTCCGCATGCTGGGCCTGTGTCGTCCAGATCTTCTGCCCGTTGAGGACATAATGATCGCCGTCTCGAACCGCCGTCGTCTTGAGGCTGGCAAGGTCGGAACCGGCGCCGGGTTCGGAAAAGCCCTGGCACCACCAGATGTCGATATTGGCGGTGACCGCCAGGAACCTGTCCTTTTGCGCGGGGGTGCCGAACTTGCACAGCACCGGACCGATCATGTTGACATTGAACGGCGATCCTTCCGGGGCATGGGCCAACGCCATCTCCTCCTGAAAGATATAGCGCTGAGCCGGCGTCCAGGCCTGCCCGCCATATTCGACGGGCCAATGCGTCACGGCCCATCCCCGCGCGTTGAGGATGCGTTGCCACCGCACCGTATCCTCCTTGGTCAGATGATCGCGGTTGATCATCTTGCGCCGCAGATCCTCTGGGAGGGCTTCCTTGAGGAAGGTCCGCACCTCATCGCGGAAGGCCGTTTCCTCGGGCGTAAAATCCAATTTCATCGCGCTGTTCCCATATAAGAACCCCTTCCCCAGCAGGCATCGGGCTTCCAAGTCAACGACGCGACCAAGGCCTTCACATGCCCGATATCATTGCGTCAGATCGAACAGCACGCGCCCGCCCCCGCCCGTCCGGGCAAGCGCAATCCCCTCCTCCGCACGGGACAGCGGAACGATGGCGCGCACCGGCAGGGACGGCGGATCGGCGGCATGGAGCGCGGCCAGTTCCGCGAACATGGCGTGCACGCCCTCAACACCCATGGCCTCCTCCGCGGGGCGAAGGCTGAAGCCCAAGATCGAGAGGCCACCCCCGGTCAGCAATTGCGAACGAACCTGGATCGGCTTGCCGGAGAGATGGCCGAACAGCAACAGCCGGCCGCCCGGCGCCAGGCAGCTTGCAAGCCGGTCGGTCGCCGCGCCCGCCACGCAATCGAGTGCGGCGCGGACAGGCCGCCCGCCCGACGCCGCCAGTGCGCGCTCCGCCAGACCGTCGCCGTCCAACAGCGCATCGGGTGTCGCGGGATGCGGCCTTCCCACGACATCGACAACCTTGACGTCCATGCGCGCGGCAAAGGTGCGAACCCAATGCGCCACGACCGATCCCGCACCATTTTGAATGATCGCATCGCCCGGAAGCACGCCAGCATGGCGCAGGAGCAGATGCGCAGTAGGAGGGTTGATGCGCAACATCGCCGCCTGCACGGGATCGAATCCGGCCGGCAGAGCTATCAGATGGCGACGGGGCAAAAGGCGCATCGCACACCAGTTGCCCCGGCCAAGCACCATCACCAGATCGCCCGGACGAAGGTCGGCAACGGCTTCGCCCACTGCCTCCACCAGCCCCGCGCCCTCGGCTCCCAGCGGTTGGTCATGCGGCAGATCAAAGGAATATCCGCCTTCAATCGCCAGAAGGTCAGCCGGATTGACAGGCGCATAGGCCATGCGCACCAGCACTTCATCATTCCGGGGCACGGACGGCGCCGGCGCCTCCGCAAGGCGGACACGCCCCTTTCCGCAGGGCAGCACCGCGCGGTTCACGCCGATACCGGCCCTGCGCTCAGGCGAAATGCCGCCGGTAGCTGGCGATCTTGATCGTCTCGGGCATTTTCACGACATTGCTGCTGTCCCGCTCCAGCCCGTCTTCCTCCTGATGCAGTTCGGCAATCCGGGCTTTGCGGCTGATCAGCAGGTCCAGCATTTCCTGTCCGCGCTCCGCAATCACGGACGGCCGGGCGATGACGCTGACGGTCAGCCGATCCATATTCCGGCCGAAAGGCAGCAATACAGCGACGCAGCCGACCCCGTCCCGATCCTGTTCGATGGCCCAGCCCTTTTCACGCAGCACGGCGAATTCGGACAGAAGCTCGGCCAGGCGGACATGCCGGGACAGGTCTGTTTCCTCCGCGTTCAGGCGGTGGACCGCGGAACGGATGCCTTCATTGCGGTAGCTCGAAAGCAGCAGCCGCCCCTGCGTGCTGTGCAGGATGGACAGCTGATCGCCCGCATGAGCATCGAGCGCATCCTCATTATTGCCGTGGATGACATGCAGATGCTGCAGCACATAGTTGGAACTGGTCGACAGCAGCACCGTTTCGCCCGTCAGCTTGGCGATCTCGTCGATTGCGGACAGCACCGGCCCGCCACGGAACAATGAAGGCTTCACCCAGGCGCCGAGCAGGGCGACCCGCGCGGTCGGACTGTAGGTCCGGCGAACGCGATTATAGTGGAGATAGCCCAGCCGCGTCAGGCAGCGGAGCAGTTCGGATGTGCTGGATTGCGGATAGTTCAGCGTGCGCGACATTTCCATGACGGTGGCGACGCGGCGATCCTGGTCGAAATATTCCAGGATCTCCAGCACTCGATGCGCGGATTTGATGGTCCGGGATGCGCTGGTGGCCATTGGCTTTCCTCTTCCTCCCGCGGATGCATGAAATTGCATCTGCTGCACGGATTTTCGTACCGCATCATGAATATAATGTCCAACGGTTTTTCGAATTGCGTTCGAATTTTCGAACGGCTATGCAATGCGAGTTGAGACCGGAAAGGTGAACAGGGGACGATGCAGCAGGCCAAATCAGAGGAAACCCGCGCCCGCGGACCGAAGGCGATCACCCGCGTGCTCGATCTGCTGGCCCTGCTGGCAGGCAAGCAGGACGGCATGAGCCTGGCCGAACTCAGCGTGGTCATGACGGTGCCCAAGAGCACATTCATCGACACGCTGCGGGGCCTGTGCGACATGCATTATCTGTGCTGTCAGGAGGGGCGATACCGACTGGGTCCGGCGGCCTATCATTTCGCCAGCCGGATCGTGCGCCATTGGTCTGCGCCGGAACTCATCCGCGCCCTGGTCAAGCAGCTCGCCTCCGAAACCCGCGAGTCGGTGGGGTTCGCCATTGCCGATTGGGAAATCGGGCAGGCCATCTACACCGAGGCGAGCAACAGCCCGCAGCCGGTGCGATATGCCATGCAGGCGGGGCTGCGTGCGCCGCTCTACGCCAGCGCTGCCGGGCGTGTCCTCATGGCCTTTGCCAGCCCCGAACAGGTGGAGGAATATCTGGCCCGCGCCCATCTCAGGAAGTTGACGGACAGCACGCGGACCGACCCCGATGTCATCCGCGCCGGCCTCGCGGCGATACGCGAACAGGGCTATTGCGCCAGCTTCGGGGAGATGTTGAGCGACACCGCGGCCCTGGCGGTGCCGGTCATGGGCCCTGACGGCGATCTGCTGGGGGCGCTCATGCTGGCGGCTCCGCTGGACCGGATGAAGCAGAATTTCGAACGGCTTCTGAATGCCACGGTGGAGGCGGGCCGCCACGCCTCAGCGGGAAGCTGACGCGCGGCGACGGGTCGGATCAGGTTCAGACCGGCAGGCCCATGAAGCGCATGCCGTTTTCATACATGACCTTGCGCACATCCGATGCCGACAGGCCCCTGCACGCTTCCTCCGCGAACAGGCGCGGTTCCGCGACGCCTTCCGCATGGGGATAGTCCGATCCCATCAGAACCCAATCGGCATTGCCGACCTGATCGATGATGGATTTCAGATCGTCCTCCGGATAGGCGACGACCGACATATGGCGAGCAAAGATGGCGCTCGGCCGGTCCTTCAACTGGCCGGCGGGCCAATGGCCGTTCTTCGCGATGCCCCGGCACTTGTCCATCTTCACCAGCATGGACGGAACCCATTCGGCGCCATTTTCGGCCGACAGCAGCCTTATATTGGGAAAGCGTTCGAAGAAGTTCCAGAAGATGAAGCTCGACAGCGTCTCGATCACCGGCCGTTCCGAATAGCCGTGCATCCACACGAAGGCGGACTGCCGGATGCGCGATTGCTGCATCCCCTCCCCCCACAGCGCCATATGATCCTTCATGTAGATGGCTTCGGAGACATGGAAGACGACGCGGATGCCGGCTTCATTGGCGATCGCCCAGAAGGGATCGTGATCGGGATGCGCGGGCGCCTTGCCGTTATAGGGGCCCATCGGCATCAGGATGAGCTTCGCGCCCTTGGCGACGACATCCTTCAGCGCCTTGCAGGCTTCCTCGACATTGTCGAGCGTCATGATGGGGCATGAGAAGATGCGGTCGTTGTAATTATACTTCCACTGGTCGTACATCCAGCCATTATAGGCGTTCAATACCGGATAGGCATAGCGCGGGTCGTCCAGGAAACTGATGGCCGTGATCATGTTGCCGACGAAGAGGATGGACGAACGCACATCCCAGGCATCGAGCAGTTTCACCCGTTCCCCCGGCTCGACCATGGCCGGGGTCTTGGGCACATGCATGTCGATCTCGGCCTTGCCTTCCTTCATGGCGCGCAGCCATTCATGCAGCTTGCCGGGCGCGGGAACGCGGCCATCCTCGAACAGATGGTCGGCGCTGATCTCCACCTTGCGCGGCCCCACATACATGGCGAAGTCGCTGTCCGGTCCTGTCTTGAACGTGACGCCATAACGTTCGGCGGCGTCTTGGGGCAGATATTTCGTCCACGCCTCATCCGTTTCCCAGAAATGCGTATCGGCATCGAAGATCGGACCGGAATAGACAGGCGAAGTTTCCGCCGCTTCGATTTGTGCAGACATGATGTTCCTTCCCCAAAACCATGACGTTATTCGATATGATCTGGACCACGCCGCCATCAAACCCGGGCGCCGAGTGTCGAAACCTGTAAGTGTCGAAATCTATATAGGCATGGCTGCATGTCGCGAATATCGGCCCGGCCCTGCCATCACATAGGCGATGGGATGCTGATGCCATCAGATGGCCGATCAGTGTGTGTTACCCTCCGATGGCGGTGGCGGCGTTATTGACGCGGGCACGCCGCCACCCATAGGCCAGACAATCAAAACGCATGGAGGCAATGGATGGCTGAGCTGGACGAGAAACAGAAATCGGGCGTCGACTTCATCAGCGGCATCATGGGCGAAGGGTTCGGCAACGCCTTTCGGGAAGCCTGCACCGCTGACCGTTTCGGCTCGCCCATTCCGCGCATGGCGGCAAGCTGGGCCTTTCACGACGCGTGGCAGCATCAGGGCCTTGCGCCCAGGGAAAAGAGCATGGCCGTCATATCGGCGCTCATCGCCATGCGACAGTCGCTGGAACTGAAGAACCACGTCAAGATCGGCATCGCCAACGGACTGACGGCGCAAGAGCTGGAGGGATTGCTGGTGCAGCTTACGCCCTATGTCGGCTTCCCCTGCATCGCCTCCGCCACCACGGCGGTCATCGAGGCCATGCGGGAAGCGGGCGTGTCCCCGGACGTGCAGACGGCGGAGGAAAAGGGGCTGTTGTGACCGGCGCGACGACCATGGCGAATCCGCATTTTTCCGACCTGCCGAAGACGCTGGAACACACATTGCCGGAAGTCATCGCGCATGTCGCGGCACGCTATGGCAGCACGCCCTTCATCATAGGCGAGGACGGAGCGCGGATCAGCTTCGCGCAATATAAGGACCGGGTGGACGGTCTTGCCCGCGCCCTGATCGCCCATGGCGTCGCCCATGGCGGCCGGGTGGCGATCTGGGCGCCCAACAGCCCGGAATGGATGATCGCGGCGGCGGCGGCGGAAAGCATCGGCGCGATCATGGTGCCGGTCAACACCCGCTTCAAGGGTGGGGAAGCGCTCTACATATTGGCGAAGACGCGCGCCAAGATCCTGTTCACCGTGACGGGATTTCTGGGCAATGACTATGCCGCCATGCTGGTTCAGGCGGGCGGCGGCGCAGGCGAAACCGGGCCGGTGCGCGACCTGCCGGGGTTGAGCCATATCGTGGCGCTGGACGGGCCTGCCTTCGCCGCCTTCCAGCGCGAACAGGCGGACGAGGCCGCGCTGGCGGCGCGAATCGCGGCCGTGACGCCGCAGACCATCGCGGACATTCTTTTCACCAGCGGCACCACCGGGCAGCCGAAGGGCGCGATGCACAATCATGGGCAGGCGCTGTGGGTGCCGGCCATCTGGAACGAATCCAACGACCTGCGGGCGGGCGACCGCATGGCCATCGTCAATCCCTTCTTCCACAGCTTCGGTTACCGGTCGGGCTGGATTTCCGCGCTGGTCGCGGGAATCACCGTCTATCCGCTGGCGACATTCGACGCGGAAGCGCTGCTGGGGCTGATCGAGCGCGAGAAGATCAGCGTGCTGATGGGACCGCCGACCATCTTCTTCTCGCTGATGGAGCATCCGCGTTTCGGCGCGTTCGACATCTCATCCCTGCGGGTCGGGCATACGGGCGCATCCAATGTTCCGGTGGAGTTGATCCGCGCCGGGCGGGAAATATTCGGGTTCGACCTGTTCCTGACCAGCTTCGGCCAGACCGAATGCACGGCGCTGGCCACAGTCAACTATCCCGACGCCAGCTTTGAAACCATTGCGAAGACCGTCGGCAAGCCGCTGCCCGGCGTCGAACTGCGCATCGTCGATGGGGACGGCAATCCGCTGCCTCCCGGAGAAAGCGGCGAACTGCTGATTCGCGGGCCAGTGGTCATGCAGGGCTATTTCGAGGAGCCGGAGCAGACCGCGGCGACGATCGACGCGGATGGCTGGCTTCATAGCGGCGATGTCGGGTGCATTGGCGAGGACGGCACGCTCCGCATTCTCGACCGCCTCAAGGATGTCGTCATCGTCGGCGGATTCAACGCCTATCCGGCGGAGATCGAGAATATCCTGCGCAAACATCCCGCCATCGCTGATGTCTGCATCATCGGCTGGCCCGACGATCGCATGGGCGAGGTCTGCGCAGCCTGCGTCATCCTTAAGGCAGGCGCGGCGCTGACGCTGGCTGAACTGACCGCCTGGAGTCGCGAGCAGATGGCGAATTACAAGGTGCCGCGCCATTTGTTCCTGGTGGATGACTTTCCGCGCACGCCCTTGGGGAAAATCCAGAAATTCCTGCTGCGCGACCAGGCGAAGGCCCAAGCCGCGGGCTGATCACAGAATGGAAGCGAGCATGACCATGAAATTCAAGGGCGACTTCTATCAGATCGGCGTCGTCGTGCGCGACATCGATGCAGGCATGGCGCATTATCGCAATCTGCTGGGCCTTGGGCCTTTCTGGCGGCTCGATACCGATTATGAAGGGCGCTATCGCGACTGGCGCGGGCGCTTCGCCAATAGGAACGCCTTCACCAAATGGGGCGACGTCTATCTGGAAATGATCGAGCCGGTGGTCGGCCAAGGGAACGCCAGGGAATGGCTGGAAACGCGCGGTGAAGGCATTTTCCATCTCGGCTATGCGGTCGACGACCTGTCGCAGCGGCCCGATGGCGTCGATTGCGTGTTCGAGAGTTGGGGCGCCAAAATGCCCAATGGCGATGCGGCGGTGATCCACCTCGATACGGTGGAGCAGCTTGGTTATTATGTGGAGCTTTCGGACCGGGCTTTGGTCGACAGGCTGAACGCCAGAATCGACAAGTTCATGAATGAACTGGCGATATGAACGCGCGCTGCGTCTCCTATTTGCCTTAGGGCAATAGGAGACGCAGATCGTGGTCGAGCGCCGCCTGCCCGAAGCGGGCGGCATAGGCGGTGTTGACGGCCTCGGTCTGGAAGCGCACCTCATTGGTGAGGAAGATGAACAGGCCCCACAGAATGGACCGCCTGTAGTCGAGCCAGGCCGATTCCCAATCCAGAACGGAACCACCCTCCCGCGCCAGCGCGTCGAGATAGATACGCAGAAGATCGCCTTCCCATGCGGCGCGGTCAGCCAGGTCGGCGGCGCAGACGATATGATAGGAGACTTCATGGTGCCAGGCGGTCTGCGCCACCTGCGCGTCGAAATAGCCGGGCGTGCCGTCCTCCAATATGTAGAGATTGCCCAGATGCGTGTCGCCATGGATCAGGCAGCGGGGCTGGGCGCGCTGAATCTCTCCTATGGTCATCAGCGCCCGTTCCATCCAGTCGCGGTCGTGCAGCCGGGTGGAGACGGCCGCGCCACGCGGCGAGGCCATATAATGCGCCCAGACATCGGGCAGGAGATAACGGCGCATATAGTCCAGCCCCCAACCGTCGAACCGGCTGGCGATGTCGGCCCAGCGGCCACCGGGCCGGAAATGGGGTGAAGCCCAGGTCGCGGCATGATAGGCGGCCATGGTCTCCATGCGGCGGGCGATCTGGTCGAACCGCTGCGGACGCAAGGCGTCGCAGAAATCGACGCCGGGGCGCTTCAGATCCTCCATGATGACGATGGACTGGTGCGAATGGGGGTCGGTGCCCGCGAAATAGGCGCGCGGCGACGGCATGGGGATGAGCGGCTGGATGTCGGCGTAGAAGCGCGTTTCATTGGCGTACATCGCCGCCATCTTCGGGCTATGCTCCTCAAAGCCGCCCTTGACGATCAGGGTTTCGCCAATCTGCCCGGCGCCCTCCCCTTCCACGGCGAGGCGAACGCGAATCTTGGTCGATGTGCCGAGAATGACATCGATCACCTGCGATTCAACAACGGATATATGAGGCAGCCGCTGGCGCAAGGCGCGGGTCAGCCACGCGCTGTCGATCTGCTGCGGCGTCAACGGCAGGGCTAGCGCATCGGCGGGATAAGCCTCACTCATCATTCTCTCCAGCGTCGTTTCCGCACAGAATGCCAGACGGCGGCGTGCAAGAAAAAGGGGACGCAGAACTCTGCGCCCCCTTGATGCTTCACGGCCCGGGCCGGATCAGAATTTGAAGCCGACTTCCACGCCATAGGTGCGCGGTTCGCCGTAGACGCTGTTCTGGAAGCCCAGCCCTTCCGCGATGAGGCCCAGCACGCCGATGCGGTAGGTCTCGTTCAGCGCGTTGTTGACGAAGGCCGCCACCGAAGCGCCCGAACCGCCGACATTGTTGAGTTCGGCGCGCAGGTTGATCAGCGAATAGGCGGGCTGCACGCCCTGTATCTCGAAGTCGTCGAGATAGATCTTGCTGCGCCAGGTATAGTTCAGGACGAAGTTGAGCTGGCCCAGATCTTCGCTGACCGGCGGCGAAATGGTTGCCGTGGCGCCGAGCTGATGCTTGGGCACCCCGCGCTGTTCGAACTCGGTCAGGCCGTTCAGCACGACCCGGCCCGCCCGGATGTCGACCTTCGTATAGGAATAGAAGGCCGCCAGCGAGAAGCTGTCGGTGCTGAAATTCGCCTCGAACTCGCCGCCGACATTGCGCTGCTTGGCGGTGTTGTCGACGATGGTGAAGACATTGCCGTCGATGAAGGTCGCGCGCTGCTTCTGCACGTCGCTGCCGTCCTGACGGAACAGGGCGGTGCTGGTGGTCAGGCGGCCCGCGCCCAGCCGGTGGTTGGTCTTCAGGCCGATTTCATATTCATCGACGAATTCGGGCAGGAACGGCCGCAGCGTGATCGCGTCGGTGGCCCGGGTCGAAAAGCCGCCCGCGCGGAAACCATGGCGATAGGACGCATAGGTGGTGACTTCCGGGCTCGGCTCATATTGCACCGTCGCGTCGTAGGTCCATTCCTTGAACGACTTGCTGTTGGTGAAGGAACATTGGCTGAGCGGAACCCGCTGAACGCCGGCAGTCGACGTATCGGTGTCGAACGAGCAGCGGCCGAAGGTGCCGTCAGCATTGGGATAGTTGGGCTGCGAAGGCGAAACGGTGATCTTGCGCTTGTCATAATTATAGCGAAGACCGCCGGACAGGCTGAGCTGATCCGTGACCTTGAAGGTGCCGGCGACGAATGCGGCCGCGGTGCGCGAATAGCCTTCGCCCGGATTGCTGGTGACGAACAGCGTCGCGTCTGTCGTCGCAGGATTGAGGCCGGCTCCCAGGATATTCAGTTGAGGCAGCGTATTGGCGAGCGAACCGTCAATGCCCTTTTCCTCGAAATAATAACCGCCGACGATGAGGTCGAGCCGGTTTTCGAACATCTTGGCCTGAAGTTGCAGTTCTTCGGAAATGTTGCGTGAACGCGCAAACTGATAAGGGGCGATCAGGAAGGCGGGAATGCCGTCATAATCCTGAACGGTATCCCGACGCTCCTTGCGATAACCGAAGATATTCTTCAGCGTCAGGCCGTCGGCCAGATCCCAGGTCGTCTTGTTGGTGATGCCCCAGTTCTTGATGCTCTCCCGCGGCAGGCCGAACACGTCGAGATTGCTGCCATTGCCCGACCCGGAATTGAGCGTGAAGCGGCGCGAGCGGAAAAGCTGCTGCGCCTCCGCGAACTGACCCGGAATATCCGCGAGTCTGGCATAGTTGTTGAGAGCCGAAGGATAGTTGATGGACGTAAGGAAAGACGCCGTGCCGTTTTCCCGCGACTTGAACCAGTCGAATATAGTCAGCGATTCGATGCCGTTGCCCGGCGAGACCAGCGCCGACACGCGGAACGTGTCGTAATTCTGGTTGTCGAGGCGCAGGCCGCTGCCGATGTCGCGCGCCCAGCCGTCGCGTTCGCGGGTCTTACCCGCGAAGCGAAGGGCGACGGAATCCCCGACCGGCACATTCACCATGCCGAACAGGTCGTGCATGTCGTAATTGCCATATTGGCCGCGCACTTCGCCGGCGAATTCGCCCAGCTTCGGATGAGCAGGCTCGACCAGCACCGCGCCGCCGGTCATGTTGCGGCCGAAGAGCGTGCCCTGGACGCCCTTCAGAACCTGAACCGATTCCAGATCGTAAAGGCTGTTGCCGAAACCATAGGGGCGCGGCTGCACTACTTCAGCGAAATAGGTGCCGACCGGCGGGTCGGTGAAAAGCTGCGTTTCCTGCGTGCGCTGGCCGCGCAGCGAGAAGGCGACGGTGTTGCGCTGGCTCTGCGCGCTCGTGATCGACAGCGAAGGGGTGCGATATTGCAGACCCTGAACGTCGGTCACGCCCGAGCGGGAAAGCTGTTCGCCCGAAATGGCGGAGACGGAAATCGGCACATCCTGGAGCGCTTCGTCGCGACGGCGCGCCGTGACCACGATGTCGCCGCTCGACACGCCTTCGGCCTGCGGCTGCGCATTATCCTGCGCGAAGGCAGGCGCGGATATGAACAGGGCCGCACAGGTCGCGGCAAGATAGCGTCGATAGGTCATTGCATCCTCTCAAGGACTGGATGGAACCGGCCAATAGGCTCTGCTCTGAAGCCGGCGAACGGATGAAAGCCAGCTAGCCTCATTTCCGGCCATGCCAAACCCTTGATTAGCGGATGTTATGCATCATCAGATACACGATCTTCTGATCGCCGGAGGAAGAGGATGAAGATTTGAGCGGATGGTTGATTCCAGGCCACAGTTCGACCGCCGGCTTTTCGCTTTCCATTCCTGGCGGTTACATGGGCATCAACATTCCGACCACAGCAAATCTCCAGATCTTCGTCGGATGCTTTTGTCCGGCCGCCCGGATATTTTCACTCAAACGCTGATCCTGCGCGACCAGGCGGCGCGCCGTGCGCGGAGTTGATCCTCGCGCTGCTGCCGGTTCGTCCGCACGATGCCGGCGGGCAAATGCGCGTCCAGCCGGTCGAAGGGCAGGATGTCGAGCCAGTGAATCGGCCCAGCGCCCTGCTGCGTTTCCGGAAGACCCTGCCAGCGGATCATCGGCAACAGGTCGCGCAATCCGTCCGTCTGCACCCAATTGGCGACGCCCGGATCGCGCGCCGAAACGACCGCGGTGATCAGCCCGTCGGCATCGCGCGCCGATTGTGCCGCGGAGAGGCCGCTCTGCAAAAGATGCGCGTCGATGGACCGGTACCACCACATCGCCAGTTGCAGGCTGCTATAGGCCGCGCCGGCGGGGTCGAAGCGGATGATCGCCGCCTGATCCTCCTCCAGACGAAGTCTTCCGATGCTGCTTGCCTGGGTGACGAGGCCGCCGACGCTGGCCGTGCGCATGGGTTGCGGCATGCTGTTGGCCCGACGTGCCGCTGACAGGCGGAAGAACCAGAAATAGAGCGGCACCTCTTCCCGCGCCCGCCGCAGCGCTTCGTCCAGCCGCCGCTCGAAGGAGAAATGCTGGGCGCCGGCCGCATCGATCCGTTCGATCTCCAGAGCCAGTGGCGTCTCTCTTTCCCAATCCATCATCGAATCGCGCACGAACAGGAATTTGACGCGTGGATTGGTCGTCATGTGGTTGCGCCGCCCATTGGCGGGCTGATCGTCTATGGTGATCGTGAAGCGACCGTCCTGCGTCACATCGATGCCGGGCAGTTCGACTGTCTGGACGGTCATCGATGTGCCCCAATTCTCGACGAGCGTGAAGGACACATGCGCCGGGCAAGCGTCGATCACCCGGCCAGCGATCCGATAACGGCCGCCATGTGCGATGCCCGCGAGGCGATAACAATTGTCGGGATTGTCGCCGCCCATCCGCGCATCGGGCACGACCGCGCCCTTCCAGCCATGGCCCGGCATGAAATTACGCACGAAGCGAGGCCGGATCGGATCGCGGGCCGCCGCCTTGAACAGGTAATTGCCCATCCACGCATCCATCGCCGCGTCGAAAAGCGGCTCGACCTCCGGCGGCACGTCGCTGCCATGACCCACGCGCCAGAGCTGCGCGCAATGGTCGCGCGCCGCCCTGGTTGCCGCATCGTCCCACATGGCGCGAACTTCCGCTTCGGCGGCGAACTGATCCGCATTGGCGATTGGATTAGTCATCAGCCCTCTCTCATGTCGGCATTCGGCATCAGGCCGAACGTCAGGCGAAGCGCCCCAGCCTGAACCGGCGCGAATAGCCCTCGAACGCCGTCTCGATCATCTCGCGGGTGAGGCCGAAAGGCTCCAGCGCATAATCGTAGCGGCCATAGCGGTTGGAGGCATTGCCGGGATCGGCCAGCCAGGCCCGCATCCGCGCTTCGAATTCCCGTGTGCAATCCAGTTGCCAATGGCCATAGGCGCGGCGGATGACGTCCACCGGATCGCGCGTCAGGTCGTGGAAATCGACATGGAAGATGCGCGGATCGTCCACCAGCGGATTTTCCATCGTTTCGGACAACGATGCGGCGATGCTTTCGACAAAGGCGGGGCCAAGAGCCTGGAAATCCATCTGCCAGTTGGTGATGCCGCCATAGAGCACGGCCGTGATCGCCATGATCGACGGATGAACCTGAACCGGGTCCCGGTGCGGCCAGATGCACAGCGCATCGGGATAGGCTTCGAACAGCGCGTCCAGAGCGAACTGGTGATAGATGCCCTTGACCACCCAATGACTGGTGGGCTGCCGCCATTGCAACTGCTGGAGGAACTGGCGATGGAAGCGGTAGGCATCGGCAATATTGCTGGCGTCGAGGATCATCGCCAGCGCAGGCAGCTTGTACAGCAGCGAAGGATAGGCGTTCTGGAAGTCGAGGGTGAAGATTTCCTCGCATTCGATCGGGCAATGTCCGCGCTTGTCCCAATAGGGGTGCAGGGTCAGCAGACCGGGCGAGCGCATCAGCATCTCGTCCAGTTCCCTGGCGGCCAGTTCGATCCGTTCCGGCGTCGCCGGCACCTCGCCCGGCGGCGGACTGGGCGAATGGCTATGCCACCAGAGCGGTGCGCGGGCGCCAATATCCTCGGCCAGCAGCGAATGGATGAGCGTGGTGCCGGTACGGCCGAAGCCGATGACGAAAATGGGTCGCTCGATCTTCTCCTCGGCAATGGCGGGAATGCGCTTGCGATCGGCGGCAAGGCGCAGGCGCGTCGATAACAGCTTGCGCAGTTGCAGTTCGACGTCGGCCTTCTGCTCCGCGCGCAGAGGGGGCTGGTCGTTCAGCCAGGCTATGAACCGCTTGACCCGTCCGACCAGCGCGGGATCGGGCGTATCGAAATGGCCGGCGATCATCTGCGAGCTACGAATGAGAGCCGAAGCGTCTATGCCGGTCGAAAGGGCAGCGACATTTCCAACCTTTTCCGACCTGCTCCGCATCATCCGCTCCTATTTAGTTTACCAAGATATGGAAACTGGATCGGATTGGTGCTGAAAAGTCAATGAACCGGCAGAACATCACATATCTGGAGGAGGAAATTCGGAACGATCGTTCTTATCGGCAGCGGCCACGACCGCTTCCGCGACCGTCAGGGATTCTATCATGGCCTGATATTGCCGATCGCTGAGCATCGTTGGCCAAAGGATGTGCGGAGCGGTGCGATCGACCGCCACCAGCCTGGTGAGCGCGGCTCGACCTGCATGGGTCAATTCGATGAACAGGCCGCGCCGATCGTCGGGATTGGGAACGCGGCGAATGAAGCCGAGCGCCTCCAGCCGGTCGACCCGCTTGGCGACGCCCGCCAGCGACATGAGGAAATAATGTTTGAGCGCGGTCGGCGCGATGCGATGGGGCGGCCCCACGCGGTACAACGCATCGAGCAGGAGCACGTCGCCCGAGGTCAGCCCCTCCCTTGCGGCGGACTGCGTCATATGCCGCTCCATGCTGCGGGCGAGGCGCAGCAGGCGCGTGGTGACGGAATAGGCGCGGACCAGCACGGGATCATAGTCGGTCGCCCAGGCTGCCAGCGCGGCCTGAAGCGGATCGGGATTGTGCCGGCCATTATCGTTCGGACCCATATCGTTCAGGTACGGAGCATCGCTGACCTGCGCCTGCGGGTCGGGCAGGATGCGAAAGGCCGAGCCGGGCGCCAGCCGCCGGTCGGTCGACCAGAGCAGCACGCCCGCCTCGATCAGTTGATCGACCAGCCGGGATGCCGAGGATTTGCTGGCATAGTCCCACAGCCGGGCAAGGCCCGCCATGGATGGAATGGTGCGATGCACCGCATAATGCGCCTCCAGCGCGGCGCGGCATGCCTCAAGGTCCCGCCGCCCTTCCCCAGTCCTGGCCCTTCCCGTCATCGCGCCACAAAGCCATAGGCCGATACGATCCGCAAGGGGCGGGCGCGATCCGCCTGCCCGGCCAAGGACCGAAATTCCCGCCCAGGCGAATTTTCCTGCTTCGGTCAAACCCGTTCCTGCCTGCGCGGGAACAGCTTGTGCCTCGGCCCTGATCGGGACAGGCTTTAGCCGAAGATGCTGTTCCCGAACCGCTCGCCATGCTGGATCAGGTCGCCATATTGCTTTTCGATGCACATCAGGCGCCGGAAATAATGGCCGATCGCATATTCATCGGTCAGGCCATAGCCGCCATGCACCTGAATGCCGTTGCGCGAGACGGTCTGCCCGGCCTCCCCGACGACGAGCCGCGCAGCGGAGAGCGCGGCGGACCGCCTCGCCTCATCCTGATCGGCATTGGCCAAGGCATGATAGAGCATGGATCGCGCCTGATGGGCCGCGACGAAATTATCGGCCATGATATGCTGGATCGCCTGGAAGGAACCGATCGCGGCACCGAATTGCTTCCGCTCCTGAACATAGGCGCCGCAGATTTTGTTCGCTGCCTCCATCGCGCCCACCGCCTGGGCCATCAGCGCGATCGAAGCGCGGTCGATCGCCTCGCGCAGTACCGCCGAGCCGCGATTGCCGCCGATCAGCAGAGCCGCGGACGGCAGCTTTACATCGGCAAGGACGATGTCGGACGCGCGGGTGCCGTCGATCAACGCATAGGACCGGGCGGAAAGGCCGGATGCATCGGCGGGCACGAGGAACAGGCCGATGCCCTCCTCTCCCTCGATGCGAGCCGAGACGATCAACTGCCCCGCGCCCGGTGCATCGAGCGCCATGATTTTAGCACCCGACAGAATATAACCGTCGCCCGAAGGACGAGCCTGTGTGCCCGTCACTTCGACATCGAGCGGATGAGCGCCATTTTCCTGATGCGCGAGCGCGACGCGCAGCGTGCCGCCCGCGATCTCCCCCAGCAATTCCAATGCGCGCGCTTCGTCCGCCGCCTGCTTGAACACATGATCGGCCAGGACGACCGTGCTGACATAGGGTTCGGTCGCCAGCGCCTTGCCAAGCGCGATGTTGAGCAGCGCAATATCCTCCATCGTGCCGTCCAGACCGCCCGCTGCCTCCGGCACCGGCAGGGCGAGCCAGCCCAGTTCCGCGAACTGCGCCCAGCGCGCCTCGTCAAAGCCCAGCGCGCTCGATCGCTGATGCCGCCAATATTCGACGTCGGCATTTTCGGACAGCAGCCGATCGGCGCTGTCCAGAAGCATCGCCTGAATGTCCGACTTCGCGAAATCCATTGTCCCTGTCTTCCCCTCAAAGGCCGAAGGCGAGCCTGGCCAGAATATTCTTTTGGATCTGCTTCGAGCCGCCATAGATGGTCGCCGCCCGGTTGATCAGCGCCACGGTGGTCCGGCCGGGCGCATAGTCGGGCCACACGTCGGTGGGCGCCGGCGGCGGGACGGGCGCGGCGTCGAAGAAGCGCAGCGACTTGGCGCCCATGGCGTCGACCTGCAACATGGTGATTTCCTGCTGGAGTTCCGAGCCCCTGATCTTCAGCACGGAGGCGGCGGCAGCCTCCGGCTCGTCCAACTCCTCATGCGCCAGCACGCGCAGCACGGACCATTCCAGCGCGAGCAGATCCGCCTCCGCCTTCGCGAAACGGGCCCGGAAGGCGGGATCGTCCGCGACGCGGCGGCCGCCCACGCTTTCGCCAAGCGCGATGTCCTTCGCGCGGGCAAGCTCACGCTTGCTCCAGTAAATGAAACTGGACGTGGTACGCTCATGCTCCAGCAGGAACTTGGCATAGGTCCAGCCCATGCCCGGTTCCCCGATCAACTGGTCGGCGGGCACTTCGACATTGTCCAGGAACACCTCGCACAGATGCGCCTCGCCATTGATCTGCGGAATCTGGCGCACGGTGATGCCCGGCGTGTCCATCTTGATGATCAGGAAACTGATGCCGCGCTGCGGCTTTACAGTCTTGTCGGTGCGGACCAGGAAAAAGCCCCAGTCCGCATGCGCGGCGCCGCTGGTCCAGATCTTCTGCCCGTTGACGATATATTTGTCGCCGACCAGTTCGGCGCTGGTGCGCAGCGAGGCGAGATCGGAGCCCGACCCCGGTTCGGAAAAGCCCTGCGCCCACATCGTCGCGCCTTCGCGGATCATGGGCAGGAACCTGTCCTTCAGATAATCGGAACCATAGGTGTAGAGCACCGGCCCCAGCATATGCGTGCCGCCCCAGTCGAATTCGGGCGCGTCGGCCTTGTACAATTCCTCATTGAAGATGAAGAGCTGCATCGGAGTCCAGCCGCAGCCGCCAAACTCCACCGGCCAGTGCGGCACGGATCGGCCATGGGCGTTGAGGATGCGCATCCATTCCAGCAAGTCGGGCACGGCGGCGTTGTTGGCGACCTTCCGACGCTGGCGCTCCTTCATGTCGGCGGGCAAGACGCTGTCGATAAAGGCGCGCACTTCCGTCCGGAAGGTTTGAAGATCGGGATCGAGGCGCAATTCCATCGGATCGGCTCCGGCTGACTATAGGGTGATACCCGATTTCCATGGCCTGCACTCCCCAGGGGTGCAAGCAGGGCGGGGAGCAGCATCATCCATGCGATGGTGCGGCGGCACGATTTGACAGTAGATAGTCGTCATGATGAAAATCATACATGCAAAATGCAGATAAAGAAGATGCGGATGCGGAACGCGGCAGTCTGATATGGATTTCGGGCGCGACCGAGGGCATCGGCCTGGGCCTGGCGCGCAACGTTCCCTATGGCGATGCGCGCATCATCAATTTGTCGCGGCGGCCGCATCCCCATCATGAGAGCATCTTCCTCGACCTGGCCGATCCCGAGAGTTGGGACAATGTCGGCGCGCATTTTGCCGATAGCCTCGCCAATTTTCGGGGTGCCCGCGCGATATTCATCCAGAACGCGCATATGAAGGGGATGACGGGCTTTGTCGGAGAGGTGCCGCCGGACGATTATGCCCGCGACATCACCGCGAATGTCGCCGCGCCGCTTCGGTTGGGAGAGATGTTCCTGCGCGCGGTCGGAGAGAGCGGTTTTGCCGGAGAGGCGGGGCTGGTCATGATGTCCTCTTCCTCCGCCCGCTCTCCCACCATCGGACAAAGCGTCTATTGCGCCGGCAAGGCCGCCCTGGAAATGTGGGTGCGGGTGGCGCGCCGGGAACTGGCGATGCGGGATAGACGCAACGTCTGGGTCACGGCGGTGCGGCCCGGCTTCGTCGACACCCCCCTCACCCGGCATGTCGCGGCGATGGCCGACGACCATTATCCGATCGCTTCGCAGATGCGCAGGCAGATGGAACAGGGCATCGGCGTCATGGACATAGACAGCGCGGCGCGCCAGATCTGGGCCGCATTGCCGACGGACCAGTCGCTGCTGCTGTTCGGTGAGCAGGTGCGGCGGGAAGCCTAGAGTTTGTCCTGCCCAGGCGGGGTGGATAATTCCAGACTCGCCGGACTGAGTGATTTGGGTGGAATCAGGACATTCCCCCTCCCGCAGGCGGGAGGGGGCTAGGGGGTGGGCTGGCGCGGCATCTGCGCTGTTTTGCAACGGCTAAGTCAGAAGCTCGCTGCGCTCGCACCCACCCCTAACCCCTCCCGTTTACGGGAGGGGAATGTCTTGGATTGGCCATTTCCCGCCATTCCGAATTGTCCACGCGGCCTAGTTTGAACCGCGTTCCTGTGCAGGAGCAAGTCGCGCTTCAATCCAAAGCATCGCTGACTGAGACAGGCGGCGGCGCCACTCCCATCAGCTTTCTGCAAGGATCAGGTCGGAACCCTTCTCCGCGATCATCATCGTCGCTGCGTTGGTGTTGCCCGACACGACGGCGGGCATGACCGAGGCGTCGACGACCCGCAGGCCTTTCACGCCATTGACCTTCAGCGTGCCGGATACGACCGCATCCGGGCCGACGCCCATGGCGCAGGTGGAGGTGTGATGATAACCGGTCGACCCGCTAGCCCGCGCAAAGGCCAGCAATTCCTCATCGCTTTGCAGCGCTGCCCCCGGCGTCAGTTCATGGTCGAAATAGGGCGCGAGCGCGGGGCTTTCCATCACGCGGCGCGCCCAACGCAGCCCGCCGACCTGAGCGCGGCAGTCCGCCTCCGCCGACAGGAAGTTGGGCTTGATCGAGGGCGCATCATGGAAGTCGCCGCTCTTCACATGGATGGAGCCCTTCGACTGCGGCCGCATCACATAACCGCCCACCGTCATCCCCGGCAGCTTTTCCATCGTCATGGCGCCGTTTTTGGCCAGCGCCTCGAAATCCACCGTGGCGGGGCTGGCGAAGAATTGCAGGTCGGGCAGATCGAGCGCCGGATCGGACTTGAGGAAGGCCGTCAGGTTCGACCCACCCAGCGCCAGCAGTCCGGTACGGCTCGCGGCGAAACGGATCATCTGCCCCACCAGCGGCAGGCCGCGCGACATGGCGTTGAAGCTGGAAGCGCCCGGCTTGAGGCGAGCGCGGACCATCGATGCATAATGGTCCTGCAAATTCTCACCGACGTTCGGGCTGTCCACCAGCGTCGTGATGCCCAGCGCCCGCAGACGTTCGCCCTGGCCGATGCCGGACAGTTCCAGCAATTGGGGCGAATTGATCGTTCCGCCCGAAAGGATGACCTCGCGGCGCGCGCGCACCTGCCGCAGCCGGCCGCCCTTCCAATATTCGACGCCGACGGCCTTCCTGCCTTCGAACAGGATGCGCGTGACGTGGGCATGGATGATGACCTGCAGATTGGGCCGCTTCATCGCCGGGTGCAGATAGGCGACCGCCGCCGATACGCGCAGGCCCTTATGGGCGTTGAGCCGGACCCGCGCGACGCCCTCCCGCGTGGTGCCGTTCAGGTCTTTGGCCACCGGGGCGCCCGCTTCCTCGAACGCCTTCGTCATGATGTCCAGCATCGGGTGCCGCATCGGCACGTCGCTGATCTTGAGCGGGCCTTCCTGCTGGTCGCGGCTGGCGCCTTCGCCCTGCTGGTTCTCGATCCGGCGGAAATAGGTTTCCGCTTCGTCCCAGCCCCAGCCGGTCAGGCCCCTTTGCCGCCAGCCGTCATAATCTTCCGGCAAGCCGCGCACCCAGAGGATGCCGTTGATGGAGGAGGAACCGCCCAGAACCTTGCCGCGCGGGAAGAAATGCTGCCGGCCGTCCGAACCCGGATCGGGATCGGTCATGTAATTCCAGTTTATGCGCGGGTCCTTCAGCATCCTGGTGAAACCGGCGGGCACATGAATGTTCATCGTGCTCATCGCCTGCGCGGGATTGAAGAGATTCTGCAACGGCCGGTCGTCGCCGCCCGCCTCCAGCAGCGCGACCTTGTGGCGGCCGTTGGCGCTCAGCCGGTTGGCGAGCACGCAGCCGGCCGATCCCGCGCCGACGATGACATAATCGGCTTCCGCCTCCACGCTGCTCTGCGCCTCGACCATGCTGCCTTTCTCCTTATCCTCAGCACCGTGCATAGCGGGGAGGGATGAAGGGTGCGCAAGCCTTATGTCGGACTTTACCGACGAACATCGCCCTTATGATGGCTTGGCGGATGCCATCGAAATCCGGGGGTCGCCAGCGCTATGACTGCATCGGGACGTAGTCTTGGCCAAGGATGAGGATAAGAATGTCGGGGCTTTTCTCGCTCGCGGGACGCACGGCGATGGTCACGGGAGCCTCCCGCGGCCTGGGCAGGGCGATCGCGCTGGGGCTGGCGGACGCGGGAGCATCGCTGATCCTCGCGGCGCGGGACGGCGCGAAGCTGGAGGAAACCGCCGAAGAAATACGGGCGGCTGGCGGGCGGGCGCAAACGATCGCGTTCGACCTGGCCGATCTGGACGCGGTGCAGGCGACGACCGACAGGCTGAACGCCGAAGGCGCGGCCATCGACATATTGGTCAATAACGGCGCCATCGGCGGATGGGGACCGCTCCACGAGTCCACCCTCGCCCATTGGGAGAATATGTTCGATGTGAACGTATCGTCCATGTATCTGCTGTGCCGCGACCTGTCGAAAGGCATGGCGGCGCGCAAATGGGGGCGGATCATCAACTTCGCCTCCTACGTCTCCGACACCGGGCGGCCGAACCTGTCCGCCTATGTCGCCAGCAAACATGCGGTGCTGGGCCTGACGCGATCCATCGCGGCCGACCTGGCGCCCCATGGCGTCACCTGCAACGCCATCGCGCCCGGGTTCTTCGACACGGACATGGCAGCGCCCACCGTCGGCCATCCGGAGCGGGCGAAAATCTTCCGCAGCGCCATAGCGCTCGACCGCTTTGGCGATCCGAAGGAGATGGTCGGCCCCGTCCAGTTCCTGGCGTCCGACGCATCGGCCTATATCACGGGCCACATGCTGCCGGTCGATGGCGGCGTCGCCAATATCCTGTCGCTGCCTGTCGTGGTCGAGACCTAAGCAGCCGCCCTTTCTTTGCCGAATCCAGAAGGAAAATCGCGCATGACCGATACGCTTCTCCACCTCGCGAACCCCGAAAAGCTGTTCATCGGCGGCGACTGGTCCCCTTCTTCGGGATCGGACGGTATCGAGATCATCTCGCCCGCCACCGAGGAGAAAGTGGGCCGCGTCGCCAAGGCGACCACCGCCGACATGGACCGCGCCATCGCGGCGGCGCGCAATGCCTTCGACAACGGCCCCTGGCCCCGCATGACCGGGCCGGAGCGCGCCGTCTATCTGCGCCGCATCGCTGAGGAAATGGCCAGGCGCAACGACGATTTCGCCCGCGCCTGGTCGCTGCAGGTGGGCATGCCCTATTCGCAATCGTCGATGACGGCCCCCTTCATGGGCGGCTATTACACCTATGCCGCGGACCTTGCCGAAAAGGGGTTTGAGGAGGTGCGCCCCGCCCTGGCCGGCGGGCATGCCATCGTCGTGCGCGAGCCGGTGGGCGTCGTCGCCGCCGTGGTGCCGTGGAACGCGCCGCTGGCCACGCTCTCCTTGAAGGTCGCCTTCGCGCTGGCGGCAGGCTGCACGATCATCGCCAAGCCTTCGCCCGAAACGCCTCTGGAAGCGCTGATCCTGGCCGAATGCATCGCGGCGGCGGGCGTGCCCGACGGCGTCTTTTCCGTCCTGACGGCGGATCGCGAAGTGTCCGATTATCTGATCCGCCATGAAGGGGTGGACAAGGTCAGCTTCACCGGTTCGACCGCCGCCGGCCTGCACATCGCCTCGGTCGTCAGCGCCCGGTCGGGACGCATCACGACGGAACTGGGCGGCAAGTCCGCCGCCATCATCCTGGACGATGCCGACATCGGCAAGGTCGTGGAAGGGATCATGCCGAACCTGGTCGGGCTGTGCGGCCAGCAATGCGCCGCCTTCAGCCGCATATTAGTGCCCGCCTCATTGAAGGGCGCGGTGGAGGAAGCGCTCGCCGCCGCCATGCAATATGTGCAGGTGGGCGATCCTTTCACTGAAACGACGCAGATGGGCCCGCTCGTCACCCAGCGCCAGCATGGCCGCGTCTTCGACTATATCCAGCAGGGGAAGGCGCAGGGCGCCCGCATCGTCACTGGCGGCAACCGCCCGGCTCATCTCGACAAGGGCTGGTTCGTGGAGCCGACCCTGTTCACCGACGCCAGCAACAACATGACCATCGCCCGCGAGGAGATTTTCGGACCCGTCGGCACGATCATCGCCTATGGCAGCGAGGAAGAGGCGATCGCCATCGCCAACGACAATATCTACGGCCTGTCGGGCGGGGTGTTCACGCAGGATGTCGAGCGCGCCTACAAGGTCGCCCGCCGCATCCGTACCGGCAATTTCGGCCATAATGGCCGCGTCATCGACTACACCATTCCCTATGGCGGCTTCAAACAGTCCGGCGTGGGCCGCGAGGGCGGTGAGGAAGGGTTGCACGGCTTCACCGAGATCAAGGCCGTCTTCATGCAGGATCTGCCTGCCCATCTGAAGGGCTGACCCCTTGCACGCGCGCGTGGATGGCCCCGCCGACGCCCCCGCCCAGACCAGTCACTGGCCGGACAATTATGGTCCGGCCAGCGCCTGGTGGACCGTCTTCATCCTGATGATCTTCCAGATCGTGTCGATGATCGACCGGCAAGTCATATCGGTGCTGATCCCGGAGATGCGGGCCGACCTTGGCCTCAACGATTTCCAGATCAGCCTGGTGCAAGGCCTGTCCTTCGCCCTCTTCTACGGGCTGATGGGGCTGGTGATCGGCGGGCTGGTCGACCGTTATTCGCGGCGCGCGATCATGTTCACCGGCATCGTGGTCTGGTCGCTGGCGGCGGCGGGCACAGGGCTGGCGCGCAGCTACAGCCAGCTCTTCGCCGGCCGGCTGCTGGTGGGCGCGGGCGAGGCGGCGGTATCCCCCGCTGGGCAGTCGCTCCTTGCCTCCATCTTCCCCCGTCATCGGCTGACGACGCCGATCGCCTGCCTTTCCGTGTCCGGCGTCATCGGCATATCGCTGTCCTACGCGCTGGGCGGCAACCTGCTCGCGCTGTTCAGCGCGGAGCCGTTGAGCGGTCCGTTCGCGGGGCTTGCCCCTTGGCGGCAAGTGCTGGTGGTGACGGGCCTGCCCGGCGTGGCGGTCGCCTTCCTCGCTTTCGCCTTTCGCGAGCCGAAGCGCCGCAGCCAGCCTCCGCCCGACCGGCAGGCGGCAAGCTGGGGCGCCTTCTTCCGCCATATCGGCGCGCATCCCCGGCTGATGCTGGGGCTGATCCTGGGATCGGCGGTGATGGCCGTCGCCATTCAGGGGACGATGGTATGGACGCCGACCTATGCCCGCCGCGTGCTGGGCGTCAGCGCGGCGGAGGTGGGAACGATGATGTCGGTCGCGGTCGCGCTGGGCGGCATCGTCGGCGGGCTGTCGCTGGGCGTGCTGATCGACCATCGCTTCGCGCGCGGCACCCGCGACATGGCGCTGCGGTTGCTGTGCGGCTTCTGCATCGCGATTCCCCCGGTTCTGGCGGCGGCCTTCGCAGCCGGCAATTTCGCCCTGCTGTTCGGCGCGATCACGCTGATGATGATGACCATGGGGTCGAGCTATGGGCCGACCATGGCCGCCGTGCAGATGATCGCGCCCATCGAGATGCGCGGACGCTTCGCCGCGCTGATGGTTTTGGCGTCCAATCTGTGCGGCTATGCGCTGGGACCGATGCTGATCGGTTTCCTGACGGATTATGTCTATGGCGATCCCATGAAGCTGGGCTGGGCGATCATCACCGGCCTGCTGACCGCCGGACCGCTCGCGGCCTGGATGGTCTGGTCGGCGCGGGGCGATTTCCTGCGCCATCTGGATCGATGAAGCCAGCCATCACAACCACGGTGATGCCAAGCTTGTCCTTCCTTCGAAGGCGAGTTCGGCCCATGCTGCAACATGGCATCGGCACCAGAATCCTGACGAAAAGGCCATCATGACGACGACTATTCCCGCCCTCATGCGCAGCGCCGCCGCGCGTCACGGGGACCGCCCGGCCCTGGTTTCGCAGACTGACGGGGCGATCAGCTATCGCGAACTCGACCGCCAGGCCGATCTGGTCGCCAAGGCCCTGATCGCGGACGGCGCCCGGCCGGGCGACCGGGCCGCCATCTGGGCGCCCAATATGTGGGAATGGGTCGCCATCGCCATCGGCATCCAGCGCGCCGCGGGCGTGATGGTGCCGCTCAACACACGCCTGAAGGGCGGCGAGGTGTCGGACATCGTGCGGCGGGGACAGATTGTCCGCCTGTTTTCCATCGGCAGTTTCCTGGGCCGCTATTATCCGGCCATGCTGAAGGACGAAGCGATGCCCGGCCTGCGCCGCCGCATCGTGTTGCGCGCCGAACCGCAGGAACTGGGCGAAGGCGAAATCGGTTTCGAGGATTTCGTCGCGCTGGCCGCAAACAGCAGCGACGCGCAGCTTGCCGAGCGCGAGGCGATGGTGAAGCCGGACACGCTGGCGGACCTCATGTTCACGTCCGGCACGACGGGAGCGCCCAAGGGCGCGCTTTTCGATCATCGCCGGTCGCTGGGCGGCGGTCAGGCATGGGTCGACATCGCCCGGCAGACGGCGGACGACCGCTATGCCGCCTTCGGTCCCTTCTCGCACAACGCATCCTACAAGGCGGGCTGGGTCGCATCGCTGATCGCGGGCAGCACGCTCTATTGGCCCGAAGCCTATGATCCGGCAAGCGTGCTCGACCTGGTGGCGAAGAACCGGATCACCGTTATGCCCGCGCCGCCGACCGTGTTCCAGGAAATGCTCGCCTTTCCCAACTGGCGCGATTGGGACATTTCGAGCTGGCGCTTCATGTCGACGGGATCGACCGTCGTGCCGATCGAACTGATGAAACGGCTCCAGGCCGAAACCCCGATCCAGGAGATCAGCACCGGCTATGGCATGACCGAATGCTGCGGCTCCGCGACGCACACCCGGCCGGGCGATCCCATGGAACGCATCGCCTATACGGTCGGCACGGCGATCCCCGGCACCGAAATCCGCGTCGCCGGGCCGGATGGCCGCTCGCTGGGGGTGGGAGAGCCGGGCGAAGTGCTGATCCGCGACGACAAGCTGCTGATCGAATATCTCGACAATCCGGAGGCGACCCGCGCCACGCTCGACGCCGATGGCTGGCTGCATTCGGGCGATGTCGGCTGTCTGGATGCGGACGGGTATCTGAAGCTCACCGACCGGCTGAAGGACATGTATATCGTCGGCGGATTCAACGTCTATCCGGCGGAGATCGAGAAGCAGATGACGGGCCTGCCGGGCATCCACCAGTCCGCCATCATCGGCGTGCCCGACCAGCGGCTGGGCGAAGTGGGCCATGCCTTCATCGTCCGGGCCGCCGGTTCCTCCATCACGGCGGAGGAGGTGATCGGCTGGGCGAAGGCCAATCTCGCCAATTACAAGATTCCTCGCGGCGTCACCTTCCTCGACGCGCTGCCGATGAATTCGACAGGGAAAGTGATCAAGTTCGCGCTGAAGGAACTGTATAAAAGCGCGTGACCGGGAAGAAGGGCGTCAGCGCCGCGCGCCCCGTCATTTCTGGCGAACCGTCAGCTCAGGCCTCCGCCGGTCCCGATTTTTCGAACTGGCGGAGAAAATCGAACAGCCCGGGCGGGGTTGGCTTTTTCCCCGGATCGTACCAGGGCAGCAAGTTCTTGAGCAGTTGTGGGAAAAATACCCTGAGCTGGAAATTGTTGAGCGCCTTGATGTCGCGATCAAGCGCGGCTTGTTCGGCAGGCGTCATGCTTTTCTTGTCCTGTTCGATCAGGTAGGAAAACATGCGGTCCATGAAACCCCGCAAATGAACCATGGCATAGAGGCAGCCATAGACACGGTAGAAATAGCCGTTCCAGATCCTGCCCCACAGGCCGCGGCTGTAAATCCGGTGATAGATCTGGAAGCAGACCTCCCGATGTTCGAACTCTTCGGCCATATGCCATTTCCAGAATGCCACGGCATTGGGGTCGGCGCCTTCGATCAGCGCATCCATCCGCTCGAACCAGATGCCGCCCTGCACCGCGCCCAGCGATTCGAAGCCGTCGGCATAGGCGAGCATGAATTTGAGCGAGCGGTTCTTCAGGAAAGCGTCCAGATCGTCGGCCAGCTTCTTCTCGAACTCGGCCAGCCGGGGATAGCCTTGCGCCGCGATCACCTTGTTGAACTTCTGATGCTGGCGGTAATGCTGCGATTCCTGGCCGATGAAGGCGGCCATGTCCTCGCGCAGTTGCTCCGAACCGGCGGGCAGGCGCTCCATCGCGATGTTCAGCACCTTGATCAGCCAGGGTTCGACCGGGGCGGGAATGATCGAGGTCGCGTTCTGAAACTGGGCGAAGGCGATATTGGGTGCCCAATGCGCGCGCACCTTTGAAAAATCGATACGTGGATAGCGTATGACGATGCCCACTGGCTCCCCCTCCATCTTTCGTTGTCATCAAGGATACGCCATCGTACCACCGGCCCGTTCTCCCGTCATGACTGCCCGGGAGTCCGATCATGACTGTGATGCATCCGCCCATGGATATTCGGCCAGGGGATGGAAGCATTATGAATCGGCCGATCATTGAGGAGAGGCCCTTTGACCCCCACCCCCTTCCGCATCGACGTGCCGCAGTCTGTGCTCGATCATATCCGGCACCGGCTGGCGGACAGTCGCATCGGCTATATGCCCGACGATCCCGACCAGTGGAAATATGGCATGGATGCGCGCTATCTGGCCGAGCTGGTCGATTATTGGCGTTCGGCATATGACTGGCGCGCGGAGGAGGAGAAGCTCAACCGCTGGCCGCAGTTCATGGTCGAGATCGACGGCATCCCCATTCATTTCTATCATGTGCGGGACAGTGACACGCACAGGCCGCCGATCCTGCTGACGCATGGATGGCCGGGATCGGTGGTGGAGTTCCAGGAGGCGATCCCGCTGCTGGTGGAGGCGGGCTTTTCCGTCGTCGTGCCGTCGCTGCCCGGCTATGGCTGGTCGGGCCGGCCGCCGCGGCCGATCGGTCCCGCCCGCGTCGCCGCCTTGTGGCGCGCCTTGATGGTGAACGTGCTGGGCTATCCGCGCTTCTTCGCGCAGGGGGGCGACTGGGGATCGGCGGTGACGACGCAGTTGGGCATCAGCCACGCCGATGTCGTGGCGGCGATCCATCTCAATTTCTTCATGGCGCCGCCGCCGCATGCCGATGCCGATGCGGAACTGCTCGACTATTGGGCGCAGGTCCGCACGGTGATGGAGGCGGAAAGCGGCTATCATCACGAACAGGCCACCAAACCGCAGACCATCGGCTTGGCGCTGCATGACAATCCAGTCGGCTGGGCGGCCTGGGTGGTCGAGAAATTCTGGCGCTGGGGCGACACCAAGGGCAATATAGAGAGCCGGTTCAGCAAGGACCATCTGATCACGAACCTCATGTCCTATCTGGTCACCGACAATGTGATGTCGTCGATCTGGATGTATTACGGCCTGAACGGCGACGCGCTGGCGGCCGGGCCGGTGACAGTGCCCACCGCGCTCGCCCATTTTCCCGGCGAATTCTATCCCATGCCCAGCCGCGCCCTGGCCGAGCGGCAATATCATGTGGTCCGCATGACGAAGATGGACGCGGGCGGGCATTTCGCCGCGATGGAGGAACCCCAGGCGTTCGCCCGCGACGTCATCGCATTTTTCGAGAGCCAGATATGACGCTGGAACCGAATGGCGTGCTGCTGGCCGAGGAAGCCGGCGAAGGCATAATGTTGCTGACGATGAACCGGCCGGCGCAACGCAATGCGATCGATCCCGCGCTGCTTGACGCCATGAACGCGGCATTCGATGCTTTCGTGCAGGACGACCGCTGGCGGGTGGGCGTGTTGACGGGCGCGCCGCCGGCCTTCTGCGCCGGGCTGGACCTTAAGACCTTCTCTGCTCCTGATGCGCCGCGCCAGAGCGTGACGGCGCTGATCCAGCGCGTACCGCGCCTGGGCAAGCCCATGATCGCCGCGGTCGGCGGTGCGGCCTATACTGGCGGGCTTGAGCTGGCGCTGGGTTGCGACTTCATTCTGGCCAGCGAGAATGCCCGGTTTGCCGATACGCATGCGAAGATCGGCGCATTGTCCGGCAGCGGCATGGGGTCGCGCCTGCCCCACGCCGTGGGCGCGCGCTTCGCCCGCCAGATGATATTGAGTTGCCAGCCGGTCGATGCCGCCACGGCCTTGCGCGTGGGCCTGGCCAATGAGCTTCTGCCGGCTGAGCAATTGCTGCCCAGAGCCATCGAGATCGCCGGGGCGATCGCCGCGCACGATCCCGGCCTGATCCGCATGTCCAAGAGCGTGATCGATCGCGGAACGGAAGGCACGCTGGCCGACGCGCTGGCGATCGAGACGGAAGCGCTGCAAAAGCGCAAGGCCATGGGCGCCATGGCGTGGAGCAGCGCGACGCCCGGCTGAAAGAAAGGGGAGCGAACCTCAGGTCCGCTCCCCTTCCCTTACCCCTTATCCGATCAGATGCCCCAGAGTTGGGCCGCCGTTTCGCCCAGCACCTTGCGCGCGGCGGGCTCGCCCACCGTATCGAAGATGCGCTTCATGATGGCGTCGCTGCTGCCCATCACGCCTTCCGGATGCGGATAGTCGGTCGACCACATCACCCGGCCATCCCCGATGCGCGTGATATTCTCCATCGCGACATCGTCTTCCATGAAGGTGGTGTAGCAGTGGTTATGCCAGTACCAGCTCGGCTTCTGCGCCAGCTTGGGCCGCAATTCGGTCGCATAGTCGCGTGCGACCTTGTCGGCATTTTCCAGCGTGCCGGGCACCCAGCTCGCGCCGCCTTCGGTGAAGACGACGCGCAGGCCGGGGAAACGGTCGAACAGGCCGGAGAAAACCAGCTGTCCGAACAGCCCGGTGAAGGGCATCAGATTGGCGTTCAGGTTCGCGCCCAATGAGCCCCGGCCGCTATATTGGAGATAGGCGCCGATATGGAAGGAGACGGGAAAGCCGCTTTCCTGGATCGCTTCCCAGAACGGGTCCATATCCTTGCTGTTGTAGCGCACGCCCTTGGGACTGACGGGAATGTCGATCGCCTTGTAGCCGAGCTGCTTCAGCTTCTGGAGATAATCCTTCGTTCGTTCCGGCCACAGGAAGGTGGGCAGCAGCGCGACGGGGAACAGCCGGTCGGGCGCCGCTTCCTTCCATTCCGCGGCCCATTCATTGCAGACATCGACGCAGCGATACCAGAATTCCTTGTCCGGCATGCGGATCAGGCTGTTGAGGCGGCCATGATAGATGATGGCGGCGTCAATGCCCTCCGCGTCCATGTCCGCCAGGCGCTTGTCGACATCCCAAAAGCCCTCGCGCCCTTCGGGGAAGGTCGGCGGCAGGCCGGGGACGTCATAATTCTGCCCGTCGACTTCGAGATGGAAGCCCGTCTCGTCCTTCCAATATTTAGGCGCGCGATCTTTGTCCGCGCCCTTCAGCCGGTTTTCCCACAGCCCCGGTTCCTCGATCAGATGATCGTCGCTGGAAATGACGCGCATGCCGGCGGGCCTCTCCCACGATCGGGCCGGCATGACGCGGTCCTTGGGCCACGGGGTCGCGGTGAAACTATTCATCCTTTTCCATTCCTTCTTGGGGATCTCGTCCGACACGGGGCTGCCGTCCGCCACCCCCGTCTTGCTCGCCCTTATAGCATGGCCGAAGCAATAGGCGCCGTTATGGGCGGGTTCCGGGCGATGTCATCAGACTTCTGATGAGTTGTCGAAAGTCCATTCAAGATCATTGTTCAATGATATTGAATAGTTTTTTCGAAAATTGCCCGATTATAGGGGCAATGGGTAAGGTTTAACATGAGCGCACTGGTCCGCCGTTATGGCCCGGCCGCATGCGCGAGGAGAGAATGATGCTGAAAGAAGACGAGGTTCAGGAAAGGGCCGGGCTCAAGGTCCGCGCGCTCAGCCCCGGTTTCGGTGCGGAGATCATCGGCGTCGATCTGTCGCGCCCGCTGGACGACAACATGGCAAACGCAATCCGCGACATATGGATCGAGGCCGGACTGCTGCTGTTCCGCGATCCCGATGCCGATGACGAAGCGCAGATGCGGCTGAGCCGTCTGTTCGGGGAGATGGAGCCGGCTGCGACCGCCGATATGAACGATCCCAATAACCAGTTCATGATGACGCTGAAATATGACCCGGCGGACGACAAGCCCCGCTTCCAGACCGATTATCATTTCGGCGGGCATGACCGGGCGGGCTATATCCCGTGGCATTGGGACCAGAGCTTCATGCCGACGATCGTGCGCGGCGCGGTGCTCCGCATGGAGAAGCCGGCGACGCAGCTTGGCCGAACCGGGTTCATCGATGCGATCGAAGCCTATGAGCGGCTGTCGCCCGGAATGAAGGAGAAGATCGACGGCATGGAGGTCGTCTATCATTTCGTGACGGACTTCATGCAGTGCAAATATGGCGTCCCGGCCGATCTCCGTGCCTTGGCGCGCGACACGCCTTCTGGCGGAACGAAATATGATTTCCCGCCCGTCGTCCACCCGATGGTCATCACCCAGCGGGAGACCGGGCGCAAGGCGCTGAAGATTTCACCGCTGCAGGCGCAGTATATTCTGGGCATGGATCGGGCCGAAAGCGATTCGCTGCTCGCCGAACTGGCGGCGCATCTGACCGACGAGCGACATGCCTATTTCCACGACTGGCAGAAGAACGACATGCTGGTGTGGGATAATTGGCGGATGATTCACCATGCGGAGGGCGTGCCGTTGAACGTCCCACGCAGCGCCCGACGCACCACGATCATGGGCGACTATGCGGTGGGCCGCTATCTCGATCCCACGCTCGACCGCAACCGGGCCGTCAAGCGGATCGTGGATTGACAATCAGGGAAGCGCCTTGTCACCGCCTTCGGGCCGTGACGGGGCGCCTTTGGCCTATCGTCCCGAAAAATGCGGCGGCCGCTTTTCCATGAAAGCGGCGGTCGCCTCGCTATAATCCTCGGTCATCGTGCCCAGTATCTGCGCCCGGTTTTCTGCCTGGATCGCGGCTTCATAGCTGTTGGCATCCAGATTGGCCCACATCAGCGCCTTGGTATGGGCGACCGAATAGGGGCTGTTTGCCAGAACGGAGCGCGCATAGGCGATGGCGTCGTCGATCAACGACCGCGGATCGGACAGCGATCGCACAAGGCCGATGCGCTCGGCTTCCTCCGCCTCGATCGCGCGGCCGGTCAGCAATATGTCGAAGGCTCGCGCCGCGCCGATCATGCGCGGCAGCAGATAGGAGATGCCGCTTTCGCCGCCGGTCAGCCCGATCCGCACCGCCGCCACCAGAAATTTCGCTGCGGGGGTCGCGATCCGTACATCGGCGCTGAGCGCGATCGCCATGCCCGCACCCACAGCCGGGCCATTGACCGCCGCGATCACCAGTTTCGGCATGGACCGGATGCGTCCGCCCATGCCGGCGAACTGTTGTTGCCAGTGAAGTTTCTCGATGACGCCGCTGCTGCCCGTCTGGTTACGCTGGTTGGTCGCCGCGAGATCCTGCCCTGAACAGAAGCCTCGCCCCGCGCCGGTGACGATGACGGCCCGGCAGGCGGCGTCGGCCGCCAGTTCGTCCATCAGCCCGTTGAAGCGGGCGACCGTCTCCCGAAGCAGGGCGTTCATGCGCGCGGGCCGATTGAGCGTTACGAGCGCGATTCCCTGGCCGTCCGTCAGCCGTTCGACGACAATATCCTCGGCCATCATCCTCTCCCCAACATGGCCATGACGGTGCCGCCGCCGTCGACCCGCTGGCAAGCCATGGCCATGGTCTCTACACATATGCGTAGAAATGGGATGCGGCTGTTCCCATCGCCCGCTTTCGCGCAGGAATGGGGCATGAGCCCGCACCCGCCCCCTGACGCCGCCGGTACATCCCAATTGCATCTGATCGCGCAAGAATGGAGGCGCGCCTGGCGTCCCGGCGTTGCGGCGCTGTTCGCAGGATCGCTGGGCTATTCCCTCTATTCTGCGGTTTCCAGCCTGTTCGTGGAACCCTTGCAGCAGCAGTTCGGCTGGTCGCGCGGGGACATCGCCTTCGTCCACAGCTTCGGCCTGATCATCGCTTTCATCGCGCCGGTCATCGGCCGGATGACGGATCGTCACGGCGTCAGACCGATATTGTCGGCGGGCCTGCTGCTGACCGCCATCGGTTATGGGCTGCTCGCTTCCATGGGCGGATCGCTCGGCTATTTCTACGCGGTGCATTTCGGCTTTGCGCTCGTCGGCATGGCGACGACCGGCATCACCGTCACGCGCATCCTGAGCGGCGCGTTCGAGCGGACGCGGGGGACCGCGCTCGCCATAGGCCGGTCGGGGCTGGCGGTCGCGGGTGCGTTGATGCCGATGGCGCTATATCCGATGATCCTGCGCTTCGGATCGTCGGGCGGCTATCTGCTGCTTGCCGCCTTCATCCTGTTGATCGCGCTGCCTCTCATCTGGTTCTGGGTGCCCTCACGCACTGCGGAGCTGCGGTCCGGACGCACCGCGCTGCCCCGTGCTGACAGCGCGCTGTCGCTGCTGGCCAATGGCAAGGTCCGCATCCTCATCGCGGCGTCCGTTCTCAACTATGTGCCGGTGGTGGCGTTGCTCTCCCAGATGAAGCCGCTTGGCGTGGAAAAGGGGCTCGATGCCGTCGCCGCCGTGGGCGCGGTATCGATGATGGGCGCGGCTGCCGCCATGGGCGCATTGCTCAGCGGTGTCCTGGTCGATCGCTTCTGGGCGCCCGCAATTGCCTTCATCCTGAATTTCGCGCCTGCGGTCGGTTGCCTGCTGCTGCTCCAGCACGATGTACCGCCCGCGCTTTTCTATGGCGCGGTGCTGATGATCGGCCTTGGCCAGGGGGCGGAGATCGATATCGTCGCCTTCATGATCGCGCGCTATTTCGGGCTGCGCAGCTATGCCACCATCTACAGCCTGTCGACGCTGGGCATCGCGCTTGGCGTCGCGGTAGGCGCCAGCCTGATCGGCATGGCCTATGATCGTTTCGGCAGTTACGACATTGCCCTGCTGGCTTGTTCAAGCAGCTTCTTTCTCGCCGCCTTGTTCTACCTGATGATGGGGCGTTATCCGAAGGGCGGCCAACCGGACTAGAGCCATCGACATTCAGAAGATGACGAGCCGAAAATGGTGGTTTTCCGTGACCCGGCGCGCAGCGTACTCAAAGTACGTGAGCACCGGAAGCACGGAAAAGCGTCATTCGCAGGCCGTCAGGGCTGAATGTCGATTGGCTCTAAGCTCGCCTCAAGTCCGGAGGCGGCGCATCAGGCATTCCTGGGCGGTCGACGCGATCAGACGGCCATCGCGGTCGAAAATCCGCCCCGTCGTGAGGCCCAGGCCATCACCTGCCGACGGGCTGGACGTATGATGCAGCATCCATGCCTCGCAGCGGGCAGGGCGGTGGAACCACATCGCATGATCCATGCTGGTGATCAGGAATTCGCCGCTGTTGGTGGGCAGGAAATGCGGAATCGCCGCGGCGCCGCCCAGCCAGTAATCGCTGGCGAAGGCGAGCAGACACTGCTGCAACCGGCTGTCCTCCACAGTGGCGGCGCCGGACTGGCGGAACCAGAATGATCGCGCCGCTTCGGTCGGCCGTGCGAGGAAATAGTCTTCCGGCGCGATCGGGCGCATCTCTATCGCCAGGGCGGCGGCGAAGTTGTGCGTCACCGCCTGTTCCAACTCCGCCGCCCGTTCGCGCACGAAATGCTGGATCGGCGCGACCCGCTCGGGCGGCGGCACGACAGGCATCGCTGCGTTCTGATGGACGAATCCCTCCTCTGGCGCATGGAATTCGGCCATCATCGTGAAGATCGCCCGCCCATCCTGACAGGCGGTGATCTGACGGTTCGCGAAGCGACGGCTGTCGCGCAGGCGCGCAACCTGATAGTCGAGCCGCCGATCCGTGCGCCCGGCGGCCAGGAAATAGGCGTGGAAAGAGCTTGCGGGCAGCGCTTCCACCGTCTTCATCCCTGCCAGCAAGGCCTGGGCCAGCAATCGCCCGCCGAACACCGACCCGATGTGATTGTGCGCTCCGGCCGATCCGGTGAACCGGTCCGGTCCCGTTTGCGTGACATCGAGGATGTCGGAAATAGCATCCCGCGTCGGCAGGGGTCTATCGTCATGGAACGGCCCATCCGCCGCGATCATGCATCGAGTCCCAGAGCGCGCCGCACCGACAGGACCGTATCCATCTCGTCCAGACCGCTCAACGGCAGGTCATATTCCGAGCGGTCGTCGATCTCGCTGATATGGGCCGCGATGTCGTCGCAGCTCGGCGCGTCCGGGCCGGGGCTGTACCAGCCCCGCGTCAGGCCGACGAACAGCCGCGAATATTTGCCGCCCAGCACCGAATACATATGCTGGGAGGAGGTGCAGTCCCGGCTGGCCATATAGCAGGCCAGGGCGGCGACGAATTCCGGCTTCATCCCTTCGATGAAATGACGGGTCCGGGCGCCTGCGGCCTTGAGGAAAGCGATGTCCGGGCGCTGCTCGACAGGGGTGCCGCCCAGCCGCCCGCCCTGCGCATTGGGGAAGAGCGTATTGACGACGATCCCTGCGGGAGCCTCCTGCGCGATGACGTTCATCAGGCCGATCAGCGCCGTCTTGGCAGCCCCATAATTGGCGCGATAGGGGTTGCCGAATACGCCCGATTGCGAACTGACCAGCACGATCCGGCCATAGCCCTGCTCCATCATGGCGCGATAGGCGGGCTGGCATATGTTGAACGCGCCCTTCACATGAACGGCCAGCACGGATTCGATGTCCTCCCCGGTCAGTGCGCCGAAAGCTCCGTTCCGCTGATTGCCGGCATTGGAGATGACGATGTCGACCCGGCCGAAGGCGGCCATCGCGGCATCGACGACGGCCTGTCCTCCCGTCTCGGTCGCCACCGTGTCGTAATTGGCGATGGCGCGGGCGCCCAGATTCCTGAGTTCTTCCACGACGGCATCGGCATAGCCGGTCGATCCGCCCTGCCCCGTCGGATCTCCACCCAGGTCATTGGCGACCACAGCCGCACCTCTGCGCGCCAGTTCCCGGCAGAAGGCCGAACCAAGCGCGCCGCCCGCACCCGTCACCACAGCCACTTGCCCGTTGAAATCGATCGCCATCCGCGCCTCCATCAGGCGCCGACCATGGCGGCAGCCCGGCCGGCCGCCAAGCCGGGCGATGGAATTTCGGCCATGTGATGAATGGCGGCGCCGTAACTCAAAGCTGTTTGGGTTCGCTCGCCTTGAAAAGCATGCGCGCCAGAACGCTTTCCTCGACGTCCGGGTCCGGTCCGCCCTCGGGAAAGAACCAGTCGCCCAGCAGGACCGATCCGGCCAGCATGCCGAATCCATAGCGGACCATCAGTTCCGGCGGCACGTCGAATTCCAGCCCCGCCTGCTCATATTGCGATCGCATGCGGGCGACGGCGCGCGTGAAATAGTCGTCCAGACCATGAATGGCCGCCGCATCCACGTCCCCCCTGGACTTGACCATCGCCAGCAACAGATCGGCATGGTCGCGCAGAAAGGGATACAGCGCCTGGACGAAGCGCATGCTGCGTTCCTCACGGTCGGGCGGCAGCGTGTCGCTGTAGTCCAGGAATTCGCGGAAACGGGCATTGAACGGCTCGGTCACCGCTTCGGTGAACAAAGCCTCCTTGCTGCCGAAATTGTTGAAGATCAAAGGCTCCGCCACCTCCGCGCGGGCAGCGATATGGCGCGTCGTCGCGCCGGCAAAGCCCCGCTCCGCGAAGACCGCGCGGGCAGCGTCGAGAATGAGCGCCCGAATTTCCGCCGTCGACCGCCGGGCGCGGCGACGAGGAACGGCAACGTCCTGGGGGCGATCGGAAATATCATGCATGCGTCACTAGGCCATTGTCCTGTCTTCATCGATGCTATAAATAGCACATACTATTTATCTACGCGACTCCATTGCGTGGCGATTCTGAAAGGAGAGGCATGAGCAGTCAATTCGACGTGGTGATCCGCGGTGGCACGATCGTGGACGGCACCGGCGCCCAGCCCTATGTCGCGGATGTCGGCGTGAAGGACGGCGTGATCGCTGAAATCGGCAGGATCGAGGCTTCGGCTCCGGAGGAAATCGATGCGCGCGGCCTGACGGTGACGCCCGGCTTCGTCGATGTCCACACCCATTATGACGGCCAGATCACCTGGGAAAACCGCATGGCTCCTTCGTCCAATCACGGCGTCACCACCGTCGTCATGGGCAATTGCGGCGTCGGCTTCGCGCCGGTGCGGGACGGCGATCATCAATTGATGATCAAGCTGATGGAGGGGGTCGAGGATATTCCCGAAGTCGTCATGGCCGAAGGCGTGCCGTTCAACTGGAACAGCTTCCCCGACTATCTCGACGCGCTGGACCAGCGCGTGTCCGACGTCGATTTCGCCGCGCAAATCCCCCACAGCCCCTTGCGCGTCTTCGTCATGGGTGAGCGTGGCGCCAATCTGGAGCCTCCAACGCTGGAGGATCTGGTCGAAATGCGCCGCTGCGTCAGCGAGGCAGTGAAGGCCGGTGCGCTGGGCGTCGCCAGTTCGCGCAATCTGTTCCACCGTTTCCGTTCCGGCGAACTCGCGCCTTCGGTCACGACGGAACTGGACGAGGTATTGGCCCTGGCCGAGGGCCTGAAGGATGCGGGCGCTGGCACGTTCCAGTGCAACCCCAATCTCGACAATGATGCCGAGGTGGAACTGAAGATTTTCCGCACCATCGCCCAGCAGGCGGGCGTTCCCGTGACATTCAGCCTGATCGCCATGCCGACGCGGCCGGACAATTGGGGCCGCTATGTCGAAGGCGTGCGCCAGGCGGCGGCTGATGGCCTGACCATCCGTTGCCAGTTCATGCCGCGTCCGATGGGCGTCATGTACGGGCTGGAGCTCAGCTACCACCCCTTCTCGCTCAACCCCAGCTTCCGCCCGCTCGCCCAACTGCCGCTGGAGGAAAAGGTGGCGCAGATGCGCGATCCGGAACTGCGCGCGCGCCTGATCGCGGAGGAGCCGGACGATCCGAACCCCGCCTTCGTCGGGCTGATCAAGTCGATCAAAGCGCTGTTCCGCATCAGCGATCCGGCCGATTACAATTTCGCGGCCGAGGACAGCATCCAGGCGGAAGCGGCGCGTCGCGGCGTCGATCCGCGCGAAATGATCTACGACGCGCTGCTGGAGGATGACGGCCGGGCGATCCTCTGTTCCTATTCGTCCGACGTGCCTGAATATCTCGCCCAGAGCCGCGACCTCATCGGGCAGGACAATATGATCGTCGCGCTGGGCGATGGCGGGGCGCATTACGGCATGATCTGCGACGCGGCCTATACCACCTATCTGCTGACCGGGCGGCTGGGCCGGGACGGTCTGGACCTGCCGACCGCGATCAAGGCGTTGACCAGCCAGCCCGCAAACTCCGTGGGCCTGTGCGATCGCGGCGTGCTGGGCGTGGGTTATAAGGCGGACATCAATGTCCTCGACATCCCCAACATGATCCTGCACCGGCCGCAGGTGATCGCGGACCTGCCGGCGGGCGGCAAGCGCCTGTCGCAAAAGTCGAAGGGCTATGTCGCGACCCTCGTCAGCGGCGCCGTGACCTACCGCAATGGCGAAGCGACCGACGCGCTTCCGGGCCGGCTGGTGCGCGGCGTCCGTGGCGCTCCGGCAGCCGCGCAGGTGAGGCAGCATGAAGTCGCCTGATAGGGCGTGTCCGCGCGGATAAGGGGCGCGCGGGCCTCCTGAAGACCGGCACGGTCCTATCCGTGCCGGTCTTTTTCATGGCGGAACAGCGGCCGCAGCAATGCGACCGCTGAGGCGATCCGTTTTCCCGTCTCCTGTTCGGAGCATTGCAGCAGACCGTCATGGCCGCCGGTCACGAGCGCGCCGAATTGCCGCGCCAGCAAAGCCGGATCATGGCTGGCAAGTCGCCCCTCCCGCGCCAGCCCCTCCAGCCAGACGACGAGCGGCGCGGCCACGTCGCGGCTCTCGAGCAATATCTGCTCCGCCAGTTCGGGAAATCGAGGCGCTTCGAAAATGACCAGGCGAAGGAAGCGGTCGGCGGCAGGGTCGGCGGTCGCTTCGGCAATCGCGACGGCAAAATCGGCCAGCACATCGTCCGGCTCACGCCCCTCTGTCGCGACCGCCGCGAAACGATAGGCCGGGACGCGGCAGGCATAGCTGCATATCGCACGGAACAACGTCGGCTTGTCGGGGTAGCGGGCGTAGAGCGTCGTCTTGCTGATGCGGGCGCGGCGCGCCACCTCCGCCATCGTTACGCCGGCAAAGCCATGCTGTTCGAACAGTGCCGCAGCGACCTCCATGACGGCCTGCTCGCGCGCCTGGGTCTCGTCCGCCGTGGGACGCCCCCGCCGCCGTCGGGCCTGGTGCCCAATCATCATATTCCTGATCCCCTTCCCGCTTGCGCGGGCTGCTTTTTAATTGGACACATAGGTTCAATTAAATCAAGGCGAAGGGGCAAGGCAATGGCGGATACGCTCAAGGTGGGGATCATCAGCGCCAACTGGAGCCTCAAGGTCCACGGCGCGGCCTGGCGGCGGATCGAGGGCGTGGAAGTCGCCGCCATCTGCACCTCTCGCCAGGAAACGGCGGAAAGGGCGGCGCGGGAATATGACATTCCCAAAGCCTATTGGAACCATGAGGAGATGTCGGCCGATCCGGACCTGCACATCATCGATGTCGGCACACGGCCATCCTTCCGTTTTCCTATGGTCATGGCGGCGCTGAAGAACGGCAAGCATGTCTATGACGCCCTGCCCTTCGCGGTCAGCCTTTCCGATGCCGAAGCGATGCGCGACGCGCAGCGGGCCGCTGGCGTCGTCGGCGTCGTGGACGCGCAATTCCGCTGGTCGCCGCATGCGCAGAAGATGAAGCGCATGATCGATGAAGGCTTCATCGGCCGCCCGCTGGGCTTCAATGTCCAGCTCATGCTGCCGCTGATCGTCGCCAACGACAAGGCCTATGCCTATTGCGCCTATTCGGAACATACCGACCCCTATTATTGGCTGGCGGAAAAGAGCAGCGGCGGCAGCGCGTGGCGGAATTTCGCCACCCATTCGCTGCTGTTCCTGACGCATCTGATCGGCCCGGTGGCGGAGGCGACCGGCATGTTGACGACCGGCGTGCCCGAATGGTTCCTGCCCAATGGCGAAGTGCTCCGGCCGGAGACGCACGATCTGGGCAGCGCGGTGCTGCGCATGGAGAATGGCGCCATCGGCAGCCTGCAGGCGGGCTGGTGCGTGCCCGACACCGAAGGCTGGCGGGTGGAGGTCTGGGGCGACAGGGGCCGGCTGCTGCTGGTCGACGACAGCTTCGGCAATTTCCCCTCGGCAAAGCTCTATGCCGGCGATGCGCGGTTGTTGACCTATGGCCAGCGCACCTGCGAAGAGGTGACGGTGGACGACTATTATGCCGTTCCCGGCGTCGCGGGCGCCACGGCGGAGCCTCGTCCCTTCGCCGCGATGGACTGGATGTTCCGGCATATGGTCGATGCCATCCGCAACGGGACGGAAGGATCGCCCAGCTTCACCGAGGCGGCAGCCGTGCATCGGGTGGTCGAGGCGGTCGAGCGCGCCAATGCTGAGAGGCGCTGGATCGCCATGATGGACATGGGCTGAACCGGCGCGATCCAATAAACGAAACGATCCGCCTGCCCGGCCAGGGGATATTTGCAGGGAGAGAAGCATATGCTGAGAGTGCATAAGCGCATTGATGTCACTACGGCCGCCCCAAAATTGGGAGACGGGATCGAAATGGCCGTCACGCTGACATTGCCCGATCCGTCCGCGATGCCGGACCGGCCCGTCGCGATCTTCGCCTGTCCGGGCGGCGGATATTCGCGCCATTATTTCATGATGCGCTTCGAGGGTCATGAAGGCTATGACGAGGCGGAATGGCAAGCGCGGCACGGCCTGATCCATGTCGCCATTGACCATGTGGGCGTCGGGGAAAGCAGCATCCCGGACCTCTCCAGCATCGATTTCCAGACGATGGCGGCGACCCATGACGCCTGCGTACGGCAGGTTGCCGCTTCCCTGCGCGACGGCACGGCGGCGGAGGGTTTTCCCGGCTTGCCGTCGCTCTTTCTGGTGGGCATGGGGCAGTCCATGGGCGGCGGTGTCAGCATATTGACGCAGGGCCGCTTCGCCACCTTCGACGCGATTGCGCCTTTCGGCGTCAGCGCGATCCACACCGCCTTGCCCCAGCGCGACAAGGCCGCTTTCGAACATGGCATGCGCCGCTTCGACAAGGTGGCGAGTGGGGAAGTCACAAGCCATCTGGACCACGACCATGAGGGGGTCGATTATGTCTACCCCTTCCACTGGGAAGATGTGCCCGCCGACATATTGGAAGAGGATATGAAGGGCGGATACCCGATCCGGCAGACCGCTCCGATATTCGGCAGCCTCACCATCCCGCATTGCGCGGTGCGGATGATGCTGCCCGGCGTCTTCGCGGAAGATGCGGCGCGTGTCGCGGTGCCGGTGCTGGTCGGGGATGGCGAGCGGGATACCTGCCCCGAGCCTTATCGCGAGCCGTCGGCCTATTCCACTTCCCGCGACGTCTCCCTCTTCATCGTGCCGCGCATGGCGCACATGCACAATTTCGCTTCCACCCGCGCCATATTGTGGCAGCGCCTCAATGACTGGTCGCGCATGGTCGCCGCTGCGGAAGACGGCCTGCACTGAAACATGCGATAGGCCCCGGCATCCCCCTGCGCCGGGGATGCCGGAAGAATATCCTACCAGCGCCTGCGCATCTGGAGCCCCAGATTGCGCTTGCGCAGGGCAGCCTCCCGCTCGTCCGGCGTCACCTTCGGCGTGTCGGCGGGCAGGTGGCTGGCGATTTCGGAAAGCGGCACTTTCCTGATCGTCGGCATCGGATAGCTGTCCGCGCCATGCCAGCGCCCCACCAGCATGCCCCGCCTGTGACCGCCGCTGTCGAGCCAATTGGCGACGCCCGGGTCTTCCAACGCGATCACGGCGCGGAACTTGCCGTCGCGGTCCAGCTTCGCCTGCATCGCGTTCAGGCTGCTCTGGCGATAGCCGAACTCTATCTGGTTCCAGAGTTCGTCGTTAAGCTGCACATTCCAATATTTGCAGTTCTCCGGCAATTCCGTCTCGATGATCAGCGCCTCGCCCGGCTGATAGTCATAGATGCACCGGAAATATTTTTGCGGCCATTCGCCGCTGTTTCCCAGATCTTCGAAGCCCGACAATTCCATGACGTTCAGGCCAAGATCATGGATGACCTTGTTCTGATAGCCGATGCAGATGCGCGAGAAACGCTCGACGAAACCGCCCATGATCGCGTCGAGCCGCGCCGCGATCTGTTCCTGCGTCAGACGGGGTTTCAGCGGCGGTTTGTCCAGCCGTTCGATGGCGAAGCGCGCATCCACGTCGACGCCCCAGTCATAGGCGAACTGGCGGATCATGATGTCGCCCGCCTGAGGATCGAGATAACGCCAGTCGCCAGTCCAGTCCTTTGGCCTTTCCGCGCTGAATATCACCTCGAAATAGCCGTCCTTGCCCAGCGTCAGGCCATCGGCATCATAATTGTTGAAGCCGGGTTTGGGGTCTTGCGTGCCGAACATGCCGCCGCCGACGGCGAAACCCATCACCTTGTTGGTGCCGCGATAGCCGCTGATCTTGTAGACGCCGTCGCCGCTGACCGGCGCGATATGATAAATGGCGTCAGGATTGGGTTGCAGCAGGAAGATGCTGTTTTCGAACGGCATCCAGTCGGGATGTTCAGGCGTGGACTGGAAATACCAGACATAGGATTGCGCGATGTTCATCACCAGTTGGCGATAAAGCTCGGCGCGGATCTGGCCATCCTCGGGAAAGCCGGTCATGGCGTTGAGCGCCCCTGCCGGTTTCAACAGGTCGGCATAGGCGCTCCAGTCCCTGAGCGCGGCGGCAGGCGCGGCGCTGCTGTTCATGGCCGCGCCCGATGCGGATGCCGGCAGCAGGCCGCCGACCGTTGTGCAGAGCGCGGCGCCCAGAAGGCCTCGGCGTGACAGTGCAAAGTCCTTCGCGTCCTCATCCGGCACTCTCCTTCTCCATATCGTCATTTCCTCGGGCGGCCGGGCGCCGCCCGACGGGCTGATGTCAGCTTCCGTGCCTGCGTCCGCCCGACACTTCGATCCCGCGCCCGGTGATCATCGATGCCTCATCGCTCGACAGGAAGAGCACCGCATTGGCGATTTCGCGGGGATCGACCGCGCGGCGGATCACCTGATTCTCGCCCGCAATCTCCGCCTGCTCCTCGGCGGTGAACATGGATGCGATCTGCGGCGTCGCGGTCAACCCCGGAAGCACGCTGTTCACGCGGATATTGTCGTCCGCATAGGCGCAGCTCGCATGATGGCTGAGATGGATGACCCCCGCCTTGGCCGCGGCATAGGAACAGGGCGCGGACGGCGTGTAGAGCCGCGCCGCCATGGACGCGGTATTGACGATGGTGCCGCCACCATTGGCCTTCATCATCGGGATTTCATATTTCATCGCCAGGAAGGTGCTGGTCAGCGAAATGCTGATCGTCCAGTTCCAATCCTCCAGGCTCATCTCCTCGATGCTGCCGGGGCGCGACATGCCGATATTGTTGAAGGCGTGGGCGATAGGACCATGCGCCTCGTTGGCGGCGGCGATCGCGGCCTTCACCGACGCCTCGTCCGTGGCGTCGGTGGCGACGAACAGGGCGGTGCCGCCCTTGGCCCGGATGGCGTCGCGCACGGCTTCGCCCCTGGCCGGGTCCAGTTCGGCAATCGCCACCTTCGCGCCTTCCTCGGCAAAGGCATGCGCCGTCGCTTCACCGATGCCCGATCCGGCGCCGGTGATGAAAACCGATCGCCCCTCGAAACGCCGCCTGTCGCCCATCCTGAATCTCCTGCCGATTGTTTATCCGTCAATGTGCCGGCCGGTCGGTCAGGCGGTCGATGTCCTGCCCGTCCATGTCCGCCCAGAAACGCGCCCAACTGTCGAAATCCTGGGGAAGATCAGGCGGATTGTCATGCCCGGCCCAACCGGTGAAGGGGGCCGCCGGTCGTTCCTGCCAATCGGCCGAATACCAGTGCTTTTCCCGTCGCCGGACGAAAAACCACTCGCCATCCCGCCGTTCATAGCTGTCGAAATAGGCGATCGCCATGACCACCCATTTGCCCTGGTCCTCATGCTCGGCGCGGCAATAGACCACGCCATGCGCATGATCGGCATCGTCAAATTCGACCCGGTGCCCGCAAATCTGGTGGACGGACCGATAGAAAGTCCTGACCGCGGGCGTGATGATGGATTTGAGCACATCGCGCCCGCTGCCGCGCGCCCCACAATAGACATCAGGGATGAACAGATCGACCCAGGCGTCCATATCCCGGCTGTCCACCGCAATCGCGTAACGGATCGGAAGCTGCTGGATCGCCGCCAGCGATTCCAGCCGGTCGATCCGCGCCTCCAGTTCGTTCATGCCAGCCGCTCCAGATTGGCGGGGTCGAATGGCAGGAAGGGTTCGTCCCGCTTCGCCTTGCCGAACCAGTCCGGGTCGTTGAGGATCGCCCGGCCGACACCGACCAGATCGAACTCGCCCTTTTCGAACCGTTCGATCAGCAGCGGCAGATTGTTCACCGACTGCTGGCTGTCGTCGATATGCCTGGCCTTGCCCTTGGCCTTGTCCAGCGCGACGCCGCCCACGGTCATGGACGCCTTGCCGGTCAGCTTCTTCGCCCAGCCCGCCAGATTGAGCGGCGATCCGTCGAAAATCGGCGTGTCGAAATAGCGCTGGCTGGCATCGAACAGGTCGACCCCCGCATCGGCCAGCGGCCCGAGCAACGCGCCAAGGCCATCCGGCGTATCCGCCAGCATGGCGCGGTAATCCTGCATCTTGAATTGGGAAAAGCGCAGCACGATCGGCATATCCTCGCCAATCTCCGCCCGGATCGCCTTCACCACCGCCACGCCGAAGGCGGCGCGTTCGCCCCATCGGTCTTCGCGCCGGTTGGTATAGTCCCACAGGAAGCTGTCGATCAGATAGCCATGCGCGCCATGGATGGCGATGCCGTCCACGCCCAGCGCCACCGCATTGCGCGCCGCCTGGCGGTAGGCGGCGATGATGTCGGCAATATCGCTTTCGCTCATCGGCGGCACAGGCGCCAAGCTCTCCACCCGTCCCTCCTCGCGGAAGGAGATGATGCCGTCCGGCGGACCCCAGATGCCCGACGGCCGCATCGGATTGCCGGTGCCGGTGCCGGCATATTCGACATTCCACATCGGCCCCTGATGCCAGAGCTGGGGAATGATCCGCCCGCCCGCATCATGCACGACATCGACCAGCTTGCGCCAGCCGGCCAGGGCCTCGACCCCGTCGATGCGCGGTATGTCCGGATGATCGGCCGCCGCATAATGGGGCAACGCAACTCCCTCGGTCAGGATCGCGCCCAGGCCCGTTGCGGCGCGGCGGCCATAATAGCTCGCCACGTCATCGGTCGGCACGCCCAGCGGCGAGCGGTAACGGGTCATTGGCGCCATCACCACCCGGTTCGGCAGGGTCAGGCCACGCAGAGTTAGAGGGCTGAGCAGAGGATCGATCAGGCTCATCATTCCCCCCTGAACAGGGGTTTGCGCTTCTCGATGAAGGCGGCCCGCTTTTCGGCGGTGTCGGCGGTCGACTGACTCATGAAGATGGCGCGGTTCTCCATTTCGATCGCCGCTTCCAGGCTGGGCGCGTCGGCGTTGAACTGGAGCGAGCTTTTGGTGAGGGCGATGCCGATCGGGCTGTTGACCATCACCGCCTCCGCCAGCTTGAGCGCCTCCTCCATCAGCGCATCGTCGTCGACGCAGCGCAGGATGAGGCCGATCCGTTCGGCTTCCTCGGCCATCACGGCGCGGCCCGTCAACACCAGCTCGGCGGCGCGCTGCAATCCGACCAGGCGCGGCAGCAGGTAGGAAAAGCCCATTTCATGGCCCGTCCCCGCATTGTGGAAGGCGTTGACGAACTTGGCGGAGCGCGCCGCGATAGTCATGTCGGCGGCGATTGCGATCGGATAGCCTGCGCCCGCCGTCACGCCGTTCACCGCGCAGATCACAGGCTGCGGCAGGGCGCGCATCAGCAGCGGAATCTGGCCCAGCTTGGCCATGACGCGCTGCTGGAACTGCGCCCTGCCCAACCCTTCGGCCACCCAATCGGGCTTGCCCGCGCCGCGAATGTCATGACCCGCGCAGAAGCCGCGCCCCGCGCCCGTCAGCAGAACGACCCGCACGTCATGATCATAGCGCACGGCCTCCAGATGGCCGATCAGTTCGGCATACATGGCATAGGTCAGTGAATTGAGCGCATCGGGCCGGTTCAGCGTCAGTCGGCAGACGCCCTCTACCGGCATGTCGCGCAAGATGTCGCCCATCTGGCTCCCGTCCTTTTCTTTCATTCCGCGTGGCTGTGGACCATAGTCGACCAAAAGACGGGGGTCGCGGAACCCCTGACAGCCTTCCGCGCAGAGCATATCATGGTTGTGAACAGGCGTGCCCCGATCTTGTCATCATGCCTGCCGATGGCATGGGAAAAGGGTATTTCAGCAAGGTGATCCATGGCCAGACTGCCCCTTGAAAAGATCCGCGTGCTTGACCTGACCCGCGTGCTGGCGGGGCCGTTCGGATCGCAGGTGCTGGCTGACATGGGCGCCGACGTGATCAAGATCGAACGGCCGGTCGTGGGCGACGACGCCCGCATCTTCGGGGAGCCTTATCTGCGCGATGCGGAAGGCAGGCCGACGCGGGAAAACGCCTTCTACATGTCGGTCAACCGCAACAAGCGGTCGGTCGCGCTCAACATCGCCAGCGCCAGGGGGCAGGAACTGGTCCGCGAACTGGTCAAGTCCTGCGACGTGGTGATGGAGAATTACAAGGTCGGCGATCTCAAGCGCTACGGTCTCGACTATGAAAGCCTGAAGGCCGTCAATCCCCGCATCATCTATTGCTCGGTCACCGGCTATGGCCAGGACGGCCCGCTGGCGACCAAGCCCGGCTATGACGCGGTGTTTCAGGGCGAATGCGGCCTGATGAGCGTGACCGGCGTGCCGGAGGGCAAGCCGGGCGCCGGACCGATGAAGGTCGGCCCCAGCATCATCGACCTGTTCACCGGGCTGAACGTCGCCAATGCCATATTGGCCGCCCTCTATCATCGCGACGCGGCGGGCGGCGAGGGTCAGTATATCGACATCGCCCTGCTCGATTGCGGCGTGTCGGCGCTGTCCCATTATGCGCAAATCTACCTGACGTCAGGCGAAGTGCCGGTCCGGCGGGGCACGCAGGGCAATGGCGGCATGCCGACCAGCATGTTCCCGTGCAGCGACGGCGCGATCATGATCACGTCGGGCAACGACAAGCAATATATCGCGCTGTGCGACGCGGTCGGCCATCCTGAATTGAAGAACGATCCGCGCTTCTATACCAATGTCGAGCGGGTGAAGAATCGCGACGAGATCACCGAGGTGTTCAACGCGATCTTCCAGACGAACAGCGTCGATTACTGGCTGGAGAAGCTCGGGGCCGCCGGCATCCCCAGCGGGCCGATCAACGATCTGGAGCAGGTGTTCGCCTATCCGCAGGCGTTGCATCGGGGCCTGCGCGTGCGCGCTCCGCATCCGCTGAAGCCCGATCTGGACGTGATCCGCAGCCCGCTGAACTTCTCGGAAACGCCGATCACCGACTATCGCGCCCCGCCGATGCTGGGGGAACATACGCGCGACGTGCTGGCGCAGGAACTGGGGCTGGACGCGGCGGCGCTTGACGGGCTGGCCGAAGACGGGATCATCTGAAACAGATCGCGCGCGGGCCCATTTTTGAACGGGCCCCCCGCCCAGATCCCTCAGATGCAAATCCGTCAGATATAGCCGCGCCGGGCGCGATAGGCGGCGAAGCGTTCCTCCAGCCCTTCCCGCGTCAGGCCGAAATCCTCCGGCCTGTGCTTGGGCCCCTTGCTCGGCTTGTGAGGATGCGCGTCCAGCCAGGCTTGCATCGCGCCCTCCGTCTCGGCCGTCAGCGTCAGGCCTAGCTTGTCGTAGATGGAGCGGATTGACGCCATCTGATCGCGGGTGAAGTCGCGGAACTCGACGTCGATGAACGTCGCGTCGCTCTTTTCGCGCACCGACTCGGCGCGTTCCAATGCCTGCGCCCACATCTCCGCCTCGCGCCGCCCGACATCGGCGCGATCCGCCTTGTCGCCGCAAAAGGCCCGGCGCGCCGAGAAGATGAGATTGCTGACCGATGGCGTCGAATCCACCGGGTCGCGATGGGTCTGGATGATCTTCGCATCGGGAAAGACGTTCAGCACCTCCTGCAAGGAAAAGAGGTCCGTCGGGTTCTTGAGCAGCCAGCGGCGATCGTCCCCCGCGCCGATCAGACGCAGCACATCGGCCAGCCAGCGATAGCTGTCGGTGTCGTCGCGCCCGCGATACCAGCGGTCATAGCGGGGGGCGTCCCACATGGACGGCCACATGTTGCTGGCAAAGCTGGCGCCCAGGATGAACAGGGATTCCTCAATCCCCTCTGCCGTCATCATATGGTCGTCGGCCGATTCCGGCGACGCCGCCAGATAGGCGTCCAGCGACGCCTTCTCCGTCCGATATTCGGCAATACCGTCCCACGTCTCCCGCGGCGGGCGCGGCATGGGATAGACGGTCAGCCAATGTTCCGGCCCCTGGAACTGAGGGTCCAGCGACATCAGCAGGTGCAGCGCCGTCGTGCCCGAACGGACGAGACCGGCGATGATGATCGGCTCCCGGATCGGCTGCTCCAGCGCCTCCGGCCGTTCCCTCAACCCCTTGACCGCCAGGGCGCGGGTATCGAGCGACTGGCCGATGCGCCATGCGGTCGCCTGCACGCACGCGGGATCAAGGTCGAGCGCGCGGATGTCGGACAGCAGCAGGCCCAGCCCCTCGCGAAAGCCGGCGTCGCCAAAATCGTCAAGGCCCGTGCGCGCCGTCGAGGCAGCCAGCAGGGCGTCGAGGGTCAATATCCGCTGGTCCTGGACAATGGTTTCTGTGTTCATCAGGCCGCGCTCCACGGATCGACATGAATCTTGGTTTCGTTGGCCCCGGCGCGCAGTTGCTCGAACAGGTCGGGGAAGGCGTCCAGGCCGACCGTCCGCGACACCATCAGGCGCGGCTCGACGTGTCCGGCGTCCAGCGCATTGGCGCTATGTTCGAATTCCCTGAGATCATAGGCGAACGAGAATTTGATCGTGACCTGCTTCCATGTGGCGAGCGAAGGCAGGATCGGGTCGGGCGAGGTGCAGAAACCCAGCGAGACGACCGTTCCGCCGGGCGCGACCAGTTCGACCGCTTTCTGCGTCATGCCGACCGCGCCGACGCATTCCAGCACGATGTCGGGCATGCCGCCCAGCGCGGCCGAAACGCGTTCCGCTTCGCCTTCGCCCAGCGCCTCGAAGCTGTTCGCGCCCATCTGCAGCGCAAGATCGGCGCGCCGTGACGAACGGGAAATGGCCACGATCTTCCCCGCCCCCAGCAACCGCGCCCAATAGATGGCAGCGAGGCCGATGGACCCAGCGCCCAGCACCGCGACCTTCGCGCCCGGCGGCATCTGCGCGAGCCGTATGCCGCGCAGACCCACGGCGAGAGGCTCGATCAGAGCACCGTCAGCAGGCGTCAGCGTGTCGGGCAGCACGATAGAACTCGTCGCCGCGATCCGCATATATTCGCTAAAGCCGCCGACAAGACCCTGCATCTGCGCGCAAGCCATGGGATAACCGGCCAGGCAGGGGGCGCAGCGGCCGCAGCCCGCCACCGGCATGGCGGTGACGAACTGACCGACCTTGAGATTGTCTACGCCTTTGCCCAGTGCGACGACTTCCCCGCAATATTCATGGCCGATCACGCTGTCGACGGGGAAATCATTGCCATGGCCGGAGGTCATGTGGAGGTCCGTGCCGCATACGCCGCAGCGCGTGACCTTGATGACCGCTTCGCCCTCGCCGGGCTGGGGATCGTCTATGGTCTCCACGACCAGCGGTGTGCCCGCGCCCTTGAATAACGCTGCCCTCATCTCTCTCCTCCTTCTCCTACCGTGCCATTAAAGCTACTATTCAGTACCTAAAATGACAAAGCGGCGGCACTGGACCGGTCGGCCTGCGGCCGAACCTGCCCGTAGCGGCAAGAGGTGTGAAGATCGGCGGTGAGTGATCGCAAACATGATGTCCGGAACGGCCGGCGGCATAAGCGCTTTCCGATCGCGCCAAGCCGGTTCAAAGGGTATCACCATGGTCCATGTCACCTTCATCACCCCTGCCGGGATCGCGACCACGCTGGACGGCGATGTCGGCCAGTCGGTGATGGACATCGGCAAGCGGGCGGGCGTCGAGAATATCATCGGGGAATGCGGCGGCAGCGCCGCCTGCGCGACCTGCCATGTTCATGTCGATCCCGCGTGGATCGATCGGGTCGGTCCTCCATCCGCCGACGAATGGGACATGCTCGACTTCGCCCATGGCAAGCGGGCGGATTCGCGCCTTTCCTGTCAGATCCGTCTGCGCGCGGCGCTGGATGGCCTTATCGTGCATACGCCGGAACGGCAGGGCTGAGGCGCAACGGCGCGCCCGGCAAGAAACGTCAACCCAGCGTCCTGAGCGCGGCGATGGCCGCCGCCTCCCCATCGATGTCCCGCAGCTTCGGCATCAGCTCCGCCTCGACAAGGCCGCCCCAGCCGATTGTCCGCAGCGCCGCCATGATCGGCGCAAAGTCGATCACGCCCGCACCGGGTTGAACGCGGCCTGGCATGTCAGCGATCTGCACAGCGGCGAGAATATCCGCCTGCGCCACAATCGCCGCCGCCATGTCCTCGCCGGCGCAATGGCAATGGCAGCTATCGAGGATCAGCCCCACGCCTGCCGACCGGGCGATAGCGCCGATGTCGGCCAGGCGCTCGACCAGGGCCAGGGGTACACGCTCCCGGCTGACCATCTCCACCGCCAGCGCCACGCCCCGCTCCGCCGCCAGCTTCGTGGCGGCAGCGAAATTCTCCGTCGCCCGCGCTAGCTGTTCCGCCAACGGTGCGCCGCAATCCAGCAGGACCGCGTTGATGCAGCCACCGCCCACATGCTCCGCTGCCGTGAGGCTGGACGCCATGGCCGCTTCCATATCGGTGATCGGCGCGCCCCAGAAGAAGGGCGGCTCCATCCCCAGAACATTATGGGTGAAGCTGCCCATCTCCATCCCATGATCCCGCAACGCCACACCCATGCGCCGCTGAACCTCCGGCGTGCGGGCTTTCAGACCATTGTCGGTGATGCCGGCAAAGCCCAGCCGAGCGGCGCAATTTATCTGAGCGACCGGATCGACCGAGCCGGCCGTTGCGGCCAGCAACGGCGCGTCGGGATCGGCTATGCCAAGATGCGCCGCATACCGCATGAGCTGCGCCGTCAGCTTCCGGCCCAGCGCTCAAGCGCGGCATCCGCATCCGTACCCAGGGGCGGGTTTACATCGCCAATCCTGCCCGGCGTCTCCGATAGGCGCGGCGCGGGCGCGGCCAATGCCAGATCGCCCAACGCTTCATCCGCCACATGGATCAGGCTCCCGCGAGCGCGCATATGAGGATCGGCCAGCATATCGTCCAGGCTGTTGACCGGCGTCACCGGAATACGCCGGGCGACGAGCTGCTCCACCAGCGCAGCCTGCGGCACGGTGGCGATCCAGGCGGCGACGCAGGCATCCTGGTCGTCCCCCTGCCCGCCCGCCAGCGCCAGCAGATCGGCGGCATGCCGAGCGGTGCTGGCGGAGATAGCGACGTATCTTTCGTCGGAGGTTCGATAGACGTTGCGCAGTACGCCGGGCAGTCGCGACCCGCAACGTTCGGGCGAGCGGCCGGGCTCCCATCTTTGCGCCGCATGGGCGACGATCTGCAATATCGGTTCGTAGAGGCTGGCGTCCACCTGTTGCCCCCGTCCGCTACGGTCGCGCCAATAAAGGGCAGAGAGCGTGCCGATCACCGCGCTCATCGCGCCCACGGCGTCACCCAAGGCTACGGAAGGGAGCATCGGCGGACCGTCTTCCGTCCCCGTCAGGAAGGTCAGGCCGCCAAAGCCTTCACCGATCGTGCCCGATCCCGGCCGGCCCCGATAAGGACCGGTGGCGCCGAAGCAGGACACGGAAAGCATGACAAGCCGGGGATTGACCGCCGACAGGACTTTCCAGCCGATGCCCCGCCTCTCCAGCACGGCGGCGGGATAATTTTCCACCAGCACGTCGGCTTGCGCCGCCAGCGCCTTGAGCCGGTCGATCCCCTCTTCCGAACGCAAGTCCAGCGCCAGGCAACGCTTCCCCCGCGCGACCAGCGGCCACATCTTGCTGTCGCGGAACAGGTCGCCCTCCGGCGGCTCGATCTTCAGCACATCGGCGCCGAAATCGGCCATGATCGTCGCCGCAAGCGGCGCGGCATAGAGCGACGCCATGTCGATGACCTTCAGCCCCGCCAGCGCGCCGGGCGGGATGGCGCCTTTCCCCGGTTCCTCCATCCGTCAATATGCTCCCGTTTCCCGCGCTTCGCCGGCCAGGAAACTTTCCCGCAGCCTGCGCTTCAAGATCTTTCCCGTTTCCTCGCGCGGCAAGCTGGCGCCGACGACCAGATGACGCGGAATCTTGTAGCCCGCGATGCGCCCGCGCAGGAACGCTGTCACCTCATCGGGGATCAGCGCCTCGTCGCTCTGGAGATACGCGACCAGCACTTCACCATATTCGGAGTCCGGCACGCCGAAGACAGCGCAATCGGATACCGCGGGATGCTCCAGCAAGGCAGCCTCCACCTCTGCCGGATAGATGTTGACCCCGCCGGACAACACCATGTCCGCGCGCCGGTCGCACAGAAACAGATAGCCTTCTTCGTCCAGCCAGCCCATGTCGCCGCAGGTAATAAGGCCGTCATATTCGACGGCGGCGCGCTTTTCCGGATCGCCGTGAAAAGTGAAATCGGGCGTGCCGTGGATGCGCAGGTAGACGTCGCCCGTCCGCCCCGCCTCTGTCCATTGGCCGTCTTCGCCACGAATACGGACTTCACCAGTCAGGACAGGTCGGCCGACGCTGCCGGGTCGAGCCAGCCATTCCCGAGGACTGATCTTCGTGACGACGCCGGTTTCGGTCGATCCATAGGTTTCATACAGGACCGGCCCCCACCAGTTCAGCATCGCCCTTTTTACTTCCGGCGCGCAGGGCGCGCCCGAATGGACGACGTGACGAAGGGTGGAGAGATCATATCGGCCCTTCACCTCTTCGGGGAGGCGCAGCAGCCTGACGAAAAGCGTGGGCACCAGCGCGCCATGGGTCACATGATGCTGCTCGATGAGCCGCAGGCAATCCTCCGGATCGAAGCGCTCCATCACCACCACCGTGCCCCCGGCGGCGAAAGTCGCCATCAGGATCGCCTGGCTGAAGAGATGATAGAGCGGTCCCGTCACCAGCGCGACATTGCCGGGCGCCGTGTCATGGATGACCGCCAGCACACGGGCGCGCTGCGCCGATTCCTCGCCTGTCGCGGGCAGGCGCCTGACCGCCTTGGGCTTGCCCGTGGTGCCCGACGTGTAGACCATGGAGGAACCGAGACCGTTGCCATGGCCCTCATGGGGTTCATGGGCAGCGATCCAGTCGTCATAATCCGGCTGCTCGCCCGAACCGCCGACGGCGATCACGCGCAGGCCTTTGGGAATATGGGCGCCCAGCCCGTCCAGCAGGTCGGCATGGCCGATCAGCAGCCGGGGCGTCGCGTCGCGCAGCACATAGCCGATCTCCGTCGGGTGCCAGTGCCAGTTGATCGGCACGCCATAGGCGTCGAGCCTGCGCACGGCCAGATTGGCTTCCAGCACGGCAAAGTCGTTGCGCAGCAACAGCGCCACCGCATCGCCCGCGCCGACGCCTGCCGCCGCCATCGCGCTCGCCAGCCGCGCCGCCCGGTCGAGCAGTTCGGCGCGTCCGCGAATGCGATCGCCGACGATCACATCGCCGCTCATGCCGTCTCGACGGGCCGGGTCACGGTGAGGCAGGTGCCCCAGCTATGCAGCATCGCGGCGTGCAGGCCGCCTTCCCCTCCCGCGACCATGACCAGCACATCATCGGGCGTCGGCACCAGATGCACGCGCCCGTCGGGCTTGATCCGACCCAAATTGCCGATGGGATCGCGATATTCGGGTCGGAACCAGTCGATCGGCAATGCGCATCTGTCCCAGATATAGGCCTGCACATCCTCGATCCTGGGATAGGCCTTCGCAATCACCTCCGCCCAGATCGGGTTGATGACGCACAAAGTCTCCGCAAAGGCCGAGGACGGCAGGAAGCCGTTTGCGCCCGGATAGGCCATGGATTTGGCGATCATGTCGAGGAAACCGTCGGCACTGTTCGCCACCACGTCGCAGATATTGGCCGTGCCCATCGCGCCGTAAACGGTGACGGCATCGCCTCCTACGCCGCGACGTTCAGCCAGCGGCGCCCAGGGAGAGCGCTCCTCCCATTCGCCAAAGACGATGCCGGCGACACGCCCCGGTGTGCCATAGACGCTTTGCGACGTCGAACCGATCGACTGGCCCGCCACATTGCGCATGATCAGACGGATCGCCCGGCCGATGGCCACCGCTCGACCGGCCACTCCGCCCAGGCAACCGGCCTGACAGGGAATGTCCAGCCGGTTGCGGATCGACCCGTTCACGATCATGGCGGGCACCACCGACCCGGTCGTGGCATTGAGGCCGGCCAGGTCGAACCTGGGGTCCGCCATCGCTTCTATCGCCGCGCACAGCAGCGGCATCGCGTCGCCCGTGCAGCCGGCCATAACCGCGTTGATCGCGATCTTCTCCACCGTGCATTCGGCGCGCAGCGGCGGCAGCACGGCGATCAACTCGTCCGGAAAGCGTCCGCCCGCGATCAGGAAGTCCTGCACCCGCTGCTGCGTCGGCGGGATCAGCGGCAGTCCGTCACCCCAGCCCTGAGCCATGGCGAAATCGTTGAAGGCGACGATGTCATCCTCGACCTCATGCCGCCGACTGCTCAGCCAGTCTGCTTCGCACCCCGAAATTCCGCAGGAACGATCGATAGTGGTTTCGTGCAATGTCATGGACCTGTTCTTTTGGAAGAATGTCGAGAGGATAGGGAAGGATGTGAAAGCGCAGGCCCGACCGGCCGCCCCGTTTCGCCAGATTATGGGCCAGCCCTTCGAAATGCGCGGTCGCCACCGCGATGGTCGGGATGCCGGCGGCTGCCGCGGTCAGTGCGTCCGCGATGGTCCAACTGGTGCAGGACCCGCAATTGCCCAGTCCGACGATGGCCATGTCGCTTTGCGCCAGTAGCGCGCCATAGTCGCGTTCGGCTTGCTCGCCCTCCCGGCCCGTGCGGCCGCAACTGCGCCAGAAGGTCACCTCGGCGCCTTCGGCCCGCAAGCCTTCGGCCCAGATCTCGCTGACCCAGTCCCAGCTACGCCACAGCATATCGATGCGGATGGCGATCTTCTTGCCCCTCAGGACGCCGGCATCCGGACCCGGCTCAGCCAGATCGTGCACCAGCGATGCAGTGGGATCGAGAATGATGGTCATGTCGTTACCTCCACCATCTTTTTGCATGTTGCATGCAAATTGTCAAATTGGGCATTTCAGAAGCGGTATTTTGGCTCCTCAATGCCCCGAACGCCCGTTTCGATCGCGAAGAGGCCACCGGCATGCCTGCCCAGGGGCTGATCGCCGGGAAGATGGCGGTGAGCGGCGGACGTCAGATAAAGCGTGGCCAGTTCCGGCCCGCCAAAGGCCACCTTGGTCGGTTGCAGAACCGGCACAGCAATCTCCCGGTCCAGCCGTCCGTCCGGCATATAGCGCGCCACCGCGCCCTTCATCAGCAGGCAGACCCAATAGCCGCCCTCCGCATCCACTTCCGCCCCGTCGAAAATCCCGTCGCCGCGATCCCGCTCCGTGAAGACACGGCGGTTGGACGGCGTGCCGGTCACGATGTCATAGTCGAAGGCATAGACCCGCCCGGCGGGGGAATCCGCCAGATACATGATCCGCCCGTCGGGACTGAAGGCCATGCCGTTGCTGCACGTGATGTCTCCGATCACCTCGGCCAACCCGCCGCCGTCCAGCCGATAGACGGCGGCGCGGCCGGCCACCCCGGTCTGGAAATAGGAAAGGTCGACCGAACCGATCAGATAGCGACCCTGCCGGTCGCACCGGCCGTCATTGAAACGGTGGGTTTCGACGGGATAGGGCGGCGGCGCGGCGACCGGCGCCAACGTGCCGCTGGCCCGGTCGAAATCGAACAGGCCGGTACGCAGCGCCACGACAATCGGCTCGCCCGCGCCGCGCAGCGCAAAGCTGCTGACATGGGCGGGCATCTGCCAGCTTTCATTGCTCCCGCAGGCCGGATCGAAGGCATTGAGCCGGTGCGCCTCCTGATCCACCCAGAACAGCTTCCGCTCCGCCACCGACCAGACCGGGGTTTCGCCCGATTCCGCCCTGATGTCCAGCACGCAGCGCGCCGGGGCGTTACCCTCCTGCATCTTCTTCTCCTTCATCCGGCGCCTGTCAGCTCATGGTGGTTATGCCGAACCCGCTTCCGTTGATGGCTGCGGCCTTTCTGCCAGGCAGCCATATCCTGTCGTTTCACCGCTTCAGAACAGGCCGGCCTTGCCGCCAGTCCAGGGAATGCGCGCAAAATAGCGCTCGGTCTGCGCCCAGAGCGTGGGAATCATGGTGGGTTTGCTCATGTCACGAATCAGGTCGATATTGGCGGCTATGCTTTCAGGGGTGATCGCCGGATCGAACGATCCGTCATTGTCGAAGATCGCCAGCCGCGCGACGCGCCCACCCCCGACGTTGAAGACTTCTCCGCCGAAGTCCAACTGCTCGCTACTGAGATAGGCGATCAGCGCCGACACCTTTTCCGGCTGGAAATGGGTGCGATACCAGCGCGCCAGATCTTCGTGCGACGTTTCCGTAAGGCGGGAGGCGCCCGTGGGGAAGATGCCGTTCACCAATATATTATGCGGCCGCCCGTCAAAGGCCGCATCATGGGTCAGCCCCAGCAGCCCGGCCTTGCCCGCTGCATAGGGCCCCAGATGTCCCGCGCCCAGAACCGCCGACGACATGACGTTGACGATGCGTCCGAAACCCTGACCGCGCATCAGCGGCCAGACCCGACGCAGCAGCATATAGGGACCGATGAAATTGGTCCGCAGCACGCCCTCTATCTCTTCATCGGTGAAGGCATCGGGATCACCGATCAGCGATCCGCCGGCATTATTGATCAGAATGTCGACCCGGCCGAAGGCGTCCAGCGCATGTTCGACGATGAGCCGGGCGGACTCGCCGGTGCCGACCATCTCGCCGTCCGCTTCCGCCTCACCTCCCGCAGCGCGGATTTCATCCACAACCGCTTGGGCATGGGAAATGGTGCCGGGCGTCAATGTGGACTGCGCGCCGCCATAGTCGTTGACGATCACCCTCGCCCCCCGCGCGGCGAGCAGAAGGGCATGAGCCCGGCCCATGCCCCGCCCCGCCCCCGTGACGATCGCGACCCGCCCGTCCAACCGAATCATCCCGCTTCCTCTCGCCTGTCCATATACATGCAACATGCAGAGGGGCGGCGTCGCCATATCCGCGTCCAAAACATCGCCTATCCATTATATGGCGGCGTCCCTTCGGCGGAGCGGTGGCAATAGTCCACATAGGGCGGCCCAGCGCCACGAGCGGAGCCACAACCGGGATCGGCCAATACGGAGGGGTCGCAGCCTCAGTCCTGGCCGGCGGATTGCAACTGGAATGCGCGGGTGCGCTCAATATGCGCCCGCATATGCCGTTCGGCAGCGTCGGGATTGCCGGCTTCGATCGCGTCGATGATCGCCTTGTGATCCCGCAGCACGGCCCGCCCGCTCCAGCCACGGGCGCGAGAGAGCCGGCTGTTGAGTACCCGCAATTGCTGGTCGATCTGCACCAGTTGCCGCGCCAGCCGCATATTGCCCGCACCCTCGCGGATCATGCCGTGAAAGGCGGCGTCGAGTTCGACATGAGCAGCCAGGTCGCTTTTCTCCACCACGATCTCATGCTGCGCGAACAACGCCCTGAGCCGGGCAACGCCTTCCGCATCCATGCGCTCGGCCGCACGGCGCACGGTCATGATCTCCAACCCTTCCCGAATGTCGAGCAGATCGAGAATGTCGGGCGTGCCGCCTGCGATCACCGCTACGCCGGTCCTGGCGCGGGGTTCGACCAGCCCTTCCCGCTCCAGCGCGATCAGTCCTTCGCGCGCAGGCGTACGGCTAACCCCCAATTGCCGCGCGATCTCCGGCACGCTCAAATGAGTGCCGGGGGCCAGTGCGCCTGAAAGTATGGCATTGCGCAGGCGCTCGGCAACCATTTCCGTCAGCGCCTCCGGCCGGGTCAGCGGTTCGAAATGCCCAGACGCCTCCAGCTCCCCGTCGGCATATTCATGTTCCTTCTGCATGCAAAGCTCCATGCTCCCAATCGCGGCTGGTTTCAACGCAAACCGGGCCGCCGTGCCAATTGCAGGCATGAGGATATGACCACGGCAATCTTCAGATAGGCGATGGCATGCTGAACGGATCGGATTCATTTTGTTTGCTGCCGGCCGGCATGATAGCGCGCGGGCAAACGATCATGAGGCATATATGAAGTATATTTTTGCTCTTGCGGCTGCCCTGTCCCTTTCCAGCCCGGTGGCCGCGCAGGACGCGCCCGTCATCAAGGCGCGCACGATGGTCAAGACGGCCGATGGCGTCCGCGTCGGCTTCATCGATCGCGTCAATGCGAATGCCGAGGGCGCCCCGACCTCGGTACAGATCATCTACAAGGGCCGCTTCGTGTCGATACCGGCGGCAACCCTGTCCAATGGGGAAAAGGGACTGGTCACCAGCCTGACCGCAGCCGACCTCAACAAGCTCTGACCGGGCCGGAAAATGGCATGGCGCATCATGCGCGTCATGCCATTGCGTTCGGCATCTTATCCCGGCCCGGAAAAGCGCAACCCCTCGTCGGGCGCCAGATGGCGGAGCTGGACGAACTTGCCCGGCTGCCTGCTTGGGATGCCGGCCCCGCCTTCGCTCACCGCTGCGCACCGGGTTCGAAGACCGCGGCGGTCAGATGCTGGCCGCCGTCCGCCAGCGCGCGATGGCCCAGGATGAAGCAGGCCTCGTCCGAAACCAGGAACATCGCCGCCCCGCCCACATCCTCCACCGGGTCGGCAAGGCGCGGCATCGCCATATTGGCGATCAGCGTATCGACGCTCTTGCCCTTCTTCGCGCGATAATCCGCAAAGATCGCAATGTCCGGCACCGCCGGCTGGAGGAAATTGACGAGAATGCCATCCTTCCCCCATTCGACGCCTGCCGACCGCGTAAGGCCCGTCAGCGCGAAGTCCATGGTGACGGCATCCGTCACGCCCTCATTCGCCGTCGGACCGTAGATCGAACCCAGGTTGACGATGCGCCCGCCGCCCGCCGCTTTCATGTGCGGATAGACCGCCTGCATCATGTTGATCGCGCTCAGCAGCACGTCATTGAACGCTGCGGTGAAGTCGGGCGCCCCCTGCCTGTCCGCCAGCCGGTCCCATTTCAGCGCCGCGTGCGCGCCATTCAGCATTATGTCGATCCGGCCATGCGCCCCCACTACCGCATCGGCCAGCGCCCGTGCGGCTTCGGGGTCGGAAAGGTCGGCGCTGCGCGCCTCCGCGCCGGGAATAGGGCGGGCGGCCGCTTGTGCCGCTTCGTCATCCTTGTCGACCAGCACCACCTTTGCGCCTTCACGGGCGAAACGGAGGGCGATGCCCCGCGTCACTTCATTGGCCGCGCCGGTAACGATCGCGACCTGCCCTTCGATCAATCCCATCCTGTCCTCCCCGCGCTCAGGCCGTCAGTTCGACGGCCGCCTGGCTGTGCTCCTTGTGGATGTCGGTGCCTTCCTCATGCATCTGGAGCGGCGCGGTCGCCCATGCGCCGCCGTCGACGCAGAAGACCTGCCCGGTGATGAAGCGGCCATTGTCGCTGCAAAGCCCCAGCACCGCGCCGGCAATGTCGATCTCGCAATCGCCCATGCGACGCATCGGGAATTGGCGCACGCTGGCTTCGGCCATTTCCCTGTTCTGGTCGGCCCAGCTTTTATAGGCCCAACTGTCGCCAGCCGGCGTGATGCAGTTGACAGTGATATTGTCCTTGCCGAATTCTCGTGCGGCGCTGCGCGTCAGTGCTTCATTGGCGGATTTGGTGATGTTGTAATCGCTGGCATAGGGCTGACCCCAGATGTTCCAGTGGCTGGAAAAATAGATCAGCCGCCCGCCGCCAACCTTGCGCATGTGCGGAACCGCCGCGCGGCTGGTCCAGAGCGACTGGTAGAAGCCGGTCATCAGCGTCATCCTGTAATCGGCGTCGGGCTTGTTTTCGATCGACCGAACAGGCGCGATCCCCTGCGCATTGTTGACGACGATGTCGAGCCGCCCGAATCGTTCGGCCGCATTATTGACCAGATCTTCCATCTGTTGCCGGTTGCCGACATCGGCGGCGACGAACTGCGCCCGTTCCGCAGCGCCGGAAAGCTGCGCGATCAGCGCTTCATTCTCCCGATTATTTTCCGGGCTGCGCGAGCAATAGACCACTGCGGCGCCTTCCTTCAGGAAACGCAGCACGATGCCCTGGCCAATGCCTTTCGTGCCGCCCGTGACGACCGCCACCTTGCCGCTCAGGCGCCCATGCGTCTGCATCATTTCCCTCCTCAAGCTGTTTCGATCAGCGGCTTGCCCGCCGTCATGCGCCACATGTCCGCCACTACCGGCAGGTGGATGGTCTGTCCGCCGTCCACCGCCAGCAACTGGCCCGTGATGTAACGGGCCGCGTCTGACAGCAGGAACAGCGCGGCCTGCGCAATATCGTCCGGCCGACCAAGATAAGGCAGCACATTATTGTCCAGTGTCATCTGGAAGAACCGGTCGCCCATATTGCGCGTCGTGGGCGTGTCGATGAAGCCCGGCGCTATCGTGTTGCAGCGGATTCCCCGCTTGCCATAGGCGGTGGCGATCGATTGGCTCAGACTGTGCACCGCCGCCTTCGAAGCCGCATAGGCGGGAACGGTGCCAAGCGACAATATGCCGGCGGTGGACGAAATATTGACGATCGCCCCGCCGCCGCGCTTCAACATCTGCGGGATACAATATTTGGCGGCCAGCATCGGCCCGCGCAGATTGACCTCCAGCGCGCGGTTCCAGATGGCGACGTCCATCTCATGAATCTCGCCATCGGCACCGGTCTGATCGGGCGCGTTGTACGACACGGTGTTGTCGAGCAGATCGACACCCCCAAAGCGCGCCACGGTCTCATCGACCATCATCCGGACCTGCGCTTCGTCGCGCATGTCGACCCGTAGCGCCAACGCCTGTCCGCCGGCCGCTGCAATGGCCCCCGCCGCGGAGCGTGCATTGCCCTCGTCCAGATCGGCAATCACCACCGCCGCGCCTTGCGTAGCGAGCAACTCGGCTGTCGCCTTGCCGATGCCCGATGCGCCGCCCGTCACGACAGCCACCTTGTCCGCCAATATGGGCTGCACGGCTCTCTCCACTCGATGATATTTCACCAAGTTTATTATATGGCCATGAAGATGATCAATATTACTGGGGATTCCATCATGGATATGAAGGTGAACGGAAATTCGCCAGATATATAGAACGATCGTTCTTATGAATTGCCTGTTATCGTGCGCGGAACTGCGTCGAAAAAGGCCTTGCCGGCCTCCTCCAGACGGATGAATTCCGACCATAGGCCCAGATCGCGGCGCGTATCGGCATAGCTATAGTCCAGCACCCCCGGCATGGAACCCGCCATCGGTACATCATAGCCCATGCCCCGAAGCCGGTGGAGCATCGCCTGATGATCGTCGATCAGATAACCGAAATGATGCAGCCGTATCGGCCCCGCCAAAGCGGGTACATGATCGTCATAGATTGTCCTCTGCATCGGATCGGGTTCGATGATCTCGGTCATCACCTCGTCGATCCATGCAAGCGCAATCCGCCGCGTCGGCGCCGGTCGGCCGTCGATCGCCGGCGGTTCGTTCACCATGAACTCGACCGGGCCGAACTTCGCGCGGAACGCGGCAACAGCGGCGTCCGCGTCGCGGGTGACATAGCCGAACTGGAAAAAGCCCTTGAAGAAATTCTGCACCCTGTCCTCCGCCGCTGCGTACCTTATGCCAAGATAGGTACTATCAAGAACCTATGCTGGCAAGCGAGCCGGTCTTGGGCGGTTTCGGCAGCGCGACGCCCTGGCCCAGCGGTCGTCCAGCAAGCGCGCATGGACGACATAGGCGCGCCGTGAAATGGGGCGGCCCCAGCATCCTTTATCGCCCCTTGCCGTTTCAGAATGAGGGAGAGCATCGATGCATGGAGCCTTGGAAGCGGGATTTTGGGGCCTGGTGGGCGGATCGGCGCTGTTGATAGGCGCGTGCATCGCCTATGTGGCAGATCTTCCGCAACGGCTGATCGCCGCGATCATGGCGATTGGATCGGGCGTGCTGATTTCGGCCGTGGCCTTCGACCTGATGGACGATGCCTATGCTCGCGGCGGCTTCGATTCCACCGCCTTCGGATTTCTGGCCGGGGCGGTCGTCTACACGATTGCGAATGTGGCCGTGTCGCGGGCCGGTGCCCGGCATCGTAAACGGTCGGGTTCGAACCCGCACGAGAGCCAGGCGCCGGCTGCCGGGAATTCCGGGCTGTCGATTGCCGTCGGCGCCTTGCTGGACGGCATTCCGGAGTCCGTGGTCATAGGGGTGAGTCTGCTGCATGGCGGCGGCGTCAGCATGGTCACGGTCATCGCCGTGTTCCTTTCCAACGTTCCCGAAGGCCTTTCCAGCGCCGCGGGAATGAAGAAGGCGGGTCGGGGCCCCGCCTATATCTTTGGCGTCTGGGGAGCTATCGCTTTGGCTTCCGGTCTGGCCGCGCTGATCGGCTACATCACTCTGGCGGGCGCGGACCCGGATCTGATCGCAGCCACCACCGCCGTGGCAGCAGGAGCCATTCTCGCCATGCTGGTGGACACGATGATTCCGGAAGCGACGGAGGAAGCGCATGAATTTTCCGGCCTCATCGCCGTCGCGGGATTCCTGATTGCCTTCATATTGACGAAGCTGGAGTGAGCGTGGCCACAGATGAACGGGAAAATGCCAGCCTCGTTCATCTCCGGTTACACATGCAGGACCGACGCCCATGCACGACACGGCGTCCAACCCTCATGCTTGCGGGTAGCCGACGACTTCGCAAGGGAAGGCAGGCCCCCTGCCATAACAAAACGCCCCGTCCCTTTCGGGACAGGGCGCCGGTGCTGAATTTACAATCGGCCTTTATTCTTCGCCATTATCCTTCACGCCCACCGTCGGCACATCGATGGTTTCCTTCTTTGTGCCGACGACGACCGCCTTGGAATCGACGTCCACCTTGGGAAGTTCGCCGCCCTTCACACTGACCTCCGGAACATCTCCACCGGAAACATCGGCTTTCCAGAAGCCGGTTGCGAACAATATTCCGACAATCGCCAGAACGATGATCAAGGCAATCGCAACGGTCCGCCCGCCGCGATGTTTATGAACCACGACACGGTCATCCGTATAGCGATCCCTGTGAACTTCTACCATCTCCATCCTCCTCCTTAAGAGACTGGGGAAACAATCAGGCCTTAATTCTTGTTCCCTTTCCATTCATTGTCTGGCCGTCCGGGCAATTTCCCGAAGCTGCGAACCGTCGATCCTGACATGGCGATATAGCGCTTCAACAATGCTGAACAGGCCGAACAGCGCGAGCCCGCTCGCCACGATGAAGAGCAGCAGCGGCCCATGCTCCTGATCGCGGAGCTGCCTGAGGGCCGCGCCCAACCCGCCTGCCTCGTCGGGATCGGCATGCAAGGCAGCGTTGATCACGAACCAGCCGATCATGGCGAAGACGATGGCGCGGGCCGCATAGCCGATCCGTCCGGCCCAGCGCACGGCTTCCGGCACCGGCACATCGGCCGCAAGTTCGTCGAAACGGCCCCGGCAGGCCTTTACCGCCTGTGCGAGCGCAATGAAGAAGAATATGACCCCGCAAATGACGAGCACGGCCTGACCGCCCGGCTGATCGAGCAGCCAGGCGGACCAGCCTTGCGCCGTCCGGTCGCCGGGACTTCCTTCGGCTGCCGGCGCCTTGCGAAGCACCAGGTTGACCGCCGCCAGGGCGAGTGCCCCGTACACGATTCCACTCATGGCATAGCCTGCACGTTCCAGCCTTCCCTTCAGGCTGCGGCTGCGATGTTCGGGGTCGAGAGCGGCTTCGATCAAGCGCCAGAGCGCATAGCCCGCGAAACCTGCCGCGCAGAGCAGGAGCAGGAACGACCCCAGGCTGCTTTGGGAAAGGGAGCCGAGAACGCCCTGATTGTCGCTTGGTTGGCCGCCGTGGCGCGCGACGTCTATGGCGAACAGTCCGATGAGAAGATACACCATCCCGCGCGCCGCGAACCCTATGCGCGCCAGTATCGTCAGACGTTCGCCATAACTCTCCGTGCCGTTCATCATCTTCACCATCGCATTGGAAGCAGGGTAACGCGGCATCGCCCGTGAAGTTGCCTCAGCCGCATTTGCCAGGCTGCACATGCGGAAGCAGGTCGGAAACCTGCTGGGCGCCCTCCATTTATCGCAAATCGATTGCCTTGCGCCCTCTCCCGCGCGAAGGAAGGCGACTGATAAAGAGGGGCGCATTCATGAAGCTTGGATCCTGTGCGTTGGCGCTTGCGATAGGTGCGGCCCTTCTGCCCGTGACGGCGCATGCGGACGACCCCAATGATCCGACGATGCGCAGCGCCGCAGCACGCGCACGCGACAGCGCGATCATCAGAAGGATGAATCAGCAGCAGCTCGCCTATGTCCGTCAGCGCGACGCCAGGATCATGCGCAACTACCGCCAGGCACAAGGCGATCGCGACAGCTATGCCGACGCCCGCGGCGAATATGCGCAGAGAATGGCGGAATGGCGCCGGGCCGTCGCGGCCTGCAATGCCGGGCGCTGGGAATATTGCACCGACTAACCCAATTGCCCGGTACAACATTGAAAAATAAGCTATTTTTCTGCCGCCCCTGTCGTAGTTTCCAACAAAATTCCAACAGTTGCGGCAAGCGACACTCTGGAACGCTATGGAACGAATGTCAAACGGGCGTGGATGGGGCAATCCACGTCCGATCTGAAAGCAACGCGCATCGCCTTTTACAGGGAGGCTCCAATCTGCCGCGAGGAAGCCGTGGGAGGCTGTTATCTACGCGAAGAGTACACAAACCAAAGTCACCTATAAGCTCTGTAAATGTCACTCTCGCTGTCGGCCGTGCCGAACCGTTCGAAGTGCGAACGCTAGCGAGGTCCGAAAATAACCAAATGTGACTTCCTGAATTTTCGTTCCCGCAATGGCGAGGCGACGAACGCCTGTCGCTGGGTCAACATGATCGAGGCGATGCTTCGCGAATATCGCATTTGTCGCCAGCGGGTAGGGCTGTGATAAATGCCCACTGCCCGCCAGAAATCCTTTACGTCGTGGAGCGCTGAGAGAAATATCCAGCGGGCCGCATCGACATTGAAGCACGGATCATCCCGCAGCCACGACTTGATCTGCGATTCGCTCCGCCCGATCATTCGGGCGATTCGAGGAACCCACCAACTGTTGACCTGCATCGGCCCCAGGTCGACGGAACCATCCCTATTCCTGACTTCTGCACCAATCCATCCCCCCTCCCGCTTCCTCAAGGCCCGCAGGGTTTGGGCAAGCCATGGCCGGCCGGAAGCTGCCCGATGGATGCATTGATTGATCGCCTTCTCCGCCGCCAGCATGTCCAGGTCCCTCGCCTCACCATAAGCTGGCGCTGCCTGAACGATCAGCGTGGAAGCGAAGCCGCCGGCCAGAAGCGTTGCACAACACCGCCCGATCATCGGTCGCGCCCTCGGTCCCTGCGCACCTCGGTCGTCCGATCCGGCTGTTTGGGCTGGGAGATTTCCGGCTGCGGCTGGTTCCGAAGCATGCGCTCGATGAGCGCCGTGAGGGTTTCCGTTGCGCGAAGCCCTGCGCCGGCCAGACCCTTGGGCTCGGCCAAGGGTGAAGAGAAGCAGCCATTCAAATTCTACGTGTGATCCAGCTGCGGGCTTCGGCGTTCATCTGTGGACAGCTCCGCAATCGCAACTTCCCCGAATAGCGGGATGGAAGCTGGCGGCTTGGCATGATCGCAACCTCAAGGTGTACGCAGGGCAGCTACAGGAGTTCTGACCGGCATTAAAAATAACTTCGATAAGTTGTGGTACACCAAGCTTGTCGCAGCGTAGATAGAGAGAATCCATTCAGATGCCGAAACCTGATCATGAGTGATACAACGACAGAAGCTCGGCGACTGGCCATCGAGAGCATCGCGACCCTCGTAAATGTGAAGCGGTCGGCCGCTGATCAACTCCTCCGCCGTGCCGGTGCGCCCGAGGATTTGATCGTCAAGTTCTTGAAAGATCGCGATCAGGCGACAGGAGAGCGACTGTCCAAGCGCGTTGCAGCGACAGCCATGCTGGACGACCTAGCAATGCGGGGGCTTGAAGAACGGTTCGTCGGCGCTCTCATAGACATCGCCTGCGACTGGGACGCCTTTCATCTGTCCGCCGATGAATACCGCGCGAGAGCGATCGTGCAGAAGGCGCGCGAAATTAGGGGAGAACTCGCCGAGCATGCGGAGCGGGAAGCCGCAAGGAACCGAGCGAGAGCGCAGGAAGCTAGGGCGAGGCAGGACGCAGAGCGTGCATCCCAACTCTCACAACAAAGCGGCCTTTTGCTTGCCCAGTTTGATCATCTCGCCGCGAGCGACGACCCGCATGGTAGGGGCTTCCTGCTGCAGGACTTGCTCGGCCGCCTCTTCGCCTTGCATGAATTCCCGGTTGCCCGTTCTTTTCAGCGAAACGAAGGCGGTGAACAGATAGACGGCGCATTCGAGATGGCGGGCTGGCACTATCTCGTTGAATGCCGCTGGCGTAAAGCGCCGGCCGATATGCGGGATCTCGACGGACTCCTCGGCCAAGTCACCCGCTCCGCACGACAAACAATGGGCATGTTCCTTTCGATCAACGGCTGGTCCCACAATGTCGTGTCGCTGCTAAAGCAATCGCCCGACAAGGCGATCGTGCTGATGGACGGCTATGATCTTCGAATGGCCTTAATGCGCGAAGTAGAGCTTCGATCCTTGATCGAAGCGAAGGTACGAGCACTCAACCTGAGTGCGGAACCATTTTTCTCGGCAAGACAGCTGCTCGCTGACGTGGATCAAAAATCCGTCGGGCGTTAGATCAGCAGACATATACTGGCAGCCGTTGAATAGCGGTTGTCCGATATGATTCCCTCCGGAACCTACCGGAACGGCAAGCAGCCAATTTGAGAGCGGCCTAGATCGATTAGCTGACTGACCGGACCTGGAGATCGAAAATTGGCCCCTGAGCGACAAAGAAGGGTCGGGATCGCGGGCATCTGGGACAAAACTATCATTCGGGCAAGCCTGATGAACGACGGTTGTCAGCATAAGCAGCCCATCAGGAGCCGAAAGCTTGTCATTTTGGCTGTTCTGGACCATTTCATGCGGTAAAGAGAAGCGTTCCAGTATCATTGTTATTACACACCATGCGGCTAGCCGCGACGCAAAATATGAGCGTCACATAGCAGATGGCAAAGCCCAGCGCGAACCAGATCGCCTTGGAGAGCAATCCGCCGAAATTACCGAAATGCAGCGGCGCCATGATGGCTGTCAATGTACCGCCGGCCGAAGGACGGGTGCCGATCGCCGGCTTGGTGCGCTCGAACTGACCGGTCGCTCCATCATAAAGCAGCGTGGCGGGCTCGATGTCGCCCGGTGGCGGCTGATGATAGGTGGTAAGTTGCGCATCCGCGCGACCGAAATTCTCGATCGTCACGAAGGTCGGCGCGCGTCCTTTGGTCCGGCGGATTGCGTCGGCCATAACCCCGTCGAGATTGCCGATGCCCGTCACGCGGGGATCAGCCTTGCCGGGATTGCCATAGACCGCCTCATTCAGCGCGGCCACGTCGCCGCCAAAGGCCGCCATCGCCACGATCGGCACGCCCGCCGTCGAATAGAAGGAAAAGAAGCTGCCCGTGAAGGCCAGGATGAAGGCGAAGGGCAGGCTCCATGTGCCCGCCACGCTGTGCAGGTCGCGCTCGACCAGGACCGGATGAGCCTTCCGCCGCAGGGTGAAAATATCCCTGAACAGGTGACGGTGGATGAGCAGGCCGGAAATGGCCGCCACCAGCATCGCCAGCCCTACTATGCCCGTCAGCAGCAAGCCCCAGGGATCGGGCACATGCAGGCGGACATGGGTGTCGACCAGGAAGCTGCTGAGCGCATCATCATTGCGCGGCCCGAACACCTCCTCGCCGGTGCCGAACAATTTCTTGGCGACGCGCATGTTCCGGTCGAGCTGATAATAGATGCCGCGGCTGACGAAACTGCCGTCGGGATCGGTTTCATGGCGATGAAAGAAGGCACCGAGTTGATGATCGCCGATTTCGAACAGATCGACGCCTTCATGATATTTGGCGGGCGTGCGCGCGCCCAGATCCCGCACCGCGCGGTCGATCGGCCGTTCGAAGACGGATGTGGTCTGCACATGGCCCGCCGACCAAATGCCGACCTCCTCGGCGAAAACCGCGACCGTGCCGGTCAGCACCACGGCATAGAGCAGCAAGCCCAAAATGATTCCCGACCAGCCGTGGACGGCGACCATCAACTTGGTTTCTTGCCTATCAAGGTGGATCATGGTCGGGCTTCCATCGTGGCGGAGCTATGGTCGAGAAATTTGTTGGCGACAAAACCAGCATGGACGGCGAGCAGCCCGAGCGCGACCAGGGCGACACGGCCGAGCCGGCGGTCAAGGCAGGCATGAAAGAACAGCGCAGCCCAGATCAGCGGCATCAGCACCAGCGGCAGCACGAGATTGTCGATCCCCGCCGTGCCGCCCGGCAGCCAAAGCGCCATACCCGCGATCATAGCGATGGTGACGATAACCGCCCCGGGTCCTGCAAAGGCAATGCGGGTCCATTTCCGCGCCGCAAGTGACATAGTTCCTCCATCCGGCGGTCGATGGACCCTCCTGCACCTGTCCTATTCTTGATGCTCATGCTTCGCAAGAAGAATGCTATTGCGAACTTCTCGCAACATATCTATGGCGCCCGGCGGCCTATTCGAAGGGGATGAAAGATGCGAATGATCGGGTTGACGGCAGTGGCATGGATGCTCTCGTTACAGGCCGCGTCGGCGGCAGAAGCCACTGCTGACGGCGAGCCAGGCACTGCCGATGCGATCGTCGTTACCGCTCAGTTCGCGGGAACCAAGACCGAAACCCCTATCATCGAAACCCCTCAGCCGATCACGGTCATCACGGCGGACCAATATCTTGCGCAAGGTGCGATCAGCATCAGCGACACGGTCAAATATGGCGCCAGCGTCCTGGCCAATCCCTATGGTCGCGACACCCGCATCGACGGCTTCAACATTCGCGGCATCGACGCGCTCCAGTTCCGGGACGGGATGCGCGACATCTTCAGCTATTATGCCAGCATCACCTCGGACCCGTATAACTTTTCCCGCGTGGAAATCGTGCGCGGCCCGGCCTCCGTCCTCTATGGTCAGGGTTCGATCGGCGGCCTCGTCAACCTGGTCTCGAAAACCCCGGAATTCAGGAGCGGCGGCGAAATCAACCTCGTCTATGGCAGCTATGATCGAAAGGAAGCGATGGGCGACGTCAACATCGCGCTCGCGGACAATCTGGCGATCCGCGCGGTGGCCCGGGTTCGTGATGCCGACACCTATATCGATCATGTCCCCGACGACCGCGTGATGTTCGCCCCGTCGGTCCGCTGGCAGCCGACGCCCGCCACCGATATCGTGCTGACCGGCCTCTATCAGGAGGATGACACGGGTTCGACATCGCAGTTCCTGCCGATTGTTGGCACCTTCCGGCCCAACAGTGTCGCTGGCGAGCAGCTCGATCGCTACACGTTCGTCGGCAAGCCGGGCTGGGACCGCTATGCCGGCCGCTCGCTCCAGGGCGGCGGCTCCATCACTCACCAGTTTTCGGACAATGTGCGGCTCAGCCTCAAGGCCCGCTACATCGACAGCGACCTTGAATATAACACCCACTATGCCGACAGCTACAGCAATCCTGAAAATCCGTTCGGAGCTGATGGCCGCACCATCGGCCTCTACGCCGACGCCAGCGACGCGCGGATGAACGTCTTTTCAACCGACAACAATCTGCAATTCAACTTCAACACCGGCGCGAATATCGAGCACAAGCTGCTCGTCGGGGTCGACTATAGCTGGAACAAGGTCAGCAAGGGTTATGCCGGCGGCGTCGAGACGGTCGACCTCTACGACATCGATTACGACGCGCTGCTGACCTACGACCCCAGCGGCGCCTTCTTCAGTGAATCGCAGAAGCAGTTGGGCATCTATGTGCAGGACCAGATCCGCTTCTACGATCGCGTCTCGGTCGTGTTGGGCGCCCGCCGCGACCGTGTCACCGGCTCCTCGGGCCAGAAAGATAACGCCACCACCTTCCGCGCCGGCATCATCGGCGAAGTCGGCGCCGGCTTCTCGCCCTTCTTCAGCTATACCGAGAGCTTCCTGCCGGTCGCCGGCTCGGTTCAGGATGTCGGCGGCGTCCCCATCGCTCCCTATCGCCCGCTCACGGGCACACAATATGAAGCCGGCGTGAAGTGGCAGCCTGCGCCGAGCACGCTCGTCACGATCACGGCGTTCAAGATCAAGGAGCGTAACCGCGTCCTCTATCTCGCCAACAGCGCTACCACCCAGTCGGGCGTGCTGAATACCAAGGGCTTCGAGGTCGAGGCCAGCCACACGCTGTCCGGCAATTTCGAATTGCTGGCCAATTATGGCTACAGCAAGCTCAAGTCGGAGGTGAACACCAGCCTCGATTATATGCCGCGCCACACCGCGTCGATCTGGTCGACCAAGACCTTCGGCCTCCCCGACGCGGGGCAGCTTCGCCTCGGCGCGGGTGTCGTCTATAACGGCAAGAGCGTCTCGACCAGTTCGCTCTGGTCGATTATTACCCCTTCGCGCACGACCGTCGACGCGCTGGCGGAAATCAACTGGCAGAACTGGCGTTTCGCGCTCAACGCGACGAACCTGCTCAACAACAAATTCTACGCCTCCTGCCTGGCGCGTGGCGACTGTTTCATGGGCGCACCCCGGAATGTCATGGGGACCATTGGCTTTCGCTTCTGAGCGGCCGCGCTCTTTCATGCGAGTCATTCTAAGGCGGTGAGCCAAGGACTGGGCTTCTTTTGACTTTCAGGCTCGCTCTCATTGGCCACAAATTTGCTGTTGGCCCGACGCGCTCCGTTTGGCGGGCGCGACGGGCGAAGGGGCAGCGACGTCAATCGGCATCCAGACGGCTCCTCGTCGGCCGTTTCACTTTAGATGGCAGCGTTCGCCGGCTGACGACCGCAAAGCTATCAGTTCGAATAGCTGACGGTCCGAACCTGGACCACGGAAGTTAGCCTCTGAATGGCGACAAAGGGTCGGCTGTGTATGGAACCTCTCGGGACGATGTGCTGCTTGCGTCCATCCATCTCCGTCTTAACATTGTGCCGCAAAGCACGGACACCGACAAAGGATGCAAAGCAGCCGTCGCATCGACAAGCATCGCACTTCCCGTTTTGAGCAGTTCCGCCAGGTTGCACGCAGTCGCGCTTCTCGCGCAGGCAAAGACGCGATATGTGGGCGAAATGAGCGATCCGACCGAAGAACAGCTCGCTGCACTGGGCACTGCGTTCGACACCTTCGCGCGGCGATACAAGCTGGCCGACGCCCGGCGTTCCGAGCGGCCGCTCGCCGAGTTGGACAAGGCCGTGCTGCTCTATGTCGCGGACCATGCCGGTTGCGGCCCGACCGATGTCGCGCGCTTCCTCGCGGTGCCGACGACGACCTTGTCCTCGGCGACGGATCGGCTCGTGAAGCGAGGCTTCCTGAAGCGCGAGCGTATCGAAGCGGATCGCCGGGCGGTCGCGCTCACGCTGTCCGAGGCTGGCGCAGCCTACGCCCAGGCCCAGGTCGAGACATATCGGCAAATGTATATGCTGATGCTTTCGCGGCTGTCGGCTGAGGAACGAGATCGGTTCATCGCGATGATTACAAAGATCGTCTACAACGATGATTGAATAGTCCGAACTTCGTTGTATCTTGTGGGTGACATCGCACGAGCCGTGTCGCGCCAACGGATGGAGCCAAGTCATGACGATATGTGTGAACGGCACGGAAGTTCCACCGCCCGGCGATGCCCGGGTCTCGCTGCTGGATTTGCTACGCGAGCATCTTCATCTCACCGGCACCAAGAAGGGGTGCGACCAGGGTGCATGCGGCGCCTGCACGGTTCTTCTCGATGGCCGCCGCGTCCTGTCTTGCCTGACCTTGGCGGCTCAGGCGGACGGTAGCGAGGTGCGGACGATCGAAGGTCTAGCGGGTGAAGGCGGCGATCTTCACCTATTGCAGCAGGCCTTCATCGCGCATGACGGACTGCAATGTGGCTATTGCACGCCCGGCCAGATCTGCTCGGCGATCGGCATGGCGGAGGAACTGCGCTGGGGCGATCCCAGCTATGTGACCCTCGATATCACCGCCTCACCGGTCGTGACACGCGCGGAGATACGCGAGCGCATGAGCGGCAATCTCTGCCGATGCGGAGCGCATAATGGGATCGTCGAGGCGATCGAGGCGATGCTGGCGGAGACAGCGGCATGACGCCTTTCACCTATGTTCGCGCGGCGGATCGGGCCGACGCCCTCGCCCGCGTTGAGAGTGGTGCACGGTTTCTGGGCGGCGGGACCAACCTTGTCGATCTTCTGCGGCAGAATGTCGAACAGGCGAGCGAATTGGTGGACGTCAGCCATACGCTCGGCACCATTCGCGAAAGCGAAGGCGGCGGGCTGATCATTGACGCGTCAGTCAAGAACGCCGCCGTTGCTGCCGATCCGCTCGTGCGCCGCCGCTACCCGGTGCTTGCCCGCGCACTGCTCGCCGGCGCCTCTGCACAGATCCGCAACATGGCCACGGTCGGTGGCAATATCCTCCAGCGTACGCGCTGCATGTATTTCTACGATGTCGAAGGCGCGCGCTGCAACAAGCGGCAGCCGGGCATCGGATGCGACGCGATCAACGGGTTCAATCGCTATCATGCCATTTTGGGCGCGTCGGATCAGTGCGTCGCCACCCATCCTTCCGACATGTGCGTGGCGCTCACCATGCTCGATGCCGTGATCCATCTGTCCGGGCCCGATGGCAATCGGTCGGTGCCGCTGAATGATTTCCATGTCCTGCCCGATGCTATGCCGCATGTAGAAACCGTGCTGAAGCCGGGCGAGCTCATCACCGGCGTCGAACTGCCGCCGCCGTCGGCCGCAACCACTTACTCCGAATATCGCAAGGTCCGCGACCGCTCCAGCTACGCTTTCGCGCTGATCTCCGTCGCCGGCGGTCTGGCGCTCGCTGATGGGCGCGTCACCCAAGCCCGCATTGCGCTGGGCGGTGTCGCCGCCAAGCCGTGGCGGGCGACCAAGGCAGAGGCAGCGCTGGTCGGTGCCGCGCCGACGCGCGAAGCATTCCTTGCCGCGATCCGCGAAGAACTGGCCAGCGCCCAGCCACTATCCGGAAATGGCTTCAAGATCGGTCTGGTGGAACGAACGACAGTTGCCGTCCTGACCGCCCTTGCAGGAGCGCACCCATGACCAAGCTGCAAAACGCCATCGTCGGCGGCGTGCGCGCCGTCATTGGCCAAGTGCCCGCAAGCTGGCTGCCCGGCGGCACGCCCGATCCCCTGATCGACAAGCGCGTGTCGCTCGGCGAACAGCAGTCGCGGGTCGACGGACCCGACAAGGTGCGCGGGGCGGCGCGGTTCGCCGCCGAAGTGCCGATGGAGGGTCTCCTCTACGCCGCCTTCGTCCATTCCACAATCGCGCGCGGCCGCATCGCCGATATCGATGTATCCGCGGCCGAGGCGGCACCCGGCGTCGCGCTCATCATGACCTATCGCAACGCCCCCAAAATGAGCGTTCCCCCGCCGATCGGGATGACCAACCTCAAGGCCGCTGGCAATCATACATTGCCGATCATGCAAGACGCAGAGATACGCTGGAACGGTCAGGTCGTCGCGGTGGTGCTGGCCGAAACGCGAGAGCAGGCGGACCATGCGGCCAACTTGGTCCGTGTGCGCTATGACGCCGCTTCGTCGCGCACGTGGTTCGAGGAAGGCAAGGCCAGCGCCTATACGCCGGAGTCCATCCTCGTCGAACGCAATCGCCTCGAGAAGGGCGGCCCAAGCCGAAAGTTCGCCGAGGCCGCCTTCAAGATCGACGCCGTCTATACGACGCCCTGGGAGAACCATAATCCGATCGAGCCGCATGCCGCGACGATCGTCTGGCGGGACGGCAAGCTGATCGTTCACGATGCGACCCAGATGATCCACGGGACAGCCGGTTCGCTCGCGAAGACATTCGGGCTGAAGGCCGGCGATGTCGAGGTAAGCTCCCCCTATGTGGGCGGAGGCTTCGGCGCAAAGGGTCTTTGGGATCACCAGATATTGGGCGCGGCGGCGGCGAAGCTTGCTGACCGGCCCGTGCGTATCGCCCTCTCACGCGCCAGCATGCACCGGCTGATCGGCGGGCGCATGCAAACAGAGCAGCGGGTGGCGCTGGCCGCGGATGCGGACGGCAAGCTCAAGGCTCTGCTGCACCATGGCTATGGCGTCAGGCCGCTGCACAGCATCTGCGATGAAGGCTTCACCCTCACCGGCCGCTCGCTCTATGCCAGCGAGAGCTTCGATATCGTCCAGCATTATGTCGACCTCGACCTGCTGGCGAACAGCTTCATGCGCGGGCCGGGCGAGACGCCCGGCACTTTCGCGATCGAATGCGCGATCGACGAACTGGCGCATGCCATTGGCATGGACCCCATCGAGCTGCGCCGGCGCAATGTCGCGACCCGCGATCCGGTGAGCGGCGCACCGCACTCGCAAAGCGCGATGATGGAGGCGTACGACCTCGGCGCGGCGCGCATCGGCTGGGATCGGCGTTTGGCCGAGCCGGGCATGCGGCGCGATGGCGAGTGGCTCATCGGCATGGGCTGCGCCACCGGCACCTTTCCGTTCATGCGCATGCCTGGCACGTCCGTGCGGATCACTATCGACCCCAGTGGCAATGCCCATGTCGCCAGCGCCGCGCACGAAATGGGCATGGGCACGGCGACGGTGCAGCGGCAGCACGCCGCCGATCGCTTGGGCCTGCCACTTGACCGCGTCATAGTGACGATCGGGGATTCGAGCCTGCCCTTCGCGAGCTTTGCCGGCGGGTCGTCGCAAACCGCGTCCCTGGCTTCGGCGATCACCGCAGCGAGTGGCAAGCTGGTGACGGACTTGCTGCGGCTGGCGGGTAACGACACGCCGCTAGCCGGCCTCAAGCCCAGCGAAGTGGAGTTTGTAGACGGAGGCCTCCGCAGCGTCGAAGATCCCGCCCGCCAGGAAAGCTTCGCTTCCATCCTACGCCGTTCCGGCCGGAGCGAGGTTAGCGTGGTCGGCGAAAGCGGCGCGCCGCTGGAGATCATGAAATATTCGATGCACAGCACGTCGGCGAACTTCTGTCAGTTGCGCGTCAGCGAGGTCACGGGTGAAATCCGCGTCGATCGCCTCGTCGGCGCCTTCGACTGCGGCCGCATCCTCAATGCCAAGACGGCGACCAGCCAGTTCAAGGGCGGCATGATCATGGGGCTCGGCATGGCGCTGACTGAGGAAACGCTGCTCGACGAGCGCAGCGGCCGCATCATGAGCACGTCGCTCGCCGACTATCATGTGCCGGTGCATCTCGACGTGCCCGACATAGATGTGCTGTGGACCGACATCCCCGATCCCCGCACGCCGCTCGGTGCGCGAGGGATCGGGGAAATCGGAACGACCGGCGTAGCGGCCGCCATCGCCAACGCCGTCTTCAACGCAACCGGCAAGCGCGTGCGCGACCTGCCCCTAACGCTCGATAAGCTGATCTAGTCCTGGCCGAAATATTCGCACTCGGAATAGCTGACGGTCAGCAGTTAGGATCAGCAAATTTGTGCGCGGGCCGGGATGGGTCGACCGCGGAAGTGGCTGCTACGCGCCACCTGTCGCCATTCGGGGTCAAGATAACAATCCTGGAACCGGCCATTCCTCCTTCTGATCTGTCTGATTCTAAATCGGCCTGGGCATCGCCCCCGCGCAGGTGACCTGACCAGCGGCAAGCGACCGATAGTGTTGAAGAAGTCGGTGATCAGTCGAAGTAACCGGACGGAAGACTGACAGATCCAAGAAAGGCGAGCAAAGGGGTGCCGTACACGCCCGGACGAGCGCACCAATGATCCATGTGATTCAGCCGCGCCGGTAATCACATTGGCAGCACGGTTCGGCTGCAATCAACCTCTCTGGGCTCCTGCCGCGGGAACAGCGCCGCTCGGGAGGTGCTTCTTGGCCGAGTGCACCAAGGAGTATCCCGTGATGAGCGATCAAGCCCTCGAGGCGGTAAAGCCGCCTCTCCCGGAACAGCAACAGCAGGCTCCCGGCAAGACCGAAGACATGGATCCGCGTCCCGACCATGGTGAAGAGACGTATCGGGGGTCGGGTCGGCTCGAGGGGAAAAAGGCGATCATCACCGGCGGCGACAGCGGCATCGGCCGCGCAGTGGCGATCGCTTACGCCCGCGAAGGCGCGGACGTGCTCATCGCTTATCTCAGTGAAGACGACGATGCACAGGAGACCGCGCGCTGGATCGAGAAGGCGGGGCGCCAGGCGGTGCTCGTTTCCGGCGACATCAGCAGCGCCGACCATTGCCGCACCATCATCGACAAAGCGGTCGAAGCGTTCGGGCGTATAGACATTCTCGTGAACAACGCCGCTCACCAGATGACATATGAGCAGCTTGAGGATATCCCGGACGAGGAGTGGGACAAGACCTTCGCGACCAACATCCACGCGATGTTCTATCTGGCCAAGGCCGCGTTGCCGCATATGCGCGAGGGTAGCGCCATCATCAACACGACGTCGGTCAACGCCGACACGCCCAAGCCGACCCTGCTGCCCTATGCCACGACCAAGGGCGCGATCCAGAACTTCACCGGCGGGCTGGCGCAGCTGCTCGGCGAGAAGAAAATCCGTGTGAACTGCGTTGCACCCGGGCCGGTCTGGACCCCGCTCATTCCGTCCACCATGCCGCCAGACCAGGTGAAGGAGTTCGGCAAGAACACGCCGCTCGGGCGACCGGCGCAGCCCAAGGAACTCGCGCCGGCCTATGTAATGCTCGCTACCGACGAGGCGAGCTATGTGTCCGGGGCCACCATCGCCGTCACCGGCGGCAAGCCGATTATCTAGGAGACCGCCATGTCCATTCACAAGATGATCGCGCTCCATCCCGACGTGGGCGAGGACTTTAATGAAACGCTCGCGACCGCGGCGCGCCACGCGACGTTCTGCTCGGAAATGTGCACCTCTTGCGCCGACGCCTGTGTCGCCGAGAAGATGGATATGGCGCAGTGCATCCGCTCGTGCCTCGACTGCGCGGATGTGTGTGCCGCGACAGGCCGGCTCGCAATCCGGCGGACGGCGCAGAATATCGAGACGTTGCGGCTGATGCTCGAGACCTGCGCGAGGGTGTGCGAGCTGTGTGCGGAAGAATGATCCTCGGCGTCGGAGCCGGCGTGGAGCAGCCTTGGAAAGTAGACGGTGCGATCTGCCTCGCGACCATCGTCGCCCTGACCGCCAGCTTCGATCATCGCGCGATCGACGGTGCGGTGGCCGCGCGGTTCATGGCCGCCCTGCGCGAAAGCATTGAAAGCCCGATGCTGCTCCTTTGTTGAGCGGCGTAATCGATCTGACAGGCTCAACCCCGCTCGCACTTTCGGGAAAAGGAATACGCATGCGCACCACGGAGCGATATACGGGCGCCGCGGTCATCCTGAAAATGTTGGGGGTTGATACGATCTTCAGGTACCCCAGCGGGGCCATAATGCCGATCTACGAAGAACTGTTCAGGCAGAGCCGCATCCGCCGCGTGCTGGTCCGGCATGAAGCCGGCGCGGCACATGCGGCTCAGGGCTATGAGCGTGACCTGAAAGATCAGTCTGGTCCGCGGGGCAGTGGACTGCTCCTTCTGCTGGCGACGGTTGCCGGCGTTGTCGATGATGCGTAGGGGAGGCTCAGAAAGGCACATCATGCGGACAAGTTCTGGCCTCAGCTGGGCCTCCTATGCGCTTATCACCCTCGTTGCCGCCCTCGTTGCGGTTGCGGACGGCGACGAAGGTTTTGGTTGGACGTTCGTCCTTGGTCATTTCCTCCTTGGGTGGATTTTGATGGCCGGTTTTGCGCAGCTCGGGAAGATCTTGTTCCGCCGGTCTCGGTGAGAAAGCCGTGGCGGTCGAGATGGGGCCGTTGGTCTTATGATAAATTGCCTTTCCTATTCGATCCTGTTTTGTTCTCTTTTGCGGTATGAAACGCGACCCTGAACTGATTCGTGATCTGATGCTCGCAATGGAGAGCGAAGAAAGTGCCGAGCTGCTCAAAGTGCCAAGGCTGGTCGGACACGAGCCGCACCAGGTCCAGCATCATTTCCGCTTGTTGGTCGAGGCCGGCCTTGCGACAGCAGGATATATTTCTCCAAATGACCGTTGCTGGATCGCGGTGCGTCTAACCTGGCGTGGACATGAATATCTTGATCAGGTTCGCGATCCCGAGGTCTGGCGTTTCACCAAGGCAGCGATGCGCAAGACGGGTATCTGGTCTTTGGAAACGATGGGAGCCATCGCAAAGTCGCTCATATTTGCGAAGCTGGGATCAATGGGTGTCGATGTGAGAATGTAATCAGTATCTGTTGCTCCCCGTTCCGCCGCAATCCGGCAGCGGACCGCTGCGGGGAACACGTTCCTGATCCAACCTATCTGGATGACAGTGATATGTGGCATGGCTTGACGAGCATCGCGGGTAGTGCAATCGTTCGCTTCCAAATCGGGGGATATCATGAAAGTTAAAGCATTTTTTGCCGTCGCAGTCGCGTCGGTCGCTATTCTGTCCGCTCAAGCGACTGCGGCGGATACGGCCAAGCATCATGCCATCGTCAATGAAGAGGCAGGCGTTCCCGTCTTCCCCTACGACATCACGGACCGTCCTTATCAGGTGATTGGCGAAGTGAAGGCCGGCGTTCGCAAGGCGACGATCTTCAGCAAGGCGCCCAGTCAGGAAAAAATCTATCGTGAGCTGTGGGAGCGCGGCGAGAAGTTGGGTGCGGACGCGGTGATCAAGGCGCAATATGGTGATGCGCATGTGACGGCGTTGAGCTGGGGTTCCAGCACCGCCACCGGCGTTGCGATCAAATTCCTCGATCCCGCGCCGCCCGCGAGCAATTGATGTTTGTCCTTGCCGTTGCGCTTGCCGTCTCCCTGCCCGAGACGGCGGCGCCGCGCGATCAAATCATGCAAGGAGTGCCGACGCAATCAGTCGCGCAGTCCGGCGCTCCAGGGGCCATAGCTCCCGTGCTTCCGGCAGGTACGCCTGTGCGGCTTATGGTTCTTAAGGAAATCAACAGTCGTACGGCCCGGCTAGGCGACCGGTTCAAACTGCGCGTCGATGAGCCGATCTACATCAATGGGGTGCCAGTGGTGCCCGTCGGCTCGACAGCGTGGGGCGAGATCGCGAGCGTCGAAAAGAACGGCGCAGTGGGCAAGGGCGGTCGCTTGGGCGCGAAACTTCTCTATCTCGATTTGCCTTCGGGCCAGGTTCCCCTACGAGGAGACTATGCCGACCGGGGCGATGGCAATGGCGCCGGCGTGGTGCTGGCGGTCGTGGGGTTCGGCCTTCTTGGCCTGCTCACCGGAGGGGACAGCGCCCGCCTCAAGGCCGGGGATGTTTTCACCGGCTATGTGGACGGACCTTCACCACTTCCATCGCCGCCAGCCAGCAAGGACATATCGGCGCCCGAACCAGCGGCATGAGCCTGACATTCCGCTCGCCACCCCCGAGCGTCGTTCCCAGCCTGCAAATCGCTCCTTGCCGCCGACAAGGCGATGGTCTGGTTCGGGGCTTGGAAAGCGGCCCAGCGGCAGGCGACCATTTGTTGCCGTTTATCTTGACGCTTACGAGGTATTCGACTGACTGTCATGGTAGCTGTGGAAGTGTATCAGGGATGCTTAATCGTGAAGCAGAAATCTATGAGCGATCAGGCATGAAGCTGCGCATTCCGTTGTTCATTCTGGGCCTTTTTAATCTTGGGGCGGCGCTGATGCTTTACATGGGCTGGCTTGGCAGCGCAGAAATTGCTCATCGGCAATTTGATTTGAGTGGCTTTCTTATCGCGGGAAACGCGCATCGCCACGGCGCGCGACGACGATGAACGGGCGCGGTCCATGACGAACACGCGTGTCCGCAAGGATGGCGAGGTTCGATCGCGGTCCATGTCGATCTACAAGGAAGTGGAGAAAAGCCGGTCATCGACCGCCAGACCTCAACATCAGGTAATTGATGGAAAAAGTCTTTCACAGGAAAATTCGAACGAATTTCTTGGGAGGATATTGAACCAATTATCTGTTGATGAATTATCCCATCGACACCGTAGCGAAACCACTCCCCGTCTGCCCCGCAGGCCGGGGATTTTGTTCGTTTAAATTGTTGAAATATCTGTAAATATTTTACAAATCTATATTTTTTGATTTATTTCAGATAAAAGGGCTAATGATTAAATAAAATTAAAGGCTTTGCCTGTTTTGCGACCAACTGGCCTCACCCTTATAAATGGGTGAGGACTTTTTTACGTAGATCAATAATTTTTACATTATCACGATTCCATTAACATATGTTCTAATCTCCTTTCCTTTACCAATCTACTTTCTGTAACATCCCACCCGACGGAACGGCTAAGAGTCCGTTTGAGAAATCGCGGAAGAGCGATTTCCGAGGCGGCACCAGCCCTCTCCCCCACCCGGCCACCCATAAAATACTGCCGTTGGGGGCCGGATGGGGGAGAGGGCTGGTGCCGCAATGCGCCAATAGGCGCATTCTCAAACGGGCTCTAATCGATGAAGGCCGCCAGCTCGTCGGGCGTCCCCTTGGGAAACGCCTTTCGGAGGTACGTCAGGAAAGCGGATACGCGGGCGCTCAACAACCGCCGCGACGGATATAATGTCCACAACATGGTATCCGGCCCCTCCACCTCCCCCCATTGGACGAGCCGGCCGCCAGCAAGATCGCGGCTTACCAATGAAAGGGGAAGGCGCCCGACGCCGATGCCCAGCCGAAGCGCGTCGCGGACCATGACCATCGAAGAGAGGGACAGGATGGGATCGACCGCAATGGAAAACGGTCCGCCCGGTGTAGTCATGCTCCAGATATTTTCAGGGTCGGCCGAGCCGCGCACGACGGCGGGAATGGAGGAATCGCCAGCAGGTCGAGTCAGGCCCGGAGCCGCCACGACCACCAGCCGGTCATGCAGGAAAGCCCGCCCCACCAAGCTCTCATCCGCTCGCGGATCGACCCGGATAACAAGGTCATAACTTTCTTCAATCATGTCGACGGCGCGATCGTCGGCCGTGACCTCCAGCCGCACTTCAGGATATTCCAGCGCGAAACCGGCGGCCAGCCTCCCCATCGCGGTCTGGGAGAAGAGCAGGGGTACGCTGATCCGCAGCCGCCCTCGCGGGCTGTCGCCGCCCGAGGCGATCGCCGCCGCCGTTTCATCGATTTCGGTGAGGAGCGCGGCCGTACGCGCGTGGAGCGCCCGCCCCTCCTCCGTCAGCTTGAGGTCGCGGGACCCACGTTCGAACAGGCGCAACCCCAGGCTCGCCTCCAGTTCCGCCACCCGGCGCGACAAGGTTGCCTTGGGGCGCCCGGCGGCGCGTGCGGCGCGTCCGAACCCGCCATGCCTGGCGACAAGGTTGAAATCGGTGAGGGCGAGCAGATCCATATGTTCCACCAGAGAGACGATCTGTCCAGATATAGCGTCTATTGCAGAAAATTTGGATCACTAATTTCCGGCTTGTCGATTGCGACAAACCCAAGGAGAACCCCATGACCATTCTTGTCACCGGCGCCACCGGCCGTGTCGGCCGCCATGTCGTCGATCAGCTCATCAAGCGGGGCGCCCATGTGCGCGTGCTCACCCGCGATCCCGCCAAGGCCGACTTCCCGGCCAGCGTCGATGTCGTCCGGGGCGACCTGCTCGACATGGACGCATTGCGCGCCGCATTTTCCGGCATACGCACGCTGTTCCTGCTCAATGCGGTCACGGGTGACGAATTCACCCAGGCGCTCATCGCCCTGAACGTCGCCCGCGAAGCTGGCGTCGACAGGCTCGTCTATCTGTCCGTCATCCATGCCGACCGCTTCGTGAACGTACCGCACTTCGCGGTGAAGTCAGGAGCCGAGCGGATGATCGAACAAATGGGCTTCAACGCCACGATCCTGCGACCGTCCTACTTCATCGACAATGAGCATATGATCAAGGAGGTGATCCTGAACCACGACGTCTATCCGATGCCCATCGGCGGCAAGGGCATCGCCATGATCGACGCCCGCGACATAGCGGAGGTCGCAGCGATCGAGCTCATCCGCCGCGACCAAGCCCCGGACGCAATGCCGGTCGAGACCATCAATCTGGTAGGCCCCGATACGCTGACCGGTTCGGACGTCGCCGCCATCTGGTCGGACATTCTGGGCCGCCCGGTCGCCTATGGCGGCGACGATCCCAGCGGGTTCGAACTGAATATGGCGAATTTCATGCCGAAATGGACGGCGTATGAGATGCGCCTGATGGCCGAGCGCTATGTCAGCGACGGCATGATCCCGGAGGCTGGCGACGTGGAGCGCCTGACCGGGATTTTGGGGCGGCCATTATATTCCTATCGCGACTTCGCATCTCAGATAGCCGCATCCGGCATGTGACAAAGGCCGGATTGCCGACGGGATCGCCGTGAACGGGCGGCTCCGTCGGCAAGCGGTTTTGAACGAGGTCGCATGCGGACCCGTCATGCGATCCGGACGTCCATCATTCCCGATTTGACGCGCGCGCTGCCTCCCGCAAAATCCCCTTTTGGACCTTGCCCGTCGACGTCTTCGGAAGAGGCCCGAAAATATAGGATCTTGGAACCTTGAAGCCCGCCAGATGGGCCTGGCAGAAAATCTGTAGATCATCGGCCGCGACCTGTTGCCCTTCGCGCATTTCGACGAAAGCGCATGGCACTTCGCCCCAGCGTTCGTGCGATTTCGCGACGACCGCGGCATGGAGAACGGCGGGGTGCCGGTGCAGCACATCCTCCACCTCCAGCGACGAGATATTCTCGCCGCCCGATATGATCACGTCCTTCGATCGATCCGTGATCCGCGCATAGCCGTCGGGATCGAGAACGGCGAGGTCGCCGGTGTGGAACCAGCCGCCGGCAAAGGCGGCGGCGGTCGCGTCCGGGTTCCTGAGATAGCCGTTCATCATGGCGTTGCCCCGGAACATGATCTCCCCGATCGTGCGGCCATCGGCGGGAACCGGTTGCATTGTCTCAGGATCGAGGACCGCCATCGCCTCTTGCGCGATCATGGCCATGCCCTGCCGCGCCATGAGCCGGGCGCGCTCCTCGACCGGCCGGGCCATCCATTCGGGCTGCATCACGCAGACGGCCGCGGGACCGTAGACTTCCGTCAGGCCATAGACATGGGTGAAGTCGAAACCGAGCCGCTCCCCGGCCGCGATCATCGCGCTCGGCGGGGCGGCGCCCGCGACCATCGCCTGCACCTGAAGCGGGATCGCTCGGTCCCGCTTCGTCATTTCCTCGATCAGCATCGTATAGACAATCGGCGCGCCACACATATGGGATACGCCATGCGCGGCGATGAGGTCGATCACCAGCGGTGGATCGACACGGCGCAGGCAGATGTTCGTGCCGCCTCGCGCCGCGATCGCCCAGGGGAAGCACCAGCCGTTGCAGTGGAACATCGGCAGGGTCCAGAGATAAACGGGGTTCAGGGGCATCGACCAGGTGACGATCTGGGCCAGCGCGTTGAGATGCGCGCCGCGATGATGGGTCACGACGCCCTTGGGATCGCCGGTCGTGCCGGACGTATAGTTGAGCGCGATGGGATCCCGCTCGTCCAGCGGCAGCGACCATGGCGCATCGGCCGATCCCTCCGCGAGCAGCGTTTCATAATCGAGCGAACCGATCGGCGGTGCCGCGCCATCGTAAAGAGGGTCGTCGATGCAGACGATCAGCGGCGGGCTGGCCATGGCGGCGACCGCAGCGGCGACCGTCTCGCCATATTCGCGATCGACCAGCAACAGCCGCGCCTTGCTATGCGCGAGCTGGAAGGCGATTTCTTCCGCCTTCAACCGCGTGTTGAGCGTGTTCAGGATCGCGCCGGCCATCGGCACGCCGAAATGCGCCTCGACCATGGCCGGGATATTGGGCGCGAGGATGGCGACGATGTCGCCACGCCCGATCCCGCGCCCACGCAGCGCCGAAGCAAGCTTCAGGCAGCGCTCATGAGTTTCCCGCCAGGTCCATGAAAGCGTGCCGTGGACGATGGAGGGCCGGTCGGAATGGATGGCCGCCGCGCGGGGCAGGAAGGTCAACGGGCTGAGCGGTCTATGATGCGCGTCATGGAAGGGCATGGCCAATATATCCGTCATGCCCCAACCCCTCCAACCGCATCGAGCGGGATGCCGATGATCATAATTTGGCGCGATACCTGTATTCGCGCGGCCCCGCGCCGAATTCGCGGCGGAACGCCTTGCTGAAATGGCTCATGTCGTTGAAGCCCCAGCGCAGCGCTATCTCGGTGACGCTGCGCCGCGCCAGCGCGGGCGCGTCCAGATCGCGCCGGCACATCTCCAGCCGCCGCTTGCGGATCCAGTTCGATACGCTGACCCCGGTGCCCGCGAATATCTTGTGCAGGTAGCGGACATTGATGCCGTTGTCCGCCGCGATGGTCGCGATATCCAGATCGGCATCGCCAAGCTTCGCCTCGATATAGGATTTGATCCGCGTCAACTGCCGCTCCCGCGGCGTGATCATGCGATCCGCGTCCAGCGAACTCAGCGTCATCGCCAGCAGGTCCAGCGTGACGTTCAGGACGGTATTGGCGTGCGCGTCGTCGAAGGTGCCAAGATGATGCTCGATCGACGCCAGATGATCGATGAAGAAGGACAGCAGGCCCTGGCTCCGGTCGAAGGGCACGCCGACGAACTCCTCCGCGAAGGGGAAGACCGACAGAACCCGGCTGCGCGGAAAGATGAAATAGATCTGGCGGAAATGCGAAGGCAGGTCGAGCGTCATCGGCAGAGCGCTGTCGGTGATCGTGAACATGCCGGGGGACAGGTCGACGCTGCGGCCCGCTATCTCCAGCTCGCCGCTGCCGATGGCCGTATAGATGATCGACAGGTCGCGGCGCGTCGTGCGCCGGGCGGCGGAGCGGTCGTGCAGGCAGCGCACGCCGCCTTCGCCGCTGAAGGCGACGACGCGGGAATCGAATATGGTGCGGAACCGGCTGATCCCCGCGCCGCCATCGGCTCGCGCCCGCTCGAAATGCCATTCGTGCATGGTGTGCGTCGACACCATCTCGTCCCAATTGCCGCGCGGCATGCCGCGCCCGAGATGCTGCGACGTCCACATGCGATCATCGACCGGACGAAATCCGTCCGGGGGCGTGAAACCCTGCACCGCACTCGGCATCTACCCTCTCCCGCCTGTGACGGATCGTGGCCCGATCCTGTCGCTTGATGGAGCCTATCACATTATGCGGACTGCCCGCCATGCGTGGCAGGCAGTCCGCGGTCGAAGGCTTCAGGCAGCCGACGCCGCGCGCGTCCGTCCCGCCGCGATCTGCTCCTCGATCCAGCGCGAATCCATGACCTGGGTCGGCCGCTTCTCCTCGTCGATGAACATGATCGGGCCGTGGGTGATGAACAGCATCTCCGTATCCTCCGGAAAGATCGTCATCTCATGCAGCGATCCATAGGGTTCGTAGCCGGAATCGCCCGCCGGGGCGAGCTGGTCGCGATAGTTGAGCGCGCCGCTCAGGATCAGATAGTCGGCGCCCGCCAGATGCAGGTGCGGCGCGAAGGTCGCCCCCGCCTTGCCCCGGAAGATGCAGGAAAAGCCGCCGGTGGACGGATCGGTGCTGATCACTTCCATCTCCACCCCTTCCGACGCGAACGGGATAATATCCCTGAACACAGGCTTTTCAGCCTTGGTGACATGCATTTCATTGCCGGCTCTGGACTTCATGATCGCTCTCCTGGGTTATGGAACTGGAATAGCGGAACGGCAGCCGCGATTCTTGGGCGCCGACCCGCAAAAACTGGTCAGGCAGCGCCCTCGATCCGCGCCGCGAGCGCGCTCAGGAAGGCGCCGCTGGGGGCGCCGTCGATCACCCGATGATCAGTGGTGAGCGACAGGGAGATTTCCAGGCGGCTCGCGACCTGCCCATCGTCGCGCAGGAACAGCATCGGCGCGATCCGGCCGATGCCCAATATGCCGACCTGCCCGCCGTTCAGGATGGGCGTGAAATGATCGACCCGCGTGGTCCCGATATTGCTGATGGTGAAGGTGCCGAAACTCATTTCCGTGACGGTCAGCTTGCCCGAGCGCGCGCGGTCGACCAGCGCGCGCCGCGCCGCGACGACATCGGGCAAGGCCATGCCTCGCAGGTCCGGCAGCGCAGGCGCGACCAGACTGTCGTCCAGCGCGATGGCGACCGACACGCAAATCTCGTCATAGATTTTCAGCGCATCGGCCGTGGCGATGGCGTTGAAACGGGGAAATTCCAGCAGTGTGTCGCGCAGGGCGATGAGGATAAGATCCTCATATCCGGCCGCCACCCCCGCCGCCTTCCACGCTGCGCGAGCGGCGACCAGCGCCGTGGCGTCGACCCGCGTCGTGAAGGAGAGTTGCGCCGTGCTGGCTAGGCTCTCCATCATCTTGCGCGCGATCATCCGGCGCGCGCCGCCGATCGGTGCGACATGGGAGGGCTCCGGGATCATCCGGCCACGATCACGCCAAGCAGGTCGCCGATCGACACCACATCCTCGACCGCCTTCCGCTGCTCCAGCCTGCCGGACGCAGGTGCCACGATCTCGAAGGTCACTTTCGTCACCATCAGTTCGCAGACGAGGTCGCCCGCGTCGACCGCTTCGCCTTCGTCGGCCACCCAATTGGCGACGACGATCTCCTCATCCTCGCCACCCAGTCCTTCGGGCACGCATATTTCAGTGCTGCTCATCACTGATCATCTCCATCGCGATTTCGACCACGCCGTCCGCCGAGGGAATGGCATTCTGCTCCAGGGCCCGCGCATAGGGCGGCGGCATGTCGGGATAGGCGAGGCGCGCGGGCGGGCTGCGCAGGTCGCGAAATGCCTTTTCGCTCACCCGCGCAACGATCTCTCCGGCGATGCCGCAATTGGCATAATCCTCATCCACCACGACCAGCCGGCCAGTGCGCCGGATCGAGGCCAGGATGGTGTTGATGTCCAGGGGAACGAGCGAGCGAAGATCAATGATCTCCGCGCTGACGCCCTGCTCCTTGAGCTTGTCGGCCGCGTCGATGGCGGTATGCACGGTGGATGCCCAGCCGACGATGGTGACGTCGCTGCCCTCCCGCACGATCGCGGCTTCCCCGATCGGGATGGTGTAGGAATCTTCGGGCACATGCACGATGGTGCGCTTCACCGTGCCCAGCCAGCCGACGCCCTGCAGCGCCTTGTGCGCCATGACGATCACCGGATTGGGATCGCGGATGGCCGAGACCATAAGGCCCTTGGCGTCATAGGCGTTGGAGGGGGAGATGATCTTCATGCCTGGCATGTGCGCGAAGGTCGCGTAGAGACATTGCGAATGCTGCCCGGCGTCCGAATAGCCCCCGCCGACAGACGTGGTGATCACAATCGGACAGGTTACGTTGCCGCCGGAGAAGAAGGACTGCTTGGCCGCCAGATTGTAGATGGCGTCGAAGCACACCCCCAGGAAATCGACGAACATCAGTTCGACAATCGGCTTCTGGCCGACTGCCGCCGCGCCGACGGCAGCGCCGATGAAGGCGGTTTCGGATATGGGCGTATCGCGTATCCGCTCGGCGCCGAACTCTTCCAGAAGGCCGGTCGTCATGCCGAAGACGCCGTTGAACAGGCCGATGTCCTCCCCCATCACGAACACCGACGGGTCGCGGCGCATCTCCTGCGCGGTCGCCTCGGTAATCGCCTTGGCGATGCTGATCTTGCGCTGCTTCGCGGGCCTTGGCGGCGCGAGCAGGACGGATGTCCCAGTCATAATTCCTCACTTTCAGCGAAGACGGTGGCAAATGCCTCCCCAGCCATCGGCTCGGGGCTGGCAAGGGCATGATCGAAGGCGTCATCGACGCGGGCGCGGCCGCCCTGCTCGATAGAGGAAATGGTGGCCTCGTCCGCGATGCCCCGCTCGATCAGCATCGCCCGGAAGCGCGGTATCTCGTCCCTGGCGAACAGCCCCTCCTTCTCGCCCTCTGGCCGATAGGTCTCGACATCGCCCATGAAATGGCCCTCCAGCCGGAAGGTCTCGATCTCGATCAGCGTCGGTCCTTCGCCGGCGCGCGCGCGGGCGACCGCCTCCCCGGCGGCGGCGTGGATCGCCAGCGTGTCGTTGTCGGCGATATGCACGCCGGGCATGCCATAGCCCGCCACCCGCACATCGTTGCGCGGCACGGCGGTCGACGCGGCTTTCGATACGGATACGCCCCAGCCATTATCCTCGACGATGCAGATGAAGGGCAGCTTCCATACCGCCGCCAGGTTCATCGCCTCATGCCAAGCGCCCTGGTTCACCGCCGCCTCCCCGACATAGGCGACCGCGACATGCGGTTCGCCCCGCATCCTGAAAGCAAGCGCGGCACCCACCGCCGGCCCCATGCCCTGCGCGATGATCCCCGAGCAGGTGAAGTTCACCGCCGGATCGAACAGGTGCATATGGCCGCCCTGCCCGCCCGACAGCCCGGTCGACCGGCCGAATATCTCCGCCGTCATCGCCGGCAGGTCCACCCCCTTGGCGATGGCGACATGGTGCGGGCGGTGCCCGGCCGACACGAAATCCTCCGGCCCCAGATGGGCGCATACTCCAACCGCGCAGGGTTCCTGCCCGTTGGACAGGTGCATCTCTCCGGGCAAGGGGCCGTTCGCCATGTTGAACAGCGGTGTCTTGCCGATCATGTAGGCGGCCTTGATGCGCTCCTCATAATAGCGGGAGAGCGCCATATGCTCGTACATCCAGAGCAGGGTGTCGTTGCGTGTCTGCATGGCTGATCCTTCAGAAACGGGTCGTCAGGGTGAGGCCGTAGGAGCGCGGCGCGGCCTGCCGCTGGGCGTCGCCCAGCCCCGCCTGCTCCGACCGTCCGGCCCAATAGGTCGCATCGGTCAGGTTCTTGACCCATAGTTGCGCCTGGAAATGATCGCCCGGCAGCGCCCAGTTGAGCGATGCGTTGACCAGCCAGTAGCTGGGCTGGGCCAGGCGGTTGTCGGCGTAGAAGAAGAAGCCGTCATTATAGGCCGCGTTGATAGCCGGCCGGAACGTGCCGATGCCCGTTTCGATCGCATAGTCCACGCCGATGTTTGCGGTCAGCTTCGGCGTCGAAAGCGTCCGGTTGCCGCGCGCATCCATGGTGAGCGGATTGCCGTCGCCGTCGGTCGATTCCCCGTTCGGTCCGATCACCAGGGCATTGGGATAGCTGCGATACCGGCCATCGAGCAGGGCGATGCTGCCGTTCAGCGTCAGGTCGCCAAAGGGCTTTGCCTGCATTTCCGCCTCGACGCCCTTGATCCGGGCCCGCGCGGCATTCAGCGTGACGGTGCCGCCCAGCGTCGGGATGTTCACCTGGATATTCTTATAGTCGTAGAGGAAGGCCGAGATGTTGAAGCGCAGCCGCCGGTCGAACCATTCGGACTTGAGGCCGATTTCATAGGCGTCCAGCACCTCCGGCTTGAACGGCGCGGTGTTGGGCGCGAGCAGATTATAGCCGCCGCTCTTGAAGCCGCGATTATAGGACAGATAGGCCAGCACATCCCGGTTGAAATGATGGTCCACCGCCGCGCGCCAGGTCAGCTTGCGGAAACTCTGCCGGTCGTTGGGCAGCGCTATGTCCGTGCCGCCGACGGCGAACCGCCCGATCTCCAACTTCTGCCGTTCATAGGTGTAACGCAATCCGCCGGTCAGGTTGGTGTCCGCGAATATCTCCATGCTCGCCTGACCGAATGCGGCGAGCGACCGGGTCTTCTGCGCGTCCTCGATGATGACGACGCCATTGTTGATGTCCGCCGGATCATAGGCGGCCTCCGCGTCGAAATAGAAAGCGCCCAGCATCCATTTCACCGGCGCCCCCGCCGCGCCGTGCAATTGCAGTTCCTGCGACCAGCTATGCGCCTTTGACGGCAGGCTGAGGTCGGCCACGACCAGCGGCGTGTCGTCCTGGTCCAATAAATAACCGACATCCGATTCCCGATAAGCGCTGATGCTCACAAGCTTCAGTTCGCCCAGCGCCTGCTCGATCTGCAGGGATGCGCCGCCGGTGTTCAGCCGCTCAAAGTCATTCAGCCCGCCCACGGCATTATACTCGCCGGGATAGGTCGATACGCCATCCACTCCAATAATGCCCTCCCGCAACTGATAGGCGAAGCGGGCGACCGAATGAGAATAGTCGAAGCCAAGGTGGATCGTCGTGCCGTCGGCCGGGGCGAAGCGAATTTTTGACCGCAGCGCATAATTGCCGTCCGCCATGATCGCATTGTCGCGGCCCGTTGTCAGATTGCGTCCCCAGCCGTCGCCCTGATCGCTGTAATTGACCGCCAGATCGACGCCCAGCGTATCGGTCAGCGGCGCGCTCACATAGGCGGAGGCGCTGACGGTGTCGTAATTGGCGTAACCGAAACTCGCCTCCATCGTCAGATGATCGGCCGGCTCGCGGGTCAGGATATGGACGACGCCGCCGGTCGTGTTGCGGCCGAACAGGGTGCCCTGCGGTCCCTTCAGCACCTCGATCCGCTCGATATTGTTGAAGGAAAAGAGGTTCGCCTCCGGGGAGGCGTAATAGACATTGTCGACATAGACCGCGACCGTCTGCTCGCTGGAAGGACCGAACAGGTTGGTGCCGACGCCGCGAATGAAGATATTGCCCTCATTGGCGGTGCGGTTGATGACGAGTCCAGGCACCATGGCCTGGATCGACGCGGTATCGTTGATGCCCTTCGCCGCGGCGGCGGATGCGCTGATCGCGCCGATCGCGATCGGCACATCCTGCAGGCGCTCGCTGCGTTTCTGCGCCGTCACGACGATGTCCTCGATCGCGCCATTGTCGGCAACTCCTGTCGATTGCGCGAAGGCCGGGACGGCAAGCACCGCGCCTCCCGCCGCAAACGCAGCGCCAACTGCGCGGATATAAGTGCGTTTCATCTGATCCCCTCCATATGTCTCTTATGAAGGATGGTTTTACCGCGCCCGCTGACGACGTCTTGGTCGAGAGCGCCCACTTCGTAGTCCGATCGGGCTTTGCAGGAGATCGCGCTGGGAACTTGAGGAACGCTCGAACTCATGTACATGCTTGACGGGACCGGCGGGAGAGGCCAGCGGGAGAGGAAAGTGCAACTCAGCCATTTTGATCTCAACCTGCTTCGCGCGCTCGACATCCTGCTAACGGAACGCAATGTCACGCACGCCGCCGAGCGGCTTTTCATCACGCAGCAGGCGGCCAGCAGCGCCTTGCAGCGGCTGCGGCGGTATTTTGACGATGAATTCTCACGCGTGTCGGCCGGCATCTGGAACTGACGTCGCTGGCGCATTCATTGGTCGTGCCCGTGCGCGAAGCCCTACTCATGGTGCAGACGGCGCTCGACACGCGCCCGTATTTCGACCCCGCCACTGCCCGTTACGAATGCCGCATCGCCATGAGCGATTATTGTCTGCATGTCGTGCTGCCCCATCTGCTTCGCTATCTCACCGTCAACGCGCCGGGCGTAGGATGTGCTGTCAATAGACAGCTATTTTCGGGTGCTTCGCACAAACTTGCTCTGCACTCCGAATGTGGTCAAATATCGTTTCCGGCTAGGCACTTAAGCGCGACCGACCCCGCGCATGAGAATAGTTTCATCTCGCTCAACGGACGGCTCTCGTTCTCGTTTTAGACTGAATTGGGGACCAAATAGCCATCGCGATACTGTCATCTCCCAGCGTTTGCACGTCGAGAAAACGTGCAAAGAAAATCGTGGAATCTTTACATGTCTAGCCGACGTGTTAAGGCTTTGCCGCTTCGTTTGCATAAGGTCATGATCGTGCTTCGACCCAGTGTTGATTATGGGATGGCCCGCTCCTTTCCTCTTCAGCACCGACATCATATCCGATGTCAGGGAAAAGGGGCGGGCCATCCCATAATCAACAGCCGGCGCCGCACAGCCACATCCAAGTCACGGCAAGGATTTATCGTGACACGTCCATCTGGAATACCCGAACGAAATATCTCACTGCAATACGATCTGACGAGGTGAGGAACCACGGTGACGCCCCACGCTCAATGCGATGCAGCACCTCAAGCATCATTGCTGAGGTAATCGAGCGCACCGATAATTCACCAATATAAGGGAAAACATCACGTTTTAAGTAACTCTCAATTTGATTGAAATTCTTCTTTCCCCAATCACAACGCTTTTTCTCCATCCACTCATATGCTAGTTTCTCAAACTTCATATCATTTTCCGATACTATCTCCTTATTAATATTGCATTTCTCAGGATCAATTCAATTCTTTTTAGTGATATTTTGATTTCTTCACGCCATACACGAGCCCGATCTATGCTCACATCTGGATACCTGCCGCCGGATATTGCTTTCTGTTTTCCTAAATAACGATAGGTCAGATACCATCGCGCGGTACCGCCAGGTGTGATTGAAATATACAAGCCACCGCCATCAGAACTTTTCACAACGCGGACGGTAGAACCCAACGCCTGAATAATTTCATCTGTTAACACTGGTGCAACCCCTGAGCTTGGGTTGGACCGGGCAGAGAACGACTGTTTCAACCATCATTTTTGCCAACATAAAGCGTCGGAACCATGTGCCTCTGCAAAAGACATCCTGATCCAAGAATATCGACTTATAAACAGATTTTTTGTTCGGCATGCGACGCTCGGAGACGTTATGACAACAAAGAGACTGATTGCGCCGACTGACCGAACAGCTCGTGCAGCGCTGACCGCGCGTCACGAGCACATTCGATCTGCCATGACGTGAGGGATCAAGTCGGCAGGGGCATCCGCGGCCGGCAGCGTTACCGGGCAGGCGCAATCGTCGCGAGTGCGCCGTGGGAATCGCGGATCGTCACCGGAACCGCAATCGAAGGTCGACGCCGAAGCTGCGTGGCTGGGCGATGCCCCAGCTATTGGCGGGCGTAAGATCGCCGCCATTTTCCACCCCTCTGACGAAATAGGCGTCAAACAGGTTCTGCGCATAGGCGACGATTTCGACGCCCCTGCCGCTGTCATAGCCCAGCCTCAGATTGATCTGCGTATAAGCTTCCCGTCGGGTGATGCCCCGCCAGTCGAAACTCTCCCTTCGACGCCCCTCATGCATCCACTCGCCTTGCAGATAGATCTCGGCCGGGCCGATCGGATAACGGCCGGTCGCGACGCCCGCGCTCGACCAGATCGGATTGGGCAGGCCGCCGCAGTCCTTTTGCCCACAGTCGCGGTCGTCCTGCTTTTCGGTTCGCGTCCAGGTCACATGGCCCGACAGGTCGAAATAGCGGCTCGGCTTCCAATTGAGGGCGCTTTCCACGCCATATCCGGTCACGCTGCCGACATTCACGACCTGCTGGGTCCGGCTTTCCGTGTCGAAATAGACCGTCTGAAGATTGCGGTAGCGATAATGGAAGCCGGTTATGTCGAAGCTCAGCGTCCTGGCGAGGGCCAGGCCCTTTATCCCCAGCTCCTTGCTCCATATCGTCTCCGGCGCGAAGGCGTCGGGCTTCGTTCCGTCGGGCACCAGCCGATACGCCTCGACCGGGACAGGCGCGGCGACCGTGAACGATCCGAATCCGCCCGCCTTGTAGCCGCGGGTGATGCTGGCGTAGAGGTTGATGTCCGGCCCCACCGCATATCGCACATAGGCGCGTGGCGTCAGTCCGCCCCAGCTCTTGCTGGAAGAAACGGGACCATCGGTGAAATAGGTGAAGGTCCAGACATTGCCGAGGCTGCTTTGGCTGGGCAGCACATCGATGCTGAAATGCTTGCGGTCTCGCGCATATCGAATGCCAATGCCAGCCTCCAGCGCTTTCGAGAAATGAAAGTTGGTATCCAGGAAAACGGACCATCCGCGGTTGCGGGACCGCACGTCGTTGATGTCGGTCAGCAGGCCGCCCGGCGCCGGCCGGTAGGGCGCGCCGTAAAGGTCCATGGTCATCCCGCCGCAATCGGCATAGCCATAGCCCGCCGTGCAGACGAGATCCTCGGCAGCCTGGTTGGTGAAGCGCGCCGCGACATCCTCCCAATAAAGCGAGACCCCCGCCGACCAGGTCAGGCGCCGATCGTCTCTGGACATCAGCCGGAAGTCCTGACTGACATAGCGGGCATGCTGGCGCTGGTCGTAATTGCCCAGTTGCAGCGCCGTTCCGTCATAGTCCTCCAGATAATGGAAATCGGACTTGCGAAAGGCGGTCAGGCTGTTGAGGCGCGCCGATCCAAGATCGAGATCGATCGATGCGGTCAGGCTGGTGATGTCGCCATCGTCACGCGGTCTGAGGAGATCGGTATCCACGTCGCGGCGAGACCCCCGGATAACAATATCCCGCTGCAAGACTTCGCTGAGATAGTCGAGAACTTCACGATCGTCATTGGACGCCCGATAAGGCGCGCCGTCGAGCCGCCGACGCTCATGTTCGGCACTCAGCAGGACATCGGCATCGCCGGCCCTGTAGCGCAGGGCGACGCGGCCGGCCTGCTTGTTGCCGCCCATCAGGCGATCATTGCGGCCGGCCGTGAAGGCATTGTCTATCCAGCCATCATAATCCGTCGCATAGCCCGCAATGCGAAGCGTCCAGTCCTCCGCCACCGGCAGGTTGATGGCGCCTTCTGCATCCTTGCGGCCGAAGCTGGCGACCCCGACATAGAGATGCCCGGAAATACGCCCCGGATCCGGCTTGTTGGTCATGATGCTGATCGCACCGGAAATGGCATTGCGGCCGAAGAGGAACCCCTGGGGCCCTCGCAAGGCTTCCGCCTGCGCGACATCGAACAGGGAGGTCACGGCAGCGCCTGTCCTGCCCTGATAGACCCCATCCTTGAAGATCCCGATCGAAGGATCGCCGCCAATGCCATAGTCGTTGGAGGTGATGCCCCGGATGGCGATGCTGTCGATATAGCTGTCGTCCGAATTGCCTGAAAAACCGGGCGTGAAGGTGACGATGTCCTTGACGTCGTCCAGCCGCGTGCGGTCGAGAAAGGCTTCGCCGAAGGCGGAGATCGCCACGGGAACGGTCTGGATGGCTTCCTCCCGGCGCTGCGCCGTGACGGTGATCTCCGCCGCCGATATGGGGTTCGGCAGGTCCTCGGCAGAGGCGGAATGCGGCAGCATGACAGCACAGGCCGTCAGGGCCGGGAAGATACGAAGATGCATGATTACCCCTTCACGCCGCGCGCAGGCGGGCAATGACCAGATCGAACCGCTGCGTCAGCTCGCTGGCGCTGGACCGGACCGCGGCCCCTACATTGAGCGTATGTTCGGCGTTCGCCTTCACCGCATCCAGGCCCGCGGCGATGACGCTGATGGCGTCGTGCACCGCTTGCGCGTCGCCGCCGACGCTCTGACTGCTCGCCAGGATCGTACGGGCCCCCTGATGGTGCTTATCGGCGGCCAGGGACACATCCGACACGTTGCGCTCCAGTTGGCGGACGACGGTGTTCAGCAGGTTGAGCAGCGACGCGATCGAGGAGGCGGATGCGTTCACCGCCTCGATCCGCCGCTCGATCTGGCCCGCCATGTCGCCGGCCCTGTTCGCCAGCGTCTTTATCTCGCCGGCGACGACCGCAAAGCCGGCTCCCGCCTCGCCGCCCCGCGCAGCCTCTATCGTGGCGTTCAGGGCCAGCATGTTCGTCTGGCCCGCTATTTGCCGGATGGTGCGGGTGGCAAGGTCGATCGCCTCTATCTCCCTTTGCAACTGGTCATTGGCGCCCATCACCGCGCGAGCCTCGACTTCCGTCTTGTCCATGTTCTGACGGGTGGCGATCGATTGGGTGTGGATCTGGCCAATGGCGACGCTCAACTCCTGCACATGCGCCTCGATCTCGTGCACGGCCTGCGCCGACGCACGGCTGCGGTCGCGGACCAGGGCCGTCCCGGTGAGCTGTTCCGCGAGAGCGGCCAGCGTGTCGCGGGCGCTGGCTTCAAGCTGATCCGCCTGCCTCAGCAAGGATCCCGACAGGTCACCCACGCTGGTGGAGAGAAGATTGGCGACCTCATGCGCGGCGTTTCGCAGCGCTTCGCGATGTTCGGCCTGTTCCCGCCCTTCCCGCTCTGCAATGGCGGCGATCTGCTCCCTCGCCTGTTCCGCCTGTTGGCGCGCCTCTTCCGCGGCCAGAGTCGCATTCTCCCGATCCCTGGAGATGCGTTCGGCCCGCAACCGGCCGGCGAGCAACGACGCATGGGTCCGCAACATGGCGCGCGAGACGGCGAGGAAAAACAGGATGAAGAGCGCGGCGGCCGATGCCAGCAGCCATGAAAGGCTCTTGAGCGCCGCTATGCCCGGGCGCACCGGCAACCAGTGGATATGGCCCAAATCGGCGCCGTCAGGACTGATCAAGGGATGACCGGGCGATGTCTCGGCATCCGCTTCCGGCGGGTTGAAGCTGATGTCCGCCAATGCATAGGCCTGTTCCCAACTGGCGAACAGCTCGGCATCCAGCGGGCGAACCACGACGACATGGCGGAGCGGCCCGGAAGGGAGCGGCCGGTTGGCGGAAAAAGGAAGGATCGGGGCGCCGGCGAACAAGGCCGGACGGCCCCGATAAAGCTGGATGAAGGGACGGATGGGGAAATTGCGGCGATCATCGACATGCTTGGGCAGCGTGCGTTCAAGATGCCGAAGCGCTTCCGGCGCATCCTTCATCAGCGTGGTTCTGACGGTCGATCGGGGCTGCCAGCCGAAAATGGTCCTGCCGCGCTCGTCGAGAATATATAGGGGCATGGCGCCGCCGAAGTTCGAGGCGGCCCATTCACGGTCGATCCGGCCGTATAGATGATCGACGGCGTCATCCCAGAGCGCATAATCCCGGGCCGTGGCTGCAAGAGCGTTGGTCTCCCGCTTCATGGCGCCGTTGACCATGCGCGCCTTTTCCAGCGCCGCCGCATCGTCCATCCTCGAAACAAGCACGGTCACGAGGATGCCGCAGGTCATGAAGGTCACGAGCGTCAACGCGATGAGCGGCAGGATGGCGCCGGGCAGGCGGCGAAGTGCACCTGTCAATGGGGCTAGATGCCGCACGATGTAAGAGCCCCCGTCTGACCAGCCTTGTCTTGCCGTTTGACTGCGCCCCGAATGGTTATGATTGATTTAACGCTTCTGCCATTGGGCTGAAAATTGTTCTGCGTTTAACCTATGTCAGATAACTTAGGTAATAGGGTCCGGCGACTTTGGGCGACCTGACAGGAATATCCTGTATCTGCTTCGTGGAAATGAGAGGATATGGCGCGAGGCATCTGCGCCAGCTTCGGTCAGGCTCGATAAAATCGATGGCTGCTCATTCAAGACTTCCGAAGATCGGTTCAGGACGATCCTCAGACCTGTCCGGAGCCGTGGTTGGAGCGGGAGGCGCAGGCTCGTCCCGGCGGGCATCATCCGGTCGCATGGCCGCATGCTGCTCAGGCCAATGGAGGAAGGGCAGGACCGTACCGGAGCCACGCCACACATCAACCTGATCCAGCCGGACATCCGAGAACAGCCATTGCGGCCGGTTGACTTCACCGACCGCGAATACGCCATTATCCGGCGCGATGCCGTCGGGCGGACCGTAAATGGCTGCCGCGCCGTGATTGTCATCCAGAGAGGGCACCCAGGGCGCCTGCCCCACCGTGGGCGCCTGGACGACATAGCATTGGTTTTCCAGCGCGCGGGCCTGCGCCCCGATGCGGACGCGCCAATAGCCCTGCATGCTGTCGGTCGCAGACGGCACCAGGATGATCCTGGCGCCCGCCTCGGCCTGTGCCCGCGCGATCAGCGGAAATTCGGCATCGTAGCAGATGGAAATCCCTACCCTGCCGAAGGGCGCATCCAGGACATGAACGGCCTCGCCGCCCGTTATGCCCCAGATTTCCCGTTCGAACCGCGTCATGACGATCTTGTCCTGATAACCGGTCCGGCCATCGGGGCAGAAGAGCCGGGCGCGGTTGACGACCGCTCCCCGGGCGTCGCGGCACGGGCGGCTGCCGCCCAGGATCGTCACGCCATAATGGATGGCGAGTTGCCGGTGCAGTTCGTCGATCCGTTCCCCCAGCGCCACGACATGGTCGAGCGAAGCATGAAGATCGGCCGCCGCCGCCGGATCGGTGCCGGCCAGTTCCATGGCGGCATATTCCGGAAAGACAAGGAGCTGCGCGCGCCTGGCCGCCGCCTCCGACATCCAGCGGCTGAGCTTCGCTTCCCAGGCGCCGTAGCTCGGCAACAGTTCGATCGGATATTGCGCGGCTGCAATGCGGACGTCGGTCATTCGGAGTCCCGTAGCGGCTTCCGCCCGAAGCGCGTCGGATGATCGCCCTCCCCGGCCTGCCTCATCCCGCCTTCACCTGATCCAGCCAGTCGGCCAGATTATAATGGTTGCTGACCCGCGCGATCACGCCGTCGCGCAGTTCGAAGAAGGCGCCGACGCGCAAAATATAGCGCTGGCCGGATGCAGGAGGCAGATCGCCGTCCGTTTCCATATATTCGCCCTCCAGCATGAATTCCGCGGCCGCCCGTTTTCCATCGGCGGAGGCCAGGAACACGGGATCGATGACCCTTTCCCTGTAGCAGCGGTTCATATGGTCGAGGAATTGCGCAAAGGCCGCCTTCCCTTCCCGCGCTGAACCCTGCGAGGGTTCGTGCACGACATCCTGCGCCAGCAGATCGAGCATCGCCGGGCTGTCGCCGCGATTGAAGGCCGCATAATAGCGACCGAGCAGGTCCGCAGCCATGGCGTTCAATCCTCCGGCGCGATGGTGACGCGAAGGCCGTCCGGTTCGACCGTCAGCGGAATCTGGCAGGACAGGCGGGACCGGTCGATACGATGATCGCTGCTGTCGAGCAGGTCGTTCTCATCAGGGCCGAGCGGCGGCAGACCGGCTGCGCGTCCGTCATCCACATGGGCATGGCAAGCATGTTCTGCGCCGTCGCGGCCGGTCACGAAAATCTGCACCATCGATCAATCCTTGCCAAGACGGGCCGCATGCCAGCGCAGATGGTCCGCCATGAAGGTGGAAATGAAATAATAGCTGTGGTCATAGCCGTCGCGCAGGTTCAGCGTCAGGTCGATCCCCGCTGTCTCGCAAGCCGCCTTCAGCAGTTCCGGGCGCAATTCCTGTTCCAGGAAATTGTCGGCCGTCCCCTGGTCGACCAGCAGCGCCGGAACCCGGGCGCCGTCCTCGATCAGCGCGACCGCGTCATGCCGGCGCCAGGCGGCCGGGTCGTCGCCCAGATAGCCGGCCAGCGCCTTCTGTCCCCAGGGCACCTGCCCCGGCGCGACGATCGGCGCGAAGGCCGATACCGCCTTGTACCGGTCGGGAAGGGTGAGGCCGATGGTCAGCGCGCCATGGCCGCCCATGCTGTGACCCATGATCGACTGGCGTTCCATGTCCGCGGGGAAATTGGCCGCGACCAGCGCGGGCAGTTCCTGGGTCACATAGGACCACATGCGATAATGGGCGGCGAAGGGGGCCTGCGTCGCGTCGACATAGAAGCCGGCGCCCAGACCGAAATCATAGGCCCCGTCCGGATCGTCCGCCACGGCATCGCCGTTGCGGTCCGGGCCGCGCGGGCTGGTGTCCGGCGCGACGAAGATCAGGCCCAGTTCGGCGCAGGCGGCGCGGAACTCGCCCTTTTCGGTGACATTGGCATGGGTGCAGGTCAGTCCGGACAGATACCAGACGACCGGCAGTTTCGTCCCTTCCGCATGGGGCGGCACATAGACCGAGAAGGTCATGTCCGTCCCCGTCGAGGCGGAGGCGTGCCGGTACACGCCCTGCACGCCGCCAAAGGCCTTGTTGGCGCTCACCTGTTCCATGATCACCTGCCATCCGATCGCGTGGAAACGGCACCGGAAGTCACCGCCATAAATTTTCTCCTCGCCGTATCAGAACAGCACGACGCTGCGGATGCTCTCTCCCGCATGCATCAGGTCGAAGCCCTTGTTGATCTCCTCCAGCGTCAGGACGTGGGTGATCATGGGATCGATCTCGATCTTGCCGTTCATGTACCAGTCGACGATCTTGGGAACGTCGGTGCGGCCCTTCGCGCCGCCGAAGGCCGTACCCTTCCAGACCCGGCCGGTGACGAGCTGGAACGGGCGGGTGCTGATCTCCTTCCCCGCTTCGGCGACGCCGATGATGATGCTTTCCCCCCAGCCGCGATGACAGCATTCGAGCGCGGTGCGCATCACCTCCGTATTGCCGGTCGCGTCGAAGCTGTAGTCGGCGCCGCCGTCCGTCACCTCCAGAATCCTGGCGACGGTCTCCTCGCGCGACAGGCCCCTGCTGTTGATGAAATGAGTCATGCCGAACTTGCGGCCCCATTCCTCCCGATCCGGGTTGATGTCGATGCCGATGATCTTGTCCGCGCCGACCATCTTCGCGCCCTGGATGACATTGAGGCCGATGCCGCCCAGGCCGAAGACCACGACATTCTCGCCCGCCTGCACCTTGGCCGTGTTGACGACCGCGCCCACGCCGGTGGTGACGCCGCAGCCGACATAGCAGCTCGTCTGGAAGGGCGCATCGTTGCGGATCTTCGCCACAGCGATCTCCGGCAGGACGGTGAAGTTGGAGAAGGTGGAGCAGCCCATATAGTGGAAGATCGGCTGGCCCTTGTAGCTGAAACGGGTCGTGCCGTCCGGCATCAGTCCCTTGCCCTGGGTCGCGCGGATCGCGGTGCACAGGTTCGTCTTGCCCGACAGGCAGCTTTTGCACTGGCGGCATTCGGGCGTGTAGAGCGGGATCACATGGTCGCCGGGCTTCACCGAAGTGACGCCCGCGCCGACCTCCCGCACGATGCCGGCGCCCTCATGGCCCAGGATCGAGGGGAAAATGCCCTCGCTGTCGAAACCGTCCAGCGTATAGGCGTCGGTGTGGCAGATGCCCGTCGCCATGATCTCCACCAGAACCTCGCCCGCCTTCGGGCCTTCCAGATCGACTTCGACGATCTCCAGTGGCTTCTTCGCCTCGAAGGCGACGGCGGCGCGGGTCTTCATCTCTCATTCCTCGTCATGATCATTTGCGAGAAGAGAGGCCATGGCTCCCGCCGCGCCCTCTCTTTCCGCCCTCCCTAGCGCTGTTCCGCAATGGTGATAATATAGTGTTTCGGAAAATCATTATTCCTGAGCTGGTATAATCAAATGTCCAACTGGGATGGCATAGACGAGTTCATCAGTGTCGCCACCGCAGGCTCCTTCACGCGCGGGGCAAGGGCGCTGGGTGTCTCCACCACCCATGTCAGCCGGTCCATCATGGCGCTGGAGCAGCGCGTGCAGGCGCAGCTTTTCCACCGGACCACCCGGACCGTCCGGCTGACCGACACCGGCCGGGTGTTCTTCGAACGGTGCGAGCGCATCGCCAAGGACAGGGACGAAGCCATCGCCCTGATCGGAGAGAGAAGCGAGCCGCAGGGAGAGTTGCGCGTCACCTGCTCGACGGCCATGGGGGAGCGCTTCGTGGCGCCGATCATCCGCCGCTTCGCCATGCAGCATCCCAAGCTGGCCGTGTCGATCGAATTGTCCAACCGGGTCATCGATCTGGTCGGCGAGGGATTCGACGTCGCGGTGCGGACGGGGACGGTCAACGACCCTCGCCTGATCGCGACGCGGGTGGCATCGCGCACGCTCTACACCTGCGCAGCCCCCAGCTATCTGGCTTCCGCGGGCCGCCCCGCCAGCGTCGGTGCGCTGGCGGGGCATGAATGCATCGCGGGCTCCGCAGGCACATGGCATTTCAAGGTCGATGGCCAGGAAATGATCCATCGGCCCAAGGGGCGCTTCAGGTGCAATAGCGGACACGCCGTCATGGAAGCGTGCATTTCGGGGCTCGGCATCTGCCAGCTCCCGGATTTCTACATCCTCCCCTATCTCAAGCACGGCATGGTCGAACTGCTGCTGGAGGATGTCCAGCCGGACGATGAGCCCATATGGGCGGTTTATCCCCAGCGGCGGCATCTGCTGCCAAAGGTGCGGCAGGTCGTGGATTGCCTGCTGCATGAACTGGGGCCGGCGATGAACACCCCCAGAAGGGAAGCCGCGGTCAGGCCAGACCGATACGTTCCTTAAGCCGGTCGCGAGACGAAGCGAGGAAATCCAGCGCCGCGCCTTCATCCGACATCGCCCGCGCCAGCGTCATGGCCCCGACAAGCTCCGCAAGCAGCGAATGGGCGAGCGCCGCGCCATCGGACCGGCCCGCAATCTCCAGCGCCCGCGCAATCCCTTCTCGAAACCGCCTGACCCCCGCTTCGAACCGCAGGCGCGCGTCGGGTGGCATGCGTGCGGCCTCCCCCGAAAGGCCGGGCAAGGGGCAACCACGGTCCGCCGCTCGATAGGCGCTTTCCGACAGATAATGGTCGATCAGGCTGGCAAGGTCCGGCCTTTCCCCCAGAAAGCGATCCAATATCGTGGCGCTTTCCTCGAACATGCGGTCGACGGCATGCGCCACCAGATCGTCCCGCGACTCGAAATGAGCATAGAAGCCGCCATGGGTGAGGCCCGCCCGCTGCATCAGCGCCGAGACGCCGATCCCTTGCACGCCCGCCATGCGCATGGCCCCGGCCGCCTCGCCCAGGATACGCGCGCGCGTCTTCGCCTTGTGCGCGCTCTTGTCAGCCATGACCGCTCGTCCTCCTCTTCTTCTGCGTCTTTGCCATGCCCCTTCCCTCTGGACAAATGACAATCGTCATATATATGATGTTCGTCATATTCGCAACGGTGTCAGGAAGGGCGATGATGCAGCCCGAGATAATGTTAGGATTCACCGGCACCAGCCCGTGCTGGAGCCTGCCGCCTTTTCGATGCCGCCGTTGATGTGACGGGCCTCACCGGCTCTTCCGACCATCCCCAGGAGTATTGCCATGACACAGGCTGAAAAGAACATTGCCCTTATCACAGGTGCTTCGACCGGTATCGGCGCGGTCTATGCGGACCGCCTGGCCAGACGCGGCTTCGACCTCATTCTCGTCGCGCGGGACCGGCCGCGCCTGGATGCGCTGGCCGAAAGGCTGCGCGGCGAAGCGGGCGTGGACGTGGAGGTCATCGCGGCGGACCTGACCGCCGAGGGCGACCTGCAACGGATTGAGGAGCGCCTGGCCGCAGGCGACGTCACCATGCTCGTCAACAATGCGGGCATGTCGCTGAACGGCGGCATATTGGACAATGACACGCCGCAATTGTCGCGGATCATCGCCCTCAACGTGACGGCGCCGACCCGGCTCGCCTCCGCGGCGGGCAAGGCCTTCGTCGCGGCGGGCCGTGGCGCGATCGTCAACCTGTCCTCCGTGCTCGCCCTCGCGCCCGAGATGTTCGATGGGGTGTATAGCGGAACCAAGGCCTTCATCCTGAACCTCAGCCAGTCGATGGCCACGCAATTGCGCGACAAGGGCGTCCGCGTGCAGGCCGTCCTGCCGGGCGCCACGCGAACCGAAATCTGGGCGCGGTCGGGCAAGGATGTCGATGCCTTTCCCGCAGGCTTCGTGATGGAAGCGGGCGATATGGTGGATGCCGCCCTGCTCGGCTTCGACAGGGGCGAGACCGTCACCATTCCGCCGCTGTCCGACGAACAGCAATGGCTGACCTTGCAGGAGGCGCGCCTCGCCATGGGACCGAATCTGTCCAAGAGCGATGTCGCGCCCCGTTATCGGGACGCCCTTCTTACCGCCTGAGCGGGCCGCCGATGCGGGAGGCGGCTTCCCTTTGCTTCAGCCGTCCCGATCCTTGGCCGGCACCAGTATCAGCTCGCGTCCTTCCACCCGCCAGGACGCGAGCTGCGTCAGAAAGTTCATGCCCAATATGTCGACATTTCCCAGCGCCGGGGAAATGATCACCTTGAGGTTGCGGGCTTCCATTCCGCCGACCTTCAGACGCGCGACGGTGCCGGTGTCGGCCCGGATGGTTCCGTTCGCCGTCCGCATGAGGACCGGCACCAGACCATCGTCCACGCTGACCGCGGCCTGGCGCGCAGTCTCCCGGGAGAGCGCCGTCACCGTCGCGCCGCTGTCGATCAGCATCCGGCGCTTCACGCCATTGAGTTCGGCCCGTGCCCAGAAATGGCCATCCGCCGCCATGCGGATGCGGATCATATCCCCCGTCACCTGCTGGCTGCTAAGGCCCAATCGGTTCATCAGCGGGCTCAGATTGGGGTCGAACGGGGCCTGTTGCGCAAGGATCAGAAGGCACAGCGCCAGCAGAGCCACCGATAGGAGGGCGCGGAGGACGCGTCCGATGAAGGGAATGTTGAAGAGCAGGATGAGGAAGACGGCGCCTGCCAGTGCATAGGGAAGAAGGCGTTGCCATTCGGGATTGGTCGCGATGTCCATCGCCTTCGAACCGATGGAAACGCCGTTTGATCCCGGAGCGCGCCGTCGCTTGCCGCCAGCGGTCTGCGGCATGCCCGCGCTCCATCGGCGGATGGAATGTTGCGCGCCTCCCTTCCCCGCGCCAATCTCACAGATCGGCGCAAAAGCGTTGCCGATGAACTGCTTAGCGGGCGCAATCCCCTTCGGGGGCTGGCGTGAAAAGGGAACAGGCCGATGCGACGTAGGGGTCGACGCGGAGGGTTTGCGCAGTCCGGATCGATCGCGCGGGACACGACCGCAGCGCTTTTCCTGGGGGGCATGATGATGACGCCCGCCGAAGCGGAGGCGCAGACGGCGCTCCGCTTCTGGGATGGCAGCGATCCTGAACTGCACGCCAATGGCGCCATAGACGGGGGGGCCGGCCTCTGGCGCATGACGGAACCGAGCTGGACCGACAGCAACGGCGTCATCAACGGCCCGATGCGCCCGGTGCCCGCCTTTGCGATATTCCAGGGAAGGCCGGGAACGGTCACCATAGACGACAGCCAGGGCGTGCCGTCCGTCACCGGCATGCTGTTCCGGTCGGACGGCTATCGCCTCACCAGCGGGTCGTTGAAGCTGGACGGCGGCGCCTATACCTCGATCCGGTCGGAAATGGGCGCCACCACCCGGATCGATGCGGAACTGACCGGCACGGGCGGGGTGTTCTTCAACGATCTGGGCACGGTCGTGCTGACCGGCAAGAACAGCTATCTGGGCAACACGCGGGTCGATGGCGGCACCGTCATCGGCAATGTCCATTCGATCCGGGGCAATCTGGAAAATGGCGGCACCGTGATCTTCGGCCAGGAGGAGGACGCGACCTTCGCCGGGAATGTCAGCGGGGTGTTCAGCTTCTGGGGATATATGATCAAGCAGGGCGCGGGCGCCCTCACGCTGGGCGGCGGCAATGCACTGAACTGGCGGGTGGACGAGGGGCGCCTGATCGCCCGCGCCCAGGGATTTGGCGGCGATGCCGAAATCGGCGGTGGAGGTGCGCTGACCTTCTCCTCCGGCAACATAACGGGCGCGGAAACGGTATATCCCTATCGGCTATCCGGCAGCGGGGGATTCGACGTGACCGGCTCCGCAACGCTCTTGATGACCGGGCAATCGGGCGATTTCACTGGCGCCACCCGCGTCGAAGGCAGCGCATTGCGGGTCGATGGCGCGCTGGGCGGCACGCTTCGCCTTTCCGACGGCGGCGTGCTGAGCGGCACGGGCCGGGTCGGCGCGGTCGATGTCGGAGGCGGCGGCCGCCTGCTGGGCAGGGGTGGCGACACGCTCCACATGGCCAGCCTGAAGCTGGGTTCGGGATCGGTCGTCGTGGCCGCCCTGCGCCGGTCGGGCGATCCGGCATTGTTCGATATAGCCGGGAACCTGACACTCGACGGCATCCTCGACCTTGGCGGCAGCGATCCTCTGGAAGACGGCCTCTACCGGCTGTTCAGCTATGGCGGGCAGTTGACCGATCATGGCCTGGAACTCGGCGCCCCGCCGCCCGGACAGGTTCCAGGCAGGCTGTCGGTTCAGACGGCGACGGCGGGCCAGGTGAACCTGCTGTCCGGCGCGTCCGCACGCCCGCTGCTTTTCTGGGATGGCGGCGATCCAACGCGCCATTCCGATGGCAGGGTGGATGGCGGGCCCGGCACATGGCGCGCCGGGACGCCGGACTGGACCGGGGAGGATGGCGCGAGTAGCCGCACAGCCGATCCCGCAGCCTTCGCCATCTTTGCCGGGCGTGGCGGACAGGTGGTCCTGGACGGCAGCGCGGGGGCATTGTCGACCGCAGGCATGCAGTTCGCCGTGACCGGCTACCAACTGTCGGGAAGCGGGCTGACGCTGACGGGAGGCGACCGCACGGTCATCCGGGTCGGTGACGGAAGCGTCTGGAGCACAACGATGACCGCCGAAATCGCGGCGGCTCTGTCGGGCAACACCACGCTCGTCAAGCAGGACGCGGGCACGCTGATCCTGTCGGGCGTGAACGGCTATGCCGGCAATACGGAGGTTGCGGCGGGCACGCTGGTCGGCAATGCGCTGTCGATCCGCGGCGACATATCGAACGCGGCGACAATAGTGTTCGACCAGCGAACCAATGAAGGCTTTGCCAGTGGCATCCGCCCGCTTGGCGGCATTGCGGGCCGGATGGTGAAGCGCGGCAGCGGCGTTCTGACGCTCATGGGAGCAAGCACGCTGGACTGGCGGCTGGAAGAAGGGCGGCTGGCCACCGCCGCCAGCCGCTTCACCGGCGACGCCGTTCTGAACCCGGGCGCCGAACTGCTGTTCGAGGAACCGGGCGACAGCCGCTATGCAGGCACGCTGGCGGGTGCCGGCCGCTTCATCAAGGCAGGAACCGGCGATCTGACGCTGACCGGCGGATCGCGGGATTTTACCGGCGCCACGCAAGTGCGGTTCGGTCGCTTGACGGTCGACGGCGCGCTAGGCGGCGCGCTGGCGGTGGAGGGCGGCAGCCTTCTGGCGGGACGCGGCCGCCTGGGCTCGGTGCGAATCGCACCGGGAGGGATAATCGCGCCAGGGCCAGGCATCGCGACGCTCACGGTGGAAGGCGATCTGGAACTGTCGCCGGGCAGCCGTACGGAGATCGAGGTCGATCCATCGGGCACGGTCACTGACCGCATCGATGTGCTGGGCACGGCGACGCTTGGCGGCACGGTGGCGCATATCGGCGCGAACGGCGCATATCGGCCAAGCGCGACCTATACCATCCTCACCGCCCAGGCTGGAATCCGGGGGCGGTTCGACACGGTCACCTCCTCCTTCGCCTTCCTGACGCCGAGCCTTGGCTATTCGGCCAATGCGGTCACCCTGACGCTCAGGCGCAACGACGTCCGGTTCGATGAGGTGGCCGCCACGTCCAACCAGCGCGCCGCCGGAGCCGCGCTCCAGACACTGGGTTCGGGCAATGCGGCCTATGACGCCGTGCTGCTGAGCGATGCGGACACGGCGCGCAATGCCTTCGACCGGCTTTCCGGGGCGTTCCACGCCTCGATCCGTACGGCGCTGGTGGAGGCCAGCGGCCTTTCGCGCGATGCCACGCTGGAACGGCTGCGCGGTTCGGCCGACGACCGGCCGGGGCCTGCCTATTGGGGGAAGGCGCTTGACGAATGGGGCAACCGGCGGGGCCATGACAATGCGTCGGTCGTGGCGCAAGGTTCGTCGGGCGCCTTGTTCGGGGCCGAATGGCAGGTGCCGGAAACGACGCTGCGGCTGGGTATCGTCGGCGGCCATCATCGCGCCGCCATGAGGGCGCAGGGCTATGCCGACATCGACAGCTACCATGCCGGTTTCTATGGCGGCGCTGCGCTGGCGCCAGTCACGCTGCGCGGCGGTCTTATCGTCAGTTGGCAGGACATTGACGCGCGACGCTCGGTCGCCTTCGCTGGGTTCGCGGATAGCCTCAGCACACGGTACCGCGCCACGACGACCCAGGCCTTTGCCGAGGCGGCCCATCGCTTCGCCCTGTCCGCCGGAGCGCTGGAACCCTTCATCAGCATGGCGCATGTGCAGCTTCGCGTCGGAAAAGGGCAGGAAAGCGGCGGCAGCGCGGCGCTGGCATTGGGCGGGGATTCGATGCGGACCAGCTTCGCGACCGCCGGTCTGCGCGGCGACACCCGGCTGCAATGGGGCGCTTCATCGCTGACCTTGCGCGCATCGGCCGGTTGGCAGCATGCTTTCGGAGATCAGCTTCCGGTGGTGGGAGCCGCCCTGGGCGGCCAGCATTTCAATGTGACGGGCTTGCCGATCGCCCGCGACACGCTGGTCAGCGAGATCGGGCTGGAAGCGGCGGTGGGATCGAACATGCGGATCAATCTCGGCTACAGCGGCGCGCTCTCGCCGGCCAGTCAGAACCATGCCGCGCGGGTGGGGCTGCTATGGCAATTCTGACGAAGAAAGCCGCGCCGCATGGATAATGGCCGAAGAAGCGACATGAGGGCGGAACGAGTCCCGCGGACGGGCGTCTCCTGAATCACCATGAAGACAGGCGACGATATTTTGGCGCAAGATGCGGCGGTCATGGCCCATGACGCCCGCCGGCTGTCGCCCGGGCCGTGAAGGTCGCGACCTACAATGTGAACGGGGTCAACGGCCGGCTCCCTGTCCTGCTTCGCTGGCTGGCCGAGGCGCGGCCTGACATCGTCTGCCTTCAGGAACTCAAGGCGCCCGACGAGAAGTTTCCGGAAGGGCCGATCCGTGACCTTGGATATGATGCGGTCTGGCATGGCCAGAAAAGCTGGAACGGCGTGGCGATCCTCAGCCGCGTCGGCGAAATCCACGAAACCCGCCGCGGCCTGCCCGGCGATCCCGACGACAGCCACAGCCGCTATATCGAGGCGGCGGTGAACGGCATCCTCATAGGCGGCCTCTATCTTCCCAATGGCAATCCCCGCCCCGGCCCCAAGTTCGACTATAAGCTCCGCTGGTTCGACCGGCTGATCGACCATGCCGCCGGGTTAATCGACCAGCGGCTGCCGGTCGTGCTCGCCGGCGACTTCAACGTCATGCCCACGGACCTCGACGTCTATAAGCCGGAACGCTGGCGCGACGACGCGCTGTTCGCGCCGGAGGTCAGGGCAGCCTATTTCCGTCTGCTCGACCAGGGCTGGACGGACAGCCTCCGCACGCTTCATCCCGATGAAACCATCTACACCTTCTGGGATTATTTCCGGAACGCCCATGCGCGCAATGCGGGGCTCAGGATCGATCACCTGCTGCTCAGCCCGGCCCTTTCGAACCGGCTCGTCGCCGCCGAAGTGGATCGCGATGTGCGCGGCTGGGAAAAGACCAGCGATCATGCGCCGGTCTGGATCGAACTGGCGGATGCGCCGCCGCCGCGCGCCAGGGAGAAGGGATGATGAACGCCTCTGCCATGCTTTCCGGCGGCTGCGCCTGCGGCGCGGTGCGTTATGCGCTTCATTCCCAGCCCTTCGATGCAGGTTATTGCCACTGCCGGCTATGCCAGTTGACGAGCGGCGCGCCGGTCATGGCGTTCGCCACGGTTCCGGTCGGGGACTTTCTCATCGTCGCGGGCGAACGCGCCGTCCGCCGGTCCTCCGACTTTGGCGAGCGCGGCTTTTGCGCCGCGTGCGGAACGCCTCTCACCATGCAGGTCGATCACCAGCCCGACACGATCGACTTCACGATTGCCACGCTTGACGATCCCTCCGCCCTTGCCCCTCAATTCCATATCTGGGATGCCAGCCGCATTCCCTGGTTCGAAATGGCCGATGCCTTGCCGCGCCATGCCGGTTTCCGGCCCGATACGGTGGGACTGGACAATGGCGTTTCCGGCGGCGATTCCTCGGCCGGCAGAGGTGCATAGCTGTCGTCGAGCGCAACGAGTTCGGGCGCGCGGTGATGGAGGCGTCGGCAACGGTTCGATGACCAATTTCATCTTCCGGTCCCCTTCTGCCCGCCCCGCCCTATCTTCGCGTCGCTATCTTCCCGATGGCCGATAGAAGCGCGGCGGGAAAGGGGCGGCCGGCGAGCCTTTGGGATCGCGCAGTTCGTTCCGCTCCCCGGCATCCGGGCTGAGCGGAATCTGCATGCCGCCCGTTTCCTCCAGCATCCGGAACAGCTTCGCGCTCATCCGTTCGGCCAGTTGCTCATGCCCCGGTCTGGCCAGCAGATTGGCGCTCTCCTGCGGATCGGCCGCCAGGTCGTACAGTTCGTCCACGTCCCAGATGCCGTGGAAGTGGATATATTTATACCGATCTTCGCGCAGGGCATGGACGGTCGGCGTCTGCGGAAAGTTGCGTTCCCAATAATATTCATAAACCAGATCCTTGCGCCACGGGACCGCCCGTCCCTGCGCCAGCGGCAACATGTCCATGCCGGCAAGCCCATCCGGCGCCTCCAGCCCCGCGGCGGCGAGCATGGTGGGCGCAACGTCGAGATTGGCGACGATGTCCTCCACCGTCCGCGGGCCGAAGAGGGAGGGGCAGCGCATCAGCATCGGCACGCGCATCGATTCCTCATAGGCAGCGCGCTTGTCGATCAGCCCATGTTCCCCGAACATGAACCCGTTGTCGCCCATATAGAGGATCAGCGTGTCGTCCAGATCGCCCCTTCGTTCCAGCAGGTCCATGATACGCGCCAGTCCTTCGTCGACGGCCAGCAATGTTTCCATATAGCGCTTGTAATAGTCGGCGATGTCGAGCTTGCCGTGATAGGCATAGTCGACGCCGTGCCAACTGTTGCGCTGGTTTTCGACCCACATCGGCCGGCCCGGAACATCTGGCTTCATCGTGTCCGGATAGCGGAACGCCTCCCCGGAATAGCGCCCTGCATGCCGCTCGGCCGGAATGAACTCCGAATGGACGGCCTTGTGCGCCAGATGCATCATCCACGGGCGCTTGCCGTCGCGCTTGCCGATCCAGTCCATCGCATAGTCGGTCAGTTCGTCGGTGATATAGCCCCTTTGCGGCACCTTGCGGCCATTGACGTTCAGGCCATCCTCGCCCGGCAGATAGGTGCCCTGCCCCTTGAAGCTGACCCAATGGTCGAAGCCGGGCTGGGGCTGGTCCGTTTCCTGCCCCATGTGCCATTTGCCGATGAAGGCGGTCTCATAGCCCGCCTGCTGGAGATATTCGGGATAGTAGATGAGGCCGGCCGGTATCGGATGATTATTGTCCACTACCCTGTGCTGATGCGCATAGAGCCCCGTGAAGATCGTGGCGCGACTGGGCGAACACAGGGCGGTGGTGACGAAGGCGTTCCTGAAATGCACCCCCTCCCGCGCCAGCCGGTCCAGCGTCGGCGTCTCCCCGAAGGATTGCGCCTTCATGAAGCCGATCGCGTCGTAGCGATGATCGTCGGTGAGGACGACCAGGATATTCTTCGGCCTGGTCCCTGCGCGGCGGCGCAGCTTCAACCGCTTCTTTTTGGCCGGGACGGCCGCGGCATCCGCCGCCGCCCAACTGTAAAGGCCGAATGCTCCCGCGCTGCCGGCCAGCAACAGGCCGCGCCGGTCCAGCTCGTCCGCCATCACGGCCGTCCCATATGCGAATAGGGATCGGTCTGTCCGGCCAGCCAGGGGTCTTTGGTCGCCGCCCGCATGGCATGCAGACGTTCGGCCAGCGTCCGCTTCACCCCGGCATAGGCGGGATCGGCGGCGACGTTCCCCAGTTCATCCGGATTGCGCGTCAGGTCGTAAAGCTCCTCCGCGTCCCGCTTGAGATAGGCTGCCTGCGTCCTCTTCCCCAGGCGGATGGCGGGATCGGCGCTGATCGCCTTCCACGCCGGAGAACCCGCCACGTCTCCGGCGATGGGATAGTCCAGCGGGGAAGCGAGGTTGAGAATATAGCTGTGCGTCCGCGTGCGGATGGCCCGCATGGGATAATATTGGTTGATCTCATGAAAGTCGTGGCTGGCGAACACGGCGTCGCGTTGCGAATCGGCGCGACGGCCCAGCAGCGGCAGCAGCGAACGGCCGGAAAGCGCATAGGCGGTCGGCGCGGCGACGCCGGTCCATTCCAATATGGTCGGCGCGATGTCGACCCAGCTCACCATCGCATCGTTGACCGCGGTCGCGCTTCCCGGGGCGCGGATGATCAGCGGCAGGTGCAGTCCGGCGTCGTAGAGATTGGTCTTCGCGCCGGGAAAGGGCCGCCCATTGTCGCTGAGGAAGATCACCAGCGTATCGTCGGCGCGGCCGGTCGCGGCAAGATCGTCCAGGACCATGCCGACCCCGCTGTCCAGGCGGCTGACGGACTCATAATATTCCGCCAGGTCGGCTCTGACGGCCGGCAGATCGGGCAGATGGGACGGAACGGGCACTTTGCGCGGATCGTAGCGGGCCGGCTTCACGCCCGGCCACGGCCGGTCATTGCCATAATCGACGGCGGCGCGATGCGGATCGCTATAGGCGATGGTGACGAAGAAAGGCCGATCGTCCGTGGAGCGGATGAAGCTGGAGGCCGCAATCGCCAGTTCGCGGACATCGCGGATGCCGGACCGTTCGGGCACAAGTTCCGCCTCATAGGGAAAGGCCGAGTCCGGCCCCACATGCTTCTTGCCCACAAGCGCCGTCGCATGGCCCGCCCGCCGCAGGAGCGAGGGCAGCGTTTCTATTCCCGGCAGCAACGACTGGTGATGGATGTCGTGCTGGAGCCCGTACATGCCGTTCTGGTGCGTGTAGAGCCCGCTATTGATCACCGCCCGGCTGGGACTGCAGGAGGATACGGCGGCAAAGCCCTGGGTGAAGCGCGTCCCCTCCCCCGCCAGCCGATCGATGCGCGGGGTGCGGATCGGCACGCCATAGCAGCCGAGGTCCAGGCCCTGATCGTCGGAAATCAGCAGCAGCACGTTGCGCGCCCTGCCCCGCCGCGTCTGGGACAGGCCGGCCGGGGCGACGGACGCTGCCGCCGCCCCGGCCATTCCCTTCAGAAGGTCGCGCCGGTCCATCAGCGGTCAGAAATTGACCGCGGCGCTGAACCGGAAGGATCGGCCCAGGATCGGGCGCGCCAGGATCGGGCCGGAGCCTTGCCCACCGATGATGCGCGGATTGCCCTCCGTCAATCCGATCTCGTCGGTCAGGTTGTTGCCCGTGACGGCCAGGCGGATGCGGTCGTTGACGGTGACGGCCACGCCCGCGTCAAGCTGGTAGAAATTCGGCAGCAACTGGTTGTTCTCCGGATCGGAGAAGCGGTCCCCGGTATATTGCAGCGTCGCGAAGACGGAGGGTTTGAGGCTGCCCACCGTCACTTCATAGGCAGGGGTGACGCGCCAGGCCCATTTGGGCTGCCGCTGCACGCGGTTGCCGGTGTTGTCGATCGTGCCGCCGCCGCTGAAAAAGCCGCGATAGGTGGCGTCCAGCCAGGTCAGCGCGCCGGAAATGCTGAACCCTTCGAACGGCCGCAGCGCGCCTTCCAGTTCCACGCCCGTCGCCTTCGCGCCGCCATTCGAACTGATCGGCACATTGTTGATCAGCGTCGTGGTGGCAAGACCATCGAACTTGTTGTGGAACACCGTCGCATAGAGATTGGCGAAGGCAGTCGATATTTTCACGCCTGCCTCATAGGTATCCACCTCGGCAACGGCGGCAAGGCCGGTCTTGTCCGCAATATTGGTGGCGGACGCCTCGCGAAGATTGTCGAATTGCGGGAAGCTGTTGCCCCGGCTGTACCGGGCGAACACACCGATCTCCCGGCTGAAATCGTAATTCGCGCCCACGGTCCACGACCAGGCCGAGTCCCGGTAACGGATTGAGCGTGGCGGCCCCAGCCGAGTAATCGCATTGTCGTACAATGTGTTGGGATTGCCGTCCAGATCGAACGAGCCGCCATCGGCCGATGTGCTGAGCGTCGCATCGACCACATGGCGCTGCCACCGCACGCCGCCATCCACGCGCAGTTCGGGCGTGATCTGCAATTCATCCACCGCGTAGAAGGCATAGTCCTTGCCCTCATAATTGCCGCGCACCTGGAAGGCGGGCCCGCTGGAGAAACCGTTGAGCGTCGCTGCCTGCAACACCCCGGCTCCACTGGTCAGCGTCATGTCGAGCCGCCGCGCATTGGGTTCCGCCTGCAACAGCACCTGATTGCCCAGCACCCATTGGTCGCGGGTGGTGTAGTCCGCGAAATAATAGCCGCCGGTCAGCTTGTTGTTGCCCGATGCCCATTCCAGCGCGCTGTCCGCGACGAAGGAGGAGATCTTCTTGCGCACTTCCCAGATGCCGGCGCGCAGCACTTGCGTATTGGCTCCGGTCGGAACCACGCCACCGCCATTGGCATAGGTGAGCGAGGCCAGCGTCGCGCCCGTTCCGCCCAGCGTCTGCGCCATGGCGGAAGCGGCCACCGGCGCCGCCACCGGCACCAGCCCGACCGTGTCGGCGCGTCCGCCCAGGAAGCTCATGCGCTCGCGGAAACGCAGCCCGTCGACCAGTTCGTAATCGAAGGTGATGCCGGTGTTGATCACCTTGGCCCCGCGGCCGTCGGCCAGATCGACGGCGCGCCCGACCAGATTGGTGACGCGGCGCGTATCCGGACCGTTCAGCGTGTCCGTCCCCGCATCGAAGCCGGGATAGGCGCTGATCTTGCCGCCGTTCGAGACGACGGGGATCGGCAGCAGCCACTGGCCGTGATCGTTGAGATAGCGGGCATATACCTCCACGGAACCGCGGTCGCCAAAGTCATGATGGATGTTCGCGGTGATCTGGCCGCCCTTTTCCGCCCGATAGCGCGGATCGCGAATGCCGTTGCCCTGTGCGTAGAAGCCGCCGACCATGAAACCCGTGTCGTGGCCGAGCGGGCCGGAGACCCAGGCGTCGCCGCGAATCTCGTCATAATCGGTATAGGAAATCTTGGCGGAACCCTTGAAATCCGCCCCGCCGATCCGCGGCACGACGTTTACGGTCAGGCCCGGCTGGCCGCTGGAGAAGAGGGAGCCGGTGCCGCCGCGCACCGCTTCGACGCGCTGCACCGTCTCGTCCAGCCGGATGAGTTGCGAGTTTTCCAGGAAGGACAATGTCGGCGGCGGAAAGATCGGCACGCCGGCAAGCTGGAAGGTCACGAACTGCGCGTCGCCACCCGACGGATAGCCGCGCACGAAGATATTGGCGCCGTTCTGGCCACCGGAGCTTTCCGCCATGACGCCCGGCACGGTGCGCAGCAGGTCGGCGGTGCTGTTGGGCGCCGCCCGCGTGATCGCTTCGCTATTGAGCGAGGTGACGGCGAAGGACGCATCCTGCCGCCGCGTGCCCGCGCCGGCGGTGCCGACGACCACGATCTCGACGTCGCTGGCTTCTTCCGGCGGAGCGGCGCTGCCGCCTGCAACCTGGGCCAGGGCGGGAAAGGCGGTGAAAAAGGCGCTGACGGTAACACCCGCCATCAGGCGGCGTTGAAGGCTTTTCGGCATGACTTCCTCCCTCATCCGAAGTCGGCGCGATCGATGCCCCGCCGATCTGCCGCTGACATACTGCATCTGTTTTCGATGACGGAATGGAAAGTGCATCCATAGCCGCTATGCTCTTCTTTTTTCCGCGCAATCGTTGCATTAATGTCTCAATGGAGAGAGGTTTTCCTTTGATCCCTCCGGTGAAGAGAGCGAGAATAAGCCGGTCCGCGCGGCACGGGGGCGCATCATAATAAAGTCTTCGGTCAAGGAGAGAGGAACCATGCACGTCCGATCGGCCATGAAGTCGTCGCCCTGGCGGCGTATCGTCATGCTGGCTGCAATATTGACGCTGCCGGCGTCGATTTCGGCCCAAACCTCCCCGGCGGAGATTTATGGCGACCTGTTCCGGGCCGTGCAGACGCAGCGGCTGTTCCCCGACGGCAAGACCTTCGTCGACGCAGTGCCCCGGCGCGCGCCGGAAGCGATCATGGCCGATTTCCGAAGCAGCAGGCCGCAGGACAAGGAAGCGCTGCGCAGCTTCGTCCTCGCCAATTTCGCCGTGCCGGGCGTCAATGACCGTAACGCCGGCACCCTGCGCCGGCACATCCGGACGCTCTGGCCCACGCTGGTGCGCCAGCCCGAAGCCGTGGCGCCGGGCAGTTCCGCCCTGGCGATGGAGGCGCCCTATGTCGTGCCGGGCGGCCGCTTCCGCGAAATCTATTATTGGGACAGCTATTTCACCATGCTCGGCCTGGCCGTCGACGGGCAGCAGCCGCTGATCGAATCCATGCTGACGGATTTCACGGCGGCCATCGAGCGCTATGGCCATATTCCCAACGGAATGCGCAGCTATTATCTGGGCCGGTCGCAGCCGCCCTTTTTCGCGCTGATGCTGGGCCTGTCGAAACAGGGCGATCATGCGGTCGACGCCCGACGGCTTGCCGCGTTGCGCCGCGAATATGATTATTGGATGACGGGCGCCAGCTGTGTCGACGCCGGCGGCGCATGCGCGCGGGTCGTCAAAATGCCGGACGGCACGCTGCTCAACCGCTATTGGGACGATGTTCCGCAGCCCCGCGACGAATCCTATGCCGAAGATGTGGCGACGGCGGCAGAGGACCGGACGCGCCCCGCCCAGGCGCTCTACCGCCATCTGCGCGCCGGGGCGGAAAGCGGATGGGACTTCAGCAGCCGCTGGCTGGCGGACCCGCGCTGGCTTTCATCGATCCGCACCGCCGACATCGTGCCCGTCGACCTCAACAGCCTGATGCTGATCGTGGAGGAGACCATCGCCCGCCGCTGCGGCGAAGCGCGGGACGGCGCCTGCGCCGATCGCTTCACCCGTCTGGCAAGGCAGAGGCGCGGAGCGCTGGACCGCTATTTCTGGGTAGCGCGCGAGGGCCGCTATGCCGATTGGGACCGCACCGCCCGCAAGCCGACGCCGGTTCTGTCGGCCGCCACGCTCTACCCGCTGTTCGCCGGCGCCGCTTCGCCCGCCCAGGCGAAAGCGGTCGGCGCGACCGTGCGGAGCCGGTTGCTGGCGGTGGGCGGGCTGCGCACAACGACGCTGCGCACCGGCCAGCAATGGGATACGCCCAATGGCTGGGCGCCGCTGCAATGGATCGCGATTGCGGGACTTGAGCGGTCGGGAGAAGCCGCGCTGGCGCGCGAAATCGCCAGGCGCTGGCTGGGCACGGTGACGGCCGCCTATGTCGAGACCGGCCGGATGCTGGAAAAATATGATGTGGAGGAACGCAAGCCCGGCGGCGGCGGCGAATATCCGACACAGGACGGCTTCGGTTGGACGAATGGCGTGACCAGCGCGATCATGGAGAAATATCCCGAACTTGCGCCCGAATGAAGCGCACTGGCGCTGGGCGGGGCTGACGTCCGGGCTGAAATTTTACTGATCCAGATCAGACCGCGCATCCTATTCGCATCCCGCGCATTTGACCGAGGCAGCCATCAGGGCCGCCGAGGGAGGCTCCATGCCGGACGATACCGAAGACAGGATTCGAGAGCGCGCCTATGCCATATGGGAGGCGCAGGGCCACCCCGAAGGATTGGCCGAGGATCATTGGCGGCAGGCCGAGGCGGAGATCGGCGGACTTCCGGAGGACAGCACCCTCCCCAATCCGCTGGCGACCGGTGCCGCCGCCGAGCTGCTCTCCAGGCCCGCTTCCCGAACGAAATCGGCCTGATCCGTCCATTCCAGCATAGCCGGAGCCCGCTTGAGCCAATATCCCGACCGCCTTGAGGGCGGATCACCCTACCCCCTGGGCGCCACCTTCGACGGGTTGGGCGTCAATTTCGCCATTTTCTCCGCCAATGCAGACCGGGTCGACCTTTGCCTGTTCGATCCGAAAGGCCGCAAGGAAATCGCCCGCCTGACCCTGCCGGAATGCACGGATGAGGTCTGGCACGGCTATTTGCCCGATGCGCGGCCCGGCCTGCTCTATGGCTATCGCGTGCATGGACCCTATGCGCCGGAACAGGGGCATCGGTTCAACCCGAACAAGCTGCTGCTCGACCCCTATGCCCGGCGCCTGTCGGGCAGCCTGCGATGGAACGACGTGCTGCACGGCTATCCGGTACGGGGGCGGCGCGCCGATCTGGGCTTCGACCGGCGGGACAGCGCGGCGGCCATGCCCAAGGCGGTGGTGACTCATGACAGTTTCGACTGGTCCCGCGACGTGCGGCCCAACGTGCCCTGGTCGGAAACCGTCATCTACGAAGCCCATGCGAAGGGACTGACCAAATTGCTGGAGGCCGCGCCGCCGCAGGAACGGGGCACCTTCGCCGCGCTCGCCCACCCCAGGGTCATCGACCATATGAAGCGGCTGGGCATCACGACGCTGGAGCTGATGCCGATCCACGCCTTCGTGCAGGACCGCTTCCTTCAGGAAAAGGGGCTGCGCAACTATTGGGGCTATAACACGCTCAGCTTCTTCGCGCCGGAGCCCAGCTATTTCGCCGGGGATACGCATGATGAACTGCGCGTCGCCGTGCGCCGGCTGCATGCCGCGGGGATCGAGGTCATTCTCGACGTCGTCTATAATCATAGCTGCGAAGGGAGCGAACTGGGGCCGACCCTGTCCTGGCGCGGTATCGACAATGCGACCTATTACAGGCTGGTGCCGGGCGAGCCGCGCTATTGCCTGAACGACACCGGCACCGGCAACACCTTCAAGCTGACCCATGCCCGCGTGATCCAGATGGTGGCGGATTCGCTGCGTTACTGGGCGACCAGCTTCGGCGTCGACGGTTTCCGCTTCGACCTGGGGCTGACGCTGGGGCGCACCGACCATGGGTTCGATCCCAATGCCGGGCTGTTCGACGTGCTGCGGCAGGACCCGATATTGGGCCGGCTGAAGCTGATCGCGGAACCGTGGGACGTCGGCATGGGCGGATACCAGCTCGGCAATTTCCCGCCGGGCTTTGCCGAATGGAACGACCGCTTCCGCGACACCACCCGCCGCTTCTGGCGCGGCGATCCGGGGCAGCGCGCCGATCTCGCCGCGCGGCTTTCCGGGTCCGGCGACCTGTTCGACCGCCGCGCCCGCCGGCCCTGGGCTAGCGTCAATTTCCTCACCAGCCATGACGGCTACACGCTGGCCGACCTCATTTCCTACGAGGAGCGGCATAATGAGGCCAATGGAGAGGATAATCGCGACGGGCATGACAATAATCTCTCGCGCAACTGGGGCGCGGAAGGACCGACCGACGATCCCGCCATCAACGACACGCGCAACCGGGTGCGGCGGGCCATGCTGACGACGCTGCTCGCCTCGCTCGGCACGCCGATGCTGGTGGCGGGGGACGAGTTCGGGCGGACCCAGGGCGGCAACAACAATGCCTATTGCCAGGATAATGAGATAAGCTGGCTCGACTGGTCGATGATGGAGGGTGAGGCCGGCCAGGCCTTGTTCGACTTCACCGCCCGGCTGATCGCCCTGCGCAGGAGCCATCCCGTGCTGCGCGCATCGACCTTCCTCTACGGCCAGGACGGCCCGGGCTCAGGTGTCGGCGACATCGAATGGTGGGACGAGCGCGGGAACCCGCTGAGCGAGGAGGACTGGAACAATCCGGAGGGGCGCGCGCTGGCGATGCGCCGCGCGCACCGATTGGAGGACGGGCGGGTAGAGGCCCTTTCGTTGCTGTTGAACGCCAGCGATGCGCCCATCGACTTCCACCTGTCGGCGCCCTCCGCTTCGCATGAAGTGCTGATCGACAGCGCCCAGCCCGAGCGCGAACCGTTCGAGATCGCCGGCGATTATGGCGTGCAGGCCCATTCGGCCGTGCTGGTGCGCTGGGTGGGCGAGAAGCCGGACGCATGACGCTCTGGGGCCCTGTCGAACTGGAAGAAGGCCGCTGGCGCTTCCGCCTTTGGGCACCGGACCGGGATGCGGTGACGCTGGAGATCGAAAACGCTGCGCCGATCGCCATGGCCGCGCAGGCGGACGGATGGTTCCTTGCCGAAGCGCCCGCCGGGCCCGGAACGCGCTACCGCTTCCGCCTCGATCCGGAACGGGCGGTGCCCGACCCCGCCTCCCGACGGCAATCCGGCGGCGTCCATGGGTGGAGCGTCATCACGGCGCTCGACCTGCCGGCCGAAAACTGGCGCGGCCGCCCCTGGACCGAAACGGTCATCTATGAAATCCATGCCGGTCTTGCAGGGGGCTTCGCTGGAGTCCGGGCCCGGTTGCCGGAACTTGCTGAACTGGGCGTGACGGCGATCGAACTGATGCCGGTCAATGCCTTCAGCGGGGCACGGAACTGGGGTTATGACGGTGTCCTGCCCTTCGCCCCGGCCGAAGCCTATGGCTCGCCGGAAGACCTGCGCGCGCTGGTCGATGCCGCCCATGGCCATGGCCTCATGATCTTCATGGACGTGGTCTATAATCATTTCGGGCCGGACGGAAATTATCTCGGCGCCTATGCCTCGCCCTTCTTCCATGCGGAGCGGCATACGCCCTGGGGTGGCGCGGTCGCCGTGGACCGTGCTCCGGTCGCCGCCTTCTTCCGCGAAAACGCGCTGATGTGGCTCAACGACTATGGCTTCGACGGTCTGCGCTTCGATGCCGTCCATGCCATAGGCGACGACCGGTTCCTCGACTGGCTGGCGGGTGAAATCCGCGGCGGCATCGGGCCCCAGCGCCATGTCCACCTGATGCTGGAAAATGAACGCAACGATCCCGACCGGCTCATGCCCAGCCGCTATGACGCGCAATGGAACGATGATTTCCACAATGTCCTGCATGTGCTGCTGACCGGCGAGCGGGACGCCTATTATGCCGACTTCGCCCGGCAGCCTGCGGAAAAGCTCGCCCGCTGCCTCGAACAGGGCTTCATCTATCAGGGCGAAGCCTCGCCGCACCAGCAGGGCAGGACGCGGGGCGCACCCAGCGGGCATCTGCCGCCGACGGCCTTCATCGCCTTCCTCCAGAATCACGATCAGGTCGGCAACCGGGCGATGGGCGAGCGGATCATCGACCTGACCGATCCGGCGCGGCTCAGGGCGGCGACGGCGCTGCTGCTGCTGATGCCGCAAATCCCGTTGCTGTTCATGGGGGAGGAGGTGGGCGCGCGCAGCCCGTTCCTCTTCTTCACCGATTTCCATGACGAACTGGCCGATGCCGTGCGCGAGGGGCGGCGGCGTGAATTCGCCGGTTTTGCCGGCTTTTCCAGTACGGAAGCCCGCGCGCGCATTCCCGACCCCAATGCCATTGAGACTTTCGGGCAGTCCCGCATCGCCACGGGCGAGGATGCGGAGGAATGGCGCGCCCTCTACCGCAATCTGCTTGCCCTGCGTCATGCCTATGTCGTGCCCGGTCTGGAAGGATGCCGCGCGATCGGCGCCCGGGCGCTGTCCCCGAACTGCGTCAGCGCCCGGTGGCGGCTGGGAACAGGCCGCCATCTTTCCATTCTGCTCAATCTGGGCGACGCACCCGTCGATCCGATCCTGGCCGATCCACCCCTGTTCGCCACCAATTCTCCCGGCGCCCCTGCCAGCTTCGCCGCCTGGATCGAGGAGCCATGAGCGACCTTCACCGCCTTGCCGCCGAAGCCGGGCTGATGCGATGCTGGACCGATGCCGATGGCGCGCGGCAGGAGGTCAGCGACGGCAGTCTGCGCGCCATATTGACGGCGCTGGACCTGCCGGCCGGGACGCCGGAGGAGATCGCCAGAAGCAGGGCCTCGCTCCGCCACCGGCTGGATCGCCTGCCGGCCATGATCACGGCGGACCGGAACAAGCCCATCCCCCTGCCCGACCGGCTGCACGACGCGCAATTGCTGGACGAAGCAGGCCATGCCGTCGACATCGGCATGGACAGCCTGCGTCGATCCGGCGTGGCGGAACCGGGCTATTACCGCCTGGACTCCGCACAGGGCAGCATCCGCATCGCCATCGCGCCGGATCGCTGCCCGCCGATAGGCCGCCGTTGCTGGGGTGTCGCCATCCAGATCCCGTCCCTTCGCGGCTCTGGCGATTTCGGGGATTTCGGCACGCTGTGCGAGGCGGTGCGGCTGCTGGGCGCGAAGGGCGCCGATGCCGTGGCGATCAGCCCGGTCCATGCGCTGGACGACCCTGCCCGCTTCGCGCCCTATTCCCCTTCCAGCCGCCTTGCCCTCAACATCCTTTTTGGGGAAGCCGAGCCCATAGCCGCAGCGGATGGATCGGACCTGATCGACTGGAGCAAGGCCGGCCCGGCCAAATTGGCGGCGCTCCGCCGGACTGTCGGCGGTGACGACGCCGGCTTGTTGCAATCCCATGCCCGGCGTGGATTGGATGCCGTCCAGCAGGCGGCGCGGGAGGCGGGCATGGCCATCGGCCTCATCGCCGATCTTGCCGTCGGCGTCGATCCCGGCGGCAGCGACGCCCGATCCGATCCCGCCGCCTTTCTTCAGGGATTGCGGATCGGCGCGCCGCCCGACCCGCTCGGCCCCCGGGGGCAGGATTGGGGGCTGACGGGCTTTAGCCCGCTGGCGCTGGCCGAACGGGGTTTCGAACCCTTCATCGCCATGTTGCGCGCCAATATGCCCGCGCGCGGCGGCATCCGCATCGACCACGGCTTTGGCCTGCAACGGCTCTGGGTCGTGCCGGAGGGACGGGCGGCGAGCGAAGGCGCCTATCTCCGCTATCCGTTCGACGATCTCCTGCGGCTGGTGAAGCTGGAAGCGTGGCGCGCCCGCGCCATCGTGATCGCGGAAGATCTGGGCACCCGGCCTGCGGGCTTCAGCGCCGCGCTGGAGGCGGCGGGCATCCATGGCATGGCGGTGCTGCCCTTCTCGCGCGATGAGGCTGGCGAATTCCTGCCCGCCGCCGCCTATCCGGCGCGATCGGTGGCGATGAGCGGGACGCATGACACGCCGACGCTGGCGGGCTGGTGGACCGGACGCGATCTTGAGTGGAGCCGCCTGCTGGATCGCGGCGGGGAAAGCGAGGCGGAACGGGACCAGCATCGCAAGGCGCTGTGGCGCGCCATCGGTGAAGCAACGCCCATGCCCGCGAAGGACGATCCGGACATGGTGATCGACCGGGCGCTCGCCTTTCTGGCCGGGACGCCTTCGTCCCTGCTTCTTGTCCCGATGGAGGATATGGTCGGCATGATCGAACAGCCCAATCTGCCGGGCACCGTCGACACGCATCCCAATTGGCGGCGGCGCCTGCCCGACAGGATGGAAAAGCTGCTCGACCGGCCGGATGTGTCCCGCCGCATCGACCGGTTGAACCGGGAGCGGGGCGCATGATCCCGCGCGCCACCTACCGCCTGCAACTGACCCGCGACTTCCCCTTCGCGGCGGCGGAGGACATCGTCCCCTATCTGGCGGCGCTGGGGGTGAGCCATGTCTATGCATCCCCGATCACGATGGCGCGCAGCGGATCGACCCATGGCTATGACGTGATCGATCCGACCCGCATCAATCCCGAACTGGGGGGCGAAAGCGGCTTCCGCAGCCTCGTCGCCGCGCTTCGCGCGCAGGGCATGGGCATCGTCATCGACATCGTGCCCAATCACATGGGCGTGGCGGGCGGCGAAAACCCTTATTGGAACGACGTTCTTCGCCTTGGACCGGATAGCCCCTATGCCGGCTGGTTCGACATCGACTGGCAGAGCAGTCCGGTGGTGCTGCCACTGCTGGGCGCGACCCTGACCCAAGCGATCGAGAACGGCGACCTCAGGCTTTCAGCCGGAAACGATCCGCACCTTCTGCTCTATGGCGACCAACGGCTGCCGCTAAAGCCCGGATCGCTGGAACAGGAACCTGACGAGCTGCGCCGCCTGCTGGACATGCAGCATTACCGGCTGGTCCACTGGCGCGCCGCCAATGACCTGCTGAACTGGCGGCGCTTTTTCTCGATCAACGATCTGGCGGGCCTGCGGATCGAGGACGCCGCCATATTCCATGCCACGCACCGGCTATATTTCGACCTGTTCGGGGAGGGGCTGATCGACGGCGTGCGGGTCGACCATGTCGATGGCCTGTCCGACCCCGCCGCCTATTGCCGGTCCCTGCGCGCCGCATTCGATGCGATCCGTTCCGGACCGGATCGCGCCTATATCGTGGTGGAGAAGATCCTGGCCGCGGACGAGCCGCTTTCGCCCGATTGGGGAGTCGACGGCACCAGCGGCTATGATTTCATGAGCGACATGACGGCGCTTCTCCACGATCCGTCCGGTGAAGCGCCGCTCCGGGCATTGTGGCAGAACCTCGACCCCGAACATGGCGATCCGGCCAGGGTGGTGCTGGAGGCGCGCCGCGACATGCTGTCCTGGCAGTTCGAAGGCCAGCTTGCCGCCTGCGTCGCTGCGTTCGCTGCCCTTGCCGGTTCGGCGCGGACCGCCGACGCCGCACTGGAAGCCGTCACCTCCGCAATGATCCGCAGGGCGATCGAACGGCTGCTCTGGGTCTTTCCCGTCTATCGCACCTATGGCGACGGCCGCGCTGCGCCGATGAGCGACGCGACGGTCCGCGAACGGGCCTGGAACGCCGTTCAGCCGCACCTTCCCCCCGGCGAGGCAGAGGTGGCAAGGCATATCCTTGACTGGTTGGGAGGCACTGGTCCGGGCGATGCCGATTGCGCTGCGGAGGCCGTGCGGCGCTTCCAGCAGCTTTCCGCACCCATCGCCGCCAAGGGCGTGGAGGACACCGCCTTCTACCGCTACGCCCCGCTGCTATCCGCCAATGATGTGGGCGCCGATCCGGAACGGTTCGCCCTTTCTCCGGAGGAATTTCACCGAAGGGTGCAGGCCCGTGCAGAGGTCTTTCCCCATGCCATGCTCGCGACGGCGACCCATGACCATAAGCGCGGGGAGGATGTTCGTGCCCGGCTTGCGGTGCTGAGCGCCGTCCCGCGGCTGTGGGAGGAGGCGGTCGGCCGATGGTCGCGCATGGCGGACGAATGCGGCGCCGACATTCATCCCGCTGATCGTTACCAGCTCTTTCAGACGCTTTTCGGCGCCTGGCCGGCATCGGCCGATCAGGCTTTGCCGGAGGATTTTCCCGGTCGTGTTTCCGGCTGGCTTGAAAAGTCCCTCCGCGAAGCGCGGCTGCGATCGAGCTGGGAACAACCCGAAGCGGGCTATGAGGCGGACGCCCGTAAGCTGCTGCATCACCTTCTGGCAAAACCGGAATTCACGCGGGACATGGGGGCCTTCGTGGCGCGGCTCCTCCCCGCGGCGCGCGCCGACAGCCTGGTCCAGACCGTCCTTAAATTCACCCTGCCCGGCGTGCCCGACATCTATCGGGGTAGCGAACTGGAAGACCTGAGCCTCGTCGATCCCGACAACCGGCGGCCCGTCGACTATGCACGCCGGCTCCGCCTGTTGGACGACGGCGACGTGGCAGAGGGGGAGAAGATGGTCCTCATCCAGCGCCTGCTCCGCTACCGGAAGGATCATCCCGACCTGTTCGCGCTGGGCAGCTATCGTCCGCTTTGCCCGGCTGGCCCCAGGGCGGAGCATATATTCGCGTTCGAACGCCGTCATGCGGGCGTGCGCCTTTGCTGCGCCGTCATGATCCGCTGCGGACGGATCTTGAGCGAACAGGGCACCCTGCCCCCGGCCCAATGGTGGAGCGACAGCCGGTTGGAGGGTGAGGTCGAGCCGCTGGCAGCCGAAATGTTCGCCAGCACCCCCTATTTCATTAACCTGAGTGAATAAGGAGAAATGTCGAGGAACATAAGCAGGTTCCGCGAGTATACGCCAGAAGCGGCGATCTGTGTACCGGCCGCGTCATGCAAAGCAGGCCCGATGATCGACAGCAATATTCTTCCATGGTTGGCAGCCAACAGCGAAAATATCCAGTTGCACTTCAACGCGCATCTTGAAAGCCACACAACGGTTGCGCGTCATCTTCTGCACCGCGAGCGGCTCGGCGACGTGCTGCATTTCGCCGGTCAGGACGCTCGCGCCGCCTGCATCGACAGCGGAACGCTCTGGGAATTGAGCATCCGGCATTGGGACGGCAGCGACACGCATCTGGCCGGGCCGTCGCTCGAACAATGTCTGGCGCTGGCTGAGGCCCTTCTGATCTCCTCGACGCGGGGTGCGCTCGCCGCCTGATCGCGGCGGCAGGTCATGTCCGGCAAGCTGCCGCAATCAGGGCAGGCCTATGCCCGTTATCTCCTCCAGCCTCTGAAGCAGCCGGTCCTGAAAGCCGGTGTCGGTCACTTCGCCGGCCGGCTCCTCCATCTGAAGATCGTGCCAATAGCGACCGCTGACCAGCGCCGCCGGGTCGTTGCTGGCGGCAAGCCAAACCTGAGTCCTGCGGCCTGTGTCTATGTCGACGGGCGCGCTGGCCCCGCCCATGCGCGTGCGCACCCATCCGGGGTCGACGGCGCTGCAGACGACATCCGGCCAGCGGCGCGACAATGCGGCGGCAAGGGCAGCGACATGCAGCTTGGTCTCCGCATAGGCCTTGCCCGCGTCCCATTCGCGCTTTTCCCAGTCGAGATCGTCAAGGGAGCCCTCGCCGCCCCGATGCAGGCTGCTGCTGAGATAGACGAGGCGTGACGGCCGATCGATGAGGGCGGTGAGCATATAGGGCGCCAGGCTGTTCACGGCGAAGATCGTCGCATGTCCCTCTGCAGCCGGTCCCCGGTCCGCCGTGCTGTAGATCCCGGCATTGTGGATGATGGCGTCCATCCTGCCCAGGGCATTGACCTGATCGGCCACGTCGCGTGTTTCGGCGGCGCTGCTGAGATCGCCCATAACAAGCCCGCCGGACCGCTTTCCCAGCCCGTCCAGTGCCGCGGCCCGCTCCGGCGAACGCGCATGCAGGATCACCTCATGCCCATCGTCCATCAGCGCTTCGGCGGCGGCACGTCCCAGGCCTTCGGTGCTGCCGGTTATGAAAATGCGCGACATATCGGCTCCTTCCTTTTGCCGACTTTGCCCCAGCCATATCCAATTGTGAACAAGGATAACGCATGCCGAGGCATCCGGCAGCAGCCCGGAACGGGCCAAACCGGTCCGGCAATGCACAACCCTTGCCTCAGGGCCGCTCGTTCATCAGCGTCCGGACCAGAAGCTGCATGCTGCCGTCGAATTTCGCGAGCATCACATGATCGTCCGCGGTTTCGAAATGGGTGATCAGCCCCTCTTCGGTCCATCGGTGGAGTGCATAGGCCGGCGGATCGGCAACGATCATCGGGCGGTTGTCCGGAGCGTCCGGGTCCATCGGCCGCATGTCGAGGGCAAGCTGCGGCGCGGTCGACGAGCAGATCGCAATGGTCGTGCCTTTCCACGGCGCCACTGCGGATCTGTGAATATGACCGCAGAGGATCGCTTGCAGATTGGGACGACCGGCGATCGTCGCAGCGAAGCGCCGGACCCAGGGTTCTTCGGAATGGGTGTTCATCCAGTCGATGCCGACCTCCACCGGGGGATGGTGCATGACGATCAGCGTCGGAGTGATGCTGTCCTCGTCCAGCCGCGCGGCGAGCCATTGCGCGCGCCGCTCGCAGAAGGCGCCGCCATGACGCCCCGGCTCCAGCGTGTCGAGCATGATGATCCGCCGCCCATCCTGCGCGATCGCATAATGGACGAAGCCATCCTCCTGGGGAATGTGAGGGAAATGCGCGGCGAAATGCGTCCGGTCGTCATGATTGCCCATGCAGGGCCACACCGGGAAATCGCACTGGCTGAAGGCGTTGGCGAGGCGGCGGTAGCTGTCCGCATCGCCCCGGTCGGTCAGGTCGCCGGTCGCCAGCAACAGATCGGGCCGGTTGGGACCATCATTCAGGGCACGCAGGACCTGGTCCAGCCGCTTGCGGTTGAACTCGGCGGGATTGTCCGGATCGAACCCCAGATGGATGTCCGTGACCTGCGCGATCAGCATTGGTCCTTGCTCCCCTTATTCGTGTCCTCGGCCACTCTTCGGCGCCATCCGCTCCAGCAAAGGCTATGCCGGTTCCGCCGTTTCAACCGGGCTCCCGCCCGCGCAGCAGCACGGGATAGGCTGATGTGGTCAGCGCCTTCCGCCTGTCGGCCGCATCTTTCCCGATCGAACGGCTGGCGGGAACCCATGGCGCGTCATCGCCGGCATGATAGCTGTGACACATGGCGCAACCCGATGGCACGTCCGCCTTGGCCTTTTCCCCGCCATGACAGGTGCGGCAACTGTCGATGCCGGGCAGCAGCAGCTGCCTGGCATCGTGCGATTTGGGCGCGGCATGGCAGCTTTCGCATTTCTCGGTCCGGTGTGCGGCATGGTCGAACCAGCCGTTCATCATATAGCGCATCGGCTGATGCACCGGCAGCACCCGCCAACCCGCATTGCCGTTCGTGTTCGGCGGCGTGACGATATGGCAGTCGTAGCAGGCGCCGCCCCTGGAGAAGACCGCCTTGACGGCATCGTCCGCGCGGGACGGACGTGCCGCCGCCGCCCCGAAATAGGCATGGTAGAGCCGCCCCTGCGCATAATCGCCGGGCCGCCGCCGCGCCGTTCCGCCCAAGGCCGCCGGCTGGGCCGGGCCGGTCGAACGGAAATAGGCCCGCAGGTCCGCGACCACCTGATCCGGCTGGCCGTGGCGCAGCGTGCGGACGGTGCCGCCGATCGTCTCGAAGGCGAGGCTGTGGCACATCTGGCAGTCGCGTTCCATGTCCACCGGCAGGAAGCGCACGCCGTCGGCGGTCGGCTTGTGGCAATCCTTGCAGGCAAGCGCGTCGCCAAAGCCATATTGCGCCTTCATCGTCCGCGCCATTTTCGCGACGCCGCCGCTCGCGGACAGGTGGATGTCGTGCGGGAATTTGAGGCCGCTATCGTCCATCGGCCTGCTGTCGAGCGATGCGCGGGAGAAACGGGGATGCTGGCCCGGCCGCGCCTGCACCAGCGCGGAAAATTGCGGATGGCTGGTGCCGAAATCGGCGGCATTGCCCAGTTTCGTGTCCTTCAGCCGGTCCTTCAGCGTACCGTGGCAGTCGGTGCAGAAGGCCTGCGGCGTCGGCTGCATCGGACCTGCGCCCTCATGTTCGCGGTGGCAGTCGACGCAGGCACCCTCAGGCGGCTTGCCGAATGCGGCGGCCACTCCCGCCAGCAGCTTGTCGCCCAGTCCCCCTTCAGCCCGTGCCATGGCGATGCGGGCGGCCGGTGCATGGTCGTGCGCATCCCTGTGGCAGGTCTGGCAGGCGCTGTCGCGGACCGAGACGAACGCCTTTTGATGGCAGGTTTCGCAGCGGCCTTCGAGGGCGTGGTGGGCCTGGCTGAGCGGACCGGATGACCAGGCCTTGTCGCCTACCATCTTGTAGATGTTGCGCGTGTCGTCCGCGGGACGACCGGCATAGCTCCAGATCGGAATGGCGAGGAAGCCGATCAGGATCGCCAGCGCCAGCGCCCAGGCCGTCAGCCGCTTGCCGGGCAGCAGGCCGCGCAGGGAGAAGACCTTCGTCTCCTCCTTTTCCTCCGAGGCTTCGGACACGGCGTCGACGCGGCGGATGGAGAGAATGGTCGCGCCGTCGTCGCCCCGCGACAGGGTGACGCGATGACCGCCGAAGCGCAGTTCCGCGCCCTTGGCTGGGTCGATCTCGGCACGCAGCACCGTGCGGCCCTCCAGCTCGAAGCCCAAGGTGCCGGTGGCGCGCACGCGGATGGTGCGTTCGTCGACCTGCTCGATCCGGGCATGGTCGGGCTCCAGCGCCAGGTCGGGCAAGTGGATGTCGCTTTCAGCCGCGCGGCCGAGGGAGAGTTGCGCCTGGGCGATGGTGGCGGCGCGAACGATCTCACGGCCATCGGCGGTGAGGCTGATCTGGCGGACTAGAAAGCTCATCTCAGGCTCACCAGTAGAAGAAGACGCTGACGACATGCGCGGTCAGCGCGGCCAGCAGGGCGAAGGTGGCGGGCACATGGACGTAGAGCCAGATTTCCAGCAGCGCCTTCAGCTTCAGGTGGCGGCGCAGACGGGCCAGCATGGCCTGCTTGCGCTCCAGCAGGGCGTCGATCCTCTCCAGCGGGTCGTTGCCGGTATCGGGCGTCTCGCCCGTCCAGCGGCGCAGCGCAGCCTGCGCCCTCGCCGTGGCGCAGCGGGGATAGCGGCCCGACAGGCGGGCGATCAGGCCGCCGCCGAAGGGATCATCCTCCAGCGACTGGCGCACCAGCGCGGCCTGTTCATGGGTCAATGGCTGCGCGGCATCATGCAGTTGCCGGTCGATGGCGCGCACCGCGTCGAGCATCTGCACCTGCGTCATTTCGGCGCGGTTGTTGCTGAGCGCGGCGGGCAGCGTCGCATAGACGGCGATGCCGAACAGACCCGACAGGATCACCAGCATCATCAGCGCATAGGCGAGGGTATGGACATTCCATCCGAGCTGGAAGCCGGTGTGCAGCGTGGCGATGACGATCAGGCTGAGGCCGAGATAGACATGGGCGGAGGTCCAGGCCTTGAGCGACCAGCGTCCCCGCGTCATCGCCCGCTTGCGCAGGCCGAGCAGGGTCAGCCAAAGGATCAGCAGCACGCCGATCGTGCCCATGGCATAGCCGTACCAGCTCCCGCCATTATGACGCGGCGTGACGTCGACCAGCATGTAGCTGGCGATCGACAGGACGCAGATCAGCGTCGCGATCTTCAGCCAGCGGAAACCGGCGTGACGAAGAAAGCCGTCATGCAGCACTTCACCCTTGGCGCGGCGAATGGGGCTGGCGGCTCCGGCAGCCATCAGCGCGCCTCCCCGCCCAGCCGGGCGACCGTCAGGAAATCCTCCGGTGCGACACGGATGGCCGCGCCGGTGGGGCAGGCGCGGACGCAGGCCGGGCCGCCCTCAATGCCGGAGCACATGTCGCATTTGATGGCCTTCTTCGGCTTTTCGACGCCGGGCTCCGCATTTTTGGTGCGCCATTTCTTCGATGGTTCGCCGGGGCCGGGGCCGGCGCCGAAGAACATCCAGTTCAGCAGGCCCGGCTTCCTGGGCGGCACGCTGTCCATGCGGATCACGCCATAGGGGCAGTTGCGCTGGCAATTGCCGCAGCCGATGCAGGTCTCGTCGATGAAGACCTCTCCATCGGGGCCGCGATGGATGGCGTTGGGCGGGCAGTCGGCCATGCAGTGCGGATGCTCGCAATGGCGGCAGCTCGTCGGCACATGCAGATGGGCATAGGTCCGGCCCGCCTCCCGATCGAGGCGGGAGAGGCCATCGTGACTGTCCGCGCAGGCCTTTTCGCAATTGTCGCAGCCGACGCAGAGATGTTCGTCGATCAGCAGCACGTCCGTCGCTTCGCCGATGCCGTTGTCGACCAGGAACTTCGCCGTTTCCGAATACATGTCGACAACGGTGGAGAAGCTGTCCTTGCGGCTTTCGATGAAGGCGTTGACGTCCTGCCGCGCCGCCATGTCGCGGCGGGCGCGTTCCAGCAGGGCGGGCTTGGCGGCCATCAGCCGGGCGAAGGCGTCGCCATTCAGCCTGATGACCTCCGACTTGACCGTCGCCTTGACCGTGGCCGTGCGCGGCCCGCCCGCGATCAGCGCCATTTCGCCCACATAGCTGCCGGCGGGAAGATAGGAGAGGAAGACGTTTTTCCCGCCGATCTTCTTCTCCACGATCATGGAGCCGACCCGGATCACATAGATGTCATTGCCAAGGTCGCCTTCGCTGAGGATCGCTTCCCCCGCCTTCACGGTCCGGATTTCCGCCGTGTCGAGAATGTCGGCAAGATCCGCCGGGGTCAGGCCGGCGCCGAACATCTGGAGCAGTTGCCGTTCGGTCGAGATGCGGGTGATGGCGCGCTTGGCCGGCGGGTTGGAGGACATGAGCTTGAGCGCCGCCGTGCGCGACACCTCCACCATGATCGAGTCCGCGCCCGCCCGCACGGTCGCGCCGCGGCGGCGGCCGGAAATGAGGCCGACTTCTCCGAAGATCGATCCCTGGTCGATGGGTATGTCGACGCCCGGCGCGACCTCAACCAGCGCCTGCCCCCGCGCGATGCCGAAGAGCGAGGAACCGGGATCGAACTTCTCGAAGATCACATCGTCCCTGCGATAGGCGCGCACTTCGCTGTCCAGCATGAATTCGCGCATCTGGAGCGGAGAAAGGCCCTCCAGGATGGCGACGTTGGCGCGCAGATGCTCCAGCCAGTCCGCGACGCTCTTCTTTTCCGGCAAACCCGCGAATTTGGCGGCGAGTATGGGTTCGTCGGCGGGCTTCAGGTCGCGATTGCCGTTGATATATTCGACGACGTCATAACCCTGGTTCATGCAATGCTTGATCAGCGGATAACCCGCCAGCGCGCCGATCACGAAAATGCCGGGGGCGGTGCTTTCGAATACCGGCGACAATTTCGGGAAGGCCAGGCGGTCGCCGCTGGTGAACTCAATGCCGCAACTCTCCACAAAGGCGCGCGGCGGGGCGGAACCCATGCGGGCGATGATGCGGTCGCATTTCAGCTTCACCTCGCCGTCGCGGCTGTCGAGCGTGATGAAACCGGGTTCGACCTTCGCCGTGGTGGTTTCGGTCATGATGGCAAGGCGTCCCGCTTCGGCGGCGGCCATCAGCGCCTTGACGTTCGCGGCCTTGGCGCTGGCGAACTCGGTCGAGCGGTTAAGGATGGTGACGGCATTGCCCTGCGCCACGTCGGCGGCGAGGCCCAGGGCGTTTTCTATGCCCGCATCGCCCGTGCCGACGACGAAGATATGCTCGTCATTATATTCCCCCGGATCGTCCAGCTGATATTGGACATGGGGCAGGTCGGCGCCGGGCACACGCATCAGATTGGGATTGCCCTGCGTGCCGATGGCCATGACGACCGCATCGGCAATCACATCCCGCCCGTCGCTCAGGGTCAGTCGATAGGGCGGAGCGAGCCGCTGGATTTCCTTCGTTTCGGTCGTGCCGTCGCGCCTGCGCTCGACGATCTTCTGGATGCTGCCGGGGATGGGATCGCCGATGCCGACAATCGCCTTCACCTCCGCATTATAGGCGACATTGACGCCTTGGTCCGCCGCCTGCGCGTTCCAGCGGTCGAGAATCGCTTCGCGCTTGCCCGCCTCGAAATCGCAGTCGGACCGCAGCACGAGCTGGCTGGGCGTCGCCATCACATGCTTGCCCTTCTGATATTTGAAGATGGTGTCGGACAGATGGTCCGTCTTCTCGATCAGCAGGTGCGAAAGCCCCAATGCAGCGGCGCGCGCGGCCGCACTCAGCCCCGCCGGCCCCGATCCGACGATCGCGATACGCACGCGGTCAGTCAATGATTATCCCCCAATATGCCCCTGCGTTCCGGCTGTTACCGGATGCCTGTCCCGGGCGGCACTCTATCATTTCCGCAGCGTCACGCTAGAGAAGATCGCGGGGAACAGCCGGGGAGTGGAAGAATAATGGGTTGGAACTGGAGGCGCGTGGTCCTGATGGGCGCGGTCGGCATCGCCGCCGTATCGATCGGCTATAATCTGACGCACGCGCCGGAGGAGACGAAAGCACCCGTCCTGCCCTCGCCGCTGAGGAACGAAGGGCCGAGCGACCCGGAAGCGGCGATCCGCGCGCTACAGGACCGGGTGGGGGCCAATCCCAACGATGCGGAGGGCTGGCAGAGGCTGGGCTGGGCCTATTTCGAGAGCGGCCGCCATGCCGATGCGGTGCGCGCCTATCGCCATGCGACGAAGCTGGCGCCGGGGAACGCCACCTTCTGGTCCTCGCTCGGCGAAGCGGCAGTGATGGCGAGCGAGCGCGATCCCATGCCGAAGGAGGCGGCCGACGCATTCGACAAGGCGATCTCGCTCGACCCCAAGGACCCCAGGGCACGTTATTTCCTGGCGGTGCGCAAGGATCTGGCTAAGGATCATGACGGCGCGATCCGCGACTGGCTGGCCCTGCTGGGCGACACGCCGCCGGGCGCGCCATGGGAAGCCGATCTGCGCCGGACGATAGAGCAGGTGGGAAAGATCAACGGCATCAATGTCGCGGAGCGGCTGGCGGCGGTGAAGCCGACCGCGCCGCATCCTCCCATGGGCGCGGGCATGTCCGTGGCGGCAGCGGCGATACCGGGTCCAAGCCGCGAGCAGATGCAGGCCGCGGCGCAGCTTCCCAAGGGGCAGCAGGATGCGATGGTCGAGGGGATGGTGGCCAGCCTGGAGGCCAGGCTGAAGGCCAATCCGGGCAATGTCGACGGCTGGATCATGCTGATGCGCAGCCGCATGACGCTGGGCGAGACGGGCAAGGCGGCGGCAGCTTATGCGCAGGCGCGGTCGGCCAATCCGGCGCAGGCGGGACGGATCAGGGGTGAGGCGCGGATATTGGGCGTGCCGGGCGTCTGAAACCCGGCTCAGCGCAGCAGAGGCGGCCGCCAGCCCTTCATATCCACCTCGTCGCTGACCTTATAGGGAATCCCCCTGGAGTTCAGGAACAGTCGCTCCATTTCCGGGCGGGTGAAGGGCCGCGAGCCAAGGCGTCCGAACACTGCGATCTGCCCGCCCGTTTCATCGACCGCCCGGTCGCGGTCCAGCCCCTTGGACAGCGCCAAAGCCGGCGAAGGCGTCCTTGCCCAGGCAATCAGTTCCGGCTTGGGCGCGGGTGAAAAGCCATAGAAATTCGGCTGGCTGGCCGGACTGGTGAGCTGGATCACCTTGAGCCCGTTCCGGCCGTCCGCGACATAGGCGAACAGCGACGCATTGGTGGTACCGACGATCACATCCTCCACATCGGTCATCTGCCCGCCGAACGTCTCCTTCGCATAGACGACCGGCCGCAGCGGGTTGGTGATGTTGACGATCGCCAGCCCTTCGGACTTGGCCGCGACATAGGCATAGGTCCGGGCGAGATAGATGCGGCGCGCATCGGCCAGCGGCACGGTGGCGGATGGCACCGCCACCGGATCGGTGAGCTTCGTCACGTCGAAGAGCTTCAGGCCCTCCGCATCCGTGACCCACAGATAGCGGAACTGGATCGCGCTTGCCCGCGCGTCCTTCATCGGGCGGACGGCGGCGAGACGGGGGTGGAGCGGATCGCTGAGGTCCACCACCACCAGCCCGACATCCGCCGTGATATAGGCGATCTGCCCCGCCAACTGGATATGCCGCGCGCCGTTGAGCACGCCATCGGGGTTCCAGGTCACGGCCCGCTTCAGGAAATTGTTGCGGAACTCGCCATCGGCCATGGTCTCGATATTGACCATGATCAGCCCCTCGACGCTGTCCGTCACCGCCGCATAGCTGTAGATCGGCAGGAAGGGCTGTTCCTGGTTGATCCGCCGCAGTTCCGGCGTGTTGCGCAGCGGGTTGACCGGCTGGTTGGTGGCCAGCGCCATGCATGTCGCGTTCCTGGACGGCACCCCGCTATTGTGACCCAGCTTCGAGAAAGGCCCGCTCAGGATCGGCTCGGAAAAGCCCTTGTTGGCGATGGACGCCACGTCATAGACGCGGAAACCGCCCTTCCCTTCGGCCACATACATATATTCGCCGCGCAGTTGCAGGCATCCGACGCGCCCCGCCGTGCCCTTCACGACATTGCGGAATTCCTCCACGGCCCGGGTCTCGCCCGACGCCTTCTTGTCGAAATATTTGCCGCGCACCCAATCCTTGAGTTCCCGCTTGTTCTGCTCGACATGCAGCTTCCAATAGTCGGGATAGGCATATTTCTGGAGATAGCTGCCGATCACCGCCTGCGGCTCATCCCATTCGGTAACGCGGATCGCCTCGAACCCGTCGTCCAGTCCGGTCCAGGCATTGAGGCCCACGAAGTTCACGAAATTGGTGCCGAGCAGCAGCAATTGCGACATGATGGCGTTGTTGTCGTCCTTGGCCGACAAATGGCAGTCAGTGCAGGTCTTCGTCTCCGTCCGGCGCACCGTATGCGGGAAATGGGGTGCGAAGGCCTGCGACGAGAAGCCGATGCCGGATATGGGCGGCTGCTGGATGTAGATGCGTTCACGGTTGATGTTGGTGGACGACAGGACCAGTGCGGAAGTCGAGCGAACCGGGGCGGTTTCATTGCCCTTGGTGGTCATATGCTTGCCAAGCTGGAACATCTCGTCGCGCGCCACCTGGGGATTGTAGGTGGCGAAGTTGCGCGTCTCCTCCCCGTCATAATGGTGGAGCGACGTCTTCCAGTTCGCCTCGATGGGCAGGTGACAGCCGCCGCAACTGGTGGTCCAACTCAGATGGCAGGTGAAGCAGGCCATAGTGTCGTCGCCATGCGCCCGGTCGGCCTTCGCCACGCCGGGGCCGAAGGCGAAGCTGCCATCCTCCGCTCCCGACCGGCTCATCAGCTTGGCCCGCGCCGCCTTGGCGTTGAAATGCGGATTGGTCGGATCGACGCTATCCTTCACCAGCGACACTTCCCATTCCAGCTTGGGATCGACGATGGACCGCTGGATCAGCCGTTGCCGCCCGCTGGCGTCATAATACCATTCGAAGCGCCGCTTGCCGTCCGGATTGCGCAGCAGGGCGAGATTGGTGCCCTTGGGCGGCGCGGCCGGACCGGAGGTCAGCAACGTCGGATAGGCGTCCGCCGTGCCATGGCAGTCCTTGCACCCGATCTCGATGGCGTTCGCCACTTCGCCATAGATGAAGCCGTTGCCGTGGCTGTCCTGCGCGAAATGGCAGTCGGCGCATTGCAGGCCCTTTTCGGCATGAATGTCCATCAGGTGCACGGACTTGCCGGGATTGGTGCCGACGGGGACGAACTTGTCCTCCCCCTTCCTGCGCCATTTTTCCGGATCGTCGGGCGACACGATATTGCCGTCCGCGTCGAGCAGATTGCCCTCCCGGTCGCGCTTGAACACGCCGCGGAAATTCCAGCCATGGCCGTGATAGTCCGCGAACTGCGTATCCTTCGCCTTGTCGTTCAGGTCGTAGACGTTGCGCAGAAATTCCAGGTCCGCCCATTTGCCGCGTGGGGAAGCCCCTTCCGGATTGCGCTCCAGCGTCTCATGCACTTGCGCGGCGGTCGGATATTTCTGCTTTTCCGGCCACATCAACGGCGCGTCGGACTCATAGTCCCACATGGTGTAGCCCAGATAGCTGTTCAGGAAGATATTGGGCTGGTGCATGTGGCAGTTCATGCACTGGGCAGTGGGGATGGCGCGGGTGAAGGCGTGGCGGATCGGATGGCCGCTTTCCTTGACGGCGCCGATAGGATGATCCGGCTTGACGGTCTCGCCATGCGGGCCTTTCAACCCGCCATGGCTCGTCTTGGCCGCGATGGTGGGATCGACCGTGGCGGTCTGCCCGTCGCGGCCATATTGGGCGTAGATCAGGCTGTGGCGCGGCTCGCGGTCGTTGGCGTAGACGACATGGCACCCCGAACAGCCCGAATGGCGATAATCGCCCGGCTGGTCGTTGGTCCCCATGAACCACATATAGGGATCGTTGAGGCGGGTCTTGTGGATGTTGAGCGCCGGAATCGCCACGCGCAAACCCGTTCCGGGGCCGCGATTGGACTGCTTGAGGTCGGGCCGCCCCGGCTCCTCCAGCCGCTGGATCGATCCGGTGGGATTGGGCAGGCCGATTTCGGGAAATTGCGTGCCGATATTGCGGCCGCCGCGTTCGAACACGCGGAAGACGTCGCCAGGCGGGATCACCTGCCATGTCGGCAGCGGATAGAGTTCCGCCAGCGCGCCGCGCGCCTTCTGTTCGGCGGTCAGCGTGCCGGGCGGGCTGCCGGGCGAGACGATCTTCGCGGGTTTCCCATCCTTGGTATAGGCCTCGCCGAAGATGTAGTTCTTGAACGGCACGATCCCATTATTATAGGCCGCCCCGCCCCACAGCATCGCGCCCGACGCCATCAGCGAACGCTCCGCCGCCTCGATGACCTGCATATGGCATGACCCGCAGGCGTCCCGCGCCACCCGATAGTCGCTGGGATTGACGAAGCGGACGAACTCCGGCGCTTCCCGGTTGAGCAGCGTGTAAGTCCGCTGCGGATTGGCGGAGGAGGGATAGTGCCAGCTCTTGGGATAGCGCGGCAGCACATGCGCCCTCTCCCGCGCCGCGACATAGGCGGGGTCTTCGAAGCCCAATGCGGGATCGCCCCGCACCGCCGCATTGCCCCCATGGCAGTCGGTGCAGCCCAGCATCACCGCAGGGGTCGCGTGCATGGACGGCTCGTCGGTCTTGCTGTGGCAGCTATAGCAACCGTCCGATTTCGCCGCGACCTGCTCGGCGGTCTGGCTCATCGGCGCTGGCGGCGCGGGGGCATAGTGGCGCTCGACCGGCTTTTCGGCGTCGGAAGCGTAGAGGATAGCCACGGGAAGGAGCAACGCCGCAAGCACCACCACCACCGTCATTCCCGCGAAGGCGGGAATCCATCTCCCACCCCGTCGTCTGGACGCAGCGCCGGAGATGGATTCCCGCCTTCGCGGGAATGACAGAGGGGAAAAAGGCCAACGCATCAGTAACTCAAGATCAAATTGGCAAGCACCGAATAATAGTTCCGGTTGCGCTCGCTATTGGTGAAGAGGTCTCGAAATCCCGCCCCCGGCAGCAAAGTCGCCCCCGACAGCCGGAAGACGATATTCTGCGTCGCATGCGGCCGCCAGATCGCCGCCGTCGACAAATCCCAGCCGATGGCCTTGGGAATGCTGCCCTCATTGCGCAGCACCTGAAGCGTGGCCGTGTTCTGGAACCAGAGGTGATTGGCGTTGGCCGACAGCCGCAGTTCCGGCATCAGGTCGAAATCGGCCCCCGCGCCCAGCAGCATCGTGCCGGGATTGTTGAAGTTCGACTGCCCCTGTTCCTTCGAGGAACGCAGGGAGTTCAATATGCCGTTGCGTCCGTTGATCCCGATCACGCGCCCACCGCCGGCAAAAGGAATGGACTGCCTGATCCAATAGCTGGTGTCCGCGCCGGCAAAGACGGGATTCTCGAAAATCGCATCGAACCCGTTTTCGCGATTGTCGTGGGGATCGCCGTCGCCGCTGGCATAGAGGCCGGAAATGCGGAACCGCATCCAGTCCTTGTCGACGCTCGCTTCGGCGGCGGCGAAAAAAGCCCTGATCTGCGCGGGCCGCGAAGTGAAGATGCTGTTCCGATCCTCCCCCAGCGCGCCGTAAAGCGACGCCGTCAGATTCAGCCGGCCGATCCGCCCGTCGGCATTATAGCCAAGATAGACGACATCATATTCCCGCCCGCGCAGGTCGCCCAGCAGCGCCGGACGCACCGGAAAGCCGTTGTCGTCGATCTCTATGTCCCGCTTCTCGCGGTTCATGTTGTAGACGGCGGTGATCTGGCTGGTGAGGCCGGGGATCAGGAAATCCTGCCGGTAGAGATTGGCAAGGAATATCCAGTCCCTGCGCGGCGACTGCACGACCGAATTGAGGCCGCTATTGGTGTCCTTTTCCAACCGCCAGAAAGCCGCCAGATTGAACTGGAAGCGGTTATTGTCGCGATTGCCGAACAGCCGGATGCCCAATTGCTGATCATTGAACAGAAAGCCGCGGAAATCCGACTGGAAGGGCTGGATACCGACGCGCAGCGAGCGGAAGTCATAGCGGTCCGACGTGTTGGCGAGGTGATAGTCGACAAAGGCTTCCTGCACGCCCAGAAAATGGTCGGTGCGGCGCGACGGCCGGGAGGGTTGCACGAACAGCACGCGGCGTTCGGGCACGTTCACATGATTGACGTTGAACGCCAGCGTCAGGCGATATTCGATCTCCGGCGGCTTGAAGGCGGTCGCGCCCTTGATGAGCGCCACGCCGCCGATGAAGGTCTGGCTGAACACGACGCTCGCATCCTTGCCGAACACGTCCAGACTGCCCGGCCGCTCGGTCGTCTGCACGCCGACCGGGATCGGAAAGGTGCGCGGCTCCAGCACCGTATCGCTCACCGCATTGGCGACGAAGAACCAGTCGTCGCCCTTGATCGGCAGCCACTTCGCCTTTTCCCGGTCGATCGGCCGGTCGCCCTTCAGCATATTCTGGTTATAGGGATCGAACCAGCGTTCCTTCACCACCCCCAGGCTTTCGATCAGGCGCCAGCGATCCGGGATCGGCACCTGATCGGTCGGAAAGGCCTCCGGCGGCGGCGCTCGGACCGCGCCCTTATTGTCCTGCGTCACGGCTTGGGGCAGCGCCGCTTCATAGCCGGGGCGGCGGCGGCCCTCTATGGATTGACGGTCGGCATCCAAAAGCTCCTGCCAGTTTTCCGGCGGAGGGGGCGGCACAGGCTCGCCGGGCTGGGCCAGCGCGAACAGGGGCAGGAGCGAGACAAGGCCCATCCCCTACAGCCCCGTGCAGACATTTTGCGATGCGCTGTCCAGGAACGGCGCGAAGGGACAGCCCACATAGCGCAGCCGCACCGTCGCATTGCCCAGGTCCACCACGATCCGGTCGGCGCGGATCGCGGCGGGCGCATTGCCGACGCCGCCCATGCGCAGGCCGGCATTGTGCAGGCCAAGGAAGCTGATCATGTCATCCTGATCGATGCCGTCGCCCGACACGCCGATGGCGCCCACCAGCACATTGCCGCGATAGATGGGCACGGAACCGGGAAAGATCTGGATGCCGTTCTGCACCCGGTTCCGGTCGGAGACGGTCGGCACGGCCGAGCAGCGCTGCGGCGCGTCCGTCGCGCTGGCCCCCGTCACGAAGGCGAGATGGGCGGCGAGATCGCCCACCACCAGCGCCGATTGCAAGCCGGTGGAGAAGGGGTTGAACTGCGCTATAGGACGCGAAAAGGGCCCGTTGGGCCGCCCAACCTCGCCATCGGGAAAATAGGGACGGGAAAGATTGCCATTGGCGCGATCGGTGAAGGCATATCGCCCGGTCAACGCGGACGGATCGTTAAGGAAGGTCCGCGCCTTTCCGACGAAAGCCGCCACATCGGCGCTGCTGCTGGCCAACAGGTCCGACGCCGCATGGGAATTGGAGAAGAAGGCCGCCGTCCGCGCCTTCTGCAAACTCACATCCGTGCCGAATATCGGCGCGTCGGGCGACCGGACGATGCCCAGCGCCTGCCCGCGCGTATCGACCAGGCTGATCGTCACCTGCGCCCGGCTGTCCAGCGGCTGGCGGATCTGCGCCCGCGCCCGGCTCATGACGGTGAATGCTTCTTCGAGGATCGCGGTCACTTCCGCCGTCGTGAGCGGCTGCGCCACATCGCCCGCGTCGGTTCCGGCGCGGATGGGGAAGCGGTCATTGCCCGACCCGTCGGTCAGGACGAAGGCGTCGGTCTTGGGAAATTCGGCGGACCGGGCCCGCCGGACGCCCGACGCCTCTGTACCATAAGCGACACCCGCCAGGATCATCGGTGCGGGATCGCCATAATAGCCGCGCACCGCGACCAGCGCGCCTTCGCTTCCGTTGATCGCGGCGAAGCTCACCGCACCCGTCGCGATCAGCCCGGAATAGGCCGCATCGGAATAGCGCAGCGAGGTGCCGTCCACCGTGATGCGATCAGCGCGGACAGTCTCGGGCGCCTCGAACCCCAGGGTTCCCGCCAGCGCGATATATTCTTCCGGATCATTGTCGTCGTCCAGCACATTGCCGTCGGAACCATAAACGCCGTCCGCCATGACGCCGATGCCGCCGACCACCACGCCATTCTTGTAAAGCGGGAAGCCCCCCGGATCGGCCGCCAGCCCCAAGGGCGACCGCTTCGGCCCGATCATCGCCTGCGCGCCCGAGGAGACGAAGCGCGCCGAAAGGTCGGAACAGGGCAATTGGCTGAACTGCACGCCGAACAGCGGCCCGCTTTCCAGCCCGGCCGTGGTCGGCGCGGGCGGAAAATGCTGCTGCACGATCATGCTCGCCGTGCGGGTCGAAAAGGCGTTGCCGCCGCTCGACAGATAGGCGCCGGTGATCGCCTTGGCGATGGCGCCGGCCTCTGCGGGAACGGTCAGGTTCTGCGCGTCGATATTGTCGCCATTGGGTGCGGCGCTGGTGGTGGCGCCTGCCCGCGCGCCGGTCATGCGGAAGACCGCGAGCACATTGCCCACCCGGTCGGTCACGGCGATCACGGCGGGCAGGTTGCGCGCCCTTGCCTCCGCCACGGCATGCGCCACCACGGTTTCGACATCCGCGACCGTCAGCGATTCCTGCGCGGGCGTCCCATAGAGGCTGGCCGGCGTTGGCGTCGGGGTGGGCGCTGGCGTCGGCGTGCCGCTGCTGTCGCCGCCTCCCCCGCCGCAGGAGGAGAGGATCAACGCTGCGCTCGCGGCGAGTGCGCTCAGGCGATGATGCTGCGCCCTCATTGCAGCGCCCCGATGCTGCGCGCCGCGCTGCCCAGTGCGGCGCGGAAATCGCCGGGGCGATAGCCGTTCGGCTCCCTGACCGCTGCATAGGCGCGGTTGACGTCCGCCCGGATGCCCGCCGCCGCGCCGATGGTGACGCGCCCGGATTTCACCAGACCGTTGAGCAGCGTGTCGACCGCCATCACCGCCTGCACCGACCCTTCATAATCGGTGAAGCGCGGCGAAATGGCGCTGCCCGCAATCTCGCGCACGATGGCGAAGGCCATGTCGCCCTGCATCCCGCCAGCCGCAAAGGCATCCGCCAGCGCTCGCGCGCTGCCCGCCAGCCTGCCCGCCGCCGCGACCGCCCCGGCCCGATCCCGCGCAATCGCAGCATGGAAGGCGCGGCTGTCCGCATCGAAGCGCCCGGCCAGTCCCGGCGCGGCCACACGCGCCGCTGCGGACAGCAGGATCATGTTCTCGTCATTGAAGGGCGGCATGCCCGCTGGAATGGGCCGGCCCGGATTGGCTTCCCAGGTCTTGCTGCGCTCCGCCTGGTCGTAGATGCGGCGATGGCAGCTCTGGCAATCGAAGAAATAGAATTCGGGGAAGGCCCCCTCCGTCCCCTTTGCCCCGGCATAGAGGGTCAGCGCCCGTTCCACCGCCATCGCCTGCCCCACGGCCCAGAGCTTCAGGCTGTCTGTCCGCCCCTTGCGCCGCGCATAGTCGCCATCCTCGTCATGATGCGCCTGCATGGAGGAGAAGAGGTCGAGTTCGAAGGATATGCGCGGATGACCCGCCGCCATGATGCGGTGCGTGACGAACTGACCGTCCCGCGCGCTGCCGAAATGGCAATCGAGGCAGACCGATGCCCGTGCCTGCGGCCGGTCCAGCGGCGTCATGCCCGCCGCGACATTGGCGGCATGGCTCGCGCCCACGGCATAGTGGGAGGCGATCCAGCCGCTCGCCGGGCCATGGCAGGCTTCGCAGCCGACGCCATCCTGCGTCAGGAAGCGCGCGCCGCGCGCCGCCGCGGGGGTGGAATGGCAGCCAAGACAGGCCGGCGCGGAGGCGGCGTCGCCCAGCCCCAATGTCGCCGCGATCTGCCGGCCGCGCGTGCCGTTCAGCACGGCATGGGCGCGGCTATGGGCGCCGCCCGGCGTCGACGGCTCCTGCCACCGCATCAGTTCGTCCTGACGCACGACCTTGCCGTCCCCCTCCATCCGGCCATGGCAGGTGGACCCCGCGCAGGAGGCTACGCCAGTGTAGGCGCGTGCCGCCGGCGCGGCATCCGCCACGCCCCATTCGCCACCGGGCAGGCCGGACAGCAGCAGCCATCCCAGCAGCATGACGCCCAACGCCATGCCGCCCAAGGACCTGCCTATCACCCTGCGCTTACCGCCCCCCATTCGTCACGCCCCCGTGCCGGCTGATTCGGACGCTTTCCCCTGCGTCCGCCGTGCATTTCTCTCTACGGGTTCAACCCGTTGTTTCAATCCCGTTTTACCTTTGTCCGCCGATCATCGCGCGCCGCCTTCCCCGCAGTCCGGTTCATCCGGTCCGCCGCAGGAGCGTTCCCACAGATCCTCATTGCCAGCGCCCGTCACCGGCTCGTCGATCAGCGGCGGATAGCCCTGCGCCACGATGTCTCGCAATTCGATGAGGGAGAGGGTGAAGATGCGGCTGACCGACACCGAAGGATCGAGCACGCCGTTCCATGTATCCCGGCTGTCGAAGCCGGTGCCGGTACAGGCGGCGGGATTGCCGATGAGACAGCCGTTGACCTTCGAACCCAGGGCGTAGGAACCATTGACGGCGACCAGCGGAACCGTCTCCAGCCCCTGCGCGAAACCGCCCATGGGCAGGGCAAGCCGCCCGTTGATGGCGATCTGCAACGCGGAGCCGCCCGAGCCGATCATCAGCGCATTGGCCGTGAAGCCGCGCCGGTCCGGGATCGTGCTGGAGAGGCCGCTATTCTGGATGAAGAAGGTCTGGCTCGCATTCGCCAGGATCGTCCCTGCGCGCAGGATGCCCGTATCGTTCACCAGCCCATCATTCTGCGCCAGCCGCAATTCCCTGGCGATGAGCGAGCCTGTCGATGCGACATCCGCCATGGCCGACAGGGACGCGGCGATGATGTTCGGGCTGTCCAGCGTCAAAACGCCGCCCAATCCGCCATTGCCGTCGCTGATGTCGATGGAGCCGGGACCGGCGACGATGTCCAGCATCTGCCCCGCCGACAGGATCAGCCCGCCCTGCCCCGAGCGTCCGGTCAGCCGTACCGCCCCCTCGACGCGCAGATGCCCGCCGGCGCCGATCGTCAGCAGGCCGCCACCCGGCAGATTGGCGGTGCCAAGGGTCAGATCCCGCACGACGATGTCGGGCGATCCCGCAACGCCCCGCGCGGGCGCGCCGATGGCGATGTCCGCCGCCGCTACCCGCGCCAGTTCCGCCGCCGACAGGCTGTAGGTTCCGGCGACATCGCTGCCGCCGACATAAGCGGGCTGTTGCAGGTTCACCGCGTTGAAGACGATGCGGCTCGTTCCGCTCAGGCTGCCGATCCGCGCTGCCCCGCCAAGGACGATGTCGCCGGACGCCATCGTGATCGTCCTTGCGCCGACGGAAGCCGTCAGGCTCAGCAACCCTCCCGCATTCAACAGGATGCCGCCCGTTTGCGACGTCACATTGCCGAAACTCGCGACGCCCGAGGCGGTGGCCGTCAGCGATCCCGCGGCGTCAAGCGCGGTTGCATCGATCGATCCGCCGGTGAGCGTCATATTGCCCCCCGCACTCGCATCGACAATGGAAAGAGCGCCGCCAGCGTTCAACAGCAACGCGCCTGCCGATGCCGTGGCCTGCGCTACGGCCATGTTGCCGGTCGCGCCGAGACTCACCACGCCTCCGCTGGCCGTTATCGCTCCAGCCGATGCGATGTCGCCCACCATCAGGCTGCCGGCGCCCGCGTTCAGCAGGCTCTGGCCGCCCGCGCTTAGGCTGGCGGCGTCGATCCCCTGCCCGGACAGGGCCAGACTGCTGCCTGCTGCTGCGTTGCCGATGGTCAGGCGATTGGCGGCGGCCATGACGATCGCGCCTGATGCACGGGCATCCGTTACGTTCAGGTCGGTTGAGGATTGCAGCAACAGGTCGCCATTGCGCGCCGTCAGGCCGCTGCTGACGATGGCGCCCGCGGCGATGTCGATCGCGCCCGCCGCCACTGTGCCGCCAAGCTGCGCAAGGCCTAACGGCCCCGGCGCGCGCACCTGGAGGAGTCCTGCAATATCGGCATTGGCCAGCAGCAGGCTGGAATTGACGATCAGATCGCCGCTCATCAGCGCATTGCCGATGTGGACCGGAGCGCCGGACGCCGCCAATCGCTGGGTATCGGCGGACAGCGTCCCGATGTCGATATTGGCGGCGGACAGGATCCCGCTGCCCGCGCCAATGTCCAGCCGGCCGGAGACGGCGAAGTCGCCCCCGATCGCAATGCCGCCCGTCCCCAACGGATTGCCGGCGGAATCGACCTGATCGAGCAATGTGCCTGACGCCAGATCACCCAGCACTATGTCGCCCGCCCCGCCCAGGCCGATGGCTGCCGTGCCGCCCGCCCTGGCGGCAGCGCCCGTGCCGTTGACGCTGCCCTGCGCGAACAGCCGCAGGTCGCCGCCCGCCGTCAGGGCGCTGCCGCTGGCAAGGCCGATATTGCCCCCCGTGGCGAGGATCGTCAGACCTGCCACCGCGCGCAAGCTGCCCGCCGTTAACAGGGTGACATCGCCGGGAGTCGTGAACAGGATGCTGTTCGCAAACAGGCTGTCGCTGCCCAGTGGCCGCGCGGCATGGCTCAGGTCGATGCGCGTGCCCGAAGTTCCGGTGAGGGCGCCGGTCGCGGCCAGCCCCCCCGACCCTGTGAAGGCGAAGGAAAGCGGTCCATCGCTCGTGAAGCCGGCATTCCCACCCACCTGCACGGCATTGCTCGCCGCAAAGGAGATCCCGGAAAATCCGGCGACCGGAACACCGAGGCTGGAAAGCGCGAGCGATCCGTTGACGCGCAGCCCGCCATTGGCGGCTGTGCTGCTGTCGGTGAAGCGGACCAGCCCGCTCATGTCGCCGTTCGCGCTCATGAACAATGCGTCGATCAGCCGCTGCGCGCCCGGTGACAGCAGGCCGCCATCGCCATTGGCCAGACTGGCGGTGCCGCCGCTGCCCAGGCCCGCCGCGCCCCCGGCCGACGCGCCCGCCGGCCCGGTGCCGCCGATTCCGCCAGGCCCGCCCAATCCATCCGCGCGCAGGGTGAGGCCGCCCAGCACATAATCGCCATTACCCGCGTCGAACGCCGCAAGGCCGCCGGTGCCGTTCCCGCCGCTACCACCCAGGCCGCCGGTGAGGCCTGCATTGCTGCCCGCGCTGCCATCGGCTCCGTTGCCACCCAGGCCGACCGCCGTGATGCTGTAGGCCGGCATCTGGGGCAAAGCGCTGCCAGTCGTCATGCGCGCATCCGCAATATGCAAGGTGGCGGAGCCAGCGAAACCATTGCCGCCCGCACCGCCATTGCCGCCAACCGGCCCGGCCGTGCCGATGGCTCCATCGCCACCCGTGGCATTGCCGCTGATACGCAGCGCAAGCCCCGTTATCGCCGCCGCTCCAGCATTGAGATCGAGCAGCGCCGTGCCGCCGGTCGCGTCGCCGCCATCCGCCCCGGCAAGGCCTGCGCCGCTGCGCACGCCGCTCTGGCCGCCCGCCCCGCCTAGCGCCTCGGCCAGCACGCCGATGTCGCCAGCATCCAGCAGGGTGGACGATCCGGTCAGGCCGAACGTCGCGCCACCGCCAAAGGCATCGCCGCCGCGCCCGCCGCTGCCGTCATGGCCCGTGCCGCCAGCACCGCCCAGGCCGGCGGCGGTGACGCGCAGCGCGCCGCTCACCGTCGTCGTGCCGAACGCCAGATCGAGCGTCGCAACGCCGCCCGTCCCCGTACCGCCGGCACCGCCGGTCCCCCCGCCGCCGCCCATGCTGCCGATGCCGTCGGCGCTGACGGTCAGGCTGGCGAAAAGCGGATCGACATCGACCAGCATGGCGGCGATGCCGCCCGTTCCCCGGCCGCCGGCTCCGCCCGCCGCGACGCCATAGAAAAATGTCGGATTGCCGTTATTGTCGAAACTGAAGAAGCCGCTGTTGCCGGCGCCGCCGCCCTGCCCGTCGGCCTTCACTGTGACCGTGCCGATCGCATGGCCTTCGTTCAGATAGGAGAAGCGCGCGGTGCCGCCCAAGCCATCGCCCGCTGCCGCGCCCGGCCCGTCGCTGCCGTTATTGCCGCCCGCCCCGCCAAGGCCCTCCGCCGAGATCAGAAGCGAAGGCGCGGTCAGCATGCCGCCTGCCAGCGTGACATCCGCGACGCCGCCCGTTCCACTGCCGCCGGAACCGGCGGCATAATTGCCGGGACCGTCGGAGCGCGTCTCCGCTCCATCGCCGCCCTGACCCGATGCGCGGACGACGGCCGCGCCGCTGATCGTGACCTGCCCGCCGCTCCCGGCGGTCATCAGCAGACCCGCAGTACCGCCCGTGCCGGTTCCGCCATCCGCGCCGTCGGCCTGAAAGACCGGATAGCCCAGACCGCCCGTGCCGCTGGCATCGATGCCGAGCGTCGCCAGTTCCAGCGTGCCGCCCCGCGATTCGAGCAGTGCATTGCCGCCCAGGCCGGCACCGGCAATGGCTGCCGCCGACGACGGACCGTTCGCGCCGTCCGCTTCGCCGCCGGTGCCGTGAGCGCCCAGCGTCAGCGTGCCGATGGCCGCCGCGCCGCCGGAGATCAGGAAGCCGGCCGAGCCGCCCTGCCCGCTGCCCGCAAGGAACGCCGTAGTGCCCCCGCCTTCGCAGCTAAGGCAGTTCTCGCCCGCCGCACCGCCGAAGCCGCTCGCCTGCGCATCCAGGAGATCGGCGGTCAGGCTGCCGCCCGATATGTTGATATTGACCGTTCCGCCCGTGCCGTTGCCGGCATCGCCGCCATTGAAAGACATGCCGTCGCTGGAGGGCGCCGAGGCACCCTCCGCCGACAGGAACAGACTGCCGAAGCTGAGGTCGCCGGTACCGGCAAGACCGAGGCGGCTTTCCACGAGGATGCTGCCGCCCAGCCCATCGCCCCCGCGACCGGCAACGCCGTCGGACGCCGCGCCGCCGCCCACGCCTTGGGTTTGCAGCGTCAGTTCGCCAGGGACCGAGAAATCGGCATCGCTGGCATGGAGCAGGATGGAACCGCCCATTCCGTTCGATCCGTCGGCGCCCGCCGCGCCCCAGCCATCGGCAGAGACGCGGCAAAAATAGCTGGCGCAGTCGCTGAGCGAAAAACTGCCGCGCTGCCCGCCGGAAGCGCTGGCGAACAGGGTCACGCCGCCGCCGGTGCCGCTCCCCGCCACGCCCGGCGCATCGCCTGCAAAGCCTCCGGCGCTGGCATAAAGCCCCGCCGCACCGAAGCTGCCGCCCGCCGCGCCGATGCTGATGGTCCCGCCAAAGGCGTCGGCCGTTCGGGGCGTCAGGAAGGTCGATCCCGGAAAAGCGGGGAAGCTGGACGCATTGGCGGTGGCGAACAGATCCTCCGCAATCGCGAAGCTGCCCCCGTCATGCGCGGAGATGTTGATCCGCCCGGCCCGCAGCGCGCCGCCAGACGCGCCCCCGCCAAAGGCCCGCGCATCCGCGTAGAGCGAAACGGATGTCAGGATATTGAGGTTGCCCGTGCCGCCGACGTCGATGTCGATCCCGGTGGCGCCGGGGATGGCCGCGCCATAGCTGCCGCCCTCCGTCGCATAGCCCGGCGCGGTGCTGGTGTCGGCGTTCAGGCTGGTCCATTCATGCGTGCCGCTGGAAATGGCGACACGGATGTCGCCGCCGGTCGCGTTGCCCGCCGCGCCCGTGCTGGCGATGCCGCCGGTCGCCTGCGCCCTGGCGCTGACGGTCCCGAGATCGAGGCCGCCTGTTATGAAGCTGCCGGTCGTGCCGTTGAGCGCAACGCTGCCGCCAATGGCGCTGCCGCCATCGACCGGCGGCACCGAAACCTGGAAAGCCGTGCCCGCAGAGGCGTCAAGCGCCGTGCTGCCGAAGCGCAGGCTCCCTCCCTCGGTGCCGAAGGGACCGGCGGCGGTCAGCGCGGAGAGGGTGATCGCCCCACCCGTGGCATTGCCGGACCTGTCGCTGCCATAGCCCGCATAGCCCACGGCATTGGCGATCAGGCTGGCCGCCGCGATCGATCCGCCCGTGGCGATCAGGTTGATCGTCCCGCCAATCGCGTCCCCGCCGATCAGCGGCGGCGCGCTGACGCCCGCCTCGCCATCGCCGCTGGCGTTCAGCGTCAGGCTGCCGGTGACGTCGATCTGTCCGCTGGTCAGGGCCGCGCCGCTGCCGCCGAAGGCGAGCAGGTCGATGCGGCCGCCCGTGGCGCCGCTTCCGGCGGTGAGGATCATGTCCCTGTCGACGGCGATCACGCCTGACTGATCGGCCCGCAGGGTGATGCCGCGTTCGGCGGACAGCGCGACATTTCCCAGGAAATGCGTTGTCGCGGCGGGACGTATGACGATGTCGCCGGTCGCCGTGCCGGTCAGGTCGTTCCACCAGTCGCCCGATCCGATGCTGAAACCCGCCTCCACCGTCGCCGTGGCGTTGCGCGTGGCGATGAGGTTCCCGTCGACGTCATGGGCGATGTCGGAACCCGCCGAGAGCACAAGGGCGCTCCCGTCCGGGGTGACCGCCGTCGCTGGCGTGTAGCCGACATTGCCCGACAGCAGCATGGTGAGTGCGTTGTTCTTCGGCACCGCGACCATGAAGATGCGCTGCGGGTCGGCGCTGCCCGCCGATTCAGGGCCGTTCGTCGTGCCGCTGTGCACCACGCCACTGGCGTCCGTGGTGCCGGCCGTGATGGCGATGTCGAACAGGCCGTTGTTGATGCGGATGTCGGCCGCTTCGGCCCCGACATAGGCGGTCGATCCGTTGACCGTGACCGTGCCGCCCTGCACCACGCGCGGCGCGACCAGGGCGACATAGCTGCCCACCGAAAGCGCGTTGATCTGCGCGCCCGGAAGCAGTTCGACGGACGATGTACTGCCCGCCGGGCCTGCGAAGCGGATATTGTTCCTGTCGAGGCCGTTGCTGATGTCGATGGCGTTGGCGGTCAGCACCAGCGATCCGACGTTGAAGACGCTGTTCGCGCCCGCGATGATGCCGCCGGGCGAATAGAACCACACCGCTCCGCCGGCGCTTGGCGGGCTGCCGCTGACCTGGCTCTGCACCGTGCCGTTGAACGCGATCGCACGCGATACGGGCAGTCCGTTGCCGTCCAGCGGAAGGATGCGATTCAGCACCGTGAAGTCGCTGAACGAGCTGAACGTGACCGTGTTGCCCTGGGGCAGGAAGTCGATCGTGCCGGCACTGGCCGGTCCGCGATCGTCGGGCGTCCAGTCGATCACCGCCTGGGTCGAGTTCAGCGAGACGCTGTCCGTGCTCGGCGGGATATAGGCGTCGCCCGAAACTATGGATGGCGTGCCCTGGAACGCCTTCTGGCCAATGGCGGCGCCGGCCCCGAGCCCGACCGCCAGCGCCACGGCGCTTGTGCGGCCCAGCAGGGTCCAGAGCGAGAATGTGCCATGCTTCGTGGTCATCAACGCCTCCACGGCAAGATTTGCGTGGTCAGGGAAAGGAGCAGCCGCGTGTCGCCCCTTTCGGTCTGGAAACCGGCCTTGCGCAGCGGGGTCGCCAGTGTCAGGTCGAGCCGGGCATGATTGTCCCACGTGGCGCGCAGGCCGCCGCCCGCCGAATAGAGCCTCTGCGGGTCGAGCCCGGCGAAATTGGCGCTGTGATGCCACATCCAGGCCGCGTCGAAGAAGATGAAGGGCTGGAATGCGATGGCGCCGGGCGCCCGCGGCGTGATCCGTCCGTAACGCAGCTCCGCCCCTATGCCGACGCCGCTGTCGCCGGTGATGATGCCGGGATCGTAGCCGCGTCCGACAGTGTAGTTGCCCGCGCTCATCTGCTCGTAGGAAAGGAGCACGTCCGGGCTATATTGCGCCCTTGGCGACAGGGTGAAGGTCAGCTTCGGGGTCGGCCGATATTCCGCCTGGACACTCGCCCGCAGCACGAATGCGGAAGGATCGCCGTCCAACTGGCTGATCGGCGTCCTTGGGAAAGCGCAGTTGACGAGAGCCGCGCCGCACGCATCGCTCGCGCCCAGCCCTTTCAGGCCCTGGCGCGCCTCCATCATGCCGCCCAGCCGCCATTTCGGCTCTATTCCCGAATAGCCGAGGGTGCTGACGATGCTGTCGGGATCGATCAGCTCGCCTTCCAGCCGCAGGAACAGCACGCGCAGCCGGTCGCGCGACAGCGGCACCTTGGGCGTGGCGGTGCCGAAGCGCAGGTCCTGGTTGACGATGTCCAGCCCGCCCGTCGCCAGCAGCGTATGCACCTGCCGCCGCGCCAGCGGATAGGCGAGCGCCGCCGTCGCGATCATCGTTTCGGACGATAGCGGTATGCCGTCGATCCCCGGCTTGCTCCAGGCATAGGTGAGGTCGCCCGACAGGCGCAGCCCGTCGTTGCCCAGCGCCATGCTGTGGCCGACCTGAAGCACCGTCTGCTCGCTCGGCTGGGCGGTGTTGAAGATGCTGAACAGCGTGCTGTCGCCCAGGCCGGTCATGTCGTTGAACCGCACGCGCGCCAGCCCGCCGAAGCGGCCGACCGCGTTGCTGCCGTAATTCTGGATGTTGACGTCCAGTTCGACGCGCTGGCGCACCACCTGCACCTCGCCCACCACTTCGCCGGGCGCCGTTCCCGCCGGGCGCAGCGCCAGCCGCACGTCATAGCCCGGCAGGTCGCGCGCCAGCAGCAGATGCCGTTCCGCATCGCGCACGTTGAACACCGGCTGGCCCTTCAGCGCCTCCATATGCGCGGCGATCAGCCTTTCGCCATTGCCGGCGTCGCCCCGCACCTCGATCGCCACCAGCCGCGCCATGAAGATGTCGAAGCGGACCGTGCCGCCCTTCTCGATACGCTGGGGCGGAACCTGCACCGCCGCCAGATAGCCCATTTGCCGCAGCATGGTCGCGGCCCGGTCGCGCACTTCGCAAAGGGTGGCGATGGGCACCTCGCGCCCCGCATATTCGCGCCAGCTATCCTCCAGCGCCGCCGGATCGACGACACGCAGCCCTTCGAACCGCACATCGGCAAAATCGACCGCCACGCCGGCGTAGCGCGGATCGGCCAGCGGACAGGGTGCGCGCTCGACGCCGCCCACGACCGTGAGGCGGCTGCCCTGCGCGGACGCCTCCCCTGTCAGTTGCCCGCGCGTCAATTCCTCGCGCGTCGGTGCGCGCGGCGCGACCTGCGCCGTCGCCGCCACGGGCAGCAGCATCGCCAGCGCCATGGCCGTCGAACCTCCCAAAGCGGAAGCCCGCATGTGCCCCTTCTTCCCCATAGACGTCCCCAAAGCGTCAAAGGCAGCCCTTTCCCTCATGGCTGCCCCACCCCTGTCTTCAGGCGCAGGCTTTTTGCCCGTCACCCCTTTCCCGCGACCAGAACGTTTCCCAGGCAGGCGAAACCTGCTGACCCGGAAAACGCTGCGAAGCTAATCTGGAGCAGCCGAACCGATGCCACCGGACCGGACTGCGCTCCAGCCGCCGGTTAACAGCGGCCGCGCCCCGCGACAATCAATTCCGCGCAGCGCCGTCCGACAGCGCCGCCGTCTCCACCAGCAGGTCGAGCTGCGCCGTGCATTGATGCGCGATCAGGCCCGATGCCATGCCGTCCAGCCCCGAAGATGCAGGATCGAGCAGCGCGAAGCGGACATCGGCGGCGCGGGAGCCGTCGGTCAGGCGATAGGCCGCGCCGTCCCGCACCGGCGCGGCGACCGGCCAGGGGGCGACCGATTCGCCCGCCCCGAAACTCGCCGTCGCCTGCACGCCCTCGCCGCTGATGCGCACGGTCGCGGGCCTTGCCGCGTCCACGCGCCACAGGCGCACGGCGGCGGGATCGGCGATGCAGAGCGTTCCGGACTGCGCGATGTCCACCATCCAGAGATTGGGCCGACGGGGCGGCGTGGCCGGCGCTTCACCGAGGCCGCCGCGCACCGCCCCGGTTCGCGCCCGCCGCACCCGCTTCGTATCCAGCAGGGCGGAGAGCATCACGCCATTGGCCGGCGCTGCGCTGGCGGCGGCGGCCGCATGGAAGTTTCCCGGCCCGCGCAGCGTCCGCGTGCCCCTTGCGTCCAGCAGCGTCACCACATCGCCCGCCTTCAGCACCAGCGACCCGCCATCGGCCAGCTTGCTTCCCGGCCTGTAGGTCGCGGCCGATGGACCGGTAGCGCGGACTACCATGGTCTCCGCCGCGGCCTGCGCACCCAGCCCGGCGGCGACACATCCGGCCAATGCGCATTGCGCGGCAAGCTTACCCCAGACCATAGCTTCCTCCTTCCCCGACATATTCATAACGATATAGCAGATTGGCGATGGCCGCATCATCGGGATGATGGTTAACCATCGCTTTGAGACGTTCTCGCGCGGCGCTTTGCGCTACGGCATCCTCGCCGTCGAACGCCGCCAGTATCTCGGCCAACGCCGCCCGGTCCTCCACCGGAAATTCAGGCGCGGGCTCGAACAGGTCGACGGGGGTCGAGCGTCCGCGCAGCCGCACCCGTCCCATCGGCCGCCACCAGTCCAGCCCCGACAGCAGCATCGCGTCCCGGCTTACCAGCACATTGGTTTCCAGCGCCTTGTTCGCCGCTTCCAGCCGGGACGCCGTGTTCATGCTGTCGCCCAGCGCAGTATATTGGATGCGCCCCTCGCCCCCGAAATTGCCGACGATCGCCTCGCCATGGTGCAGCCCGACGCGGGTTCGCCCGATCGGTGGCACGCCCGGTGGCAGGTCGCGGCGAAAAGCCTCCCCCGCCTGCCACATCGCATAGGCGGCGAGCGCGGCGTTGCGCCCGTCGTCGGGCCGCGCGATGGGCGCGCCCCAAAAGGCCACCACCGCGTCGCCGACGAATTTGTCGATGGTCCCGCCATGGGCCAGCACCACGTCGCTCAGCATGTCGAGATAGCGGTTCAGCAATTGGGCGACCATTTCCGGCGCGATGGCGTGGCTGAGCTTGGTGAAGCCCTCCAGATCGGTGAACAGGGTGAAAATCTGCCGCTTTTCACCATGCAGCGCCAGCTTCTCCGGCTCCGCCAATATCTGCGCGGCGATGTCGCGGGGCAGATATTTGCCGAGCGCAGCCTGGGCGAAGCGCCGCTGTTGCGAGGTCACGGCCCGCGCCGCCACCCCGATGGCGGTGAAGGCCAGCACCCATCCCAGCACCCAGCCGACGGCCGGCAGTCCCTTGGTGTCCCATCCCCGCGCCTGCAACCAGAGCGGCACACCCGCAATCGCTCCCGCCTGCACCCCCAGCGCGGGAACCAGCGCGAACCAGCGCAATTCCGCCAGGCTGGTGAGCCCCGCCGCACAGATCACCAGCAGCGCGGCCAGCCAGCGCCACCCCTCCGGCACCGCGACCAAGCGCGCGCCATCCAGCAATTGCGCCAACATCGTCGCATGCACTTCCAGCCCGATCATGGTCGACCGGGCTTGCCGCCCCGACAATGGCGTCTCGAACTGGTCGATGTCGACGATGTCGCCGCCGATCAGCACATGCCGTCCGCGCACCATGGCGGCGAGCGCCGGGGCCATGGCGGGATCGGCCAGGGTGTCGATCTGGAGGCTGGGGATCACCGGCTGCTCCGATCCGTCCGCCTGCCTGACCGGCAAACGGAATCGGATCGCGCCGCGATAGTCGCGAAAGGATGGCGCGGGCTGCATCGCCAGCGTCAGCAGGGGCGGTTGGCCCGGCGTGGGAACGGGCCAGCTTCGCGCCACATTGTCGGCATCGGTCTCCAGCCGGATGCTGGCCGGGCGGACTTTCGCCGTCCGCGCCGCCCGCACGAAGCGATCCAGAAATTGCTGTTGCTCGAAGATGATCTGTTCCTGATTGTCGCCCAGATTGGCGTAGCCCAGCCAGACAGGCGTGTGCATCGACCGCAGGGCGGAAAGCAGTTCGCCATCCTCGTCCTGCGGCTGGTCGAACAGGATGTCGATGCCGATCGACTTCGCTCCCATGGCATCCATGTTGCGGAGCGCCCGCGCCAGCAGACCCCGGTCCAGCGGCGACCGCTTGCGCGTGGCGATCAGCGTCTGGTCGTCATAGACCACCATCAGGATGCGCTGGTCCTGCGCGACCCGCGGTGCGAAGGTGGCGGCTCGCCAGTCGTAAAGGCCCCTTTCCGCGTCGGCGGTCGGTATTTCCCGCGCCGCGCCGCTGCCGAGCGGCCTGTTCCAGTCCCAACCGGCCAGGAACAGCGCCAGCAGCAGCAGCGCGCCGGTCGCCACCAGCCGCCAGCGGCCCGTGTCCCGCACCAGTCGCGCACCGCGGCGCAGCAGGCCCCGCGTCGGCATGGCGATCAGCGGCGCGCGATCAGCGGACGCGCGCCGTCACCGATGATGGCAAAGCCGGACCAGTAGAAAGGATGCGACGTCTCCGGATCGTCCATCAGCCTGATCTGCGCCGCCCGCAGCGCGTCGGCCACAGGCTGGTCCGCCCCGGCCGCGAACAGGCCGCCCATCAGCCTTTCGGTCGCGCGATAATCCTCCGGCGCCGGCCAGTGGCTGGCGATGACGGCGCGGCTCCCCGCGCCGATGAAGGCGCGCACCAGCCCGTCCAGCGCCCCGCCGCCGCCGGAAAGCCCGGCCGCCCGCGTCGTTTCCACCCCCGCCGCGCCTGCCGTGTCGCAAGCCGACAGCACGACCAGATCGGCATTCAGCCGCAGGTCGAAAATCTCGCTGAACTGCAACAGCCCGTCCGATTTGCCGTCCGGCGCGAAACTGGTGAGCAGGGCGGGCCGGGCCGGGCATCCCGGATGGGGCGGCGTCACCAGCCCATGGGTCGCGAAGTGCAGGATGCGAAAGCGGTCGAGATCGCCGCGCGCCATCACCGCTTCGTCAGTGAAGGCCGCGCCGGTGATCAGTTCGCTGCCCTGCCCGCCAATGGCCTGCGCCGCTTCCCGCAACTCGGTGGCCGGAATCGGCCGGTTCCACTGCTGTGGCGACCAACCGCAATCGTCCCCCGTCCCGTTGGACAGGCTCCCGCGGCTGGAGGCGGCCAGCACCGGCCCTGCCAGCGGCGCATTGTCGCCAAAGCCGATATAGTTCTGCGCCGCGCCGGAGGGCGCAGCCGCCCGCGCATCGCGAAAGGCGCGGGCCGACAGGGCCGTGCTCACCGCATGGTCGCGCCCCAGCCAGTCGACGCCGCGAAAGTCGAACTCGTCGCCCCCCTGGGCCACCCGCGCTTCATAGGCATCGACCCCCGCCTGTCCCGCGACCAGCAGATTGACCGGCAGTTGCAGCATCGCTCCGTCCGGTTCGAAGATCAGGTGCCGCGCCGCCGCCAGCCGCTGCTCCACCGGCCCGAACAGGTCGAGATAGAGGCTGCGCGCCACCGGCAGGTCCAGCGCATAGGTGGTCTGTGCGCCGTTCACGTCGATGGAGATCGTCTCGCGCAGCGCCGCCACCTTGCGAGCCACGTCCGTCGCGCTTGCCGTCAGCCGGTATCCGGTTGCCCCCGCGCCGTCGATCCACAGTGCGTAGAGCGCGTCGCCCAGTTGCGCCAGCTTGTAATAGCCCTCCCCAGGCTTCAGCGTCGCCTGCATTTCGGCCAGCGTCAGCCCCTGCGGGCTGAGGGCGCGATATTGGGGATAAGCCGCCAGCGCGGACAGCGTATTGGCCTGATCGGCCGCGAGTTGGTCGATGTCGGCCTGCGCCCGCGCCATGTCGGGCAGCAGCGCCTCCTGCCGCTCCGCCGCCTGCCGCAATTGCGCAAGCGCGATCCGTCCGCGCTCTATGTCGCGCGAGAGGGAGACCGACTGCCGGAACAGCCGCGCCGCCTCTCCATCCCCGGCGGACAGTTCGCGGCTCAATTGCTCCAGCGTATCGGCAGCGCCGGGCCGCAGCAGCATCTGCGACGCCGCGAACAGATCGGCGGTCAGTTCCGGTCGCGTGGGAATTTCCCGCGTCAACAGGTTGAAATAAGGCTGGAGCTGGTTCGCCATGCCGGTCAGCGTGGCGCGATTCTCCATGGTGGAGGCGACGATGCCGCGATAGATTGTCAGCGCATCCTCATTGCGGCCACGCCGGATGAGGAACGCCCCCAGCCGCGCCCTTGCGCCGTTCAGCGCCACCGTTTCGGGATATTGCGCGCCCAGCAGGGTCAGCGCCTGATTCAGCTGACGCTCAGCCTGCCCATAATCCCCCTGCGCTTCGTAGGTCAGTGCGATCTCGCCCAGAAGCTGGGCGCGCAGGCGCGTGATCGACGTGACCCGCCCGTCGCGGATCGCAACCGCGCGCTCCATCGCCTTCGACAGCACGTCCCGAGCCGGTCCCGGCTGGCCCGACAGGCGCAGGATCGTGCCGCGCAACTGCTGCGCCTGCGCGTCGATGATCGCCGCCCGCTCGACCGGGGTCAGCATATTGTCCTGCCGCACGCCCAGCGCGCGGGCCTGCGTCGCCCCGCTGCTCATTTCGGCGGCCACCTCGGCCGGCACGGAAACCCCGCCGTCTCCGTCTGCCGCCACGGTCGCAACGCTGCCAGCCAGGGGACGGTCCAGTATCGCCAACGCGCCGGCCGTATCCTGCCGGTTGATATGGTGCATGGCCTCGAAATTGCGGCGCAGGCGGATTTGCACCGCATCGGCGGTCGTGATCCCGCGGGCTTCCGCGAAGGCCGCGTCGGCCTGATCGAACAGCCCCAGATTGGACAATTGCAGGCCGCGATTGACCAGATATTCATGCGCCCGGTTCGCCCGCTCCGCCGGCGTCAGCTTCGCCGCATCGGGATCGCGCGCCAGCCGGTCGGTCAGGCTGTCGAAAAACTCCGCCGCTTCGGCATAATTGCCCGAGGCATTGCGCCGGTAGCCCTCGGCCAGCACGGTCTGCGGGTCCAGCGTCGCGGCCTGCAGGCGGGCGTAACCCGCATCGTTCGTCCCCACCGTCGCAATGTCGACCTTGCCCGGCACGATCCGCCCTGCCATGACGGAGCGCAGCCCCAGGTCCAGGGCGCTTGCATAGGCCGCATAGCCCTGGGCGACATAGACCGTCTTGCCGCGCTCGACAGTCAATATGCGATAGGCGCCGACCGCGCCCGTGCAGTTGCGCATGAGCGCCGCCCCCATGCCGGGCAGGCTGACGCCGCCGGGCGCATTGCACTCGACCGCCATCTTGCGCGACGACGCCAGCCGGTCCAGCAAGCTTGCGTCCCCATCGCCCGCACCCCGCCGCAGCGCATATATCTGTCCCACCGGGCGCGCAGCATCCCGGCACACCAGCGTCCATGCGCGATCGAACATGGTTCGCGCCGCGGGATCGCCGGTGGCGCTCTGCGCCTGGCACAGCGCGCCGCCATCGCTGCCGATGCGGAAGCTGTCCCTCAACAGCGGACGGTCGCCCGCTGCCTGGGCATGTGCCGCCACAGACAGACTCAAGGCGGCCCACATGGCAGGCCCGCGAACCAACTTCCCCAAAGCGCTCAAAGGCTTGTCCCCCAAACCCCGCCGGATATGTCCGTGCAAGGCCCCCCTTAGCATGATCGGGCCGTCATAACGCCGCCCGATGGTGCGCCGCAAGGCGAAAGGCACCGGGCAAGGCCCTGTTCGCCGCCTCGTTCCAAGGAGTGAGGCAGGGATGTGACAGTTGAGCAAGAATCAATCTTTCCAGCGCAATTTTCATTGCATCATGGGAAAGGCCTGATCTAGATTGTCTCAACCCAATATTCATGGATGATCGAAGTTGAACAGCCGGCGTCCACAATAACCATAATTGCATGTTCACTACAGGGAGGATGATATGACAAGATTTCCCCGCCATGAATCCGTATTGCGTTTGTCCGCATCATGCCTTGTTCTGGCCCTGTCAGGCCTTTTTACTGCCGCGCTTGCGCAAGCGACCGACAGTTCGTCCGACTGGTCGGGCAATGAGATCATCGTCACTGCGACCAAACGCAATGAATCGATCCAGAATGTTCCCTTTTCCATCAACGCGCAGACCGCCGAAGCCATGCAGCGCATGGGCGCCACCTCGATCGAGGATGTGTCGCGGAGCGTCGCGGGGCTGACCGTCCAGAATCTCGGGCCCGGCCAGAGCCAGGTGTCGGTGCGCGGCGTATCGGCGGGCCAGGTGGTCCGCGACCAGCCGGGCGTCAAGGAACAGGTCGGCGTCTATCTGGACGAATCCGTAATCTCCATGTCGCTGTTCACGCCTGATTTCGACCTGTTCGACCTTGATCGCGTGGAAACGCTGCGCGGACCGCAGGGCACGCTGTTCGGATCGGGCTCGGAGGGCGGCACCGTCCGCTACATCACCAAGCAGCCGAAACTCGGCCAGACCGAAGGGACGGTGGAGGGCGGCGTCAATGTCCTGAAGGGCGGCGATGTCGGCTATTCGGGCAAGGGCGCGATCAATCTGCCCCTGGGGGAGACGGCGGCGATCCGCGCGGTGGGCTATGCGGAACATTATGCGGGCTTCATCGACGCGATCGGCCCGGCCGCGGGCAAGAACGTCAATGACGGGCGCCGTTATGGCGGGCGTCTCAGCCTGCTCTGGGAACCCGCGCCGGGCATCAAGCTGACGCCGCGCATCATCTATCAGGACATCAAGACCAACGGCTTCAACCGGGAGGACAGCTATCATCTCTATTATAACGAGCTGATCAGTCCGCTCGACATCCTGCCCGAGCGCACCCAATATCTGAAGCTGCGCGAGGAGTTCCGCGACAAGACCACGCTGGCGGACCTGACGGCGAACATCGATGTGGGATCGGACATCGCGCTGACCTCGATCACCACCTATATCCATCGCGACATCCTCGTCAGCCGCGATGCGTCGGCGCTGACCGGATCGGTGTCCGTCACGCCCTTCGTCCAGTCGCTGGGAGTCGCGCCTGTTCTCGCCAATCTGCCCTCCAATCTGCGCGACACGACCAAACTCAAGCAATGGACGCAGGAACTGCGCCTTGCCTCAACGGGCGACAGTCCGTTCCAATGGGTATTGGGCGGCTTCTACAGCCATGTGGACCGGACATATGAGCAACGCCTGCCGACGCCCGGCTATGACGCCATCGTCGATGCCACTCTGGGCGCGGGAACTTCGGCTGGAGCCGCGAACGGTTTCCCGCTCAATTCTCCCTATAACGCCGACATCCCATACATCATCAAGCAATATGCCGCCTTTGGCGAGGCGAGCTACAAGATCGGCCAGTTCAAGCTGACGGCAGGCGGCCGCTATTACGACTTCAAGGAAACGCGTGACTTCAAGACCGGCGGCCTGTTCTCCAATGGCGACAACCGCATAGACGACAAGACCGGATCGACGGGTTTCTCGCCGCGCTTCATCGCCAGCTATGAGGCCAATCGCGACCTGACCTTCAACGTCCAGGCGTCGAAGGGCTTCCGTCTGGGCGGCGTCAACGACCCATTGAACCTGCCACTTTGCAGCGGCGGCGCGACCGGGCCGGATGCGGCCACCTACGGCAACCGGCCGACCTTCGACGACGAAACGCTGTGGAACTATGAAGCCGGGGTGAAGGCGTCGGGCGGCGGCGTCACCTTCAACGCGGCGGTGTTCTACAACGACATCAAGAATCTTCAGGTCACGGCGGATGCGGGAAGCTGCTCCTCGCGCATCCTCTTCAACGTGCCGAAGGCGCATACGGCGGGCCTGGAAGCGGAACTGAGCGCCCGCGTCTCCCCCAATCTCGACCTGTCGCTGAGCGGCAGCTACATCGACTCGGAAATCGACAGCAACGTCACCGACGCGGGCGGCGCGATCATCGCCGGCATCCGCAAGGGCAACCGCCTGCCCACCGTGCCGAAGTTCCAGATGGCGGCGGCGGCAACCTATACGGCGGAAGTCGCGCCGGAAACCGACTGGTCCTTCACCGCCAGCTTCCAGCATGTGGGCGACCGCTATACCCAGCTTGCCGATCAGGAACCGGGCGCGGGCAGCTTCCCCAATTCCATCTATTATGATCCGGCCACAGGCGCCTATGGCACAGGCGCCTTCGACTTCGGCTCCTACAGGCTCGGCGCCTATAATCTGGTCAACCTGTCGACCGGCATTAGCTGGAATAGCGGCCTGTCGGTCACGCTCTACGTCAACAATCTGTTCGACGAGAATGCGCTTTACTCGCTGGACCGCGAACGCGGCGGCCGGGGACGGCTGGGCTATAATATCGGCACGCCGCGCAAGATCGGCGTGACTGTCCGCAAGGACTTCTAGAACCGCCTCCGCCCGGGACGCCGGAAGCGAAGCCGCTTCCGGCGTCCTTTTTTGGGCGATACAGCCGACCGATCCGTCGCTATGGTCGCCGGGTGATCGAGACCGGGACTGTCGTTGCGCAGGGAATGCGCTTTATCGAGGGCGGCGCCTTCGCCATGGGCTCGGACCGTTTCTATCCGGAGGAAGCGCCGGTCCGGCAGGTCCGCGTGGACGGCTTCTGGATCGACGAGACGCCCGTCACCAACCGGCAGTTCGCGCAGTTCGTGGAAGCCACCGGCTATCGCACCGTCGCGGAGACCGCGCCGGACCCCAGGGATTATCCCGGCATGCCGCCTGAAATGGCGCGTGCCGGATCGCTGCTGTTCCAGCGCACGGCGACGCCGGTGGACCTGGGCGACTTCAGCCAATGGTGGCAGTTCAGCTTCGGCACCGACTGGCGTCACCCCCATGGCCCTGACAGCAATCTGGACGAGCTTTGGGATCATCCGGTCGTCCACATCGTCTTCCAGGATGCGGAGGCCTATGCCCGCTGGGCAGGCAAGGCGCTGCCGACCGAGGCGGAATGGGAATTCGCGGCGCGCGGCGGGCTGGACGGCGCGGACTATGGCTGGGGCGACGAGCTTGCGCCGGGCGGAGCGATGCTGGCCAATTACTGGCAAGGCATGTTCCCCTACAGCAATCTGCTGGAGGACGGCTATGAACGGACCTCCCCGGTCCGGACCTATGCGCCCAATGGCTATGGGCTCTACGACATGATCGGCAATGTCTGGGAATGGACCGCCGACTGGTATGCCCCGCCCAGGGTCGAGCGCAAGGCGAAGGGAAGTTGTTGCGTTCCGGCGAACCCGCGCGGCGGCACGAAGCGGGAAAGCCTGGACCCCGCCAATCCGCATGTGCCGATCCCGCGAAAAGTGCTGAAGGGCGGTTCCCATCTCTGCGCGCCCAGCTATTGCCAGCGCTATCGCCCCGCCGCCCGACACCCTCAGGCGGTGGACAGTTCCACCAGCCATATCGGCTTTCGCTGCATCGTCCGCGAGCCGCGGCCCTGATTATCCAAGAACGGAAAAGACGTCATGCTCAACATGCCCTGGGACCAGCCCGCCACCATGATCGACCTGGACGGCAAGGCGCCGATCATCGGCACGATCCGTGATTGCGCCCAGCATTTCGCGATCTTCAAACCCCATGCGAAGGAACAGGCGCGCATCCTGCTGACCCAGCCCGTCCATCGCGAAGGCCGCAAGACGCGGACCTGGGTGCTGGAACCCTGGGAGATCGAAAAGCTGGTCGAGCGGATGAAGGCGGAGGTGCATTGAATTTGCGCCGGATTTGACAAGGACCATGCTCCTGCGCAGGCGGGAGCATCCAGCGTTTCCGGGATTTCAGACCGCGCCGCCCAATGCCTTGACCAACGCAACGCTCGCCCGCATCCGCTGCGTCTCCACCGACAGCAGCGCGCGCTGCGCCTCCAGCGCGTCCGTCTGCGCCGTCACCACCTCCAGATAGTCCGACGCCCCATCCCGATAGCGGGTTAGCGCCAGCTCACTCGTCCGCCCTGCCGCCGCGGCCGCGCTGCGCTGGTTCACCGCCTGATCGGCCAGATGCCGGTTCGCGGCGATCGCATCCTCTACCTGCCGGAACGCCCCCAGCACCGTCTCCCGATAGCCTGCGCTCACCTCTTCATATTCCGCGCGGGACATCTTCACCCCGGCCCTCCGCCGACCGCCGTCGAACAGCGCCAGCACCGCCGAAGCCGGTCCCAACCCCCAGAAACTGCTGGGCTTGCTGAACAACTCGCCATGCGTCGTTTGATACCCGCCGGACAGCCCCAGGGTCAGCGTCGGGAAAAAGGCCGCCCTCGCCACGCCGATCCGTGCATTGGCCGCAAACATCCGCCGCTCCGCCGCCGCAATATCCGGCCGCCGCTGCAACAGCTCCGAAGGCGCGCCCGCCGGCAATGGAGGCGCGCCGAGAGGCTGCACCCGCACCGGGACGGAGAAGTCGGACGCCACCGCCCCGACCAGCGCAGCGATCTCATGCTCGGTCGCCGCCCGCTCGTTGGCGACGGCGGAAATCTGCGCCCGCGCATTATCCAGCACGGTCTTGGCGCGGTTGACGTCGATCCCGGAGGCGATGCCGCCATCATGCCGCGTTGCCGTCAGTCGATAGGCCTTGCCGAATGCCTCCACCGTCTGGCGCAGCAATTCCGCCTCTGCGTCCAGCCCGCGCAACCGCGCATAGGCGTCCGCCACCGCCGCCTGAAGGCTGAGCCGCGCGGAGGCCAGATCGGCCTCGCTGGCCTGCGCATCCGCCCGCGCCGCCCTCACGCCGTTGCGGATGCGGCCCCAGAGGTCGAGTTCATAGTCCAGCGTGGCCCCCACCGAAAAATCATCATAGGTCGGCGCCGTTCCATTGCCGCCGAAACGCCTTCCAGACAGCCTCTGACGGCTGGCATCGCCCCCTGCATTCACCTGCGGGAACAGGTCCGCCCTCTCGATCCGCGCCGCCGCCCGCGCCTGGTCATAGCGCGCAAGGGCGGCCGCCAGCGTCGGACTGGCCTGCTCCGCCCGCGCCTCCAGATCGTTCAGCACGGGATCGCCAAAGGCCTCCCACCATTTGCCGCGCGACGCCTGGTCCATCGGCGTCGCCGCCGTCCAACCCTCAGCCTCCTTGAACGCCTGCGGCACGGCGGTTGCAGGCGGCCGGTAGGCTGGCGCCATCGAGCATCCCGCCAGCCCTGCCAGCAACAGGGCCGCCGCCCGGCGATCAACCCCCATGGGCAGCACCCTTGGCGGCGGCCTGGACATGCACCTTGTCGCCGCTGCGGATCGCATCGGGCGGCGTGTCGATGACCCGGTCGGTCGGCAGGACGCCACCCGACAGCAGCACCACATTGCCTTCGTCCCGCGCGATCGTGACGGGCTTGACGGTCACGCGGCCGTCCCGGCCCACCACCGCCACGGTCGGCCCGTCATTGCCGTAGAGGATCGCGCTGCCCGGCAGGGTCGCGCCATTGCCCGATCCCGCCGGCACCTTGAAGCGGACCTGCGCATAGGCGCCCGGCTTCAGCGCCCCGTCGCGATTGTCCGCCTGCAATTGCACCAGCACCGCGCCCGACTGGGCATCGACGGCGCCCGAACTGCTGGTCAGGATCGCGTCGAAGCTGCGCCCGGGATATTCCGGCAGCGTCAGCGTCGCCGCCATTCCCGGCCTGATGGCCGCCGAATAGCCTTGCGGCACCCGCACATAGATACGCATGCGATGCGTGTCGGACACGGTGAACAAGGGCTGGGCCGCCGCATTGCCCGCCACCACCAGAGCGCCGATCTGCGCCGACCGGCTCGTCACGACACCGCTGAACGGCGCGGACAGACGGGTGAAGCCCTGCAAGGCCTGCAAGCGCTTCACATTGGCGAGCGCCGCATTGGACAGGGCCCTGCGCGCGGCAAGATCGCCGGCCTTCTCATCCGCCTCCTGCCGCGAGACGGCGTCCTGCGCGAGCATGGAGGCCCAGCGCTTCGACGTGGTGGCGGCCAGCCGTTCATTGGCGAGCGCGGTCTGATAATCGGCCTGCGCCTGTGCGAGCTGCTGGTCCACCTCCGGCGCGTCCAATATGGCGAGCGGCTGCCCGGCCCCGACATGATCGCCTATATCGGCCAGCCACCGCCGCACATAGCCATTGGTCCGGGCAAAGATCGCCGCGCTGTTATAGGCCTGGACATTGCCCGGCAGCACCAATGCGTCGCCTTCGCCACCGGCGGACGGCGTCACCACCGAGACGGTGGGAATGGATGCGTCGGCAGCGACCTGCCTCAGTTCATTGGTCGCGCTGATCCGCGACGCCACGCCGATGCCGACGATGGCGACCGCGACGACCGCCGCGCCGATCCCTACCCGCTTCAACGTGCGGCTATCGGGTCCTTGCGCCTCGGGATTTTCGATGGGGTTGTGCTCAGACATGGCTCGGCTGCATTTCCAGGGAAGGCGCCTTTTGCCCATGCTTGCGATGGACGAAGGCGAATATGGTGGGAACGAAGAACAGGGTGGCGACCGTCGCGCAGATCAGGCCGCCGATGACCGCCCGGCCCAGCGGCGCATTCTGCTCGCCGCCGTCGCCCAGGCCCAGCGCCATCGGGCCCATGCCGATGATCATCGCAAGGGCGGTCATCAGCACCGGTCGGAACCGGACCATCCCCGCCTCCAGCGCGGCCTTGCCGGCGTCGCCCAGTTCGGCGAGCTTCTCCCGCGCGAAGCTGACGACCAGGATGGAGTTGGCGGTCGCCACGCCCATGCACATGATCGCGCCCGTCAGCGCGGGCACGGACAGCGTCGTACCGGTGGTGAACAGCATCCAAACGATTCCCGCCAGCGCCGCCGGCAGGGCCGTGATGATCACGAAGGGATCGACCCAGCTCTGGAAGTTGACGACGATCAGCAGGTAGATCAGCACGATGGCCCCCGCCAGCCCCCATCCCAGCCCGGAAAAGGCCGTGTTCATCGTCGCATATTGGCCGCGGATGGTGACGGTCGTCCCCTTGGGCAGTTCCTTCTCCAGCGACCGGATCGCCCGCTGCACATCCCGGGCGACCGCACCCAGGTCACGCCCCTGCGTCGTCGCGAAGATGTCCAGCACGGGCGCAATGTCATAGTGACTGACGATGGGCACGGTGTTGGACCGCTTGATCGTGGCCAGCCCGCCCAGCGGCTGAACCGAGGCGCTTGCCGCGCTGCCCGACACCGGCACATTGCTAAGGTCGCTCATGGAGCCCACCAGATATTCCGGCGCCTGCGCCACGACCGGATATTGCACGCCGTTTTCCGGGTTCACGAAGAAGACGGGCGCGGTCTGCGACGTGCCTGCAAGCTGGCTTGCCAGGCTGGTCGTCACGTCCCGCTCCGACAGGCCATATTGCCCGACGCGCGAGCGGTCGACCTCGACATCGAGCTGCGGCGAGCGCGCCGGCTGCTGGATGCGGGCGTCGGCCAGTCCCGAAATGGTGGCCATCTTCGCCAGCAGCTTCTGCGCATAGGCGCGATTGCCGGCGGCGTTCTTGCCCGCGATCTGCACGTCGATGGGCGCGGGCGCGCCGAAGTTCAGGATCTGGCTGGTGATGTCGGCCGGCAGGAAGGCGAAGCCGGTGCCGGGGAAGCGGCGCGGCAGCTCCCGCCGCAGGGTGGCGACGATCTCGTCCGTCGGCCGATGACCTTTGGTCAGCGCGATCAGCATGTCGCCATCCTGCGGGCCGATGGTGCCGCTATTATTGTAGATGGCGTTGATGCCGCTGACCGGCAGGCCGATATTGTCCGTGATGGAGGCGAGTTCCTTCGCGGGGATCAGTGAGCGGACTTCCCGCGCGATGCGGTCGAAGCGGGCGGCGCTGTCTTCGATCCGGGCACCCACCGGCACGCGCACATGCATCGCGATCTGCCCTGAATCGACCGAGGGGAAGAAGTTGCTGCCCAGCATCGGCAACAGCCCGAAAGACAGCAGAACGACGGCCATGAAGCCGAGCAGGAAGGGCTTGCGCGCATTCAGCGCCCGGTGCAGCAGCCCGACATAGCCGCGCCTTATCCTTTCGAAGCGCCGTTCGAACCCGCGCTGGAAGCGGACCAGCGGATTGCGCGAGGCAGGCGCTCCGGCCATATGCGCGTCGCCCTGTTCGACATGAGGCCGTAGCAGATACATGGCCATGGTCGGCACCAGCGTCCGCGACAGGATGAAGGATGCGATCATCGCGAACACGACGGAAAGCGCCATCGGCACGAACAGGAATCCGGCGACCCCCGGCAGGAAGAACATCGGCACGAACACGATGCAGATGCACAGCAGCGACACGAAGGCGGGCGTCACGATCTGCGCCGCGCCGTCCAGTATCGCCTCGATCACGCCCTTGCCCTGCTCCAGATGCCAGTTGATATTCTCTATGGTCACGGTGGCGTCGTCGACCAATATGCCGACTGCCAGCGCCAGCCCGCCCAGCGTCATGACGTTCAGCGTCTGGCCGAAGGCTGCAAGCGCCGCGACCGCCGCCAGGATCGCAAGCGGGATCGACAGCGCGATGATCACCGTCGAGCGCCAGGAGCCCAGGAACAGCAGGATCATCAGGGATGTCAGCGCCGCCGCGATGGCGCCTTCGTGAATGACGCCTTCCACCGCCGCCTTCACGAACAGCGACTGGTCGCCGATGGGCAATATCTTCAGGCTGTCCGGCAGGCCCGCCGCGATCTGGGGCAGCTTTTCCTTGACGCCGTCCACGATCGCCAGGGTGGAGGTGGCGCCGTTCTTGAGGATGGTCAGCAGCACGGACCGGCTGCCCTCGACATGCACGATATTCTGCTGCGGCCCGCTGCCGTCGCGGACATGCGCGACATCGCGCATCGTGATGGTCGCGCCGTTGACCACCTTGACGGGCAGGTCGTTCAGGGCCTCTATGGAGGAAGGCGCATTGTTCAGCTTCACGCTGTACTGGGTTTCCCCGATCTTGACGAAACCGGCCGGATTGATCTGGTTCTGCGCCGCGATCGCCGCACCCACATCCTGCGCCGACAGCCCCTTGGACTGAAGCGCCAGCGGATTGAGGTCGATCTGCACCTGCCGCTGCTTGCCGCCCGAGGGGAAAGGCATGGCAAGGCCGGGCACCGTGATCAGCGGCGGGCGGACCTGGTTCATCCCCATGTCGAACAGCTGCTGTTCCGACAGCCCCTTGCCCGACAGGGCGAGCTGGAGGATCGGCACGGTCGACGCGCTGTAATTCAGGACAAGCGGCGGCGTGATCCCCGGCGGCATCTGGCGCAACACGGTCTGCGACACCGACGTCACCTGCGCGGTCGCGGTGCGGATGTCGGCGCCCGGCTGGAAATAGATTTTGATGATGCCGATGCCCTGAAGCGACTGGCTCTCGATATGTTCGATGTCGTTGACCGTGGTGGTCAGCACGCGCTCATAGGGATTGACGATGCGGTTGGCCATGTCCTCCGGCGACAGGCCCGCATATTGCCAGGCGACCGCCACCACGGGAATGCGGATATTGGGAAAGATGTCGACCGGCGTTCGCGCTGCCGCCAGCACCCCCGCGATCGCGATCAGGATCGCCATCACGATGAAGGTGAGCGGACGATGCAGGGCAACCTTGACGATACCGATCATTCACGACTCCACGGATGCGCCGCCGGACGATCCCCGCCGCACATGACGATACAACCTCTCCAGATATTTTCGCCGCCTGATACCAGAGACGAAGCGCGCCAGGAAATGCGCATATCGTTTGCCGCATTTCCGGCCGTCGCCAGAAAGGCGGCCAGCGCGGAAATGCTCCAAGACGCGTGGGGACTTCGTTCGGGGCGAAGCGAATTTCCACACATCCTAGAATGCGACGGCATCCCCGGCCATGGCGGAGTGCTGCGGCAATGAGGGGGCATAGCCCGCGCACCTCCGCCGGCCAGCCGGGAGACGCCGCCACATTCGAAGCCGCCCATGCGCCCTTGGACATTCTGCGTCTAATATATAATATGGCATGATCGATATGTTGAGCGACATGATCCATGGACCTTCGCCATCTCCGCTATTTTCTGTGCGTCGCTGAGGAGATGCATTTCGGCCGCGCCGCGCTGCGCCTCGGCATATCGCAGCCGCCGCTCAGCCAGCAGATCCGTGCTCTGGAGGAGGAACTGGGCGTCCGCCTGTTCGACCGCACCAGCCGCAGGGTGCGACTGACGGAGGCGGGCCGGCTGTTCGAGCCTGAAGCGCGCCGGACCCTTGCCCAGGCGGACCGCGCCGCACAGATCGCGCGCATGGCCCAAAGGGCGGAGATCGGGCGGCTGGGGCTGGGCTTCACCACTTCCGGCCCCTTCGTGCCTCCGGTGGCGCGGGCGCTCTACCGCTTCCGCCAGACCTATCCCGATGTCGAACTGATCCTGCGCGAACAAGGGCGCGACGAGCAGGTGGAGAGTGTGGCGAGCCGTCAGCTCGACCTTGGCATCGTGCGTAATTTCGAGGCGCCGGCGCTGCCCGAAGGCATGCTGTCCCGATGCCTGCTCAAGGAAGAGATGGTGCTGGCCCTGCGCGCCGATCATCCGCTGGCGTTGCGCCCTGCCCCGCCGCGCATCGCAGACCTTTCCGACGAGCCGCTGGTGCTCTACGGCGCGCCCAATGGGACGGGGTTCACGGAGCATTTCCAGGCCCTGTGCGCGGAAGCAGGGTTCGTCCCGAAAATCTCGCATGAAGCCCGCAGCCTCGCGACCCTGCTGGGCCTTGTCGCGGCCGGCTTCGGCCCCACGGTGATTGCCGGGTCGATGGCGCGGCTGCATGTCGACAATGTGATCAACCGCCCGTTCGACGTGCCGGTCATGAGCGCGCTCTGGCTGATCCATCATGAGGATCTGTCACCGACCGGCCGGGCCTTTCTGAAGACCCTGCTGGAAGAACGCCATTTGTAGGAGTTAATTCACGAAACATCTTCTGCTCAAGCCTCCTCTTCCCATTCCCCTTTCCAGCCTCTATGCATGGCCGCCGAAGGGTGGTTTCGACCGACCTTCATGATCGCGCCGGTGCCCTCCCAAGGGGCTTAATAGGGAATGCGGTGATGAATCCGCGGCTGTCCCTGCAACTGTAAGCGGCGAGCGAGACGCATAGCGATCCCCCGGAAGCGCCGGAGGATCAGCCACTGGGCCGGACGCTAAATCATGCGAGGCCTGGGAAGGCCATGCGCCAAGCTATGACCCGCGAGCCAGGAAACCTGCCTGCGTCTGGTCGCTCTTGCCTTGGTCCAGGGGATGGCCACGGCACGGTCCTCCGTCTGAGCGACGCTTCACGCAGCGGGAGCTGCTGTCGGCATGCCGGGCGCAAGAGCGTCCGTCCGGCATGAAGGCGGCTCCCGTCCGGTTTCGCAGACGCAGACGGGGTACAGACCCTATGAGCATATCGACCCATGAGCCGGAATCGCCCGGGGCGCCGGCCAGCCGTCTTCGCCGCCGCGCGACCGGCATGTTCGCCGGGCTCATCGCCGCCAATCTGACGGCCTGGATCGCAGCCTTCACGATCTTCGCGGGCGATCCGGTCATGCTGGGCACGGCGTTGCTGGCCTGGAGCCTGGGCCTCCGCCATGCCGTGGATGCCGATCATATCGCCGCCATCGACAATGTGACCCGCAAGCTGATGCAGGACGGCCAGCGGCCCCTGACCGTCGGCTTCTGGTTCGCCATCGGCCATAGCGGCATCGTCCTGATCGCCGCCGTCGCCATCGCTGTCGCCGCCAGTGCGCTGAGCCGGGTGGAAGCGGCGGGAGCCATCGGCGGCACCATCGCGACAATGGTGTCGGCGACCTTCCTCTTCGCCATCGCGGCGATGAACCTGATCATCCTCCGATCAGTTCTCAGGACGTTCAACCATGTTCGAAAGGGTGGAGCCTATGTCGATGAAGATATGGACATATTGCTCGGCAACCGGGGTTTGCTCGCACGCCTCTTCCGCCCGCTTTTCCGGCTGGTGACGCGAAGCTGGCACATGGCTCCGCTCGGCTTCCTCTTCGGCCTGGGCTTCGATACCGCAACCGAAGTCGCCATTCTGGGCCTGTCCGCCGGTCAGGCCGCCAGCGGCCTTTCGGTTGCGACCGTCCTCATCTTTCCCCTGCTCTTCGCGGCGGGCATGGCGCTGATCGACACGGCGGACGGTGCCCTGATGATGGGCGCCTACCAGTGGGCGTTCGTGAAGCCGATCCGCAAGCTCTACTACAATATCACCATCACGCTGGTGTCGGCGCTGGTCGCGCTGCTCATCGGCGGGATCGAGGCAGCGGCCCTGCTGGGCGACAAGCTCGGCCTCAGCGGCGGCGTATGGACCCTTGCCGCCGACCTTGGCGAGCATTTCAACAGCCTCGGCTTCATCATCATCGGCCTGTTCGCCGCCTGCTGGCTGCTGAGCTGGGCCATCTATCGCTGGAAAGGCTTCGACGAGATCGAAGTCGCTCCCATCCCCAGCCACCAACCGCAAGGAAATCCCGCATGAAAAAGGTTCCCGCCACAGTCATCACCGGCTTTCTCGGCGCCGGCAAGACCACGCTGATCCGTCACCTCATCGAACATGCGGGCGGCCGCCGCCTCGCCCTCATCATCAACGAATTCGGGGACGTCGGCGTCGACGGCGCGCTGGTGCGGGGCTGCGGCGACGAAGCCTGCCCGGACGAGGACATCATCGAACTGGCCAATGGCTGCATCTGCTGCACCGTGGCCGACGATTTCCTGCCGACCATGCAAAAGCTGCTCGACCGGCCCACCCCGCCCGATCACATCATCATCGAGACCAGCGGCCTTGCCCTGCCCAAGCCGCTGGTGAAGGCCTTCCAATGGCCCGACATCCGCACGCGCGCCACGGTCGACGGAGTGATCGCCCTGATCGACGCCGACGCGCTGGCGGCGGGTCGCTTCGCCCATGACGAGGCGGCGCTCGCCGCCGCCCGCGCGGCCGACCCGACGCTGGATCATGACAGCCCCATCGAGGAACTGTTCGAGGACCAGCTTGCCTGCGCCGACCTTGTCCTGCTCAACAAGACCGATCTGGTCGCCGTGGACCGGCTGGCCGTGCTGGAGCGGGAACTGGCCCAGGAAATCCGCCCCGGCGTCCGCATCCTCCGCACGGCGAGGGGAGAGATCGATCCGGCCATATTGCTCGGCCTCGGCGCCGGGGTGGAGGACGGGATCGATGCCCGTCCCTCGCACCATGACGATGGGGAGGATCACGACCATGACGATTTCGAGAGCTTCATCGTCGACCTGGGCGAACTTTCCGGTCCGGAGCCGCTGTTGGCGGCGCTGGCGGAGAGCATCGCCGTGCATGACATCCTGCGCGTGAAGGGCTTCCTCGCCATAGAAGGGCGCCCCGCCCGCCTCGTGCTGCAAGCCGTCGGCCCCCGCATCCAGCATCATTATGACCGGCACTGGCAGGCCGACGAACCGCGCCGCTCCCGCCTGGTGGTGATCGGCCAGAGCGGCATGGACCGCGCCGCCATAGAGGCCGCGCTTGGCGCGCAGATGGCCGCTGCCTGATGCATCTGCTGACCGCCACGCCCGGCACCGTCTCCAACGGCGACGAAGCCATCGACCTCGGCCAGTCGCCGGGCGACATCGTGCTGCTGACCGTGGCGGACAGCGAACTTGCCTGTTTCGCGAGCGCAGCCCATGTTCTGGGGCAAGAGCTCGGCAGGGCGGCGCCCGAAATCCGGCTGGCCAATCTCCTCCAGCTCAAGCACCCCTATTCCGTCGATCTGTATGTCGAAAAGGTCGTCGCCCACGCCAAATTCGTCTGCGTCATCCTGCTGGGCGGCAAGAGCTATTGGCCCTATGGCATTGATGAGATTGCAAATATCGCCCGAAAAAAGGGCATAGCCTTTGCGGCGATCGCCGATGGGCGAGAAGATGACCCCGCGTTGCGCGCCGCATCGACCGTCGCGGCGGAGAGCTGCGATCTCCTGCGCGACTATCTGCGGCAGGGCGGCATTGCCAACGCCATCGCCTTCCTGCGCAACGCCGCCCGCCTTGCCGGTTTCGACGCGGGCGTTCCCGATGCGCCCGTTCCGGTGGCCGACGCGGGCCTCTATTTGCCCGGCGTCGATCGACCCACGCTGGATCAGGTCAGGAGCGGATGGAAGGCAGGGCAGCCGACGGCCCTCTTCCTCTTCTACCGCGCGCTGCTGATCGCGGGCACGCTGGACGCCGTGGACCGCATGGTCGCGGGATTGGAGACGGCGGGCCTCAACGTCCTTCCCGTCCATGTGCGCGCCTTGCGCGAACCTTTCGCCCGGGACTTCCTGCAAGGGCTGATGGCGGAGGCGCCGCCGGACGTCATCCTCAACGCCACCGCCTTTGCCGCCAGCGCGCCGGGCGAGCCGCGCACGCCCTCCATCCTCGAACAGGCGGATTGCGCGATCCTCCAGACGATCTTCGCCAGCGCCGAACAGAGCGCCTGGGAGTCGAGTGCCCGCGGGCTGGGCCCCCGCGACCTCGCCATGCATGTCGCGCTGCCGGAGGTGGACGGCCGCCTCTTCACCCGCGCGGTCGCCTTCAAGGCTGCGGCACGGTTCGATGCCCGCACGGAATGCAGCATCGTCGTGCCCCAGATACTGGAAGATCGTGTCAGCTTCGTATCCCAACTTACTGCAAATTGGGCTAAACTTCGTAGAACGCGAGTGGAGGAACGTCAGGTCGCGCTCATCCTCGCCAACTATCCCAACAGGGATGGCCGCATCGGCAATGGCGTCGGCCTCGATACGCCCGCCAGTGCCGCCGCCATTCTGAAGGCCCTGGCGGAAGCAGGCTACGGAACGGATGATGCGCCCACCAACGGCGCCGCGCTGATGCAGCGCATGACAGGTGGCATCACCAATGCCGCGCCGGACCGTCCGGGTGAAATCACCCTCTCGCTCCAGGCCTATGACGCAGCCTTCGCCACGCTGCCCCAGGCGGTCCGCGAAGCCGTCCGGTGCCGCTGGGGGGCGCCCGAAACCGATCCTTTCTTCCGCGAAGGCGCCTTCCATCTGCCGGTGCACCGCTTCGGCAGGATCGCGGTCGCCGTGCAGCCGTCGCGCGGTTATCATGTCGATCCCAAGAGCAGCTATCACGACCCGGCGCTGCCCCCGCCCCATGCCTATCTCGCCTTCCATATCTGGCTGGCCGGCGATTTCGGCGCCCATGCCGTCGTCCATGTCGGCAAGCACGGCAATCTCGAATGGCTGCCGGGCAAGGCGATCGCGCTGTCCGAAAACTGCTTTCCGGAAATCTGCGCCGGGCCGATCCCGCAAATCTATCCGTTCATCGTCAACGATCCCGGCGAAGGCACCCAGGCCAAGCGTCGCATCGGCGCCTGCATCGTCGACCATCTGACGCCGCCATTGACCCGCGCCGAGAGCTACGGCCCGCTCAAGGAGCTGGAGGCTCTGGTCGACGAATATTATCTCGCCGCCGGCATGGACCCACGCCGGCTGGAAACGCTGCGCAAGGACATTCTGGCCCTCGCCGCCTCGCAAGGGCTGGACAAGGATTCAGGCGCGCAGGGAAGCGGAGACGAGGCTTTATCAGCGATCGACAACTATCTGTGCGAACTCAAGGAAATGCAGATACGCGACGGGCTGCACGTCTTCACGCAAAGCCCGGAGGGTTCCCTTCGCCGCGACCTGCTCATTTCCCTTGCCCGCTGCCCAAGGGGTATGGGCGATGCCGGCCAGCAGTCCCTGCTCCGTGCGCTGGCGGATGATCTGGGGCTGGATTTCGACCCGCTCGACTGCACGATGGGCGCGCCCTGGGCCGGACCCCGGCCGGAAGCGCTGCAAAGCCTGACAGGAGCACCTTGGCGCAGCACGGGCGACACGGTGGAACGACTGGAACTTCACGCCATCCGCCTGCTCGATGAGTTGGAACATCGTCATTCCCGCGCGTGCGGGGATGACGGCAGTTGCCGGAAAGGCGCTCCCGGTCCACGGAGCGCTGCGGTTCTCAAGGCTATCGAAACCGATCTCGCCCCGCGCGTCGACGGCTGCGGAGAGGCCGAAAAAGCCGCACTCCTCAAAGCCCTCAACGGTGATTTCGTCGCCCCGGGCCCTTCCGGAGCGCCCACCAGGGGTCGCCCCGACGTCCTCCCCACCGGGCGCAATTTCTATTCGGTCGACACCAGGGCCGTGCCCACGGTGGCGGCATGGAATCTCGGGCAGCGCTCCGCCGATCTCATCGTGCAGGACTATCTCCAGCGCGAGGGCGACTATCCCCGCGCCATCGCCCTTTCCGCCTGGGGCACCGCCAATATGCGGACCGGCGGCGACGACATAGCGCAGGCGCTGGCCCTGATGGGCGTCCGGCCGCGCTGGGACTGGGCTTCGGGCCGGGTCATCGGTTTTGAGGTCATGAAGATCGCGGAACTGAACCGCCCCCGCGTCGACGTCACCTTCCGCGTGTCCGGCTTCTTCCGCGACGCCTTCCCGGAACAGATCGACCTGATCGACAGCGCCGCCCGCGCCGTCATGGCGCTGGACGAGCCGGACGAGGACAATCCGGCCGCCGCCCGCCACCGCATCGAAACCGCCGCGCTGATCGCGCAGGGCACGCCGGAAAAGGCCGCGCGGCGCCGCGCGGGAAGCCGCGTCTTCGGTTCGAAACCGGGCGCCTATGGCGCCGGCCTCCAGGCGATGATCGACGAGAAGATCTGGCACGACCGGTCGGACCTTGCCAATGTCTATCTCGACTGGGGCAGCTATGCCTATGGCGGCGGGGTAGAAGGCGACAGCGAACGGAGCCTCTTCACGCAGCGCCTGACCGAAGCCGACGCGCTGATCCAGAATCAGGACAATCGCGAGCACGACCTGCTCGACAGCGACGATTACTACCAGTTCGAAGGCGGCATCGCCGCGGCGGTCGAGCATCTCTCCGGCAGGAGGCCGCTCAGCTATCATAACGACCACAGCCGTCCCGAACGTCCGGTCATCCGCACGCTGGAGGACGAGATCGGCCGCATCGTCCGCGCCCGCGTCGCCAATCCCAAATGGATCGCGGGCATGATGCGCCACGGCTACAAGGGCGCGTTCGAGATCGCGGCCTCCGTCGACTATCTCTTCGCCTTCGCCGCGACCACCCATGCGGTGAAGGACCATCATTTCGACGCGGTCCACGCCGCCTTCATCGAGGATGAGGCGGTTCGCGCCTTCATGGCGGAAGCCAATCCGGCCGCCCTGCGGGAGACCGCCGCCCGCCTCCACGAAGCGCTGGACCGCGCCCTTTGGAAACCCCGGTCGAACAGCGCCGCCATGCTTCTCTCCCAACTCAAGGATGCCCCGCAATGATCGAACGCACGCCCGAACAGCATGCCGAAAAGATGAAGAAGAAACAGGCCGCCCATGACAGGATCATGGCGACCAAGACGCAGGAAAAGGGCCTGCTGATCGTCCACACCGGCAAGGGCAAGGGCAAGACGACCGCCGCTCTCGGCATGGTGGTCCGCGCCATCGGCCATGGCAGGAAGGTGGGCGTCGTGCAGTTCGTGAAGGGCGCGATGACCACCGGAGAAAAACGGGTGTTCGATGCGTTCCCCGACAATGTCGAATTCAAGCCGATGGGCGAAGGCTTCACCTGGAACACGCAGGACCGGACGCGGGACATTGCCCTTGCACGCGAAGCATGGGATGAGGTGAAACGCATGATCGCCGATCCGGCCTATGACATGGTCCTTGCCGATGAACTCAACATCGTCCTGCGCTACGACTATCTTCCGGTCGAAGAGGTGCTGGAGGCCGTGACCGCCAGGGGCGAAATGAAGCATGTCATCGTCACAGGCCGCAACGCGCCCGAGGCGCTGATAGAGGCGGCCGATCTCGTCACTGAAATGACCCTCGTCAAACATCCCTTCCGCAGCGGCGTGAAGGCCCAGCCGGGAATCGAATTCTGACACACACCGCCTTCGACATCGCCGCCTTCGAGGAACTGGTGCACCTGCGCCGCGACGTGCGCCATTTCCTCACCGATCCGCTGGACGAGAGCGAGGTCGAACGGCTCCTTGCCCTCGCCCATAGCGCGCCTTCCGTCGGGCTGTCGCAGCCCTGGCGTTTCGTCCGGATCGAAACGCCCGCCTTGCGCGAGGATCTTGCCGCCCATGTCGACGCGCAGGTGATCGAGGCGGGCAGTATCTATCGGGGGGAGGAAGACAGGCTGTACCGAAGCCTGAAATTGCACGGCCTGCGCGAAGCGCCGGTGCTGTTCGCGGTCTATTGCGACGAAGGCACGGAAACCGGCCACAGGCTGGGCGCGATCACCATGCCGGAGGCGCGCCGCTATAGCTGCGTGATGGCGATCCACACCCTCTGGCTGGCTGCCCGCACGCGCGGCATCGGCATGGGCTGGGTTTCGATCCTCGACCGCCCGACCGTGGACGCCCTGCTCGCCATTCCGGAAAACTGGCGCTGCCTCGGCCTGCTGTGCCTGGGCTATCCGGTGAGCGAGGAGGCGACGCCGGAACTGGAGAGGCGCGGCTGGGAACATCGCACCGACTGGCATTCCACCATTGTCACGCGCTGACGATTCCCGTCCGAAGGCCTCTTCCCTTTCCTTTCCGCCCGGCCTATGAGCGTTTTTGGAGCGGGTTCCGCCCGCTCCATCGATCGCGTCGGTGCCCCGAAGGGGCTTAAATGGGAACGCGGTGCGGGAGGAGACTCCCTAATCCGTGGCTGTCCCTGCAACTGTGAGCGGCGAGCAAGGCAAGGACGTGCGGTTCCCCACGGGGAACGGCCAGCCACTGGAGCGATCCGGGAAGGCCCGTGCCGAAGCGACGACCCGCAAGCCAGGAGACCTGCCGAACGCAAAGGTCGCTCTAGCCATGGTCCAGGGGATGGTCACGGCTCGGTTCTCCGCACGGGCGACGAAATGCGGCTGGGGGTGAACCCTCCGGCCGTCGTTGCGACGTGGGAGGTAAGGTCCGTTGCCAGACGCGCAAAGCGCATCGTCCGCCGCCATTCGCGGCTGGTGCCCGACGGCATGGCGCCCGATGATGGCGGGCGACGGGCTGCTGGTGCGGGTCCGTCCACCGCTGGGCCGCCTGACCGTCCCCCAGGCCATCGGCCTTGCCGAAGCCGCGCGTCTTCACGGCAATGGCCTTGTCGACCTCACCAACCGGGCCGCGCTCCAGCTTCGCGGCGTGACGGAACAAGGCCATGGCCCGCTGCTCCGGCACCTTGTCGCCCTGGGCCTTACGGATCACGATCCGGCCCGCGAAGCGCGCCGCAATTTCCTGCTCGCTCCCGATTCATCGCCCGGGGATGACACGGAAAGCATCGCGCTCAGCCTGATCGCCCACATCGATGAGCTGCCCCAGCTTCCTTCCAAGATAGGGATCGCCATAGATGCCGGGCCTGCGCCCTGTCTTGCCGCCGTCCCCGCCGATTTCCGGTTCGAGCGCAGCGAGGCGGGCAGGCTGCTGCTGCGGGTGGAGGGGCGTCCGCTGGGTTCGCCCACCAGCGTTGAAACGGCGGCGCGCGACCTGATTGCGCTTGCCCGCTGGTTCCTTGCCACGGGCGGCGGCGCATCGGGCCGTGCCGCCCGGCACGAAGCCCCGCTGCCGACCGCTGCCGACATCGCGCCCGCGCCATCCCGCCCGCTGTCCCGATTGCTGGCGGAGGCATCGGGGCCTTTCCACGGCATTCCCTTCGGTCAGTTTGACGCCGACAGCCTTATCGCGCTGGCCGGGAAACCGCATGTCACGGCCCTGCGCCTCACCCCATGGCGCGGTTTGATCCTGGAGGGCGGCGCAGACAGTGCGGAGCACGCCTCTCCTGACGGCCTGCTCCGCGTCGACGCCTGCCCCGGCGCGCCCGCATGCCCGCAGGCAAGCGTCGAGACGCGCGGCCTCGCCACCCGGCTCGCGCCCCTTGTCGAAGGGTCGCTGCATGTGTCCGGCTGCGCCAAGGGCTGCGCCCGCCAAAGGCCCGCAGGGCTGGTCCTCACCGGCCGGCAGGGCCGCTTCGACCTGTCCCGCAACGCCCGCGCCGGATCGCCGCCGGAAAAAACCGGCCTGACCGCCCGACAAATCCTCGCCCTTTTCGGAAGGCCCTGATGCCCCACAGCTACGAAACCGACGGAGCCGCCATCTATCGGCAGTCCTTCCGCACCATTCGCGCCGAAGCCGACCTTGCCCGCTTCTCGCCCGAGGAGGAACGCATCGCCGTCCGCATGATCCATGCGGCGGGCCTGGTCGGACTTGCTTCCCACATCCGCTTTTCGCCGTCCTTCGCCCGGGACGCTATCGCCGCGCTTCAGGCGGGCGCGCCGATCCTCTGCGACGCGCGCATGGTGTCGGAGGGCATAACCCTGAAGCGCCTGCCCGCCGCCAATTCGATCCTCTGCACCCTGAACGATCCGCAGGTGCCTGCCCTGGCGGCGCAAATGTTCAACACCCGCTCGGCCGCGGCGCTCGAACTCTGGCGCCCGCATCTGGAGGGCGCGCTGGTCGCGATCGGCAATGCCCCGACGGCGCTTTTCCATCTGCTCAACATGCTGGAAGACCCCGACTGCCCCCGCCCGGCCGCGATCATCGGCTGCCCCGTCGGCTTCGTCGGCGCGGCGGAATCGAAGGAAGCGCTCTGGCGCAGTCGGCCCGTCCCCTGCTGTATCGTGGAGGGTCGCCCCGGCGGCAGCGCCATCACGGTCGCGGCGGTGAATGCGATAGCGAGCCCGGCGGAATGAGCGGCGGGACCATCCATGGCGTCGGCCTGGGACCGGGGGCGCAGGACCTGATGAGCGTCCGCGCCGACCGGCTGATCCGCAATGCCCGGCACATCGCCTATTTCCGCAAGAGGGGAAGGTCGGGCCATGCCCGCAGCATCGTGGAGGGCATGTTGCGCGCCGATGCCGTCGAATATCCGATGGAATATCCGGTCACGACGGAAATCCCGCTGTCCGACCCGCGCTACAATGATCTGCTCTCGACCTTCTATGCCGATTGCACGGCGCATCTGGACGGGCTTTCGGCACGCGGCGAGGATGTGGTCGTCCTTTGCGAAGGCGATCCTTTCTTCTACGGCAGCTTCATGCACCTGCACAGCCGCCTTGCCGCGCCGGTGAAGATCGTCCCCGGCATCACCGGCATGTCCGGCGCCTGGACCGCCAGCGGCATGCCGATCAGTTGGGGCGACGATGTCCTGACGGTGTTGATGGCCACCCTGTCCGAAGAGGAACTGACCCGCCGCATCCGCGACAGCCATGCTCTGGTCGTCATGAAGATCGGCCGCAACCTTCCCAGGCTTCGCCGCGCCGTCGAAGCCGCGGGCAAGCAGGACAGCGCCTGGCTGGTCGAATATGCGACCATGGCGGATCAGCGCATCACCCCGCTGGCGGAAGCGACCGACGTCACCGCCTATTTTTCGATCCTGCTGGTCCACGGACAGGGCCGCCGTCCATGACCGGATGGGTCGTGGCAGCCGGTCTTGGTCCGGGAGCGGACGCGCTCATCACGCCGGAGGTGTCGGATGCGCTGGCGCAGGCGAGCGACGTCATCGGATACATCCCCTATGTCGCCCGGGTGGCCCAAAGACCGGGCCTGACGCTCCACGCCTCGGACAATCGGGTCGAACTCGACCGCGCCGCCCATGCCCTGGCCCTCGCCGCGCAGGGCAAGCGGGTGGCGGTGGTTTCCTCGGGCGATCCGGGGGTCTTCGCCATGGCCTCCGCCCTGTTCGAAGCCGTGGAGGCAGGGCCGGAGGACTGGCGCGACCTCGACATCCGCGTCCTGCCCGGCATCACCGCCATGCTCGCCGCCGCCGCAAGGGCGGGCGCGCCGCTCGGCCATGATTTCTGCGCCATCAACCTGTCCGACAATCTCAAGCCCTGGCCGCTGATCGAGCGCCGCCTGCGCCTCGCCGCACAGGCCGATTTCGCCATGGCCTTCTACAATCCCCGTTCCCGTTCCAGGCCGGAGGGTTTCGGGCGGGCGCTGGCGATCCTGCGCGAGGAATGCGGCGAGGACCGGTTCATCCTGTTCGCCCGGGCCGTCTCCACGCCGGAGGAAACGCTGAGCGTGGTGCCGTTGAGCCGGGCCACTGCGGACATGGCCGACATGCGCACCATGGTCATCGTCGGTTCCAGCCGCACCCGGCTGATCGAACGCTCCGGCCCGCCGATCCTCTATACGCCGCGCTCCGCCGCATGACCCAGCCATTGCAGCACCCCGGCGACCTCATGCGTCACCTGCGCCGCTGGACAGGCCGGACGCTCGATCATCACGACCGGCAGTCCCAGCATGCGCGCGGCGACCAGCTTCGCCCGCGCGCCGCCGCCACCTGCATTTTTCGACACCACGCAGTCGATGCCATGGGCGCGCATCAACTGCATGTCGCCCTCCACCGTGAAGGGACCGCGGTCGATCACCAGCGCATGATCGGGCAGCCCCGGCGCAACGGCGGGCATATCGACGAAGCGCAACAGATAATGATGCTGAGGCTGCACGGCGAAGGCGTCCACATGCATGCGCCCCAGGGCCAGCATCACATTCTGCCTGGCTCCCTCCAGCGCCGCCACCGCCCCGGCCATGTCCGGCACATAGGTCCAGCGGTCTCCCTCCGCCGCGGTCCAGGGCGGCCGGGTCAGCATGATGTGCTCCACCCCCGCCTCCCGCGCCGCGCCAAGGGCATTCCCGCTCATCGCAGCGGCGAAGGGATGAGTGGCGTCCACCAGATGGGTGACGCCTTCCTCCCGCAAATAGCGCGCGAGGCCGGCCATGCCCCCGAAGCCGCCGACGCGCACCGGCACCGGCTGCGCCTGTGGTTTGTTCGTCCGCCCCGCATAGCTCAACACCGCGCGAACGCCCCGTTCGGCAAGAGCAGCCGCAAGCGCGCTCGCTTCCGTGGTGCCGCCCAGAATGAGGATGTTGGACATGCCCGATACTCCTGACGGTCCGTGGCTGACGATCGTCGGCATCGGGGAAGACGGCCCGAATGGCCTGTCGTCCGCCGCCCGCGAAGCGCTGGAGAAAGCCGCGCTCGTCGCTGGAGCGCCGCGCCATCTTGCGCTGCTGCCTGCCCTTAGGGCGGAAAGCCTGCCCTGGCCAGTCCCGTTCGCGGCCGGCGTTCCGATGCTGCTCGCCCGCCGTGGAGACCCAACCGTCCTGCTTGCCTCCGGCGATCCCTTCTGGTTCGGCGCGGGGAGCAGCATCACGCGGCATTTGCGGCCGGATGAATGGACGGCGCACCCAGCGCCCTCCACATTCTCCCTTGCCGCCGCGCGGCTGGGCTGGGCGCTTCAGGACGTGGAATGCCATGGCCTTCACGCCGCGCCGCTGACGCGGTTGCGTCCCGGTCTCGTGTCCGGCCGCCGCGCCATATTGCTGCTGCGCGACGGGCAGGCGGCGGGCGAGCTTGCGGCCTGGCTGACGGAACAGGGCTTCGGCCGTTCGACCCTGCATGTGCTGGAAGCGCTGGGCGGCCCCCGCGAACATATCCGCCAGTGCACGGCCGAAGCGCCGGACCTTGCCGATGTCGCGCATCCCGTTGCGGTCGGCCTGTCCGTGGCGGGCGAAGGCAGGACGCTCCCCCGCTCCAGCGGCATCCCCGACGACTGGTTCGACCATGACGGCCAGATCACCAAGCGCCCGGCCCGCGCCCTGACCCTGTCCGCCCTGGCGCCCCGCCCTGGCGAGACATTATGGGACATAGGCGCAGGTTCCGGCTCCATCGCCATAGAATGGCTGCTCGCCCATTCCTCCACCCAGGCCATCGCTTTCGAGGCCGATCCGGATCGCGCCGCCCGGGCGCGCGCCAATGCCCTTCATCTGGGCGTCGACCGCCTGACCGTCATGGAGGGCAGAGCGCCCGACATCCTGACCGGCCGGACCCGCCCCGAGGCCGTCTTCATCGGCGGAGGGCTGAGCCAGTCCCTGCTCGCGACATTGTTCGCCCTGCCCGGCGGTCCCACGCGCCTTGTCGCCAATGCCGTCACGCTGGAATCGGAAGCGCTGCTTGCCAAATGGCATGCCGACAAGGGCGGCGACCTGCTTCGCATCGAGCTTGCGCAGGCGATGCCCCTGGGCAGCCGTCGCGGCTGGCGTTCCGCCTATCCGCTGGTGCAGTGGAGCGTGACGCTATGATCGTCGCCGGCTTCGGCTTCCGCCACAGCGCGTCGCTCGCTTCGCTGGAATCGGCGCTGGAGCAGGCGACGGGCGCCATGATCGCGGTCGACGCGCTGGCAACCCTCGATGGCAAGGCCGGGCAGCTTGCGCCATTGGCGCGCAAGCTCGCCCTGCCCCTGATGGCCGTCGGCGTGGAAAGGCTGGCGGAACAGCCCGTGGCCACCCGATCTCCCGCCAGCATGGCCGCCCATGGCACCGGCAGCGTCGCCGAAGCCACGGCCCTCGCCGCTTCAGGGCCAGAGGGCCGCCTGCTAGCGCCCCGCGCCTTCTCTTCCGACCGCCTCGCAAGTTGCGCCCTAGCCGAAAGCCCTGCCCCATGACCGTTCATTTCATCGGCGCCGGTCCCGGCGCGCCCGACCTCATCACCCTGCGCGGGCGCGACCTGATCGCACGTTCTCCGGTCTGTCTCTATGCCGGATCGCTGGTGCCCGCCGCCCTGCTCGATCATTGTCCGGCGGGCGCGCGGATCGTCAACACGGCGCCGCTGACGCTGGACGAGATCGTCGCCATCATCGTCGATGCCCATCAAGCGGGGCATGACGTCGCGCGCCTTCATTCCGGCGACCTGTCCGTCTGGTCGGCCATGGGCGAGCAGCTTCGGCGGCTGAAAGCGATCGGCATTCCTTTCAGCATCACGCCCGGCGTCCCCTCCTTCGCCGCCGCCGCTGCCGCCATCGGCGCCGAACTGACGCTGCCCGAACTCGGCCAGTCGGTGATCCTCACGCGGACGCCGGGGCGCGCCAGCGCCATGCCGTCCGGTGAAAGCCTCTCTGCATTCGGCGCGACCGGCGCGACGCTCGCCATCCATCTGTCGATCCATAATCTGGCGCAGGTGGTGCGCGACCTGATCCCGCATCATGGCGCCCATTGCCCCGCGGCCGTGGTGTGGCGCGCAAGCTGGCCGGATCAGCGGATCGTGCGGGCGACGCTGGGCACCATCGGGGAAGCTGCTGCGGACGGGCCCGAACGGACCGCCATCATTCTTGTCGGCCCGGTGCTGGGCAGCGAGGATTTCGCGGAAAGCAGCCTCTACGCGCCCGGCTATGACCGCCGTTTCCGACCGGCCAGCGCCGACTCCGCCTTCATCGACAAGCCATGACGCCGGGCCTTCTGATCGCGGCGCCCCGATCAGGATCGGGCAAGACGACCGTCACGCTGGGCCTGCTGCGGGCCTTTTCCCGAATGGGCATCAGGGTACAGCCGTTCAAGTCCGGCCCCGACTATATCGACCCGGCATTTCAGCAGGCGGCCAGCCGCCGCCCCTCCTTCAACCTCGACAGTTGGGCGATGTCCGCATCGCAGATGGCGACCGTTGCAGGCCGGGCCGACGCAGAACTGATCGTCGCGGAAGGCGTGATGGGCCTGTTCGACGGCGCCCCCGCCGTCGGGGAAGCCGGCACCGGCGCGAGCGCGGACATCGCGGCGCTGTTCGGCTGGCCCGTCCTTCTCGTCATGGACGTGTCGGGCCAGAGCCAGTCCGCCGCCGCCATCGCCAGCGGTTTCCGTGGCCTTCGTTCCGATATTTCCATGGCAGGCGTCGTCCTCAACCAAGTCGCCAGCCAGCGCCACGAACGGCTGATCCGCGCGGCGATGGAGGGGGCGGACATCCCCGTCCTGGGCGCCATTCCGCGCTCCGCCGCGCTCCACCTGCCGGAGCGTCATCTGGGTCTGGTCCAGGCGGCCGAACAGGCCGATCTCGACCGGATCATCGACCGGATGGCGGACATCGTGGCGACCCATGTGGACCTCAACGCTGTCCGGCGCGCGGCCCGGTCCGCCCCGGCGCAGGATCGCGCTTCAATGCCGACCCTGCCGCCACCCGGCCAGCGCATTGCCATCGCCCGGGACGAAGCCTTCTCCTTCACCTATGCGCATCTCCTGTCCGGCTGGCGGGATGCAGGCGCGGAAATCCTGCCCTTCTCCCCCCTGGCCGACGAAGCCCCGGCAGCCGATGCCGATGCGGTCTGGCTCCCCGGCGGCTATCCCGAACTCCATGCGGGCCGGATCGCGCAGGCGGCCCATTTCCTTTCCGGCCTGCGCCGCCACGCACTGGACCGTCCGATCCATGGCGAATGCGGCGGCTATATGGTGCTGGGACAGGCGCTGATCGATGCCGACGGGCAGGCACATGCCATGGCCGGCCTGCTCGGCCTCGCCACCAGCTTCGCGGAACGGCGCCTTCATCTTGGCTACCGACAGGCGCGCTTGCTGGCGCCGATGGGCGGCATGCCTGCGGGAGCGATGCTGAACGGCCATGAATTCCATTATTCCACCATCATCGAGCAACCGGACAGCCCGCTCGCTCATGTGACCGACGCGGAAGGTCAGGCCGTTTCGTCGACGGGATCGCATCGCGGCCGTGTCACCGGCAGTTTCTTCCACCTCATCGCTCCCGCTTCGAAAGCCTCCTCATGATCAGTATCGACCTTATCGGCATCGGCACGGGCAATCCCGATCACCTCACTCGCGCCGCGGTGAAGGCGATGAACGACGCCGACCTCATCCTGCTGCCCCGCAAGGGCGACGCCAAGTCCGACCTCATCGACCTGCGCCGCGCCATTTGCGCCGAACTGCTGACGCAGGCGGTGAAAATCGTGGAATTCGACATGCCTCGGCGGGCGGACCGGACCGATTATGTCGGCGCCGTCCTCGACTGGCACGATGCCATCGCCGCGCTCTGGATGGAGCAGGTCGCCCGGCATCTTCCCGAAGGCGGCAGGCTCGCCCTGCTGGTCTGGGGCGATCCGTCGCTTTATGACAGCAGCCTGCGCATCGCCGGGCGCCTGCCGGGCGCGAAGGTCCGCGTGATTCCCGGCATCACCAGCGTACAGGCGCTGACCGCCGCCCACGGCATCTGCCTCAACGACCTTGCCGATCCCGTGCTGATCACCACCGGCCGGCGCCTCAGCGAACGCGGCTGGCCGGGCTGCGCCGACAGCCTGGTCGTCATGCTGGATGGCCATTGCGCCTTCCAGACCCTGCCGCCCGAGGGTCTCGACATCTGGTGGGGCGCCTATCTGGGATTGCCCCAGGAAAGACTCGCCCGGGGTCCGCTGGCCATGAGGGGGGCCGAGATCGCCTCATGCCGCGCCGCGCTCCGCCAGGAACACGGCTGGATCATGGACATCTATCTTTTACGAAGGCGCAAGACGGTCCGACGACCCTGAAGCCGTCAGGCGACGTTCGGCATCAGTTCGATGATCGGCCTGCTAGCGGCCTGTCGCATGCCGCTCGATGCCGTTTCGGCGCGGCGGCGGAACTCGGCAGCCATTGCCTGATGCATCATGCGCGCCGAAGCATCCGCAGTGGTCGCTGCCAGTTGATCATGCATTCTTGCCCGGTCTAGACATTCTTCTGGCGTAAGAGCATTCGTCATGAATCGAACTCCTGCCTGTCGCAGGGCCCGTCCTCTCCACCGCCTTCAGAGCGACAGATCCGACTTCGCCCACGAAAAACCGGCGGACAACTTAACCTTTCCCATCATCGATTGAAAACGGAATCTTGCCGCAGCCCTTTTCCCGTCCGCCGCGCGCACCGGTTCAGCGCAGCCAGGCCGCATTGGGCTGCGCGCTATGGCTTTTCAATTCCTTGCGCGTTTCGGAATCAACCTCCTTCAACAGCACTTCATAACCCCAGAGATTCGCCAGATTTTGCAAGACCATAGCGGCATCGCGGGCATCCAGTTGGACGCCGTCCAGCACCGAATGCTCGACGATCAGCTTGCGGTCGCCGGCCAGGTCGACATCGACCACCTGTATGTCGGGTTCCTGCCGCCCGATTTCATATTCCCGCGCCAGGGAGCGCCGAATCCGGCGATAGCCGCGCTCATCGTGAATGGCGTCGACCCGCAGTTCCGATTCGCCCTGCTTGTCGAGGATCTTGAACAGCCGCCATTGCCGGATCAGATGTGGGCTCAGAAATTGCGAAACGAAGCTTTCGTCCCGATAATTGGCCCATATGTCCTTCAGCACCTCCATCGGGTCGCCCGATCCGGCAATATCCCCGAACCATTCGCGATCCTCCTCCGTCGGCGCCCGGCAGACCCTTTCGATGTCCGACATGATGCCGAAGCCCAGGGCATAGGGGTTGAAACCGCCAAATTGTCCTGAATCATAGGTGGGTTGATAGACGACATTGGTATGGGATGAGAGGAATTCCATGAAGGCGCCGTCGGTCAGCCATCCCCGTTCGTGCAACGTCGTCATGATGCGATAATGGGTGTAGGTCGCAGCGCCTTCGTTCATCGCCTTGGTCTGGCGCTGCGGGTAGAAATATTGCGCGATCAACCGCACGATCCGCAAAATCTCCCGTTGCCAGCTTTCCAGCCGGGGGCCGGACTTTTCCAGGAAATAGAGGATATTTTCCTGCGGCAGTCCCAGCGCCGCCCGTCTGGCGTCGCTGGGGATCGCGTCCGCCTTCGCTCCAGTGGGCACGGTGCGCCACAGATCGTCATAGATGCGGTCGCGATAGGCCTGCCGTTCCGCCTCCCGCGCCGCCTCCGCCTTCAAGTCCCTTGGGCGGACGCGCGGATAGCGATGCACGCCCTGGTTCATCAACGCATGGGCGGCGTCCAGCACCCGCTCGACCGGCAATTGGCCGTAGCGTTCCTCGCATTGCGCGATGTAGCGCTTGGCGAATTCCAGATAATCCAGAATTCCCTCGGCATCGGTCCATTGCTTGAAGACATAATTATTCTTGAAGAAATGATTATGCCCGAAGGCCGCATGGGCGATGACCAGCGTCTGCATCGTCGCGCTATTTTCCTGCATCAGATAGTTGATGCAGGGATCGCTGTTGATGACCAGCTCATAGGCCAGGCCGCGCAGCCCCTTGCGGTACATCATCTCATTGGTCACGAACTGCTTGCCGAAGGACCAGTGTTTGTAGAAGAGCGGCATGCCGATGGAGGAATAGGCGTCCAGCATCTGCTCCGCGCTGATGACCTCTATCTGGTTGGGATAGATGTCGAGCTTCATTTCCTGGAGCGCGATGGGCTCGATCGTTTCGTAAATGCGGTTGATGAGCGCGAAGTCCCAATCGCTTCCCGTGAACAGCGGGGCGGACGCCAGTTCGACCGTCATGCCGGTTCCACCATCATGAACTCCGCTCCGCCACGCCCTTGCGCTGGAACAACTCCCGGAAAACCGGATAGATTTCCCGCCGATGATGCACCTTGCGCATCACGAAATTGCGGTTTGCCTCGCTGACCGGGGCATAGGCCTGCCACAGTCCGGTCGTCGTGCCGATGGTCTCTATGTCGGCGAATTCCTCTCGCCCGACTTCCAGATAGGCGAAATATTGGCTGAACGGCAGGATTTCCTGCTGCATCAGGCTGACCACCCGGCCATTGTCGGACTGCATGGTGTCGCCGTCCGACGCCTGCGCCACATAGATGTTCCAGTCATCCGGACGGAAGCGTTCCTGCACCACCTCGATCAGTTTCTCCAGCGCGCTCGACACCAAAGTGCCGCCCGTCACCGTGCTGTAGAAGAAGGTCTGCTCGTCCACCTCCGCCGCCCGGTCGGTATGGTGGATGAACACCACCTCCACATGCTCGTAGCAGCGCGACAGGAACAGGTGCAGCAGCGCGAAGAAACGCTTCGCCAGATCCTTCATATGCTCCGTCATGGAGCCGGAGACATCCATCAGGCAGAACATCACTGCCTGGGCCACGGGCTTGGGCACCGTCTCAAACCGGCGATAGCGTAGGTCCACAGGGTCGATATAGGCGATCAGGTTGCGGCGGCGGATGACGGTCGAGCGTTCCTCGCGCAATGCCTCCAGTCGTACGGCATCGTCGGGCAGGGCCGGATCGCGCGCCTCGATCAGCGCGATCTCCTCCTCGATCCGGGCAAGATCGGCGCCCTTGGGACGGCGCAGCGCCAACCGACGCGACATCGCCTTCTGCATCGTGCGCGGCACGGACAGGTTGGATGGGTTGCCGACCGTCGAATAGCCTGCCCGCCTTATGCCGTCGACGGCCCCGCCGATCAGCCGCCTTTTGGCGAGGTCCGGCAGCTCCAGATCGTCGAGGAAAAGGTCCAGAAACTCTTCCCGGCTCAGCGCGAACTGGAAATCGTCATTCCCCTCGCCCTGCCCGGCCTTCGACCCCGCGCCCGCGCCGCCAGCGGGCCGCTTGATCCGGTCGCCTTCCATATAGTCGTGATTGCCGGGGAAGACCCGTTCGCGGCTGCCCCCCTGCGCGGCGCGGTGCAGCGTCGGTTCGTGGATGACGTCGCGCTGGATCGAAATCTGACCTTCCTTGTCCAGATCCTTGATGCTGCGGTCCTTCAGGCTGTCGCGCACCGCCTGCTGCACATATGCCCTTGCCCTCCGCAGGAAGCGCTGTCTGTTGACCAGGCTCTTGCCTCCTGGATTCAACCGTCTGTCGACTATGTGCATGGCGGGCTTGGCGCCTCCATCATCCGGCCTGCTTGACGCGTATATACCATTCGACAAGCCGCCGAACCTGCCGCTCAGTATAGCCTCTTTCGATCATCCGCGCGACGAATTCGTCATGCTTGGTCGCAGTCTCGCCGTCCTTCTTCGATCCGAAGCTGATGACCGGCAGCAGGTCCTCGACCTGGCTGAACATCCGCTTCTCGATCACCTCGCGGATTTTCTCGTAACTGGTCCATGACGGGTTGCGCCCGTCATTGCTGGCCCGCATGCGCAGCGCGAACTTCACCACCTCGTTGCGGAAATCCTTGGGATTAGCGATTCCGGCAGGCTTTTCGGTCTTGGACAGTTCCTGGTTGATGACCTCCCGGTCCAGCAATTGACCCGTGTCCGGGTCCTTGAAGTCCAGATCCTCGATCCACGCATCGGCATAGGCGACATAACGGTCGAACAGGTTCTGCCCATAATCATGGTAGGATTCGAGATAGGCCTTCTGGATTTCATTGCCGATGAACTCGGCATAGCGCGGCGCCAGTTCGCCCTTGATGAACTCCAGATAGCGGGATTCGATCTCGGCGGGAAACTGCTCCTGCCGGACCATGCCCTCCAGCACATACATGAGGTGCACGGGATCGGCCGCGATCTCATTGGTGTCATGGTTGAAGGTGGCCGACAGCGCCTTGAAGGCGAAGCGGGTCGAAATGCCCGACATGCCCTCGTCCACGCCAGCAGCGTCGCGATATTCCTGAAGACTCTTGGCCCTCGGATCGATTTCCCGCAGCATCTCGCCGTCATAGACGCGCATCTTCGAGTAGAGATTGCTGTTCTCATGCTCCCGCAGCCGCGTCAGCACGGAGAAACGCGCCAGCATGTCCAAAGTCCCCGGCGCGCAGGGCGCCTTGTTCAGGTCCGATTCCCGCAGCAACTTCTCGTAGACATGCCGTTCCTCGGTGGCCTGCAAACTATAAGGAACCTTGATGACGTAGATACGGTCGATAAAGGCTTCGTTATTCTTGTTGTTCTTGAAATTCGCCCATTCCGATTCATTGCTATGGGCCATGATGATGCCGGTATAGGGAATGGCGCCGATATTCTCCGTGCCGATATAATTGCCCTCCTGCGTCGCGGTCAGCAACGGGTGGAGCATCTTGATCGGCGCCTTGAACATCTCGACGAATTCCAGCATGCCCTGGTTCGCCCGGTTGAGCCCGCCCGAATAGCTGTAGGCGTCCGGATCGTTCTGCGAGAGCATTTCAAGCTTGCGGATGTCGACCTTGCCGACCAGCGAACTGATGTCCTGGTTGTTCTCGTCGCCCGGCTCGGTCTTGGCGATGGCGACCTGCCGCATGCGGGACGGCATCATGCGCACGACCCTGAATTGGGATATGTCGCCGCCATATTCATCCAGCCGCTTGCGGCACCAGGGGCTGATCATGCCGGTCAGCCGCCGCCGGGGAATGGCGTAATTCTCCTCGATATAGTCGCCATGGGTTTCGGCGTCGAACAAGGCGAGCGGGCTTTCGAAGATCGGGCTGATCTCATCCCCCGCCTTCAGCACGTAGATGGGATGCACCTCCATCAGCGCCTTCAGCCGTTCGGCCAGGGACGACTTGCCGCCGCCCACCGGACCCAGCAGGTAGAGGATCTGCTTGCGCTCCTCCAATCCCTGGCTGGCGTGGCGCAGGAAACTGACGATATGTTCGATCGTCCCTTCCATGCCGTAGAAATTGGTGAAGCTCTTGTAGCGGCGGATGGTCCGGTTCATGAAGATCCGGCCCAGCCGCTGATCGCGCGAGGTGTCGATGATCTCCGGCTCACCGATTGCAGCCAGCAGCCGCTCCGGCGCGGACGCATGCATCAATGGATCGTTGCGACATCCCAGCAGATAATCTTCGATAGACATTTCGGCTTGACGCCGATCATCGAACTTCCGCGTGAAGCTGGAAAACAGCTCATTCTTTGTCACTGGCGACTCCCGCTAAAGTAGCCATGGAATGTATATAGACCCTTATGGTCTGTAAAAACAGTGCAATAGAACCTGTTCAGAGTAAAAAATTCAAATCTGTCCAATCGTCGATCTGCATGTTTCTGCAAAAAGAACGCACGATGCTTATCCGGCCACGCAGAAGCATTTCCGGCAATCGCACGACCATCTTCATGCGACCGGCAAGATCATTACCGCGCCGCCGTCATGCAGCATCTTCCAATCGGCGCGACGTTCCCCCGCCGCGATATGATGCATAGTGTCACCTGAGCCCCCGGGAGGGAAGAGGGTAAAGGAGATAATCTCACCAGGGGTGCATTGGTTCCCATGCATGGAACGATGCGATCGCGACGGTCGAAGGCTGCATTGCACATGCTGAACCTGTTTCAGCATCCATCCCGTCTGCGGAAATGCCGTTACGCCCGCATGTCGATCGTGGCGATCAGCCCGCCGTCGGACGCATTGGCCAGGCGCACGGACGCCTCGAAACTCAGCGCCAGCGATCGCGCGATGGTGAGGCCGATGCCGGTCCCGGGCCGCCCGCCGGGCTGCCCCGCCACACCGCGGGTGAAGGGTTCGAACATCTGGTCCAACTGATCGGGCGCGATTCCCGGCCCATGGTCGCGCACCTCGATCAGCACGCGCGCCCCCTGCCGCATGCAACTGACGTCGGCGCTGCCGCCATATTTCACGGCATTGTTCACGAGATTGCTGATGCAGCGGGTCAGCGCGTTGGGCTTCACCCGGACCGTGCCGCCGCAGCCTGACAGGAAACGCACGGGCAATCCCAGGTCCTGCGCGTCTTCGGCCATGCTGGTCAGCAGCGAATCGATGTCGATCACCGACCAGTCCTCCTGCGCCTCCGTGCTCGCCGCCAGGTCCAGCCCTTCGCGGACCAGCGTCATCATCGCCTGGTGATCCTGCAAGAGGCGGGCCCGCAAATCCTCGTTCTCCACCAGTTCCAGCCGCAAGCGCAGGCGGGTGAGCGGCGTCTGAAGATCATGGCTGATCGCCGCCAGCAACTGCGTCCGCTCGGCAAAGCCCGCACGGACCCGGCGCTGCATCAGGTTGAAGGTCGACAGGGCGGCCCGCACTTCTTCCGGCCCCCGCTCCGGGATTTCCTCCGGATCGACCGATACCGAAAAGGCTTCGGCCGCCCGCTCCAGCCGGCGCAGCGGCTTGGCGACGAAGCGCGCGACGACGATCGCCAGACCCGCAGAGGACAGCAGGATCAGCAGCAGGTAGATCGGCTTGGCGAGATTGCTGGGCGGCTTGACGACCCGCGGCAAATAGAGGGCGAGCGACCGCCGTTCGCCCGTGCCGTCGGTGAAGCGCACGACCCAGCAATCGGGCCGTGGCGCGTCGATCAGACCCGCCGCCCGGTTGTTCGGATCGACCTTGCCGGCCGGAAAGCACAGCCCGACCGGCACCTGCCCCGCTTCGGGGTTGGAGTGCGGCCCGAAACGCACCGCCAGCGCGTCCGCCAGCGTCGGGTCCGGGTCCGCCAGCGCCACGCCCTCCGGCGCGGTCCTCGCCCCCATGATCTGCTGGTCCTTCAGCATCGCCTCTATCTTGACCGGATCGTGACTCAGCCGCTGCGCGATGTCGACGGCGCTGGCCACGACGCGCTGGAGGCGCCAGCGCTCGAAATCGAGATGCCGGGCCTGCTCCGCGACCAGCAGCGCCAGCACGGCGGCGACCGTCATGCCGACGGTCAGCAGCAGGAATATCTGCCCCACCAGCGACCGGAAGAAATTGCGCGCCCGCGCCACGACGGGGATCATCATGCGCCGATCATCCGCCCGTCATTCATAGGTCACCGTGCTCGCCAGCACATAGCCTTCGCCCCGCACCGTCAGGATCAGGCCGTCGCCGCCCGGGCTGTCGGCCAGTTTCTGCCGCAACCGGCTGACCTGCAGGTCTATGGACCGGTCGAACGCCGCCGTGGCCCGGCGTTCGGGCACCAGCGCCTCGCGCGCGAGCACCACATTGGGTTCCTCGATAAAGCGCGACAGCAGGCGGAATTCGGCGGAGGAGAGCATGATCAGCCGCTCGTCGCTGGCGATCAGCCGCCGCTGGAACAGGTCGAGCCGCCACGATCCGAAGCGAGCGATCCGCGCCGTCTTCTGCCGCGCCGGCTCCTCGCTGCGCGACCGCCGCAGCAGGTTGCGGACCCGCACCAGCAGCTCGCGCGGCTCGAACGGCTTGGTCAGATAATCGTCCGCGCCCAGTTCCAATCCCAGCACCCGGTCTATGGCGCTGCCCCGCGCCGTCACCATGATGATCTGAACCCCATTGCCCTGCCCCCGCAATTCCCGGCACAGCGACAGGCCGTCGCCGTCGGGCAGGTTGAGGTCGAGCACGATGAGGTCGACCGCCCCCGCCGCCATGAGCCCCCGCAATTCGGCAAGGCTGCCGGCCGCCTCCACCACATAATGGTCCTGCGCAAGCTGTCCGACGATCAGCCCCCTTATGTCCTCATCATCATCGACGACGATCACGCGGAACGGGCGGGATGGCGGCATATCGGGCATCGTCTCCTTCTAACCGCATTCGCGCGGCAAGTCTGCGCTCGCGGCGGCGGCCGTTACATATCGATACAATCCGCTACACAATGATCCAACCGGATGAAAAGTCGCTCTACCATGCGACATGATGAAGAGGGATGAGGAGCAGGTCGGCGCCCCTTTGGAGGAGCCGACCTTCGCCCGGCGCGCCCCTCCCTCCCCCTGCGCCGGGCGAAGTCCCCATCTTCATTCTGGACCCGCCCGACGACTATGCCCAGCCGCCTCCCCGCCCTCCGGACCGCCTCCATGGCGCTTTGCGTCCTTGTCGCCGCCTGCGGTCACAAGGAGGCGCCGAAAAAGGGACCGGTGGAGGTCGGGGTGGTGACTTTGGCGGCGCAGGATGTGACCGTATCCACCGAACTGCCCGGCCGCACCGCCTCCACCATGATGTCGGAGGTCCGGCCGCAGGTCGCCGGCGTCGTCCAGAAGCGGCTGTTCGCGGAGGGTTCGACGGTCAGGGCGGGCCAGCCCCTCTACCAGATCGACCCCTCGCTCTACCGCGCCTCCCGCGACGAGGCGCAGGCCACCTTGGCCAGCGCGCAGGCGACCGCCGCCGCCGCGCAGGCAAGGGCCAGTCGCTACCGTACGCTAGGCCAGAGCGAGGCGGTGAGCGCGCAGGATCGCGACGACGTCATCGCCACGGCCCGTCAGGCCGCCGCCGCCGTGCAACAGGCCCGCGCCACGCTCCAGACGGCGGGCATCAACCTCAACTTCACGCAGGTCCGGGCGCCCATCAGCGGGCGCATAGGCCGGTCCGCCGTGACGCCCGGCGCGCTGGTGACGGCCAGCCAGGCGACGCCGCTCGCCATCATCCAGCAGCTCGACCCGATCTTCGTCGATGTGACGCAATCGAGCGCAAAGCTGCTCCAGTTGCGCCGCGCGCTGGCGGCGGGCAAGGCGCTGCCCGCCAGCGCCACGATCCGGCTGAAACTGGACGACGGCACCGCTTATCCGCTGGAGGGCCGCATCGAATTTGCCGAGCCCATCGTCGATCCCGACAGCGGCACCGTCACGCTGCGCGCCCGCTTCCCCAATCCGGACGGCCTGCTGCTGCCCGGCATGTTCGTGCGCGTGGTCGCGCCGCAGTCGGTCGTGCCGAATGCGATACTGGTGCCGCAGCAGGGCATCAGCCGCGATCCCAAGGGCAACGCCACCGCGCTGGTGGTGGACAAGGGGAACAAGGTCGAACGGCGCACCGTCACCGCCGCGCAGGCCGTGGGCGACAAATGGCTGATCACCGACGGATTGCGGAGAGGCGACAGGCTGATCGTCGAGGGCACGGACAAGGTGCAGCCCGGCGACACGGTCAAGGCCGTTCCGGTCGACCAGGCCGCGAAATAAGGGGCCGGGACCTTGCTCAGCCGCTTTTTCATCGAACGGCCGATCTTCGCCTGGGTCATCGCCATCGGCATCATGATGGCAGGCCTGGGCGCGATGCTGACCCTGCCGATCGCCCAATATCCGGACATCGCTCCCCCGTCGGTCAACATCAGCGCCAACTATCCCGGCGCGGCGGCCGAAACCGTGGAGACCAGCGTCACCCAGGTGATCGAGCAACAGCTCACCGGCATCGACGGTCTCATGTACTTCTCCTCCTCGTCCACGGCCAATGGACAGGCGCGGATCACCGTTACCTTCAAGAAGGGCACCGATCCCGACACCGCGCAGGTGCAGGTGCAGAACAAGGTGCAGCAGGCGCTGAGCCGGCTGCCTAATGCCGTGCAGCAGCAGGGCCTGACCGTCACCAAGTCCCAGACCGATTTCCTGATGGTCGTCGGCCTTTACGACAGGACCGACACGGCGTCGCAGGCCGACATCGCGGACTATCTGGTCAATAATTTCCAGGACGCCATCGCCCGCGTCGACGGCGTCGGTTCATCCCAGATCTTCGGATCGCAATATGCGATGCGCATCTGGCTGGACCCCTACCGGCTGGCCACCGTCAAGCTGATGCCGTCGGACGTGCAAAGCGCCATCGCGGCCCAGAATGTCGAGGTGTCGGCGGGCCAGATCGGCGCCGACCCCGCGCCGGAGGGGCAACAGCTCAATGCCACCGTCACCGCTCGCGCCCGCCTGCAGACGCCCGAGCAGTTCCGCAACATCATCGTCAAGACGCAGAGCGACGGATCGGTCGTCCACCTGTCGGACGTGGCGCGGGTCGAACTGGGCAATGAAAGCTACACCTCCTCCGCGCGCCTCAGCGGTCATCCCGCCTCCGGCATGGCGTTGCAGCTCGCGCCGGGCGCCGACGCGCTCAAGACCGCCGAACTGGTCAAGGCGAAGGTGCGGGAACTGTCGACCAACCTGCCGCATGGCTACACCGTCACCTATCCACGCGACACCACGCCCTTCATCAAGCTGTCGGTGGAGGAAGTGGTCCAGACGCTGATCGAGGCGGTCGCTCTGGTCGTGGTGGTGATGTTCATCTTCCTGCAAAGCTGGCGCGCGACACTGGTGCCCGCCATCGCCGTTCCGGTGGTGCTGCTCGGCACATTCGGCGTGCTGGCGCTGTTCGGCTATTCGATCAACACGCTGACGCTGTTCGGCATGGTGCTGGCCATCGGCCTGCTGGTCGACGACGCCATCGTCGTGGTCGAGAATGTCGAACGCATCATGGAAGAGGAAGGACTTTCCCCGCGGCAGGCCACCATCAAGTCGATGGAGGAGATCGGCAGCGCCCTGATCGGCATCGCGCTGGTCCTGTCCGCCGTGCTGCTGCCCATGGCCTTTTTCGGCGGGTCGACAGGCGTCATCTACCGGCAATTCTCGATCACCATCGTCTCCTCCATGCTGCTTTCGGTGGTCGTTGCGCTGATCCTTTCGCCCGCCCTCTGCGCGACGATCCTGAAGCCGGTTTCGCATGAGAAACGCGACCGGGGATGGACCGGCAAGTTCAATCGCTGGTTCGGCCGCGTCACCCATGGCTATATGGCGCGGCTGAATGGCTTCATCGGCCGGCGGACCGTCTTCTGGATCGGCTATGCGGTGATGCTCGGCCTGCTCTGGCTGCTGTTCGTCCGCCTGCCCACCAGCTTCCTGCCGGTGGAGGACCAGGGCCAGGTGATGGTTCAGGTCACATTGCCCGCCGGCGCCAAATCCTCCCGCACCAGCGCCGCGATCGACCAGATCCAGAATTACTTCGTCAATGACGAGAAGGACAATGTCGACTTCATCTTCGTGACCCAGGGCTTCAGCTTCGCCGGGCAGGGTGAGAATACCGCCCAGGGCTTCGTCAGCCTCGTGCCGTGGGACAAGCGCAAGGGAGCCGCCAACAGCGCGACCATGATCGCGAACCGCGCCACGAAGCAACTCGCCGCGATCCGCGATGCCAAGGCGCTGGCGATGACTCCGCCCTCCATTCGCGGGCTGGGCCAGTCCAACGGCTTTACCTTCGAACTGCTGAACACCGGCGGCCTCAGCCGCGAACGCTTCCTCGAACTGCGCAACCAGCTCATGAAGGCGGCGACCGGCAGCCCGAAACTGGCCGGCGTGCGCGCCGCCACGCTGGAGGACACGCCGCAGCTCAAGGTCGACATCGACTCCGAGAAACTCGCGGTCCTCGGCCTCACCCAGAGCAGCGTCGACAATGTGCTGAGCGCCGCCTGGGGCAGCACCTATATGAACGATTTCGTCGACCGCGGCCGGGTGAAGCGCGTCTATATGCAGGCCGACGCGCCCTTCCGCGCCCTGCCGACCGATCTCGACAATTGGCAGGTGCGCTCCGCCACGACGGGGGAAATGGTGCCCTTCTCCGCCTTCGCCACCACCCACTGGACGATGGGGCCGACCACCGTTTCGCGCTATAACGGCCAGTCTTCCTATGAAATCCAGGGGCAGGCCGCGCCCGGTTCCAGTTCGGGCGAGGCGATGGACGAGATGGTGAAGCTGCAAAAACAGCTTCCCCCCGGCACCGGCTATGCCTGGAGCGGCCTATCCTATCAGGAGCAGCTTTCCGGCGGGCAGGCGCCGCTGCTCTACGGCCTGTCTGTGCTGGTCGTGTTCCTCTGCCTCGCCGCGCTCTACGAAAGCTGGTCGATCCCGCTCGCCGTGCTGCTGGTGATTCCGCTCGGCCTGATCGGCGCGGTGCTGGCGGTGACGCTGCGCGGGCTGGAGAACAACATCTATTTCCAGGTCGGCCTGCTCACCACCATGGGCCTCGCCGCCAAGAACGCGATCCTGATCGTTGAATTCGCGGAACTCGCCTATCTGCAGGGCAAGGACGCCATGTCCGCCGCGCTGGAGGCCGCGCGCCTGCGCTTCCGCCCGATCCTGATGACGTCGCTGGCCTTCATCGCGGGCGTCATTCCGCTCGCCATCGCCAGCGGTGCGGGCGCGCAGAGCCGCGTCGCTATCGGCACGGCGGTGATCGGCGGCATGCTGACCGCGACCGTGCTCGCTATCTTCTACGTCCCCCTCTTCTTCCTGACGATCATGCGCATCTTCAACCGCAAGAACCCGCCCTCCCCCGCCGCCAACGCCACGGAGGTTCCGGCATGAGGCGCGCCTTCCTCATCCTGACCTGGGCGACGGCCCTGTCGGCCTGCAACATGGCGCCGACCTATGTGCGGCCCACGCCCCCGGTGCCCGCCGGCTTCCCCGGCGGCCCGGCCTATGCGCCCGCGGCCGCGACGGAAAAGCCCGGCCTGCCCTGGACCGCGCTGATCGGCGATCCCAGCCTCAGGACGGTGATCGGGCGTGCGCTGGACAATAATCGCGACCTGCGCGCCGCGCTCGCCAATGTGGAGGCGGCCCGGGCGCTTTACCGGGTGCAGCGCGCCGAACGGCTGCCTGCCGTCACCGGCGAGGCGGCAGCCAGCTTTTCCCGGCGGAACGACGCCCGCCAGGACAGTTACAGCGCCGACATCGGTTTCAGCGCGTTCGAGATCGACCTGTTCGGCCGGGTGAAGAACCTGACCCGATCGGCGCTGGAATCCTATCTGTCGACCGAGGAAGGGGCGCGGGCGACCCGCATCGCCCTGATCGCGGAAACGGCCACGGCCTATGCGACCTTGGCCGCCGATCAGGAATATCTGGACCTTTCCCGGCAGACATTGGCGAGCGCCGAACGGACGCTTGCCCTCACCCGGTCGCTGAACGGCGCGGGGCTGATCGGCAAGCTGGACGTCCATCAGGCCGAAACCACGGTCGAACAGGCGCGCAGCGACATTGCCGCGAACGTCACCCAGGTGGCGCAGGACCGGAACGCGCTGGACCTGCTGGCCGGCGCGCCGGTCGAGGATGCGCTGTTGCCCCGGTCGTTGCAACAACTGACCGGCAGCATTGCGAAGGTGCCGGCGGGCCTTTCCTCCGACGTGCTGCTCCAGCGGCCGGACGTGCTGCAGGCCGAACATCAGCTGAAGGCCGCCAATGCCGACATCGGCGCGGCGCGCGCTGCGATGTTCCCGAAGATCAGCCTGACCGCGGCCATCGGCGTCGCCAGTTCGGCGCTGTCGTCGCTTTTCACGGGCGACGGCTTCGCCTGGTCGGCGGCGCCGTCCGTCGGCATGCCGATCTTCGGGGGCGCGGCTCGCGGCAATCTCGAATATAGCAAGGCGCAGCGCGACCTCAGCCTGGCCCAATATGAAAAGGCGATCCAGACCGCCTTTCAGGAAGTATCCGACGCACTGGCGCGCGAAGGCACGATTGACGAGCAGCAGGCCGCCCAGCAGCGTCTGGTCCTCGCCAGCCAGCGCAGCTACAGGCTGGCCGAGGAACGCTATCGCGCGGGCATCGACCCATTCCTCAACAGCCTGACCAGCCAGCGAAGCCTCTACAATGCGCAGCAAAGCGCGATCGCGACGAACCTGGCGCTGATCAGGAACCGCATCCTGCTTTACCGGGTCATCGGGGCCGATTTCCGGGAAGGATGATCGCCATGGCTGGCCGAACCTACGCCGCCTGACCTTAGCCCTTCAACCGCAGCGGCAAGCCGGCGGCCATCAATATGACGTCCTCGCACAGGGCCGCCATCTGCTGGTTCAGCCAGCCCGCCTCGTCCCGGAACCGCCGGGCCAGGGCATTGTCCGGCACGATGCCGAGGCCCACTTCATTGCTCACCAGCACGACAGGAACCTGACAGGCCATCATCGCCTCCGCCAGCGCCGCCCGGGCGCTGGCCAAATCCTCTTCGGCAAGCATCAGGTTGGTCAGCCACAGCGTCAGGCAATCGACCAGGACGGCATCTGCCCGGCGCGCTGCTTGGGACAGGGCGGCGGGCAGGTCCATGGGTGCGTCGATGGTCAGCCAGCGGCTTCCACGCTCACCCTTGTGCCGCGCTATCCGCTCCTCCATCTCCGCGTCGAAGGCCTGCGCGGTCGCGATATAGGCCAGGTTCCCGTTCCCGACAGCCTCGCAGCGTTGCTGCGCATAGCGGCTCTTGCCGGACCGGCATCCGCCCAGCACCAGCATTCTCGTCATCCGACATTCTCCCAAATGGCGGCCAGGACCCACAGCAGCAGGCAGGCGCGCAAATAGATCCGGAGCGCTGTCCGCATTCCGCGGACGTCCGCTTCCCCGCCCGCGCCGATCCATGGCTTGTCGTGCAGCACGCCGTCATAGTGGATCGGTCCCGCCAGCCGGATGCCGAGCGCGCCGGCCATCGCCGCCTCCGGCCATCCCGCATTGGGGGAGGCATGCTTCCGGCGATCCCGCCGCAACACGGCCCATCCGCCGCCGCCCGCAACGCACAGGATCAAGCCGGAGAGCCGCGCCGGCACCCAGTTCAACAGATCGTCGAAGCGGGCCGCCGCCCAGCCGAAGTCGGTATAGGGCGCTTCCTTGTGCCCGATCATGCTGTCGGCTGTGTTGACGGCCTTATAGGCCCATATTCCCGGCAGACCGAACAGCAGCAGCCAGAACAGCGGCGCCACGACGCCATCGCAGAAGCTTTCGGCCAGACTTTCTATGCCGGCCCGTGCAACGCCCGCCTCATCCAGCGCGGCCGTGTCGCGCCCCACGATCCGGGCCACGGCCTGCCGCGCGGCATCCAGATCCCCGCGCGCCAGAGCGCGAACCACCGGCGCCACATGGACATAGAGGCTATTCTGCGCCAGCGCCGGCCATGCGGCGAGCGCCAGCCATGGCCAGGCCATGGACCCGCCCCAGCGGCGGATCGCCCATTCCAAAGCCAGACCGGCACCCCCGCCCACGGCCAGCAACAGCAACAGCAGGGCGATTCCCGTCCAGCGGCGCACCGGGCCGCTCCACGCCTCCCGGTTCCATCGCCGCTCCGCCGCACCGATGATCCGGGCGAAACCGCCCACCGGGTGGCCGATCCGCGCATGCAGCCAGCCCGGCCAGCCAAGCGCCGCATCCAGCATCAGCGCCGCCAGGGCCACCGGCTCACCCATCGGCCAACGCCCGGTCAAGACGGGCGAGAGCCCTCGTATCGGCAGGCAGGCCGATCCGCAGCCAGCGCCGGTCCTCCTCGAAGGGGCGCGTCAGGATCGAACGCCGCGCCAGCCTGTCGAACAGGGCCCACCCATCCTCCACCTCCACCAGACGGAATAACGGGCATTCGCCCCGCGCCCCCAATCCGTGCCGCGCCAGCAAACCATCCAGTTGCGCCGCGTGCTCGCCCAGCGCCGTCACTGTCCCGTCGATCCAGTTCCGGTCGCGATAGGCCGCGCCGCCGAACGCGACCGCCGCCGCCGAAACCGGCCATTCCCCCAGCATCCGCCGCAGCTGTGCGACGACCTCTCGCGGCCCGAGCACAAAGCCCAGCCTGACACCGGCCAGCCCGAAGAATTTACCGAAGGACCGCAACAGGATCAGCCGCCGCCCATCCCCCACTTCGCCCGCCAGACTGCATGAAGGCACGGCGTCGGCATAGGCTTCGTCGACGATCAGCCATCCTCCGCGCTCCTCCAGCCGGGCCAGCCATTGCAGCAGGCGGGCAGGCGGCAGGATGCGCCCGTCGGGATTGTTGGGGTTGGCGAGCAGCAGGGCGATCGCTTCGCGAGGCGGTTCTTCATCGGCGGACATCGGGGCGCCATGCGCGAAAATCTCCGCATGGGTGCGGTAGCTGGGCACGAGCCATCGTGCGGGCATGTCCAGCATCCGCCCCACCAGCCGCAATCCCGCCTCGCTGCCGGGCACGGTGCAAAGATGATCGGGATCGACCCCGAAACAGGCCGCCGCCGCCGCCTCCGTCGCCGCCAGATCGTGCGGATCGGGCAAATGCCGCCAGTCGATGGACAGATGATCGGACCCCGGCCAAGCCAGGGGGTTGATCCCGGTCGAGAGGTCGATCCAGTCCTGCCCACCATAAGCGCCCCGCGCTTCGGCCAGGCGGCCGCCATGCCAGGTGAAGCCGCTCATCGCGCCACCGCCATCGCCAGCAGCAGGGCGCTCTCCAGCAATTCGATGCCGGCGCCATGCCCATCCCCGGAGATGCCGCCGATCCGCGAGCGCAGCCAAAGACCCCAAAGCGGGATCAACGGGATCGCCGCCAAAAGGGCAGGCTCCCGATAACCCAGCGCCAGCCCCAATATCGACCAGAGGATAAACGGCTCCGCCCGCCAGCCGGCCCGGAAACGGCTGGCCAGTCCTTCATGGAGCGGCGGCAGCCAGCGCGTCCAGAATAGCGGCCCGATGCGCGCCACCATCGCCACGGCCGCCAGCATCCACGGCGGAAAGCTTTCCAGCCAGAGCCGCAACAGCACCAGCTTGGCCGCCAGTTGCAGGCCGATGGCGACAACGCCGAAGCTGCCGATATGCGGATCGGCCAGAACGGCGGACAGGCGGCTCCGATCGCCATGCGCCGCCCCCGCCGCATCCGCTATGTCGCCCAATCCATCCAGGTGCAGCGCACCGGTCACGGCCACCCAGGCGACCAGGCCGAACAGCGCCCCCGCCCAAGGATCGATGCGCATGCCCAGCCCGGCACCGCCCGCGACCACCAGCCCGACGGCAATGCCCGTTGCGGGCAGCCAGCGGATGGCGGCGGCGAAATCCCCCTCATCGACATCCTGCGCGGGCAACGGCAAGCGCGTCATCAATTGCAGGGCCAGCACCAGCCGCTTCATGCGGTCAGGCCCGTAATCTGTCCCGACCGCCCTTCCGGCCAGACCCGCAGGCTCAGCACCGCGCCATAGGGCAGGTCCACCGCCCAGCCCTGCCGCACGTCGAAACCGCACAGCACAGCCAACGCCGCCCGTATCGCCCCGGCATGGCAGACCACCAACGCCGGCTCGCCAAGCACGTCCAGCCCGTCCCCGATCCGGGCGCGTAGGTCGGTCCAGCTTTCGCCCCCAGGCGGCGGAAATCCGTCCGGATCGTCCCAGAAGCGCGCCAGATCCTCCGCAGGCAGGAGCGCGGGGTCCGCACCCTCCCAATCCCCGAAATTCAGTTCCCGCCAGCGCCGGTCGACGTCAAGTTCGATGCCCCGCTCCGCCGCGATCACCGCGCCCGGCGCCCGCGCCCTGGCGAGGTCGGATGTCACCACCCGCGCGAAATCCAGATGCCGCGCCCGCTCGATGCAGAGGGCGATCCCCTCCGCTTCCGGCGGGGCGTCCAGATGGCCGAGCAACCGTCCGGCAAGCTGCGGCGCGCCATGGCGCATCAGGTGGAGGGGAAAGGCGTTCATAGCGCACCTGCCACCGCCGCTTCGGCAAAGGTCGCCATGCCGCCATGCGCGGCCAGAGCGGAACGCACGATCTGCGCCGCGACCGCCGCGCCGCTTCCTTCGCCCAGCCGCATGTCGAGCCGCAGCAACGGCTCCAGCGCCAGAGCGGCCAGCAGGCGTTCATGCCCCGCTTCCGCCGACATATGGGCGGCCATGCAGTGCCCGACGATCGCCGGATTGTCCTTCGCCAGCGGCGCGACCGCCGCGCAGCCGATGAACCCGTCCAGCATCACCGGCACGCGCAGCATCCGCGCCGCCAACACCGCACCGGCCAGCGCCGCGATCTCTCGCCCGCCCAGCCGGCGCAACGTTTCGAAGGCATCGGCGCAATGCGCCCCGTGCAGGGCGAGCGCCCGCGCCACAGCTTCGGCCTTGCGCGCCAGCCCGTCGCCATCCACGCCTGTCCCGCGTCCCACCCAATGGGCCGCAACACCCCCAAAGGCCTGCGCGCAGAGCGCTGCCGCCGGCGTGCTGTTGGCAATGCCCATCTCGCCCAGCAGCAGCAGGTCCAGTCCCGGTTCCACCGCCGCCGCCCCCGCATTGATCGCGCTCAGGCAATCCGCCTCGCTCATGGCCGCCGCGACGCAGATGTCCTCCGTCGGCCGTTCCAGATCGAGCGCGACGACGGCCAGCTCCGCCCCGCAGGCCTGGGCCAGCGCATTGATCGCCGCGCCGCCATGACGGAAATTCGCCACCATCTGGGCGGTGACCTCGGCCGGGAAGGCGCTGACCCCGCGGGCGGCCACGCCATGATTGCCGGCGAAGATCGCGGCGCGGATGCGTTCCGCTCGGGGGCGTTCCCGCCCCTGCCAACCCGCCATGAAAAGCGCGATCTCCTCCAGCCGCCCAAGCGAACTGGCCGGCTTCGTCAGCACCCGCTGCCGCGCCGCCGCGGATTCGGTGGCGTCTGCATCCGGGGCGGGAAGGTCGGCCAGCGCGGCGGCAAAGGCCGCGCGGTCGTTGAACCGGATCATGAACAGACGAAGCCTTCGGGCGGCGTGCGGACGATGAAATGCCCCTTCACCCCCTGGGGCCAGTCCGCATAGCGCACCACGCCCTCGTCACTTTGGGCATGGCGCAGGGCATAATCCAGGATCGCGCGCGCGGCTTCCTCATCCGGCGTGAAGTCGCCCAGCACATAGCCGATCTTGCCCGTTCCGCGCACATGTACCGTGCAATGGCGCTGACAGGCGAAGAGGCAGGGCATGTCCTGAACAGCGACGGACGCATAAGCGGGATCGCCGTCGCGTACCCTGTGCAGCGCCTCTGCCAGCAAGGCGCCGCCCCGCCGTCCGGCAGCATCCTCCCGCTGTTCCGCCGAAAGGCGGCAGGTCGAACAGACGACGACCGAAGCCCCCGGCCCCACGGCCCGCAGCATCAGCGATCGCTCCGCAAATCAGTCATTCCATATCCTCCCGCCCGACGGCATGTGCCCCGACGGGAACCCGGCAAGGGAGGACGGTCCGGCACCAGGCAGGCGACAGGCCTTCCCCCGCACGGTCCAACCGGCAAGGCGATGGCTGTCGTTCAGCGAGGGAACCCCCGTTCGGCCGGCACACCCTGTCCGGTCGAAGAACGACGGCGTCAGGCAGGTCTCCTGGCTCGCGGGTCGATGCTTTCCGGCCGCCTTCTCGGACCTTCATGGCCCAATGGCGCGATGGCCGGATGGCTCGCCGCTTACAGTTGCAGGGGCAGCGCGGGCGTTCCACCCGACTTCCCTTTTCATCCCCTTGCGGGGAACCTGTCGCACCAGCGCTGATAAAGCCGCCTTCGTCCAATCGCAAGGGTGGAAAAACAAAGCCGGCCCAGCCCGCTCCAATGGCGCGACTTGTCCTCGTCCGGGCAATGGCAAAGCTTCTCTTTACCTGCGTGAACTGCTATTATCGGGCGATAGGGAGAGGGCCATGGCGATTCTGACGCGATGGATGGACTGGTTCTGCCGCCTGTTCGCATGCACGGCTGAAAACGACATGCGGGTCAACGACCTGATCGCGCACCTCCGTTCCGACATCACCGAACGCTGAGCGGCAGGCGCGAAGCCGCTTTCCCATTCGGCCGCATTCACGGGAACGGGCGCGCCTCTCGCGGGTATTATGGCTATGTTGGCCAACGACCTCGGCACCACGCTCGTCCGCCTCTTTCTCGCGACCCTGCTGGGGCTCGCCCTGGGGTTCGAGCGCGAACGCAACGGCCATGATGCGGGCCTGCGCACCCACGGGCTGGTATCGCTGAGTTCGGCCATGCTGACCCTGTCCGCCCTGGAACTGGCGGAGGTCCACAAGGACAGCGATCCGATCCGCGTCGTTCAGGGCCTTGCCCAGGCGATCGGCTTCATCGCGGGCGGCCTGATCTTCGTGCGCGGCGGAGATGTGCGCAACATGACCACGGCGGCAAGCCTGTGGATGGCCGCTGCCGTCGGGATCACGGCGGGCGCCGGCCAATATGTCCTCGTGCTGGCAGGGTCGCTGATCGCGCTGCTGCTGCTTTCCCTGCTGCTCATATTCGAGAAGCATATCGGTCCGCGCGAGAGCGGATCGGACGATCCGGACGCCGATTCCATGACCATGCCCAACCGGCGCGGGTCCGCCCCGGAGCGCGAAAACTGAAAGCCGGCAAGATGCGTTGAAACGAGCAGTCGGAAATCGCCCGCCCACGGTCCGTCGCTCCTTCGCTCCAACGGATCGTCATTCCGAAACCATGATTGGGTCGGAAGGGCATAGGCAGCATCTATGGGGCATATACCTTAATCGCATCTGGCGCGTTGGGCGCGTCTTCCTGATGCTGAAACGACATGAAGTTCAATGAACTGCGAACATCATTTTCGTCGCCTGGCGAGGCGGACACGCCCGCAGGGACGAGGCAGCATCTCGAGGTCAGCATATGGACGGCGTTCGCGTAGGCAAGAGAGTGATAGGCGCACAGGCGCCCGTCATCATCGGGTGGGAAAATATAGGCCGGGTGGAAGGCGGACCGCTCAAGCAGTTCATCTTCACCTGGTTCCAGCCCACGGCGCTGTTCGCGCTCATCGCCTTCTGGTACTATGCGCCCAATTCCATCGCCAAGGCGTCCACCGCCATCGGGATCGGCATCGGTTTCAGGGTGCTGCTGCTGGCGCTCGAATGGGTCAGCCCGCGCTATGAGAGCTGGCGTCTGACCTGGAAGGAACTGGTCACCGATCTCTTCTATGTCGGGCTGGGCTACACCATTCTGGACCTTGTCGAACATTATATCGGCAGCGGTGCGGTGATCGAGGCCATCCAGCACAGTTTCGACTGGGACAAGCTGGCGTGGTTCACGGGCCTGCCGCTGCTGGTGCAGGCTTTCCTGATCTCCTTCATTTTCGACTTCGGGCAATATTGGATGCACCGGGGGATGCATAACTGGTATCCGCTCTGGCTGCCCCATTCGGTGCATCATTACATCACCCAGTTGAACATCAACAAAGGCGCGGTCGGCAATCCCGTCGAGCTTTTCCTGATCGGGCTGGGCATTGGCGGGTTCTTCGACTTCCTGCCGAGGGCCGCCCTCCTTGCCGGCAGCTTCGGTCTGGCGATCGGCACCTATCAGCACATCAATGTCCGCTTCAACACGCCGCGCTGGTGGCGCTTCCTGTTCAACACCACCGAACATCACAGCCTGCATCATTCGCAGGACTTCGAAGCGACCCGCAGCAATTATTCCAACACCTATATCTTCATCGATCGCATCTTCGGAACCTGCGTCGATGGCGAGGCCGAATTGCTGGGACTGGAGGGCGGACGCCGGATGTCGATCCGCGAGCAGATGACCTATCCCTTCACCGAAGGCTGGAAGACGATCAAGGAACGCTACGGCCGCCCAGCGGCGGTGCCGGCTGAATAAGGCAACTGCTCTTGCAAAAAGGGGATCATGTGACAGCGCGTTTCCTGGACTGGATCTGGCATATAAAGGGCAGCATGGCGCTCGCCTCCGGGCAATCGGCCGATGAGGCAATGGCCAGGCTCGGTCCCCTGTTCCGTCAGGCCGGCACCAGCCATGAGCGTATTGGCGACACGCTGACCTTCAGCAAGAAGGATCAGGCCGCGCAGGACAGGATGTCCATCTTCGATGGCGGCATTCTCAGGATCGAGAGGGAGCCGGCCGGGCCGGTGCTGCGCTATTGCCTGACCAGCCGGGCATTGCTGTTCTGCTTCCTGGCGCCGCTGCTGTTCCTGAGCTTCGCCGGGCTGACGATCGTCGCCGGCAAGCTCGCAAAGCCAGCGGCGCAGGAGACGGTGAAAAAGGACGACAAGAAGGACAAGGTCCTGCCGCAGCACTGGATCGACAAGTCGCTGGGCGCGCCGGCGCCTGAAAAGCCCAAGAAGGACGACAAGAACAAGGAGGATGGCAAGACGCCAAAGCCCACCGCGGCCTATGTCTTCGCCGGCCTGTTCGCCGCGCTCTATGTCGTGGGACGCATTCTGGAGGGTCGGCTCGTCAAATCACTGTTCAGAAAGAGCCTGCTGAGTTGACGATGGCTGCATCGGTTCGGCTGCGCTGCTGGCCGGGCCGAAGGAATCGAGCGGCAGGGCGCCGTCGAGCACGAGTTCGCCGCTGGCGATCCTGCGCTTCAGATAGGCGAAGGTCTGCGCCGTCTGGTTGAACAGATGCTCGCCGCCCTTGAGCGGGGCGTAACGGGGCGCCTCCCCGCGCACGACCGGGGCAACGACATAATCATAGTCGCACGCGTGGAAGAGCGCGAAGGAATAGCGTTCTTCCCTGACCTTCTTCACGCGGTGCCGTGTCGCGGCATAGCGGCCGTTGGAGAGTATCTCCATCATGTCGCCGATGTTCATGATCATCGTGCCCTCGACCAGGGGAACGTCGATCCACTGGCCCTGCCGGTCGATGATCTGGAGACCGGGCGCCGTTGCGAACAGCAGGGTGAAACATTCGTAATCGGTATGCGCGCCGATGCCCTGGCGATCTTCAGCGGTCGCGTCGAAGGGATAATGGATCAGCCGAAGCTGGCTGGGGGGATTTCGCAGATGCGCCTGGAAATGGTCTTCGTCGAGCCCGAGCGCCAGGGCGAAAGCGCGGAAAAGCTGGCCACCAATACTCGTCACATGGCGGTAATAAGCCTGCACGTCTTCGCGGAAGCCCGGCATTTCAGGCCACAGATTCGGACCCAGCAGCGGTCGCCTACCCTCGGAGCGCACATAGTCGCAATTGACGTCGAACGCCTCTTTGAGGTCGCGCTGGCCGGCGGCGAATTGCTCCTCCCCCACCGGCACATAGCCGCTGTGGTTTTCCGAAAGGCCGATATAGCTCTTCATCTTGGTGTCGGCGTCGAGCGCGAAATAGGCCTGCGCGCGCGCGACGATCCTGCGGAACAAGGCGTCGTCCATCTGTGCGCCCGCTATGTAGAGGAACCCTGCCTCCACGCAGGCACGGTCGAGTTCGCGGGCGACGGAAAGCCGATCCTCAAGCCTGGGGCTGTCCAGTTTCGAAATATCGACGAGCGGCAGGACATGGTGCTGTGTCATGGATGAGGAGCGTAAATCCCCCTGGGCATAGCGATAGATGGACCCATGCTATGATTTCCATCGATTTGATCTATGAGCGGAGCAGTCCACCGCCTATGAAGAGCCGCTCTATCTTCCAGGAAAGCAGCACGCGCATGAACGATCGAACGCCGCTGATCGACAGGAAATTTGCCAGCCGGGTTGATTGGAACCTCATGCGGACCTTCGTGGATATCGTTCGCGCTGGCGGCATAGGCGCAGCGGCGCGACGGCTCAACCGGCAGCAGCCCAGCATCAGCGCGGCGCTCAAGCGGCTGGAGGACCATGTCGGGACGGCGCTGCTCCACCGCACCGCCACCGGCGTGGAGATGACCGCGGCCGGCAAGGCGATGATGGCGCTGTGCGAGGACATGCTGGAATCCGCCCGGATGATGCCCCATGTGATCGCGCAGGCGACCAAGCGGGTCGAGGGCATCGTCCGCATCCAGATCGTGTCCGGCCTGGTGTCGGCCGAGTTCGACGAAGCCATCGCCAGCTTTCACCGGCGCAATCCGGCCATCCACATCGAAATCCGCGTCTCCCCCTGGCGTCAGCTTCTCGATGCGCTGGAGCAGGGGGAGGTGGAGATCGGGGTGGGCTATGACAGCAGTGTCCGCGGAAGCCTGATGTACGAACCGCTGCTGATCGAGCGCCAGCAGCTCTATTGTTCGCGCAGCAGCCCCTATTTCGGCTATCGGGTGAGCCGATTGGGCGAACTGAAGGATCAGGGTTTCGTCCTGACCGGCGATGATGAAATAGAAGCCATCACCCATTTGCGCCGGCGCTATCGGCTAGGCACCGTGGTGAGCGGCCTTGCGGAGGACATCAATGAGGCGCGGCGACTTATCAACATGGGCGTAGGGATCGGCTTCCTTCCCACCGCCGCTGCTGCAAGTGACGTTGCAAGCGGCCGTTTATGGCCCATGCTGTTCGCGGATTTCGAGCCCGCTTACGACATCTTCCTGCTCGCCCGGTCGGAACCGGCGCGGGACACTGCGACGCAGCTTTTCTGGGATGAGGTCATCCGGCGCGTGCGTGCGCAACGGGCATAAATCCAGTCTATGGCTTTCATCGGGATTTTCGACCTCCCTTCATGACGCAGCGCAGCGCAGTGTGAAGGCACTGACAGGAGCTGCGGCATGGAAACCAGCCTCAAAGACCGGCTATTCAACCTGATCCCGCCTGCCATGATCGCGGTCATCCTCAGCTTCTGGGCGTTCGGGCCAAGGTCTCTGGTCGAACATCCCTGGGCTCTCACCCTGACTTCTCCCCTCATCGTGATCGCCATCCTGCTGCTGGAGGCTGTGCACGAACGTCATGCCGGCTGGCGCATGAACAGGCGGGAGTTCTTGACGGACCTTTATTATTCGGTCCTCAGCGCGACCGTGATCGCCTGGCTGACGCAGAAACTGGCCGAGGAACCGCTGGTCGCCCTCAAGGCCTCGCTGGGGCTGACCACGGCATGGGCGAGCCATCTGCCCTGGCTGGCGCAGGTCGCAATGGTGATCTTCCTCATCGAATTCGGCCAATATTGGATGCATCGGCTGATGCACAATTGGACGCCTTTCTGGCTGACCCATGCGCCGCATCACCATATCACCCAGCTTAATGCGGCCAAGGGCGCCGTCGGCAACCCGATCGAGCTGTTCCTGATCAGCCTGAGCGTCGTCGCGCTGTTCGATTTCGACAAGACGGCCATCTTCGCAGCCCTGAACACCATGGGCGTCATCTCCGTCTTCGCCCATGCCAATGTGCGCGCCGACCCCCCGATCTGGTACTCCTTCTTCTTCACGACGATCAGGCACCACAGCCTGCACCATTCCACCGACTATGAGAGCACGCGTTGCAATTACGGCAACTCGCTGATCCTGCTGGATCGCATCTTCGGAACATATCGCGAGGGCGAGGGCATTCTCGTCGGGCAGGACGACCGCAAGCGGCTGACCATCCGGGAGCAGACGATGTTCCCCTTCGCGCCGATGGTCGAGAAATTCAAGGTCTGGCGCGCAGCCAAGCAGCCACGCGGCGCACTGGCTGATGCGGGCCCGGCCGATGATCTGGACCGGGACGCTGCGGGAGCAAAGGCCGCGGCATGATGGCGGCCCGCTCCGGTCAGGCCATCGCAGCGCGCAGCGCGCTCGCCCGGGGCGATATCGATGCCACTCAGCGATTGGCCGCGACGCTGGTGTCGGGAAATCCCGGCGATGCCGAAGGTCACTTCCTCCTTGGCGTCGCAGAATCGAGCATCGGCCGCGTCTATGCGGGCATCCAGCATCTCGGCCGCGCGGTCGAACTCGATCCCCAAGGCGAATATCGCGCGCAGCTTGCCAAGCTCTTCACTCTGGTACGGCAGGACGGGGACGCCGCCGCGGTGCTGCAGGATGCAGAGCATGCTCTCCCTGCCGATGCCCTGAGCCGCGACACGATGGGCTGCGTCTATGCCCGCCTGGGCGACCACCCGGCCGCGCTCGGTCATTTTTCGGCAGCGGTGCGGCTCGAACCCGGGAACAGGCAGTTCCGCTACAACCAGGCCGTGACGCTCAACTTCCTCGGCCGGACGGAGGAAGCCGAAGCCGCGCTGGAGGCGTTGATCGCCCTGGCGCCGGATGATGCCCGTGCCCATCACCTTCTCTCCAGCCTGCGCAAGCAGTCAGCCGGGCATAATCATGTCGAGCGCCTGGCGAAGGTTCACTCAACGACCGGAGACGGACGGGGCAGGCTGCTGCTAGGCTATGCTCTAGCGAAAGAACTCGAAGATCTCGGCCGCCCGGAAGAAGCACTGGAACGGCTCTGCGCGGTCAATGCCGAGCATCGCCGCACGTTGCGCTACGAGTTTGCCCGCGATGCCGCGACCTTCGACGCGATAGAGGCGAGTTGGCCGAGCATCGCCGCGGCTCCTGTGGACGACGCCCCCCATGATGCGCCGATCTTCATTATAGGGATGCCGCGCACCGGCACGACGCTGGTCGACCGTATTCTCTCGTCTCACCCCGACGTCGAAAGCGCCGGGGAACTGCAAGCGATGCCGCTCGCCGTCAAGAAGGCGGCAGGCACGCGCACGCCCACAGTCTTGGACCCGGAGACGATCGCCACGGCTGCCGTCAGCGACATGGGCGCGATCGGCCGCGACTTCCTGCAACGCGCCAGCCATCACCGCCGCGACCCCGGCCGGAGGTTCATCGACAAGTTTCCGGGTAATTTCCACTATGCCGGGTTCATTGCGCAGGCCCTCCCGGCAGCCAGCATCGTCTGCCTCCGTCGCCACCCGATGGACACGGTGCTCAGCAACTTCCGCAATCTCTTTGCCGTCAATTCGCGCTATTATGACTATAGCTACGACCTTCTGGAGATCGCCGCTTACTACGTCCGCTTCGACCGGCTGATGGCCCTGTGGCGCGAAGTCCTGCCGGGGCGGGTCATCGAACTGCGCTACGAGGATCTTGTGGCGGACCAGGAAGGCCAGAGCCGCCGCCTGCTCGCCCATTGCGGTCTGGAATGGGCGGATGAGTGCCTGTCCTTCCACACTAATGATGCGCCGGTTTCCACGCCCAGCGCGGCGCAGGTCCGCCGGCCGATCTACCGCGACGCGGTTGCGCGGTGGAAACGGCATGAGCAGGTCCTGGAACCCGTTCGACGCTTCTTCGAACGATCCGGCATTTCCATCGACTGAAAGGGAGCGCGCGACCATGCCCAGACCTGGAACATTCGTCTTCTGCATGGCCATGGCCGCGGGGTTCGTGCAGCCAGCCGCCGCCGCTTCCTCCCCACGGACCCGTCTGGTGGAGTTTCGGTCGGAAAACTGCCTGCTGATTTCCGGCAGCCGCGACAATGCCGCTTCAAAGGTCAGCGTCAATGGCCACATCGTGCCGGCCGAAGGCCGCCATAACTGGCGGGTTCGCTTGCCGGTCAGCACCGTCCGGTCCTGGTCTGCTCCCATGGCGCGAACGGTTACGGTCGCGGTCGAGGGATTGAGCCATGAAGCCGATCTGCCGATCGGGCTGCTCGGTCATGCTGATGACCTTGCGATGCTGGTGGTCAGGGCGAAGTAATAACCTTTATGGCTATAAGTAATAAAAGAACATATTCGGAATAGATATTGTAATTTTTCTCTCCCGGGCTTATCTACGCGCCAGCCGCCGAAGAGCGGTGCTCGTTTTTCGCACAGGAGAAGATGATGAAGATTGGGCTCATGTGCCTGGCGGCTTTCGCCTTCGCGACCCCGGCAATCGCTGGCACTGCCGGCGGCAATCCCTTCGCTCGGGACACCGCGATCCTCGACCTCAAGGGGTTGGACCTCTCTACCGCCTCTGGTCAGCAGAGCCTAGCCATCCGCATGGATCAGGCGGCGCGGGCCGTTTGCGGCGATCATTTGGCGGGCGTGCACCTCGCTCTCGAATCCAAGGCGCGGGATTGTCGCACTGCGGTTGCGGCCGACATCCGCGCCCAGATTGAAGCCCGGCTTGCCAAGGCTGGCGATAAGTCGCCCGTCCAGATGGCTTCTGCCCGCTGAAAATCTGCTCCGCGGCGCTTGATGGCGCCGCGGACGCCTCATTTCGCCAGCTTCGCCGGATCGGGCCACCAGGTCAGCGTGTGCACGTCATGCGCGGACGTCCAGATGCCTGAATCCGTGAAGCGCAGCGCGCCGCTGCCTTCCGCTTTCCCCACTCGCGCCCTGACCGCCATCGACTTGGGATCGATCACGACGAAGGTCTGATCCTCCGTGGTGCGCAGCCACACCAGCCCGCCGCCCGTATCGATGTCGCCCCATTTCAGCACTGCGCCGACCTTCACCCGGCCAGCCGCGTCGCCGGTTTCCGGGTCGATGCGGACGACCGTTCCGTCGCCCTGCTCCTGAACCCAGACCCCGCCTTCCCCGGCCGCAAGGAAACCCGGCTCCTTGCCCAGTGCCGTCGTCTTGACGACACTGTCGGTCGCGGGGTCGATGCGCTGGATCGAGCGGCTCTCGCTGCTGACCGCCCAGACCGATCCGAAACCGAACGCCAGATAATGGGTGCCGGGATTGACGGGGATGGTTGCCGTCACCGCGTTCTTCGCCGGGTCGACGCGGGATACGACGCCCTTCTGATCGCTGGCGACCCAGATCGATCCGGCACCGGCGACCACATTCAGCTCGCCCTTGGGATTGGCGATGCCGGTGGGGATGGTGGCGGTCTTCCGCGCGGTCTTCGTATCGATCTTTATGAGCGCATTTTCCTGGCAATCGGCCACCCAGAGCGCTCCGTCGGACAGGGCCATGGCGCCGCAGGGTTTCGACATGGCGACGGCGGCAAGCCTGCCCTGCCGCGACCAGCGCTCGACCCGGCCGGCATTGGTCGCCCAGACGCTGTCGCCGTCGACCGCCAGGAAGTCCGCAAAGCCCGGCACTTCGATCACCTGCTCCGCATGGGCCATGGAAGCCGCACATCCCGCCGCCACTGTCATGATCAATCTCCTGAGCCTTTTCATGCCTTGCCCTTTCCTCGCGAAGATCAGGCGCGCTGCGCGATATAGGCGCGCCATCCGCCCAGGGCGGTGATGTCCTCCGCTCCCGTCAGCGCGCGCGGCTCTGCGACGAAGCCCTTGACGCTGCTGCCGTCGGCCAGCGTCACCGTGCCTATGGCGAGTGGCGCCGGCACCTCGACCACGAAGCTGCCGAACTCGGCGATGCCCAGTTCGTAAACCTCCAGCGCGATCGATCCGCCGTCCTCGCTGTGCACCAGTGCGGGCTTGGGCGGCACGCTGTTCGCGATCGCGTAGAGGCGGTAGTTGGGTGCCGTTTCGAAAGCGCCAACGAACTTCGCGTCGCGGGAGGTGAGTTGCCAGTGCAGCGGCATGTCCTTCAGATGAGCGCCGACTACAGCGAGTTTTACGGTTTCCATTTTGCCCTCCAGATCGAGCGGTGGTGGCGACGGAATATCCGCCGCCGAAATATAGGCGTCGGCGGCGTCGAGCAGCGCAACATCGCTGTCGGCGGGACCGATCAGGGTGATGCCGAACCCGGTCGCATTCGACCTTATGCCGGCGGGCACGGCGACAGCGGCCATGTCCAGCAGGTTCACGAAATTGGTGTAGAAGCCCAGGGCACTGTTCAGCGCGATCGGCGCGGCCTTGAGTTCCGCCACTCGATAGGTCGTGCCGGTGGTGGGGAAGGCGAGCAGGTCGATGCTCTTCCAAAGCGTGTCGGCGTGACGCTTGAGTTCGGCAAGCCGATAGATGCCGTTGAACAGATCGACGGCGCTTATTTCCAGTCCCGGCTCGACGACTTCACGCACGGTCGGGTCTATCGCGTGGGGATGGTCGGCAAGCAGGTCCGCGATGGCGGCGGTCCGCTCCGCCACCCACGGGCCACCGTAGAGGAGCTGCGCCGCTTCCTGTAGCGGCGCATAGTCGATCTCCACCAGCTCGGCGAGGGTGGAGAGCCTGTCGAGCGCCCGGTCGTAATGATATTCGGACTGCGCGTCGCCGAAGAAGGAGCGCTGGTCGCGGCGGGGAACGCCGATCCTCTTGCGCCCGATCGGCCGGTCGGCAAGCGGTTTGGAATAGGGATCGGCCGCATCGAAGCCAGCCGCGACGGAATCGACCAGCCGGGCGTCCGCCGTGTCGCTCGTGAAGGCGGTGATGCAATCGAGCGTGCGGCAGGCTGGCACGAGACCGCTGTTGCTCCACCGGCCTTTGCTGGGCTTGAACCCGATCAAATGCTGGAAAGCGGCCGGAACGCGGCCCGATCCTGCGGTGTCGGTGCCGAGTGCGAAGGCAACCAGTCCCGCCGCCACGGCGACCGAGGAACCGGAGCTGGAGCCGCCGCTGACATAGGACAGGTTGTAGGCGTTTCTGGGGCTGCCATAGGGACTTCGCGTGCCGTTCAGTCCCGTGGCGAACTGGTCGAGATTGGTCTTGCCGACGCAGATCGCACCCGCCGCGATCAGCCGCTCAACGACCGTGGCCGAAGCCTTCGGCCGATAGGTGAAGGCGGGGCAGGCCGCGGTCGTATCGAGCCCCCGGACATCGATATTGTCCTTGACGGCGAAGGGAACGCCGGCCAGCGGCAAGGCTTCGCCTGCCGCCACCCGCGCATCGACCGTGCGGGCGGCCTCGATCAGGGCGTCCGGCGCGACCCGGCTGATCCATATCTGGGGCTGAACCGCGTCATAAAGGGCCAGACGCGCGATCGTCTCTTCGGCCACCGCAACGGCGTTCATGCGCCCCGCCCTGACCGCATCGGCAATCATCGACACGCTGCGGCGGTTCAGCCGGTCCCCGGCTGGCGCGGTCATGCGTGCCTCCTCAGCGCCATCATTGGCGCACCGGGCTGCAGCGACTGCCGCTCCTGCACATAGAGCGCCTCGACCCTGCCCGCGCCCGGGCTGTGAACGGCACATTCCATCTTCATCGCCTCTATGATCGCGATCGTTTCGCCGGCATCGACCTCGTCGCCGGGCCCAACGAGCAGTTTCCACAGGCTGCCGCCGAACGGCGCTTCGACCAGATCGGCGCCATCGGGAATTTCCACGGCGTCCGGTTGCGGCTGCTCAGCTTCGGATAGATGGGCGACGCGGTCGAATTCGCCGTTCCGCTGCCACTCGGCCCGCTCCTCATCGAAGGCGCTCTGTCGTCGCGCCTCAAATTCCGCGATCGACTTCGCATTGTCGGCAAGGAAAGCGCGATAATCGGAGAGGCGGAATTCGCACGGCTCGATCCTGATCGAGCGTCGGCCGCTCGGAAAATCGCGCCGCCATTCGACGAGTTCGTCCGCGTTTACAGGATAGAAGCGGATCTGGTCGAAAAAGCGCAGCAGCCAGGGCTTTCCCTCGGTGAAGGCGTCGGTCTGCCGATGGGTGTTCCACATCTGGATGGTGCGGCCGAACAGTTGATAGCCGCCCGGCCCTTCCATGCCGTAGATGCACATATAGGCCCCGCCGATGCCAACGACATTGGGCGGCGTCCAGGTGCGCGCGGGGTTGTATTTGGTGGTGACCAGCCGATGCCGCGGATCGACCGGCGTGGCCACCGGGGCGCCCAGGTAAACGTCGCCCAGGCCCAGGACGAGATAATTGGCCTCGAAGATCAGATTCTCCACGGCCGCGGCATCGGGAAGGCCGTTGATCCGCCGGATGAACTCGATATTGTCGGGGCACCAGGGCGCATCGGCGCGGACGGCGCCCATATATTTCTCGATCGTCTCGATCGTGGCCGGATCGCGCCAGCTGAGCGGCAGGTGGACGATACGCGACGGGACGACGAAGTCCGCCAGATCGCCCAGCCGCTCCTCCGCCGCCATCAGCATGTCGAGGGCGGCTCGCTGATCCATGATCTCCCCGTCGAAATGCAACTGGAGGGACCGGATTCCGGGCACGATGTCGACAATCCCGGCAGGATCGAGCCTTTCCAGCTCAGCCATCAGCGCGTGCGCCCTTATCCGCAGCTCGATATCCAGCACGATGGGGCCGTATTCGACCAGGATATTGCGGTCGCCCTGCTGGCGATAGACCGTGCGCGGGCGATCCGGGGTGGCCGGGATTTCCGCAAGGATGGGGGAGAGCGTGCCGATGGGCCGGGCTGGTCCGCCCCCAAGCGCCGTACCCGATGCGATCAGCCCGCGCTGGTGCAAATCCGCCGCGCGCGCATCCTCGACATCGACCGGCACGAAGCGCAGCTTGTCGCCGGGCGCCAGCTGACCCATGATCCAGCGATCGGCGGCGATCACCACGAAGGGACAGACAAAGCCGCCGAGCGAAGGACCGTCCGGACCCAATATGATCGGCATGTCGCCGGTGAAGTCCACGGCCCCGATCGCATAGGGATTGTCGTGAATGTTGGACGGGTGCAGGCCGGCTTCCCCGCCGTCGGTGCGCGCCCAGCGGGGCTTGGGGCCGATCAGCCGGACGCCGGTACGATTGCTGTTATAGTGGACCTGCCACTCCGCCGTCACGATTTCCTCAATATCCTCGTCGGTGAAGAAATCGGGCGCCCCGTGCGGGCCATAGAGCACCCGCAAGGTCCATTCATTCGTCAAGGGCGGCAGCGCGACTTCCGGCAAGGCAGGCCCGACCTCGTCACCGGCCAGATGCAGCGTATCGCCAGCCAGCAACCGGCGCGCGGCATGTCCGCCGAACTGGCCAAGCTCGAAGGTGCTGCGACTGCCGAGATAGGGCGCGATGTCCAGGCCGCCGGCCATGAGGATGTAGCCGCGTATGCCGCCGCCCCTCACCCGGCCAAGGCTGAGCGTCCGCCCCTCCCCCACGTCGAAGGCGACGCCACGCGGCACCGGCGTTCCGTCAAGCTTGGCGTCGAAATCAGCGCCGGTCAGGCAGATGCGCGCTGGCGCGTTGAAGGTCAATGTCGGCCCGGTATGGAGCACTTCCAGGCCGGCCGTGCCTTCGGCATTGCCGAGCAGCCGGTTGCCCAGCCGGAACGACTGGTCGTCCATTGGGCCCGATGGCGGAACACCCACGGCCCATAATTTCTGCCGGCCGGGCCAATCCTGAACGGTTGTCGCCGTGCCGCCGCTGACGACCTGGATGCTGCGCGGATGGAAGGCGATGCCGTCGAGGACGCGGGTCGAGACTTCCCCGCTGACGAAGGGAGATGAACGCACCACCTCCCGAAGCCAGCGCAGGTTGGTCTCGATCCCGTCGACACGGCTTTGGTCCAGTGCCGCCTGCATGGCGGATACGGCTTGGGCGCGGGTGGGCGCGTGCACGATCAGCTTCGCCAGCATCGGATCGTACCAGGCGCTGACCGTGCTGCCGGCCATGCACCAGGTTTCGACGCGAATGTCGGGCGGAAACGCGACCGCCGTCAGCGTGCCGGAAGTCGGGCGATAGTCGAGCGCGGGATCTTCGGCGTAGAGGCGCACCTGCACGGAATGGCCATTGGGACGCGGCGGCTCCCTGTCGAGGAAGGAGAAGTCTCCGGCAGCGCCGCGGATCATCCATTCGACAAGATCGATGCCCATCACTTCTTCAGTGACGCCATGTTCGACCTGAAGGCGGGTGTTCATCTCCAGAAAGAAAAATTCTTCCCGTTCCGCATCATAGAGAAATTCGACCGTTCCGGCCGACCGATAGGACGCGGCCTCGCCCAGCCGCGTGGCGGCAGCGATCAGCGCGCTGCGCACCGCGTCGGGCAGCAGGGGCGCAGGCGCTTCCTCGACCACTTTCTGGTTGCGGCGCTGGAGCGAGCAGTCCCGTTCGCCCACCGGCAGGACGCGCCCCTCGCCATCGCCGAATATCTGCACCTCGATATGGCGGGCCCGCCGGATGTAGCGTTCCAGGAAGATGCCCGCGTCGCCGAAATTGCTTTCGCCCAGACGCGCGACGGCGGCGAAACTCTCGCGGACGGCGGCCTCGTCCTCGCAAACGCGCATGCCGATGCCGCCGCCGCCGGCAGTCGCCTTGAGGATCACGGGGAAACCGATCTCACGAGCGGCGAGTACGGCCTGCGCCTCGTCCCTGAGCAGATCCGTGCCGGGCGCGAGCGGAACATCGTGCGCGGCGGCAAGCTCGCGCGCGCTGTGCTTCAGGCCGAAGGTGCGGATATTGTCCGGCGTGGGGCCGATGAAGATGATCCCGGCCTTCGCGCAAGCCTGTGCGAACTCGACATTTTCAGCGAGGAAACCGTAACCCGGGTGAATGGCGCCAGAACCCGTCCTGCGGGCCGCATCCAATATGGCCTCGATGTTGAGATAGCTTTCCGAGGCGCGCGCACCGCCAATGCAGACCGCTTCGTCGGCCAGTGCGACGTGGAGCGAATCCTCGTCGGCTTCGGAATAGACCGCGACTGATCGCAGACCCATCCGGCGGAGCGTGCGGATGATGCGGGTGGCGATCGCTCCGCGATTCGCGATGAGGACGGTATCGAACCTCATGCGGCGACAATCATGCGCACGGGCGTCGGGTTGAAACCGTTGCACGGATTGTTGATCTGCGGGCAGTTGGAAACCACCACGATGACATCCATCTCCGCACGCAGGTCCACGGTCAGGCCGGGCGCGGAGATGCCATCGACGATCCCCAGCGATCCGTCGGCCTCCACCGGCACGTTCATGAAGAAGTTGATGTTGGAGACAATGTCGCGCTTGCCCCGGCCTTCGCGCAGATTCGCCTCCAGGAAGTTTTCGACGCAGGCATGTTCGGCCTTGGTATGGTGGCCGTAGCGAAGCGTGTTGGATTCGCAGGAACAGGCGCCGCCGATGGTGTCGTGATAATCGACGGACGTGGCGGTGATCGTCATCATCGCCCGTCCCTCGTTGGAACGCAGCACCGCGCCTTCGCGAAGGAAGAGATTGCCTTGCGCGGCGACGGTGTCCTGCGCGCTGTAACGCTCCGCATCGTCCTGCGCGGAATAGAGGAGGAAATCGACCGCCTGATTCCCTTCCAGATCGACGATCCGCAGGGTCTGGCCGGCTGCGACATGATGCAGCCAGGGCGCTCGCGCCGGCACGATCACGTCATGGAGGACAGTGCCCGGAAGGCCGGACAAGTGAATATCGACGCTCATTGAGGCGTTTTCCTTTTAACGGCGGAAATAGTCTTCGACATTCTCGAAGGCGCGCAGGCCTTCTGGAGTGGCGGTGCGGATGGCATCGTCGGCGGGAGTGACCGGACCGCGCCAGGCCGTCGCGCGGAGCGGCGTCACGGTCCAATCCTCGCGCGGGTCCAGGACATGCGGGCAGTTCGCGATCACCACGATCACATTCATCTCGGCGCGCAGCACCAGGCTTCGCGCCTGGGCAAAAGGCCCCAACTGCGGCACGATCGCTCCGTCGGCTTCGATCCGCACCCCCTTGAACAGGTTGACGCACGGATGCACGTCGCGCCGCTGGAGGCCGTGTTTGGCGACGCCGAGCAGGAAGCGGTCGCGTCCGCTGGGCGTCGGGCCGCTATTGGCCCCATTGCCATATTTGGCCGCATTCGTCGCAGCGTTGGAGGTGCCGCAGAAGGCATCATGCGTCCCCGCCCCATCCTCGACAAAGCTCATGAGGACACGGCCCATGTCCGACAGCAGCAGCTTGCCCGTGCCGAGATAGGCGTTCCATTGCACTTTCACCGTATCGGCGACGTTGAGCCGTTCGGTCGGCAGTTCGGCGTTGAAGATGAGGAGCGAAGCACAGGCATCGCCCTTGAGGTCGATCAGCCGCAGGTGGGCGCCGCGCGGCAGACGCCGCGTTGCATAGCCGCCCGCCGCGATCGTCTCTTCCCACAGAAGGTCGTCCGCGGGCACGCCGTCCGGCAGGTCGCCGGCCACCGGCGGCAACACCGGCATGGCTTCCACCGCGGTCCCGGCCTTGGCTCTGGCATGGTCGCGGGCGGCGGTGGGGTTGGTAAGGGCCGTCATGCCATCACTCCCTTGGTCTGTTTGCTGGATTCCTGTTCATAGAGCGGCGGCAGCAGGGCGGTTGTGGTGACGAGCTGGAGCTGGTGGACGCCGCGCACCCGCCGAAGCGCATCGCACAGTTCCTTGAGCAGCGAGGCAGGCCCCTGCACCAGCAGCACCTCAAGCGACTGGTCATCCTCCAGAAAGACATGCTGAGAGGAGATGACCTCCTTCAGATAGTCCGCCTGCGTCTGGGCAAGCTGATGCCGCACGCGGCCGCGGTCGCCGCGATAGACGATGGTGATGGTGCCGGCCAACATCTCGTCGGGCCGGGTAAAGGCCTCATGTTCGGCAAGCGCATGACGGATGAGTTCGGCGATGAGCTGCGAACGCGACGGCAGTCCGCGTTCCTCCACCATCATGTCGAGCTGCCGGAACAGGTCCGCCGGCAGGCTCATGCTCAGCCTTGCAAGGCCCGCAGATTCGCTACCCATGTCCAATCTTCTCCTCATGATGCCGGTCGCCGTTTTCCGGCGCGGCTATCGCCTCTTCCCCGGCCGCGTCGCTCGCGCGTTTGCGCAGGGCGAGGTCGTAAACAGCCGTCGCGCCGAAGCGGTGCGGGGCGTGCGGGTCGTGACGGCGCTTGTCGAGCGCCAGCACCCGCGTCCCCAGGTTGAAGGCTTCGTGGATGTCGTGAGTCACCATGATGATCGTCAGCGAATAGTCGCGCCAAAGCCGGGTGATCAGCCGGTGCATGTCGGAACGGATACCCGGATCCAGCGCGCCGAACGGTTCATCGAGCAGCAGGATGCGGGGGCGCTTGATAAGCGCCTGCGCGATGGCCAGACGCTGCTGCATGCCGCCCGAAAGCTGTGCGGGATAGAGGTGAAGGCTGTCGCCAAGGCCGACGGCATCCAGCATTTCGGTGGCTTCTTCCAACGCCGCGCTGCGAGCCCTGCCGAACAGGCGCGCCAGAAGCGGCGATTGGGCGCATTCCAGCCCGAAAACCGTGTTCCGCAAGGCCGACAGATGGGGAAATACCGAATAGCGCTGAAACACGACGCCCCGATCGGGTCCGCATTCAGGCGTCAGCGGCATCCCGTCGAGAAGGATGGAACCCCGCGTTGCCGCTTCCTGGCCGAGGATGAGACGCAGCAGGCTGCTTTTGCCGGCGCCCGAAGGGCCGATGATCGACACGAAAGACCCTTCCTCGATATCGATCGTCACGCGTTCGAGCACGATCTTCTCGCCATATTCGATCCAGACATCACGAAGAGAGAGAAGCGCGCTCAATGGCTGACTCCGTGGGCCCAGGGGAACAGGCGCTGGCTGAGGAAAGTGAGGGAAAGATCCATCACCACGGCCAGCAGCGCGATCCACGCGACATAGGGAATGATGACATCCATCGAGAGATAGCGGCGGACGAGGAATATGCGGTAGCCAAGTCCGATGTCGGATGCGATCGCCTCGGCCGATATGAGGAAGACCCAGGCCGGCCCCAGCGACAGGCGTACGGCGTGAAGCAGGCGCGGCATGGCCTGGGGCAGCGCCACCCTTATCATGATCTGCCAGCTGCTCGCCCCCAGCGTCTGCGCCTTGATGATCTGCTCGCGCGGCAGGGCGGCGACGTGCGCGGCAATGTCCCGCACCATGACCGGCGCTATGCCGATGACGATGAGCGCGACCTTGGCAGTTTCCCCCAGGCCCAGGGCGATGAAGAGGATAGGAAGCAGCGCGATGGGCGGGATCACGGCGATGCCCGTTACCAAAGGTCCGAAGGTCGCCCGCACAGGGGGAAGGATGCCGAGCACCAGCCCCACAAGGAGCGCCGCGAGCGTCGCGATGCCCAAACCGATGCCAAGCCGCTCCAGGCTCGCCAGCGTATCCGCCCAGAATAGCAGCTGTCCCGTCAGCTGGTCCGGCTGGAAAAGCAGCCCGGACATCGCCTTCGTCATGCCATCGGGCAACGGCAATATCTTGTCGAACTGATTGGCGGCGTGGCGTTGAGCCGCCAGGAAAAGATAGAGTAGGACCAGCAGCAGGATCGGCGCGGCCCCCAGCAGCAGCCGGTCGCCTCGGCTGACATGTCGATTCACCCAGCGCATATCATCATCGTCCTACAGAGTGGATCGATCGGGGCAGCTCAAAGCTTTCCGTCGGCCGCCAGTTTCATGAAGCTTTCGTCGAACCGCAGCGTCACATGCTGCGCATCGCCCAGCGTCTTCCCGCCGGCGAAGCTCATGCCGACGGCATCGGCTGAGGCCGCGCCCTTGAACAGGCCATGGGCGAAGCTGAAATCCCGCACCTGCGCCATGCTTTGAACGAGTGCGGGGGCAGATGTGGCCGCCACTGCGGACTTGGGATCGGCATAGAGATGCGTGGTCGCCAGCTGGCTCTCGAACATTTCGGGTGTCGTGCCCGCCAGCTTCGCCATGGCCGCGCGTGCCGCCTTGCCCTGCGCGTCCTGCCTTTTCATCAGCGCCATCGTATCGAACCAGATGCCGGTCAGCGCCTTGCCCAGATTCGGATTGGCTTTCAGGGTCGCCGTATCGACCACCAGCAGATCCAGTATTTCACCGGGGATCTGGGCCGAGCTGAAGACCTCCTTCGCCCCGGCCTGTCCCTTCATGACCGAAAGCTGCGGGTTCCATGCGACCGCCGCGGTGACGTCCGGACTGGAAAAGGCCCCGACGATATCGGCGTCGGAGGTGTTCACGGTCTTGATGTCGGTGGGCTTCATCCCCGACTTCTCCAGCGCGCGGGCGAGAAGATAGTGGGAGACCGAAAGTTCGACCAGATAGACCTGCCTGCCCTTGATCGCTGAAAAATTGTCGGCGCCCTTGAGCAGGATACCATCATTGCCGTTCGAATAGTCGCCGACTATGATCGCGCTGGTATCTTTCCCGCCAGCGGCCGGAATCGTCAGGGCGTCCATATTGGTGACCGTCACGCCATCGAATTTTCCGGCGGTATATTGATTCACCGATTCAACATAGTCGTTGACCTGAACGATATTGATCTTGATGCCGTATTTATCCGCCCACTTCTTCACGATTCCGGCCTGCTGGGCATAGGGCCACGGCATCCAGCCAGCGTATATCGACCATCCGATGTTGAACTCTGTCTTCGGCTGGGAGGGGGCGTCCGGCGCTTGCGAGCAGGATACAAGCAAAAGCGCTCCAGCCATCAGAGCAGCCCGGCCTGCATTGCGGAACATTCGGATCATTCTTTCGTCCCCTTTCGGCAAACACTATTGCAAAGCAGCACGGGCCTGTCCACCAAGAATTATTACCTTTAAAGTTTTATGTAATACTCTGCACCGTGGCGGAAATCCGGGGGCTAGCGGGCTGACACCCGCCATCGGGCCGACTGAGCGACCGCGCCGATGACCCACCCCTCCCCGCGAATCGACCAGATTGCGTTATTCTGACGGATAGACGGCGGCGGCGTCGATCCGTTGGTCGGGGTTTGCGATTCGGGGGTCGAGCGGCCCCATATAATTCCCACTCCGGTCCCGCCGCCATTCCTCCCACCAATATTCGAATCGGTCTTCATCGTAAGAAAACCGCCATATTGTGCGTCGCACCCAAACATTGCAGTCATACTGAGCAAGTGCGAAATTATTACGCTTGACCCATTACGTAATATCCATACCGTATAGTTGATCGACCGCTCGTCGAAGCGGCGCAACAAAAGGGTAGATTAGCCGGGCAGTCACCGGCTTGAAGTGAGGGTTCGTGAATCGAAGAACGGCTCGCAATGCTGCTCTCCCAGGCGCTATGGCGCCGGTCGCCAGCAATGCGCGGCATTGTGACCTTGCCGGTTCATCGCACGGCGCTCGAACAGAGCAAATGATGATTGCAGCCGCTTCGGTTGCAAAAGACGATGCACATCATGGCATGACAATGACGACTGGCCGGGAACCGGCCGACAAGGCGCCGGCCTAGCCAGAGCGCCAGGGAGAAGGATGTCACTTGGGGCTCAACTGCAAGGGGGTCGAAGTGACTATGAAATTGTTTCGCAATACATTGCTTGGCGCGACCATTCTTATGGGCGTTGGGTCCACTTCGGCTTTCGCTCAAGGCGCCGCGGACGGTGCTGACGGTGCAGGCGGCGAGGGCAACGAGATCGTCGTGACGGCCACTCGGCGCGCGGTTTCGATCCAGGACGTGCCGATCAACATCAGCGCCGTCGGCCAGGAGCAGCTCGCCCGGCAGCGGATCGACGACGTGCGCGACATTGCCGACTTTACGCCAGGCGTGACCATATCGGATACGGGCCCGGGCTCGACCGGAACGATCGTGCTTCGCGGCCTCAACGCTTCGGATTCCAGTTCCACCGGCAATTCCTATGACACGGCCTTGGGCGTCTATCTGGGCGAGGTTCCGCTCTATTACGACTTCAAATTGCTCGACATCGCGCGCGTCGAAACGCTGCTCGGGCCGCAGGGGACACTCTATGGCCTTGGCACCCTGGCGGGCGCGATCCGCAATATCCCCAACCGGCCCGACACGGACAAGATCGAGGGCGAGGTGCATAGCCGCCTTTACGGCAAGGGCCACAGCGGCAAGCTGGGCTATCAGGTCGACGGCGTCATCAACATCCCGATCGTCAAGGATCATATCGCCTTCCGGTCGGCCACGGGCTATTTCTACGATCCCGGCTTCATCGACTATCCGCTGCTGCTCCAGACGCCCGGCGTTTCGCTGCCCCAGCCGGATGGTCCGACGAGCATCTCGCCAGCCGGCTATGCCGCGAACCTGAGAAAGGAGAAGGACCTCAATTTCGAGAAGACCTTCACCACCCGCAACCAGTTGCTGTTCCAGGTCAGCGAGGATCTGAAGGTCAACTTCACCTATGCGTTCCAGCAGACCAAGACCGATGGAGGTCAATATAATAGCGACGGCGTACTCGGAACGGGCAAATATCAAAGTGCGGCGCGTTATATCGAGCCGGTGAAGCGCCGCGCGCACCTGGGAGCGATGGAAATCAACGCCAACCTCGCCGACATTGCCGATCTTGTTTCGACAACTGCCTATACCGATGTCAAGAACGACAATCGGACGGACAATACCGACCTTCTGCTCGATCTCGATTATGGCTATGAATCCTTCCCCGCTTTTTCGAGCTGGAACGAAAGCCACGACCGCCGCAAGCAGTTCAACCAGGAAGTCCGCTTCGTTTCCCGCCATGGCGGTCCGTTCAACTGGGTGCTGGGCGGCTTCTACAATCAGCAGAAGCGGCTGCGCGAATATACCGAACATGTTCCGAATCATCCCTGGGTGGAATTCGGAACGCAGCCCAACCCCGACGAGGTCGAATATAACAGCTTCAACAAGTCGAAAGTGACGGAGAAGGCAGTCTTCGGTGAAGGCACGTTAAGGATCATACCCGAATGGCAGGTGACGGCAGGCGTGCGCTATTTCGGCTATACGTCGGACGTCAGCGGACGCGCGGTACTTCCACTGCTCGGCGATCCGGTCAGCCCCTATGATCTTCCTTCTGCCGGCGGCAAGTCGAAGAAGAGCGGCTGGGTGTGGAAGTTTAACAGCTCCTACAACTTCACGCCAGACATCATGGTCTATGGCACCTACAGCAAGGGCTATCGGATCGGAGGGCCGAACACGGTCGCGCCCTGCGTCCTGCCACTCGATCTAACGCAGCAGAATGTGTGCGCGCTGCCCAATGAAATCCAATATGGCCCGGACACCACGAAAAACGCGGAACTCGGCATCCGCACCCAGCTTCTGGATCGCAAGCTGACATTCAATTTCAACGTCTTCCAGATCAAATGGAACGGTATTCAGGTCGATTCTGCCACCATCAACGGCATCGTGGGCATCACCGTCAACGGCGGCAAAGCGAAGTCGGAGGGCTTCGAAGCGTCGTTCCAGGCCAAGCCGATAGAAGGATTGTCAATCCAGGGAACATATTCATACACCGATGCCAAGCTGACCCAGGATGTTCCGGGGATCATCGCGGTCAACGACCCGGCGGGAACCTATCCCAGTTCACCGATTCAGCTGGACGCGCTATCGGGTGATCGCCTTCCGGGCTCTGCAAAGAACAGCGGCAGCCTGGGCGCGACCTACACCATGCCGTTTATGGCCGGGAACCTGGTGGCGGACTGGACAGCGACCTATCGCGGCAATGTCGTGACGCGGCTGGGCTGGGACCGCGCCTATGGCGACAAGCTTCCGGGCTATGTGCTGCACCGCGCCTCGCTGGCCTATGAGACGGACCGTTACAGCCTCGTCCTGTTCGCGAACAATATCTTCGACAAATATGCGGTGGCTTCCGTCTCCAATGACCGCTCGCGCGTAGGCCTCAACGATGGAGTGGTGCTGCGCTATTACAGGCAGACCGTGATCAATCCGCGCACCTTCGGCATCGAAGCACGCTTCAAATATTGATCTGATGATGCTGCCGGGGCGCCATTTCGAAAGGATGGCGCCCCGGCGAGCGCGCAGGATCATCGCAATGCTGCCTTGCATGAAAGGGAAAGAGCCATGGCCGCTGATGCGCGCAGGGTTCGACGGGTACGGACCCTTGGATTGAGTGCGGCGCTCCTGATGGCGAGCGGCTCGGGATATGCCCCGGACCTGAAGGCAGCTTGCGTAGCGCTGCCGAAGCTCTTCGCGGAAAAGTGGATCGACGGCACGCTGCCGCAGGAGCCCTTCACCCAGGTCCAGCAACTCGACGAGGACAGTTTCGTCATCCGCCAGTCGGTCAAGACCAATTTCGAAGCGCCCTTCCTTTATCTGCTCTTCGGGCGCGACAGGGCTTTGCTGATCGACACAGGGGCCGAAGGCGGCCGCATCAGGCCGACAGTCGACCGGCTGGTCGCGCAGTGGCTGGCCGCTCACGGACGCCGTTCGATCCCGCTCGTGGTCGCCCATAGCCACAGCCATGGCGACCATGTTGCCGGAGACGCCGCCTTCCGTGACCGCCCGGATACGACCGTCGTCGGGCTGAAGCCATCGGACGTGGCCAGCTTTTTCGGCATCTCCCATTGGCCCGAGGGAGTTGCCAATTTCGACCTGGGCGATCGCGCGCTCAGCGTCATCGCAACACCAGGGCACCAGGCCGCCGCAATCATGATCTACGACCCTCGCCTCAAGATCTTGTTGTCGGGCGACACGCTCTATCCCGGCCGCCTTTACGTGCCGGTAAATTTCATGGCCGACAATCGCGCCAGCATCGAACGGCTGGCAGCCTTCGCGGCGAAGCATCCGATCTGCGCCGTCATGGGAGCTCATATCGAGATGACGTCCGAGCCGGGGCGCGACTATGGGCATGAAGCGTCAACCCATCCAGACGAACATCCCCTCCCCTTGCCGGCGCAAACCATTGGTGAACTCCAGACCGGCCTGCGAGAGCCGCTGGAGACACCCGACCAGCGGCAAGTCCACGATCACTTCATCATTGTCCCGGTACCCGCCCGCGCGGAATGATCCGGCGGCGTCGGATAAGATTGCCTTCAAGATCAGAGCAAAGGCTGTGATTCTGGCGCAAGATCGATATGCCTCGAGTTGAAAGCGTCGCGCGGGCGGCCGGACAGACTTTCGTCCTTGCCGCTTTCTTCTTCGCCTGCGCGGCAGCGATCATCTGGCTTGCATCGCGACCCACGCGCGCAGTTGATCCCGATGCGGCGCATTGATCGAAAGCTTTCGGTGCATGTCACATGACGATCCAGGAACCTATGTCATGCGCAACATCGAGGAGCAAATCTGCCGCCCACTGGCAGAGACGGCCCTGGCAAATAGCCGTTCCTCCACCTTTGATGTGATATAATAGTGACAATGCAGCTATTTGTGCGTCATGTGGGAAATCGCGCTGCCGATGCTTGTTCTATCCCCGAAGGCATGAAGGGATGCCTTCTGCAAGGGATGAGGGGTGTAACATGCAGCTTCGTGCTATTCTGCTTGGCTCGGCGAGCTGGAGCGCGGCTTTCCTGATCGCAACCGGCGCGGCCTGTGCGCAGACGAATGCGGACGCAGCCTCCCCGGCTGCCGCAACGGCGCCGCAAGGCAGCGACACGGCATCGGACGCAGGAGAGCCGGTCATCATTGTGACAGGTTCCCGCATTGCGCGGCCGACACTGGATTCGCCGATCCCCGTAACATCGCTGTCGACTGCCGATCTCACCCGGAGCGGCGGCACCGTCATCGGCGATGTGCTGAATGATCTGCCCTCGCTGCGGTCCTCCTACAGTCAGGCGAACTCCACCCAATATATCGGCACGTCCGGCCTCAACCTGCTCGATTTGCGTGGCCTGGGCGTCACGCGCTCGCTGGTTCTGGTGAACGGGCGTCGCCATGTCACCTCGTCCGAAGGCGATTTTCTCGTCGATACGAACACCATTCCCACCGACCTCATCGACCGTGTCGACATCGTGACCGGCGGCAGTTCGGCCGTCTATGGCTCCGATGCCATGGCCGGCGTGGTCAATTTCGTGCTGAAGCGCGATTTCGAAGGCCTGTCGCTTGACGGCAAGGCCGGTATCTCCAGCTATGGCGACCGGGGAACCTATCGGCTGTCGGGCACCTTCGGCCGGAATTTCGCCGATGGACGGGGCAATGTTGCGCTGAGCCTCGAATATAATCGCGCGAATTTGCTGACCTATACCGACCGCCCGGCCCTGACAGGCGCTTTTTCCGGACGGCGGCAATTCCAACTGGTCGACAATCCGTCTCTGGACAATGACATTCCCGACAGAAGCTTCCTTACCGGGGTGCACAGCTTCGGTTATGACAATGGCGGCAATTTCATCGCCTATAATGGCGGCAGCCCCCTGTCCTGCGGCACTGGCGCTGCGGGGGCCTGCCGCGCAAATGGCTCCCCGCGCGTTTTCGGCTTCAACCCCGACGGGTCGCTTTACGAATATGCCTATGGCAATGATTTCCGCCCCGCCGGATCGGGGAATAATCAGAATGGCAACGGCGCGACCCTGAACGATCGCGGCACGCTCAATCCCTCGCTCAAGCGCTTCGTGGCGAATTTCCTTGCCCATTATGACGTGTCGGATGCATTTCGCCCCTTTATCGAGGCCAAGTTCGTCCGGGTGAAGAGTTTTAACCAGGGCAGCCCGACATTCGGACAAGGCGGGGAACAAGGCACAGTCGCGTCGGAGGATGAGGACGGCAATCCGATCCGCGTGGCGGCGACGCCCGACACCTATCTGGGCTCGGGTGTTCCGATCTTCTTCGACAATGCCTATTTGCAGCCGGGCGCGGCCGCCACCATCCGCTCTCTGCTGCCGGCGGGCGCGGAGTTCTTCCGGCTCAACCGCAATAATAACGATCTTGGCACCCGCGACGAATATGACCGCCGCGACACCTATCGCATCGTCGTGGGCGCCGAAGGAACGTTCAACGATGACTGGCGCTATGATTTTTCCGTCAATTACGGGAAGTTCAAGAGCCGCTCCCTGTTCTTCAATAACCGTATCGAATCCCGCTTTCAGAATGCGGCCGACGCCGTTTTCAACGCTGCGGGCAATATCGTCTGCCGCATCAATCAGGTGACCGTCACGGACCCGGCCTGCGCACCGCTCAACCTCTTCGGGGACGGTGCGCCCAGCCAGGCGGCGCTCGATTATATCAACACCACATCCCATCGCCGGGGTAGCGCCAGTCAATTCGACATCAACGCCAATCTGGTGGGCGACAGCTCGCAATGGTTCGAGCTGCCGGGCGGTCCCGTCGCCTTTGCGATTGGCGCCGAATATCGTCGGGAAAAGGCGTTTTACGCCTATGACGATACGGTGAAGAGCGGCGATACTTTCCTGAACGCCATTCCCGACTTCAATCCGCCATCCTTCGCCGTGAAGGAAGCCTATGGCGAACTGGACGTTCCCCTTCTGAAGGACATGCCGTTCGCGCGGGAACTCAGCGTCAATGGCGCAGTTCGCGTCGCGGACTATAAGGGCGCAACCGGCACCGTCTGGGCCTATAATGGCGGTGCGATCTACGCGCCGGTTTCCGACATCAAGTTCCGGGTCAATTACTCCCGGTCGGTACGGGCTCCGACACTGAGCGACCTTTATTCCTCGCCATCACAGAATTTCGATCTTCTGGACGATCCCTGCGACGTCAATTTCATCGACAAGGGCAAGTCGACCCGCGCGGCCAATTGCGCCGCCGCCGGCGTTCCCGCGGGCTTCGTCAACAGCGTGGCGCGGGCCGGAAGCACGGAGTTTCTGTCGGGCGGCAATCCCAATCTGACCGCTGAAAAGTCGCGCAGCTGGACCTATGGGTTCATCCTGCAACCGCGCATGATCCCGGACCTGTCGATCACGGTCGACTATTACGACATCAAGATCAGCAAGGTCATCAGTGCCGTGGACGCGCAGACCATTCTCGACGCCTGCTATGATGGAGCAAATCTGAACAACCAGTTCTGTCAGCTCATCTATCCCCGTCAGGCCAATGGACTGTTCGCCAGACCGGCCCTGTTGCAGAGCACGGTGAACTTCGCCGCCCTGGTGGCGAAAGGCATCGACATGGATGTCGCCTATAATCATCGGTTCGACCCCGACAACAGGATCGCGGTCCGGGTCGTCGGCACCTGGGTGCGGACCCGCACGGACTATCCCTATCTCGACAATCCCGGCCAGCCCGAACGGGTGAAGGGAGAGCTGGGCGATCCGATCTGGAACGTCAATGCGTCCATCGACTATACGCACCGCAACCTCACCCTGGGGTATCAAATCCGCTATATCGGCCGCCAATCGATCACCGATTGGGAGGCCCAGCACGACACTTATGGTGTGCCTGCGCTCGATCCCAACTATGCCGACACCGTCTATTATCCGCGCGTTTTCTACCATTCGATCCGTGCGTCGCTGGATGTCGACAAGCGGTTCACCCTTTATGGCGGGGTCGACAATCTCACCAACCGTAAACCGCCCTACGGATTGTTCGGCAATGGCAGCAATGGTGATGGCGACGCCATTTACGACAATATCGGCCGCTTCATGTATATGGGCGTGTCTGTCAAACTTTGATTTGCAAAGCGGGAATGAGAAAGGGCGGGCGGGTTTGCGTGCCCTTTCTCAACAACATGTGACTTACCGATACAGTTCGAAAATGACGTTTGGGCAGCTTAACCCTCGGTAATGACTCAAGCGTCGAATTCCGGTTTTCGAAAGCGGACAGGGATGCCCGCCATATCAGTTCGACCTCGCCCGTCGGTCCAGAATCTGCTTGAGAGGATTGGGTTTGCCCGGCGCCACACGCCGAAGGGTATTCGTATCGTGATGGTCGAACGGGTCGGGCCTGCCGTGGACGGCAAGAGTGGTGTGAATATCATAGTTCCAGCTATCGTCGCCGTCGAAGCGGATGTCGATCCGGTATGCATCCGTTCGAAAACCATATTCCAGGAAAGCGGTCGAGCATATCCCATATTGCGTCTGACCGCGTGTCGCGACCAGCGACAAATTGTCGTCGCCGACCTTGGCGTGGCCCGCGGCCAGCGCCACTTGCCCACGGGGAATAGCCAATGTCTGCAGGATCAGCCCGGTCGCCGGTTCCCATAGCCAGTAACCGACCTGATCGTGGAAGGTGATGTCCTCTTCCTCGGTCGTGATATGGGTGTGATAGTGCAGGCCGTAGAAAAGCTGCGGCCCGTTGGTTTGAGGATCGATGGCATCGAACGAAACACGCTCAACGAACACGCGCCGCTCGGGAGCGTCTGCCTTGGGGTTGATATCAACGCCCTTATGGGCCTCCCAGCGACCGGCCAGCCTTGCCAGCGGTCCCAGATTGGCGAGCGTGTCGGGGTCGACGCCGGTTGGCTCGGTAAAAATATCCTGAGGAAACGGATTCATGGCCTTTCCCTGCGAAACGAGTGGAACCCGCAACATAGAACCTGATCCTGGTCGACCCAAGAACTCAATTCCTTGCCTGGCTCATAGGCTTAGGGCAAAAAATATGCCGCTGATCGCGTGCGTGAACGTGGACAGCGCTGGAAGGAATATCGGTGCGCCCGTTGCACGCATTGCCGGGATGGGAGAAGAGGCGAGCGATACGGACGGAAACCCTCGTCACGATTCGCGGCATGATCCAGTGCAGGGTTCGTCCCTGAACCGCTTGAGGAAAGAGATATGAGCAAGGACATCATCATCGCTGGCTATGCCCGGACGCCCATGGGCGGCTTTCAGGGCGCACTTTCCAGCGTTTCAGCGCCGGAACTGGGCGCCGTTGCGGTGAAGGCGGCGGTCGAGCGCTCCGGCGCCGCGCCGGAGGCCATCGACCGCATCTATATGGGCTGCGTCCTGCCCGCCGCCCTCGGCCAGGCGCCCGCGCGGCAGGCGGCGCTTGGCGCGGGCCTGCCCCAGTCGGTGGAGGCGACGACGGTCAACAAGATGTGCGGTTCGGGCATGCAGGCGGCAATCATGGCGGCCGAAGCGCTGAGCGCCGGGGCCGTGGACATCGTCGTCGCCGGCGGCATGGAGAGCATGACCAATGCGCCCTATGCCCTGCCCAAGCACCGTTCCGGCGCGCGCATCGGCCACGACCGGGTCATCGACACGATGATGATGGACGGGCTGGAGGACGCCTATGATCGCGGCAAGCCCATGGGAGCCTTTGCCGAGGACACGGCCCGCGATTATCAGTTCACCCGCGCGGAAATGGATGCCTATGCGGTCGAAAGCCTCGCCCGCGCCAATGCGGCGATCGACAGCGGCGCCTTCGCTGCGGAGGTGGCGCCTGTCACCGTCAGGACGCGCGGCGGCGAGGTCCAGGTCGACAAGGACGAACAGCCCGGCAATGCGAAGCCGGAGAAGATACCCTCGCTGAAGCCCGCCTTCGCCAAAGACGGTGCGATCACGGCGGCGTCCTCCGCCTCCATTTCGGACGGCGCAGCCGCGCTGGTGCTGACCCGTGCGGATGTCGCTGAGAAGCTTGGCCTTGCCAGGGAGGCGCGCATCGTCGCCACCGCATCCCATGCCCATGCTCCCGCGCTGTTCACGACTGCCCCGGTCTTCGCAATCCGCAAGGTGCTGGAGAAGGCGGGCTGGTCCGCCGGGGACGTCGATCTCTACGAAGTGAACGAGGCATTTGCCGCCGTCGCCATGATCGCGATGCGCGACCTCGACATTCCGCATGACAGGATCAACGTCAATGGCGGCGCTACCGCATTGGGTCATCCCATCGGCGCCAGCGGCGCGCGCATCATCGCCACGCTGGTGGCGGCATTGAAGGCCCGCGGCCTCAGGAAAGGCGTCGCGGCGCTCTGCATCGGCGGCGGCGAAGCGACCGCCGTGGCTCTCGAAGTCCTCTAAGACGGATAGAGATAACAATTTGGACCGGCGCCGTCCTTCCGGATGGCGCCATCCTTTAATCCATGTCTCTCGGGTTATGGATTATAGCGCGGCGCGGCTCATCGCGATGGAACGTCCTGCACGCGGCTGAAGTTTTCCCTTCAGTCGATGACCGGAGCCATGGAGCCAGCCGATGCTCGAACATATTCCCGCCTGGATGGGCAGGATCTTCACCAATGTCCGCGCCGGCCATGAAAGGCTGGCCATCGTCAGGGCCGGGCTGCAGGGAACGGCGCCCATGATCCCGCTGTCCAGCCCGGCTTTCGCTGCGGGCGGCCGGCTGCCGATCCGCTTCACGGCGGATGGCGAAGGGGTATCCCCGCCGCTTGTCTGGGGTGAGGTGCCGGCAGGCACGGCCAGCATCGCGCTGATCGTCGAGGACCCCGACGCGCCCACACCCAATCCGCTGGTCCATGGTCTGCTCTGGGACCTGCCCGGCGATCTCCGCCAGGTGGACGAGGGGGAGATTGCGGAGGGCAAGGAGGCCACCGTCGGTTCCGTTGGCCGAAACAGCTATCTTGCCCAGGCATGGCTTCCGCCGGACCCGCCGACGGGTCATGGCGAGCATGATTATATTTTCCAGCTCTTCGCCCTGGCGCGGGCCATTGATCTGGGGCCGGGGCCCGGCCGGTCCGACATCGTCAAGGCGATGGACGGCCAGGTGCTGGGGGTGGGCGTGCTGGTCGGCACCTATTCCCGCGGCGATCCGGCGCTCGTCGGACATGTCGGCCCCGGCCTGGCGCGCGGTTAGCCCGGGAACAAGGCAGGCGCCTCGTCCGCCTGAACCGGCCGACGCCGATCCTTGGAACGTCTCCGTCCTCAAACCGTTCGGGACATGAAACAGAAACAAATCAGCCTCGCCCGACCGGCGTCCAACCCAGGTTAGTTCGCGCTGCGTAATAAACCGATAGAGAAGCGACAGGAGGGTCGTGCCATGGGCGATGAAGACGACACCGTTCATTATGACGGCGCGGAAGGCGGCTGGGGCTCGATCAAGGGCATGGCCGAGATCGCCTGGCGCGAGAAGCCGACGCCGGCCGTCCTCAACACGCTGCGCCGGCAAAACAAGGTCAAGGGGTTCATGTGCGTGTCCTGCGCCTGGACCAAGCCCGCCCATCCGCATGCCGCCGAATTTTGCGAGAACGGGGCCAAGGCCACGCTATGGGAACTGACCAGCCGCCGCTGCACGCCCGAAGTGCTGGCCAGGCACAAGGTCGGCGAGCTCAGGACATGGAAGGACCACGACCTTGAGCAGCTTGGGCGGCTCACCCATCCGATGCGATTCGATCGGGCGAGCGACCGCTATGTGCCCTGCTCCTGGGAAGAGGCGTTCGAGGCGATCGGCAGGGAACTCAAGGCCATCGATCCCCGCGCCGCCGTCTTCTATTCATCGGGGCGGGCCAGCCTGGAAACAAGCTATCTCTATGCCCTGTTCGCCCGGGCCTATGGCCACAACAACCTGCCGGACAGTTCCAATATGTGCCATGAAACGACGTCCGTCGCGCTCAAGAAGCTCATCGGCTCCCCGGTCGGCACCTGCGTGCTGGCCGATTTCGACCTGTGCGACGCGATCTTCTTCTTCGGGCAGAATACGGGCTCCAACAGCCCCCGGCTGCTGCATCCGCTGCAGGAGGCGGTGAAACGCGGGGTGAAGATCGTGACCTTCAACCCGATCCGCGAAAAAGGTCTGGAGGTCTTCAAAAATCCGCAGAGCCCGACAGAAATGCTGACGCCCAAGGCGACGCAGATCTCGACGCTCTATCTGCAGGTCAAGGCCGGCGGGGACATTGCCGCCATCACCGGATTGATCAAGCATGTCCTTGCCGAGGAAGAAAGGAAGTGGCGCGAGGAACAGCGCCACGTCCTCGACATCGACTTCATCGAGCAGCACTGCACCGGATTCGAGGCGCTCAAGGCCCATGTCGAAGCGACAGGCTGGGAGGAGATCGAGCGCGAGAGCGGCCTTGCCCGCGCCGACCTCCGGCAGGCGGCGCAGATCTACATCGACGCTCCCCGCTCCATCGCCATGTACGGCATGGGCCTGACCCAGCATGTCCATGGCTTCGAAAATCTTGCGGCGCTCACCAATCTCTGGCTGCTCAAGGGCAATATCGGCCGCGACGGCACCGGCATATCCCCGGTCCGCGGCCATTCGAACGTGCAGGGCCAGCGGACGGTCGGCATTTCCGAAAAGCCGGAACTGGTGCCGCTGGACAGGATCGCCCGGCAATATGGCTTCGACCCGCCGCGGGAAGAGGGCATGATCACGGTGAAGGCGTGCGAGAAGATCCTGTCGGGAGAGGTGAAGGCCTTTATCGGCCTGGGCGGCAATTTCGTCCGCGCCATCCCGGAACGCGAGAAGATGGAGGCGGCCTGGCAGCGCCTGCGCCTGACGGTCCAGATCGCGACCAAGCTCAACCGCAGTCACCTCATAAACGGCGAAATCGCCTATCTTCTGCCGTGCCTTGGACGGTCCGAGGAAGACATGCAGGCATCCGGCCCGCAGGCGGTGACGATGGAGGATTCTCTCTCCTGCATCCACGGCTCGCTGGGCAAGAACAAGCCCGCCTCCGACCATCTGAAGTCGGAGGTGGCGATCGTGGCTGGAATGGCGAAGGCGACGCTTCCCCCCAATCCAAAGCTGGAATGGGACGCATGGACGGCGGATTATGCCAGGATCAGGGACAGGATCGAGGAAAGCTACCCGGACCAGTTCCACGACTTCAATGACAGGGTGTTCACGCCCGGCGGCTTCTACCGCGGCAATTCGGCGCGGGAGCGGATCTGGAAGACCGAGAGCGGAAAGGCGCAGTTCACCGTTCCCAAGACGATGAGTTCGGTCGGCTTCGAACCGGCGGTGGGCCGTTACAGGCTGGTGACCTTGCGGTCGAACGACCAGTTCAACACGACGATCTACGGCTATTCCGACCGGCTGCGCGGCATCGAAGGAACGCGCGACGTCGTGCTGATGAACCCTGAGGATATGGGAGCCGCCGGCCTTCGGGAGGGCCAGGTCGTCAGCCTGGCGAGCGATGCCGGGGACGGCGTTCATCGTCAGGTCGACGGTCTGGCGGTCACGCCCTTCCTGCTGCCGCGCGGCTGCCTGGGCGCATATTATCCGGAAATGAATCCCCTGGTTCCGCTCTGGTACCACGACGAACAGTCGAAGACCCCTGCGGCCAAGGGCGTTCCCGTCCGCATCGTCATCTGAGATGCGGAAGCGTGGGGCAGCGGCATTGATGGCGATCCTGCTCGGCGGATGCAGCCAGGAAGCGCGCGACCTGGGCCCCGGCCTGCCGCAGACGGCGCCGCATGGCAATGCGGACCCGCGGATCGACGCCTATCAGGGGAATTTCTACCAGGTCGCACAGGGCGGCCGCTATTTCGCATGGTATGGCTGTTCGCCCTGCCACAGCGAACAGGCAAAGGGCGGCGCCCGATTGTCCGATGGGCAATGGGTTCAGGGCGGGGGCTTCGCGGACGTCTACCGGTCGATCGCCACGGGCCATGGCGGCGCCTATGGCCAGCGTGTGCCGGTCGAGCAGCTTTGGCAGATCACGGCCTATGTCCGCGATCTGCCGCTGCACTATTCCGAAAAGCGGCGGCGGCTCCTGCTCGACCAGAAGGGCGAGCCGCAGGGATCGGCATGGTCCGGCCCGCAATGAGACGATCGACATCGGTCATCGCCATGCTGTTCCTGTCCGCCTGCACCGGCGTCCAGTCGCCGCTCGCCCCGGCAGGGGATCAGGCGTCCGCGCTCCACATGCTCCTGATCGTCATGACGGTGGTCTGCGGGCTGGTTTATCTGCTGGTGATGGGCGGGCTCGTCTGGGCCGTCATGCGCGCCCGCTCGCGCCGCCGAAAGGATGAAGGACGGGCTGAAAAGCGGGTGGACCGCGCCCTCCATGTCGCGGCGGGGGTCATCGTCGTCGGGCTCACCATCCTCATCACCGCCAGCTTCTTCGCTGACCGTGCCCTGTTCGCAACCCGCGGGCAGGACGCCATGGCCGTGCGCGTGACCGGGCATCAATGGTGGTGGCGGATCGAATATCGCGATCCGGCGAGCGGGCGCTGGATCGAGACCGCCAACGAACTCCATTTGCCGCTGGGCCGCACGACGCGGGTCGAGCTTGCGTCGGGAGATGTCATTCACAGTTTCTGGGTGCCGAACGTCTCCGGAAAGATCGACATGATTCCCGGCCGCCGCAACCTTCTCGACCTGACGCCGCGTCGAACGGGCTGGTTTCGCGGGGCCTGCACGGAATTTTGCGGCGCGCAACATGCCCATATGGCCTTCGATGTGAAGGTGGAAGCGCCTGCCGACTTCGACCTCTGGCTGAAGACGCAGGCAGCCCCGGCGGCATCCGGCGCGCCCGCCACAGGGCGCGGAGCCCAGCTTTTCGCGACGAAATGCGCGGCCTGCCACAGGATCAGGGGCACATCGGCAACGGGACGGGCGGGACCCGATCTCACCCATGTCGCCGCGCGAAGGTCCATCGCCGCCGGCACGCTGCCCATGACGCGGGGCGCGCTGCAAGGCTGGATCGCGCAGCCCCAGGCGTTGAAGCCCGGTACGTCGATGCCGGCCGTGCCGCTGCTGCCTGCGGATGCCGATGCGCTCGCCGCCTATCTGGCGAGGCTCAGATGACGGCCGACGCGACCCTGATCGAACGGATGGACGAAAGGTGGCGCGACCCGCCGGGCCTGTGGGGTTTCCTGACCACGGTCGATCACAAGCGCATCGCCGCGCGCTACATCGTCACGGCGCTGTTCCTCATGTTCCTGGCCGGCATGCTCGCGCTCGACATGCGATGGCAGCTGTCCGTCGCCGAAAACACCCGCATGAGCCCGCAGCTCTACAATGAAAGCTTTTCGCTGCACGGTTCGACCATGTTGTTCCTGGTGTCCGTGCCATTGATGGAGGCCATGGCCTTCTGGCTGGTGCCGCTGATGCTCGGCACGCGCAACATGGCTTTCCCGCGCCTTGGCGCCTTCAGCTTCTGGCTCTATTTCGGCGGCGTCCTGACCCTGTGGATCGCCCATGCGATCGACATCACGCCCGACCTTGGCTGGTTCGAATATCCCCCGCTCTCAGGTCCATCCTACAGCCCGGGGCATCGCGCCGACATCTGGGCGCAGATGATCACCTTCACGGAGGTTGCCGCGCTTGCCGCCTCGGTCAATGTCGCGGCGACCATCCTCAAGATGCGGCCCCCGGGCATGACGCTGACCCGCATGCCGGTATTCCTCTGGGCCATGCTGATCGCATCGATCATGACGATCCTGTCCATGCCGGCGGTCATGCTCGTCACCTCCATGCTGATCGCCGACCGGCTCGTCTCGACCCATTTCTTCTCGCCCGCCGGGGGCGGCGACACGCTTCTGTTCCAGCATCTCTTCTGGTTCTTCGGGCATCCGGAAGTCTATATCATCTTCGTGCCCGCCACCGGGTTCATATCCTCCATCGTCGAGACCTTTTCGCGGCGGACGCTGTTCGGCCATGCCGCCCTCGTCCTCTCCATGATCTCCATCGGCGCGCTGGCCTTCGGCCTGTGGGTGCACCATATGTTCGCCGTCGGCCTGCCCCGCCTGGGCAATGATTTCTACACCGCCGCCAGCATGGCGATCGCGCTGCCCGCCGGATTGCAGATCTTCTGCTGGATCGCGACGATCTGGCTCGGCAGAATCCGTCTTGCGACGCCGATGCTGTGGATTCTGGGCTTCGTCGCGACCTTCATCATCGGCGGCCTTTCAGGCGTGATGACCGCGTCGGCCGCTCTCGACCTGCAACTCACCGACACCTATTTCGTGGTGGCGCATCTTCATTATGTGCTGATCGGCGGGGCGATCTTCCCGCTTTTGGGGGCCTTTGCCTATTGGTACCCCAAGGCGACCGGGCGGCTGATGTCGGAACGCTGGGGAAAGGTCGCCTTCGTCCTGATCGTCGGCGGCTTCAACCTGGGCTTCATGCCGATGCATTTCCTGGGCCTGATGGGAATGCCCCGTCGCGTCTATACCTATCCGCCCGGCATGGGCTGGGAAACGCTGAACCAGGTCGCGACCGCTGGCAGCGCCATCGCCGTGGCGGGCGGGCTCGTCTTCGTGGGCAATGCGCTATGGGCCTATTGGCGCGGCAAGCCGGCGGGCGACGACCCATGGGGCGGATCGACGCTGGAATGGGCGTCCCCCTCCCCACCGCCGCCGTACAACATGGCGCATGTGCCCGTGGTGCACGGCCTGACCCCGATGTGGGACGATGCCGGGCGGCTCGACGTCATGGACGGCCTTCGCCCGGACCGGCGCGAAGTGCTGGTGACGTCCGTGACCGACGCCATTCCCCTCTACAGGCAGAAGAGCGCCGCGCCGTCGATCTGGCCGCTGCTGGCGGCGCTCGCGGTCTCCGCCATGTTCATCGGCAGCATCTTCACGCCTTGGGCCATTGTCGTCGGCGCTGCGCCGGTCGCCGCCACCCTGACGGGATGGTTCTGGCCCAGCCGGCCCCGCTCCCGATCGGGACCATTGGGGGTGAATGCATGAGTCCTTCCCGCTCCATCCGGATCGTCGGCGATCTTTCCACCCTGCCGGAAAGCGCATCGGGCCCGCGCCATCTGGTCTGGTGGGGCAATATCGGCTTCATGGTCATAGAGGGGACCGGCTTCGCACTCGCCGCCGCGGCCTATCTCTACCTTATGACCCAGGCTCCTGCCTGGCCGCCCAAGGGCGACGCCTTGCCCGGACTTTTGTGGAGCGCGATCTTCACCATCGGCCTGCTGCTGAGCGCGGTGCCCAATGTCTGGGTGTTGCGCTGCGCCAGGAAGAAGCATCTGGGCGGCGTTCGCTGGGGTACGCTGGCGATGGCGGTCATCGCAGCCTTGCTCTTCATACCCCGCGCGTTCGAGTTCGCGCATCTCGGCATATCCTGGCATCAGGACGCCTATGGATCGATCGTCTGGACGCTCCTCATCCTCCACACCACCCATGTCGTCACCGACTGGTTCGACACGGTGGTGCTGGGCGTCTGGCTTTTCACCCATGAGGTCGGAGACGATCAGTTCGCGGATGTGGAGGACAATTCCAATTATTGGACCTTCGTGATCCTATGCTGGATGCCCGTCTATGCCCTCATCTACTGGGCGCCGAGGGCGCTATGACGCCCAGCCGCCTCAGCATCCGGGCGCGGGCCTGGATCGGCCTGCTGCTGCCGCCGATGACCTGGTTCCTGTTCGAACAGGGCCTTTCAGCACTGCTCCATGCCGGTTGCGGGCGATGGCGGATCGGCCTTGCTTGGGGGGTGGTCAGCATCGCCCTTTGCGCCTTGGCGGCGCGCATCGCCTGGCCCCTGACAGGGTCGCATGGCCCCCTTTCCCATCCCTGGCTGGCGAGACTCGCCATCGCCGTCGCGGGCATATTCGCCCTGGCGAGCGCCTTCCAGACGCTAGCCCTGCTGATCGTGCCGCCATGCGTCGGATAGGCGTGATCCTTCCAGCGCCGCCGCCGGGCTGTCTCGTCCATGCCGGCGCAGCGATGCGCTTCACCCGCAAAGTGCCGAGGCCTGCATATGGCTAGCCGTCCCATCCCCTCAAGCCTCGTCTGGCTGGCAGCGATCCTTCTGCTCGCGGTCTGCGTCACGCTTGTGGCGGGCGGCGCGATCTATCTGGAAACCAGGGCCGCCGATGAAACCCGCGCCGACGCCATGACCGGCGGACATTCGGAAAGGGGCCGGGCAGCCCTTTATCGCCATGGCTGCGGCGCCTGCCATGTCATTCCCGGCATCGACGGCGCGAACGGCATGGTGGGGCCGGACCTGACCCATGTCGGACAACGCGCAAGCCTGGCCGGTTCGCTCCCCAACGATCCGGAGACGATGGTGCGATGGCTGATGCATCCGCAGGCGCTGCGGCCCGGAAGCGGCATGCCCGAACAGGGCCTGTCGGAGCGTCAGGCACGCGACATCGCCGCCTATCTCTATGCCCGGAACTGAGGGGAGACATGACACAAACAGGGTTCCACCAAGCCGAATCCTGGGGCCGATTCAGTTCCGGGTGAGCCGAATGGCAGTTTTCCGTGACCCGGAGCGCAGCGTACTCAACATATGTGAGCACCGGAAGCACGGGAATGGAAGCTGGGCAGGTGACTCGATTCAACCATTGCAGGCCGCCATGAGCCTGAATGTCGATCGGTCCTAATGCGCGTCGCCGGATGGACGCTTCACCTTTCTGATCTGGCCGATCCCCACGAAGACCGTGATGATCGTCACCGGGAACAGCGCGACATCGATCCAGGCGGGCAGATGCCATCCCTGAAGCTCCAGCGCTTCCTTCAGATGGTGCCAAAGGCCCAGGGCATAATAGCTGATGGCCACCACCGACAGCCCTTCCACCGTATGCTGGAGCCGCAATTGCAGCGCGGTCCGGCGGTCCATGGACGCCAGCAGGTCGCGGTTGCGGCGGGCAAGGGCGGTGTCGACCCGCGTGCGCAGCAAGGCGCTGGTCCAGGCGGTCCGCTGCGCCAGATCCTCCAGCCGGCGGGTGAAGGCATCGCAGGTGCGCATGGCCGGCAGCAGGCGCCGCTCGGTGAAATCGTCGAGCGAGCGATACCCCCGCACCGGCACGACGGCGAGACGGCGGAGGCGGTCGCGGCAGATTTCCGCATAGGCCTGCGTCGCGCTCATGCGGTAGCGGGTGCGCGCCACGATCCCGGCCAGCTCCGCGCTCAAGGCGGACAGTTGCTCCAGCACCTGATCGGCATCCGCATCCTTCTGCGCGACGCGGCTCGTGATCGCGGTCAGCCGCTGTTCGAGCGCGGTGAGCAAGGGGGTCGCCTGTTGCGCCTCGGGCAGGCCGAGCAAGGCGATCTTGCGGTAATTGCCCAGTTCCTGGAGCCGCTGGACCAGTTGCGAGCTTTCGCCGCCTTGCAGCCCCTTGTCGCGGATGAGCAGCCGGCCGAAGCCGTCGGCATGCAGGCGGAAGTCGCTCCAGATGCGGGCATGGCCGTCCGCAACGTCGGATATGATGAGGTCGTCGGTCGCGAAATGGGCGGCGATCGCCGCGGAGGGCGGTTCGTCCATGACCATGGCGATCTGGGTGGAGCGGATCACCCGGCCCGGCATGTCCGCCATCCATGCTGGCACATCGCCAAATGGCGCGAGGTCGAACAGCGTCGCGCCCTCGACCGGCGCGAGGAAGCTGTAGGTCATGAATTCGGTATGACGCTCCCAGGAAAAATGGAGGTCGCCGATCCGCGCGGCAAGGAAGCGATCACCGGCCTTGAGGGCGGGAAAGCGGTGGGACAGCAGGGCGATGCCCTGCTCGGCCTGCTGCTCGTCGACCAGCAGCACGAATTGCAGCGCGAGGGCCGGCGCATCGAAACGGGGCAGGCCGCGAATATGCATTTCCCGCGAGAGGGAAGCCCGCAGCGGATGGTCGCGCTGGCCCAGCGCCGCAAAGGGATCGGCCGGGGTGCTGGTCATGTCGTCCATGGGCCGGTTCTTCCGTGGCAGGCTTGCGCTATTAAGTCCGACAATATCGTCCTTGTCGATTCATAATGCGGCAGGATCGCCATTGGCAATCCGCCCTGCCCGAAAGGATGACAGGCAGAGGGGCGGGACGGACAAGCGCGCCCGACCCCCGCTATCTGAACAGATCGAGCGGGATCGCCCGGGCCATGGCGCGATAGCCTTCGGGCGAAGGATGCAGCGCATCCCCGACATCATGGCGGGGATGCAGGTGGTCGGGGCGAGCGGGATCGCGCACCGCCCGGTCGAAATCGATCACGCCGTCGAAATTCCCCGCTTCGCGAATCCAGCGGTTGACGGCCTGCCGGTCGGCTTCGTTGCGGGCGTCGGGATGATAATAGTCGTTGCCCATGAAGGGCAATATGGTTCCGCCGATCACCTTGACGCCCCGGGCCCGCGCCCGCATGACGATCTGGCGATAGGACCCGATGATGCGCGATACCAGCCGGGCATGTTCGGCATCGCTGACCGGCGCTTCGCGCGTCAGCGTGCCGATGTCGTTGATCCCCTCCAGCAGGATCAGGTAGCGCACGCCGGGCTGCGCCAGCACATCGCGGTCGAGCCGGGCAAGCGCGTTGGGGCCAAGGCCGTCGTTCAGCAGGCGGTTGCCGCCTATGCCCTGGTTGACGACCGCCAGATGCCGCGTCGCCGGATCGGCCTGAAGCCGCCGGGCGAGATTGTCGGTCCAGCGGTCATTGCCGTTCGTGGTCGACCCCCTCCCGTCGGTGATGGAATCGCCCAGCGCGACGATCAGCTTCGCCGCCGTGCAGCGCTCCACCTCCAGCGCGGCCAGCGAGAACCAGTGCTCCACCGCCTGCGCGCCCGCCATGGCAGGGTCGGTCAGATGATCGCCCTTGAGCAGCCAGGAGGTCGCCCGCGATCCGGGGTGGGAGGTCTGGCCCGAAGGCTCCTCCCCAAAGGCGATGCTGATCGCCAGATCGTCAAAGGCGCGGACCGGCAGCGCCACCGGATCGGACAGATAATCCGCGCCGGCCGGGATCGTCACGTCGCTGCGCCCGTCGAAGCGGAGCGGAAGGAGGGTCTTCGCATCGATGGCCGGCGATCCGGCCCGCAGCGCGCGCGCGATGCTGGCGCCCCTTATGTGCAGCGGCGCGGCGCCCATCAGATTGGACAGGCGCACCCGCAGCCGGTCCCCCGCCATGGAGGGCCGGACGATCTGCCGCAGGCTGCTGTCCGCCAGCATGCCCGGCGCCAGCGCATTGTCCCCGGTGGGCGCCATCTGGGCAGAGGCCCAGGCCGCAGTCCAACGCCCTGCGCATGGCGCCGCCAGAGCCGGGCCCGCGATGCAGGCCGCGAGCGGGAACAGAAAAGCCGCAAAGGTCAACCGCATGGGCTTGTCCTCGTCAGAACGAAAGAAAGGGGCCGGTCTTGCAACCGGCCCCAGGCTCCTTGGGGGAGGATCAGAAATTCGCGCGGATGCCCGCCAACACCGTCCGGCCCGGATAGTAGATCGAATAGGGTGCATTATCATATTCGAAGGTGGTGCGGATCGGTTCGTTGGTGATGTTGAGCACATCCAGCGTCAGGCGCATCGCCTTGTTGAGGAAAGGCAGTTGATAACCGGCGGACAGATCAAGCTGGCCGCGGGCATCATTGCGCAGGGCGGCGCCGGTAATGCCGTTCTGCGGCGCGTTGACCGCAATCGACTTGTCGTTCCAGACATAGTTCAGGCTGACCGAGAGGCCGTTATTTTCATAGAAGCCCTGGAGATTATACGACCATTTGGAAACGCCGGTCGCAACCAGCCTGGTCGCCTGACCCGGCATCAGCTTCGACGACTGCTTGAGGTAGGTGCCGTTGGCCGAGAAGCCGAGGCCCTTCACCAGGAAGTCGAGCGGCTGCACCCAGGTTGCCTCGATCCCCTTGATCTTGAGGTCGCTGAGGTTGATCGGCCGGTTCACCGAAACGATCAGGTCGTTGATCGCCACGCCGGTCGATGCCGCGCGGTTGGTCAGCGCTTGCTGCTGGGTCGCGATCAGGCTGTCATAGGGAATATTGAGCGACCCGAAGGTGACATCCTGGGACTGGGTGACGGTAAAGCCCTGGACATTCTTCTGGAACAGCGACAGCCCGACATAGCCGATGCCGCCGGTGTAGATTTCGCCGCCCAGATCGTAATTGTCGGAAGTATAGGGCTTCAGCGTCGGATTGCCGGCGGTCGCCACCAGAGCCGAGGGATCGGTGAAGGTCACGCCCGGCAGGATCTGGCTCGCATCCGGGCGCGTCATGGTCCGCGAGGCGGAGGCGCGCAGTTTCACATTGTCGGCAATGTCGTAGGTCAGGTTAATCGATGGCAGGAAATTATCATATTTCGACCGCGAGGTGATGTCGACGATCGCCGTGCCGACCTGGCTGGGACCGACCACCAGCTGGTTGGTGGCGGCGTAGCGCATGCCGGCATTGATGTGCAGGTCGCGGCCCGCGATGGTGGTGACGCCGTTCAGTTCGAAATAGGCGCCCCAGACCTTTTCATCCATGTCTCCGGTCGCGCCGCCCGTCACCGCGCCGCGCGTTTCCGGCGCGCTGTCGCGATAGCTGTAATAGTCGGTCGCATCCTTGATCGCGCCGAAATCAGGCATGATGAAGGCGTTATAGCCGATATTCCGGCCCGCCAGATGCCCGAAATTGCCGACCGTCATCGGCATCAGATATTGCGGAATGGCGCTGGTGGGGATCGATCCGGTGGCGCCGGTGCAGCCCGTGCCGCAGACCGAAAGCTGATAGGCCGGGCTGTTGTCATAGGCGCGGATCGAGCGGGTCGCCCGGTCATAGGCGGCGCCGACCTTCACGTTGAACATGGCGTCGCCCAGCATGACGTCCAGATGCGCGCCCTTGGTTTCCGTCTTGCGGCGAACCAGCGCGATGTTCTGGCGATACCATTGCCAGCCGAGATTGGGGTCGTTCAGGTCGACATTGGTGGTGATCGACGGATAATAGCCTTGCAGATTGTCATAATAGACGTCGACCCCCGAATTGGGCGGCGTCTGGAACGCGAAGGTCGGCTGCTCGCGGAAGAAGCGGCTCTTGGAATAATTGGCGCTGAGGTCGACCTTCAGGGTTTTGGTCGGCTGCCAGCTCAGGCTGGGATTGATGTTCCAGAACTTGGTGGTCTGCTTGAACTCGCTCGCCTCCAGGAAGAAGGAAGAGTTGGCGAAGGTACCCGAAGTCACGACCCCGTTGTCGTCGACGGTGAGATCGATCGGAATCATGCCGCCGGTCGCCTGCGCTCCCGTGCCGGGGCCGGAGTTGCGGACCTGCCAGTTCATGTTGATGCGCGAATAGTCACGCTTCGATTTTGCCCAGATGCCGTCGAGGGCGAAGTGCAGCGTATCACTGGGCCGCCATTCAAGAGAGGCCAGGGCTGAAATGCGCGAACGGTCGCCGACCGTCAGCGTATTGCGGCCAAGGCGGGGCAGCAGCGCGGTGCTGAGTTGGCTGCGGGTCAGGCCGGAGGTCGCGACGACATCGACCGGCTGGCCCGGGATAAGGCCGTGACCTGCATTGGCGGGGACGGTCGAAGCCCAGAAGAAGTTGTTGCCCCCCGGATCGGGGACGCCATTGACCGGACCCAGATTGCCGTCGGTCCAGCCGACCGTGTCGAAGCCATCGATGCGGGTCTTGGTCTTGACGCCGGCCACGCCGACCAGAATGCCGAAAGTGTCGGTCGTATGGCTGGCCACGATCGCGCCGCGCGGGCTCAGCTTTTCATTGCTGTCGGTATATTGGCCTTGCGCGACCACGGTGACATGGGTGCCCGGCTTGTCGAAGGGACGGGCGTTGCGCAGGTTGACGGTGCCCGCAATGCCCCCTTCCAGCGTAGAGGGCGACGGCGTCTTGGCAAGGTCGAGGCGGGTGAAGAGTTCGGACGGGAAGAAGTCGAGGTCGACTTCGCGATTGGCGCTGCCGCCGTTCGTGCCGCCGTCCGACGCGACCTGAAGCTGAGAGCCGTTCAGCAGGACGCGGGTGAAGCTGGGGCCAAGGCCGCGGATCGCGACCTGCGTGCCTTCGCCGCTGATGTCGCGGTTCAGGCGCACGCCGGGCATGCGGTTCAGCGTTTCCGCAAGGTTGGTGGCGGGCAGCTTGCCGATGTCTTCGGCAAAGATGGAGTCGCCGAAGGCGACCGCGTTCTTCTTGGCGTTGGTGGCGCTTTGCAGGCTGCCGCGGATGCCGGTCACGACGATGTCGGCTGCTTCGTCCTGCTGGGCGACGGGTTGAGCGGCGGGCTGGGCCGCGCTGTCCTGGGCGATCGCCGCCTGGGCCAGCGTCAGCGCGCCGAAGGCCGACGCTGCGCAAAGCGCGATGCGGAAAGAGCGAATGTGAGAATCTGCCATTTGAAAATCCCCTCCTGAGCGCAGCTTCCGCCTATCCGGTAAGCCTGTCTGGTAGCGCTATCAGTGCGGCTTTGATAAACCCTGAGTTATTTTTGTCAAGCCCGGAAGCGTCTTTATTGGTAACGGTACAAGCGGACCTTCTGGATCTGGAAGTTCCCGGCGGGCAGCCGGATATGGCGCCCCTGATGGGTCTGGTCGCCGTTCAGCAATCGTCCGGCGATCCAGCGGCCCTGCGCGTCGAAATGCCCTTCCCAGGCGCTGTCGATCCCGGCGAGACCCGGTCCTGATCCGGCCGGGGCGAAGGTGACGGTGATGCCCTGCCCGGCGATCAGGTAATCCTCCGGCCCGGTCTGTATGACGATGCCGCCTGCGTTAACGGTATCAGGAGTGGCGACGGGTCTCTGGATGTCGGCGAAGGCGACGGTGAAGCGGTAATTGCCGATCGTCTCCGTCACCGGCTCATAGACCAGCGTTTCGTCATAGAGCGATTTCGGCCGGAAAGCCGACATTCGGCCCAGACCCTGCGCGGCGAGGATATGGGGGGCGAGCTGTTCCAGCAGGCCATAGGCCTCGCCCAGCGCCCCCGGCTTCTCGTCGATCGACTCGATGGAAAAGGGGCCGAAGCCGATCGCGTCCAGCTTGCCGATGGCGTAGAAGGCATTGCCGGGCACCTGCGGATGGTCGGCATTATTGGCTTCGGGGATGAACAGCGGATTGTCGGGCCGCTTGTAGATGTTCACGATGTCGACGAAGTTCGGGAAATAAATGTCGGGCGCCAGGAAATCGATGGCGGGCGCTCCCGCCTTCCACACGTCGATCAGGTGCGGCAGCGGCCCGCCGCTCGGATATTCGCCCGGCAGGCGACCGGGGCGGTTGAGCGCGACATTGACATACATGGGCATGGGATAGGCGCCCTTGCCCGCGCGGGTCAGGGCATCGGCAAAGCGCGCATAATGCCAGGCGGTGAAGATTTCCTCCGCCTGATGGCCGGGGCCGAACACTTCGGACCAGGTGCCGGCGGTCCTGTTCCCCTGCTCCTCCCACAGGCGCTTCATCTGCGGGACCAGCGTGTCGCGATGCTGCTGCAAATAGGTCATGAGTTCAGCGGGCACCGGCCCCCTGAAAGCGGCATCGGCCAGGGGACCATAGTCGCGGGCGACCGGCAGCATGCCGATCTCATTTTCCACCTGGGTCATCAGCACCGTATTCTGCCTGTCGTCCACGGCCCTGATATGCGCCATCAGCGCGGCATAGGCCTTCTGGTCGGCCTCCAGCGTCGCGGGCGCCATGGCGGAAAGGATTTCGACGCCCTGCCCATTGGGAAGCTGCGCGCGGGGGAAGCGGCCCTGGTCGCGCTTCACCCAGGCGGGGACGTAGGTCGACATGCTGTTCTTCCACGCGCCGAACCAGAGGATGACCAGCTTCAGGTCATTCGCCCGCGCGTCACGGATCAGCGCGTCCACCGAGGAAAAGTCGAACCTGCCCTCCTCCGGCTCGATCAGTTCCCAGGACACAGGGGCCAGCACGGTGTTGAGGTGCATGGCCTTCAGCCGCTTCCACTGCGGCGCCATATAGGCCGCGCTCGACGCGCTGCTGTTGCCCAGCTCGCCCGCGATCAGCAGCATCGGCTTGCCCTGCACGCTGAGTTGGGTGGCGCTGCCCTGCCTGACGAGCCGGGGCGGTTCGGCCTGCGCCGTGGCGGCCAGCGCGAAGGCGGTAAGCGCGGCGCCGATCCTGGCGAATTGCATCATATTTCCCCCTGTAAGGTGGCGAGCGCGGCCAGCGCGCCCTGCGTTTCGAGGATGGCGAGCCACCGGGCCAGCGCCACGCGGAAAGCCGCATTCGCCGCCAATGCGGGCGGAACCACGGAGTCGAGGCGCAGGATCGCAGCGGCCCGCTCCTCCGGCGTGTCGGCACCCGCGAGCCGGGCGGCGATCGTGCCTGCCAGCGGGTCGTCGACGACATGCGTTTTGCCAAGATCGTCCCGTCCCGCCTGCCAACGCACCCATGCCGCGACGGCCAGGGACAGCGCCCCTATCCCCTGCCCCGCCGCCAGCCTCGCGGCGATGGGGGCAAGCAGGCGCTGGGGCAGCTTCTGCGATCCGTCCATGGCGATCTGCCGCGTGCGATGGCGCAGCGTCGGATTGTCGAAGCGGGCCATCAACGCGTCACGATAGGCGGCGATGTCGAGTTCCGGTGGCGGCGACAGCGTCGTCTGCGCCTCATCCCACAGCGCCTCGACAAAGGCGCGTGCGGTGGGAAGCGCCAGCACGTCATACACATGGTCGATGCCCGCAAGGCCGCCCAGATAGGCGATGCCGCTGTGCGCGCCATTCAGCAGGCGCAGCTTCGCCTCCTCCCACGGGGCGACGGCCGCCGTCAGTTGCACCCCTGCCCCGAATTCGGGGCACGGGCCGCAAAACCGATCTTCGATCACCCATTGGATGAAGGGTTCGGTCTTGACCATCGCCCGGTCTTCCGCGTCCAGCCGTGCGGCGAGCGCGGCGACATCCTCCGGCGTGGTGGCGGGCACGATGCGGTCGACCATCGTCTCCGGGAAAGCCGCTTCTTCCGCGATCCACTCCGCCAGCGCGGGATCATGGCGGCGCGCCAGCGCCAGCACGGCATTGCGCAACCGCTGCCCATTATGCGGCAGATTGTCGCAGGAAATCGCCGTGAAGGGCGGCAGACCCTGCGCCTTCCGCATCGCCAGCGCCGCGACCAGATAGCCCGGCGCCGTCTGCGGCGCGGCGAGCGAGGCGAGATCGGCCGCCAGTTGCGGATCACCCTCGATCAGCGCGCCGGTAGCGGGGTCGAGCTTATAGCCCTTCTCGGTGATGGTCAGCGTCACGACATGGGTGTCGGGCGACGCCAGGGCGTCCAGCAGCGCCTGCGGCTCCTGCGGCGCGACGATGACCCGCTGGACCGCGCCGATGATCCGCGCCCGCCGGGATGCGCCGTCGCGCACCAGCATGGTGTAGAGGCCGTCCTGCGGCGCCATCTGGTCGCGCACCTGCGGCGAGCGCAGGGACGCGGCGACGATGCCCCAGCGCAGGTCGCCGGCATTCAGCACGTCGTCAAAGACCGCCGCCTGATGCGCGCGGTGGAAGGCGCCGATCCCCAGATGGACGACGCCGGCCTTGACCGCCGTGCGATCATAGGCAGGCTGGATCACATCGGCGGGCAGCGTATCGAGCGTTGCGGAGCATAGCCGCCTCACAGCTTATAGGCCTGCTTCACAAGGTCGTAGGACAAGGCGCGGGCCAGTTCGAAAGCCTCGTCTTCTTCCAGCCGGTGTTCGGCCACCAGCCGCGCCAGCCAGGCGCAGTCCATCCGGCGCGCCATGTCGTGCCGCGCGGGAATCGACAGGAAGGCGCGGGTGTCGTCGTTGAAGCCGACCGTGTTGTAGAAGCCCGCCGTCTCGGTCGCGCGCTCGCGGAAGCGGCGCATTCCTTCCGGACTGTCATGGAACCACCAGGGCGGGCCCAGCTTCATGGCGGGATAATGGCCCGCCAGCGGCGCGAGTTCGCGGGAATAGACATCCTCGTCCAGGGTGAAGAGGATCAGCGTCAGCCGCGGGTCATTGCCGTAGAGGTCGAGCAGGGGCTTGAGCGCCTGGACGAACTCTCCGGCCGCCGGAATGTCGCCGCCCTTGTCCCTGCCGAAACGCGCCAGCACGGCTGCATTATGGCTGCGATGCACGCCGGGATGGAGCTGCATCACCATGCCGTCCTCGATCGACATGCGCGCCATTTCCACCAGCATATGGCCACGGAACAATTCGGCGTCGCGGTCGCTGACGGGACCGGACATGACGCTGGCATAAAGCGCCTCGATCTCCGCCCTTCCGAGGTGCGCGGTGAAGGCGGTGGGGTGGCCATGATCGGTGGAGGTCGCCCCGGCGGCGCGGAAGTCTGCGCGACGCCTTTCATGGGCGCGCAGATAGCCGGCGAAGCTGCCCGCATCCTCCCCCGCCATGGCGCAGAAGGCGCGGACATTGTCGGCAAAGCCGCGCACCGCCGGGTCCATCACCGGGTCCGGCCGATAGGCGGTGATCACCCTGCCGCCCCAGCCGGACGCCCGGATCGCCCGATGATGGTCGAGCGGGTCCAGCGGCCCTTCCGTGGTCGCGATGACCTCTATATCATAACGCTCGAACAGGGCGCGGGGACGGAAGCCGGGCGTCTTCAGCGCGGCGTCGATGATGTCGTAATAATGGTCGGCAGTCTCCGCCTCCAGCCGGACATCGATGCCGAAGGCTTCTGCGAAGACCCAATCGAGCCACATGCGGGACGGCGTGCCCCGGAACAGGCGATAATGGGCGGCGAACCTGTGCCAGATGGCGCGGGGATCGGTTTCCGTGGGGCTGCCATCCTTGGTCGGAACGCCCAGCTCCTCCAGCTTCACGCCCTGGCTCATCAGCATGCGGAACACATAGTGATCCGGGACGATCAGCAGTTCGGACGGGTTGGCGAAGGGATCGTCATAGGCGAACCAGCGCGGATCGGTATGCCCGTGCGGGCTGACGATGGGCAGGTCCCTGACCGTGGCATGGAGCGCGCGGGCGATGTCGCGGGTGCGCGGTTCGGCAGGGAAAAGGCGGTCGGGGTGGAGCTTCAGCGGCTTCATGAACGGGGTTCCGAAAGGGTGACGGGCGCGTAGCGCGGCACGATGAGGTGGACGACCAGCAGCGCGATCAGATAGGCGCAGGCCGCGACGATGAAGATCGGCTGGAAGCTGCCGACGCTTTCCAGGATCATGCCGGCGAACTTCGCCATCAGCATGCCGCCGATGGCGCCCGACAGCCCGCCAAGGCCGACGACCGATCCCGCCATCCAGCGGGGAAAGAGGTCGCCCGGCAGCGCATAGACATTGGCGGAAAATCCCTGGTGCCCGGCGCAGGCAAGGCCGATCAGCCCGACCGCGACCCACAGGCCCGGCGCCTGCGCGGCGAAGGCGATCGGCAGGGCGCAGAGCGCGGCGCAGAACATCGCGGTCTTGCGGGCGCGGTTGATGCTCATGCCCCGGCCCATCAGTCGCGACGACAGCCAGCCGCCGGTGACGGACCCCACGTCCGCCAGCAGATAGACGGCGATCAGCGGCGGACCGAAGTCCAGCATCTTGACGCCATATTGCTTGTTGAAGAAGTCCGGCAGCCAGAAGAGGAAGGTCCACCACACCGGATCGATCAGGAAACGCGCGGCGATATAGGCCCAGGTCTGGCGATGGCGGAACAGGGCGCGCCATTTGACCGGGCGCTGCGGCTCCTGCGGGTCGGCTTCGATCCAGGCGAGTTCTTCCTGCGAGAGGGTCTTCTTCTCCCGCGGGCGGCGATAGAAGCCGATCCATGCCGCCAGCCAGACCACCGTCAGCAGGCCGGTCAGGATGAAGGCCCAGCGCCAGCCCATGGTGACGGCGATGACGGGCACGATCAGCGGGGTCAGGATCGCGCCGACATTGGACCCGGCATTGAAGATGCCGATGGCGAAGGCGCGCTCCTTCCTGGGGAACCACTCATTGGTCGCGGCGATGGCGGCGGGGAAGGTTCCCGCCTCCCCGATGGCGAGCGGAATGCGCGCAAGCAGCATCCCCGCCGTCGAGGTGAAGAAGATGTGCATGACGTGGCCGGCGGTCCACAATCCCACCGCCAGCGCATAGCCCGCCCGCGCCCCGATCCGGTCGATCAGCCGCCCGAAGAAGACATAGGCGATGCCGTAGCCCGCCTGGAACCAGATGGCGAGGTCGGCATAGCCGCTCTCGCTCCAGCCGTAGCGGGCCTGGAGATCGGGCTTGAGCGTCGGCAGGACCAGCCGGTCGACATAGCTCAGCACCACCGCCGCGAACAGCAGGGCGCAGACGATCCAGCGGACCTTGCCGGAGGGTTTGGGGATGGATCGGGTCATGGTCGGTCCCTATGATCCGTCATCCCCGCGCAGGCGGCGATCCGGTTCACGCCCCATATCCAGCCGCAAGGCCGGGAGAGGGATACCCGCCCGCGCGGGGATGACGGAGAAGAAGGGGCAGGCACGGATCACCAACTGAACATCGTGCCGTCTTCCAGCCGGTTCACCGGCAGGAAGGCGCGCTTATATTCATATCCGGCGGCCAGTTGCTCGTCGATGTCGACGCCCAGGCCCGGCGCCTCGCCCGGATGCATCATGCCGTCGGAGAAAGTGTAGGCATGGGGGAAGACCGCGTCGGTCTCGGGCGTGTGCCGCATATATTCCTGAATGCCGAAATTGGGCACGCTAAGGTCGAAATGCAGCGCGGCGGCCATGCAGACCGGCGACAGGTCGGTCGCGCCATGGCAGCCTGTGCGGACCTGATAGAGATCGGCCAGCGCGGCGATCCGGCGCAGATGGGTGATCCCGCCCGCATGCACCACGGTCGCGCGGATATAATCGATAAGCTGGTTCTGGATCAGGTCCTTCGCGTCCCAGATCGAATTGAAGATCTCCCCCACCGCCAGCGGCGCGGTGGTGTGCTGGCGGATCAGCCGGAACGCCTCCTGGTTTTCCGCCGGCGTCGCATCCTCCAGCCAGAAGGGGCGATATGGCTCCAGGTCCCGGCCCAGACGTCCGGCCTCTATGGGGGTCAGGCGGTGATGGATGTCGTGCAGCAGATGCACGTCCCAGCCCAGCGCTTCGCGGGCGGCCTTGAAGAGTTCGGGAACGACGCGAAGATATTTGGACGTGTTCCAGACATTTTCGGTCGGCAGGTCGGCGTCGGCGGGTTCGTAGAAATATTTGTCCTTCGACACGCCATAGGTCGACGCCATGCCCGGCACGCCGCATTGCAGGCGGATCGCCTTGTAGCCCTGCGCCCGATATTCCAGCGCGGCGTTGATCGTATCCTCTATGGTCGTGCCGTTGGCGTGACCATAGACCATCACCCCCTCCCGGCTGGCCCCGCCCAGGAGCTGATAGACGGGCAGGCCCGCAATCTTGCCCTTGATGTCCCACAGCGCCATGTCGACCGCGGCAATGGCGGTCATGGTGACGGGACCGCGCCGCCAATAGGCGCCCTTGTAGAGATATTGCCAGATGTCCTCGATCCGGTGCGCGTCCCGCCCGATCAGACAGGGAACGACATGGTCGGCCAGATAGCTCCCCACCGCCAGTTCGCGGCCGTTGAGCGTCGCGTCGCCCACGCCATGGACGCCCTCATCGGTGATGATCTTGAGCGTGACGAAATTGCGGCCGGGGCAGGTGACGATGACCTTGGCATCGATGATCTTGGGCATTGGATGATCCTGTTCAGATGATTTCGAGCGTGGTTTTCTGGAGATCTTCACTGTCCGGCCCGGTCATGACGTCGAACAGGCCGGGTTCGACCACTTCCTCCATGTCGAGATTCCAGAGCGCGAAGGCGGCGGGGCCCAGCGTCATGCGCACGGCGCGGCTCTCGCCGGGCGCCAGCGTGATGCGTTCGAAGCCCTTCAGTTCCCTGATCGGCCGGGTGACGCTGGCGGTCTGGTCGCGGACGTAAAGCTGTACGACCGCATCCCCTGCCCTCTGCCCGGCATTGCGGACGTCGACCTCCACCGTCACCTCGCCGCCCGTGCCGATGCGCGGCGACGACAGGCGGGGCGGCCCGAATTCGAAACGGGTGTAGCTGAGGCCGAAGCCGAAGGGGAAGAGCGGCGAAATATCCTCGAACACATAGCCGCGCCGGGCCGATGGCTTGCGGTTGTAGAAGATCGGTATCTGCCCCGCGTCGCGCGCCACCGTGACGGGCAGCTTCGCGCCGGGATTGACGTCCCCGAACAGGATGTCGGCCATGGCGGTGCCGCCCTCCTGCCCCGGATACCAGCACTCCAGCAGCGCATTGGCGCCATCCGCGACCATCGGATAGCTGGGCGGGCGGCCGTTGATGGCGCACACCACCACCGGCTTGCCGGTCGCCTTCAGCGCGGCGAACAGGGCGTTCTGCTCGCCCAGCAGGTCCAGGCTCGTGCGGTCGCCCAGATGGTTCTTCGCAAAGCCTTCCCGGCTGGTCTGTTCCGTGTCGCCGATGGCGAGCAGGACGATGTCCGCGGTCTTCGCGACTTCGACCGCCTGCGCGATCAGGGCGCGGTTCTCCGCCGGATCGGCCAGCAGCACCTCGTCCGCCGAGCGATCCTCGCTCCGCGTGATGAAGACGCCCTGGGCGTGGACGACCTCCGCCTTGCCCCTGAGCTTCGCCTGCACGCCTTCCAGCAGGGAGACGGTCTGGCGCGGGACGCTGCTATAACCGCCCAGTCGCGCAATGGCGGCGTTGGGACCGATCACCGCAACCCGCCGGTGCGCGCCGGGCGTGAGCGGCAGCGTGCCGTCATTGCCGAGCAGCACGATGGAGCGATGCGCCGCCTTCAGCGCCAGCGCGCGCGCCTCCGCATTGCCGGTCAGCCGCTCATGATCCTTGCGCGGCCAGGGATTTTCGAACAGGCCCGCACGGAACTTGAGCGTCAGCATCCGGGTGCAGGCCAGATCGACGGCCTCCAGCGGCACCTTGCCCGCGCGGACCTGTTCGACGAGCGTCCGATAGGTCTGGCCATCGGGCAGTTCGCAATCGACGCCCGCCCGCAGCGCGGCGCGCGCCGCCGCCTCCGGGTCGGGCTGGACATGGTGGATGCTGTCCAGTTCGTGGACCGCGCCATAGTCGCTGACCACGGCACCGTCGAAACGCCATTCCCCGCGCAATATGTCGTTCAGCAGCCAGCGGTTCTGGTGCGAAGGCACGCCGTCTATCTCATTATAGGACGGCATGACGGCGGCGATGCCGGTGCGCTTCACCACCTCCCGGAAGGGTGGAAAGAAATTCTCGCGCAGTTCCCGTTCGGAGATCGGCGCGGGCGCGATATTCTCGCCGCTCTGGGGTTGGCCGTGGCCGGTCATGTGCTTGAGCGTCGCCATGACCTTGTCCGGGCCGATCCGGCTGCTCTCGCCCTGAAGGCCGCGCACGGCGGCCACGCCCATCTCGGCGCAGAGATAGGGGTCTTCGCCGAAGGTCTCCTCGATCCGGCCCCAGCGCGGGTCGCGGGCAATGTCGACCACCGGCGACAGCGCCAGATGGACGCCGCGCGCCCGCACCTCGCGGGCGATGACGGAATGAACCTCCTCCATCAACTGGCGGTCGAAACTGCCCGCGAGCCCGATCGCCATGGGGAACATGGTCGCCTCTGTCGCCATGAGCCCGTGCAGCGCCTCCTCATGGAACAGCACCGGGATGCCGAGCCGCGTCTCCTCCGTCGCCCATTTCTGGACGGCGGTAATGAAGGCGACGGTATCGGCGGGCGTCCGCCAGCGCGCGCCCACGCCGCCCGCCTGGGTCGATCCGTTCGGCACGCCGCGGCGGTCGGACGGGCGGGTGATCTGGCCGAAGCCGTCGGGATAGGCCTTGCTCGCCTTGGCGGGAGAGAAGGTCAGATCGTCCATGATGTCGGCCTTGGTCGCCCAGAGCGCGATGATCTGGCCAACCTTCTCCTCCAGCGTCATGCGCGCCAGCAGGTCCCTGACGCGCAGGTCGATGGGGGCGGAAGCATCCTTGTAGAGCGGCCCGCCCCTACCCTTCGCGGCGGCGGGCGCGGCGGCGAGCAGCGAGGTCGAAGCGAGCAGGCCCAGCGCCTGCCGGCGCGCGAAACCGTTCATGGCACCACCGTCAGCGTTGCCGATTTGAGCGCGACCGAACTGTTGCCGGTCATGATCTCGAAATCGCCCGGCTCGACCACGCGGTCCATATGATCGTTCCACATCCGCAGCGCTTCCGGCCCGACCGTGAAGGTCACCGTGCGAACCTCGCCGGGCTTCAGCGTCACGCGCTGAAATCCCTTCAGCTCCTTGATCGGCCGGGTGACGGAACTGACCTTGTCCCGCACATATAATTGGACGACCTCGTCGCCCTCGCGCTGGCCGCCATTGCGCACGTCGACCGACACGCTGGCGGTGCCGCCGACGCCGATCTTCGCGGCCGACAGTCGCGGCGCGGACAGGTCGAAGCTCGTATAGCTGAGGCCGAAACCGAAGGGGTAGAGCGGATCGGTCGTATCGAAGAGATAGCCGCGCCGCGCGCTGGGCTTCGCATTGTAGAACATCGGCAATTGTCCCGCCGAGCGCGGGATGGTCACCGGCAGCTTGCCGCCCGGATTGACGTCCCCGAACAGCACGTCCGCCACGGCATGGCCGCCCTGCTCGCCCAGATACCAGCCCTCCAGAATGGCGTCCGCCTGTTCCGAAACCTTGACGGTGGAGGCAGGGCGGCCGTTGATGAGCAGCACGGCGATCGGCTTGCCCAGCGCCTTCAGCGCGTCGAACAGGTCCTGCTGCTCCCCCACCAGGTCCAGGCTGGGCCGGTCGCCCAGATGATTGTCGGCCCAGCCTTCGCGGCTCGACTGTTCCGTGTCGCCCAGCGTCAGGACGATGCGATCGGCATGACGGGCCGCCTCGACCGCCTGCGCGATCAGGCGGCGGTTTTCGGCGGGATCGGACCGGACGACCTTGTCGGCCCACCAATCGTCATTCTCCGTGATCCTGACGCCCTGCGCGAAGACGATCTTCGCCCGGGTTCCGACTTTGGCCCTGATGCCTTCGAGGATCGAGACGCTATGCGGCGGCTGGCCATAATAGCCGCCCAGCCGCGCCACGGCGGCGCTGGGGCCGATGACGGCGATGCTGCCCTCCGGCTTCAGCGGCAGCATGCCGTCATTTTTGAGCAGGGTGATGGAGCGCTGCGCCGCCTTGAGCGCCAATGCGCGGGCCTGCGCATTATTGGTGATCTTCTCCGACGCCGCCGCATCGGCATAGGGATTTTCGAACAGGCCGGCGCGGAATTTCAGTTCCAGCATGCGCCGCACGGCGCGGTCGACCAGCGCCTCGCTGATCTTGCCCTCGCGCACCTGCCGGCCGAGCGTCGCATAGGAGAGGCCATCGGGCAGGTCCGCATCCACGCCCGCATCCAGTGCGCGCCCCGCCGCCTGTTCCAGATCGCCGGCAATATGGTGGATGCTCATCAACTGGTCGATCGCCGAATAGTCGCTGACCACCGCGCCCCTGAAGCCCCATTCGCCGCGCAGCACATCGCGCAGCAGCCAGCGATTGGCGTGGGAGGGCACGCCGTCGATTTCATTATAGCTGGCCATCACCGCCTCGATCCCGGTGCGTTTCACCACCTGTTCGAAGGGCGGAAAGAAATTCTCGCGCAGTTCGCGTTCGGAAACCGGCGCAGGACCGACATTGGTGCCGCTTTCGGGCTGGCCATGGCCTGTCAGATGCTTGAGCGTCGCGAACACCTTGCCCGGCGGCAGCAGGCGCGAACGCCCCTTGCCCTGCAGCCCCTCGACAGCGGCCACCCCCATTTCACCGACCAGATAGGGGTCTTCGCCATAGGTTTCCTCGATCCGGCCCCAGCGCGGATCGCGGGCGATGTCGACCACGGGGGAAAGGACGAGGCTGACGCCGCGCGAGCGGATCTCGCGGGCGATGACGGCATTCACCTCGCGCAGCATGTCAGGGTCCCAGGATGAGGCCAGGGCAATCGACTGCGGAAAGCTGGTAGCGCCAACAGCCGCATAGCCGTGCAGTCCTTCCTCATGGAACAGGATCGGAATGCCCAGCCGCGTCCGCGTCGTCGCCCAGCGTTGCAGCGCATTGACCAGCGCCACCGTCTGGCGCGGATTTCGGCCGGGAACTTCGCGGGGGGAAAAGGCACCCTTGGCATCGGACGGGCGGGTGAACTGCCCCATGCCATGGGGAAAGATCTGCGCCAGTTTCGATGGGTCGAGCTGCAACCTCTCATCGAAAATCTTGACCTTGTCGGTCCACACCGCCGTGATCTGGGCGATTTTCTCCTCCAGCGTCATGCGGGAGAGCAGATCGTCGATCCGCGATTCGATGGGCGCGGAAGCATCCTTGTACAGCGGACGCGCGCCCGTCGACGCAGGCGTCGCCAGAACGGGGACGGCGGGCGTCGCGACCGTCAGCGTCAGCAGCGAAACCGCGCCCAACAGCTTGCGGAACCGGATCACGAAACAGCCTCTCCCCTTTTTTGCGGCGGCTTCCAGCTTTTTGCTTGCCGCATCCCAACTGATAGCGTTAACATTGCTCAGACAAGAGCGGCCTGTCAATGCCCTTCGATCCGAAGCGTCGGTTCGGGCGAAGACGGGAAGGAGAGGAAAGGGGACCTATGTTCGCGCGTCTGTTCTGCTGGACCGTCGCCACCGCCGTGATGACGGCGCCCGCCATGGCGGAGGACGGCTATGATCTGTGGCTGCGGCACGAAAAGGTGCAGGATGGCGGCAATCTGGCGCGGCACGCCACGGCGATCGTTGCGCCGGGCCGCGGTGCGACTGCGCTGGCCGCCCGCGATGAACTGATGCGCGGCCTTGCGGGCGCGAATGGCGCGGCGCCGGCGCTGGCTGACAAGCCCATGAATGGCGCGATCTGGCTGGCGACTCCGGCTTCCGCCCCCGATCTGCCAGTGAAGCTCGATGGGCTGGGCGAAGAGGGCTATGCCATTCGCTCGGTCACGCTGGACGGCCAGTCCGTGACGGTGATCGCGGCCAATGGCGATGCCGGACTTCTTTATGGCGCCTATGCCTATTTGCGGCTGGCGGAAACGGGCGCCCCGCTGGACCGGCTCGACATTCGCAGCGCGCCGCGCATGAAGCTGCGCTTGCTCAACCATTGGGACAATCTGGATGGCACGGTGGAGCGCGGCTATGCCGGGCAATCCATCTGGGACTGGTGGCGCCTGCCCGACTGGAAGGGGCCGCGATACACCGACTATGCCCGCGCCAATGCCTCCATCGGCATCAACGGCACGGTGCTCAACAATGTGAACGCCAGGTCCGACAGCCTGACCGCGCCCTATATCGCCAAGGCGGCGGCGCTGGCGGACGTGTTCCGGCCCTATGGCATCAAGGTCTATCTGTCGGTGAAATGGACCGCGCCGATGGAGCTGTCCGGCCTCGGGACCGCCGATCCGCTCGACCCGGCAGTCGCCGCCTGGTGGAAGGCGAAGGCCGACGAGGTCTACAGGGCCATTCCCGATTTCGGCGGCTTCCTGGTGAAGGCGAACAGCGAAGGGCAGCCGGGGCCGCAGGATTACAAGCGCACCCATGCCGATGGCGCGAACATGCTGGCCGCCGCCGTGAAGCCGCATGGCGGCATCGTGATGTGGCGCGCCTTCGTCTATGCGCATGACAATCCGGACGACCGCGCCAAGCAGGCCTATAGCGACTTCAAGCCGCTGGACGGCCAGTTCGCGGACAATGTGCTGGTGCAGGTGAAGAACGGCGCGATCGACTTCCAGCCCCGCGAACCCTTCCATCCTCTGTTCGGCGCCATGCCCCGGACGCCGCTGATGATGGAATTCCAGATCACCAAGGAATATCTGGGCCAGTCGACCCACCTCACCTATCTGGGGCCCTTGTTCGAGGAGACGCTGAAAAGCGACACCTTCGCCCGCGGCAAGGGGTCGACCGTGGCCAGGGTGATCGACGGGTCGCTGGAGGGCCACAAGCTGACCGGCATTGCCGGCGTCGCCAATATCGGCGCCGACCGCGACTGGAGCGGATCGATCTTCAACCAGGCGGACTGGTACGCCTTCGGCCGCCTTGCCTGGGACCCGGATCTGTCGGCGGAGGCGATCGCACGCGAATGGGCGGCGCAGACTTTCTCGACGGATGCGAAGGTGGTCGATCCGGTCGTCGCCATGATGATGGGATCCCGGGAGGCGGCGGTCGACTATATGACCCCGCTCGGCCTGTCCCATGTCATGGGCACCGGCCATCATTACGGCCCGGCTCCCTGGATTTCAGAGCTTGCCCGGCCCGAATGGAACCCGGTCTATTATCACAAGGCGGACGCGCAGGGGATCGGCTTCGACCGGACGAGGACCGGCAGCAACGCCATCGCCCAATATGCCCCGCCGGTCGCCAGGATGCTCGCCAACCCGAAGACGACGCCGGAACGCGACCTCCTCTGGTTCCACCATGTCGGCTGGGATGCGAAGCTGAAATCGGGCGAAACCCTGTGGAAAGGCCTCATCCGACATTATGACGCGGGGGTCGCCTATGTCGCGGCCATGCGCAGGAAGTGGGACAGCCTGCGCCCCTATGTCGATGCGGAACGCTTCGCCCAGACGCAGTCCTTCCTCGGCATCCAGCATCGCGAGGCGAAATGGTGGCGCGATGCCAGCATCGCCTATTTCCAGACGCTGTCCAAACGCCCGCTGCCGGCGGGCACGGCACCGCCGGAACATGATCTGAACTGGTACAAATCGCTCGCTTTCCCCTATGCGCCGGGCAATCCATGACTGGCTTTCAAGGGCCGCAAAGGCTAGGCGGTGAACGACCATGAACGAACGTAAGCCGCCGACAATCCGGGAAGTTGCAGCGCGGGCCGGCGTGTCCGTGATGACCGTGTCGCGCGTCGCGAACAAGCAGAGCTGGGTCAGCCCCCAGACCCGAGCCCGGGTGGAAAAGGCGATCGCGGAACTGAATTATGCGCCCAATGTCTCCGCCCGGGCGCTGGCCGGGGGCGACGACCGGCGAGTGGCGCTGCTTTACCGCAATACGACGACCTCCGCCTATCTGGGCGAACTGTTGCTGGGCGGGTTGGACGAGGCGGCGAAGCATCACCTCCACCTGGTGGTCGAACAGTGCGAGATGGGCGCCACGGCGCAGGACATCGTCGCCCAGGTCCTTCAGGCGCGCGTTTCCGGCGTCATCGTGCCGCCGCCCCTGTGCGACTGGGACGAACTGGCGCAGGCGCTCGGGCGGCAGGGCATTCCGTGGGTCGCGATCGCGCCGGACGAGAACCATGGCATGATGGTCGTCGCGATAGACGACCGCCAGGCCGCGAGCGAGATGACGCGGCATCTGATCGACCTCGGCCACCGCCGCATCGCCTTCATCCAGGGCAATTCCCAGCACCGTTCCAGCGCGCGACGGCTGGAGGGCTTTCGCGTCGCCATGACCGCGCAAGGCCTGCCGGTTGAGGAAGATTATATCGTCGAGGGCGATTTCAGCTACCGGTCCGGGCTGGAGGCGGCGGCGCATCTGCTGAGCCTGAAGACGCCGCCGACAGCGATCTTCGCCTGCAACGACGATATGGCCGCGGCGACCATCACCATCGCGCATCAGCGTCAGATCAGCGTGCCGGCCGATCTGACGGTCTGCGGTTTCGACGACACGCCGCTTGCCGCCGCGATCTGGCCCACGCTCACCACCATCCGCCAGCCGATTCGCGACATGAGCCGGGCCGCCATGACCCTGCTGGCGGATGCCATGAAGGGCGGGGAAGACGTGGACGGGCGGGGGTTGGCGCGACTGGACTACAGCCTGGTCCGCCGGCAATCCGACGCGGTTCCGCGCCTGCACCACCGACGTGGGTAGCGGGCTCGGCCCGCCAACCATGTCCTGCCGCAAGGGCTGGAGCAGCTTTCCACCGCTATCATGGGAGCTGAAATTTCCTAGGCAAAGCGCGCCAGCAACTGGTTGAGCAGCGGACGCAAGCGGCGGATCTCATCGCGATGCGTGGCCGACAGCTTCGCCAGCAGGTCCAGCGCGTCCGGCGTCAATTGCAATTGCGAGCGCCGCCGGTCCGTGGCGCTGGCATGGCGCGTCACCAGCCCCAGCTTTTCCAGCCGGTCGACCAGCCCCGTCGCGCTGTGGGGCTTTAGCAACAGCCGCCGTGCGACATAGCCGACGGTCGCATCCTCGGCCGGCGCAGCGCGCAGGGCGAGCAAGGCCTGATGCTGCTGCGGGGTGAGTCCCACCCTGGCCGCCCGCTCGCTGCTGAACGCCTGGAACTGGCGCAGAGCGAAGCGGAATTCCGCCAGCGCCGCATAATCTTCATCCTGCAATATGGCGCCGTCTGCTTCCATCTGACCTTCATCTTCATGTATCGCGTCGCGATTTGATCGTGCAGCCTGACGCATCAAAGAAGGATTTGCATGATTCGTGAACCCCCGCGTCGGTCCCGGCGCGATTTCTACCGGCGGCAGAGGAACATCGGCGCGTGCGGGCGATCTGCGGTTAGCCCGCCGGACTGACGGCGTCATTGAAATAAGGCATGGCCACATAAGTGATCAGGCCATTGGCAGATCCCACCCGCTCTTCCGAAAAGGCATTCATCGCCTTCGCGGTCAGCCAGGCATTGCGGAGGCTTTCCCCTCCCCGGTAAGGACGGCCAAGCAGACCCTTCCAAATCGCGATCAGCCATGGTTCGCTCCGACTAAAGGCGTTCAGGCTGCGGAGTGAATGCCTTCAAGCCAAGATCCGGCACAAGATGGCCGGTAGAAGCGGCATGATCTGCTCTGTCTCAGCCAGTGGCAGACGCGCGTGCACCAACACTCGCCGAACAACTCCAAGACATGATCGCAGGAAATATGCGGCGGGGTCTTGGTATGTCCATCACTTTGTGGCAGATCCTATAGGATAGGATCGACCGAGAGAGTCGCGATACAAATCTTTGCTGGTGAGGATGAGTTGAAAGGGACGTTCACGAGCTGGGCCCGCAAGGTCCGCAATATGGCTGCTCCGCCGGGCAGGAAGCGAAGCCATTCCCGTACTCCGCGCCCGGTGGGTGCGGCGCTGGCGGCCATGGCGGTCGCTTTCCTGTTGCCGATGCCGGCTGGAACGGCGCCCTTGCCGCCCCTGCGCATCGTGCTATTCGCGGGACCGAAGCAGCATGGCGCGCCCGGCCGCCATGAATATGAGAAGGACCTGCGCGAACTGGCCTGGCTGCTCGAACATTCCGGCGCGGCGCGAGAGGTGAAGACGCAGGTCATCGTCGGAGAAAAGCCGCGGGATCTGGCAATGCTGGAGGCGGCCGACGCCATCGTGATCGACGGCAATGGCGACTGGCTGAAGCGCGAAACCGGCGCGATCTTCCAGCAATATGCCGAAACGGACGGTCTGGGCTATAATGCCGAGACCAGTGCCGCGCTCAAGGGTTTCGACGCGCTTCTGAAGCGCAGGAAAACGGGGCTGGTCGTCTATCATTATACGATGTTCGTCGATAACCGGGCAGGCCGCCTCTATCTGAACGATTGGCTGGGCGGCGTCTGGATTCCCTATGTCTCGCACAATCCCGTCGACACATGGGCGATCAGGCCGATCCCCGGCAAGCATCCGATCCTGCGCGGGGTCAAGCCCTGGACGCCGCGGGAGGAAATGTACGCGCGCTATTTCCTGCCCGACAACCCCCGCCGCACCCCGTTGCTCACCGCCCGGCCGTCACAGGCGGCCAATGGCACCGGCGGTCCGGTCGCCTGGGCCTATGAGCGGCCCGACGGCGGACGTTCGGTCGTGTGGGGCGGCAACGACTTCCATGACAACATGCACCTCTATCCGCAGCAACGCCGGTTCCTGGTGAATGGAATACTGTGGGCCGCAGGGGTCGAGGTGCCGCGCGGCGGCGCGAACGACCAGATGCCGCCGGAATTCTAGAATGGAAGGTCCGACCGGCCGCCGCGCGGATCGGCGCTGCACCACGCACAGGATAGGGAGATACCGAGCCATGGGATTTGACCGGCGGCTGAAGGGCGCCGCCCTCGCCTTCGCGGCCATGCTGCTGCCGCAGCACGCGCTGGCCGAGGACGGCTTCTTCACGCGCGAACAGGTGATCCGCCATACGCCGGCCTGGACCGGCGAACGCTTTCCGGACGGACGGCCGAAGGTCCCCGACGACATTCTGGAGCGGATGCGGGAAGTCACTCTGGAGGAAGCCTGGGCGACGCTGCGCAGCGCCGGCTTCAACCATCAATATGAGGATGGCTGGCTGTCCATCTTCCCCGACAAGGTGTTGGTCGGTCGGGCGCTGACCTCCCAATGGCTGCCCGGCCGCCCGGACATCCAGACCGTACTGGAAAAGCAGGGCGCCGACGACGGACGCAAGGGCGCCATGAACGCCTGGCCGGTCGACATGCTGCAAAAGGGCGACGTCTATGTCAGCGACCATTTCGGGCTGAAGCAGGACGGCCCATCGATCGGCGACAATGTCGGCAACGCCATCTACGCCCGCAGCGGCAACGGCGTCGTCTATGACGGCGCGGTGCGCGACATCAACGGCCTCAGGGAACTGCCGAATTTCGTTTCCTTCGTCCGCTCCTACGATCCGTCGCATCATTTCGGCGCCATGGCGACGGGCGCGCGGCTCAATTCGACGATGGTGGGCATCAACGGTCCGATCCGCATCGGCAAGGCGACCGCCATGCCCGGCGATGTCGTGCTGGGCCGGGACGGCGGCGTGCTGTTCATCCCGCCGCAACTGGCCGAAAAGGTGGTGAAGCTGTCGGAGAATACGCGGCTGCGCGACATGTTCGGCCATATGCGCCTGCGCGAGGGCAGATATACCGCCGGCCAGATCGACACCCGCTGGACCGACGCGATCGAGGCGGACTTCTTCGCCTGGCTCCAGGCCAATCAGAACAAGCTGCCCGTGAAGCCCGACGCCGTAAGGCAGATCATCCGCGATCATGAAGCGGGCATCCCCTATGAGGGATGACCGGCCCGCAACCCACCCTTCCCCCCGAAAATGCTTGAGAAAGGCCCCGCCATCATGGACTTCCGCCTCCCCTTCGCCACCCTCCTCAGTCTCTGCCTGGCCGGGGCCGCCCAAGCCGCCACACCCGCCGAAGTGGTCGCCCGTCATGTCGAGAGCATGAAAGCCGGCAAGCTGCAGCCGATCATGGACGATTATTCCGCGGACACCGTCGTCGTGACTCCCCAGGGGCTGGTCGCGGATCAGGCGCCGGCCAAGGGGCCGGGCATCTATTCGGGTCAGGCGCAGGCGCGGCGCGTCTTCACGACGCTGACCGACAAGGATCATCATCCCGGCATCAAGGCGATGGAAACGACCATCGAACCGGCCGGCCCGGACAGCGTCATCCTGCATTGGGTCCAGTTCAAGGGGCAGCCCCAGCAGGTCTCGGGCAAGGACGCCTTCATCGTGCGGGACGACAAGATCGTGTTCCAGGCCATCTTCGTCGACTGACCGCAGCGCCGGCGGACAGTACCGGCCTCAGCGCGACCGGACCGCAAGGTCCGGCCGCGCTGAGGTTCAGGCGGCGATCGGTGGGACATTTTCCTCGAATTCAGTCTGCTGAACCGAAGTCGCCGCCATAGCCCATTTGCGCGTAGACACGGACGGGTTGCGAATGCGGCAGGCTTTGACCTGCCTGTCCCAACTATTCGCATGCAAATATCAACAGCCGTTCCCGATCAACTGCCCCTTCATCAGGCGAGCGGGCTCACGACGTCGAGCCACTCGGTGATGGCCAGTGGGACCTTGTCCGCGCCATCCCGCAGGTCATAAAGCGCTTCGCCGCCAAGCTGGACCCGGCACACCGTGAAGGCCCGCTTTTCGTCACGGCTGTTGTCCGTCAATATGGAGGCGTCGGCCACGCCCAGCGCGTGCGATATAGCCTTCTGCGTCCTGGGAAACCGCGAGACGAGTTTGCCGGTGTCGACGCCGTGGCCATGTTCAAGCACGCGCTGGCTGACGCGCAATATGGACAGATCGGCGTTCGAAAGACCGACGAAAAACAGCAGGACGAAATAACCCGCCGCCTGAAGATCGGTTATCGTGTCGAGTTTCGAGGCGACCGTGCCGTCAGGCCGCTCTTCCCAATGGCTGAAGACGGTTTCGGTTGCGAATGGCACCTTCGCGGCCATGGCATGCGCGGCGAACGCCTTCACGCCATTTTGCGCCACCTGCATCCAGCCGAGGTTTGTGTCGCGCAATTCCTGCGCCCAGTCCACAAGCGATCCGTCCCCCTGGGCTTCCGGCAGAATCGAAAGCATCATGCGATCCGCGTTCAGCAGCGGCAGCTGGAGCTTTTGCGCAAGAATCTTGCGCCACATCGTCGATTTGCCCGACCCGTTATGACCGGCCAGAATGATCGCGAGCGGCTTGTCGGTCCTGACCTGTGCGGAAAGTATCTGGTCTACCGCGCCCTTGAGCGCCGTCACGCAAATTCTTGAAACTTGCCGTCGACAAGCTGGCCGCGACTCACCTGTCCGTTGAGCTTGCGGATGACGATCTTGGGATTATCTTCATCAACCGAATAGAGCGGCACATTCTTGCGCTGAGGAATAGCCACCCCGCCCCGCACGATACGGGCCGCGGCACGCTCCAACGCCTGGGAGCTGCGCTTGACATTATCCTTGACGAGCGCGGCCGACGGCTTCTGGGCACTGACGGTCACATTACCCAGTTTGGTGGTGACCGTCCGCGTGCGCTTCGAGCCCGCAGGCCCGATGATAATCCCGGTCTTTCCGTCGCGCATGCTCGCCGAAGCCATTTTGCTCTGCTTTGCCATAAGCCCGATATAGCTCTTCCGCAGATCAAGTTCCAGCCGTCATGATCGCCAGGAAATCCATCGGATCGTCCTCATGCAAAAGCGCGCGCGCCGCCTCATGGAGGGTAACGCGCATCGCGGGGTGTATCACCCAAGTCTCGAACATGGCCTATCCCAGCTTGATCGCCATGTGCGCCCGGCCCCGACAGGAATGTTTCTTTCATGGCGGGGACTGAGGGATCATGAGGAGCGCAGGTCGCCCGCGGCCACGCAAGAGCCGCTTGTGGCCGCGGGCGGAAAGGATCAATATTTGAAGCCGACCTTGAAGAAGATGGTGCGCGGCGGGTTCTGAGCGCCTTGCAGCAGCAAGGTGCCCGCATAGGGCCCGGCCTTGATGGCCGTGCCGATCGGGGTGAGCGTGGAATAATAAAATTCATTGCCGATGTTGCGCGCCGTCAGCGTGAAATCCCACCGCTTGTCAGCAGTCTGGAAACCGATGAAGGCATTTAGGAAATGCTTCGAACCGATCCGATATTGGGGATTGTTGAGCTGGTCGGAGAAATAGCCGGTCTGCCAGTTGACGCTGCCGCCGAACTTGATCGCGCCCAGCCCCTCAATCGGGATCGAATAGTCGGCGGACGCGAAATATTGCCATTTCGGCTGGCCGGGAAATTGCTTGCCCGTATAGTTATAGGCGGGAACGGTGCCCAGCGCCGGCGCCGAATAATCGTCATATTCGGTTGTCAGATAGGTGACATTGAAAGCCAGCGACAGATTGTTGGTCGGCTCTGCCGAGGTTTCCAGTTCGAAGCCCTGCGTGTGCGCTGACGGCGCATTGCCGCGCGTGCTGACATAGGTGCCGGAGATCGGACTGAACGCCGACACCGCTGTCTGCAGATCCTTATAGTCGTTATAGAAACCTGTCGCGTTGACCCTCAGCCGGCGATCGAACCAGTCGGTCTTGAAGCCGATCTCGAACGCATTGACCGTCTCAGGATCATAGGGCAGCGCGGTGGCAAGGTTAAGCGCGCGGTTGTTGAAGCCGCCCGCGTCGAAACCCTTGGCATAGTTGGCGAACAGGAAGATCGTCGGCGTTGCCTGGTAGGAAATGCCTGCCTTCGGCGTGAACGCATGCCAGGTCTTCTTGTTGAGCACGCCGCTATTGTCGAAATTTACCTGCGTCGCGGCGACAGTGACGCCGAGCGCGGGGATCGCGCCGCCTGTCTTCACCTGCGGATAGAGCGTCGGATCGATCGGATGGCCGTCCAGGTCATAGTTGACGCCCTGAAAATCGAACGCGCGCCGGATGCTGATATAGCGGCCGCCGGCGGTCAGCGTCAGCCGGTCGGTCAGCCGGTAATTGGCCTGGAGATAGGCTGAATAATTATGCGTTACGGTCTTGCCGATCTGATCGAAGGGCGCGGCGGGCAGCGCCGTGTCCGATTGCGGCAGTCCGGTCACATAGCCGATCCGGTTGCTTCGGAAATTTTCGAACAGATAGTAGAGACCACCCGTGAAATCGAACCGGTTCCAGTTGCCCTGCAACTGAAGCTCCTGAGTGAAGGACTTCTGCTTGTAGGTGATGTAATTGTCCGAAATGTCGATGCGCCGGGGCTGGGCCGCATTATAGGGCAGCCGGTTCTGACCGTCATTATTGTAGTTTACCGGGTCCTGGTCGAAGCCCCGCAGCGCGGTGATCGAATGCAGTGAAAGATGCTCGTCGAGATCATAGTCGATGCGGCCGGTCACGCCGCCCGAATGCGATCGGTTTATCCCCGGTCGCCCGGCATAGCTGACATTCGCCTTGTAGGGCGCGAGCGAGGTCGGGCTGTAGAAGGTGCCGCCCGTGATCGCGCCAAGGCCTGACAATGCCGGATTCGTGGGATTGTAGGTCGTCGCCACATATTGCGCGGCCTGCGAATGATCGATGGTCCCGTCGGCCGACAGGGTGATCTTCAGCGCAGCAGTCGGCGTGAAGACCAGCTTGACGCGGCCGCCGGTCGTGTCCTGATTGTTGACGTGCCGCTGCTGCGACGGGTTCCAAGTATAGCCGTCATGCTCGTCATGGGCGACCGCGATGCTGGCCGCCAGCACGCCGGGCACGATCGGGCCCGCCACATAGCCATGCGCGTTGATCGTGTTGTAGTTGCCATAGCCGGCATCGGCGCGCAGGTCGAATTTATCGCCGGGCGTGCGTGTGACGTAGCGGATCGCCCCGCCGGCTGAATTGGCGCCGAACAGCGTGCCCTGAGGACCGCGCAGGATCTCGAGCCGCTCGACATCGGTGAGGTCTGACATGCCATTGATGGCGCGCGGCAGGTAAACATCGTCGATATAAACTCCGACCGTCGGATCGAAGATCGGATCACTATTGCCGATGCCGCGAATGAAGAAGGTATTGGTCAGCGGAGTGATGCCCGAGGGCGGCGTGTAGAGGCCTGGAATCTGCCCGGCCAGATCGCGCGTGGTGACGACATTCTGGTTCCCGCGGAACGCCTCACCAATGACGCTGACCGCCACGGGCGTCGACTGAATCCTGGATTCCTTGCGGGTGGCGGTAATGACAATATTGTCGACGACCCCGCCCGCCTCCGCATCGGGCGCCGCTGCGGTGAGGGCATCTTGTGCCCATGCCGCAGTCGAGACCAGCATGGTGGAGAGCGCCAATGCGGAGAAAGCAGATTTCCGGACACGCTCCTTGCCGGCCAAGGTCCGCTTCTTTTTAATTGCTATATTCATTCCCAACCCCCTTATTAACATCAGAAATAGATATATGAGTCATGTTCAAAAGAATCTCTCATGTCTTATTTCGATTCTTTTCCGACCTGGACTTATCGATTCAGGGGGGCGGCAAGAAGAAAGATTTACTTTAACCATGATTTATCATTTGGAAATCCAAATCTATTATTGAGTAATATTTATTATGATATATTCAAATATTGGATTTGGGCGAGGAAAGGGCCAATCGCTTTCCAGGCTGTGGACATCCGCGAAATGTGAGGCGGATTGCGTAGCGTGACGACATCAGTCACTTCAGCAGCGCCAATAGCTCTATCGGAAGCTTGTCAGGAGCCGCGCCTTTATGGACTGACGTTGCGCGGCAGGACCTGAGGGAGATCGAATATGGCGACGCGCGGCGGCGCGCCCTCGAACCGCCGCGCCTCGATCAGGCAGGTCTGGGCGACGCAGCCCTGCGACAGGCCCGAAGCGCCGCGATCGAGCGTCAGCACGTTGGGATTGCCGTGCCGCTCCAGCTCCGGACCCGGATCGAACCATGCACCGGTCGCCAGCCGCGCCACACCCGGCATGATCGCATCGCTCAGGATTGTGCCTGCAAGGCAACGGCCGCGATCGTTGAACAGTTCCACGACATCGCCATCTGCAATGCCCCTTGAGGCGGCGTCCGCGGGATTGAGATAGACCGGTTCCCGCCCGGCCACCTTGCCCGCCCGGCTATAGGCACTGGCGTCGAGTTGGCTGTGCAGCCGCCGCTCCGGCTGGTCGGACAGCAGATGGAGCGGATAGCGCGCGGCCATCTCATGCCCCAGCCACTCGAAGGGCTCCCGCCAGACCGCGTGGCCCGGACAATCATCCAGCCCGAACCCGGCGATCTTTTCCGAGTAGATCTCGATCTTCCCCGAAGGCGTGGCCAGCGGATGGACCAGCGGATCGCGGCGGAAATCCGCATGCATGACATGGGGTCGGTCATGGGCGGACAGATCGATGATCCCTTCCTCCCAGAAATGGTCGAAATCGGGCAGGTTGATGCCGGTGGCGGCGATCTTCCCCGCGCTTTCGGCATAGATGCGCCTTAGCCAGCCCATCATGTCCAGCCCTTCGGTGAAAGCAGCCTCGACACCCAGCCGCCCGGCCAGCGCGGCGAAGATGGCGTGATCGTCGCGCGCTTCGCCCTGTGGCGGCACCGCCTGCCGCATGGCGACGAAAAATCCCTCGCGGGTGGCGAAGCCGATATCGTCCCGTTCCAGCGATATGGTGGCCGGCAGCACGATGTCCGCCTGCCGCGCGACCGGCGTCCAATATGGTTCCTGCACGATGATCGTTTCGGGCCGCGCCCAGGCCTGCCGCAGCCGGTTCAGATCCTGGTGATGGTGGAAGGGATTGCCGCCCGCCCAGTGGACAAGGCGGATGTCGGGATAGCGGTGAACGCCGCCATTATAGGTGAAGCGCTCGCCCGGATGCAGCAGCATGTCCGCGATCCGCGCGCAGGGGATGAAGGCGGAGACGCCGTTGGTCCCTTGCGGAAAAACGGGACCGGGCAAGCGCGGATGCGCGCTGCCCATGACGTTCATCGCGCCATAGCCCAGGCCGTATCCGCCGCCCGGCAAGCCGATCTGCCCCACCATGGCGGCCAGCGTGACCAGCGCCCAGAAGGGTTGTTCGCCATGAGCGGCGCGCTGAAGCGCCCATGCGCAATTGAGCATCGTGCGATGCCGCAGCAGGTCCTGTCCCAGAGCGGCGATGCGGCCGGCGGGCACGCCCGTGATCGCGGCCGCCCAGGCGGGGGTCTTGGGCGTGCCATCCGCCTCCCCGGTCAGATAGGCGCGAAAACGGTCGAAGCCGACCGTATGGCTGTCGAGGAACGAACGGTCGAACAGCGGATCGTGCAACACCACCCAGGCGAGCGCCAGCATCATCGCCGCGTCGGTGTTGGGCCGGACCGCTATCCATTCCTCCGCATCCCCATCGCCCAGATTGTCGCCGACCGGCCCGATATTGACGATGCGCGCCCCCGCCTCCCGCAGCCGCCGCAGGCCGTCCCGCGCGCGATGCCGTCCCGCGCCGCTCGACGACACCCGCGTATTCTTGAGCGGCACCCCTCCGAAGCTCACGAACAGTTCGCAATGCGCCTCCAGCACGTCCCAGCTCGTATGGGATGCGTTGCTCTCGTCCATGCTGGCGGCGATGTGCGGCATCAGCACGCGCCCGGCGCCCAGGCTGTAGCTGTCGACGCTGCGCACATAGCCGCCCAGCATATTGTAGAAGCGGTGGAGCTGGCTCTGCGCATGGTGAAAGCGGCCGGCGCTGGCCCAGCCATAGGAACCGCCGAATATCGCTTCATTGCCGTGGTCGCGGCGCACCCGCGCAATCTCCGCCGCGACGATGTCGAGCGCCTCGTCCCAAGGCACTTCGACAAAGGCTTCCTCGCCGCGCCCCTCTCGCGTCCGCTTTTCCAGCCATCCCTTGCGGATGGCGGGGCGGAGGACGCGCAGCCGGGCCATGCCCTCCTCCAACTGGTCGAGGCCGATCGGATTGGGATCGGGATCGCTGCCGAGCGGCGCCAATCGCGGCGCCGCATCCCTGTCGCCCGGCGAGACCTCATATACGCCCCAATGGGCGGCGGAATAGCGGGTCATGAAAAGCCGGCGTCGAACAAGGGGCGCACATCCAGCCTGCGATCGAGGGCGCCTGCGCGGAAATAGCGGTCGGTCGTCGCCTGCTGCTGGGCGATCGGTGTCTGGTCGATCTTCACCGGAAAGCGGTCCGCCCGCTGCAGTGTGACGCGCAATATATCGAGCGCGAGCTTTTGCAGCCTGTTTGCGCCCTGAAGCACGACGCGCGAGCCCCCGCGCCGGTCGCCGACGAACAGCTTGTCTGCGGCCCCAGCGCCCTCGCCGGCGCAGGCCGAGATCGCAGCGCCGCCAGGAAGAAGCTGAAGGGATCGCCGGCCGAACCTATGGAGCATGAAATGGAGTCCTCAGAGATGAGGACCAGTTTAACTTCCGTTGCGGCGTCTGAGGCATGACGATGCCAAATAGATGATCGAGAGTCGCTAAAGCGGTTCCCGGCATAAAAGCCTCATCGAGATGACAGCCATTGCGGCTTCAAGGCCATCGCCACCATAGGGATACGGGTGCCGTCACGCCTTGCGTCACGAAGGTCCGGCGCCCGCTCGAAAGGCGATGGGATGAAGCGGTGCGGCCTTTTCCATCTCTCGCCTTTCCCGCAGGTCATAAATAGCTGAGAAAGTCCAATTCGTCAGCCCATCCCAGAGCGCCTATGCTGGATCGCCGCGCGGATGAGCGAAAGCCGATCCGTGCGATGGCACCCTCTATCTGGGCCAGGAGGACAGGATGAGCAGCACGGACCAACTTCGGAAAGAGGGCCGCAGAGGCGCGCCGGCATCCCTGCGCGTTCCGCGCGAACTCGCGCCGCCGGTCTCCTGGCTTTCCTGCGCCATGGCCGAGCGCCATGGCTGGGACGGAGCAATCCGCCGATGACGACAGGACGACGCCTTCATCTGGGCGCCTTCATGCGCCCGATCTCGATCCACACAGGGGCGTGGCGCTATCCCGGCGCCTGGCCGGACGCCAATTTCAATCTTGCGCATATCAAGCGTTTGATCGGAACGCTGGAAGCGGCGAAGTTCGACGCCTTCTTCATGGCCGATCATCTCGCCGTCCTGAACATGCCGAACGATGCGTTGAAGCGTAGCCACACCGTCACGTCGTTCGAGCCTTTCACGCTCCTGTCAGCCCTGGCGATGGTCACCAAGCGCATCGGCCTCATCGCGACGGCGTCGACCACCTATGATGCGCCCTTTCACGTCGCCCGTCGTTTTGCCTCCCTCGATCATCTGAGCGAGGGGCGAGCGGGCTGGAACATCGTGACGACTGGCAATCCGGAAACGTCGTATAATTTTGGCAATGAAGAGCATCTGGCCCATGCCACGCGCTATGCGCGAGCCCGCGAATTCCATGATGTCGTGACCGGATTATGGGACAGCTGGGCTGACGATGCCTTTGTCCGCGACGTTGAAAGCGGCATATTTTTCGACCCGGAGAAACTCCATGTCCTCGATCATCGCGGGCCGCATCTTTCAGTGCGAGGGCCCTTGAATATCGCCCGGCCCGTTCAGGGTTGGCCGGTGATCGTCCAGGCGGGCGCTTCGGAAGCCGGGCGTCAACTGGCGGCGGAAACCGCCGAGGTCATCTTCGGTGCGGCCGGGAGCCTGGTAGAGGGCAAACGCTTTTATGCGGACGTCAAGGGGCGCATGACGGCGATCGGGCGCAATCCCGATCATCTCAAGATACTGCCTGCCGCATTCGTGGTTGTGGGCGAGAGCATCGAGGAAGCCCGAGCCATTCGCGCACGGCTCGATGGCCTGGTCCATTACGACAGCGGAATCCGGTCGCTTTCCGCCATGCTCGATTTTGACGTGTCGGGCTTCGATCCGGATGGCCCCTTGCCTGAAATCCCGGAAAGCAATGGGAGCAGGTCCGGTCGCGAGCGCCTGGTTGCGTTGGCGCGCGCCGGCAATCTTACGATCCGCGAGCTGGCGGCGCGCGCAGGCAGCTTTGCGGGCCTCGCTTTCGTGGGAACCGCGCAGACCATCGCGGATGAGATGGAGGCTTGGCTGGAGGAACGCGGATCGGACGGATTTAAGCTGATGTTCCCGTTCGTTCCGGCGGGATTGGAGGCCTTCACCGCCAAGGTCATACCGGAACTTCAGCGCCGCGGCCTGTTCCGCAAGGATTATGAAGGAACGACGTTGCGCGATCATCTGGGCCTTCCGCGGCCGGCCAATCGTTTCTTTCCCGTGGCCCACGCTCCGCAATCCGCCTGGGCCTGACAACTGACATGGCGGTGTCGCGGTCGTCAGCCGTCGAGAAATTCCACTAGCCGGCGGCATCGGCCGTCTGTCGTGAAGCAGTGAGCGGAGCCACATCTTTCCGGCTCCCCATAAAGTCCCCCCATAAGCGGAGAACAACTCATGGTGCAAATTCCCTACAAGACCGCGCTCGTCGTAGGCACAGGTCCTGGCATCGGCACGTCGGTGGCGCGGGCCTTGTCGGCCGCAGGCGCGAGGGTGGCGGTCGCGGCGCGCAATTCGGAGCGGCTGAGCAGCCTAGCCCAGGAGATTGGCGGTGCCGCATTCGCCGTCGATGCAACAGATCCCGCTTCTGTCGCAGCGCTGTTCGATGATGTCGACAGAAGCATCGGCATTCCGGAGGTCGTCCTGTTCAATGCAGCGGGCCGCGTCCGCGGACCCGTCACCGATATCGACCCCGGCCAGGTCCGCCATGCCATCGAGGTTTCCGCCTATGGCGGTTTCCTGGTGTTGCAGCAGGCGGCAAGGCGGCTCGTGCCGCTTGGTCATGGCGCGATCCTGCTGACCGGCGCAACGGCCAGCGTCAAGGGGTTCGCCAATTCTTCGGGCTTTGCGATCGGCAAATTTGGACTGCGTGGACTGGCGCAGAGCGCGGCGCGGGAACTGGCGCCCAAGGGTATTCATGTTGCGCATTTCGTCATCGACGGCGGCGTGCGCAGTGCGGGCCGCCCCGATCCGACCGGCGCACCGGACAGCACGCTCGACCCCGATGCGATCGCCGACGCCTATCTGGCCGTCCTGGCGCAGCATCGCAGCGCCTGGAGTTGGGAGGTCGAGCTGCGGCCATGGGTCGAGCCATTCTGAGCCGGACATCAGGTGACAGGGGCGGCGCCCATCCGCTTTCAGGGCGTGTCGACTTCGCGGCTGAAATCGAGGTGGTGAGCAGGCTTCAACTGCCGGTTCCGCAGGATGTCATCTGGCATCTGCGATCAGGCAGGATCGATATTCTCGAAACCGAATGACGAGTGGATATGACATCAGTTTATAGCGAATGGGGCCTCATGGGGGTCGAAACACTGCGGAAGCGCGTGCCGGTCCTCGTCATCGTCGATGTGCTGTCCTTTTCGACCGCCGTCGATATTGCGGTATCAAAAGGGGCGTATATCCTCCCTTTCCCATCGGGAGATCGCAGCGCGGCACAGAAAGCGGCCAGCGCCGCCGACGCGCATTTAGGCGCCCCGCGACAGGCCGGTGGCGGTCAGGTCAGCCTCTCGCCGAGAACGCTGGCGCAGCTCGCCGCGGGTACGCGGCTGATGCTGCCGTCTCCGAATGGATCGCGGATATCGCTGGCGGGCGAAGAAACGCTGGTCATGGCGGGATGCCTCAGGAACGCGCGGGCTGTTGCCGCCCATGCTCGATATCTCGCGGGCGATGGGGATATCGCGGTTATACTAGCGGGGGAACGGTGGCCCGACGGAAGCCTGCGTCCCGCGATCGAGGATTTACTGGGCGCGGGCGCCATTCTGGATGCTCTCGATCTCCCCATGTCGCCCGAAGCCGTCATTGCCCGGGAAGCGTTCCGTTCTGCCGGGGTGAACCTGGAGTCTTTGATAAGACAATCCGTGTCCGGGCGTGAACTGATCGACGAGGGCTATGCTGATGATGTGGCGCTGGCGCTGGACATCAATGGCAGCACGGCGACGCCTGTCCTGCGCGACGGTGCATATCGGAACGATGCGATACATGCGTGATGACTCGTTAAACGGCAGGCTGGCCGAGGAGATCGCCATGGCTGCACAAGTCCCAGCGCTCGTCGCTGGCAGTCCGATCCTCAGCACCATCCTGGGCCGGTGGCCGAGATCGCTCTGCCTGACTGCTGGTTATCAGACAGAGCCATAAGGATAGCGAAAGCCACCAACGAGTTCCCGGCCATCATTGATGAGAAGAGATAATGTCGGTCGCCTGCGGCATTGCGACCATGATCCGCACCACACACATCCAGCAGCAATGCTCTTGCGATCTGACCAGTTCACCCATCGTGGCGGCTAAATGCCCTGATCTATGCTGAGAAGAGATCATCGATAGTTTCGAACTCGCAATAGCTGTTCGCCCTCGGGGAAGCCTATTCAGGGCTATCGCAAGATAGATGAAAGGATATGCCATGGATTTGCAACTTGCAGGCAAGCGCGCTCTGGTGACTGGCGGCAGCCGAGGGATCGGCAAGGCGATCGCCCTTGCACTCGCGCAAGAAGGCGTCCGTGTCCTGCTGTCTTCCCGGAATGAAGCGGCGGCAAGCGACGCGGCCCAAGAGCTGTCGGCGCAGACCGGCGGCGAACTTCATGCCTTCGTCGCCGATACGCGCGACGACGCGCAGGTCGACGCGCTCGTCGCCGCGGCGGTCGAAAAGCTGGGCGGCCTGGACATCGTCATAAACAATGCCGCGCAGCCGGGCGCGCGACCGGAAGTGCCTGGCGTCGCTGGCGTCGCATCCGACTATCTGCTGGACGAACTCAATACCAAACTGGTCGGCTATCTGCGGGTCGCGCGGGCCGCCGCGCCGCATCTGGTGGCCAATGGCTGGGGCCGGATCATCAACATCAGCGGCCTGGCCGCACGACAGTCAGGCACGATCCCCGGATCGACCCGCAATGTGGCGATCGCCGCGCTGACCAAAAATCTGGCCGACGAACTGGGGCCAAAGGGCGTCAACGTAACCGTGGTCCATCCCGGCGCGACCCGGACGGAGAAAACCGCCAATGCCGTGGCCCAAAAGGCTGCCGTGGACGGCACCAGCCTGGACGTGGCGGAGAAGGCCCTGTTCGGCCAGTCGCTGATCGGCCGTATCGTCGAGGCGGAGGAAGTCGCCGCGGTCGTCACCTTCCTCGCCTCTCCGCGCAGCGTCGCGATCAATGGCGACGCCATAGCGGCAGGCGGCGGCAGCCCGCGCGCCATTCACTATTGAACGGAGGTTGAGACATGGCTGACCTTAGACCGCCCCGGTCGTCGGCGCCTCTGTTGCGCGCGCTGAGGGCGGCCGGTCAAGGTCGTGGCCGCATGTGCGGTTCGGTAATGGAACTCAGATGGGAATTCGGGCCAGTTCGCCGGGATGTTCGCGATCGACCGCAATGAATGTCGCACCGCGTTCGGCAGGAGGGTCGACCCTCCGGATCAGCGCTTCCTTGTCCTGGGGCATGGCCAGGCCTTTCGCGTCGCAGCGAATACGGTCCTGGATGCCGAAGCGCTGCGTTCTTCCGGATTGTCGCGCAGATAATCCACCGTCACATTCCTCAGCTGGCTGATCGTCACATCGGCCGGAATGCAACTTTTCAGTTTATTGACCTCGCGCGTCGTATTGAATGCATCGACAGCCCCCGTGATATAGGCGATGCACTCATAGGTCTTCTCCAGATAATCATTGCTGCTGCGCGGCGTGGAGCAAAGCTCGTAAAGCTCTTCCCCGGTGTAGAAGCCGGCCAGCGCCGCAGGAGAGCAAGTCCCCGCCGCAACCGCCAGCAGCAGATAAACCGGTTTGCCAGATTTCATCATCCACACTCTCAAAAACACGACAAAGGATCGCAGAACTATACAGCCCTCCAGCGGCGGACTTCCGCTGCTGCTAACCGGTTTCCCGCGTCGCGACCGTCGATGCCGCAAAATCGCGGGCGTGATCGATGAAGGCCCTGAACGCCGCGGACGGATTTCGCCGGCTTGGATAATAGAGGCATAGTGATGAAAGCGGCGGTGTCCAGTCTTCCAGAACGCGAACGAGACGTCCTGCGGCCACGTCTTCCTGAACATCGGATTCCATGAAGAAGCCTATGCCGAAACCGTCCAGGACGGCAATGCGCGCAAGACTGGCCTCATCCAGTGTGATCGGCCCGTCGACGTCGATTTGAGCCTGCCTGCCATGCTTTTCGAACTGCCAGCGGTAAAGGGCTCCATTCGGCAGCCTGACCCGAATGCATGGGTGGGTCAGAAGGTCCGGCGGCACCTGCGGCTTGTCACGCTGCCCGAAATAGGCGGGCGAAGCGACGACGGCGTAGCGCCGACAGCGGCCAAGGGGGACTGCAATCATGTCGCTGGGAACCAGGTCGACGTGGCGGATGCCGATGTCGAAACCGTCAGCCACTATATCCACGAGCCGGCCTTCGGTGACCAGGTCGACATGAACCTGCGGATAGCGCCGCAGAAAGGGGAGGACGAGTTGCGCAAGGATTTCCCGCGCAGCGGTCGCGAACGCATTGATGCGCAATGTCCCCGAAGGCGTCTCCTGTTGCGACCGGGCAGCGTCCATCGCCTCGTGAATGTCCTGGAGCGCGGGACCGACCTTGCCGACGAAATGCCGACCGGCATCGGTCAAGGAAACGCTGCGGGTGGTGCGATTGAACAGGCGCACGCCAAGTTGGTGCTCCAGCTTGCCCACCGCATTGCTGAGCGCGGTGGTCGACATGCCAAGCTCGATCGCCGCAGCGCGGAAGGAGCCCTTGCGCATGATGGCGATGACGGAATCGAGTTCGATCAGGCTATGTCTTGCCATTGTCCTGCTTTTCGTGATGCCGCATCCCCCTTTATCCCGATTATCGCGCGGCACATCCACCCCTAAATTGGTGCGACGATCGAGCCGGACAGAGATCGACGCACGCATCCCCGGCTGTCGGAAATGGAAGGAGAAGAGACGTGGCTATCGATCTGCCAAAGGCCATAGCTGACTATTTCGAAGCCGACCGCGCCGAGGACGCGGGCAGCGTATCACGCTGTTTCACCGAGACAGCGGTGGTGAGGGATGAAGGCAATATCTACCGGAGTCGGGACGAAATCGGGCACTGGAAAGCGGAGTCCTCCAGAAAATATAATTATACGGCCGAACCCTTCTCCCTCGCGAAAGAGGGTGACCGCATTGTCGTGGCCTGCCATCTGGCAGGCGATTTCCCCGGCAGTCCGTTGGACCTGCGCTATTTCTTCATGCTGGAAGGCGGGAAGATCGCTGAGCTGGAGATCGTGCCATGAGGGCCGATCGTCGTGACCGGCCGCTGATCGGGTCGACGGCGGCGCATGGGAAGTTCGGCGCATGACGCCGTTCCTCACCCTGCGGGGCAAGCGGGCGCTGATCACATCGGGCACGCGCGGAACGGGGGCGGCTACGGTCAGCCTCTTCCAGGCCCTTGGCGCGGATGTTCTGACCACCGCCCGGACGCGCCCGGCCGACGTGCCGGATGCGCGCTTCGTCGCCGCCGATCTCAGCACGGCCGGGGGCTGCGCGGAACTGGCGGAAGCGGTGAAGGACCGGCTGGGCGGCGTGGACATCATCGTCCACATGCTGGGCGGCTCCTCCTCTCCGGCAGGAGGTTTTTCCGCGCTTAGCGACGACCAATGGCGCAAGGAACTGGATCTCAACCTGCTGCCTGCCGTCCGGCTGGACCGGGAACTGGTGCCGGACATGGTGTCGCGGGGCCATGGCGTGGTCATCCATGTGACCTCCATCCAGCGGGAGCTGCCCCTGCCGGAAGCCACGACAGCTTACGCGGCGGCCAAGGCAGCCCTGTCCACCTACAGCAAGAGCCTCTCAAAGGAAGTTGCGCCCAGCGGGGTCCGGGTCGTGCGCGTCTCGCCCGGCTGGATCGAAACGGAAGCCTCCATCGAACTGGCCCGCCGATTGGCGGCGGAACATGGCGGCGACATCCAGCGGGGCAAGAAGATCATCATGGACTCCCTGGGCGGAATACCGATGGGCAGGCCGGCAAGGCCGGAAGAAGTCGCCAACCTCATCGCCTTCCTGGCGTCGGATCGCGCGGGGGCCATAACCGGGGCCGAATATGTCATCGACGGCGGGACGGTGCCGACCGTGTGACCCCGGCCCCGCCGCAGGACGCCCGGTCCCGCCCCGGGTTCACCTCAGCCATGGATCGGCGTCATGGCCCGCAAGCCGGGCGAGCTGGACGAATTCCTGCCGCCAATAGTCATTCTGGCTGCCCGCCAGTCGGGCGATGTCGGCATAGCCGAAGTCGCCCAGCCGCCTGTCCCCCCGCAGCTTCTGTCCGAAGGCCGCGACCGCCACCGCAAAGGCCATGTCGCGCCGCGGCATGCTCGCTTCGGCAAGGAGGGCGGAGGCAACGGGCTTTTCGATCAGGCGGCTGCGCGTCTCTTCAGGCAATTTGTAGCGCAGGCGGACCGTCGCGATCTCTCCGTCCCCCGCCGGAACGACCGGAGCCCGATTGGCGGCATATCTGCGCGGAGCCAGCCAACCCGCCTCGCCCGCCGGGACGATCTCATAGAGCGCCGTCACCTGATGCCCGGCGCCGATCTCGCCCGCATCGACGCGATCGTCAGCAAAATCCTGTTCGGCAAGGCCGCGATTCTCATAGCCGATCAGGCGATACTGGCTGACCAGCGCCGGGTTGAACTCCACCTGCACCTTCACATCCCTGGCAATGGTGAAGAGGGTGGAGGACAGTTCCTCGTCCAGCACCTTCCGCGCCTCCATGGCGCTGTCGATATAGGCATGGTTGCCATTGCCGAGGTCGGCCACCGCCTCCATCATCGCGTCGTTGTAATTGCCCTGGCCAAAGCCCAGGGTGGTGAGCGTGACGCCGTCCTCCCGGTTCCGCCTCACCATCTCCTCCAGGCTTTCCCGATCGGACAGGCCGACATTGAAGTCGCCATCCGTCGCCATGACGATGCGGTTGATGCCGCCGGGGATGAAATGGGCGCGGGCCGTGTCATAGGCGCGCTCCAGCGCCGGGCCGCCCGCGGTCGATCCGCTCGCGGCCAGCCCGTCCAGCGCCGCCTTGATCTCCGCCGGGTCATGGCTGCCCTCGACCAGCGTTTCGACGAAGCCGGCATAGGTGACGATGGATATGCTGTCGTCGGGCCGCAGGGCGTCGGCCAGCGTGGAGAGCGCCTGCTTGACCAGAGGCAGCTTGTCGGCATCCTGCATCGATCCGGACACATCGACCATGAACACCAGATTGGCGGGCGGCCGCTGCGACCGGGCCACGTCATAGCCGCGCAGGCCGATGCGCAGCAGCCGCGTACCGGGGTTCCAGGGCGTCGTCGCAATGTCGGTGGTCACGCTGAAGGGCACGGACGGGTCGTCGGGCAGCGGATAGTCGTAGCGGAAATAATTGATCATCTCCTCCGTGCGCACCGCCTCCGCAGGGACGGTCCGGCCACCCAGCAGCATGTGGCGGACATTGGCATAGGCGCCCGTGTCCACATCGACCGCGAAGGTCGAGACGGGCTCGGCCGCGACCTGATGGACCGGGCTGACCGGATGGCCGTCATAGCGCTCGCCATTTTCGCCCGGGGCGGCGTCATTCACCGCTTCATAGGAGACGGAGCCGCCGGGCGCCTGACCGCATCCGGCAAGGGCAAGAACGGGAAGGAGAGCGAGGGTGGTGATTGCAAGATGTGCGCGCATGCACGTTTCTCCACTGCTTCGGTAGAGAGAAAATAGGGGCGATGAAATGACGCTGGCAAGCGACGGGTGGAGAGCAATGGCGCGGCGTGCGGCACGGCCCGCGTCCAGCATCGGGCCTTTCCGGCGGAAATCCGTCATTTCCGCTGCGCCGTGCACATTTTCTGCACCGGAACTGCGCCAATTATTGATCGTCGGCACGCACCGGTCTGCGTCGGGAAACCGCATTCTGCCCTGACATTCAGGGAGATAGATTGATGGGTTCCTCTGCCATGCCGCCGCCTTTGCCCCTGCTCGCGCGCTTTCGCTGGAAGCTGGCGGTTGCCTTGACGATCGTCGGGATCGGGGACTGGCTGTTCTACCAACGGCATCTCCATGGCGGCTATCTGGGGCTGTTCGCGCTGGCCGTGCTGAGCGCGCTGCTGGCCGGGCGGCCCGTGCTGTGGCGCGACCGGAGGGCCTTGCCGGCAATGGCGGCGGCGGCGCTGTTCGCGCTGGCCCTGCTCCATGATGCGAGCCTGCTGGCCTGGGCGCTGTTCTGGGTAGCGGCCGGCATGGCCGCGCTGATCCCGGCGACGGCACGCTTCGATGACGGATGGCGCTGGTTCCAGCGGCTGATCTGGCTGGGGCTGCGGGCGCCATTCGGGCCGTTGATCGATCTGAAGCGCCTGTTGAAGCTGCGTGCGGCGGGGCGGACCGGGCGCTGGAACCTGCACGCGGCGCTCGGCACATTGGCTTTGCCGCTGATGGGCAGCGTTGTGATCCTGACGCTCTTTTCAGCCGCCAATCCGCTGATCGAGCAATTCTTCTCCTCGCTGCTGCTGCCGGAACCGTCGCCCGAACTGATCGTGCGGCTGGCCTTCTGGGGGCTGCTGTTCACGGCGATCTGGGGCCTGCTGCGGCCGCGCCTGGCGCGGCGCCTGCTGCCGACATTCGACGGCGGGCACGACCGGCATCTGCCCGGCGTGTCGGTCGCTTCGGTGACGCTGTCGCTGGTCGTCTTCAACCTGATCTTCGCGCTTCAGAACCTGATGGACATCGCCTGGCTCTGGGGCTGGGCGCCGATGCCCGGCGGCATGACCATGGCGGACTATGCCCATCGCGGCGCCTATCCGCTGATCGCGACCGCGCTGCTGGCCGCGCTGTTCGTGCTGGTGACGCTGCGGCCGGGATCGGAAACCGCGCGCATGGGGACGATCCGGCGACTGGTGATGCTGTGGATCGGGCAGAATGTCTTCCTGGTCGCCTCATCCATGTTGCGCACGGCGGATTATATCGAGGCCTATTCCCTTACCCGCCTGCGGATCGCCGCGCTGGTCTGGATGGCCCTGGTCGGCTTCGGGCTGGCCGCGATCTGCTGGAGGCTGCTGCGGGAGCGGAGCGCGTCCTGGCTGATCAACGTCAATCTGGCGGCGGCGGGGCTGCTATTGACCGTCATCTGCTTCGTCGATCTGGGGGCGGTGGCGGCCGAATGGAATGTACGCCATGCGCGGGAGGTCGGCGGACGCGGCGTGGCGCTCGACCTCTGCTATCTGGGCGAGCTTGGGGACTCGGCCCTCCTGCCCCTGCTCTCGCTGGAACGGCGACCCGGTTTGCAGCCGGAATTCCGGGAGCGGGTGCAGGCGGTGAGGCTGCGGCTTCACGCCAGGCTGGAGGCGGAACTGGATCAGCGCTGGACCTGGACCGGGCAAGGACGGCTGGAGCAGGCGCGGGCGATTGCGGCGGATGCCGCACCCGCACCCCTGAAAGCGGGACCCAGGGACTGCGCCGGCAGGCTGGTCCCGCCGCCTTCGCCGGTCAGCCATGTGGCCCCCGATGCGGTTCCTGCGTTGACAGCGGAGACGGGGAAATGATCCTATGCCCCATGCCCAGCACGATCCTGATCGTCGACGACGATCCCCATATCCGCCAGTTGCTCGTCTTCGCCTTCGGCAAGGCGGGGCTGGAGACGATCGAGGCAAGCGACGGCGAGGCCGCACTGGCCGAGGTCGAACGGCACGCGCCGGACCTCGTCATCCTCGACATCAACATGCCGCGCATGGATGGGTTGGAGGTCTGCCGCAGGCTGAGGGCGCATAATGACGTTCCGATCTTCTTCCTCTCCTCCCGCGATGACGAGATCGACCGGGTGCTGGGCATAGAGCTTGGCGGCGACGATTATGTGGTGAAGCCCTTTTCCCCTCGGGAAGTGGTGGCGCGATCCATGGCGATCCTGCGCCGCACATCGGCCCGGCCACCGGCCGTGGAGGCGATCGGCACGATCCGGCATGGGCGGCTCGCCCTCGACACGGAAAGCTGGTCGGCGCATTGGGGGGCGGACGAGGTCAGCCTGACCGTGACGGAGTTCACCATATTGCGCACCCTGCTGGCCATGCCATCGCGCATCTTTTCCCGCGACCAGATCATCGACCGGTTCCGCGGGCCGGGCTTTGCGCTGACCGACCGGACGGTGGACAGTCATATTCGCAACCTGCGGCGTAAATTCGCGGATGTCGGCGGCTTCGACATCATCGAGACGCGGGCCGGCATCGGCTATCGGCTGGGCGGGTGCAGCGGGACGGCGCCGCCTGCATGATCGCAGGGCTGAAGGGGTGGATAGCCCGGCATTGGCCTGTGCTGCGTTTGCGCACGATCCTGCTGGGCACCCTGCTGTTCGTGGCGGCGCTGCCGGGTTTCGGGGCGATCTTCCTGCGGGTCTATGAAAATGCGCTTGTTCGCCGGACGGAGGCGGAGCTTGTGGCGCAGGGCGCGGCGCTGGCGGCGAGCGCGGCGGTGGTGGGCAGGGGCATGGCCGCCGATCCCGCCCTGCCCGCCACGCCCGTGCGCTATCATGACCGGATGACGGAGGTGGACCTGCGCTCCTCCCCCATCCTGCCGCCGCGTCCCCGTGCAGCCCCGACGCGGGACCGGCCGGACGGCGCCGCCCTGGCGCTTGCGCGGCGGATGATGCCCGCCTTTGCCGAAACCAAGGTCACGACGCTGTCCTCGATCCTGATGCTCGACCGGCGCGGCGTGGTGCTGAACGGCCGGGAAGGCGGACGGAGTCTCGCCGCGCTGCCAGAGATCCGGGCGGCGCTGGGCGGCAGGGCCGTGACGGTGCTGCGGGAAAATGAAGGGACGGCCACCCGTTATCCGCTGGAATGGCTGAGCCGGGCGGCAAGCATCCGCCTGCATCATGCCCGGCCCATCCGCGTCGACGGCAAGCCGATGGGCGTGCTGCTGGTGTCGCGTTCGCCGCGTGCGCTGTTCCTGGGGCTGTACGAGGATCGCGGCAAGATCGCCCTGGGCGTGGCGGCGATCTTCCTGCTGCTGGTGCTGCTGTCGGCCATATTGTCGCGCGCCATCGTCCGCCCGATCGAAAGCCTGAGCCGCGCCACCCGCGACCTGGCGCTGGGCCGCCGGGTCGCGCCGCGTCACCCCTCGCTGCAGGTGGTCGAAATCAGGGCGCTTTATCGGGATTTCGAGCAGATGGCGGAGAGCTTAGAAAAGCGTTCCCGCTATCTGCGCGACTTCGCCTCTTCGGTCAGCCATGAATTCAAGACGCCGCTGGCCGGCATTTCCGGTGCGATCGAGCTGTTGCAGGACCATGGGGCGGACATGGCGGCGGCCGACCGGCAACGGTTCCTCACCAATATGGCGGCCGACGCCCAGCGGCTGTCCCGGCTTGTCCGGCGGCTGATGGAACTGGCGCGCGCCGACGTGCTGGTGGGCGAAAGCGACGCGCGCACGGACGCCGCGCCGCTGCTGGTATCGGTGGCGGATGCGCTGACGGCGGAGGATTTCGTCATCGACCTGCATCTGCCCGAGGTCTTCCCCCCGCTGATCGTGGATTCAGCCGCATTGGAAGCCGTGCTGACGACGATAGCGGAAAATGCGCGGCAGGCGGGCGCATCGCGGCTGGACATCGTGGTCGCCTTGCAGGATCGCCTGGCATGGATCGACTTTGCCGACAACGGCCCCGGCATTCCGCCGGGGGACCGGCAGCGCATCTTCGACCTGTTCTTCACCAGCAAGAGGGAAGACGGCGGAACGGGCCTTGGCCTCGCCATAGCCCGGTCGCTGCTCGACGCCTATCATGGCGAGCTTCACCTGCTTCCTTCGGAACAGGGCGCTCGCTTCAGACTCGTGATCGCAATCGCGCCATAGGCCGCATGCATGAAGGCGCAACGCCGCCCATGCCGCGCATATGCCCTCATCTCGATGGACGATGCCTCCTCCCGGACGTCGCCCGGTTGCGCCGCGCATGCCGGCGCTCTAGCCTGGGGCGGAACATCAATCCCTGAAAGCGTGCCTGTTGCCGATGCCTCCTGCTGCCTTGCGTTATGTCGTTCCGCTGATTGCCCTTCTGCCATGCTCCGTCCTCGCCTTGCCTGCCAGCGCGCCGAAACCGGGCCACACCCGCGTGGCGATCGAAACCTCGCTCGGCACCATCATCGTGGCGACGGACGATCGCCGGGCACCGATAACCTCCGCCAATTTCCTGACCTATGTCGATGACGGCCGGTTCGACGGCGTCACCTTCTATCGCGCGGCGCGGCGCAAGAGCGATCCGAAGCTGGGGCTGATCCAGGGCGGCATCGATACCGATGCGCGCCGTTCGCTGCCGCCGATCCGCCATGAGCCGACGACGCGGACGGGGATCAGGCATCTGGACGCAACGCTGTCCATGGCGCGGCCCGACCGCGCCAATTCCGCGATGGGCAATTTCTTCATCACCATAGGGCCGACGCCGAACATGGACGCGCGGGGCGATTATATCGGCTATGCCGCCTTCGGCCATGTCGTCGCGGGCATGGATGTGGTGAAGCGCATCCTCGCCGTGCCGACCTGCTGCGGATCGGGCCCGATGCGCGGTCAGATGATCGTCAAGCCGGTCAGGATCATCCGTGCGAAGCGGCTCGACGGCAAGCCGCATCCGACCCGCGGGGTGAAGCCATGGCTGCTAGGCCTCAAGCGGAAGATTTAGAGCCTTCCCGGCAGACAGAATCATCTGCTGCCTTGGAATTCGTTCCGGGCGGCGGCCCACCGGCCGCCCGGCTTCCGCAAATCGCTTGGGGACGGCAATGCTGCGCCCCGCCCGATGATCGCCGCCGGCCTGGTGAACGGCGCCATGGGCATGCGGTCAGTCGCTCATGTCCGGATCACGCCCCTGACGCCTGTCGAGCCATCGCATGGCGGGTGTGACGGTTAGGCCGTGGAGCAGGATCGACATCAGTGCGGTCAGGCCGATGATCGCCCACAGGCGGCTGGCCTCTCCCACCTTCATCTGGTTCAGACCATAGGCCAGATAGTAGAAAGATCCGACGCCCCTTATGCCGAAGAAGGCGATGGTCAGCTTTTCGACCCGATCCGCCCTGAAGCCGGCCAGACCCACAAGACCCGTCACCGGACGAACGATCAACAGGATCAGCAGCACCAGCACGATGTCGGACGGGCGCAACGGCGACAGGAGACCGCCGATCAGCGCGCCGCCGAACAGAAGCAGGAGAGCCATCATCGAAAGGCGCTCCACCTGTTCGGTAAGGTCATGCATCTGCACGTTGAACGCATGGTCGCGATGCGACGCGCGCAGGGTCAGCGCCGTCACGAAGACCGCCAGGAAGCCATAGCAGTTGAGGATTTCGGTCAGGCCATAGGACAGGAAGGTGGCGGCTAGGGCGATCAGGCCGTCTCCGGTCCGGGCAAGCTTCGTCTCAGTCGGAATGTGGAAGGTCAGCCATCCGAACAGCTTTCCCACGGCCCAGCCGCCGCCCACGCCGACGACGATCTCCCACAGCACGTTCAGGCCAAGCCATTTTCCGAACCATGGCTCCCCCATATTCCCCGTCAGGGCGAGCGCGATGGCGAGGTGGACGAAGGGAAAGGCAAGGCCGTCGTTCAGGCCTGCCTCCGATGTCAGGCCGAAGCGGACTTCATCTTCCTCGCCCGTGCGCGGCGGGCCGACCTGGACATCGGCGGCCAGCACCGGGTCGGTGGGGGCGAGGCTGGCGGCCAGCAGCAGGGCGATGGCCCAGGGAAGACCGAGCAGCACGCCCCCCAACAGCGTGATGAGCGCGATGCCCAGCGGCATGGTGATGGCGAGCAGCCGCCAGGTCACCATCCAGCGCCGCCAGTCGAACGGCCGGTCCAGCTTCAGTCCCGCGCCCATCAGGGCGATGATCACGACCAGTTCGGTAAAATGTTCGGTCACATCCGGATATTCCAGCGGCGACGGCCGGAATTCGATGCCGGGGATGCAGAATATCGCGGCGCCGATCAGGATGCAGACGATCGGCAGCGACAGCGGCAGCTTTCTCAAGGCCAGCGGCAGCCATGCGACCAGGGCTATCAGCAGCCCCGCGCCCGTCAGGACCAGAATATAGGGATCGGGCGCGGTGAACGGCATTTCCATGGGGGGGCAACGCGCCGCCGCGGCCGGCGTTGCCGCGACATGGCCCGGCGGTCCGCCCCTTCGTCCCGGAAGGTCAGCTTGCCGCGGCCAGCGCCCGGTCGATGTCGCCCAATATGTCGTCGATATGCTCTATCCCGATGGAAAGCCGCACATAGCCGGGCGACACGCCGGTCGCCATCTGCTCCGCTTCGTTCAACTGCGAATGGGTCGTGGACGCTGGATGGATCGCCAGGCTGCGCGCGTCGCCGATATTGGCGACATGGTAGAAAAGCTCCAGCGCATCGATGAAGCGGCGACCCGCCTCCATGCCGCCGGCAAGCTCGAACCCGACGAGCCCGCCCTTGCCTCCGCTCAGATGATGCTCCGCAAGGGCCCGGGCGCGGCCATCCTGTTGCGAGGGGTGGATGACCCTGGTCACGGCGGGGTGGCGCGCCAGATGTTCGGCCACCCTGACCGCATTGGCGCAATGCCGTTCCATCCGCAGCGCCACGGTCTCGATACCCTGGATCAGCTGAAACGCATTGAAGGGGGACAATGCCGCGCCAAGGTCGCGCAGCAGGATGACCCGCGCCCGCAGGATATAGGCGATCGGGCCAAGGGGCTTTGCCGCCTCTGCCCATATCGCGCCATGGTAGGAAGGATCGGGCGTGTTCAGCAGCGGCTGTCGTTCGGGATGAGCGGCCCAGTCGAAATTCCCGCCATCGACGATCAGACCGCCGATCGACGTGCCATGTCCGCCAAGATATTTCGTCGCGGAATAGACGATAATGGCCGCGCCGTGATCCAGCGGGCGGCACAGCAGCGGAGCGGCCGTGTTGTCCATGATGAGCGGGATGCCCCGTTCCCGGCCGATGGCGGCGACCTCCGCGATCGGGAACACCTCCAGCTTGGGATTGGGCAGGGTTTCGGCATAGTAGGCGCGCGTGCGATCGTCGGTGGCCCGCCGGAAATCTTCCGGATCGGCCGGATCGACGAAGCGCACTTCGATCCCCTGGTCCTTCAGCGTGTTCGCGAACAGATTATAGGTGCCGCCATAGAGCGCCGTCGAACTGACGATATTGTCGCCGGCCCGCGCCAGATTCTGGATCGCATAGGCCGACGCCGCCTGTCCCGACGCCACGGCCAGCGCGGCGGCGCCCCCCTCCAGCGCCGCGACGCGCTTTTCCAGCACATCGGTGGTCGGATTCATGATCCGCGTGTAGATATTGCCCATTTCCTGCAGCGCGAAGAGCGAGGCCGCATGCTCCGCGTCGCGAAACTGATAGGATGTCGTCTGGTGGATCGGCACCGCGACGGAGCCCGTCGCTGGATCGGCCCGCCATCCCGCATGAACGGCAAGGGTTTCCGGATTCGGCTTGTTCGTGGACATTGGGGCTCCGCAGCATCGTTGATCCGGCGTCAGGGTGACGGTGCGGCCCGGCAAAAACAAGAGGCTGCGTCACGCGCGGCGGTCAGGGGAGCCGGCCAGCTCCGGTCATGCCGTGGCCGCGGCGTCCCGCTCCTGCCTGAACCAGCGCGAAAGCAGGAACAGCACAGCGGCGATATAGAGGCCCGCGCCGGGAACCCACATCAGCAGCCCGGCAAGCTGCTGGTCCTCCAGCGGCGTCAATCCCCAGGCCAAGCTGCTGATGAAATGCGGGGAATAGACCGCCACGCTCGAAAAGGTCAGCAACGCGCCCAGCAGGCCCATCTGGAGCATGGTGGCCAGAAGAGCGGTCACCGCCAGAGGAAGCGGCGCGGCCATGACCCCACGCCACAGCGCCAGCGCAGTCAGCAGCAGGCTTCCCTGCATCGTCCAGTAGACGGCATGATCGGAAAGCGCGGCGGCATAGGCGCCGGGTATATGCCACGACCATAAAGCGGCCGCATGCAGGCAGGTCCATAAGGCCACGCCGCCCGCGGCTCGCCGCTCAGCAAAAGCCATGGCCAGCAAGGGGGCGGCAATCGATGTCAGGACGAGATGGTGCAGGGTCCGGGCCGAAAACAGGGCGGATGTCAATGCGCATAGCGGGGAGATGAACAGAAATGCGAGCAACAGGATCGCGGACAAGGACCGGCTTTTCCCGTCCGCGGACCGCAGCCGGAGGCTCGCCATGATGGCAAGCCCGAACGCTGCCAGCAGCACCGGATCGAAGTTCCAGCGGGTCAGCAGGTCCACGGGCGCCGGCGCGGGTCCGCAATAGGGTATCCAGCCTGATCCCGGCTCCACGCGCTGCCTCCGTGCGAAATTGCGGATCGCCCTTTAACCGCTCGCGCCGGGGCTGGTTCCCGGACGCGGCATCGTGCATCGCGCGGCTGCGCTATCGTCGCAGCAGGACGCTCCCGACCTTGTCTCCATTGGACCGCCGCATCACGCAATGGGACGGCTGGTGCTGCTGGATGGCGTTCAGGATCGCAGCGGCGTTCCCCCGCGACACGGGGGACCAGAATGGCGGCGTGGTGAAGGAAATCTCCAGATTCTCGGCGGCAGCGCGTTTGACGATCGAGCGAATCAGGGCGTTCTTATGGTCCGACATTCATGTCCCCCCAGCGATGTTCATGCGCCCGTCATGCGGCTTTGCCCGCATTTTCATGGTTAATTCCATCAACTGGCCACAAACGGCAGGCCGGCCATTTTGTTCCGCACCTGCGAAGAAAATTCTTTCGGCCATGTTTGCGGGGAACATGGCAGCGCGGGCAACCCGCGCATTCGGCCTTCACCATAGCACGCCATCGACCGGTTCCACCGGGGCAGGCGGCGGCAGATCGATCGACTGACACAGGTCCGCTTCGATCACCGTCGTGATGCTGTCGAGCGGCAGGTCGTGGACGCTGTTGCCGAACGGATCGACCAGATCGTCCCCGATCTGGAGCACCGCCAGATACATGAAGCCGGCGACCGCCGATCCGATCGGCGTCGCCGCGCCCAGCGTCTCCACCAGCCCGATCGGCAGCAGGATGCAGAAAAGCCGGGTGAAGAATTGCGGGAAGGCACGATATTGGGCAGGTAACGGAGTATTCTTGATCCGCTCCATGCCGCCCTGCGCATTGGCCATGTCCACCAGCACGGCTTCGATCCGGCCTTGCTGGATAGTGTCGATCCATCCCCGCCGCACCAGACCGGCGACACGGCGTCCGCTGCCCTCCAGCAGGCCGTTGGCGGGATTGCGCCGGGCCAGTTCCGGATGATCGCCCGGGCCCAATATGCGGTGGATGTCCCCGCCCGTTTCCAGCCGCCGCAACTGCCGGCGCAGCGTGTGGACATAGGCCACCTGGCGCAGCACCAGTTCACGTCCCAGGGCCTGCGCTTCCTCCCCTTCGGGCAGGAAGGCCAGCACCGCGCGGGCGAAGCTGCGCGACGCATTGACCATCGCGCCCCACAATATGCGCGCTTCCCACCAGCGCTGATAGGCCGAATTGACCCGCACGCCGAGCACCAGCGCAAGCGCCGTGCCGAAGATGGTAAGCGGCAGGGCCGGAGCCCTGAACGGCGAGATGAAGTAGAAGATGGTGACCGCCAGGTCCCAGAAGAAGAGCGCGACCAGCACGCTCCAGGCTCGCTCGAAACCCTGACGGATGCGTGGGGCGGTACCGATGATCATGAGAGGTTACGAAACGGCACCGTCATGTTCGTCCAGCTTCAGCCAGGCGTTGCGCAACGCAAGGCTGCCGAATATGCCGACGGCTTTCAGCGTCGTGGCTTCCAGTGTCGGCACGCCATCGAGCAGCGCCAGGACAAGGCAGCCCAGGCCCAGGAGCATGGCGGCATAGATGGGCAGCGCCTCCAGGTCGTTCCATCCGATGGGGGCAAGGGCGTCGGCGCGGGAAAGCCGGATCGGCGGCATGACGGAAACTCCTCTTCCAGATGCAGGGATTTCCGCGAAAATGATGCGTTGCGAAAGGCGCGGTCAACGCTTTCCGCGCCGTGCAACCCAGTCTTGCGTCAGGGTGAAACGAGCAAGAAACGCTAACAGTCCGGGCTTATTTCAGAGACGCGGCAATGAAAACATACGGTCTTGCAACCCGACTTCCGTTGCATCGCAACATGCCGGGCCTAGCTTGTCCCCATGCCTGATCGCTTTGCCGAGATCGAATCCTTCGTGACGATCGCCCAATCCAACAACCTGTCGGAGGCGGCGCGGCGTCTGGGCCTGTCGCTGGCCGCGACCAGCCGCCGCCTGTCCCAACTGGAACAGCGGCTGGGGGTGCTGCTCGTCCGCCGCAACAGCCGGCATTTCAGCCTGACGGACGAAGGATCGCTGCTGTATGAACGGGCGGGCCACGCCCTGACCGCAATCGAGGAGGCGGAAACCGATCTGATGCGCCGGTCGACGGAGGCGAGCGGCACGCTGCGCATCGTCACGACCATCGACGCGGGGCGGGCGCGCCTGGCGCCGCTGTTCCACGAATATGCGCTGCTGCATCCCGACGTCACCGTGCATCTGGAAACGTCCGATCAGCCAGCGACCAGCATGATCGGCAGCGGGCACGACATCGCCATCTGCTTCGATCCGCCAGCCGACAGCGCACTGATGATGAAGCGGCTGGCGGACAATCCCCGGCTGCTCTGCGCCGCCCCCGCCTATCTCGACCGGCGCGGGCGCCCGTCGCGGACAGCCGATCTCGCGGGACACAACAAGATCGTCGTGGGCGCGTCGCAGGGCGAGCTGTGGCGAAGGATCATGGGTGGCGCGACAGGATGGCGGCTGACGCTGAACACCAATGATGCCGAACTGGCGCGCGCCTGGGCGCTGGAGGGGTCGGGCATCGGCATCAAGTCGCTGTGGGATGTGCAGGAGGATCTGGAGAACGGCCGGCTGGAGCCGGTGCTGCCCGACCTGTCGCTGCCGCCCTCGACCATCGCGGCGCTCTATCTGCCGGGCCAGTTGAATTCACCCAAGGTCCGCTCGTGCCTCAACTTTCTCGCACGCCGCCTGCGCGGACCATGACGCCTTCTCCGTCGATCCCGCCTTTCATCGATGGGATCGAACGGGCAGGACGCCCCTATTTCACCGCCTCCTCCCGCTCCCGCGCGAGCCGCGTCGCCAGCAGTCGGCGTGACCGCCCGGCATAGCGGCGGCAGGCGCCGGGCGAGCCGTCATACCGCCCAGGACCGGCATTGTCCGGATGCGCGGCAATCAATATGTCGCACTTCAACATGCCCATGCGCCTGTAGCTGACAGCAAAACCTCTGACGATCGCGGCGCTGGAAGGCGCGGTAAAGCGGTAATTGTCGGCCGACACCGGGTTGAGGCTGGACGCGAAGACGATCTCCTTGCACGCCCTGCCCTCACAGGCGTTCCAGCTCCACGTCATGCTGCCCATCGTATGACCGGGCGTCGCATGCGCCTTGATGGATATGCGGCCCAGCCTCAGGACTTCTCCGTCATCCATGATGCGCAGCCGCGACACCGCCGGCCAGGTGCCGCCATAATCGAATTGCGGATCGTCCTTTGCAAGTGCGCCGGCCCGCAGGCCCTCGGCGCCGCGCCGGCTGGCCACCACCGTGGCGCCGGTGGCGCGCGCCAGCGCCGCGAACCCGCCGGCATGATCATAATGCGGCTCGGTACTCAGAATAAATTTGATGTCTTTGGGATCGAACCCCAGCTTGCGGACATGCCTCAGGATCATCGGCGCCGCCTGCGGGAGCGCACCGTCGATCAGGACAAGACCCGCCCCCGTGTCGATCAGAACGACGCTCAGGCCGCCGAAACCCACCAGATAGCTGCTGCCGAAAATCTTCTCCGGCGGCAGAGGCGCAAGCCACTCCCGGGCTCTTTCCACCGCCATCGGGCGGGTCAAGGGGTCGTCCGCAGGCAAGGGCGCATGCGGTTCCGTCCTGACAGCCGCTGACGCGGAACTCACCGCCAGCGATGCGGCCATGGCCATCGATGCGATCATCTTCATCTCCCTTCCCTGCCGGGATGCCGATGGACGCTTTCGCGCACAAAGCATGATTTCTCGACAAAGCCATGAGAATAATTGATGACGGGCCATGGATCGCGCCCAACTTCCCCTGAACGCCCTGCGCGCCTTCGAAGCGGCGGCGCGCCACCTTAATTTCACCCGCGCGGCGATCGAGCTTTGCGTCAGCCAGGGGGCGGTCAGCCATCATGTCGCGCAGCTTGAGCGCCGCCTTGGCGTCCGCCTCTTTCACCGCCTGCCGCGCGGGCTGGCGCTCACTGACGAGGGGCATGCGCTCGTGCCCGTGCTGGCGGAGGCGTTCGACCGCGTGGGCGCGACGCTCGACCAATATGCCGGCGGCCGCTTTCGCGAGATGTTGAAGGTCGGCGTCGTCGGCACGTTCGCGACCGGCTGGCTGTTGCCGCGACTGGACGCCTTTGCCCGCGCCCACCCCGCCATCGACCTGCGCGTTTCGACCAACAACAATCGCGTCGACCTGGCGGGAGAAGCGCTGGATTTCGCCATTCGCTTCGGTGACGGCGCATGGCATGGCACCCATGCCGAACCCATGTTCGAAGCACCGCTGACGCCGCTTTGCGCGCCGGCCATGGCCGCGCGGTTCAGCGCACCTGCAGACCTCCTCCATGAACGGTTGTTGCGTTCCTACCGACCGGACGAATGGGCGCTCTGGTTCGGGGCTGCGGGCGTTGCCGCCCCGCTTCTGCGCGGGCCCGTTTTCGACAGTTCGGCGCTGATGGTCTCCGCCGCCATAGCCGGCCTGGGCGTGGCGCTGGCGCCGCCCGTCATGTTCATGCGCGAACTCGCCTCGGAACTGCTCGTCCAGCCCTTCCCGATCATGATCGACGCGGGCCGTTATTGGCTCACGCGCCTCATCTCGCGTCCTGAAAGCGACGCGATGCGGCGCTTTCGCGAATGGCTTGCGGACAGCGGCGGGGCAGAAGCGCCGACCGCGCCATAGCATCGGATTCCGGCCTGGACATGGAGCCTTGTCCGCCCCATCGAAATCGTCCAGATTTCCGTCGAACCGATGGCGGAGAACAGATGATGGGCTTTCAGGCGGCGCTTCCGCGCATCCTTCGCGTCGGCGGCGGCGTGTCCGGCGAACTCGCCCCGCTATTGGCGACATTGGGGCTGTCGCGGCCTCTGATCGTCACAGACCGCTTCCTGAAGGACGGTGGGCGAGCGGATGCCCTGATGGACGAACTGCACAAGGCGGGAATGGCCGCCCGCATATTTGCCGACACCCTGCCGGAACCGACCGCCGCCTCCATCGAGGAGGCCCGCGCTTTTCTGGAGGAGGGCGACCATGACTGCGTCGTCGGCTTCGGCGGCGGAAGCCCGATCGACAGCGCGAAGGCGATCGCGGTGCTCGCCGTCCATGGCGGCGTCTGCCGCGACTATAAGGTGCCCCATGTCCAGGACGCGCCCGGCCTTCCCGTCATTGCGATACCCACGACGGCCGGCACCGGATCGGAAGCGACGCGCTTCACCATCGTCACGGATGAGACGACGGACGAAAAGATGCTGCTGGCCGGCCTCGCCTATTTGCCGACAGCCGCCCTGGTCGATTTCGAACTGACGCTGACGATGCCGCCGCGCCTGACCGCCGACACCGGGATCGACGCGCTGACCCATGCCATCGAAGCCTATGTGTCGCGCCGGGCCAATCCCTTTTCGGACAGCTTCGCGCTATCGGCCATGCGCGCCATCGCGCCGCATCTGCGACGCGTATGGGCGGACCCGGAAGACCGCCCCGCACGCGAGGCGATGATGTTCGGTTCGACCCAGGCCGGCATCGCCTTCTCCAACGCCAGCGTGGCGCTGGTTCATGGCATGAGCCGGCCGATCGGGGCGCATTTCCACGTGCCGCACGGCCTTTCCAATGCGATGCTGCTGCCGGCTGTCACCGCCTTTTCGGCGCCGGGCGCCCTTCGGCGCTATGCCGATTGCGCGCGGGCCATGGGCGTCGCCGCGGCGGAGGAGGGCGACCAGGGCGCCGTGGGCAAGCTGATCGAGGATCTGACCCGCATCAACGAGGAACTCCGCGTCCCCACGCCCGCCGCCTACGGCATAGACGCCGACAAATGGGACGCGCTGCTGCCGCTGATGGCGGAGCAGGCGCTCGCTTCCGGATCGCCCGGCAACAACCCCATCGTGCCGGACGCGGACCAAATCCAGGCGCTTTATCGCCAGGCCTGGGGGCCTTGATCCGGGGCCCGACGCAGGTCGTAGCCATGCATGTCCCGATCCGGCACAACCCTATGTTAACCATCTTTAACCCTTAGCGCCGGGCGATCGGTCGCATAGGGTCGGCGCATGAAAAAGCTCAGCATTCTCTTCGCCGCCAGTGTTGCCGCCCTTGCCGCCTCGCCCGGCCTCGCTTCTCCCGTCGCGGGCACGGACGCGCTGCGCGAATGGAATCTGATCGTCCTTGGCAACCTCGATTCCTCTTCCGAAGTGGAAGGCAGAACCTTCGTGGGCGGCGACCTGACCGGCACGTCGTCCAATTATCATATCGGCACGCCGACCGCCTCCCCCACCGGTCAGCCCGGCCTGACCGTGGTCGGCAACGTCACGGGAGGCGTCAAGAACCTGAACAACGGATCGGGCGCCGTCATCGGCGGCAATGTCGATAGCGGGTTCAACCTCAATGGCCCCAGCCAGACGGTGAAGGTCGGCGGAACGATCAACAACACCAACGTCAACCAGAATGTGGTGCAGTCCGGACTGGCCGGTTCGGACCCCGCCTTCATCGGCAACCTGACCGCCCAGGGAGCGACCCTGGCCGGCAGCATGAAACAATTGTCCGCGACCCTGTCGGGCCTTTCCCCGAACAGCCAGATGGACATCAGCGGCAATCGGGCGACCTTCAACGCGGCCCCCGATGCGGACGGGCTGGCGGTCTTTTCGATCACGGCGGCCGACCTCAATTCCATCGGGGAAATCGCCTTCCATCTGAATGGCGCGGATACGGCCATCGTCAATGTGAGCGGGGCGTCGATCAACCTGAACGACAATTTCCTGGGCGGCACCGCGGGACTGGGCGAACATGTCATCTGGAACTTTGGCGATGCGCAGAATCTGGACCTGACGACCAGTTGGGGCGGCTCCGTCCTGGCGCCGTGGGCGGCCGCCCATAGCAGCAATTACATTCAGGGATCGGCTGTGTTCGGCAGCCTCGATCAGGACGGGGAAATGCATCTGGGCACCTATAATGGCGGGTATAATCCGCCGGTGACGCCGCCCGGCGGCAGTTCGGGAGGAACGCCGGTTCCCGAAGGTCCGGCATGGCTGCTTTTCATCTTAGGGGCCGGTGCGCTGTTTTTCGCAAGGCGGCGGCGTCGTTCGGCAGCGGCCGGGGGAATGTAAGGCCGGCGTCTCCTGTCTTCGTCATTGCGTGGAAGCGATCTTTTGTTCAGTTTCGCGCCGGATGATGAAAGAAGATGATCGGCAGGACCGCCCCATGGCCCGACATATCGCGTTTCACCGCAAACATCCCGTCGCCGCCACGCTGGTGACGCTGGCGCTATCGGCAATCGGCCTGGGCGGGACTCTCTGGGCCTGCGCCGACTCTTCCTGCTCGCCCGGCTGGCAATTGGCTTCCCCCGATTATGATTGCGGCGGACGCGCGGCGATCAGCCCGGGCAACGATACGCGGATCAACATCCTGCTGCTCATGCGAAGCCTGAGGCCCGTGGACGGCCCTCGCAAAGGCGCGGCGACCGATGTGAACAATCCGCAATTCGGTGGAACCTTCATGACATGGCCCGGCCTGCGCGCCGCCTTCTGGCCGGAAGCTGCAAGGGACAGCCAGGGCGATGGCGCTGCGGCGAACGGCCATGCGACCGACTGCGCGGCTTCCGCTGAAGCCACGGCAGCCTTCAATGCCGCGCTTGCCGTCGAGACCGGCCTGCCGGAGGCGGAACGCACCGAACTGGCGCGGCTCCGCGCACAGACCGGTCGCGGCACGGCCGATTGGGGAAATGCCGCGATCTCCAGCAGGCCGGGCCGCGAATATCTATCCTATCTGAAAGCGGCAGAGGCCTTCCACAAGGGCGACTGGCAGGTTGCGCGAGACAGCTTCGGTCCATTGACCCGCGCCCGCAGCCAATGGGTCGCGGAAACAGCGAAATATATGCCGATCCGTATCGGCCTGCGCGCGGCGGTGGCCCAGGCGGTCGATGAATATGGCGATTTCGCTGGCCCCGAAAAGGTCGATCGCGCCGCGGTAGCGGAGGCGGGCAACGCCATCTCCGCTTATCTCAAGGCCTATCCCAGGGGCCGCTATGCCGCATCGGCCGAAGGGCTGATGCGCCGCGTGGCGTGGTTGAGCGGGGACATGGCGACGCTTGCCCGCAGCTATGAAAAGCTGCTGGCCACGGTGCCCGGCGACGATGAGGCAGCAGCCGATCTTGCAGAGGAGATCGACATCAAGCTGCTGGAACGTCAGGATGCGAGCCGGATCATCGGCAGCCAGAACGGAACGCCGCTGCTGCTGGCCGTGGCCGACCTCAAGCAGATGCGGCGGCAAGGCGCCGATCCGGCCGTCCTGTCTGCCACCGAGCTGGCGGCGCAGAAGAGCCAGTTCACCGCCCATGCCGATCTTTACGGGCTGCTCCAGGCCAGCAGGCTCTATTATGCCGGGGACGATCCGAAGGCGATCCTGGCGCTGCTGCCCGATGCGGCGCGCAGCAGCCGCTTCACGCCGCTTGCTTTCAGCCGGCAGATGCTGCGCGGCATGGCTCTTGGTCGAACGCGCGATCCCAACGAGGCGGGGTTCTGGCGCGATCTGCTGCGTGGGGCGAACCCGCTTTATGAGCGGCCGTTGGTGGAAATGGGGCTTGCTGTCCGCTGGCAGCGCGATGAACGGCTGGAGCAGGTCTTCGCGCCCGGATCGCCTGTCACGGACAGCATGACCCGGACGATTTTGCTGCAAACCCTGGCAAGCCCATCCATCCTGCGTGCGGCGGCGAATGATCGCACGCGTCCAGTGCGCGAGCGGGACGTGGCGCGCTTCACCTTGCTCTACAAGGATTTGACGAGAGGCGCCTTTGGCGATTTCACCGGCGATCTTGCGCTGGTGCCCGCCAGCGCGGGAAGCGAGGGCGGGTTATGGGACTTCTCCCAGCAGGACATGATTCCGGTGGGGCTGTTCCGAAAGGGCAGATGGTCGGACGGCTTTCCTTGCCCCAACATAGCACAAACCGCCGCGACTCTCGCGCACGCTCCCGCCAATGCAAAGGCGCGGTTGTGTCTGGGCGATTTCTATCGGCTGAACGGTTTCGATGGCTTCAGCCTGTTCAAGGCAGGTGGCGACAGGTTCAGCCTCGGCAATGGGCCGGACGGCTTTTCCGGCCGCCCCCTCTCTCGCGCGGACATTTATGCCGCGATCATCGCGGACAAGGGAGCGGCGGCTGAAGACCGGGCCTATGCCCTGTATCGTGCCGTGATGTGCTATGCGCCGTCTGGTTTTAACGGCTGTACCGGGCCCTATCGCAGCTATGAGGAATTGGAGGCGGCGCAGGCACCTCAAGCCGATCGCAAGGCGTGGTTCACCGAGTTGAAGCAGCGCTATCCAGACAGCCGATGGGCAAAGTCCCTGCGTTATTATTGGTGAACATGCGTGCAAGCGGATGGTCGATGGCGTTGCTGGCGCTGCTGGCGTTGACCGGCTGTCGGCGCGAGACGGAGGCGGAGCGTGTCGATCCGGCTGGCTATGAGGCATTCTATCTCTGGCCTGGCGTGCGTCCGGCAAAGCATGTCCGGGCGAAGATCCTCTACCTTCTTGACGGAGAGGTTCGGCGTCGGGGACCGGCCCGGCTTGAAAAGCTGCGCATGGGAATGCCCCGGTTGCCGGGCAAGAAGATCTGGCTGGTCGTCAGGGCCGATCGGCTGGATTGGAATGATGCTGTTTACAAGACGATCTTCGACGATCTGCATCGCTGGCGCGAGGCAGGCAATGAGGTTGTCGGACTCCAGGTCGATTTCGATGCCGCTACGCGCGGGATCGGCGGCTATGGCGACTTTCTGCGTGATTTGCGGCAACGCCTGCCCCGCAATTGGCGGCTGTCGATCACCGGCCTGATGGACTGGAGCGCCCATGGCGACCCGCAGGCCCTGGCAAGACTCGCCGGCCTGATCGATGAGGTTGTGGTCCAAACCTACCAGGGTCGCACCACCATCCCCGGCTATGAGGATTATTTTCGCCGGATGGAAAGCTTCCCCATTCCCTTCCGCGTGGCATTGATCGAGGGCGGAGCATGGCAGGCACCGCCTATGCTATCGCGTCATCCGCAATTCAAAGGCTATGTGGTGTTCTTGCTATCCCGGAACAGCTCTGACGGCCATTGATTCTCAATCGGTTCCTTCCAGGAAATCTACCAGGTTTGGAGGGTGGGTTTGAGGTATGATTTGGGCTGGTGGTTTGCCGGTTGCCAGCGCCTGAGGGGCTGCGCTTGGGGGGGCATTGCGCCTAGGCGCAGGAGATTGCGAATGGGTTAATGTGAAGCGCGAGCTATAATGCCTGGCGACGCCCTACTCTTCCGGGGCTTGAGCCACAGTACCATCGGCGCAGACTGGTTTCACGTCCGAGTTCGGGAAGGGATCGGGTGGGTCACAGACGCTATGGTCACCAAGCAATAGAGCTTGCGCTTCGGGTTTTAATCGGTGCCGTGCACTTGTGCGTTTCGGTTGAGAAACGCGTCATCAAATGAGTTGGTTTGTTTATCTGGCATGAGGTTGATCACCACGCTCGATGGCAGACGCTGGTTTTATCCAGTGTTGTCATTGATGGTGGGACTCTCAGGCGCGATCAGAGCAATTAGGACCGGTTAGCTCCATATGTTACCACACTTCTACATCCGGCCTATCAAGGTCGTGGTCTACGACCGCTCGAAGAAATCTTATCTTGAGGGAGGCTTCCCGCTTAGATGCTTTCAGCGGTTATCCCGTCCATGCATAGCTACCCTGCTGCGCCCTTGGCAGGACGACAGGTACACCAGAGGCATGTTCAACCCGGTCCTCTCGTACTAGGGTCAACTCCTCTCAAATTTCGACGCCCACGGCAGATAGGGACCAAACTGTCTCGCGACGTTCTGAACCCAGCTCACGTACCACTTTAATTGGCGAACAGCCAAACCCTTGGGACCTGCTCCAGCCCCAGGATGTGATGAGCCGACATCGAGGTGCCAAACGATTCCGTCGATATGAGCTCTTGGGAATCATCAGCCTGTTATCCCCGGCGTACCTTTTATCCGTTGAGCGATGGCCCTTCCACGAGGGACCACCGGATCACTATGACCGACTTTCGTCTCTGCTCGACTTGTCAGTCTCGCAGTCAGGCGGGCTTATGCCATTGCACTCTAACAGACGGTTTCCAACCGTCCTGAGCCCACCATCGCGCGCCTCCGTTACTCTTTAGGAGGCGACCGCCCCAGTCAAACTACCCGCCACAGAGGGTCCCTGCACCGGATAACGGTGCGAGGTTAGACATCAGAAAACAACAGGGTGGTATTTCACCTATGGCTCCACCGGAACTGGCGTCCCGGCTTCAAAGCCTCCCACCTATGCTACACAGTTCTTTCCTAATGCCACTCTGAAGCTGCAGTAAAGGTGCACGGGGTCTTTCCGTCTAACCGCGGGTACTCCGCATCTTCACGGAGAATTCAATTTCGCTGAGCATATCCTGGAGACAGTGGGGAAGTCGTTACGCCATTCGTGCAGGTCGGAACTTACCCGACAAGGAATTTCGCTACCTTAGGACCGTTATAGTTACGGCCGCCGTTTACCTGGGCTTCAATTCAGAGCTTGCACTCCTCCTCTTAACCTTCAGGCACCGGGCAGGCGTCAGGCCCTATACGTCGTCTTGAAGCCGACTTAGCAGAGCCCTGTGTTTTTGCTAAACAGTCGCTACCCCCTGGCCTGTGCCCCCCACAAGTGCTTGCGCATATGTGGGGCCTCCTTCTTCCGAAGGTACGGAGGCAATTTGCCGAGTTCCTTCAGGATACTTCTCTCAAACGCCTTGGTATACTCTACCATTCCACCTGTGTCGGTTTAGGGTACGGTCTATACGGTGGGGCTATTTCCTGGGACAACTTCCCTGCCCGGACCAATCCAATAAGGCCGAACAAGTTACGCCATCCGTCACACACCACCAGGCCCACGAATATTAACGTGGTTCCCATCGACTACCCCCTTCGGGCTCGTCTTAGGGGCCGGCTTACCCTGCTCAGATTAGCTTTAAGCAGGAACCCTTGGAATTTCGGCGACAGTGCATCTCACACTGTTAATCGCTACTCATGTCTGCATTCGCACTTCCGATACCTCCACGGTCGGTTACCCTCCCGCTTCAACGGCCTACGGAACGCTCCGCTACCGCTCAGTCAAAAGACTGAACCCTAAGCTTCGGTGCACGTCTTGAGCCCCGTTACATCTTCGCCGCAGGATCTCTTGTTTAGACCAGTGAGCTGTTACGCTTTCTTTAAAGGATGGCTGCTTCTAAGCCAACCTCCTGGTTGTTTTGGAAATCCCACATGCTTTCCCACTTAGACGTGACTTGGGGACCTTAGCTGTAGGTTAGGGCTGTTTCCCTTTTGACGACGGACCTTAGCACCCGCCGTCTGTCTGCCGGACTAGACTCGTTGGTATTCGGAGTTTGGTTAGTATTGGTAGATCTCGCGACCCCCGCAACCATCCAGTGCTCTACCCCCAACGGCAATCATCCGACGCTCTACCTCAATAGATTTCGCGGAGAACCAGCTATTTCCCGGCTTGATTGGCCTTTCACCCCTAAACACAACTCATCCGATAATTTTTCAACATTAAACGGTTCGGCCCTCCAGTGCGTGTTACCGCACCTTCAGCCTGGTCATGCCTAGATCGCCGGGTTTCGGGTCTAATGCATCGAACTCAAACGCCCTGTTCAGACTCGCTTTCGCTGCGCCTACACCTAACGGCTTAAGCTTGCTCGATACACTAAGTCACAGACCCATTATGCAAGAGGTACGCGGTCAGGTCTCAAGGACCCTCCCACTGCTTGTAGGCATCCGGTTTCAGGTACTGTTTCACTCCCCTCATCGGGGTGCTTTTCACCTTTCCCTCACGGTACTGGTTCGCTATCGGTCATGTACGAGTATTTAGGCTTGGAGGGTGGTCCCCCCATGTTCAGACAGAGTTTCACGTGCTCCGCCCTACTCAAGTCCTGATGTTTCATTTTCGCATACGGGGCTGTCACCCGCTATGGCGCTACTTTCCAGAAGCTTCTGCTAATTAAGCACCAGGCGCTGGCCTGGTCCGCGTTCGCTCGCCACTACTAACGGAATCTCGGTTGATGTCTTTTCCTCCGGGTACTGAGATGTTTCAGTTCTCCGGGTTCGCTTCACCAAAGCCTATTTTATTCAGCTTAGTGATACCTTTCCCATTTAACGCTGTGCCCGATCGCTCGGGTGCAGCCTTAAATGGTGAAGGTGGGTTGTCCCATTCGGAAATCGCGGGATCAAAGCTTGCTCACAGCTCCCCCACGCTTATCGCAGCGTGCCACGTCCTTCATCGCCTGTACATGCCAAGGCATTCACCAGATGCCCTTACCTCACGCTTGAGAGTCCACACCACCAATGACAGCACTGGAGATAGCGCCGCATCAGCTTGTATTCGGTGTGGTGATTTAACTCAGCCAGATAATCATTTGTGTACGACACCGCTCAGCCTCTTGGTCCGAAAACCGCAAAACCGAACCATGTCGCCACGGCATCGATTAAAAAACCCATTCACAATGTCAAAGAGAGGATCGCTCAACGAGCGTCCTCATAATTGCTGGCAAGCCAGCAAAACCGCTACTCTTCATCCCTAGAGAAAGTTCTGAGCTGCTCCGCG